>PLJM01000016.1 GCA_003139695.1 Candidatus Dormiibacterota bacterium | reverse complement strand
AGGTCCTCATGGCGAAGACGCTGCAGGCCTTGATCCATGACTTGGAACGGGGTCTGGCTAGGGCTAGGTTGGTGCCCGAAATCCACCATAGAACGCATGTTCGTATTTTAGCAAATGCGTATTCGAAATCAATACGAAAAAACGCCCTTAACAGCAACTATTTTGGAGCTAAATTTCTACCCCCAGGTCGCCTGCCTCCGCGCATCTCCTGACGGACTGCCAGACACCCCCCGGAACACCCACTTCCCAGCCCCGTCATCACACGCCACTTGCTACGTGCGCCGCGTCAGCCACCGACCCGCAGAGCCAGATGAACACAGCCCACGCCGGGCCCTCCCCACCTCCATTGCGTTGTTGCCCTCCCCCTCAACACACGCACCTGAGGCGCAGCTTAGAACCGATCGTGGGCCGGACAACCCTGCCTGTTAAGCCGTACTCTCCTCCAAGAAATCGGCCACTTCCCGCTCGAACTCTTCCGGCTGTTCGATGAAGATCATGTGGCCCGCGTCCCCCACGATCACCTTCTTCGCCCCCGTGATCCCCGACGCAATCTCCTCAGCGCACACGGGTCCGCAGATGAAGTCCTCCTCCCCCGTGATCACGAGGGTCGGTGCCGTGATCGCCCCCAGCTCACCCCGAAGGTCGAACCTCTCAAAGATCTCCTTGTTGAACAGCTTCAGCGCGTCGGCATTGAGCGTCTCCGCCTTGAGCGTGTCGAGATACCCCGCCTCGGCCGCACCGTAGTGCGCAAAGTAGAGCGGCAGCTCCCGGAAGGTCAGCTGCGCCAGCTCCTCATCACTCGAGAACTTGCCCTCCTGCTCCTCCTCGAGCGCCGCCACCGCGTCCGGGTACCACGGCTGCCCCGACCTCTTGTCCATCCCCTCCCGCATGGCCTCTTGCTGCGGCTCACCAAACCGCGCGAGCGTCGAAGCCAGGACCAGCCTCTCCACCGTCCCCGGGTGCCGGGCCGCGTACGCCAGCGCCACCACCCCCCCGTGCGAATGCCCCAGCAACAGCAACCTCTCGAGCCCCAGGTGCACCCTCAGCTCCTCGACATCCGATACGTAATCCTCGATCTGGTACGCCCTCGGATCCTTCGGTCGCCCCGAGGTCCCCGTCCCCCGCGGGTGGAGCAACACGAGGGTGAACCTCTCCCAAAGGCCGGCCAGATCGCCGAAATACAGCGACGAGAACCCAGGACCCCCCGGATGGCACACCAGCACCGGACCGCTCCCCATCTTGTGGTAGCCGAGCGTGCGCCCATCCGCGGTCCTCATGCTCAAGAAAGCCTCCGCTCCGGACTCCACCGCCCCCCCTCCTCCAGGTACCCCGCGGGCTGATCCGGCTCGTGACTCAGCACCAGCAGCCACCGATGCCGCTCCGCCTCCTCGAACAACCGCGCCTTCTGTTCCAGCACGCGCAGCGGATCCAGGTCCGCGGCCATGGTCCACGGCACCCTCAGGTGCGGGGTCTGGCACACGAGGTCCCCCGTCACCGCGCACGCCAGCTCCCCCGACCTAAAAACAATCACCTGGCTCCCCGGCGTGTGACCACCCACATGCCGCACGTGCACCCCGGGCAGCACCTCCGTGTCACCGTCAAGCAGCTCCACCACCCGATTGCCATCAGCGAGCGGCGTGAAGTCCTCCTGGTAATACGCCGACTGGCTGCGCTGATCTGGATGCAGCGCGAAATCCCACTCGCTCCTCTGGATGAAATGACGCGCCTTCTTGAAGGTCAGCTCGAGCCCTCCCCTCTCATCACGCCGCGTCAATCCACCGGCATGATCCCAATGAAGATGCGTGGTGATGACCGCATCGACCTCGTCAGGCGCGATCCCCACCTTGCGCAGCGAATGGAGCAAACCCTCCGGTTCGCGCAGCGCCACCTGCCGAGCCCTCTTCTCATCGAGCTTCGTCCCGATGCCCGTCTCGCACACGACGACCCGACCATCGATCCGCGCAATGAGCCCGACGCACGCCATGTCGATCATGTTGTTGCCGTCAGCAGCCCGTTTCTTCTCCCACATCACCTTGGGCACGACGCCGAACATCAGGCCCCCATCCGCCTTCCAGTGACCCGCGATGAGGAGATATAGCTCGAGGTCGCCCAGCTGCACGCGACTAATATGCAGCGGAACGGCGGCTTACGAAAAGTAGCCAGCGGCTGTGCCTTTACCTATAAACTCACCAACATGCCGCGATCAATGTGGAAAGGCGTCGTCTCATTCGGAATGGTCTCGATACCAATTCGCCTGTATAACGCGACGGAGTCGAGCGCGAAGGTCTCGTTCCGCCAGCTCTGCCCCGATCACAAATCGCCGATCACCTACAAGCGTTGGTGCTCGGAGGGAGACCACGAGGTCGCCTACGGCGAGATCCTGAAGGGCTTCGAGGTCGGCAAGGACCGCTACGTGATCATCGACGAGAAGGACCTCGACAACCTCCCCCTCGCGACGGCGCACAGCATCGACATCACCGAGTTCGTGCCCGCTGACGACATCGAGCCCGGCCTCTACTTCAAGAACGCGTACTACATGGAGCCCGAGGAGCTGGGCAAGAAGCCTTATCAGCTCTTGCGCAAGGCACTCGAGACGACAGGCCGCATGGCGATCGCGAAAATCGCCCTGCGCGACCGTGAGCACCTCGCCGCATTGCACTCGCACGGACCCGGCCTGCTCATGAATACGCTCAACTGGCCCGACGAGATCCGCTCGATGGAAGGCCTCAAGGGCCTCGATGGGGAGGTGAAGATCAACCCGAAAGAGCTCGAGATGGCGAAAGCCCTGATCGAGAGCCTTGCGGACACCTTCGACCCCTCCCGCTACAAGGACGAGTACAAGGAAGCGGTGATGAAGGTGGTGCAGGCAAAGATCGATGGCGAGGTGATCGAAGCCCCGGCGCAGCCGCAGACCGCAAAGGTGATGGACCTGATGGAAGCGCTTCGTGCGTCGGTCGAGCAGGCCAAGAAATCACGGAAGACAGGCGGCAGAGAAGCCCCGGCAGCCGAAGCAAAGAAGGCCCGCAGAAAAGCCTCGTAACCCTAATCTGAGGGTATGACCGGGGACCCTGACCAACTTCAAATAGCTCTCGAGAGCTTTCCCGCTGAGATCAGGCCGATGCAGGCGGCTTCCGCCGAAGCCCCGTTCAGCTCCCCTGACTACCTCTTCGAGGTCAAGTGGGACGGGCTCCGCTGCCTCGTATTTCGCGACAACGACGGCCACGTGCGCCTCCAGGATCGCGGCCTCAACGACCTGACCGCCGACGTGCCCGAGGTCGTCGCGGCGGCGAAACGCGTCCCGCCCGGCAGCGTCATCGACGGCGAGCTGGTCGCCACCGACAACGACGGGCGGCCTGACTACCCCCGCCTGCGCCGGCGCCTGGCCGGCGGCGCGGCGATGCGCGAACAGATCCCGGTCGCCTATCTCGCTTTCGACGCGCTCTACCTGGAGGACAAACCCCTCATGCGCCAGCCCGTGCTGAGAAGGCGTGCGCGATTGCAAAAGGCGGTGGAGCCCGGCGGCCATATCTTCGTGCCCGACCACATCGAGGAGGACGGGGTCGAGCTCTTCGAAGCGTGTCTCGAGCGCGGCCTCGAAGGCGTGGTCGCCAAGCACAAGCAAAGCCCATACATCGCGGGCCAGCGCAGTCCCTTCTGGCTCAAGGTGAAGGCAGTAAAGTCGGATGACTTCGTCGTCATCGGGTGGACCGGTGAGAAGGCCTTCGATGCACTGGTCGTCGGCTACCACGAGGACGGGCGCCTGCTGCCGTGCGGCACGGTCGGCGGCGGCTACGACGACGCCGCGACCACAGCCGTCACCGACTCGCTCACGGCCCTCGCCACGGAGGACTCACCTCTGGAGCCGCCCCCGATCATGACCAAGCCGGTCCACTGGGTCCGGCCGGAGCTCGTGGTCAGCGTCCGCTACTCGGAATGGTCCCCCGACGGCACGCTGCGCTTTCCGATCTTCAACGGGCTGCGGCCCGAGGTTCATCAAGCCGAAGCCGTGCGGCATCGCCCTCGCGTCGTGATCTCGGGCCATGTGAAGCCAGGCTCCCTCGCCTACGACCTCACTCGTTTTCCGTTCTGACTCAGCGATGGAACCCGGGTTCGATGTCGTCACCGGCGCGTTCAGCTATACGGGGCGCTTCATCGCCCGCAAGCTGCTGGACGGCGGCCGGCGCGTCCGCACCCTCACCAACCACCCTCAGCGCCCAGGGGCGCAGGAGGTCGATGTCGACGTAGCGCCGCTCAAATTCTCCGACCACGCCGCGCTGGTCGAGAGTCTTCGCGGCGCCGACGTTTTTTACAACAGCTATTGGGTTCGCTTCCCGCACGGCGGCGTCGGTTTCGGCGACGCGGTCGCCAACACGCGGATCCTGATAGCGGCCGCCGCCGAAGCCGGGGTGCGCAAGGTGGTGCACATCAGCGTCAGCAATCCTTCTCTTGACTCGCCCCTCGACTACTACGCGGGGAAGGCGCGCACCGAAGAGATAGTTCGCGAATCCGGCCTAGCGTGGGCCATCGTCAGACCGACTCTCATCTTTGGTCCTGGCGACATCCTGATCAACAACATTGCGTGGCTGCTTAGAAATATGCCGGTTTTCGTGATCCCCGAGATGGGTCGCTATCGAGTGCAGCCCGTGGCCGGCGAAGATGTCGCGGAGATCGCAACCTGGGCGGCCGCGCAGAGCGAGAACGTGGTGGTGGACGCGGCGGGCCCGGAGATCATCACCTACGCCGAGATGGTCCAAGATGTCGCGATCGCGGTGCGCCGCAGGCCGCCCATCGTGCACCTGCCATCCCGATTGACGTTGGCGTTAGGCGACATCGTCGGGTTGTTCGTGCGCGACGTTGTGCTCACTCGCCAGGAGCTGGAGGGCTTGATGCAGGAGCTGCTGGTCTCCCAGGCGCCGCCTCGTGGCGCCCGCCGACTGGACGATTGGCTACTTCGCGGCACCGATTCATTGGGCCGGAGTTACGCATCGGAGCTCAGCCGCCACTTCCGGTAACGTGCTGGCGATGACCTCGATCGCACCGGGTGCGTCCCCCTCCGTCGAGGCCAGGCAGCTGGTCAAGAAATACGGGGTCGTGACGGCTGTCGACGGCGTCAGCTTTGCGGTCCAGCGCGGCGAAATCTTCGGCTTTCTCGGCGCCAACGGCGCCGGCAAGACCACCACATTGCGAATGCTCTGCGGGCTGCTCACCCCAACCTCCGGCACTGCTGTGATCGACGGGATCGACATTCTGAAAGACCCTCTCAGCGTAAAGGCGCGCATGGGCTACCTCGACGAGGAGCCGTTCGTCCACCCGCATCTCACTGGGCGCGAGTTCCTCAACTTCGTCGCCGACCTATACCGGATGCCACGTGGTGCGCAACGCGAACAGAGGATGGAGCGACTGCTGGGCCTGTTCGAGCTCGCGAACCGCGACGGCGAGCTGATCGGCGCTTACAGCCACGGCATGAGGCAGAAGATTGGGTTGGCGTCGCTGCTGATTCGCGAGCCCTCGGTGCTATTGCTCGACGAGCCGACGAACGGACTGGACCCTCGGTCGGCGCGACTCGTCAAGGACCTGCTCGAAGAGCTGGCCAGCCGCGGCACGACAGTGCTGCTCTCGACCCACATCCTGGAAGTGGCTCAGGCGCTCTGCCGGCGAGTCGCCATCATCGACCGCGGCCGCATCACCGCGACAGGGACGATGGATGAGCTGCGCGCCCAGGCCGGCAGCGAACAGGCCAGCCTGGAGGAGCTCTTCCTCAAGCTGACCGCTGGGCCGGAGTCAAGAGAGCTCATAGAACGACTCCTGGCATGAGCACGTTGATCGGGACGCGAACGATCCTGCGCGCCGAGATCCTGGCTCTGCGACACCGCCTGCTGAAGCGGGGAACCGCGCGCTTGACGCTCCTGGCGATCTTCTTGATCGCAGCCGGCATCTTCATCGGCGGCGGCGCGTTCAGCCTCGGCGCCGGCGCGGCTCACTTCCTTCCAACGGCGATTGACCCGCTGCTCGTCGGCGGCTTCACGGGGCTGTCGGTGCTGATGCTCGTCGTCGGGTTCCCGACTGTCATCGCAACGTTCTTCGTCGGCCGCGACCTGCTTCTGCTTACGCTCGCGCCTGTGCGGACGATCGAGATCTTCGCTGCACGTTTGACCCTGGCGATGGCGGCCAACCTGCTCATCAGTTCGATCCTTCTTGCGGTCATCCTGGGCGTTGGCGCCGGCGCGGGCGCGCCCGCCATCTACTTCGTGGTGGTGGTGCCGCTGATATTCGTGCAGGTGCTCGCAATCACATGCGTTCAGACCGCCCTCATGTCGATGGTGCTTCAGTGGGTGCCGGCGCGTAGGGCGCGCGACGTGGCCGCGGCGGTGGCGGGCCTCACCGGCGCCGGGCTCTACCTGGCGTGGAACTTGAGCCTACGGCAGTCCTTCGGCGGTCGTTCCCGCCAGAACCTCGCCAACCTGAGCACTTTGCTACAGCGCATCGACTGGCTGCCGCCCGCATGGCCGGGCCATGCTCTCACCGCCATCATCAACGGCAACCTGACCGCGGCCGTTGCCTGGTCGGTGCTCTCGTTCCTCCTGGGCGTCGTTCTGTTGGTTCTGGCCGCGGTTCTTTATCAACGAACGCTGCTGGCGGGCCTCGGCGTATTCGGCAGCCCGCAAGCCATATGGAGCCGCAAGGAGCGACGGCCTGCCAGGCCGGTGCGAGGAGCCTCGTCCCCGGCGTTCGCGATTGCACGCAAGGATTGGCTGGGCTTCAGGCGCGACATCAGGCGTTTGAGCCGGCTTCTTCCCGCGCTGCTGTTCCCCATCGGCTACGTGTTTGCGGTCTCGCGACCGTCGCAGCGCATGGGTGGCTTTTGGGCCGAGGTGTTCCTGGTCGGCTTCATGTCGATGTTCATGGCGACCTCGCTCGCCACTCCTTCGATTCCGAGCGAACGGCGCGGCTTTCAGCTCCTTCGCATGGCGCCACTGCCCATGTGGCAGGTGCTGCGCGCGAAGATTCTGCTGACGCTGCCCCCGGTGCTGGCGATGACCATCGTGTTCAGCGTCGTCGTCGCCATCGTCAGCCATGAGGGCGCGGACCACGCCATCGAGCTTGGAATGCTGGTCGTGTGGCTCGGCTGCGGATTTGTGGCCATCGGAGTGTCGGCCGGCGGCATCGACCCGCGTTTCGATGCGTTGGACGACAGGCGCGCGGTTGGACTCGTCGGCACGTTCGCGGGCCTTGGTGGCTCGCTTGGATTCGGGCTGCTCAGCGCCGGCGCGCTTGCGCTCTTTGTCTACGGCGGGGATGCGATCGGCGGCGCGGCGCGCCTTGGCCCGATCCCGTCGACCCCGCAGCTCGGCGTCTTCATGTGGAGCACCGGTGTAGTCCTGGTTGCCGGCTCGGCCGCCATCGTGGCCCTTCTCCTGTGGGTCGCCAATTCGCGCTTGCGATCAAACGAGGTTGCGGTCGCAAACACTTAAGCGCTACGTGAACGGGTCCTCGATGAGCTCCGCGTCGAACTTGCCATCCCCGCTCACCGTCAGGCCCACCACTGCGTAACGGATCGCGCCGCGCCATTCGGCGAGTGCGCGGTACTCGGCCGCCGCGGCCATCAAGGCACGACGCTTGCGCGGGCCGACCGCCTCGGCGGGTGTGCCAAAGGCGTCGTCGGTTCGTGTCTTGACCTCCACCACCACCAGGTTGAGCCCTCGACGGCAGATGAGGTCGAGCTCGCCGCGGCGAGCCCGAAAGCCAGAGCCGATGACCTCGTACCCACGACGCTTAAGGAGGTCGGCCGCCGCTTTCTCGCCGGCTCGTCCGAGCTCTAGCCGGCCGGCCGCGCTTGCTCTCGGAACGGAGCCCATGAGGTTCGGTGAATGGGGCTCGGCCCCAGGCGTCTGATGGCTGCACGATGGGCGGGCGTCGCGTAACCCTTGTGGCCCGCGAACCCGTAACCGGGGTAGAGCTTGTCGTACTCGACCATCGCACGATCCCTTGCGACCTTGGCCACGATGCTCGCCGCCATGATCGAGGCGCAGATTCGATCCCCTCGCACCACCGCCATCTGGGCGATCATGGCGTCGGGCACATCCCATGCGTCCACGAGCAGGTACTCGGCGGGGATCTTGAGCCCGGCCACTGCACCCGCTGTAGCGAGGTGACGGGCACGCAACAGGCCCAGGCTGTCGACCTGGGCGTGGTCCACAGCGCAGACCGACACTGCCATCGCGCGGCGGCGGATGGCACGGTCGAGGCGCTCGCGCTGCTCCGCGGTCAAGAGCTTCGAGTCGTCGAGGCCTGGGATCCGCACACCGATGGGAAGAACGACAGCTCCGCCCACGACCGGACCGGCCAGCGGCCCCATGCCGACCTCGTCCACACCGGCCACCACCTGGTAGCCCATCGCACTCGCCATGCGCTCGTATCGCCAGAGCATGTGGCGGCTCATGTGCCCTTCACCGTTGACCTGAGGTTACGTGAGCCCAGCCTGAAAGCGCCAGGCTCTTAACAGCTCGCTATTCTTCGGCTTCCTCGGTGCTCTCGGCTGGCGCAGCTTCCGCCGGCGCGGCGACCGCGCTCCTGCGCTCTCGAATTCGACCCGCCCTGCCGACCTTGCCGCGCAGGTAGTAAAGGCGTCCCTGGCGCACGTCGCCATGGCGCAGGACGTCGATCTTGTCGATGCGAGGCGAGTGGATCATGAAGGTCCTCTCGACCCCGACGCCGTGGGTGACACGCCGCACTGTGAAGTTCTGGCGGAGCCCGCCACCGGTCACCCTGATGACAATGCCTTCGAACACCTGGATGCGCTCCCGCGTGCCCTCGACGACCTTCGCGTGGACCTTGACTGTGTCGCCCGCACGAAGGGCAGGGACCTTTTCCTTCTGCTGCTCCTTCTCGAGCTGCTGGATAACGTTCATGTCTTCTTCAACTCCTTGATTTGTGAACCATGTCTTGCTGCTGCTTGCTGGCGGCGCCACTGGCGGATGCGTGCGTGGTCGCCGGATAAGAGCACATCGGGTACGCCCAGGCCTCGATACTCTGCGGGCCTGGTGAACTGCGGCCATCCTGACGGCTCGCTCGAAAAGGTGTCCTGAGCGAGGGACTCAGGGTCGCCGACGACGCCGGGCACCAGCCGCGCGACGGCATCGATCAGCACCATGGCTGGGATCTCTCCTCCGCTCAGCACATAATCGCCGATCGATACCTCGCGCGTCGCCAGGCCGGTACGCACGCGGTCGTCGATGCCTTCGTAACGACCGCACACGATGATGAGTCCTGGTTCGGCCGACAGCTCGGCCGCGAGCTTCTGGTCGAGCGGCTCGCCCCATGGCTCCATCAACACGATGGGACCCGTGTTGAACGGGCGAATCGACTCCACCGCCTCGAACACCGGCTCCGGCTTGAGCACCATTCCGGGACCGCCACCGAACGGCATGTCGTCCACCTGCCGGTGACGATCGTGGGTGTGGTCGCGCAGATCGTGAGCGTGGAGCTCGATCAGGCCGCGGTCCAGGGCACGGCCCACGACGCCTTGCGCGAACACGGGCGCAAACATCCCCGGAAAGATAGTGATCACATCGAATCGCATGGTGCTCATGCGTCCTCGACCTGGACCAGCCAGTCTGCGACCACGACTCGGCCGCCCGGAACGTCCACCTCGACAACTGCGTCCTTCGTGGCCGGGATCAGGTGCTCGACCACGCCTTCCCGGCTGACCCACACGTCGTTGGCCGGCCGCTCGAGAATCTCGGCGATTGTGCCCAGTGAGCGCCCCGAGCTGGTGAGCACGGCCAGCCCCACCACCTGGTGGTGGTAGTAACGGCCCTCGGCGAGCGGCCTGGCGGCCCCTGCGGGGACCTCGATGTACCGGCCGCGAAACAGGTCGGCCATGGTGCGGTTATGGACTCCGAGGAGCTTGACCACCAGACCCGGGTGGCCAGGCCGGCTCCACTCGACCTGGCGCTCCGCGCCGTCGATCAAGAATGTGGCTCCGGCGTCAAACCGATCGGCGAAGTCTGTCAAGGGAACAACCTTTACAGCTCCATCCAATCCGTACCCGCCTGCGACCTGCCCGACCCTGATCACTCCCTGTCGCCGCCTCCTGAAGGCCTTGCGCCCCGTGGTGCGTCATCTGTAGCCGACGCAAGGTCGACGAACACGCGCTTACGGTCGCGCAGCGATGCCACGCGGACGAGCGTCCGCACAGCCTCGATGTTGCGGCCCGCCTTGCCAATGAACCTGCCGACGTCTCCGTCAGCGAGTTTCACCTTGATCGCAATGGTCCCACCGCCACGTTCGACGGCCTCGACCACGACCTCGTCCGGCTTGTCGGCCAGTGACTTCGCGACGTACTCGACCAGGGCCTTGTAGTCGATAGCCGGCCCTGGGGGACCGGATGGACCTTCGCGCCTGAAACCGCGGCTGTACGGACCGCGGCCGCCCGAGCCCTCACGCCGGGGCGGTCGACTTCCGTGTCTCTGCAAGTCGCTCAAGGATTCCCTCCCGCTTCAACAGGCTCCGCGCTGCTTCGGTGGGCTGAGCGCCCTGCTGGAGCCAGCGCACGACTTTGTCGCCGTCGATCTTGATCACCACGGGGTCGGTCATCGGATCGTAGTACCCGAGGTGCTCGATGAACCGGCCGTCGCGCGGTGAGCGCGCGTCCGCCACAACGAGGCGGTAGAAGGGGTGTTTCTTCGCCCCCATACGCCTCAACCTGATCTTTACCAACCTGGACCTCCTTGTCCAAACAGCCGGGCCACCCCGGCTTTTCCACTGCGGCCCCCGAATTGCTTCGCGAGCTTCTGCATCGCCTCGCGCGCCTTGATGAGCCGGTTGACGTCGGCAGGCTGCACGCCGCTGCCCCGCGCGATACGCCGCTTGCGCGCTCCGTCGATCAGCTCGGGGTGCGCGCGCTCCCGGGCCGTCATCGAAAGGATCATGGCCTCCATGCGCCGGACCTCGAGCTCGGTGTCCTTGCCGGCCAGCTGGCTCTTCACGGCCTTGCCTCCGGGGAGCATGTCCAGCATGCCTTCCAGCGGCCCCATCCCGCGAACCTGGCGGATCTGGGCGAGAAAGTCGTCGAACGTGAGGTGGCCGGCGCGCATGCGGCGCTCGACCTCGATTGCCTTCTCCTTGTCGACGCTCTGGTCGACGCGCTCTATAAGGGTCAGGACGTCACCCATGCCGAGGATCCGCGAGGCCATTCGCTCGGCGTGGAAGACCTCCAGGTCCTGGGGCTTCTCTCCTGTGCCGGCGAACCTGATCTGCTGGCCGGTGGCGTTCCTCAGGGACAGGGCGGCGCCGCCACGCGCGTCGCCGTCGAGCTTGGTAAGGATCACGCCGTCGAGGCCGATATTCCCGAAAGCCTCTCCCACCTTGACAGCCTCCTGGCCGGTCATCGAGTCGGCGACCAGGAGCGTCTCGGTCACCGCCACAGCGGCCTTCAGGCGCTTGAGCTCATCCATGAGCTCGCCGTCGATATGAAGGCGGCCGGCGGTGTCGAGGATCACCACGTCGTTGTCGAGGCGCTGGGCTTCGCGTATCGCGGCAGCGGCGATCTGCTCCACGGGGCCCGAGCCTGAGTGGAACGCCACCTTCTCGCGCTCGGCGAGGGTGCGCAGCTGGTCGATGGCGGCGGGGCGGCGGAGGTCGAGGGCGGCGAGGAGGGGGCGGTGTCCGTCGCGGCGCGCCAGGAGCGCGAGCTTGATCGCGGTGGTGGTCTTGCCCGAGCCGTGCAGGCCCACCAGCATCACCACGGTGGGGGTGCCGCCGTAGCGGAGGCCTTCGGAGTTGCCGCCGAGCAGGTCGACCAGCTCGGCGTTGACCGCCTTGATCACCTGTTGGGGGGCAGTCAGGCCGGGGGCGATCTCGACGCCGGTGATCCTGGCCCGCACGCGCTCGATGAAGTCCTTGACGACCTTGAAGTTGACGTCGGCCTCGAGTAGGGCCATGCGCACCTCACGGAGGCCGGCGTCTACGTCTTCGGGCCGGAGGACGCCGCGGCCGGAGATCCTCTTGAGGGCGGCGGCGAGACGCTCGCCGAGAGTTTCGAACATTAGTGTCCAGCTCCGGAGGATCGGCCGAAAGTCGCCGGATCGGCGCCCGAGGTCAAGGCGACGGCGAGCAACGGAGCGCGCATGTCGATAGACCTGTAAGCGAGTAGCGGAGCCGGCAACGCAGAGATCGGGCGCCTAGCGGGATGAACCCGCAGGGTGCCTCGGGCACCGCGCAGCGCTGCCCATGGCATTTCGGTTGAGCCTCCGGAGCTGGACACTAGGCTCCCAGGTTCGCCATGCGTTGTTTTAAGCCCGAGAGCTCGCGCTCCAGGGAGGCGATGGCGCGCCGGCGACGGCCGGCTTCTTTGAGGAGGCCAAGGCGGGTCTCGTAGTCCTCCAGGGAGCGGGTGGAGCGGCGCACTATGTCGTGGACCGCGGCCCGCGAGGTGCCCTGGTTCGAGGCGATCTCTGCCAGGGACCAATCGTTGCGCAGGTGGAGGTCGAGGACCTGGCGCTGGTGGTCTGTCAGGAGGGCGCCGTAGCGGTCGTAGAGGGCCAGGTAGCGGTTCCTGATCTGGAGGGTGTCAAGGGCCATGCCTTGACAGCTTAGCAAGCCCACGGAAGGCAGGGGGTGCGCCGGGATCTGGCTCCGCCAGGCACGCCGCCTCAAGGGGGGACGTCCCCCTCAGATAGACTCGGCGTCGTGCTGACCGCCGTGATCCTTGTCAAGGCCAGTCGCGAGGGGTTGGGGCACCTGGGGCCCAAGCTGGCGGATGTGGCGGGGGTCGCTGAGGTCTATACGGTGACGGGGGAGTGGGATTTCGTGGCCATCGTGCGGGTCAGGGAGCACGAGGAGCTGGCCAAGGTGGTCACGCAGGAGCTGGCCAAGCTCGAGGGGATCGAGAGGACGCAGACGATGGTGGCGTTCCAGCAGTTCTCCGCCCATGACCTGGAGTCGATGTTCGGGCTGGGCGATCCCCCCTAGCCACCTTGGTTGCTATGCGGCGCGGATTACGGGACTGGGAAGAGGAGATTTCGTACGCGCTGAGGGTGCTGGCGTGCTGGGTGGCATTGGCGCGAAGGGCGTAGATGAGTTCAATGAAAAGAGCGAATTAATAGCTCAAAAGCTTTCTGGGATGAGGGTGTGTCCGTGACGCCGCGAGAGTGCTGGCGTGCTCGATGGCACTGGCGCGATGGGCGTAGATGAGTTCGACAAAAAGAGCGAATTGGCTGAGAGATCGCTTCGTGGGAATTGGGATGCGCTCAAAAGGACTGGGAAAGGGAGTTCTCGTTACGCGCTGAGGGTGCTGGCGTGCTGGGTGGCATTGGCGCGACAGGCGTAGATGAATTCAATAAAAGAGCGAGCAAAAGAGCAAATTGGCTGAGAGATCGCTTTGCGGGAATCGGGATGCGCTCAAAAGGACTGGGAAGAGGAGTTCTGGTTACGCCGGGAGGGTGCTGGCGTGCTGGGTGGCATTGGCGCGACGGGCGTAGATGAGTTCAATAAAAAGAGCGCGCAAAAAGGCCAAATTAACAACCCAAAACCCTTGCCTGGCCGAACATCTGTTTGTACCATATTCCTATGCTCGCGACGCAAGACGTCTATGACATAGAGGTCCCAGAAGAGGTTCTTCGGACTCGCGCCGAGCGCCTGATCGAGATGGGCCGCGGCATCTCCTTGATGCAGCTGATGTTCGCCAAGGAAGCCGCCGAGTTCGCTGCCACCAACGAGTACGAGGAATGGGGCGCTACCACCCCCATCGACTGGATCCGCATCCACTGCCACCTGACCGGCCCGCAGGCTGCCAACTACGTAGCCGCCGGCGAGCATTTCGATGAGCTGTCCAACACCGTGGTTGCCATGGCCGAGGGCAAGGTTGGTTTCGGCCACATGGTGGTGATGGCCAGGACCGCCGATGCGCTTGCTTTATCCCCCACGGCAAACGTATTCGACGAGCAGAGGCTGCTTGCCAAAGCGCTCGACAACACTGTGGGCAAGTTCCACCACATCTGTCGCCATCTCCGGCATGCCGCCGACCCAAGGGTTATGCGGCGACCGAGGCTGACCTGGTCGAGAACCGCAGTCTGCGCATCAGCACCGACCAGGACAGTGGCGCTGTCTTACTGAGCGGTGAGTTCGACTCTGAGAGCGGGGCTGTGATTCGCACCGTGCTCGAGCCGCTGGCGCGGCGATCTGGCGCCGATGACAAGCGGCCTTACGACCGGCGCATGGCGGATGCCCTGGTTGACGTTGCCTGGCACCATCTGGACAACGGGCTGGTGCCGCAGAACGGCAGCCAGCGCACGCACCTCCAGGTGACCACCTCGCTCGAGACCTTGAAAGGGCTCGACGGCGCTCCCGCTGCCGAACTTGAGTTCTCGCTTCCCATCTCCTCGAAGGCGGTCGAGAGACTGGCGTGCGATTGCTCGATCACCAGGATCCTGCTCAACTCCGACTCCGTAGTCATCGATGTCGGACGTGCCAAGCGCGTGATCTCTGGACCGGCGCGCAAGGCACTCAATGCTCGTGATGGCCACTGCGTCTGGCCGGGATGTGACCGGCCGGCGAGCTGGACTTCCGGCCACCATCTCGTGCACTGGATTCATGGCGGCACAAGCGATCTTTCCAACCTCGCTTTGCTCTGCTACCGGCATCACTGGATGGTGCATGAGGGTGCTTGGCAGCTGGTTCGCCAGGACGGCGGACGGATGTTGACCATTCCGCCGACGGTGACCTTCGGTCCTTCGCCGCGCGGTCCGGATTAGCTAAGTCTTCCCGCGCATCCTTTCGATCGGCAATTCGACTAAGGCGCGCCATTGCTGGCGTAGCGCTATTCCCGTTGGGACCCTGTGACGTACCCCTGCCACCGGCTTGGTTCTGCGTTCCATCACCGCTGTGCGAAAGTCGCCATCGAACTCCGTCATTGCGCGTGCCATGTCGGCCGGGCCAAAGTGGCAGTCGCTCGCGCCGATGGGTGCGCCCAGGCGTTCGCGATTCGCTTCCCAGAATTCATGTAGCACCTTCCGGCGCATCGCGCCGATCGGCACTGTCGACAGCATCTCGATGGCGTCGACGCTTTGCTTTTCGATCAACCGCCTGAGCATGCCTGGTTGGATCGAACCGAAGTACACCGGCATGAACGGGTGCGGCACCATCACGAGCCCACCCTGCGCGTGAATCGCGGCGACAGACTCCTCGAGCGACATGCCGCGCTTGATTGGCTTTTCCAGGAACCACCCCACGATGTGGGTCTGCGCCGGCCATGCCGTGGTCACCTCCTGGCCAGCAACCACTGTCAAACCCGCCGCCTCGCCTCGAGCTTGCGTTTCCTTGACCGACGCCATCGTGTCGTGATCGGTCACTGCAATGAGATCGACTCCCGCTTTCACTGCGGCATCGACCAGCTCAGCCGGCGTGACCATGCCATCCGAGGCTGTCGTGTGGCAGTGAGGATCAGCCCGCGCCAACTCTCAAGCCTCGAACAGCGCGCGCAAGAAGGCCTCCGGGTCGAAAGGGGCGATGTCGTCGATCCCCTCCCCCACTCCCACCAGCTTGACCGGCACATCCAGCTCAGCCTCGATCGCGATCAACGCGCCACCCTTCGCGGTGCTGTCGAGCTTCGCCACCACCAGCCCGGTCATCGGGATCGCCTGGTTGAAAGCGCGGGCCTGGATAAGGCTCGTCAGCCCAGCCGTCGCATCCAGCACCAGCAGCGATTCAAACGGTTGGTCGCCGAGTGCTTTGGCCGCGACTCGCCCGACTTTGGCCAACTCTTCGATCAGATTGCGCTGAGTCTGCATGCGCCCCGCGGTGTCGACGAGCACGACGTCGCTTCCGCGCCCGCGCGCCGCCTGCAGTCCGTCGAAGACCACCGATGCCGGGTCGGCCCCCGACTTGCCCGCAAAGCTCTCGACACCCGCACGCTCCGCCCACACCACCATCTGTTCGATCGCGGCGGCCCTGTACGTGTCGGCGGCCACCACCAGCGGCTTGTGGCCTTGCCCCTTCAGACGGTGGGCGAGCTTGCCGATCGTCGTCGTTTTGCCCGCACCGTTCACCCCGTAGAGCAGCACGCATGCAGGTCGGGCACGCAGATCTAGATCCCGCGGCCTGGATGACATCATCGGGATGGCGGTCGCCGCCAGCGCCTCAATCGCTTCCTCGGGCGTACGCGGCGTTCGCTTCTTTACGCCGGCCGTGAGGCGAGCGGCCATCGCGGGGCCGAGGTCCGCTGACACGAGCAGCTCTTCCAGCTCCTCGTAGTAGCTCGGCGCCAGCGGCGGGCTGAGAGCGCGCAGGCCGGCCGCAAGCGCGGTGCGTGTCCGTCCGGTGACCCGGCTCCAGACGCTCGCGCGGGTTCCCTAGCCCGCCTGGGCGGCGCTGGCGCTTCGAACGGCCGGCTTGCGGATGTCCTCGAGCCGCACCGACACCAGGTGAGACGAACCACTTTCGTCAAGGTGAATGCCGTAGAGGCTCGAGGCGTGCGACATCGTCACGTGGTTGTGTGTGATCACCAGGAACTGACGCTGCAATCCGAGCCGCTCGAGCATCTCACCAAACCGGTCGACGTTTGCATCGTCGAGGGCTGCGTCCACCTCGTCGAGAATCGTGAAGGGGCTCGGGTTGACCTCATCGAGCGCGAGCACCAGCGCGAGCGCGGCGAGCGACCGCTCACCAGACGATAGAAGCGTCACGTTCTGCAGCCGCTTGCGGGCAGGCTGCACGAGAATCTCGACTCCCGACCGCGGACCGTCATCCCCATCGGCATGCTTCAGGGTCGCGCGGCCGCCAGGAGCGAGCTGCGAGAAATACTCGTGGAAGTTGGCTGCGACCGCGCCGAACACCGCCTCGTATCGCGACTCCTCCTCCTCTCTCAACTTGGCGATGAGCTGCTCGAGATCCGCACGGGCCGCGGCGATGTCGTCGAGCTGCGTGCGCAGCGTCTCGAAGCGTTCCGCCAGCTCGCGGCACTCCGCATCCGCCAGCGCGTTGGTGGGACCGATCTCCTCGAGCCGGCGCTCGAGCGCGCGCATCTCGCGCTCGCGTGCCTTGCCGCCCGGCACCTCTTCCGGCGCCACGCCGTCCGGCATCCGCGAGCGAATCTCGTCCATCCGCGCCTGCAGAAGCTCCGCCTCGCGCGCCAGCAGCTCGAGGTTCCCCTCCAGCGTGCCGGTCTTGAGCCGGGCCTCCATGCGCGTCTCATCCAGCAGGCCCAGGCGCCGGGCACCCTCTTCCAGCTCCGCCTCTTCCTCCGGCGATTCGCCTTCAGCCTCGACCAGCTCCGTCCGTGCGGCGTCGGCCGAAGTCTTCAGCCCTGGCAGGATCTCGAACGCTGCCGTCGCCAGGCCTTCGGCCTCCGCCAGCCGTCTCGCTCTCTGGTCGGCGACCGACCGCAGGCCGGCGAGGTCCTCCTCAACCGCACGAAGCTGGCGGCGTAGGTCCTCGACTCGATCGCGCCACCGAGCCCTCTCGAGCTCCGCCTGATGCGACGCGGTCCTGTGGGCGCCGAGCGCCTCGAGGTGGCTCTCGAGCTCTCGGCCCACCGATGCTGCCCGCTCCTCTGCTCCTGTGGCGATCCGCTCGAGCTCTGGAAGCCGGTCTGCCTCCATCTTCTCCTCGGCTCGAGCGGCGTCCATCATCCGGATCGACTCGTCCAGCTTCGTAGCGCCGGCAGCGCGGGCCCGCAGCTCTGCCAGCGCGGCCTCCGCGGCCTTGAGTCGGTGACCGGCGGCCTCGCCCTCCAGCATCCTGGGCTCGAGCTCCGATATGCGCCCTTTCAGGCGTGAGCGGCGGGCATCGATCTCCACGCGCGGGTCGGAGCCGGCGCGAACCAGCCCGTCCTCGCGATAAACGCCGGCCAACGTCACGTCTTGACCCACGACCACGTGCCCAAGCAGTCGCTGCGCCAGGAGCTCGTACCCCTTTCGGAGGGTGACGTGCTCCATTAGCGAGCCTGGCTCGGGGGAGCCGGCAGCCGACCCCGGATACAGCACGGTGCGCTGAGGTTCGGTTGGCGGCGCGGCGGCGGCCGCGGCGCTTGCGTCAGCAGCGACGAGCGCGTCGACGAGGGAACCCAGCGCAGCCGATAGCGCGACCTCGTAGCCGTCTGCCGGTGTGATCACCTCGCCCAGCCGGACCAGACCTGGAGCGCTCGCCGGCCGGAGCGCATCAAGGCCCTCCAGCTCGGAACGCAGGCGCCCGACGGCGATCGCAGCGGCTTCGGCAGCGTCGGCTGCCTCCATCTCGATCGCCACCGCCGCCTCGGCGCCCGGGATCTGCTCCGCGGCAGCCGCCAGCGCGGTGTTCCGCGCCACCTGCTCCTCGAGGAACTCGCGCCTGGTGCGAAGGCCGGCCACCGATGAGGTCGCTGCGCTGACGGCGCGTCGCGCGCCCTCGGCCTCGCGACGGGCTTGCTGCACCACCGCCGGGTCGAGTGCGGCCGGAGGCGGGGGGGCCTCGGGCACCGCCTCCAAGGCAGCCCTGGCCTGCTCGAACTCCTGGGCCAGCTGGGTTTGGAGCGCTTCTGCGGCCGCCGACTTGGTCTGGTTGCTTGCGTCTTCGCGTCGCACGGCTTCGGCGAGGGCACGCTGCCCGTTGGCGCGTTCCTCCGCGAGCTGGAGGGCGTGCTCCGCGGCCGCCAGCTCGAGCCCCAGCTTTCCCAGCTTTCGCTGCCTTCCGAGGCGCCGGTCCTGGGCCGCTTGAACCTCAGCCCGCGCGGCCTGGAACTCGTCCTCTGTCGCCTTGGCCAGCTCGCGCGCCTCTGCCAGCTTTCGCTCCAGGGATTGCGCCTGGCCGGTGGCGCGGCGATGAGCATCCCGGGCCTCGCGCCACTCCTCCCACACGATGCTGCCTCTGAGCAGGTCGAGCCTCGCGGCCGCCTCGGCTCCCTCGCGGGCCGCTGCAGCCTGTGCCTGGACGATCTCGAGACGCGGCTCGATCTCCGACCTGAGATCCTCGAGCCGCAGCAAGTTCTGGGCAAGCTCGGTCAGCCTCTGGCCCGCTTCCTGCCGCCGCTGTTTGACGCCGCGCACCTGCGCCGCCTCCTCCAGCAACTGCCGACGCTCGGCGGGCGAGCACACGACGATGTTCTCGATGTCGTGCTGGTCGATGATCGCGTACGAGTCGAGAGTGAGGCCGGTCGACGATAGAAGATGGATCAGGTCGCGGCGGCGCACGCGGCTGCCGTTGAGGAAGTAGTCGCTCTCGCCATCGCGCTCGACACGGCGCTTGATCGCAACTTCGTGGTAGTCGACGGGCAGGCGGCCGGCCGTGTTGTCGAAGACGAGCGTCACCTCGGCGAAGGACGACCTTGAACGCCTTTCGCCACCGACGTAGATGACCTCCTCCATCTTCTTGCCTCGCAGGTCGCGGGCGCTGCCTGCGCCGAGGACCCACTTCACGGCGTCGACGATGTTCGTCTTGCCGGAGCCGTTGGGCCCGACGATCGCTGTCACGCCGCCCTCGAACCGGATCTCGGTCGGCCGCGCGAAAGTCTTGAAACCCAGCAGGTGCAAAGAGCGAAGGAACAAGTTGGGTTTAGGGTATCAGAGGGGGCAGATTTAGGGGTCTGCTCGGAGCCGCATACAACCTGTGGATACCCCTACTCGAGCGGCTCCCCAAACTGACGGCTCCGCTTCGGCGCCGGGGGCGGCGGCTCGGGTGTCTCTGCCACCGGCTCGGAAACCGCTTGCGGGGCTTCGTTCGGCACCGCCTCAGGCTCCACGGCGGGAGGCTGCGAGGCAACCCCATTCCCATCCGATGGCAGCAACGCTGCGACGCGAGGAGTGCGTGGAGCACGCGGGGAGCGCGGGCGCGGGGTCTTCGCGGGCTTCGCGATGATCTTCGCGCTCGACGTGCCAGTCAGCTTTTCCAGGGCGATCCGCGCGGCCTCCTGCTCGGCCTCCTGCTTGGTCGGGCCGTGGCCGGTGCCCAGCGGCTCAGCGCCGGCAAAGACCACCGAGGTGTATTCGCGATGGTTGCCGACCCGCGCGCCCTCGCTGTCATAGAAGGGCGTCTCACCGAATCGCTCCTGCGCCACCTGCTGCAAGCGGCCCTTGAAGTTCTCGTCTTGGGCCGGTGACGGCAGCGAGCGGTACCGGTTGAGGTAGTAGTGATAGGCCGCGTCGTAGCCCGCATCGAGGAACACGGCACCAAGCACGGCTTCGAACATGTTCGCGAGCAGCGACTTCAAGTTGCGCCCGCCGCCCTTCGCGATGCCTTTGCCGAGATAGAGGTAGGCGCCCATGTCGAGCTGCTCGGCGAGCAGGGCCAGCGTGTTCGTGTTCACCATGGCCGAGCGCGTTTGCGTCAGCTCGCCCTCGCTCGCTCCGGGGTGGTGCTTGTAGAGGTACTCGGCGGTGATGAGCTGAAGGACCGCGTCACCGAGGTACTCGAGACGCTCGTTGTCCCGCGGGGAAAGGTGAGGGCTCTCGTTGGCGAACGAGCTGTGGGTCACCGCTTCCAGCAAAAGGCTGGGATCGCGAAAATGGATGCCGATCTTCTGCTGGAGCAGCTGGAGGTTTGGAGCGGGAGGCGCCGAGGTCTGTGCTATGAGGCGGACTTCTCCTGGATGTACTCCCAGGCCTGGCCGACAGTCGTGATCTTCTCAGCGTCCTCGTCGGGGATCTCGAGGCCTGTGTTTTCCTCGAACGCGTAGATGAGCTCGACCAGGTCGAGCGAGTCCGCGTTCAGGTCCTCCTGGAACGACGCGTCCATCGTCACTTGCTCTGGCTCACAGCCAAGACGCTCGACCACGATGTTCTTGAAGTCTTCGAAGCTTAGTTTCTGGGTTTCCAAATCTCGCCTCCGGTGCGCGTGGGCGGGTGCTTCGCTACTTTACCAGCCTTGCCTGACCTAGCTTGAGACAGATAGCTCGGAGACGGCAGCCGGAGTGGCGACAGCGACCGCGGCGGTGCCTGGCGCCAGCTCGCGCATCATCCCGGTCAGGGCTCGCTTCGGGCCCACCTCGATGAACATGTCGCAGCCGAGCTCGACCAGCGACCCGACGCAGGCCGCCCACCGCACCGGCGACCTCAGCTGCATCTCCATCACGTGCGGGATGCGATCGCCGCCCTGATGCTCGCGACCCGTGAGGTTGGCCATGACGGGAAGCTTCGGCGCACGCCACTCGATGCGTTCGAGGGCGGCTCGCAGGCGTTCCGCCGCCGGGGCCATCAGGGGCGTGTGAAACCCGGCGCTCACGTTCAGGGGGACTATCCGCTTTGCGCCCGCTGCCTGGAGCGCGGTCGTGGCGACCTCGAGTGCCCCGACTGTTCCTGCGATCACCGTCTGCGTCGGGGTGTTGTAGTTGGCGGGCCATACATCGTCGATGCCGGCGAGCGCGGCATCGATGGCCTCGGCCGACAGACCGAGGACCGCCGCCATCGAGCTGGTGCCGGCAGGCAACGCTTCCGCCATCGCCCGGCCGCGCTCGATCACTGCCTTGATGACCTGCGGCGCGCCGACCGCGCCGGCCGCGGCGAGGGCTGCGTACTCGCCGACGGAGTGCCCGGCCGCGGCGGTGGGCTCGATCCCGCGACGCTTGAGCAGCTGGGTCAAGCCCACGCCCACGAAGCACAGGGCCGGCTGCGCGTTCTGGGTCAGCTTCAGCTCGTCGTCGTCAGCCGTGATGAGGAGGCGCCTCAGATCGACGCCGGAGGCCTCACTGCACTTTTCGCAAAGCTCAGCGACCTCGGGATCGTCGAGGAGCTCCTTGCCCATGCCGGCGTGCTGAGAGCCCTGGCCGGGGAAAACGAAAGCGATCTTGGGCATGACCCTCACCCTACCCTCTCCCAGAGGGAGAGGGGAATCGCCCTACGCGGTCTTGATCACCTCGCGGCCCGCGTAATGGCCGCAACTGGGGCAGATCGAGTGCTGGCGCCTGGGCTTTTTGCAGTTTGGGCACGGCTGGAGCTGGATCAGCGCCAGTGCCAGGTGGGATCGGCGGCGGCCCTTCCTCGATTTGGAGAGCTTGACCTTCGGTTGTGCCATTGGTGGCGAATTTTACCGGATATGGCGATTCGCCCCCGGCTAGGTCTGTTCTGTCTCGGCTGAAGCCGGAGTGGTCGACTGCAAGGCCTCCACCCCGCGGCGGACCGTGGCCAGCGTTCTGCCCAGGTGCGCTTCCAGCTGCTTCAGCTGCTCCAGGGCGTAGCTCTCGGCCTCCTGGATGATGCGGTCGGACTTGGCCTGCGCCTCCTTGACCATCTGCGAAGCCTGCCGCTCCGCCCGGCGCAGCACCTCGTGGTCGGACGACGTCTCCTCGGCCCTCTCGTTGGCCCGGGACATGATGCGCGCCGCCTCGGCGTGCGCCTCGGTGATGATCCGCTGCTGCTCCGAGACCGTCCAGTTGGCCTGCTTGATCTCATCAGGAAGGTTGAAGCGAATCTGGTCGATGAGCTCCATCGCCTCGTCCTCATTGACCATCACGTTGTTGGAAAGAGGGACGTGCCGTGCGTTGTGCACCAATTGCTCGAAATGGTCAAGAAGCTCGTCGACCTTTATCTGTACTTCTCCTTCAACGCCTTGGCCACCGCCGACGGCACCAGGTCCGAGACGTTGCCGCCGTAGCTCGCGATGTCCTTCAAGATACTTGACGACACGAAGATGTGGGCGAAGCCCGACATCAGGAACACCGTGTGGATGTCAGGGGCCAGCTTGCGGTTCATGAGCGCCTGCTGAAGCTCAGCGTCGAAGTCGGAGTACGCACGCAGCCCCTTCACCAGGGTGGTCGCGCCGCGCGATCTTGCGTACTCCACCGTGAGCCCCGTGAAGCTCGCGACCTGGACCCTTTCTCGACCCTTCAGCGATTGCGAGATCAGGGCCATGCGCTCTTCTACGCTGAACAGAGGCTGGCGTTTGTCTGGGTTCGCCGCGACGGCGATGATGAGCTCATCGAAGATTTTGAGCGCTCGCTCGACGACGTCCAGGTGGCCGTTGGTGAAAGGGTCGAAGCTTCCCGGATAGACAGCGGCCTTCGGTTCGTGGTTCATGCGCGCAGCACGCTGACCATCGTGTCGCCATATTTTCGCTGCCTGTCGACGTGCATGCGCGTGAGGGCAGGCAGCTCCTGGCGCCGCGAGTGCTCCACGACCACCGTCGCGGCCGTCACCACGCGGTCGATGGCCTTCAGGGCACGATCGAGGATTGGGTCTTCATAAGGCGGATCCATGAACACGTACCCGGCCTGCCTCAACTGGTCAGGCGAGCTGTCCAGCCAGCGTACGACGTCAGCTCTGACGACCTGTGCGAGCGATTTGAGATCGAGGACTTCCAAGTTCTGGCGCAGGATAGCAAGACCACGCGGCTCGTGGTCCACGAACGTGACGCCAGCCGCGCCGCGCGACAGAGCCTCGATGCCGATGGCTCCAGAACCGGCGAAGAGGTCGAGCACGTACACGCCGTCGATCGCAGGACCGACCAGGTTGAACATGGCCTCCTTGACGATGCCCTGCGTCGGGCGGATTCCCTTCGGGGTCTTGAGGCGGCGGCCGCGCGCCTCTCCCCCAGCGACGCGAAGCTTGCCCATGCCTAGCCTCGCCCGCGAACGCGTATCGACCCGGTGCCGTTGATGGTGCCGATCCGGGCCGCCGGGTACGGGCTCGACCTCAGGGCTGACTCGAAGCGCGTGGCGTTCTGCGGTGGGATTGCCACCAACAAGCCGCCGCTCGTCTGTGCGTCGCAGAGGATCAGCTGATCGACCTCTGCGACCCCGCCCCAGTCCACCTGGTCCCGATAAGCCGCGTGATTGCGCCGGCTGCCGCCCGAGAAGAGATCGCGGTTGGCAAGATCTCGCAGGCCGTCCATCAACGGGACCGCACTCATGTCGATATCTGCGCCGCCGACGAGGTTGCTCAGATGGCCGATGAGGCCGAAGCCTGTAACGTCGGTCGCCGCGGTGGCGTTGCTGGCAATCATCGCCGCCGATGCCTCTCGGTTGAGATGCGACATGACGGCCACCGCCTGGCGTTCCAATGCGGGCGGGCAGAGGCCACGCTTGATCGCGGTAGTGACGAGGCCCGAGCCCAGCGGCTTGGTCAGGTAAAGAGCGTCGCCGGCTTTCGCGCCCTTGTGCCCAACCACTTGATCGGGGTGAACCTCTCCGATAACGGCATAGCCGAACTTGGGCTCGGGGTCGTCGACGGAGTGGCCACCGACCACAGCGATGCCGGCCTCGCCCATCTTGGCCGCGCCGCCGGACACGATCTTCTCGAGCAGTCCGGTGCCCAGCTTCTCGCGAGGGAAGGCAGTCATGCCCAGGGCGAAGAGTGGGCGTGCGCCCATCGCGTACACGTCGCTCACCGCGTTGGCGGCGGCGATGGCGCCGAACTCTGCGGGGTCGTCGACGATGGGGGTGAAGAAGTCGACTGTCGCGACGAGGGCGCGGTCGGGGGCGATGCGGTAAACGGCCGCGTCGTCGCGGGGGCCGCCCAGCATGACGTTGGGGTCGACGATCGCGGGGAGAGCGCCGAGGATGAGGCCCAGCTCGATCGGGCTCAGCTTGCAGGCGCAGCCGGCGCCGTGGCTGTACTCGGTCAGCCGCAAGGGCGAGAGCTCTTTCACGGGTTCTTAGTATGGTCGTGCAAATCACCACGCCCCCGCCGGCGGCTTCGCCGCCACCTCCCCGGCAAGCGGGGAGGACAATTGCTCTCTGGTGGGACTTGTATTCGCCGCGATCGCTCCTCACGGTGGGCTTGCCATTGAGGAGGCTTGCACGCCCGAGGAGCGGGGCTTGGCGGCCCCGACCCGCGCGGGCATGCTCGAGCTCGGCCGGCTTTTTGCCGCGGCGCGGCCGCAGGCCGTGGTCGTCGCCACCCCGCACAACGTCCACATTCCTGCCTCCATGGGTGTCATCGTCTCCGGCCGTGTCGCGGGCCAGCTTGCCGGGGCGCCTCCGTCGATCGCGCTGGACGTGCCGACCGAGATGACGCTGGCCTGGCTGGTGCTGAAAGCTCTGGTCGCAGCCGGGGTGCCGGCCTCAGGCATCAGCTTTGGCGGCAACGATCCAGCCGAAGCGGTCGCGCCGATGGACTGGGGTGTGCTGATTCCGCTGTGGTTCATGGGCGGTCGGACCGATCCGCCTGTTCCTCTGGTGGTGATCACCCCGGCGCGCGATCTCTCCGCGGAGGATCACATCAACGCCGGAGGGGCGATCGCGGAGGCAGCCAACGAATCACGACTCCGGGTGGCGTTCATCGCCAGCGCCGACCACGGCCACGCCCACGACCCGCAGGGCCCCTATGGCTTCGACCCCGCCGCCAAGCAATACGACCAACTGATCTGCGAGCTCGTCCGCGACGATCACATGGACCGCCTTGCCGGCATCCCCCTTGAGCTTGTGGAAAGCGCCAAGGCCGACAGCTGGTGGCAGATGTTGATGCTCCAAGGCGCGACCGCCAAGGGTTGGAGCGGGAGACTCGTCTCGTACGAAGCGCCGACGTATTTCGGCATGCTTACCGCCGCTTATTTGCCGGTCGCGGCTAGCCCCGGTAGCGCATCACCGCCTCGTACACGCAGTGCGCCCCGAACTCGAGGGCGCTGACCGGTACCCGCTCGTCGGCCGCGTGGATCGTGGTCGAGCCGTTGAAGTCGGGGGGATTGTTCAGCGGCAGGAACCCGTACGTGCGTATGCCGAGCCTGGCGAAATGGCGTGCATCGGTGCCCCCCGTGACGAGGAACGGCACCGGCACAGAGCCGGGGTCAGCCTCGCGGAGGATTGAAGCCAGCAGGTCGAACTGGGAGAGGTCGACCTCCGGCTGCGCCGGCCCGACGAGCTGGACCTCGAGCTCGGGATCAGGGCCGATCACTGCGCGAAGCTCGCTCAGCATGTCCTCGGGCCCGAAGCCGGGAAGCAGCCTGCCGTCCAGCTGAATCGACACCTCACTCGGGATGACGTTGACCTTCAGGCCCCCGCTGACAATCGTCGCGTTGACCGTGTTGTGGAGCGCCGCGTCGAGATTGCGGCCCAGCGGGCCGAGCTCCGAGAGCGTCGCGTCGGCCAGGTTCGGGTCGAGCAGAGAGCCGATGCGCTGCTTCCACGGCTCGTCGAGCGCGTCGCGCATCCCCTCGAGCAGGAGTCTGACGGGCGGCGTGATGTGCACTGGCAAGTGAGCGGTGTCGAGGGTCGTCAACAGCGCGCCGAGCTTCGCCATGGCGCCGCCATGCGCTGGGATCGAGCCATGGCCGCCCGGGCCTCGCAGCGTCGCGAGGATCTGGCATCCGCGCTTCTCCGAAACCATGATCGGGTAGAACCGCTTGCCGCCGAGGTGCTGCACCACACCGCCCGACTCGCCGATGCCGTGCTTGATGCCCTTGAAAAGATCCGGATGCTTGTCGACAAGAAATTTCGCGCCCTGGTTGCCTCCCGCCTCTTCGTCCGCGAGGACCGCGAGGATGAGGTCGCCCGGGGCGCCGCCCTTCGCTTTTGCCTGGAGCACGGCGTTGACCATCATGGCCACGCCACCTTTCATATCGAGCGCGCCTCTGCCCCACAGGTAACCTTCGACGATCTCTCCACCAAACGGCTTGTGCGCCCACTCCTGGTTGACGGTGGTCACGACGTCGACGTGGCCCTGGAGCAGGAACGGAGGAGCCTCGCCCCTACCCTTCAACCGCGCCACGAGGTTGGAGCGGCCGCGGGCATTCTCGTAACGCTGGCTCGAGATGCCGGCCTCATCGAGCACCCGCTCGATGAGCTCGACCGCGATGTCCTCGTGGCCTGGTGGGTTGGTGGTGTCGAGCTGGATCAGATCGCGGGTCAGCTCGACGACAAATGGCGATTCAGGCACGAGGCCAATTTAGCTGATCGAGGTTTGGTCGAGGCGGTTGGCGACGGCAGCCTTGAGCACCGGGTGATTCGCGAAGCCGGGGTCCGACTCGAGCACGCGCTCCGCTTCCTCACGCACGTCGCTAAGCAACTCAGGCTGCTCCAGCGCCTGCATCGCGACGTCGGACATGCCGTGCTGTCGCGGCCCCATCAGCTCCCCCATGCCCCGGATGCGCATGTCCTCCTCCGCCAGCCTGAACCCGTCGCGGATTCGCGTCAGCAGGCTCAGGCGTTCCAGCGTCGGCTCCGATGGATCGTCCGACAAGAGCAAGCAGTGACTCTGGCCGGCGCCGCGGCCAACACGTCCCCGAAACTGGTGGAGCTGGGCCAGCCCGAAACGCTCTGCGCCCTCGATCATCATCACCGTCGCGTTGGGCACATCGACGCCCACCTCGACGACCGCCGTCGCGACCAGGACCTGGATATCGCCCTTGACGAACGCACTCATCACCTCGTCCTTGTTCTTCAATCGCCCGTGCACCAGCCCCACCTGCAGGTCGGGGAAGACGTCTGCCTTGAGCCGTTCGAACTCGGCGGTCGCAGACCGCGCCACCAACACCTCGGATTCCTCGATGAGCGGGCAGATGACAAAGGCCTGGCGACCGAGGCGCACCTGCTCGCGCACCAGCTCGTAAGCGCGCCGCCGGCCGTCCGGCGCCACGACCTCCGTCTGGACAGGCGAGCGGCCCGGGGGCAGCTCGTCGATCACCGAAACCGACATCTCCCCATACAACGCGAGCGCGAGCGTGCGCGGGATCGGCGTGGCGGTCATGGCCATGAAGTGCGGGCGGCCGCGGCCCTTCTGGCGCAAGAGCTCACGCTGTCGGGTGCCGAATCGGTGCTGCTCGTCCACGATCGCAAGGCCGAGGTTGGCGAGCTCAACGTCCTCCTCAATCAAGGCGTGGGTGCCGACCACGAGGGCGCATTGGCCCGACGCCGCGGCGGACTTGACACGCCGGCGCTCCGCCGCGCTCTGGCCGCTGACCAGCAGCTCGACGGCCAGGCCGGGAAAGCTGTCCTCGAGATAGGCGCGAAATTTGTGCAGGTGCTGGCGCGCGAGGATCTCGGTCGGCGCCATCACCACCGTTTGAAAGCCGGCCGCATGCGCCATCGCAGCGCACGCCGCTGCGACCGCCGTCTTGCCAGAGCCGACATCGCCGTTGAGAAGCCGGTTCATCGGCTCGTGGCGATCCATGTCCTTGAACGCCTCCCAGGTGGAGCGCCGCTGCGCTTTCGTGAGCTCAAAGCCCAGCCCGGTCTTGAACGCCTCGATGACCTCCTGGCGGTAGGGGATCGGCTCGGCGGGTTCCGCGGCGAGGCCGGCTCGCATCAAGGCGAAGGTGGCCTGGAGCTCGAACAGCTCTGCGAAAGCCATCCGGTGACGCGCCATCTTCCACTCGAGCTGGTTGTCGGGTTGATGGCCCATCCGGACCGCTTCGGCGACCGGGAGCAGATGGTGCCTTTCGCGCACGTCGTCGGACAGCACGTCCTCCAGCTCGCCCGCCAGCCCGATCACCGAATCGATCCAGGCCGCGACCTTCTTCGATGACAGGCCCTGCACCAGGTGGTACCTGGGCATGAGGTCACGAATTCGCTTGGGTCCCCCGCCGTCGATCTTCTCCTGGAGCGGGTTGCTCATCTCGTGGACGCCGTACCTTCCCTTCACCATCCCGGCCACGGCGATCCGATCGCCCTGGTGCAGCTGGTTGACCAGGTACGGCTGATGGAACCACACCAACCTGAGGACGCCGCCAGCGTCGTCCTTCAATGTCGCTTCGGTGAGCTGCAGCTTTTTCCTCATCGAGCGCTTCGCGGCGATCGATGCGATGGTTCCGACCACGGTCGCCTGCTTGCCGTCGATCAGCTGCGAGACTGCTGTCGGCTCTCCGTATTGGTCCCAACCGAAGGGCAGGTGCATGAGGAGATCGCGAACCGTGAGCACGCCGAGCTTGGCGAGCCTCGCCGCGTCAACCGGCCCGACCTTGGGTAGCTCGGTGACCGGAGAACCGAGTCCGGCCGACGCCCTAAGTGGCTGTGCTGGGGTCAGCTTCGTCCGGCACGCTCGCGCGCCTCGAGGGTCGTCGCGTAGACGATCTGAGCCGCGAGCGCGATTGCAATCAAGAACGCAATGCCGGCCACGTGGATGCGGCTGAGCACGAACCAGCCGATTCCGAGGATCCCGACGCTTACCCCGGTCTGCGCCCAATCGCCGACGAAGAGGCCGATCACCTCGGCAACAGCGGCGCGGAGGAACCTCATGCCATCACCGGCTTGCGCCTGCGAATCATCATCACGGCCACCCGTGACGCTCCGAAGTAGATCGCGGCGAGGCCCAGGACGGAGGCGAGGTCCAGGGGCCAGGTGGCTCCCATGCCCTCCGCGGCCCAGAAGGTCCCGATGCTGGCGAGGACGACGCCGACCGCGTACTTCAGCGTGTTCTCAGGCACCTGTGCGAGAGGCTTGCGAACAATCACACCGGTGACGGCGATCACGATCATCGCCAGCAAACCTCCGGCGACGGCGATCGGCAGCCCGCCGCTGCCACTGGTCCCGCCGACGGCCACGACGATGAAGACGACCTCCATGCCCTCGAGGAAGACGCCTTTCAGCGCGATGACGAACGCGACCCAATCCTGGCGGAGCACGCTTCCGTGAAGCTCCTTGAGCGTCTCCTCGTAGGACTTGTTCTCGTCATGCATGGCGATGACGCCGGCGGATCGAAGGATGGCCTTGTGCAGCCAGCGCAGGCCGAAGAGAACGATCAGGGTGCCGATGATGAGCTTCAGCGTCAGCTCGGGGACACGGGTCACGATGAGCTGGCCGAAGACCAGGACGAGGATGGCGAGCGCGACCAGGGCCACGACCGTGCCGTAAAGCGGAGATCGCCAGCCTCGTGTGAGGCCGACGGCGAGCACGATCGTGAGCGCCTCGACCGACTCGACGGCCGAGCCCAGGAACGCCGCGCCGAAGGTGAGCAGCTGCGCGTACATCTCTCTTCAGAGCTTATAGCGGTTTAATGGGGCGATGAAGCCCGGCCTTTACAGCGAGGATTCGATCACCCGCCGGGTCAACCGTGAGAACGTGCTTTTCCTCGGCGGCGGCAGGGCGCTGCTCATGCAGCTCGCCCATCCCAAGGTGGCAGCGGGGGTGGATGAGCATTCGGACTTCCGCGCGCACCCGCTCCGTCGGTTGCGCAGGACGATCCTCATGACCATGGCGATCGTGTTCGGCGATCGCGAGACGGCGCTGGCGGCGGCCCGGGGGGTCAACCAGGTCCACGCGCGCGTGAAGGGTCGCGATTATCGGGCGCTGGATCCAGACCTGCTGCTGTGGGTGCACGCGACGTTGATGGACACGTCTTTAGTCACCTACGAGACTTTCGTCAGGCCGCTCCTTCCGCGAGAGCGCGAGGACTTCTACCAGGAGTTCAAGCTGCTGGGCGAGCTGCTGGGCATTCCCCCAGATCGGTTTCCCACGACGCTGCTGGATTTCGAGTCCTACCTGCACGACATGCTGGAGAGCGGGCTGCGCATCGACGACAGGGCACTCGGGCTCGCAAAGTTGGTTCTGAGGCCGCCCACGCGATTGCTGCCAGGTCCAGCGATGATTCCGATGGAGGTGATCACCGCCGGTTTGCTGCCTCCCGTCCTACGCGAGTCGTACGGCCTCGCCTGGGGCGCCGGCCGGCAACGTGCCTATCGGTTTGCGGTGCGTACTCTGCCGCGCGTGGTCGCGATGACGCCCCCGGTGTTCCGCGTATGGCCACTGCCGGGCCGCAACGTAAAGCTCGCTACTTCTTGATGTAGACGAGGCCCAGGGCCTTCGGTCCTGTGTGCGTGCCCAGCACCGAGCCGATCTGGCCGATGGTGATCTCGAAATCAGGGAGCTCTTTGCGCAGCCCTGCGGCGATCTCCTCGGCCTCGTCGGCGGCTTGTGCGTGGACCACAGCCACGTGCTCTACAGGCAGGTCGTTACGGAAGAACTCCACCATCCGCGGTATCGCGCGCGACCGCGTGCGAACCCGCTCCACAGGCTTGATCTCGCGATCCGCGACGAGCAGCAGCGGTTTGACATTGAGCATCGTGCCGACCACGGCCGCCGCGCGGCTCATCCTCCCGCCCATCTCGAGGTACTTGAGCGTGTCCAACAGCGCGAGCACCATGCATTTCGGCACGCGCTGCGTCACAGCCTCGGTCGCCTGATCCAGGCTCTCGCATTGCGCTGCGATCCGGCACAGGAAAGCCATGGGGAACGTCACGGTCTCGCTGTCGATGACGTTCACCTTGAATCCCTCGACCGATTGAGCGCCGACCCGCGCCGCCTCCGCTGTGGCGGAAAGCTGAGCGCCGATGTGGATCGAGATGCAGCCATCGTGATCCTTCGCCAATCGCTCGTAGACTTCGGCGAACTCGCCTGGGGAAGGGGCTGATGTGGTGGGCAGCTTCGTCGCCGTCGAGAGCCTGCGGAAGAACTCCTCGTTGTCGATGTCGACGCCGTCGCGGAAGGTCTCGGTGCCGAACAGAACCTTCAGCGGCACGACCTCGATGTCGTAGCGCTCGCGCCACTCTTTCGGTAGGTCGGCGGTGGAGTCGGTGACCACCGCGAAGCTTCTCAAATGTGCCCTGCGCGCACCCGGCGCTTCAGCGTCGCTTACTCGACCGACAGGATGAACGGGTAATGCTGCTGGCCGCCCTGCTGCACCTCAACCTCGAGACCGGGGAAGCTCGATTGGATCGAGGACTGCAGGCTCGCGAGCTCATCGTCGCTGGCGCCCTCGCCCCTGTACACGGTCACGAGCTCGTAGGAATCGGGGCCGAGCTTGCCCAGCGCCTTGTTGACGACGTCCGCGTAGTCGCCGCCGGCAAACTCGAGCTTGTCGTTGATGAGCCCGATCACGTCGCCCTTCTTGACCTTCAGGCCGTTGGAGCGGGTATCGCGGACCGCGTGCGTCACCTCGATCGTCTGCACCCGTTCGGCCTCGCCCTTCATCGTCGCCGCGTTCTCGGCGCCGGTTCGATCGGGGCGAAACGCGACGACAGCGGCCACGCCCTGCGGCACGCTGTGGGTCTCGACGATGTAGACCTTCTTTTGAGTTAGCCCGGTCACCTGCTTGGCGGCAAGAACGACGTTGCGATTGTTGGGCAGAAGAATGACCTCCTGGTATGGGAGCGCCTCGATCGCGATGAGCATGTCCTGCGTGCTCGGGTTCATGGACTGCCCGCCTTCAACAATCGCATCGACACCCAGGCCGCGAAAAATCTCCACCAGGCCGTTGCCCGCAACGACCGCGACAACGCCTGCGCCATTTGGTCGTGGAGGCTTCGCGGCACCACGGCCGCCTTCGATGATTCGCTTGTGCTGCGTCGACATGTCGCCGACGTTCAGCTTCAGCAGCTTGCCGTAGCCTCCGGCCAGCGTGATCACGCGGGTGGGATCGTCGGTGTGGACGTGCACCTTGACGAGCTCTGGCTCTCCGACGACAAGCACGGAGTTGCCAAGCGACTCGATCTGATTTCGAATGACGTCGAGGTCCAGGCCGTTGCCTTCGATCAAGAACTCCGTGCAGTAGCCCCACCCACCCTCCGGAAGCTCGAACGCAACCTGCGACGGCTGTGGCTTGGTGCTCGTCTGGGTGGTCGAGGCGAGGAACGCCGACTCCTCGACCGTCTTGAGCATCCCCTCGAGGATCACCTGCAGGCCGAAGCCGCCCGCGTCGACCACGCCGGCCTCGCGGAGGATCTGCAGCTGGCTGGGGGTCTTCAAGACTGCGTCGCGGGCACCAGTCGCGGCTGCAGCGATGACGCTCGGCACCGTGGCGTCAGGGCTGGCGGCGGCCGCGGTGGCGGCACGACCCGCCTCGCGCGCGACCGTCAGGATCGTGCCCTCGGTCGGCTTGTTGACGGCCCGGTAGGCGGCGTTCGCAGCCTCCTCGAAGGCGGCAGCGAGCTCCCGGGGCGTCAGCGAGCTCTTGCCCTCGACGGCGCGAGCAAACCCTCTGAAGATCTGCGACAGGATGACGCCCGAGTTGCCGCGGGCGCCCATCAGGCTACCGTGCGATGCGAGCTTCGCGATCTTGCTCACCTCGGCCGCGTTCGAGTCCTTGATGTCCTCGACCGCCGACTGAAGCGTCAAGAGCATGTTGGTGCCGGTGTCGCCATCGGGGACCGGAAACACGTTGAGCCGGTTGGCCTCCTCGTGGTTGGCCGCCAGCCAGCTCAGGCTGCCCAGCAGGGCCTGCTTGAAAAGGGGTCCGTCCACCCCGACGGGCCGATTAGAAGCCATGGCTCAGCGCCGCTCTTCCCTGACGCCTTGCACGTTGACATTGACCTCCACGACCGGCACGTTGACCGAGCGTTCCACAGCGAACTTGACGGCCTCTTGCAGGTTGTGGGCGACTTCCGAGATGCGGATGCCGTATTGGACGATCACGTACACGTCGATGGCCAGACCGCCTTCGGCTTCGACGACCTCCACGCCACGGTCCTCGCTGCCGCGGTGGAGCAGCTCGGCCACCCCGTCGCGCAGGCCGCGCGCCGCCATGCCCGTGATGCCGTAGCAGCCAAGGGCGGCGTGGCCGGCGATGGCGGCCACAGCCGACGGAAAGACCTCCACACGGCCCCACTGGCGAGCTTCGCCAAGCGCAGTCGGGGTCTTCGAGCTCATGGAGTGCCCATGGTACAATTCGGTGTCCGGAACCGTCAGTTCCGGCGCTGGTACTGCTGATCTGTAATCCCAATTCGGAAGGTGCCTCATGGCCAAGCGTTGCGCGATATGCGGCAAAGAGCCGCAGTACGGACACCACGTCAGTCACGCGAAGAATCGCGTCAACCGCCGGTTCATGCCTAACCTGCAGATGGGGCGGGTGACGGTGGGCGGGCGCCAGGTTCGAGCGCGTGTTTGCACGCGCTGCCTCCGCTCCTACTCCGCGTAGGAGAGCGCTGAGCGACAGCACCTACCTGGCGGTTGGCGCTGCAGCTTTCCTGGTTGCAGCCGCCATTCAGTACGGGCTCTACCACCGCTTTCTCCGCGAGCCGCTGCGGGCGCATGACGTGGAAAAGGCGCGGCCGGCCTTCATCCGATGGATAAGCATCGCGATCGTCTGGCAGGTCCTGGTGCTGGGGGGGTCCGCCGCCTATATGCTCGCGCTGTCCTCCCGCCACGGCCCGGGCATCGCGTGGGTCACACCCGCAGTCGGAGCGACTTTCGGGAGCGCGCTACCGCTGCAGTTTGTCGCGATGGCAGCGCTTCGCTTTGCGCGGGGCGCTTAGGTTCGCCTAGCCGAAGTCGATTCCGTGCACCTCGCCCAGGAGATGTAGGTCCTTGCGCAGCTTGGTCCAGACGCGGTCCTGGGCCGCTTCCTGTGGAATCACGCTGGACGGGTCGTTGATATCAGCTGCGAGGTCCGGGCGTTCGACCATCTCGGCGAAGAACAGCGTCCATGCGCGCGGCACCACCTCGTAGATCGCGTAGCCTCCACCCCCCAGCGCCAGCCAGCGCCCATCGCACAGCTCGTGGGCGAGCTCGTGGAACACGCTGCCGACACGCGGCCAGATGCGAGTCGTGGCGGCGAGGTGAGCGAGCGGATCGAGGTAGTGCGTATCGCAACCGTCCTGCGTGACGAGAACCGTCGGCTTGAACTTGCGAAGGAGCGGCGGCACCACCTTCTCGAAGGCTTCCAGCCATGGCTCATCCCACGTGAAGGGTTCGAAGGGCAGGTTGGCTGCGAATCCGCGGCCGGGCCCGACGCCGCTGTCCTCGGGGAAGCCGGTGCCTGGAAACAGGTGACGACCGCTCTCGTGCAGGCTGATGGTGAGCACATCGGGATCGTCATAGAAGATGCCCTCGACGCCGTCGCCGTGGTGCACGTCGACGTCGACGTATGCGACGCGGTGACCCCGATCCTTTAGCCATCGGCAGGCGATCGCAGGGTCGTCGTAGGTGCAGAAACCCGAGGCGCGTGACCTGTGCGCGTGGTGCAGCCCGCCAGCGGGGCTGAAGGTGTGCAGCGCCGCTCCGCTCTCGATCGCCTCAGCCGCGACCAGGCTCGCGCCCGCCACCAGCGCGGCGCCTTCGTGAAGCTCATCCGAGATCGGGTTGTCGGCGGAGCCGAAACCCGCCGCCTCGATCCTGTCCGGATCGACTCGCGTTCGCTCGGCGGGGTCGCTGAGCTTGCGCACGAGGTCCACGTACTCGGGCGAGTGGACGAGCTCGAGCTCTTTGATCGTGGCGCGCCTCGGCGGCAAGATGTGGCAGTGGTCGATGAGCCCTGTCGACTTGATCAGGTCCATCGTGAGCTTCACGCGAATCGGCTGGAGCGGGTGCTGATCCGAAAGGTGATGCTTCATGAGCTCGTCGCCGTACACGAGCGCAACGGGACCTGACACTGACTACTTACGCTAGCAGGGCGGTGAATACGGCCGGCGAAAGCCTTTTCGAGTCAGTCCCAAACTTCTCAGAGGGCCGGGATCGCTCTGCGATCGACTCCATCGTGGATGCCGCTCGCGCCGCGCACCTGCTTGACGTGGACGCGGATATCGACCACAACCGCACGGTCGTTTCGATTGCCGGCTTCGGTCCCCAGCTGGTGGAGGCTCTGATGGCGTCAGTTCGGGCGGCGGTCGAGCTGATCGATGTGCGGTCGCATCGCGGCGTGCACCCGAGGGTTGGCGCCGCCGATGTCGTGCCCATCGTGCCGCTCGACTCGACGCCCTTGAGCCGCTGCCAGGAGTTGGCCGTCGCGCTGGGGGAGCGCATCTGGAGCGAGCTCAAGGTGCCGGTGTACTTCTACGGCCGTGGTCAGAGCCTCGCCGACATCCGTGGGGGGCGCGGGCGATTCGACCTCGGCGGGCCCGACCTCCACCCAACCGCGGGTGCCGTTTGCCTGGGCGCCCGTCCCAAGCTTGTCGCGTTCAATGTGATCCTGCACGGCATCGACGTTACCGCCGCCCGTGCTCTGGCTCGGTCCATTCGCGAGTCGGGCGGAGGGATGCGAGGCGTGCACGCTCTGGTGTTCGAGCTGAGCGGAGGGCGCGTGCAACTTTCAATGAACCTGTTCCGGCTCGGCGAGACGACGCCGGCGATGGTGATCGCCGAGCTGGAGCATCGAGGCGTCTCGATCGCTTCCCAGCACGTGGTCGGCCTGTGCCCTGCAGTGGTGGCGAATGGTGCCGCAGGCGGGCGGTTGCTGGAGGCACGACTGGCCGCGGCCGCTGCGCGTGCCGGCGCAGCGCGGTGCTTCGAGCGTGGGGACAACGAGCATGTGGCCCTCGCCAGGCGGCTTCGCCGTGAGGCCGAAGGGCTGGCGGCGTTGGGCACCGACCAGGTCGCTCTGCTGGCCGGCGCGGAGAGGGCGGCTGCGCTGATCCCGGTGCTCAAGGTGGCCGGCGTGCTCGATGGCGAGCTCGAGGCGATGTTGGGCGTTGCCGCCAGCGGCTTGCGCGAGGCGGTGAGTTCGGAGACGCGATCAACCTACGCCGCGCGGGCCGCCGCTCTCGACAGGAGGCTTGGCCTGCCGACCGGTTGACCCTTATCCGGCGGCTGGGACGTTGGCGTCGACGCTTACGTTGCAGGCGCCGCCGTTGACGTCTATCGAATAGGCGTCGGTGGCGTTGGCGTAGCCGTCCGATTGCCACCTGGTGCTGCCGATCGCGGCGGTATGGTGTCCGTCCGCCGTCAGGTTGACTGCTCCGCCTGAAACCTGGACCGACACGTCGATGCCGCTTGGCCGGTGCACGCGCACGGTCGGGGCGCCGGCGTTGACCCTGATCGGCACTATGCCTTTGGGCGGCCCGAGCGTTACATCGAGTCGAATGGCTCCGGTGTTCGCCTCGATGGAGGTGACCTGGACGCCGGTCAGCTTGAGCGTGGCGTTGGTGGCTCCGCTGTTGAGGCTGAAGCTCCAGGTCACCGAAGGGTTGATGTGCAGGTCGACGGATAGATGATTGCTGCCGAAAATGCCGAACTCGCCCTGCTGGGTGATCCGGAGCCCGCCGGTCGACTTGTCCAGCGTCACGTCCGGCTTCGGGCCTGAGTAGGTGATCACCGCTCTATAAAGGTCGGCTCCCATAGATGCGTCCCCGACGACGGTCAAGTCCGCCGCGCCGACTTCGACGTCGAGGCTCGCCGCGTTCAGCGCTCCAACGGAGTCAGAAGTGGTGAGCGTGTGGGTGCCGCCGGGGATCGCTGATCCCGCCGCGACGTAGGCGATGGCGCCGACACCGGCGATCAACAGGATGAGGACTGCCGCGATGTCGACCGCCGCGCCTTGCAGCGTGCGGCGGGCGATGAGCTCGAGGCCGATCACGATGAGGATGAGCGGCCATAGATCTGCGAGGCGGTAGAGTCGGTCCGTCGAGATCACTTTGAGGTCGAGCAGCAGGGCCATGACGCCGATGAAGATCAGGACGACCGGCCAGAAGAAGCTGCGGTAGTGGCGGCGCATCAGTCTCGGCCTCAGACGCGCGTCCGGCGGGCTATCAGCCAGACGCCGAGGATGATGAGGACGACCGGCCAGACGTATTTACCGTCAAGCCAATTGAGCAGGTTGAGGTTCCGAAGCAGGAAGAAGGCCCCGATCACTACGAGGGCCAGCGGCAAGAAATAATCCCGGCGCCAGAATCTCATTGGGGGGATTCTAGCTTTGACGTCGAATTAGACCGGGGCCACCACCTCGAACAGGTCGGGGCGCTCTTTGCGGGCTGCTTCAATGAGGTCTTCGCCCGCGACGGTCGCCTGGATGGGCCTCGGCTCGTCGAGATAGGCCTTCGCCACCCGCTGGAGGTCGGCCGCGGTTGCTTTGAGGAGGCGCTGCTTGAACTTTTCGCGTTCGGCACGCGTATAGCCGGTCATACGGTTGATGGCTTCGCGCCGGCCCTTGATGTCCGGCGATTCGAGGGGATCGACGTCCCCGCACGCGCCCAGGATCGCTTCCTTCAACGCTTCGGGATCGATTTCGCTGTCGATCACCCACCTCACCGCCCGGTCGTATGTGTCGTACGTCCTGATGATGTTCGGGTCGCGGTAGGAGCCGAGGTAGAAGTTGCCGCCACCCGTGTTGGCCTGAGCGTATGCGCCGTAGGCGCCACCTTTCTCGCGGAGCTCCTTGTGCAGGAAGGTGTCGCGGATGTAGTTGGCGAGCACGAGGAGGACTGGAGCGTCGGGATGCTGATAGCGGACCGTCTTGAAGGTGCGGACGTTGAACGCGACGGGCAACGGCGCCGTCCTTGCTTCGCGGACCGGGTCCAGTGGGGGTGGCTTGACGGGGACTCCATTACTGCTGGAACCCCCTGGCAGCGCGGCGACGAAGTCTGCGAGGTGGTCCTTGAGGGTCTCGATCATCGAGTCCTCGCACGTCACCACCACTGTGATCGAATCGCTTCGGAACAGCTTGGTTCTGATTGCGTCGAGCTTTTTAACGAGCGCGTGCAGCCCGTTGTCGTCGAGCTTGGCCAGGTCGCGCATGACGTGCAGCATGCCGATGCCCTGGAGGCGGTCGTTCAAGGCGCCTTCGGAGTTCAGCTTCGATTGGGCGAGGAGGATCGCGAACTGGAACCCGAGGCCGGCGATCGAGCTCTCGAGCCGGGTCGCGGTTTCGGCGATTATCTCGTGCAGCCTTCCTGTCTCGATCTCCAGGTGTGCGGTCAAGTCGGTGATCAGGTCGATGAAGTGCCTGGCGTTGCGGTCGAGGGCTTTGCCAGAGACCATGAACGACTGCAGGTAGTCCTCCTGCCCTGCCAGGGGTTGGACCTGGGCGGCCGCGCCGATGCCGCCCGTGTACGAGGCGATCCGCTTTGCGATCTCGACGTAATCCTGGCCGGCGGCGCCGACCTGGGTGAGGACGCGACCGAAGAGCGGAAGCAGGTCCTTTTCCTCGGGCGTGAGCGCTGAGAAGTCGGATCGGATGTCGATGTAGGTGACGCCGTTGGTCGGCAGCGGGAAGAACTCCACCTGCGCCGCGCCCAGTTTGGCCTCGCGGCTGGGAACGTCTTCGAACTTCATCGGGATGTCCGTCAGCTCCAGCGTTGGCAGGGTCGAGAGGTCTTGCTTCGCGTCCTGCTCTTGCTTGAGCCGAAGGGCCTCGGCGACGATTCGCGCCTTGTCGGCTTCGGTGAGGCTCGCTTCGAGTTTTGCCAGGTGCTCGAGCTCCGTCGCCCGCTTCTTCTCTTCGAGCTCCGCGTCCGGGACGACGGTGAGCAGGCCGCGATGCGCGTTATCGAGCAGCTCGGCCTTGATGAGGTTTTCGAAGAAGCGGCCCTCCTTACGATCGCGCTCGAGGCGCTCGAGGTCCGCATCGAAGTTCAAGGCGTCGTAGGGATCGCCGCCGTAGTAGTAAGGAGCGAGAGCGGCAAAGAGGACCTTCAGGGAGTATGGGAAGCCGGCGTTGGACCGCTCGCGCTTTTCGAACTCGAGGTGGTGGATGGCGGCGTCGACCTGGGTTTGGTCGACACCGTCCTTGACTAGCCGCCCGAGTGTTTCGAGCACGACGCGCTCGACTTTTTCTGCGTCCTCTTGCGCGATGTCTTTCAGCCCTGCGCCAAACACCGTTTCTCGGTAGTCGTCCTGCAAGCCGCTGCCGTCGGCCATCGCCGTGCCCAGCTTCGAGTCGATGAGGGCTTTTCTGAGAGGTGATGCTGCGTTGCCGAGTAGGACCTCCGCCAGTACTTTCATGGCGAGCAACTGGAAGGAGTCGCCAGTGCGGACCGTCACCCATGCAACCAGGGCCTGGGCTTTGCGTGAGAGGTCCTCGCCTTTGGTGGCGGGATACGGCTCGGAGGCCTTGACGGGTTTCTTGAAACGCTTGACGTCGGGGATGGAGGTGTCGACCTCGATTCTCTCGAAGTGCTTGAGCGCGTTTTCCTCGATTGCAGCGAGGGTCTCCTCGAGGTTCTGATCGCCGTACGTGTAGAAGTAGGCGTTGCTCGGGTGGTAGTGGACGGCGTGGAATTGGCGCAGCCGCTCCCAGGTGAGCTCGGGAATGTGCTCGGGGTCCCCGCCCGAGATGTAGGAATAGGTGAGGCCCGGAAATAGGGCCTGGCCCAGGATCTTCTGGACGGCAGCCTGCGGGCCGGCGAGGGCGCCCTTCATCTCGTTGTAGACGACGCCCTTGTAGCGCAGGCCGCTGTTGGCGTCTGCGGCGTCCTCGAACTCGAAGCGGATGCCTTCCTGCTTGAAGGAGTCCTCGTCGAGGCGTGGAAAGAACGTGGCGTCGAGGTAGACCTCCAGGAGGTTCTTGAAGTCCTTTTCGTTGCGGGAGCTGAAGGGGTACATGGTCCAGTCGGCGCTGGTGAAGGCGTTCATAAAGGTGGCGAGGGAGCGGCGGGTCATGCTGAAGAAGGGGTCGTGGACCGGGAACTTTTGGGAGCCTGCGAGGACCACGTGCTCGAGGATGTGGGCGACTCCCGTGGAGTCCATGGGGACCGTGGGGAAGAAGACGGCGAAGGAGTTGTTGTCGTCGGGGCACTCGACGTGGAGGTGGCGGGCGCCGGTGCGTTCGTGCTCGAGCTCCAGGTAGGAGCCCTCCAGCCGGTCGAGGCGCTCTTTGCGCAGGATCGTGTAGCCGCGGATGGTGCCTATGCCGCGCGTGCTGGTCTTCGCCATGTCCTTTTTAGCAGTCTAGTTGGGTCGGAGTTTGGAGCGTCTCGGGCTAGGATGGGTGGGATGCAGTTCACGGCGGGCGAGCTCGAGTTCCTGCGGTCGCAACGCGTCGCGCGGTTGGCCACGCTGGGGCCGTCGGGGTGGCCGCACGTGGTGCCTGTGATGTATGCGCTTGGGGAGGATGGCGCGTTCGAGTTCGATGTCGATGGGGTGAAGCTGAGAAACCTGGGACATGAGCCGCGTGCCGCGCTCGTGGTCGATGCGATGGGGCCGAAGCGTGGGGTGACGATCCAGGGCAGGGCGGAGCTCATCGGTCCGGAGCGTGCCCGGCTGACGCCGGTCAAGAAGTTCAGCTGGGGGCTGTGAAGGCAGGCGTAAGGGCCTAGCCCTGGATCTCGCGCATCAGGTTTGCCATTTCGATGGCGGCCTCGGCCGCTTCCGCTCCCTTGTTGTTCTTTGGACCTGAGCGTGCCATCGCCTGCTCCTTGTCTTCGGTCGTCAGCACTCCGAAAGCCACGGGCACGCCCGTGTCGAGCTGCACCTGCATGATCCCGGCCGCCGCTTGATTCGCTACCACTTCGAAGTGATACGTCTCTCCGCGGACCACGCAGCCCAGGCACACGATCGCGTCGTGATTGCCGCGTTCAGCCAACGCCAGAGCGGTGACCGGCAGCTCCAGCGACCCCGGGACCCAGAGCACGTCGGGATCGTCAATGCCGTGCTCCTTGAGAGCCCCTAACGCGCCTCGAAGAAGACGCCTGGTTACGTCCTCGTTGAAACGCGCGACGACGACCGCGATTCGAAGGTCGCTTCCGCTCAGGTCGGGCGTGGCGCCCTTCTCCCCCATTGCTAGAGGAGATGTCCGAGCTTGTCTTTTTTGGTCTTGAGGTAGCGTTCGTTGTGTGGGTTCGCCGCAATACGAATGGGCACCCGCTCCGTCACCTCGAGGCCGAAACCCTCCAGCCCGTAAATCTTCTTGGGGTTGTTGGTCAGCAGCCTGATCTTGCGCACGCCAAGGTCGTAGAGGATCTGGCTACCGATCCCGTAGTCGCGTTTGTCGGCAGGATGTCCAAGCGCCTCGTTCGCCTCAACGGTGTCCAGGCCGCGGTCCTGGAGGTTATAGGCATGCAGCTTGTCCAACAGGCCGATCCCACGACCTTCCTGGTGACGGATATAAAGGATGACCCCTGCGCCGTCGGCCGCGATCATCTCCATCGCCGCATGCAGCTGAGCGCCACAGTCGCAGCGAAGGCTGCCGAAGATGTCTCCGGTCAGGCACTCGGAATGTGCCCTGAGCAACACTGGCTTGTCGGGATCGATCTCACCAAGCACCAGAGCGAGGTGATTCTCGTGGCGGAGCACGTCCTCGTAGGCGAAGAGCCTCCACTCGCGGGGCTCAGTGCCCCCGATCGGTATCACTGCCTCGACGCGGCGTGCGACCAGCTTCTCGTTCCTCCGCCTGTACGCGATCATCTGCTCCACCGTGATGACCTTGATGTCGTGCTCGCGCGCAAAGCTGTCGAGGTCGGGCATTCGAGACATCGTCCCGTCCGCCTTCATGAGCTCCGTGATCACGCCCGCCGGATAAAGACCGGCGAGAGTCGCGAGGTCGACTGCAGCCTCTGTCTGCCCTGCCCTTGTGAGCACGCCGCCCTCGGCGGCGCGCAACGGGAACGTGTGCCCAGGCATCGAAAAGTCGCTGGTTCTGGCGGAGGGGTCAAGCACTTTGCGAATGGTCGCGGCGCGGTCGTGGGCGGACGCGCCAGTCGTGACACTGTCCTTGGCGTCGATGCTGACGCTGAAAGCGGTTCCCAGCCGGCTCGTGTTGTGCTCCACCATCGGGGCGATTCCAAGCTCGTCCAGTCGCCGTGCCGTGATCGGCATGCACACGAGGCCCGATCCGTGGCGCGTCATGAAGCTGATGTGCTCGGGCGTCACCAGTTCGGCGGCGACCACGAGGTCTCCCTCGTTCTCGCGCTCCTCATCGTCCACGACGATGACGAACTTGCCGGCTTTGAAGTCGGCAAGAGCCTCTGGAACGGTCGCCAACGCCATCGCTGGTAGATATTACCGGCGGAGGTTTCGGGCGACGTAGCGGGCGACGATGTCAGCCTCGAGGTTCACGACCGTGCCCTTCTGGTACCCCCCCGCGGTGGTCACCGCGAGGGTGTGGGGAATCAAGGCCACCCCGAACGTGCCGGGCGGTTTGTCCACCGTCGCAACCGTCAGGCTCACCCCGTCCACCGCGATGGAGCCTTTGGCGGCCACGAATCGGGCCAGCCCGGGCGGCAGCTGGATGGTGACCTCACGCCCGGAGGCCACCTTTTTCACGGACCTCACCGTGGCGGTGGCGTCGACATGACCCTGCACCAGGTGACCGTCAAGTGTTGAGCTCGCTCCGAGGGGCAACTCCAGGTTGACCTCCGTGCCAGCCTGGAGAGCGCCCAAATTGGTGCGGCGCAGGGTCTCTGGAACGACGTCCATGTAAAAGACGCGACCCTTTTTCTTGACGACAGTCAGGCAGCAGCCATTGACCGCGATGCTGCCGCCGATCTTCAAATGTCGTGCGATCGACGCGTGGTCGATGCCGATGCGTTTGCCATCGGCCTGGACCACCTTGGAGACGGCGCTAACTATCCCTGTGAACATCCACGTATCCAGTTATCAGGAGGTCGGCGCCGAGCCTGGTCGCATCGAGCTCGCGCAATCGGACAGCCTCGGCAAGGTGCTCGACTCCGGTTCCCCCAAGAGGACTCGGCGCTTCGCGACCCCCGATGAGACTTGGCGCGACATACGCGTAGATCTTGTCCACCAGGCCTTCCGAGACAAACGATGCGTGAACCGTGCTGCCCCCCTCTACCAATAGACTCAGGATGCCTCTGCGGCCGAGCTCATCAAGCAACGGTTGTAACGCAACTCGGCCGTCTGTCGTGGCAGGAAATTTAACGACCTCCGCTGCTCCCATGCGGCCGGCCCGGGTGGCCGCGATGAGCGTGTTGGGTCCGACGACCCTGGCGGACATGCGGAGGCGCAGCTGAGAGTCGACGACAACGCGTAGCGGTTGACGGGCCGCCGCGACGCCCTCCAGGCGAGTCGTGAGCTGCGGGTCGTCGACCATCACCGTGTTGACGCCCACCAGGATTGCATCGTGAATGTGCCGGAGCCGGTGCCCATGCAGCCGGGATTCTTCGCTCGTGATCCAGCGAGATTCGCCGCTTCGCGTCGCGATTTTACCGTCCAGGCTCATCGCGAACTTGGCGCTGACAAAGGGCCGGCCGGTCAAGCGGTGCTTGACGTAGAACTCATTCAGCCGCAGCGCCCGCTCCTCATGGATGCCGACGACGGTGTCGATACCAGCGGCCCGAAGCTTGGCAATCCCGGCGCCTCGGACCCGCTGATCAGGGTCGAGCATCGAGATCACCACTCGCCTCAGGCCTGCGTCGATGATCGCGTCGGCGCACGACGGACTGCGGTGAGAAGCACAGGGTTCGAGATTCACGTACAGGGTGCCGCCAAGCGCCCGGTCGCCAGCGGCAGTCAGCGCCTGCTGCTCGGCGTGCGGATCGCCGGCCCGGTGGTGGAAGCCCTCGCCCACAAGCGTTCCGGAGCTGTCGAGCACGACAGCGCCGACCATCGGGTTTGGGCTCGTGGCGTAGTCCGCCTGCAGCGCCAACTCCAGGGCGTGCGCCGACCAATGCAGGTCAAGGCTCGGGTCCGTGTCTGTGTGTGGCAGTCCTGGCAATATATCGGCCACGCCGCGCGGACGCGCGGAACCAGCGAGCAACCGAATTAGGTCTATGAGAATCTCCAGCTGTTTTCACTGCGCTGGATCCGTATGACGTGATCTCACATCCTCAACAACTGAAGAGTGAGTTATAGGTGAACAAGCCCTCGGGCTATTAGTACCGGTCAGCTCAAAGCATTGCTGCTCTTACACCCCCGGCCTATCAACCTAGTGGTCTACTAGGGCCCTTACCTGGTTAACCCAGTGGGAAACCTTATCTTGGAGTCTGCTTCGCACTTAGATGCTTTCAGCGCTTATCAGAACCGGCCATGGCTACCCGGCGCTGCCACTGGCGTGACAACCGGTACACTAGCGGGCCGTTCAACCCGGTCCTCTCGTACTAGGGTCAACTCTCCTCAAGTCTCCTGCGCCCACGGCGGATAGGGACCGAACTGTCTC
>PLJM01000013.1 GCA_003139695.1 Candidatus Dormiibacterota bacterium | reverse complement strand
TGGCGACCGGCCAGTACCCGACGATGGGCAAGGCCGCCCTGCGAGGGTTCATCTGGACCCTTGAGTACGCATTGACCTTCGGCCTCGTCGGTGCGCTCGGATGGCTCTGGATGCTCTGGGATCCGCAGAAGCAGGCGATCCACGACAAGATCGCGGGAACAATCGTCACGACAAGCTGACGGAGAGCTGCTGCTAGCGCTTCTCCAGGGTCGCTCGAACCACTCTTGCAGGAAATGCAGTCCGAGCTTGACGATGCCCTCGATTCGCTGCGGAACCTTGCCCGCGGAGTCTATCCGCCACACGGGGATCTATCCGAGTGTGGTGCGAAGGCGGGCGGCTCGCGCCAAGTCGGGCGGCGGGCTGCAGAACATCCGCGATCGCCTTGACGTGCTCGGCGGCGTCATGGACGTGAGCTCGGCGCCGGGAACCGGCGCGTGCGTAGCCGGTTGGGTGCCACTCAGCACCAGTCCGAAAACGTAATCGGGGTAGGCCAGCACACCCAGAGGCGTGCGCTCGTACCGCAAAAAATGCCGTGCAGGCACCGTTGGAGCCATGTCGACTCAGATTCAGGCTTGGGCCCACCGGACGCCGTCCGGAATCAGTTCAGGAGGAAGTGACATGAAGTCAGTCATGCGCTTGGTGAGGTGGCAATGAGGAAATTTCTCGCAGTTGGTGCTTCGGTACTCGCGCTCTCGCTGATGTCGACGCCGGCCCAAGCCGCCGGCTGGGGGGCCATTCACATCACTACCGTGAGCGCCGCCATTCCGGTCACGTGTGCCGGCGGGTCCACGGGTTTGACCGTCTACTCGGCCACCGGCAACGGCGTCCAGCACCTTAACGCCAACTCGACCGGTGATTGGTTCACATTCACGTTCGAAGGGCAGGGAACGGTTCTCCAGACGGCCGGGCCTCTTGCAGGCGACGCCTTTCAGGGCCACGTCGTGGACTGGACTGGAGCCGCGATGAACCTTCAGAACGGCCTGTTCCACACGACCTTCAACTTCGACGGCACCGACGCCGCTGGCCAGAGCCTGAGAATGCACGTCGAGGCCCAGTTCACGGTGAATACCGACGGGTCTCCGCACCTTATGCGCATCGACGTGAGCTGCAGTTAGAGCATCAGTGGGAGGAGGCGGCCACCTGGGCCGCCTCCTTTTCTACCTGCCTCCGGCGCTGAGGGCCCAACTCGCTGTTGGTCTGCGCCAATGAGCGGCGAGCCGCGCATTTCAGAGGACCTGTTGGGCAGCACGGGTCGACCCCTTCGTGAAGATCGCTGAAACCACGGACACGATCAAGGCGGCGACCGCCACGACCAGGGCACCGGCTGCCAGCCAATCAGTGGTGCTCATGCGTGCCCCGCCCGGCTCACTACCGCCGGATGGCTACGGCTTCTTGGGGCCGATGAAGCCGATGTCCGGCTTCGCGGGCTTGATGACGAACAAGGCGAGAACAGTGTCGAGTTGGCGAGGAACGGTGTCGGATCGACCCACGTCCCGGTGTAGCTCGTGTGGGGTTCAATAACTCCATCAGTATTCGGGATCGGGGTCCGGCGTATTCGTACACCTTAAGGAAATACGGGGCACCCGGACGCCATTGCCGTGCAGGTCGGCCTCCCTGGTTAGAGGTGCTCAGCTATGGCTTGTCCCAGCGAAAGAGCCGATGCCGGGCCGACAGGTAGGTCAGCCACGCCAAAGACGCTCCCGTAGTCATCGTCAGCAGCAACAACCCGGCGACGAGGACCTCCAACGTCCCGGGCGACGGTTGCGGCATCACGCTAATCACCCAAACAAGGAAGAAGCCGACTAGCGCAGTCGATGCCACCAAGGTCCCCATCGCTCGGAAGTAGATCGGTGGAGCCCGATGCAACCGTTGGTCATCCCCTGATGTGAGTCCGCGTCCGAGAATGCCCGGAGGCTTACGTCCGGTCAGCAGGAGCCAAACCGACATGGCGATTAGGAACACGCTCGAAGCCCCGACTACCCACATTGCCGCGACACGCACAGCCGCCAGTAAACACGCTTAGGGACGCTCTGAGCGATTCAGTACACCTTTTGAAAACACAGGGCACCCGGACAAGGCCTGCAACCTGACACAGCGTTATCGGGACGCCCGCGCGGAGGACAACCTCCGCGGTTCGCGTTACGTGAGCTTCGGTCCAGGATCACTCCTGCACCCACGGCGCCTGCGATCTGGATCGTCTTTTCAGACAGAGACTATTGCGAGAGACGACGCAACCTGATCAGGGCGGTTTTCCAGCCCTGGGGAGACGGCTGAGCTGTCTTGGCTCCCACTTCTGTCGATGAAGTTAAGGCCGCGCGCCACTTCACATCAAATTGATCTCAGGGTACGTTTAGCACTATGGGAGACGACCCGACAAGTGAATCCGGCGAGACTTCAGAACACCAGAGCCCTCAGGCACCGGCGCCACCAGGGCGTCACAAGTACTTCATAACTGAAATACCCTCACCTCCGGTTCACGATTTGGCCGAAGAGGCTCGAGTCATAGAACTAATCAAGGCATACGCAGGCCAGACAAGAAGTGCAAAGGAGTCTTTGATCTGTCCGTTCTGCATCGATGAAGCAGGCAGTTGCGATCATTTGGTCGCAAAATTCCTAAATGAGCAGCCGCTTCAATTAGAAGTCGCGTCGGCTCCGGACGATGATCTCGCCGCCGCAATCCTGGCTCTCATTCACGGAGCAACGGCATTCGAGGCGGCCCTTGAACAACTAGGCTTCGACGAGGTGACGCCAGCTCAATACTTCCTGTCCCGAACCAATTACTTGGAACGCTACTACCGTCGCGGAATTTCGGTTGACCTAGTGTTCCGCACCAATAATGGGAAGCTGGAGATCGTTCCGATTGATCTTCTCTCCGGCTCATTGCCTTCGGGCGCAAAGGTCGTCTCCGACGGTGGCCGGCTTGCCATCTTTGCGCAAGAACCCTTGGAGGCCCGAGCTAGTTGGATTAGCGCCTTGTCCGAGCTGGCCGATGAACTGATGGGACTTGCGAGCCTAAAAGACGAGATTCGTTGGGGCGCACTGTGTCCGATATGTTCAGCGCCATACATAGAGCACAGCGAGGAGTGGGACGGGCCGAATTGTGACCACCTTCTGTTCGAATGGCTCTCCGAGGGGGAAGACGACATTGAGGCGGAAGACGACACAGCGGCCATCTATGACCTTCGAGTTGCGGCCGCCCGGGTTGAGCGCCTAATGAAGCACCTCGAACTGAGCGCTGAGCAGACCCAGCAAATCATTGATAGTGTCGCTCGGCCGATGGATTCGCGTTGGGCCCCAGCGATTTTTGCTGCGATCGTTGCTGGCAAGAGGGCCGTCGACCAAATCGTCGTTTCAATTGTGGAGTCTGTTCCTGGTTGTGTGACCGATCACAGGACGCCAGGAGATGATCACCCGGGCGGAGGTGTTGTCATGAATCTGGCATGGGCAGCTGATACGACAAATGCAATGAGGACGACTCAGCAGGCCCTCGATCAGGCTGCCGAAGACTATGACCAAGTCGCTAACAGGATCCAAACGTTGGCTAGGCGTCCGCACGTCGAAGAATCGGCTGACGAAGGCTAGGCTATTTTCCCGCCGGTAGCAGGGTACCGCGAGGCTCATCGTGAAGTTCGGCCATCAGGGCCGCCCGGAACCTAGTCAAGGGCGTCGAGTGCCGCCTCGATCTCGTGGCGAGCAGCAGCGATTTGGTCGGCGACCTTGCGTGGCAGGTACACGTGCCGATCATGGTCGGTATGGCGCGGATTCATAAGCCGGTCCAACTCTTCATTCAGCTTGAGGAGGTCGAGGGCTGCCTCAAGATGGTTGCGGATTGATTCGGCGGATCGCGGACCAGTCAAACGTGCTACCGAGACCTCGATCGACGATGGCACTGGAGCGACCGGCGGACATGGCGGATTTGTGAGGCGGCTGGCTTGGTTAGGAAAACTAGGCCGGGATCATCCCAATGGAGCCGGTATAGCTTATTGAGATCCTCCTCAAACAGATACTCGAACGCTCTGAGCTCGCGTGCCTTCAAGGATGATCTCAAGATCGTCGTCTTGTTCGTCTGCGACTCGGTCACGAGGGATCCAATGGAGGCTTCGGTTGGTCAGGGCGGTCGGTCGACCGGCGAAAAGCGCGGATTTGCGGGGCGTTCGGTTCCGTTACAAAAACCAGGCCGGGATCATCGTGGTGAAGCCGGCAAAGCCTGTTGAGGTCATCCGGTGCCAGATGATCGAACGCCACGATTTCGTGCGCCAGGAAGGCTTCAGCGTCTTGCATGAATTTGGCTTGCGCCAGATCACCGCAAAGAAACGCCTGCCACCCCATGTTGTTCACAAGCGCCTTGGTCTCAAGTAGTTTTTTCCGATTTTGAACTTGCCAGCTCGCGATGCTCCCCGTGCCGCGCCATTGGCCGTAGCTGATTCCGTACCAGCTTTCGTCGCCATTGGTAGCGCGCTTTCGCTGAAGTGCTTTCCTCTGGACTTCGTCCGGTAGGCCGAGCCAGGCCGCGCGATATGGAGCGCTGTACGGCCACGGCCCGAAAATGGCGCGGGCCAACTGATCGGGGTTCATCACGGCCGCCACGCGGGTGTGCTCAGCAACCATGGGATCGGGTTGCAGGAGCCCTTCTGCCCCGCAGCGCGGATCACTGGGATCGGGTAGTGTGAGCGGGAGCCCCCAGAACCGTGGATCGGTAGGGTCTGCCTTATTGGACATTTTCCTTGCTCCTCTTTGGAACCGCATCCCGCGAACTGCGGAAGGCACCTTGGCTGTCCTGGCCAGGTTGCCGGGCCGGCGATAGCCGGCCACTCCCGATGCGAGATAAATTCTACGCGTCCTTTAATCGTTCGTGTTGGAGTCGAGTGCCCCGATCCAGGAACTCGCCATGAGCCGAAAATGTGTATTTCCCCATAGCCTACTGCCAGGCGGGTTACCGCTAGTTGACGGCACCGGGGCAGCTCTTCGTCGGGGGATCCAAGCGCGAAATGCAGGCCGTTCGTGAGTCTCGGGCGCGGGATTGGCACGAGTTGAACGATGCCAAGCTGCTGCTCGCCGCAATCCTGTCCGGGGACCTCGAAGACCTAGGCGAAGGTGCTCACTGACCTACCCGCCAGCAGCGTCCCACTCGCCGGCCAATGCTGGCGCCGGCGCCGCTGAGTGCGGCTTTCGGTCGAGGGCCGTAATCGTCAGCGCTGGCCGGGTCCTTGCCCAGCGCGAGCCGAGCCTGCCGGCGCGCCGCCTCGACGCGCTCCCATCTGACCCGACCGCTGCGGCTTCTCATCTAGGGCTGCAGCTATCGAACGTCCTTACGGCGAACGACCTCGCGTTTCTTGAAGAGCAGTCCTCCGACGACCCCGCCGAGCGCAAGTCGTGGGCGTGGACTGCCGAAGACCGCAAAGCCTAGCCTAGGGCCCGGTCTTCGGGCGATTCGCGGATTGCGACATGCGCCAACGCTGGCCGAGCAGAACCAACCTCGCCAGGGGAAGAACGTACACAACAATGATCGCCAGAAATCCGGCCACGGCGAGCAGTGGGCTGGCGAAGGCAATCAGCGTAAGCAAGGCAACGACGAAAGGCGCCGGCGCCCAGGTAACCGTGTGAGCGCGGCGCTTAACGGTGGTGAGCGCAGGCACCGTCAGCTTGGCGACGTATGCGCCATACCACCATAGGAGGATGAAGATCACTCCGCCAACCGTGCCCGATGCTCCGTAGAAGACAACGGCTACAACCTGGTTGTTGAAAGTGCTGCTGCCCAGCCAAGCCCCGAGAACCGCTGTTGGGACGGGTATGAACGCGACCCCCACCATCAGATACAGGAGGTTCAGCCAGATCAGCGTATGGTCGGCACGGGCGAAGGTCGAGAACATCACCCTGTGGTTCGCCCAGTTGATGCCTACGAGCATGAAGCTGATCACGTAGGCGAGATAGCTCCGCCACTCCTGGGTCAGGAGCTGGAGCAGGCCCTGATTGGCGTCCGGGTCGTTGGGATGCGGGATGCGAATCGCAAGGATCAGCAGGGTAATCGCGAACGCGAACACCCCATCGCTGAAAGCCGTGAGTCGAGCGAGTGTCGGGTCCTCCGGCCTTTGATAGCTCGCGGCGTGCTCAGAGTGCGTCTCGCTCTCCGAGGCGGGTTTCGGGGTTGTCGACATCAGCAGCGCATCATCGGGCAAATAATGGACCGTCGGCGGTATAGGGCCGGTCGCACAGGCCATGCTCTTGTGGCAACACCCGCCATCCTGACGTTAACTACGAAACTTCGTTCCGAGTCGAGGGGCCCTTAGGGGTAAGCGCATGCTCCAACGAGGAGAGGGCTCATCCACGTCGGTCCGGGCTGTCCAGCGCTCGCGCATAGCGTATGTCCTCAGCCATCGCTGAGGTACCGAGGTGCGGGATCGGCGGGTTGGCTGCCCCTCGCAGACGCTGAGGCTTTCCCCGAAATCAGGCTCTGCCAGCTGTGCTTGTAGGTGCTTTGACAACGGGCCTGTACATGACCGCGCGCTTGCGCCGCCTACCAGCCTAGTGAGCTGCTGTGGCGGTTGCTCCTTACAGGGACGGTGGGGCCTGACGTGCCGGCCGCCTTGCCCGTCCGCCACGGCTTTCAGCTGGTGGTTCTTGGAGAACTGGTCGGATGATGGCAGCGATTCGCGCAAGGATTACCGGATCGGTGATCGGCTTGTCGACACCATTGGTATGCGCCCACTCCTTGCCTTCTGGAGTGGTGAACCACTCCGACCACGGATGCTCCGGCGAGCCCCAGCGAATGCCCTTCTGCGACTTGATCACAGAACCCCCCCGACGGCCCGCCAGCGGCGCCGTCATGCGGCAGTCTACGCGGTCGTAGAGTGCCTCCCTCGTCCGGGGGATGATCCGGGATACCCACATTGTCGGCGACGGCCTGACAAGGAATCGAACCTGTCGCAACCGGCTGTTTGTATTCGCCCAGCGCGCATCGACGCGCACGAAAAGGCATTATCCCGCGCCCTCGGTCGCCCCCGTAGAGTTCTAACCATGCCGATTCAGAGGCGACAAAAGGCGTCGGACGTCTTCGCCAACACCAAGTGGGCGTTCCGAACCAAGGGGACGTTTGAGCAGGCGTTTCCCAACATTGCGGACTGCCGAATCGAAGTCACCTTTGAGGGCCAGAGCCCATTAGGCGGCCCGGACGTTCGGATCTATACGAAGGAAAACGCGAGCGAGTATGTCGACTGTAAGAACCCGCTTTGCTACAACGGCGGATTCAACCTTGGTGACCTCTTGCGGGCCGCCGAGGCAGAGCGTAAGACCGAAGTAGACCAGTGGATGTTCTGCCAGGGATACGAGGGTTCACCCAAGGGCCGACGTAACTACGGCCCTTGCGGGGCAAACGTAATAGTGAAAGGCACGATCACCTACCGAGCGAATATAGAACCCCAGACTCCCTGAAAGCTGTAACGCGCTACGGAGCCCGTCCTGAGTAGACAAAGTTGACTGCCAATCTTGACTGCCAATCGGGTGGAGGTGGCCGGACGACGGCGGACCTGTTGGACTTGTCTACTGACGTTTTGTATTCGGCTGGACGTCACTCGACTGTGTCGGACGACTTCTTTCGGGACTCATAATCGGCTGGTCGTTGGTTCGATCCCAACCGGGCCCACCAATTTTCGAGTTCATTTCGAGCCTCCTTGGTGGTGGTGGCCGCCGTCGGCAGGCGGTTTGACAACAATTCTGACAACAGTTGTGGGCTCGTCTTGTCGGGTCACTCGAGGCAATGAGCTCCTCACCGCGCAATTGAAGGGCGCTGAGCACCGCCGCCGAAGATGTCGTTGGCAGCCAACCGCGCTGCCGCCCCAACCCTTCCAGACGCCCGCTCCATCAGGCCCGGCCAGTGCCAGCAGGTGCTCTCCTCGCCGGCGGCCGACTTCCACGCGATCTCTAAGGTGTTGTGCAAGAAGTAGTCGTCCGGATCCTCAGGCAGCTGGACCGCGCCGATGCTGACGGCCGGCTCGATGTCAGCTACTGCAGCGATAAACATCCGGCGGAAACGTCTCAACGAACGCCCGCGCTCGATCACATGCGCATGGCGCGATTCGGGGTCGCAGCGCGCGATGGCCGTCTCGAGCAGGGCGGTGTCTAAATTCCACCATCCGATCAAAGCTCGCAATGGCGGCAGCAACTTGACATCGCCAACATAGGCCGCTGCCTCGACTGACCAACGATAGACCGACTTGCTCGTCAGAGCTACCAGCAAGGGGCCCACTGCACGCGGGTCGCGGCGCCTTGCCAAGCCGAGGATCGCCTCCGCGCGGCAGTCTCGATGGCGGTCTTCCAAGCGGGCTGCGAGGGCGTCGCGAATGGCCGTGCCATCGGCGCGGCACTGCGTGCCCAGAGCGAAGCAGGCCCAGTCACGCACATCACCGTTTCGATCCTTGGTCAATCGAACCAGGAGTTCGATGACTTCTTGTGGGCAAGGATCATCTGGTGTCGACAACGCTTGGGCCAATGCGAGCCGAACACGTGCATCGGAGTGGTCGGCTATCTTTCCGGTCCGAACCAGAACCTGCCAGGCCCCGAGCCAACCCAGGGCATGCAGGGCCGCCGCTGCTACATGGGGGTTTTCGTCCTCGCGAATCAGTCGCCGAAGTTTGGGTACCGAGGCGGCCTTGAATGGGTAGGAGTCGTTGAAGCCCAGCTGGCCGAGGATATCGGCGCCGAGCTCCCGCTCCACGGGACGCCTGCTTGACAGCAATCGGCTGGCGGCCGCGAATACCTCTCTCGACCCAAGTTCATGAAGCTTGGAGACGCGTTTCCAGCGAGCGTTGCTGGTGCGCGCTTGTATCGCCTCGCGAATGAGGGTCGAGGTGTTGGTAGTCGTCGAGTCTTTCGAGGTCACTTGCTTTCGATGCTCTGGCCGAATCCTATTTGTTAATGAGACATTCAGGGCATGGCGCTGAGAACTGCCTCCATTCGGTCAGCAGCCTCCCGCTGCAGCGCCGGCAGGACGTGGCTGTAGGTGTTCATCGTCAGGCTGATCTGACTATGGCCGAGCGTTTCCATAACCACGCGCGGATGCACGCCTTGGACGAGCAGTAACGACGCGCACGCGTGGCGGAGGTCGTGGAACCGCATCGATGGCAGCTCTGCTCGCTTGAGGAGTTTGTGGAACCGGTGCGTCACGTTCGGTCCGTCGGCGAGAGTGCCGCGTTCACTTGGGAACACCAGGTCCAGGTCGACCCAGCGTTCTCCAGCTGCGAGTCGCTCGAGGACCTGTCGGCCACGGTGTGCGCAAAGCGCGTTGATGACGATCGGCGGCATGACGAGCGTTCTCCTGCTTCGCTCCGTTTTTGTCTCGACGAGCTGCGTGCCTTGATGTGGGACTCGCTGCGAAGCTCGGCGGACTCGAAGCACACCAGTTTCCAGATTGATGTCGGCCCATTTGAGCCCAAGCGCCTCGCCCTGACGAAGGCCAAGCGCCAGCGCGACCGAGTACAGCGCCTCGAGGCGATCACCCCTTGCGGCGTCAAGCAGGAGCCGCGCGTTGGCAGGTGTGAGCGCCGGCACCTCGCGGCGGATAACGCGAGGAGTGGAGACCATCGCCGCCGCGTTGTAGTGGACCATCCGCCACCGCACCGCCTGGTTGAGAGCTGCCCTCAGTACCGAGTGCATGTACTGGATCGTCCGCGGCGACAGCCGCCCCTCCCGGACTTTCTTCGTCACGAGCGAGTGAACATGCTGTGGGGTGAGCTTGGCCAGCGGCACCCGGCCGAGGGTGGGGAGGATGTGAAGCCGAACGAGATGTTCGTAGCCGCGCCAGGTCATCGGCCGCGTGCGCTGCTTCGCGACCTCGTACAGCCAGCGATTGAGGTACTCGGCCATCGTGAGTCGCTCGTTCATCACCGGCCGGCCCTCAGCGACGTCGCCTCGGATCTTCCGCAGGCGGTCGGAGACATCGCGCCGCGTCTTGCCGTAGATCCACTTCCGTTGATAGCCGTCGAAGATGATGGCCGCGGCCCAGCGCCCGTCAGCCCGCTTGACAATCGTTCCCTCGCCGTTGCCTCGGCGCCCGGCGCTCATCGCGGACCCTCGAGCTTCGATGCGTAGCCGCCAGCAGCACCTGTGGAAACCGCCGCAAACGCAATGGAAGGCACGGTGATACGCGTTCCGTGCCAGGCCGCTGCCGGCCGAGCCGACACCCGGCTATCGCCGGCGTCGGCAGCAACTTCCTGGACTTCGCGCAAACCATGCTCCATGCCTTGCACCGTATCCCCAGATGTCGGCGTCGGCAACCCATCAAAACGACGCCGCGACATGGTGCGTGACACTGCCTGAGACGCCCTGACATGCCAGGACACTTCCTGACACGCTGTGACACAGCAAGTAAATTCTTGTGAGATTTTGCCGCCGGCAATCGCGCCGGCGCGGGCAACTCTCAGCGCAGCGGTTTTGACAACAGTTTTGACAACAGCGCCGTGACACTCCCTGACGCTCTGTGACACAAAAACGACTCGTTGCCCATGCTTGTTGAGTACGCCTGACACTCCCTGACACTCTCTGAGACGGTCAGTGGCGGGCCTCATAATCGGCTGGTCGTTGGTTCGATCCCAACCGGGCCCACCCTGACCCTCTTTTCCTGTCGATCTTCTTAACGAAGGACGTTCATAGCTCGAGACTGACTGCGAGCGCGACTGCAACATCAGCCATAACCGGATCGGGCAACATTCCGACTAGCGAGCCCGCTTTAATCTCAGCGACTGGAAGCGCATAGACATCCAGGCAAGTAATAAGTGTGTCCTCCGGCCAGAACTTCACAGTTCCCTTGGGTACCAAAACGTTCCAAGGCTTTCCTTGTGCGCTAAGAGTCGTGGTTGCGAGAACGACCGTTGTTCGAACTCGACCCTGAAACTCCTTCCGGCCCTGGAGGATAACGACGTACTTGTCGATCATTTGGCCTTTTTTCGCGGGATCGTCCGCCTGGAGCTTGATTCGGTAGACGTGGCCGCGGATCAGTGGCCAAACCATTCCGCTCAAGGCAAGCCGGAGCTGCGCTTCTTAGTTAGAGAGCGCGCGCCATTGCGCTTGATCGATCTGCCCGCCGGCAGGCTCGGCGGGGTCGATCGCATCGTCATCCCATTTAGCAGCTTCTGACCGCGCTTTCGCCTTGGCGCGTAGGGATTCGAGGTTGGCGCTGGCTTCTTGTTTCAGGCTCCTCATTTGAAGACGATCTCCGGGCTGTGGCGATAGGGCAAACGGGGCTGTTGTCTTTGACGCCCTGATAAGTCCGGTAAGTGAAAGCCGTCCGTACTCAACGATGATTTGGTCAACAACCTCATGAGCAGACTCGTTGAGGGTCGGCTCGAACCGTGGCGCAGGCCCGACTTGATACTCGAACTTGGGACCACCAAAGAGTGCCCGCGCGCGGTTGATTGAGAGCTCGTGGTTGTCGAGAAGGTCGCCGACCTTAACGATCAGATTGTCGACCGCATTTGGCCCGTAGTCGTCGTACTGATAGGCGAGGCCCGTTAGGGTCCGTCCATACAGGCGGAAGTAACGTTCGTCAATGAGATAGACGAGTTTGACGAGCTTCGTACGTGGCATGGTTCCCAGCTTCTGGACCAGATGGGCCTCCAAGCTGGCTAATTCCCAATACGGCTCGGGTATGGGCTTCATTTGTTGGGCTGAATACATTAACTACCTATCCCCGACTTGAGGGTACGAGATTCCACCCGAAGGGAGTCGAACCCGTGACCAGCTGACCGAGGGCGCTGACAATGTCGTTGGTCTGATCTGGACAAGGCGCCGGGTCACAGCCGGGTCACAATCTCCCGGAATCGGCAGGGTCTTCAAGGTCACCAAAGGACACCAGCCTGGTCGATTTCGTATTCGCGAGGACGACAAAGGAGTCTGTCGGACACCTGAGGACACGTCCCCGCCACGGTTCGGGACCGTGAGGCCC
>PLJM01000029.1 GCA_003139695.1 Candidatus Dormiibacterota bacterium | reverse complement strand
GGAGTCGAGAACAGCGCCTTCCTACTCACGATCGGAGGCGGAGCCCGCCCGACCCCTCCCCTGTAGGGGTCCTCCGCACTATCACCGCCAAGGAGCGCGCATGACACACTTTTTGGTCGCCGACGCAACCAAGGCCGTCTCGGTCCAGCCCGGCGCCATCGTCTCAAAGGTGATCCACCGCGACGGAAAGCTGAACGTCACGGTGTTCGGCCTCGACGCGGGCGAGGAGCTCACGGAGCATCGGGCCTCAAGCGCCGCCATCGTCCAGGTCCTCGCAGGCCGGTTGCGTTTCACCGCCGACGGCGAGGAGTTCGATGCCGGACCGGGGTTCTGGCTTCACATGACGTCGGATACGCCGCACGCGCTGGTCGCAGTGGAGCCGACCGTAATGCTCCTGACCTTGATCCGATGCTGACGGGAGCGCCCGGCACTCGCTACCAATAGCTGCCCATCATCGGCAGCTCGGAGGCCTCACGGTCCCGAAGTCTACGCGGTCTCGTCCACGTGTGGCAAAGGACGTGGCGGCGGTGTTTGGTATCGTCGCAGGCGTCTCCGGCGCGACCGGCGGCTCTAGCTTCGTACTCACCGCCGGGCTTTCGGGCGCCGTCGCATCGGCCCTCTCCATGGCGACTGGCGCCTTCCTCGGTGCTCGCGACCGAGGAGCTCGGCGGTTCCGAGGCGGGAGGCAATCCGGTTCAGTCCGCGCTCGCAGCAGGTATCAGCACCTTCGTCGGGGCGATGGTGCCAGTGACGCCGTTCTTCTTCTTACGCGACACAACTGCCGTACTGGTGGCAGCCACCGTCTCGCTCATCGCCCATTTCCTGGTCGGCGCTGCCAAGTCACTGTTCACCCTCCGCAAATGGTGGTCCGCCGGCCTGGAGATGACGGCGGCGGGTGTCATCGTCGGAGGCGCGACGTACGTATTGGGCTTGGTGCTCAAAGGCTCCTTGGGCTAAGCAAGTAGCAGTTCTACAGCCAGGCACCGGGCACTGGGGATGGAGGGTGAGGGCATCATGCGCTGGGACTTTGACCAAGGCGAGCCTGAAGGTGGTGATAGGGCCGCCTGCTGTAACTTTCTCCCCAGATGCCGATTGATGCCTTCAGAGCTCCTGGATATAGAATCTGCCCGCACTGGCTCATGCGATAGCTTCGAAGCACGGAGGGACTTTTGCCGCCCCACAGGTCTAATCAGAGGGCCAACGACAAGCTCGGGCAAGAGTTCCAGCCCGAGGATCGCCAAGGCGAGCGGCGAGATGAGCTCGCTGGAACTTTCGCAACGCAATGGAACGGGCGACCGAGACCCGGCTCGGCACTCCGACTGAGCGGGCGCGGCCGACAGCTGCGCGTCGCATTCGGCGGACTCCATGCGATCTCCCTCAAGGCACTGATGCCTGTCTACGAGCTGACCCCTGCCGGCCGGGAGATTCTCACCCGCAGCCTAGGCGAGCTGCTCAGTCAGCCGATACGCGAATATCCGCGCTTCGTCGCCGGGTTGATGTTCATGCATCACCTCGACGCCGTCGAGGCAACTCGACACCTCGCCGAGCGTGCGGCCGCACTTGACGAGCAGGTCGCCAAGCTTCAGAAGGTCCTAGCCGAGCTGCGGGCGCGAGGCCTGAGGCGGCTTTCGATCATCGAGGTCGAGCACGCAATTGCCATGCGCAAGGCGGAAGGCCAATGGGTGCGCAACCTGGAGCTGGAAATCACGGAAGGCAAGTTGGAGTGGGTGGTCGGTATCGACCCCGCCAAAGGAAAATCGAGGAGTGCACATGTCGCGAGGACGCACTAATCCCTGGCTCGTGCTGGTGGTGCTGTGCGCCGGTTTCTTCATGATCCTGCTGGACACGACCATCGTGAACGTGGCCATACCGGCCATGCTCTCCGCCCTCAACACGACTCTCGACCAGATCCTTTGGGTCTTGAACGCCTACATCCTGGTCTATGCGGTGCTCCTGATCACCGCGGGACGGCTCGGGGATCTTTACGGCCAGCGAAATCTGTTTGCGATCGGGCTCGTCATCTTCACTTGCGCGTCGGCGCTCTGCGGTATCTCCCAGAACGTCGGCGAGCTGATCGCCGCCCGAATCCTTCAGGGTGTGGGCGGCGCCGTGCTGACACCGCAGACGCTTGCCATCATCACTTCACTCTTTCCACCGGAGCGGCGCGGAGCCGCTTTCGGGATCTGGGGCTCTGTCGCCGGTCTGGCGGCGCTCGCCGGACCGACCCTGGGCGGCGCCCTGGTTACCTATATCGACTGGCGGTGGATCTTCTATGTCAACGTACCGATTGGGATCGCCGCAGTCGTCGCGACCTTCGCGATCATTCCCGACTTGCGACCGGGTCGCCGCCACGGCTGGGATGTCATCGGTGTGATCCTCGCTACGACGGGGCTGTTCGCTGTGGTCTTTGGGCTTATCGAAGGGCAGCGCTACAACTGGGGTGAGATCGGCTCGTATGTCATCAACATCCCCGAGGTGATCGGCGCCGGTGCGTGTCTGCTGGTGGTATTCATCGTGCGCGAGCGCTACCAACGCGAGCCTCTGGTCCCTCTGTCGCTCTTCGCCGACCGTAATTTCGCGGTGGCCAACTGGGTTGCCGCTGCGATGAGCTTTGGAATGCTGGGTCTTTTCTTCCCCATCACCATTTACCTACAGTCTGTGCGTGGTTTCTCGGCACTGACGGCCGGACTCACCCTGGCCCCGATGTCCCTGACCTCGATGTTCCTGGCTCCGTTTGCCGGGCGGCTGGCCGATCAGATCGGCGCGAAGTACATCCTCATGACTGGGCTCTCGCTCTTCACGATCGGAATCGGCTCCCTGATCTACATTGCCGGCCCGGATTCGACCTGGATCAACTTCCTGGTGCCCGCGATCGTGATGGGCCTGGGGATGGGCATGACCTTCGCACCCATGACCACCGTCGCCATGCGCAACATCTCCCCGCGCATGGCGGGAGCCGCCTCGGGCGTGATGAACACGACGCGCCAGCTCGGTGCTGCTGTCGGCAGCTCGGTGGTTGGCGCTGTGCTCCAAAACCGGTTGGCGACCACACTGCACGATCAAGCCGTGAGCCAATCGATATCCCTGCCGGCGGCGTTCAGAGCACAATTCGTGGCGGCCTTCAACTCGGTAGCTGCCAACGGGTTTGACGTTGGCCAGGGCCAGAACGGCGCCCAACTGCCGGCGGGGCTCCCGCCGTCAGTGGTACAGCAAATCTCGACACTGGCCCACAGCGTTTTTGTCAGCGGCTACATCGACGCCATGAAACCCACGCTGGTGGTGCCGATCGTAGCTCTTGCCCTAACGGCGGGGGTCACCGTGCTCATCAAGCGCGATGCAGCGATCGCGCAGAACGGCGAATCAGCCGCCGGCGACCTTCGTGGCGATCACGCGATCGCCGCAAACCCAGTGGTCGACCATGCGGATTAGGTGGGGCCGGTCCCCCAGATCGCTCCAGTACGAGCGGGCACGGCTCGAAAGATCGCGGCTGCGGCCCACGTAGATGACGCGGCCGGGGCGATCACGAAGGATGTACACGCCCGGCTCGTGTGGGAGCAAGGCGAGCGCTCTTCTCACCGCGGGCACTGGTGCTGGAGGCCTTCTACGCACGTTGGCCGCTAACGTTATCGCCCCTAACTAACCCCCTCTTTGCAGCGGTCGAGACGGCAGTGCCCGATAACACCCGAGGAAGCTAGTCGCGACGGGACCACCGCTGAACCCATCGCCCGTCTGGCGGTGCCGAGCGACACCGCATACCTACGACGTTATCGCGCGCTTTCGGGCGGAGTCGGCAGCTTAGCGCGTGGTGGAATGTTTGGTCTCGAAACCCGGCGGTGAAGGCATCGCCGGGTGTAGTCAATGGATGTACAAAGGATGTACGCGGCACGGCGCGGCGAGCGTTAGGACTGGATTCAAATTCGGGGTTGGCTCCGGAGCAGGGATTCGAACCCTGAACCTTGCGGTTAACAGATCGGTCAGGCCCGTTCAGAAATAGCGGTCCGAACTCGGCGAGTGTCGCTGAGTACCGCGAACTGCCGCCGTTTAGTGCCGGCGTTGCCGTACGAATAGCCCTCCGGTGCCCCAGTTGTCGCGGAAAGTCTCCTACCGACAAACGGACCGACAGAACGGGGCCCGGGACGTAGTGACGAGCCCCAGAAAACGGGTCCAAAAGGGCTGAAGGTAATGAACCTGCCGGACCACTAGGCGACCTATTAGATCAGAGGTGGCAAGAAACTTCGGCAGCGACAACTGTGGCGAGAAGGATGTTTTAAGTCAACTCCAGGATCGGAGCGCCTCCTCTGATGGGTATGCGATCGGCATTGTTCAGGGCGGGGAGGCAATGCCCGGTGATCTCTTCCTTGTGGAGCGCGTTCCTAACCGTGGTTCACTTTTGGGCTAGTGAATCGGCACGGGGTTTTCGATGGCCGGGGCCTCGTGCGGGGTATCCTCCGAAACATCGGGCTGCTCGAGGTTGTCCATGGACTTATCGGACTTGTCACTCACGCCCGCTGGGTGTGCAAGCTCCTTGTGCTTCTGAAGCTCTTCTGAGTTCTCGACGTCCTGACTGCAAATATCGCATTTCATGATTTTCCTCCGAAAAAGAGATCGCTAGGCCAAACCGAAGGGGCGGTCTTGCGACGGCACCCCTTCCGTCTGACAGGATTACCGTTGCCGATCGGCCGTAACAAAAGCAGTAAACCTAGACCTTCAATTACGTCCCGCGCTACTAGGTCCTGCGGCTTCGGACCAGACCGACGAGCCAGATGACGGCCAGGATGACGATGACGATCCAGATCAGATTGACCAGCGCGCCTGCCGCGTGGAACAACAGCCACAGCACGAAAAGGATCACCGCCGCGACGATGAGCAGATGAATCATTCTTGGTTACCTCCTCTGTTCAATGAGGCCCACTTTCGGGTATGACCGAGGTGAGATTAGCGGCCTCCCTTACGTACATCCCCTTTGACGTCGCGGACGGTGCGCTTGAGGTTCCCCACCGCCTGCCTCGCCTTGCCTTTTGTCTCCAAGCCGCGGTCGCCAGTGACCTTGCCCTTGATCTCTTCCGCCTTGCCACGAACCTGGTCCTTCATGAAGACCTCCTTGTGAGTGAGTCTGTTAACGCCAGCGTGACCCAGTTCTACGATGTCGTTCTACAGCCCCAAGTGAAAGAAAATCAGCAACTTTCTCTAATTGCTGGCGCACCGAACTTTTCGCCTGCGGGGTCATGGTTTGAGTTGAGACCTCCGAGTTAGTCGCTGACACTATTACGCCCGAGCCGGTAAAAAGAAAGCAATGGTGCGGATCATCCCAATGCAGCGCAGCCAAACTAAGGCCGACACTGCCGGTCGGTCTAGCGTTTCGACTCAACCGATAAGCGCGAAGCATGTCCGAGACGAGGCCACGCTGACGCAAGTTCTCTACATGGTCCGGCTCTATGCCGGAATCCTGGCCATGGATGAGACGATTATCAAACGCATTCGGCAACTCGTTGGCTCGCAGTCAGATGAGAGCGACCGTGAGCTCAGCCAGTACAACATGACGCTTGTCCTCGCTGAGTTGGAAAAGGTCGGCCAACGCATTGCCTATTGGAATGCCCGGCTGCGTTCCTTGCTCAAGGGGCAATTGTCACCTTCTGCATCGAGGCCGGCCTCCAAAGCCTGACCAGTTGCGACCGATGGCTTGACGGGCCGAGTTCGATCAAAGATGCGAGGACGACTCGATGCACCGGCGGCCGGCTCGACGAGCATGTCGTTCCGTAGACCTGGCGGGAGCTGACGCCGATGTACCCAAGACCGCCCTTTTCGCCTGACCATGTTGCGGCCAGACAGAACTAAAGGGGCTGAGGTTTCGGTCCTGAGACTTCGCTGAGGTCCTTCACGCGTGTCTCCCAGTAGCCGAGGCGTTGTCGGAAGCGCCCGGCCTGGGCCTCTACGACCGGTACGTTCGTGAGCTGGACTTCGTGCCGAGCCACCTCAGACTGCGCCTCCATCAGCTGCCGGACGCGGGGCCAGCACCTTTTCCTCCATGGCGTAGATCTCGGCGTAGATCTCCCTCCAATAGAGCGCTTGCTTCATGGCGGCCTCGTCAGGGACTCCTTCGCCATCCATACGCTTGTTCCAGTCACCGCCACGTTCGGCCGCGTCAACGTCTGATCGCTCCCGCTTGGAAAGAATCTCTGCCATGCCGACGCTTTTGTACAGGGTCGAGCCTAAGAAGTTCTGCAACAATGGTCCGAATACCCTCTCGCCGAGTTGTTGCGGGGCAGACGGCCTAGACCGCTTCAGATGACGAGTGGCGAGACTATTGCTGACGTTGTTATGGAAGGTGGATCACCCTCAGACGAATGCAGGCTGCCTTCGATGCCAATGTTCTCAAGCAAGTCGCCACCGAGATACGAAACATCAAGGTCGAGTATCGCGGCCTGGCGTCCGAGGAGTCCATCGACCTTGTCGCACGCCAATCGCTCCAAAACCTGGCCGATTCACGAGTTCCGCAGTTTGTACCGCTGTTCGTCGGCCGGTTTACGCGCGACCGACTACAGGCCATGACTGGGTTTCGCCCCCGGGTAGGAACCATGCTGACGAGATTAGGCTAAACAGCTCGTAATCCCGGTCAGCGCTGCGTGAGCGATCGAAATGGTGAGATCGCGGTCCACATACAAATCACGGAACTCTTAGCGGTAAGTACCCCGGCACGTTTCAGAGAAGGGCAGGACTTCGATGCTTAAAAGCGCCGCTACCCCTCGGAGTCAGATGCGAGCAGGCCTCCCCCGCATCCTGGTCGTCGACGCCAACCCCGGCTATCGGTCCGTCATCTCTCATGTGGTGGAGATGGCAGGCGCCCAGTTTGAGAGCGTGGCCGAGATCGCCCAAGCCATGCGTCAGCTGGATGGGACGGACGCGTTCGACATGATCATCGTCGGAACGAGCACCGACTCTCCGGTTTCGCCGGCGGCGATCGGTAAGCTCCGCTCGGTTGCTTTGACCCCAGTAATCGTCTTGATTGAGGCATATGACGAAACGAAGGAAACGCTGAGGTTTTACAAGGCAGGCGCCGACGAAGTTTTGCCCAAGCCATTCGTCCCGGACGCGTTGATCGGGGCTATCCAGGCGGAGATGCGTCGACCGGGCCCGATCTCGCTAGTTCCCCTTGCAACGCGGATTGAGCTGGGCAGTCTTGTATTTGATGCCAAGAAACGGAGGGTCACCGGTACCGAAGGCAGCGCCGTCCCATTGACCAAGCGTGAGTGGCAACTTCTTGCCTTTTTTTTGGCAAGTCCGAATCAGTTCTTTTCAGCGGCGGAGGCGGCTTCGCAGGCATGGGACCCCGAAGCGTCACCAGAACAATTCCGGAGCTATGTGACCCGCCTTCGCCACAAACTTTCCCCTTTCAAGCCGTACTGCTCCTTGGTGACTGAGAAGGGCAAAGGTTATTGCCTAGTCGTCGACCAGCCGCCGACCACTCACTGAGATGCGGGATCACTATGAGAAGTTCTCGATCAGCGCGGATCGGTCCCCCGACCTCCTTAACCGAAGGTTGAACACCCGTCGCGACCTGCGCGGAGCGCGCACCGCGACCCAGTAAACGGCGCGGCGAAGTCTTGGATTTCTCTTGCGGTGCGGCGAAACAATTGTTGCGTCAAAATCTGCTTACTATCCGATCGGGTGAAGACTCGAGCGACGCGGCCTCTGGATGGTGAAGACCTCAACACCCCTCATTGGGAAGATGCACGCCACTGGCTGAGCATCTATGTCGATCTCCTCGAGTTCAAGCGGGGAATCCTGGATCGCGTGTATCGCAACCTCGCCACTCTGCAGCCGATAGCACGAAAGGCTGCTGACATGGACCTGAGGGTCATCGAAGACCAAATGCACGGATACCAAGCGCGCCTCGACCTCTGGTACAAACGACTTTGGGACCTCCACGGTCTGTGGCTCGAACCAACCGGCCGCCTAGTTCGACATCAAGGTCGGGAAGTCGCCCTCACGATGCGGGAGTTCCAGCTCCTCCAGTTTCTTCTGGACCATCCCCACAGGTACTTCACCACTGAGCGAATCCTCAGCGAGGCCTGGGCCGACCCGGCCCTGTTCCCCGAGGAGGCCCGCAACTACATTCGCCGATTGCGCAAGATCTTGGTCGACCTCGGAATCCCCGCCGACATTGTTAACGCGCGCGGTCGCGGATATTCGCTTGTGTTTCGCCTCGACACCAGTGAATGACAGCGCTCACTTTGAAGCCCTTCCTGAACTGGAATGGTCTCCTGGATAACTCCCACACAGCCGGACTGAAGAAAGGTGGTCTGACTTGTTCGTGAGTAGCTGGGCTCGTACCAGGGCACTGATCACATCGATGCGGAGCAGATTCAATGCCACGCCCGCGAGGGTCGCTACAACAATCACGGCGTAAAAGGTCGGCCGGTACTTGGGTTTCTCGGCGAGGAGCGCGCAGACGATGGCGATGCCAGAGGCTTGCGAGGTCACGCTATGAGAAGGCGCTTTTCCTAAGGGTGGCTGGGACCGCGTCGCGATCCTCGGCTCGCATGAGCAGCCGAATCAACCGCAATCGGGTTCGTGGTCGCCACACTTGCCACCGAAGCGCCAACTGTATAGTCGTTCGCACTCACCCGAGTATCTGATTTCTCCCAGAACATCTGCAGCAACAACAGGCTGGGCCCCCAAGGTCAGCTTTCGCGGCCGACCACGGGGATCTCCAGAGCCACTAGCGGTCCGCAGTCGCGCCTCGGCAACGAGGTGGACCTAGTCGCCAATTGGTGTAGAACTGATGTAGCGAGCCGCAGCGGCCCGCCTTTCGTGTCGTAAATTCGTATTTAGATTTGGCTCCGGAGCAGGGATTCGAACCCTGAACCTTGCGGTTAACAGATCGCTGCGCCCCGTTCAGAAATAGCGGTTCGAATTCGCTGAGTGCCGCTGAGTAACGCCAATTTGCATCGTTTACCACCGGCGTTGCTGTACGAAGCCTCCCGGACCGCATCCGGGAGTATCGTGACCCGAGAAGGCCGCCATGCCGCGCGACCGCATCGGCCACGCCGAAGAGAGCGCCCGGAAAATCGGGCGACATGTGGACAAGGACGATGCCGATGACCAATCACACTGCTGACGTCCCGCCACCTGCACCGGCCTGGCGCGGGTTCCATCACGTGGCCCTAGTGACGCGCGACCTCGACGCCACGATTGGCTTCTACCGGGATGTCCTGGGGATGGAGGTCGTCTTCGTCGCGCCCGCCGGGGAACTCCACGGACGACACGGCGCGGTCCGACCCGGCGGCGATCCCGACCGCCCCGGCCTGCATTTTTTCGAGTACCCGCGTGCCCCCCGGTTCGGTCCAAATGACCGGTCGCTCGAAGGAGCGGTCTTCGACCCCGGGGCGACCTTCCTTTCGCACATCTCGCTAGCCCTGCCGGACGAGGCCGCCGGGGTTGCGCTCCATGAGCTCTTGACTCGCCATGGCGTCCGAACGACCCCGATCATGGACCAGGGGCCGTTCCGAAACATGAGTTTCATGGACAACAACGGCATGTCCCTGGAGGCGGCATGGCCTAAGGAATCGATGACTTCAACCCGTGTGGCCCCAACGATTGCTTAGCGACCCAACGTGTGGCCGCGTTAGGTTTCGATGCCTCCACATTATCAGCACCACTTGTAGGACGGCAAAAGTGCGTCACTCATGCCGCCCTGGCATAGGCATGGTGAAGTCCGCCCAAGATCGCTCGTCGCACGACGACGCCACGCGACATCGGCGGGCCTGGCAGCGGCGTCTCCAGTTGAATGGCACGATGAGGGCGATCGTGGTTGTAGTAGTGCACGAACTCCGTGAGCAAAGCGAGCAGATGCCGCCCGTTGATGACGATAACGTGGTGAAGACACTCTTGGCGAAGGGTCCGCACGACTCGTTCGGCGACTGAATTCGCCAAGGGGGCTCGATAGGGCGTTCGGACATCGGCGATGCCTATCCCTTGGAGTTTGGCCCCGAAGTCAGCCCCGTAAACCCTGTCTCGATCATGGATCAAGTGCTGCGGCTGAGGGCCCGAGGCGGTAGCCTCGATCGCTTGTCTCCAAATCCATGCGGCCGTCGGATTGGCCGTGACGTCGAAGTGGACCAGCTCCCTTCGCAGGTGGCTGATGAAGAAGAACACGTACAGCGTCTGCATATCGATCGTGTGGACCACGAAAAGGTCTGCGGCCCAGATGCCCTTGACCTGGTTGCCCAGGAACGTTCGCCAGCTCTGACTTCTTTGCCGGCTCGGACCACGCCATCGATAGCGACGTATCGATCGGTTGCTAACCGCGATTCCGAGCTTGAGCAACTCGCCCCGGATCCGCTCGGTGCCCCACAGCGCATTCTCCCGCGACATTCGAGCGATCAATGCCCTGACCTCTGGGCTTAGGCCGGGGCCGGCCGAGTCGGGTCCGCGATCTCCACGTCCAGTACAGGCGCCAACCCTTGCGATGCCAGCCAATCACGGTTGCCGGTCGCACGATCCGCAGGTGATCCGCCCAGCCACCTGGCCATACCCGCCGGAGCCATACCCAGAGGACTCGATCGGCAGCACGCAAGCGCACTTTCGGCTTGGCCCGCGAGAGCACCTCGAGCTGGTGGCGCAATACCAGGTTCTCGAGGATTAGCTCGCGGCGGGAGCGACAAGCATTAATAAGGACGCGAGGGGCAGATTGAGGACGCCCAGCACCGCGGCGGACCTTGGGCCTCCTAGCTCCTTGCGCCACGCTACGCCGCGGCTGGACCGCCCCGAAATTCCACGATGAGCCGGACATCCTCCGCGCAACTCCCTGTCTGTCTTCGCGCCAATCTGTCAAACGATCAGAGGCCCCCAAACATTCCCGGCGCGGTTCACCGCAGAGCAGCACGGTCAGCTCTCGGTCATTGTCAGAATAGTTGTCTCAGGTCCCGATGAAAGGAGCAGTCAAGGTGAGGATCGACTACGGCAAAGTGATGCCCGAAGCCAGGGACGCGATGATAGGCCTGCAGCGCGCCGCCGAGCGGACCGGGCTCGACCCCAAACTGGTGGAGCTTGTCAAGATCCGCGCCTCACAACTGAACGGTTGCGCCTACTGCCTCGACATGCACACCAAGGACGCCCGGGCGATCGGCGAGGACGAGCAGCGCCTCCACGTGCTGGCGGGCTGGCGGGAGGCGCCCTACTACAGCGAGCGGGAGCGCGCGGCGCTGGCCTGGACCGAGAGCCTCACCCTGCTGCCCCAGACCGGCGCGCCCGACGACGTCTACGAGGAGCTGCGGCGCTGCTTCTCGAAGCCGGAGATCGTCGGGCTGACGCTCGAGATCGTGACCATCAACGGCTGGAACCGCCTCGCGGTCGGAATGCGGACCCCGGTCGGCGGCTACGTCTCCCGCCGCAAGCCGGAGCCCAGAGACTAGCCGGGCCGGCCCCGCCGCCCGGCGAACAGGCCCTGCATTTCACGGGTAGGCGACCGCGTCCGCCTGGAGGGCGGTGTAGGTGCCCGTCTCGAACAGCTCCCGGGAGATCTTCCTGAGCAGGGCGAGGGTGGCCAATATCGGCGCGAGCGCGTGCAGCTCGGCGAGCGACGGCAGTCCGGGCCGGATGAAGACGTTGAGCGGCGCCGGCTGTAGGGGGGCAAAAGTTGATTTGGTCCGGGCGGAGGGACTTTTGCCGCCCCACAACCTGAACCTGCCGGCGCAGCGCCAGCACCTCGGCCCTCAACTTGGCAGCGTTGTGGTGGCTCGTTGCGATCGCGTCGAGTACGACGTGGATAAGCGAGTAGAGCATCGAGGCCATCACGACGGCCGCAGATCGTAACCGGTCCTTGCTTTGCGCTGCTCAGTGACCTTTTGCGAGTGCGACATCGAACTCGCCGGACTTTGTGTACCCCACAGGTCAGGCAGCTCCGTTCGGTCCGGAACTAACGGGACCCATACACTCACTCCAGTGACTGCTGAACTCCCCCGGGACCGTGCAAATCCGGTCATTCCGGCCGAATACGGCCTCTTCGCGGCAACCGGTTGCTCTGGAGGTGAGATGTATTGAAGATCGCAGGCTTCCGACTTGGGATCTACGTCTTCAAGGACGCCGAGATTGTCGACTTCGCGGCACCCTATGGCGTGTTCTCGGTAGCGCGCCGCTTTGACCCCGAGCTTGACGCCTTTCTGGTCGCAGATGCGATGCGCCCGGTGCAGGCGCAGGCCGGCTTCACGGTTATGCCGAACTACTCGTTCACGGACCGTCCCGCAATGGATGCGTTCTTGATCCCGGGCGGCTTCGGGACCCGCCAGGAGATGCACAACCGCAGCCTTCATGAGTTCGTCCGCTCTCTACCGAACACCTGCCTTCTCACGAGCGTGTGTACCGGTTCGTGGATCTACGGCAAGCTCGGCCTCCTGGATGGGCTGCCCGCAACCAATCGGAAGGAGCCGGACCGGGCTGAGGCCAACCCACCCGGGAAAGTGCCGATCGACCGTCTGAAGGAGATCGCGCCTGCTTGCGTGATAAGCAGGGCAAGAGTCGTCGACGCGGGTCGGATCGTGACAGCAGGAGGGATCGCATCCGGCATGGAGATGGGCTTCCACCTCCTGCGGCGAGCGGGCTACGACGAGGCATTCATAACTGAGGTCGCGCGAGTCATGGAATACACGCTGGCTTACGAGACTTACCGGGACGACATCGAGTACGCCAAATAGAGAGGGCCGAACTCCGTCACGTCTATTCGTCCTTCGTAAGCGTCCTCAAGGTGGTGGGGACTGCGGCCCCCGGGGTGCAATCGCGCGTCCACAGGGCATGTGGTACAGCAGTAGCGCCAGACGATCAGATCTGGATTCCTGGCTAGAGCGCTTCCTCCAGGACGTCTTTCAGCACCGCGGCCTGGTTGTGCTCCTGATCTCGGGCGCCGTACAGCAGAACCAAGTGACCTCCGCGAGCGAGAAGCGCCAGTGCCTTCAGCTCAGGAGTTCTTGCCACCAGCTCGTTGCGGTAGCGGCGCTGGAATTGTGGCCACTTACGAGGGTCATGAGCGAACCAGCGGCGCAGCTGTGCGGACGGTGCGACCTCCTTAGCCCAACGGTCAAGCGCCAGCGAATCCTTGCTTACGCCACGCGGCCAGATCCGGTCGACCAAGACGCGGATCTCACGTTGGTCGGGGGGCCCGGAGTCATAGACTCGCCGAATTTGCACCCGTGGCCGCTCCGGCATCCGGCCTTCGTCGTCCAGCAAATGGGCAAAGCAAGGGGGATCTCCCATCCGACTAGGATGTCACGCGGCCGTGCCCCGTTAGGAACGCGCTGGGCCGCAAGCGGCTGCGTGCGACCCGCTCGCCCAGGGGTTCACCGCGACCTGACGTCACCTCCAGACGATCCACCCACTTCACGCTGGTGAAGCACTTGTCACCTGGCACGAGCAAACGCCACGGCGCGCCGGACTCTGGGCTCAGCGGCTTGCCATCGAGCGCGTCGCAAAGTAGAGCACCGTCAAGTGAGTCCAGAGCCAAAGTCACCTCGTAAGCGCCAGCGCCGACGCGCAGGTAGCGAGCCTCTGGAAGCGGCTGAGCAAGGGCGATCAGGGTCCGCAGAGCGACTCCTCGCCAGCGCAGACCCGGGACGGTCCATCCCTCCTCGCAGCTGAAGTCGGCGCTGATCTCTACATGGGGCAGCGCAGCAAAGTCCGTCTCTTTAAGGACCTGCTGGCGCGAGATCAAGCCCTGGAGGCGAAGAACGGTGGGCATCCTGGTCTTCGCGGAAATGGGGTGCACGGGCAAGCCGATGCGACGGTCTTTCATAGACCATTCCGCGGGAGCGGTTCACTCATCGACAAGTTCCACAGAGCGCAACGGACTCGGAAGCTCGGCACCACATGCTCCGGGGTGCATAGGCTACCGACGGCCGAGCTCCGGATAACCGAATTCGGGCTGGGCCCAGCAGTCCGATCGATCAGGCGATTCGAGCAATGCGCACGCGCCATGCCTCAGGCCCCCTTTCGACGTAGTCCCAGCTGAAGTCTCCGGGCCGAGTGGCCTCGAGCTGGTAGTGAAGAGGCTTGGGATCGTGGTCGTTGACCAGCGTGATCGCGGCTCCGCCAGCCAGCCCATCGAGCGTGCGGAAGATCAGCTCGTGCCGCCGGGGCGCTGGCAATGCTCGGACGTCAAGCACCTCCCCCGCTGACGGCGTCTGCTCCGCGAACTCGACCTCACCGACTCCATAACTCACCTCAGGCCCCAGGTGCTTGCCGATGAAACAGCGCTCGCGCGCGGTCATGGCTGCGCCCTCGTATTCCTTCTCGCGACCCGACTTGATGCCAACAAATGTCGGATTGACAGTTATGGCCGAGATGCGGGCGGCCGGCCCCGGGTAGTCGGAAACCGTGCCCTCGACGCGAACCCGGATGGAGGCGGCCGGCAGTCTCCTTGCCTCCGTGAGGCCGGCCAGAGTGGCCGTATAGCAGGAGCCGACCGCGCTGAGCAGAAGCTCCTCGGGGCTGGTTCCCTCGCCCACACCACCCATCGAGGCAGGTACGGAGAACTGGAGGCTCTGGCCGCCAGTTTCAACGACACCGGGACCAAGCCTGCCCTCCGGCCATGTCAGCTTGCTGATGAAGGAGAGTTCTGCCATCTCTACCTGCTCACCTTCTGGAAGTAGTCGGCATTGATCTGGATGAAGTTCTTCCACGCGGCCGGGACCTCGTCCTCGGGAAAGATCGCGTCCACCGGGCAGGGATCGACGCACGCGCCGCAATCGATGCACTCGTCGGGATCGATGTAGTACATGTCGGCCGCCTCGTCGGTCTTGATGCAGTCGACCGGGCAGACCTCGACGCAGGATGCGTCCTTTACGCTGACGCAGGGTTGGGCGATCACGTAGGCCATGGCTAGGACTCCTTGTGGTGATTCTGGTCGCCGCCATCCCCTCCCGAGAGGCGGTCGTGAAGCTGGTGCCGCTCGGACGGCGACAGGCGATTCAGGAGGGGGACGTAAACCTCGTTCTCCTTGGTGAAGTGGACCTGGAGCACAGCCTGCAGTCCATAGAGGAGGCGGCGGATGCGCTCTTTGTTCGCGCTTGACAGAAGGCCTTCGCCAAGGGCGCTCAGCTCCCCCACCATCTGGCCGACGAAGCGATGGTCGATGGACATCGTCCGGGTCGCGCCACCCACCGCCCGCAGCACCTTCTCGGCGGCGGGGTACACGGACACCTCCTCTTCCCGGGCGTGAGGAAGCAGGTCATCCCGTAGGAACGCGAGCACCTCGCGCAGGCGCGTGCGCAACTCACCCTCGCCGAGGGTGGTGGCGTCGGAAGCCAGACTGCCCAGGTGGTCCAGGTGCGGGAAGAGCCCCGCGTGCTCTTCCAGGATCAAAGCGCCCACATCCGGCACCTCCTCGTCCACCGGCCACGCGGTCGCGGAACCGGCGTGGTCACCCGGCCCGGGCGGCGGGCTGACCACGTTGACGGTCACCAACCGGCCGCCGATCGCGCGCAGGCCGCGCGTCTGACCGGCCGGGACAATGACCACATCGCCCGCCCGCACCGCATGTACCTGATCGCCTGCCATCACCTGGCCGATCCCCTCCACGATCGTCATCACCATGTCCAGCGGCGGCGCGTGGCGGGGGATCTCCTGGCCGTCTTCCAGTGCGGCGATCACCACCCGAAAACGGTCGGTTTCGGCGAGCACCCTGCGGCCGAATTCTTCGGTCGAGAACTCGGCCAGCTCGGCCGCCCGGCCGACCAGTGGTTCCGACTGCCTGATCGCCATCTCAGATCCCCTTGCGACGGAAAATGACCCGAAAATCGCCACCGCCCAGCGCCTCAGTCTCGTGGCCGAAGCCCTGCGCGCCCAGGACCTGGTAGAGAGGTACAGGGTCAAGCGGCGCGAGAAGCTCGAACTCCTCCTCCGGCTTCAGGCCGCTGACCGCGCCCATGATCGCGTCGAAGGGCTCCTTCCCAGCGGCCATCATCGGCCGCACATCAAGTGTCGCCATCTCACACCTCCATCACACCCACCCGAGCTCGCGCGTGGCGCGCTCGGACATCATTTCCGGCACCCATCGCGGTTCCCAGACCACCTCAACGGAGGCATGGGAGACGCCCGGGATAGTCAGCAGAGCCCTCTCCACAGCGTCCGGCATGCTGTCGCTCAACGGACAGCCGGGAGTGGTGAGGGTCATCTCGACCTGGACCTTGCCGTCCTTCACGTCCAGTCGATAGATCAGGCCGAGATCGACGAGGTTGACGCCGAGCTCGGGGTCGTAGACGCACTCGAGCTGCTGCCAGGCTTCCCCGGCCAGCAGATCGTCGGGCAGCTGGAGGCGAGGCTCGGTCACGCCGTCATCTCCTGCGAAACCAGGTGACTGCGCCGCAAAAACGCGAGCGGAAGGACCAGCCGGGCAGCATTGAGGGCGAACAATAGGGCGCCAGCGGCGTAGAGCGCGCCTGCCGTCCGAACCACCGTGGCATCGCCGAGGAGCAAGCCGACCAGCACGCCGGCGAAGCCGACTGCGAGCAGCCCGAACGACGACCAAGCCAGGCGCTGGTCCACCAGCTCACTGAGCAGCGGCACCGGCTGCCTCCCGGCCACCCCGCTGAAACGGTGCAGCCAGCTCAAAAAGGGCAGGATCTTGTAGGACTTGCCGGCGATGGCGAAGCCGAACCAGCCGGCCAGTGCGGCGTAGCCGTACGCGACCACCCAGTTGCGGCCAGGGGCGTGGCCCGACACGAGCAGCAGGCCGAGCATGGCCGCTGTCAGCAGCGATCCGAGCGACACGAACGTATGCCACTGCTCGACTGTCAGCTTTCGGCGCCGCCGAGTCCTGAGCAGCAGTGCGATGTCGACCACGTGAAGCAGGGCGGCAATCGCGAGCAGACCGGCGAAGCCTGTCACGAGCCAAGCCCCCGGCTCGAACAGCAAGCTCAGGGTGAGGCCGAGCAACGCCACGTTCCAGACTCCCAGGTTCGCGAAAGTGAGCGCACGGCTGTGCCCGTGAGCCAGCGCGAAGAGCTCGGTCAGCTTGTACGAGACGCCCATCAATGTGAGGCCCAACCAGCCGGCCAGCCCCATCTGGACGTGCGCCGCCAGCATGGTGTCGGTGACGCTGAACCAGGCGAAGTGCCAGTTCAGCGCGTAGACGGAGCCGAAGCCGATGGTCGCGATCAGCCACACCAGCGCCGCCAGCACGTAGTAGGCCATCGGATGCCAGTCCCGAACGCTCGGATAGCTGCGCAGCAACTGGAAGGCGAAGTGCAGAACGCCACCAACGGTCAGCGACCCGAAGATGGCCACCCCTGCTGTCCAGCCCCAGTAGAAGCTGGGCACGAAGCCGGCAATCCCGGTCGCCAGCAACCAGTAGTTCCAGCGCCCAAGGCGCGGCGAGCGCACCGTGCCGCCCAGGGCCACCGGGAATAGCTGGTAGAGAGCTCCGAACATCGTCATCGTGATCCAGCCGAGGACGGCCACGTGGCTAAGAGCGAAGACCCTGGGGTCGTCGTTGGTGCGCACGAGCTCGGTAGCCAGCAACGGCACCCCGATGGCGAAAAGAATGAACCCCACCAGTCCCGTCACCAGGTAGCGGCCCGGCAGGTCAGGCTCGGGTGAGCGCTTCGGCTTGATGGTCATCACCGCCGCGCTCTCCTTTTTCACGATGTTTCTATTATTCACTATCTCTATCGTATAATTCAAGCGATGATCGACTCCTCGATCAAGACGCATAAGGCCCTTGCCGACGTCAGCCGCTTCCGGATCCTCGAGGAGCTGCGTGGGCAGGGCGCTCTCGACTCGCGCGAGCTCGGGAGTTTGGTCGGGCTCCACCCCAACACCGTCCGCTCGCATGTCGACCAGCTCATCGAGGCCGGCCTGGTCCGCGCCGTGACCGCGCCGGCTGCCGGCCGCGGGCGCCCTCGCGTCCTTTATGAAGCGATCGCCGATTCCGTCTCAGTGCAGCAAGGCGGCTACCGGCTGCTGGCCCAGATCCTCGCCAGCTATCTCGCCACCACCGACCAGCCGCAGGCCGTCGCCGAGAGCGCAGGCCGCGCCTGGGGCAGCTACCTGACCGAAAAACCGCAGCCGTTCAGTGGCATCTCGGCCGATGAAGCCACGCAGAAGGTGGTCGAACTCTTCGATGAGCTCGGATTCAGGCCTGAGGCCGTGGAGGAATCCGCCGAGCGCAAGATCCTGCTGCACCGCTGCCCCTTCCGAGAGGTGGCGGAGTCGAATCAGAAGGTCGTGTGCGCCGTCCACCTGGGCATGTTGAAAGGCGCGCTGGCGGAGATGGGCGCACCGCTGCAGGCAACCCGACTTGAGCCCTTCGTCAAGCCTACGCTCTGCATCGTCCACCTACGACCAAGCGCCGCTCCGCGAAGGTCAGGAGGTGTCCGCCGTGCAAGTTCACGACATCCAGCCGTCGCCTGAGCCCGAGTTCGTCGAGTGCCCACGATGTGGGCAGCCCGTGCTCAAGGACAACCTGTCACGGCAATGGAACGAGTGGGGTCAGGTCTGTTGGTGTGAGTCATGCGGCTCCTTCGAGGCTGGCTGCCATGTCTTTGACGAGCCCGTTCCAGGGCCAATTTCCGACCTGCAACGTCTGCCTGCTACGACTCAGAGAATCCTCGACACCGTGCAGCAGATTGCTCGGGACCTTACCGACATTCCGGCGCGTGTCTTCACGTCAAGGCTGGAGACTTTGATCGACGAGTTGGTCTCCAGTCTGGTGCCACTCATGGCCGCCGAGGAACGCGCCCTATGCCCCGACCTGGACTCCCATCTTGCCGAAGCACTCAGAGAGGACCACCGGGAGGTGCGGCGGTTGATCGAACGCCTGAGCATGCTGGCGGAGAGTCTCCAACGTCGCATGCGCTCCGCGCCCGCAACCGGGCCGGTGCGCACGGCCCTGCGGCAGATGATGAGCGCCTTGGCCGACCTCTGCACCCACCAAAATGCTGCGCTGCGCCATCTCGGCGAGAGTCTGCCCGTTGACGAGCAGGCGCGCCTCGCAGCGACGCTGGAAGCGGCCGCCATCGACGCACGCGAGCGGACGATGTTGATCGTCCGGCCGGAAATACCGCCCACTGCGTCCACCGTCCTTCGTCACCGACCCGACCTGACCGCCGCCTACGCGATGAGCCTGGCCGAGATCGAGCGGCAGTCGCGGCGACGGTCTCAGCCGGCCGAGAAGGGGTAAGCCCTGTTGGAGCGAGGCAAAGCGAACGCTGACCGTTTCTACGCGAGGATCATGGAACTCGCGAGCTTGGATACTCGCTCGCAGGCCAAAAAGGTAGTAGGTTCGGTCATGCGGGGGCTGAAAGGGCGACTGACTCGGATATCCGCTGGTGCTCTCGCTCGTTTCAAGCTGGGCAGCGCCAGCTGCCCGAAATTTGAATCGGCGCCTGGGGGGAGCCGGGTACCGGCGACAACGTGACGTTGATGGTCCCCGACCGGCCATCTGAGTTGACGACTAGTTTGCCGGAATGGTCGTTAAGGGTGGACCAGCCAGCCCCCTGCCCATTGAAGGCCACAAATGTCCCAGCGGTCGAGACGTTGTATTCGCCAGCTCCGACTCGATTGGTCAAAAACCGCAAGTTGTAGTACAGGCCGTTGGGAACCACGGCGAACGAAGCGATCATGCCGGCCGGGCCGGCTGCTGGCGCCGGAGAGCACGACCCTTGATCCCCAACCACGTCAGCGCTCATCCCGCCGGTAATCTGGAGGTCAACCCCAGGCCCTTGTGCGCCGCAGCTGACGAGCAGTCCTGCGATCACAAGGCTCGCAGCAACGCCGATTGCCGCTCGCCGCGCCCGGCGCAACGCCTCCGAATTCCCATTACGGTTTGCCGGCTTCGTGACTGGCTCGGAAAGCCCCACGGCCGCCTTATCTAACTACCGAGTACCGGTAGTTCGCTCACGCCACCGTGTGCGAGTCGTGGCTGAACGTTGGCCGTACCGGCGGATCGCGTTTGGCCCCACGTGGGATGAGCTGGAGAAAGGGGCGCGCTCACAGTCGCCGTTCTTGTCGCCCTGCGGAATTCACAATCACTTCCCGATTCCGACTGTCAATGATGGCCTGGCTTCAAGAGCATTCGCTTCCCTCAATTGAGGTTGTAGGGCGGCAAAAGTGCATCGGTCATGCCGCCCTCCCGTACGCGTGATGAAGTCCGCCGAGAATCGCTCGAGTAACGACGACGCCGTGCGATGTTGGTTGGCTCGGCACCGGCGTTTCAAACTCCAGGGCGCGGTGAGGCCGATCACGGTTGTAGTAGCGCATGAACTCCGTGAGCAGCGCGACCAGATGCCGCTCGTTCAACACGATGACTTGGTCAAGGCACTCCTGGCGTAAAGTCCGAACTACCCGCTCCGCGACCGCGTTCGCCAGAGGCGCCCGATATGGCGTTCTGACCTCTCGAATGCCGGCACCGGCGAGCTTGCTCCCGAAGTCGTCGCCGTATACCTTGTCTCGGTCACGGATCAGGTGTCGTGGTTGACGGCTCCAGGCGGTGGCTTCGATCACCTGCCTCCAGATCCAAGCCGCCGTCGGGTTGGCGGTGACGTTAAAATGAATCAGTTCCCTGCGCTCGTGGCGAATGAAGAAGAACACATACAGGGTTTGGAAGCCGATCGTCTGGACCACGAATAGGTCCGCCGCCCAGATGCCCCTGATCTGGTTGCGTAGGAACGTTCTCCAAGTCTGACTTCTCTCGCGCTTCGGACCCCGCCATCGATAGCGGCGAATCGATCGATTGCTGGCCACGATCGCGAGCTTGAGGAGTTCTCCGCGGATACGCTCGGTGCCCCACAGAGGGTTGTCTCTCGACATTCGGGCAATCAGGTCCCGGACTTCTGGGCTCAGGCGTGGCCGGCCCAGCCGGCTGCGTGACCTCCAGGTCCAGTACAGGCGCCAACCCCTTCGATGCCAGCCGATCACCGTCTCCGGTCGCACGATCTTCAGTTGACGAGCCCATCCCTGCGGCCAGAGCCACCGCATCCAGACCCAAAGGATCCGGTCCCGCTTGCGCAGGCGCGGCTTTGGCTTGCGGCGAAGGAGCACCTCGAGTTGGTGTCGCAGGACCAGATTCTCGAGCGCAAGCTCTTGGCGGGAACGACAGCAATCAATAAGGACGCGTAGCAGCATCAAGAGGAAGCCCAGCACCGGCGCGGGAGCATATCAGGGCAGGGCGCGCCACGGTGTGCACGATCCTGATCGACTTTTGCCGTCCTTCAGCGTCTCGCATATTGCCGATGACATCGCCGACCCCGAGGATGATTTCGGGCGGCGTTTGCTGTTGGATTCGGAACACAGTGTCAAATCCCGGACGCGTTGGCTTGAAATGGGACGTGATGACTACGGGACGGCTCTTAATGAATTCCTCTATTCGGCTCTTGAGGATGTCCAGGTGAATCTGGGACCACATCAATTTTTGCGACGACGACGGCAGATCAACCATTGGCACTTAATCTGACATATGCAACGAGAAGCGCAAGTCATTCTTAGCGCCCGACACAGGCCGCGTGTACTTCGACGCGGCGGTGCATTGCACTGCAGATCTCGCGGGCGCCCTTACGGCGCCAGGCGACCCAGAGTCCGGGTCGTGGTGCGTCCGGCGAGCCGCACCCCCAATTGATGTAGAACTGATGTAAAACTGATGTAGTGAATCCGGAGCCAATGCTGAGCTCCTCAAATTCAAATTCGGATTTGGCTCCGGAGCAGGGATTCGAACCCTGAACCTTGCGGTTAACAGATCGACCAAGTGAATCGCCCTGGGTTTGGTGG
>PLJM01000034.1 GCA_003139695.1 Candidatus Dormiibacterota bacterium | reverse complement strand
GGAGTCGAGAACAGCGCCTTCCTGCTCACGATCGGAGGCGGAGCCCGCCAGACCCCTCCCCTGTAGGGGTCCTCCGCACTATCACCGCCAAGGAGCGCGCATGACACACATTTCGGTCGCCGACGTAACCAAGGCCGTCTCGGTCCAGCCCGGCGCCATCGTCTCAAAGGTGATCCACCGCGATGAAAAGCTGAACGTCACGGTGTTCGGCCTCGACGCGGGCGAGGAGCTCACGGAGCATCGGGCCTCAAGCGCCGCCATCATTCAGGTCCTCGCAGGCCGGTTGCAGTTCACCGCCGACGGCGAGGAGTTCGATGCCGGACCGGGATTCTGGCTTCACATGACGTCGGATACGCCGCACGCGCTGGTGGCAGTGGAGCCGACCGTAATGCTCCTGACCTTGATCCGATGCTGACGGGAGCGCCCGGCACTCGCTACCAATAGCTGCCCAATGTCGCGATCAATCACGAGCCCCTTGCCAGCGGATGCAGAGCCTAAGCCCGTTTAGTGATACGCCCCCGGAGCCACGCCACAAAGTCCGCTTCTGCCAGTTCGCTTGACGCTAGCCGAAGCATGGCGTCCACGGCGTCGGACGGCTCCGGCTGTTTCAGTTGATATCCGTTTCGCTCAAGGAATTCGATCATCGCCAGCCACGCTGCGCGCTTGTTCCCATCGGGCAGTGGATGGTTCTTTGCTAGGCGAGCCGCCAAGAGGCCAGCCTTTTGAGCTGGGTCAGGATAGGCCTCTTGACCCTGCCAACCCGACGCCGGCACCGAAAGAGCGGACGACGCAAGGCTCACGACACGTGGCATCTCGGCCAAGACTTCTGCCTTCAGTCCGGTGACAGCCTCTGCAATCAGGAGATAGTCTGCGAGGTCGAGGTACTGCCAGGCCAACCTTAGGTGGAGGCCAGTCGGCTAAGAATCTCCTGATTCCGCTTGATAGAAGCCTTCAATCGAGTCTGGAACGCGCGATCACGTCGCCTATTCGCAATGTGCGCAGCGAGGGCGATGCGCACCTCCTCGGCAATTGGCACATTTTCAACGCGAGCAATCGCCTCTAGTTCCGCCGCTTGCTCATCCGTTAGCCGAAGGGTCATTGACTTTGCCATCTCGGGATCATGGTATCACGGCATCACGTCAGCTGTCGATAGCGTTTGATTATCAATAGCAATGAACTCGTCGCCCCTAGGACCCAGTGGTGTCGGGCATGACAACGAGAGGTGACTTACGGGGCACGCCAATTTCAGTACGGCCGTGAAATCGCATAACCTGCGCGAACTGAGGCCACACAACTCCGCTTTACTTCGGGCCGAGCGCTGCGCGTACTACCTCCTGGAACTCGACTTTGACGAGCGTGGGCAGCCGGTGTTGTGTGGTATCTCAATGGCCGCGCGTCTAGCCGAAGGCACCGCCGAGTCGGCCAAGGATGTCCTCCAGGATCTCGGCCGAGGTCGCAAAGTTGAGCCGGACATGGCCTTGGCCAGGTTCGCCAAAGTCCAGACCCTCGCTGAGGGCGACCTTCGCGTGCTCTAGGAAGTGCTGCTGAGGCGTCGCGCCCTCTGGCAGGTCTAAGCGCCTGCAGTCCATCCACGCGAGATAGGTGGCCTCCGGCGGGTAGTGGCCAAGGCTGGCATGGGCGGCCCAATTAGTGACTCGTTGGCGGTTGTGATCCAAGTAGCGCATCACATCGTTGAGCCAGGCCTCAGCCTCGCTCCAGGCTGCGATGGTGGCGGCCACACCAATTCGGCTTGGCACACCGAGGAGGTGTAGGGGAAGCCTTTTGTCGAATCTATCCTTGAGCGCGGGGCTGCCGAAGTGGGCGATCGACGTTCGCAGACCGGCGATGTTGAACCCTTTCGTGGCCGAGGTCAGCGTCACTGTGCGCTCGGCAGCGGCGGCTATTGTCTCCATCGGGATATGCGTCGCTCCTGGGTAGACGAGATCCGCGTGGATTTCGTCGGCCACGATCGTGAGGTTGTGGTTGGCAGCGATCGTCGCGATGGCTTCGAGCTCAGCTCGGTCGAGTACGCGGCCGGTCGGGTTGTGCGGGTTGCAGAGCAGGATCATGGATGCCTGTGCAGCTGCTCGTTTCAGACCTTCGACGTCCACAACGAAGCGGGTCCCATTGTCGACGAGCGGGTTCTCGACGAGGCGGCGGCCGGTGCCCTCGATAGTCAGTAGGAAGGGCGGGTAGATCGGAGTCTGCGCGATTATGCTGTCGCCCGGCTCAGAGAACGCAAGGAGCGTCGCGACCAGTCCTTGCACGACGCTTGTGTTGGCGTGGCTGAGGGTCGGGTCCGGCTGCCAATGGTGGCGGCGCGCCATCCATGTGGAAAAGGCCTCGAACAGGGGGATCGTGTCTGTCACCTGGCCGTAGCCGTAGTCCTGGGTGTCGGTGAACATCATCAAGGCGTCCTGGACGCCGGGCGCGACTTTGAAGTCCATATCGGCAACGAAAGCCGGTATCACCTCGGGGGGGTGCTTCTTCCACTTGCCGCCGCCCCGGGCGCGAAGTTGGTCGGCACCGAGGAGGAAACGCTCCATGGTTGCGGACGTTATCAAGTCCCGGCATCCTGCGGCACCAGCCCGTGCAGCCGGAGCTCCGATTGGGGCCGCCGCCGCAATGCCGATGAGCAAGAAGATGCTCCGGTTGGGGTGCACCTGCTCACGATGCCGTGCCTCTGACCATCCACGAGAGGGTCCTTTGCGTGGAGAATCTGACCGGTGTTGAGCTCATTCCGCTTCCCGCGGTTTCGCTGGCTCTGGTTCAGCAATCTCGCCGGCTCGGCAGGCCGCTGGACCTTGGTCCTGGTCCTCAGCGTCCAGCTGTTGCAGATGACGCACTCGTCTTTCTGGGTCGGTCTGGGACTCTTCCTCACACAGGGGCCGGCGATCCTGCTAGCTCCCATCTCGGGCGCGCTCGCGGACCGGATGGATCGACGCACGCTGAATGTCGTTTCCTGCCTGGTATCAGCCGCGGTTACCGCTGTCTTCGCACTGCTCAGTTGGGCGCACTCAGATCTACTTGCCGTCTGGATGGCGTTAGCTCTGGTCTTCGGGCTTTCCTTCGTCGCCCAGATGACGGTCCGGGCGACGCTGACACCCAGCTTGGTCCCGACCGGTGAGCTGCTGAATGCAACGTCGCTGATGCAGGTCAGCCTCCAGGGAGCGCAGTTCGCGGGTCCGCTCCTCGCCACCCCAATATTGGCCGCCGGCGGGCCGGCCATGGCCTGGACCTTTTGCTCCTTGCTCTACCTTGCATCTGCTGCGCTCTGCGTCACGATCGGCGAGGTGCGCGCGGGGGGCCGCCGCCAGGACGCGGGATTCGGGCTCGTGGTCGCCTACCGTTACCTACGCTCGCGCGGTGCCGCATGGGTCGCGGTCTGGGCCGTAGCCCTCCACTGTATGTTGACCATGTCCTATCTAGGCATGCTGCCAATGTTCGTGGCGATTGACCTCCACGCCGGAACTTCGACATACGGGGCCCTGCTCACCTCGATCGGTCTCGGGGCAGTGATCGGCAGCTTGGCGCTAGCCCAATTCGCGGGCACGCGCTACCGGCCGGCGCTATTTGGTTACGCCATCGTGTTTAGCGGGGTCGCCCTCTCAATGCTGGGTGCGACAACGAGCGCCAGCTATGCGCTGATCCTTGGTTTCTTAGTTGGCAGCTCGCAAGCGATGTTCATGTCGATGACGCTGGCAATCATCCAATCGGCAGTTGGCGACGAGTTCCGGGGCCGGGCGACCAGCTTCTACCAGATGATCACGCTGACTCCGATGGCGCTCTTCGGCTGGGGGATGGGCGGCCTTGCGGACGTCACCGAACCGCGGCCGCTGATGGTTACCCTCGGGATCTCTTTCATTGTCGCGATGGGCATCTACGCTCTCCTTTCGTCTTGGCTTCGCGGGCTGTTTCGGCCCGTGGGCTGGCTGCCGGTGCCCGCCACAGCCGAGTCGGTGGGGTTGTAAGAGTCCCGAGATACCTACAACCGCGATGCCTCCAAACAGTTGGGCTTTCACCGGCCGGAAAGTCGGGGTCACAACACGAGTCGTGGTGGGCCGCCGTGGACTCGAACCACATACCTCCGCGTGGTTGTAGTGCGGTTGTAGTAAGCCCGGCGAACCGTGCCCAGGGAAGGCCATTTTCGAATTCGATTTGGCTCCGGAGCAGGGATTCGAACCCTGAACCTTGCGGTTAACAGATCGGTGAAGCCCGTTCAGAAATGCCGTGCCGTATTCGCCCAGTGCCGTTGAGTGCCGCCATTTATCACCATTTGCCGGCGGCGTTGCTGTACCGATGTCAGTCGACCGGAGGCAACTGTCTTACCAGACTAGGCACATTGAGTTTTGGCATCGGGACCCTCGGGTTCATGGCCCGCAGGGTTTCCAGCAGTAAGCGCGACACTGCCCAATCGCGGAACGGCTTGTCGTCCGCCGGGACGATGTACCAAGGGGCGACCGGCGTCGAGCACCGGGTCAGGAGCACGTTGAAGGCCTCCTGGTATTCATCCCAGTGACCCCTTTCTTTTATGTCATTGGGGCTGAACTTCCATCGTTTTTCGGGTGTGTTGAGGCGAGCAAGTAGCCGCTGACGCTGCTCCTCGTTTGAGATATGGAGACAAATTTTCAGGGGAATGACATTTGATCTGACAAGTCCAGCCTCGAATCGGTTTATCTGCGCATACCGACTCTCGATCACTTCCGGAGCGGCCAACTTCTTGACCCTGGCGATGAGCACATCCTCGTAGTACGAGCGATTGAAGATGGTGATGTGGCCTGGCCCCGGCATTTCCTTCTTGAACCGCCAGAGGAAATGGTGTCTAAGTTCGGTCGCACTTGGTGCCATGAAGGTGCGGACGTGCACACCTTGAGGATCCATCGCCGCCATTACGTGGCGGACTGTTCCGTCCTTGCCGCTGGTGTCCAATCCCTGCAGAACAATCAGGATCGCCTGTTTCTTCTCGGCATAGAGGCGCTCTTGAAGGTCCAGCAATTCGGGGCCATATTTCTCACGGGCGGGCGCTATCTTCTTGCGCTTGACTCCCAGCCGATCGCCAGGGTCAACGTCCGCGAGGCTCACCTGGCCCTTCCACGCGCGAGCCTTGAGCATGTCCCTCATGGATCTCTTTGCCATTGAGCCTCCAGTTCAGCAGGTCAAATACTTGAATGAGGATCTGCGTGCTTCACGTATTCCCTCGTAGCTCGACCACAGTTTGATCTAATGTCGGCTACAGGTACTTCCCAAGCGAGGCGGCGGTCGGCGGCGTGAGCGGGAGCGGCAGCGGCACCTTCAGCGCCTGGGTGTTCAAGAAGCGAGCGAAGTAGGATCCAACCTGGTCTCGCTTGGCGCGCCGGACGTGCCGCGGTCGCCGTGCTTAGACCCAGTCGCGAACGCTCGATCCGTGACCCGCCGCAACGACACCACGAAGGTCAGCCAGGCGATGGCGATGAGCAGCCCCGCCACCACATTCCGCCTGATAAGAGCACCATGGCCCATTTGCAGTAACAAAAGCAGCAACTTCCCCTTCAAACGAGATCCGTCTTGTTGAAGTCTCGGTGAGCCGGGTCGCCGAGGTGGCCGCATTAAGACGTGGTGTTACCTCCGGACCAGCTCCAAGAACTCGGCGCGCAGGGCGGCATTCTCGCGAAACCCTCCGAGAAGGCACGAAGTCACTGTGTCGCTGTCCACTTTTTCAACACCGCGCATCTCGACACACAAGTGCCGCGCTTCCATTACAACGGCGACACCTCGTGGCCGCAGCACACGATCGATCGCTTCTGCGATCTGGCGGGTGAGCCGCTCCTGAAGTTGAAGGCGGTGTGCGAACACATCGACCAACCTGGGTAGTTTGCTGAGTCCGATCACTTTGCCCGCGGGGAGGTACCCGATGTGGCAGCGACCGAAAAACGGAAGGAGATGGTGCTCGCATAGAGCGTAGAAGGGGATGTTGCGGACGGTCACCAGGTCGTCGCCCCCGTGCGCGTACAGTGCGCTGCCGACGACCTGCCTTGGATCTACGCCATAACCGTTCGTCAGGTAAGTGAGCGATTCGGCCACGCGCCTCGGTGTGTCGGCGAGGCCCTCACGTTCCGGATCCTCGCCGAGCGCAACCAGCATCCGCCGAGTGATGGTCGTGAGCTCCTCGATTGGATGGGAGCGGGCAGGCTGGGCGGCGCTCATTCGCATATGACCTCAGCGGCGTTGTTCTCCGACTCGGTCAAGCGCAGCCGCACCAACCGCGCGGGCGCGAAATGAGGCGACAGCTTGGTAAAGGCTGCGAAAGCGATGTTCTCTGCAGTCGGCACAATCCCGCTGAGACATTCAACGTCTCGGTTGAGATGCTTGTGGTCGACCAGGTCGATGAACTCGCGCCTGAGGACACGATCCACGTCCTTAAGGTTGGCGACCATCCCTGTCTCCGGATCGACTACGCCCGCAACGGTCACCTCGACCACGTAGTTGTGGCCGTGATCGCTTGAGCAGGGACCGAAAACCTCCTGGTTGCGAGCCTCGCTCCATTCAGGACGACAGAGGACGTGCGCGGCGGCGAAGGTCGCCCGGCGGGTAATTCGAACAGTAGTAGTGGTGCTCATCGAGCCAACTCCTCTGGTACAACGCCGGCCGCGGTCAACCCCCTCGCTAGCGACATTACCGAGTCAAGGCGGGCCAAATCAAGTAGCACGATCGGCTGGGTCGAGCCTGAGGTTGGAGCCCGACAATGGCGCGGATTCGGGGGATGCCAACCAGAGGATGATGCGAGCCACCTCCGCCGGCTGCAGGCGCGGACCTTCCACGCCAGCGATTCTGAGCATCGGCGTGTCCACCGCGCCCGGACTGATCGTGTTCACCCTGATGCCGTGCGGTCGCCCTTCGACCGCCAGCGCCTCGGCGAGCCCCGCAAGCCCTGATTTCGCAGCCACGTAGGCCGCCATACCCGGGAACTTCTCAGCGCCCGCGACACCTGAAAGGCTCGAGACCATCACGATCGATCCGCCGTCCTCCCGCATCAGACGGAAGGCCTCGCGGCTGCACAGGAAGGCGCCCCGTAGGCCCGCATCGATCTGGGCGTCCCAATCCGCGGCGGTGAGCTCGAGGATCGGTGCCTTGATGAGCTGTGCCGCGCAATTGATCAGAGCGTCAAGGTGTTCAATCCCGCCGAAGGCACCCCGCACCTGTGCTTCGTCTGAAATGTCGCAGCCTTCGCGACGGCTAAGCGAAACGACCTGCCAGCCGCGCCCTCGTAATTCGGCTGCGACTGCCCCACCGATGCCGCCCGAACCACCGGTGACGACTGCTGTCGGCCTCACCGGGCGACCTCGCTGAAAGCCGCCTCATAGGCGTTCAACATGCCTTCCAAGCCGAGGCGCCGTTGTGCGCTCGCCCTGACCGTCCTCCGGTCAAGCATCCGGCACCTGGCGATCGCTCGGGCAAGATCGTGAACGTCGTCTGGCGTTGCCAGGAAACCGCTCACGCCTTCCTCCACGACCTCGGGCATGGCTCCGCGTCTATAAGCCGCAACTGGACACCCCGCCATCTGCGCCTCGGCCGCCACCAGTCCGAACGGCTCCTCCCAACGGATCGCGCAAACCGTCACGACGCTGCGTCCCATCACGCGGCGCAAGTCGTCTCGTGGGATGGAGCCCAGGACTTCGGCTCCGACAAGGTCGACCACATAGTCAGGATCGTAGAGCGATCCAGCGATTCGACAGCGAACGCCGGCCAACCGTGCTGCCCGTAGTGCATGATCGACACCCTTTTCCGGGGATATCCGGCCCGCGATCAAGGCGACGTCTTCGACTTGATCCCCGTTCACGGGTGAATCGGAGACCCCATTGGGAATCACCAGTCCGATTTGCATGCCCGCAGCTTCCCAATCCCGCCGGCAGGATTGCGAAACTGTCGCCAGTCGCGCTGCCGGAATCAGACGCAGAGCGGCGACGACGGCGGGCTCGATCGGAGGCAGGTGCAGCGTATGCAGCGAGGGAAGCATTTCGGCCATCTCGAATGCGGGTGCATCGAAGGCGTGCTGGCTGACGATATCCGGCCGGCTTGTTTCAACCCCACGAAACATTGCCCTGATCGCCTCGGTCACGCCCGGGATTGGAATGGCTGGCGCGCCGCCTGGCATCACCAGGGCCTTATTTGCGTCCGTAGGGATCGGCACCATGACCAGTTCCACACCCGCCACCTCCGAGCCCTCCGCGCAGTGCAGGAGCACATTGTGGCCGCGTCGGACCATCCCGACCGCCAGATCGCAGATCACTGACTGGGCGCCGCCCGTCTGGGCCGGGCGCAACGGGGTGACGGGCGATGCAACGACAGCGATCCTCACTTAATGGGCGCCAGGCGCTGGGCGGGTCAGGCCGGCAAGCAGCATCGCGCCTTAGTCTGATCGGAGACAGGAATGGACTATGAGCGCGCGGTCGAGACGGCTCCGCCCGGGTGGCGCCACTTCACGATGTCCGACCTTGATCGGCTGCCTGCAGCAGTGCGCGACCACGAGCTGGCGCGAATCCCCGATGCCGAGCGCGAACTGCTAGCCGCCGGCGATCGCGACGTCATAGAGAGAGTCCTCCGTGCGTGCTTCTGGACGCTCATATACCACCTCGAGCCGGAACGGTGGGATGCACTTGCCACGGCCGAGCCGATCCACCCGGGACTGTTCGCTGTGTTACCCACCGCGCCGGCCCGAGTGCTCGAGATCGGCGCCGGCAGCGGGCGCCTGAGCGCTCACCTAGCGGTCCGCTACGCGTCACTGATAGCAACCGAACCATCCGCTGGTCTTAGGCGGCTCCTTCGTCGGCGGTTTACCGACATCCATGTCGTGGCGGCGTGGGCTGAAGCCCTGCCCTTCCAGAATGCCTGGTCTCAGCTCACCGCGGCTTGCGGATTGCTGGGGCCAGATACGACGGCGCTGCACGAGCTCGAACGCGTGACCGCGGACGGCGGGGAGATCGTGCTCATTAGCCCCGAGCAGCCTGAATGGTTCACGGCCAATGGTTGGCAGCGCCTATCGCTTGACCCGCTGCCAGTCCCCCCACACGATGACTGGATCGATGCCTTCTTCGGCCCTCTTGATCCCCCCCACGAATTGGTAGCGAGGAGGAACGCTAGGCCGACAGCGGACTAAAGAGACTCGAGATCTGCATCTTCGTCTGCGAGCAGCCTCGGTGCCGGTCGTGCGCCTTTCGCGATCAGTCGACCCGCCTTCGCCAGTTCGCCGTTCTTGTCCAGCTCCGGGTCGCCACCGCGGTTTAGTCCCACGGCTGCCCGCAGCTTACCGGCCTGCAGATAAAAACCAACGAACTTGCGCTCGGCAAGGGAGCCCCTGATTACTAGGCGATCCCACTTGGGCGCGTGGCCGAGGTATTCGAGCTTGTGCTCAAACTGATCGCTCCAAAAACTGTGCATGTAGCGGTATGCCGTCCGTGAACCCAGCATCGACCTTGCGGCCGCCGCGCCCATCTTTTCAGCGTTGTTGTAGTGCTCGACCCTCGCCCGCCCGAATATCGGATGAAGGTGATTGGCCACGTCACCGGCCGCGAAGATGCCGGCCACATTCGTGCGGCACGTTGCATCGACGAGAATCCCGTCCCTGGTTGCGACTCCCGAGCCTTTGACGATTTCTACATTCGGTTCGATCCCGACCGCCACGATGGCGAGGTCGCACGCAATCCGCCGTCCCTTTTTCGTCACGACTCGCTCGAGACGTAGTGACCCCTCGAATCGGACAACTTCGTCCGCGACCACCAACTCGATCCCAGCGGCGCGGTGTATAGCGCCAAACACGCCTCCCACTTCGGCACCCAGAACTGCGTCGAGCGGTGCCTTTCCGCGCATGATTGAGGTCACTTTCAACCCAAGCTGGCGCAAAGACGCTGCCACCTCCGAGCCAATGAAACCCGAGCCAACCACAACGGCGCGAGCGCCGGTTTTGGCGACTCGTTTGATGCCGTCGCATTCGGCAATTGTCCTGAGTTGGTGAACGCCTGGGAGGCTTGAGCCTGGGGCGTCAAAATGGCGATTTCTCCCGCCAGTCGCGAGCAGCAGCCGCGCATAACCGATGGCGTCCCCCGACTCCAAATGCACCTGCTTGGCAGCAGGGTCCACGCCTGCAACTCTGGCTGGCACGAATTGAATCTGATGCGCTTTGTACCAGTCGGGCGGCGCGACCATCCAGCCCGACAAGTCCTCCTCTCCACGAAGGTAACCCTTGGTCAGAGGTGGTCGTCCAAACGGGAAGCTGGGTTCCTCCGCGAGAATCAGCAATTCATCGGCATAACCCTGTTTCCGCAATTCCTTGGCTGCGGTACCTCCAGTCAAACCCGCGCCGACGATCACCATCGGACCCTTTACCCGCTTAGCCATTGAGCCCTTTGTGCACCTCAAGAACAACCTGCTCTCTGACCGAGATAACTGGCACGCACCACGAGTCATACATCAGGTAGGTCGGAATAGTAGCGAGTAGCCGCGGCCAATCTTGTTGACAAGATCCACCGGGATCGCGAGATCCACGAGAATCTTCCGGACCCGCCGAACGTAAGTGCGTACCTCGTCCGGGAAGAGAGTTGAGTCGGCCCAGGCCTGCCTCATGATCTGGCTCGTGGTGAAGTGGCGGTGGGGATGGTCAAGTAGGAACTGCAGAAGCTGGAACTCTCGCCGGGTCAGCGCTACTTCCCGGCCTTGATGCCGGATCATTCGGCCCTCGGGATCCAACCACAATCCATTGAGCATCTGGTCCTCGACAATCTGGACGTCGGCCTCCGCGGCCATCCGGGCCAGCGGCTGGAGACTTGCCACGTCCCTCCTCACACGATCAAGGATCCCGTGCTTGAACTCGAGGAGATCGGCGTAGATGCTCATCCAGTGGCGGGCGTCTTCCCAGTGAGAGGTTGTCAGGTCCTCTCCCTCGAGCGCGCGCGACGCCGTTGCCTTCGCTTTCGGCGCCATGTGCCCGGATTCTAGGGAAAGCTCAACTCCGGGGTGAATCTGACGGACCACACGTCTGGGGGGCGCAACCTTTCAGAAAATTGCTGATCTTCTTACGCAGAGGGCCGTAGAACTACATTCATGAAGCTGGTCCAGTCGAAACGCAGGCGCCCGGATATCGCTGCAGCGGTGCGTGGAGGAGATTGGACCCTGGGGATGAACGGTGAGGGTGTTCCCAGTCATGCCACGTTGAAGCAGGCGCTCCACTGGAAACAGATCTATACCGAGATCCTGGAGATGGAGGAGAAGGTTCTGACGAGAATCCGCCTCCTCATGGACAAGCAGTCAGACGAAGCGCGGCGCGAGGTCGAGCTGACCAATGTGCCAGTCGTCGTCGCCCAGGCGGAAAGGTTTCGCCAGCGCCTCGGCTACTGGGAGGCTCGCGTGCACGAGCTCAACGGAGCATCTCCGCCCAAACGCGGGCGCCGTGCACCGGCACCAGCTCGGGCGGCTCCTCGGTCCAGTCGTTCGACTCAGACATCGTCGTAATGGAATCAGTCTCAAGGAGGTCTTCAATGAAGGACCAGGTTCGTGGCAAGGCGGAAGAGATAAAAGGCAAGGTCACCGGCGATCGCAGCGAGGAAACGAAAGGCAAGGCCAGGCAAGCGGTGGGAAACCTCAAGCGCACCGTTCGCGACATCAAAGAGGACGCGCGTTAAGGAGGCCGATCTGTTCGTCAGCTACCCGGACTGATCGCTCTGGTAAGGCCCGCGTTCGGTACCGTCCGCCGTGTGGCTGGGCGCGGCGTCCGGTTCTGTTCCGAAGTCGCTGTCGACTAAAGAACTCCTTGTTCTCTACAGCACTCGCACCTACCTAGCCGGCGTCGATCTGCTAGCACGCAGTCATTAAAAGGGGTCAGCTCAGAGGGCCGTGCGGGACCAGGGTCACGATCAAGAGCAGAGCCGCGATCGTCATGCCAATGGTCGCGATCCAGACCAGAGTAAAGCTGACACGACCGCTAACCCGCTTCTGCATGACCTTCTTGTCCGAGCCGAGCAAGGCGATCAGGATCATCAGGGGTGGCGCGACAACCCCATTGATAACCGCGGTATAGAAGAGCGCGCTGATCATGTCGATGCGGAACAGGTTCAGCGCCACGCCCACCGCGGTCGCTGCAACGATCACCGAGTAGAACGTCGGACGATACTTGGCCTTCTCGGCGAGGTTGCCCTTGACGCCGGCGAACTCAGCCAGCGCATAAGCTGCCGAACCCGATAGGACCGGGATCGCCAAGAGGCCCGTACCGATGAACCCGGCCCCGAAAAGAACGAATGCCAGCGGGCCGGCTAAGGGCTCCAGCGCCTTGGCCGCCTGGTCTGCTGTCGCGACAGCAGTGACTCCATGAGCATTGAAGGTAGCCGCGCTTACCAGGAGGATGGCGAACATCACGACCTGCGAGAAGGCCATCCCGACAAAGACATCGATCCGCGCGCCACGCATCTCAGATCGGGTGACCCCTTTTCGCTCGCGTTCGGTCCGCTGACCGGCTGCGCGCATCTCGTCGACCTCAGACGAGGCCTGCCAGAAGAAGAGGTATGGCGAGATGGTCGTGCCCAGGATCGCGACCACTGCTGTGATGAAGGCCTTGTTGAATTCCAGGTGGGGAACAAAGGTGGCGATCAGCACCTTTATCAACGGCGGATGGACCAGGAATACGGTGATCACATCGGCGAAAAGGGCGAGGGTGAGCCACTTAAAGGCATTGAATATGACCCGGTAGCTGGCAAAAAGCTGCAGCCCTACTATCAGGGCGGCCGCCGGCACCACCAGCCAGATCGGAGCAATCCTCCCCCGGGTCAACATCGATCCGCCTGACGCGACCGCGCCGAGGTCGGCGCCGATGTTGATGGTGTTCGCGACCACCATGGCGAGGATGCACAAACCGACCAGCCAGGTCGGGAACTTGCGGCGAAGGCTGACTCCGAGCCCGACACCGGTGTGCAGCGCAATTCGCGCGCAGAGCTCCTGCATTGC
>PLJM01000011.1 GCA_003139695.1 Candidatus Dormiibacterota bacterium | reverse complement strand
GGCGGCTGAGCTCGAGTGGGCGCTGCCGATTCCGGCCGAGACCGCTCGGCGGCTCGCCTGCGATGCCGCGATCACGCCCGTGTTCGTCGGCTCGGAGTCGGACCAGCCGCAGGCTGGACAGACCAGCCGCTCCATCAGCGGGTCCCAGCGCAGGGCTCTGGTGGTCAGGGATAAGGGCTGCAGATTCCCCGGGTGTGACAGGCCACCTGACTGGACTGATGCGCACCATCTCCAACATTGGGCCGACGGCGGCAAGCACGTGATGGACAACCTGGTGCTGCTCTGCCGCCGGCATCACCGCAAGGTGCATGAAGAGGGTTGGCGGCTGGGTATCACCCCGGATGGCGAGATCGCGGCGGTGCCGCCGTAATGTTCAGACGACATGAGTACTGTTGAGTTCGCCATGCGGCGATGGTGGTCTTCTCGCAGAGTGTGGGAGCGTGCAATCGCTCTTCTAGCTGCCGTGCTGGTGTTGCTCTCCGGCGGGGCGACCGTGCTGCCCAACGGGAAGGGCCTGGTTACGGGAGGTGTGGTTACTTGCGCCGGGATCACCGGTCCGGATGAAGCGCGCTTCGCCGCTGCGACGGTTACGGTTCTCGAAGGGCACGTTGACTGGGCAAAACCCGGGCAGCCGGTGTTGCCCAAAGGCGTTGTTGCGCGGGAGCGCGTCCCTACTAACGGGACGTTTCAGTTTGTCCTAGATCCAGGTCAGTACGTACTGACAGCGGAATTTCCACCACCCGCAAATATCGTCCCGTTCAGTCCCGTCACCCTTCAACCTGGCGACGACTTGAGGGTCGACATCTCCAATCAGTGCATCTGAAAAGGGCCGCGGCTTAACAGCCAGGGCTGCCTCAGCATCTAGATCCGTCTAGCGTCCCCGCCGTGCTCGCATCGGTCGACTCATGCGTCCTTGTCGGTCTGGAAGCCCGACGCGTGGAAGTGCAGGCGAACGATGGTCGCGGAGATGTCGCGTTCATCTTGGTCGGCATGGCCACCACTGCTGTCAAAGAGGCTCGTGAGCGCGTGCGCTCCGCCATCCGCAGCAGCCAGTTGCAGTTTCCCGGCAAACGGCTGACTGTCAATCTGGCACCGGCTGATCTGCGCAAAGAAGGCAGCGGGCTCGACTTGCCAATTGCAGTGGCGACCGTCCTTGCGGTGATGCACAAGGCACCGCCCCCTCGGTCTGCCTTCCTCGGCGAGCTCGCACTCGACGGAAGCATCTGTCACGTGAACGGTGTGTTGGTTGCCGCCTCCTGGCTGCGCAAGCAGGGCTATGAGCGACTCTTCGTCCCAGCCGTCGATGCAGCCGAAGCTGCGCTGGTCGAGGGCCTTGAGGTGATTCCGTGCACGAATCTCGCGAGCGTGATCGCTCACCTCACGCGCATCCAATCAATCGAGCCACAGCCCCTCACACATCCGGTCTTGGATACAGGGGTGGAGGCCGCCGAGCACGACCTCAATGAGGTGCACGGTCAGGAGGAGGCGCGCCGCGCCCTCGAGGTCGCGGCGGCCGGTGGTCATCACCTTCTATTGAGCGGACCGCCCGGCGCCGGCAAGACCATGCTCGCCCGCTGCCTACCCGGCATCCTCCCGCCACTCGAGCTGTCGGAGGCGCTCGAGGTCGCGCAGGTCAGGAGCCTGCTCGGCGACCTCTCAGCGACGAAGCCCCTGGACTGGTCCCGCCCCTTCCGCGCACCGCACCACGGCGTTTCGATGGCGGGCCTCATCGGTGGCGGCGCGGGCGTAGCGCAGCCCGGCGAAATTTCCAGGGCTCATCAGGGAGTGTTGTTTTTGGACGAGCTCGCCGAGTTTCAGGCGAACGTTCTTCAAGCACTGCGCCAACCCCTGGAGATCGGCCGTGTCGCGATCACCCGCTCGGGCGGGTCGGTGACCTATCCCGCTCGCTTCACCCTGGTGGCGGCCACCAATCCCTGTCCCTGCGGGTGGTCGGGTGACGGACGCCGCGCCTGCCGCTGCATTCCCGCCATGGTTGACGCCTACCAGCGCAGGTTGTCCGGGCCGCTCCTCGACCGGATCGACCTCAAGGTCGGCGTGAGGCGCGTGCCGCTCGAGGCCCTCGCTTCGGAACCCAAAGGCGAATCCTCTGCTCCTGTGAGGGAACGTGTCCTCGCCGCGCGGCGCCGCCAGCTCGATCGTCAGGGCTGTCTCAACGCCCAGCTCAAACCCTCGCGCCTGCGCCAGATGGCCGCTCTTGATGCGGCCTCACGCCAGACACTCGAGCGCTGGGCCGAGCAGCGCGGCCTCACCGCCCGAGGCTTCCATCGGGCCTGGCGGGTGGCCCGCACCTCGGCCGACCTCGACGCCTCCGAGCACATTGGGGAACGCCACGTTCTCGAAGCGCTCGGCTACCGGCTGAATGATGTCGCTGCCTGACGTCAACGCGCTCCATGCTCGAGGCCGCTGGCCGCCCCCCGAAGGGCCGCGCGTGGCGATCGTCGGCTCGCGCCGCCCTTCTCCTTATGGAGAGGCGGTAGCCGAGCAGCTCGCAACCGACCTCGCACGCGCAGGCGTGATGGTGGTCAGCGGCCTGGCCCTCGGCATCGACGCGGCCGCTCACCGCGGGGCGCTGAACGGCGGAGGCATCACGGTTGCGGTGATGGGCACTGGCGTGGACGTCGTCTACCCGGCCTCAAACAGTCGCCTCGCCGAGGAGATCCTTGCCGGAGGCGGCGCGCTCGTGAGCCAGTTCCCGGACGGCACCATCCCGCGCCGGCAGAACTTCCCCGCCCGCAACTGGACCATGGCCGCCATCTCCGACGTCGTCGTGGTGGTCGAGGCGGGCGAGGGCTCGGGCGCCCTCATCACGGCCGAAGCCGCCCTGCACCTACATAAGGAGGTGATGGCGGTGCCCGGCAGCGTTTTCTCGCCGCTCTCTGTGGGTACACATGGGTTGCTCAGGGACGGCGCCGGGCTGGTCCAGAACGCTCGAGACATCCTGGCCGTGGTCGGCCGGGGTGGTGAGGTCCTCGACGACCCGCTGGTGCCGCCGGAACGGCTTGGTTTTGCCCTAAGGCCAGAGCGTGACGGGATAGTCGCGCACCTGTCCGACGTGTTGGCCCTGAGCGCTGCCGACATCGCCCGAAAGCTGCAGCTTCCGGTCTCCGAGGTGCTCGGGCGGCTGACCGCCCTCGAGCTGGACGGCGCTGTGCGCCGTCAGGAGGCCGGTTATGTACGGGCATTGCGTCGAGGCAAAGAACGGGCGTAGGATTGCCCGCCCAGAAGCCGTCCAGGGAAGAAACAGGGCCGGCTGGGTATATAGAGGAGCGAAGTGGCAGAAGGATTGATCATCGTCGAGTCGCCCGCCAAGGCGAGGACTCTGAAGCGGTTTTTGGGTGACCGTTTCGACGTTCTTGCCTCGATGGGCCACGTCCGCGACCTGCCCGGAAACGAGCTCGCGGTCGACGTGGAAGCCGGCTTCAAGCCCCATTACGAGGTGGTGGAGAGCCGGAAGAAGACCATCGGCGAGCTGCGGACAGCCTCGAAGAACGAGCGCGAGGTGATCCTCGCCTCCGACCCCGACCGGGAAGGGGAGGCGATCGCCTGGCACCTGTCGGAGGTGCTCAAGCTGCGCTCACCCAAGAGGATCGAGTTCCACGAGATCACGGCCGAGGCGGTGCGCCGGGCGCTCGAGTCCCCGCGAGAGATCGACATGCGCCTCGTCAATGCCCAGCAGGCGCGCCGGGTCGTCGACCGTCTGGTCGGCTACCGATTGAGCCCGTTCCTCTGGAGCAAGGTGCAGAAGGGGATCGGCGCGGGCCGGGTCTCGTCGGTTGCGCTGCGCCTGGTTGTAGACCGCGAGGAGGAGATCCGAAAGTTCGTCCCGGTCGAGTCGTGGACGATCGATGTCGAGCTCGCAAAGCAGAAGGCCGACCAGCACTTCTTCGCTCGGCTCAACCGTTTGCGCAACGAACCGGCCGAGGCCGACGCCAACGGCGAAGCGAACGGAGAAGGCGAGACCAAGGCCGACACCAAGATCGTGGTCAGGACCGAAGCCGAGGCCCAGGAGATCGTGCGGAGGCTCGAAGGCGCGAGCTACAAGGTCATCGGCGTCGAGAAGAAGCGCCGCACCAAGAGCTCCTATCTGCCTTACATCACCTCGACGCTGCAGCAGGATGCCTCGAGCCGGCTGCGTTTTGCGCCACGCCGCACCATGCGCGTGGCCCAGGACCTCTACGAAGGTATCGAGCTCGGGGACGAAGGCTCGACGGGTCTGATCACCTATATGCGTACCGACTCGACGCGCATCTCGCCCGAAGCCGAGGCCAAGGTCAAGGCTTGGATCAAGGAGAAGCACGGGGACAAGTACATCGGTGGGCCGCGGACCGGCAAGGTGAGCCCAGGTGCGCAGGATGCGCACGAGGGCATCAGACCGACTGACGTCAACCGGACCCCCGAGTCCGTGCGCCAGTACCTCAGCCCGGACCAGCAGAAGCTCTACGAGCTCATCTGGCGACGATTCGTCGCCAGCCGGATGGCGCCTGCCGTTTACGACCAGACACAGGTCGAGATCGAAGGCGGCGAGCACGTGTTCCGTGTGACCGGTTCGGTCCTCGCGTTCGATGGTTTCTACAAGGTGTGGGAGCGCGACGAGAAAGAGGAGCCGGACCTGCCCCAGATGGCGGAGGGCGAAGACCTCGACTACCACGGCCTCAAGCCGGAGCAGCACTTCACCCAGCCACCTCCGCGCTACTCCGAAGCGACGCTCATCAAGGAGCTCGAGCAGCGCGGGATTGGGCGACCTTCAACGTATGCCCCGATCGTCGAGACGATCAAGGACCACGGCTACGTCGAGATCAAAGAACGGCGCCTGCACCCGACGCGGATTGGCGAGGCCGTGAACACCATCATGGTCGAGCACTTCAAAGTGATCTCGGACGACGACTACACGGCGACGCTCGAGAAGCGACTCGACGAGGTCGAGAGCGGCAATCAGGAATGGGTGCCTGTTGTCAGCGACTTCTATGGGCCGCTGCAGAAGATGCTCACGGAGGCCGAGGAAGCCATGCCTTCCGACACGGACGAGGTGTGTCCGCTGTGCAAGGAAGGGCACCTGGTTAACAAGGCAAGTCGTTACGGTCCGTTTCTCGGATGCTCGCGGTACCCGAAGTGCAAGTACCGCCGCGCCCTCACCCCGAATGGCGAGATGCCTGAGCCCAAGCTGTTGGACGAAGCGTGCCCCACCTGCGGCAAGCCGCTGCAACTGCGCACGGGTCGGTTTGGCGAGTTTGTCGGCTGCTCCGGCTATCCGGATTGCAAGTACATAAAGAAGGATGCGGCGCAGGCCGAGAAGCTCACCGGCGAGAAGTGCCCAATGTGCGGAGAAGGCAACGTCGTCGAGAGGACGGGGCGGTTTGGTCCATTCGTCGCTTGCTCGCGCTACCCGGAGTGCAAGTACCGAGCCAACATCGGCAAGGACGGCAAGCCGAAAGAGGGCCCCAAGCTGCTGGACGAGCCATGTCCGATCTGCGGCAAGCCGCTCATGGAGCGACGCGGACGCTATGGCATGTTCAAGTCCTGCTCGGACTATCCGAAGTGCCCGGGACCGAAGGGCGTCAAGAAGGTCGAAGCCTAGATCGCGGTCGGCCTATAGAGTGGTGCCACCGATGCGAACAATGGGGGCCCTGGCGGTGATGCTGTTGGCCATTTCATGCGGGGGGAACACGGGCCACAGTCCAAGCCCCGCTGCGTCAGGGGGCGCGACTACTAGTCCCTCAGCCGCGCCCTCCGGCAGTCCGGCTGTCGCGAGCTATGGCCTTCTCCTGACGGCGGGAACTCTCGAGATGATCACGCCGGCCGGCACGGTCGCTGCGCATGCCAAGGTGGCTGCTCCTTCAGTCGACACGTGCGGGCAGAACACCGCCGCCTTGCTCGAGCCACCCGTGAGCGCAAGTGACGACAAGGTCTACTACCGAGACGGCAACACCAATATCAAGTTCCTGACTCCCGATGGAAAGACGGGAGATGTGACCACTGTCCCCGGGAGCGCCACCAAGGTCAGCTTCTTCTCGGTCAGCCCCGACGACATGCGAATCGCCGTGCTAGTCGAGGATCTCACACCGGCAAGCACGATCAATCTCTCGCTGTACGTCGAGGACCTGATAGGCCACACGAATCACAAGGTGATCTTCACGAACACGGTGCCCAAGCTCAAGGGCAATGGCACCACTCTATGGCCGATGGGCTGGCACAACGGCCTGCTGGTGCTGGCGGTCTTCGCGCCGTGCACGTTCGAGCCCGCCGGCTTGGTCCCCACCGAGTGGCACGTCGCCAACGCGGTCACCGCGGTGCGCGTGGCCAAGATCGGCAACCCGTGCGTCCCGAGCTTCTGGCCTTCCCAAGCAGGGGTCGCGTGCATCGACGTGAGCGCCAAGGTGGCGAGCCGGTATGACTGGGCTGCGAACATCACCGGGAGCGCCAGTTCCCAGGGCTCAGAGTTTCAGTCCGGCCTCTCGCCCTCCGGTCGGAGCATCTTCTTGGCGACAGGCTTGGGCATCGGCGCTCCGCCACCGGCGACCAGGATCGTCGTCCTGGGGACCGGTGGAGGGTCTTCGGTGACAGGACACTCGGCTTGCCTCTGGATCGACGAGGACCATCTCCTGGCGCCTGACGCTGTGATCTCATTCCCTTCGAGCACGGCGACCACAGCGACGGTCAAATCAACGGTCACCGCTCTCCCTGCCAGTGGCGAGTGCGCCGGCCGGTTTCCGGGCGGGCTGTGACGGGTATGATGTCTTAGCCAGTCCACTCGACTGAGTTAGCACGCCCGGGGCAAGACCCCTGTCCTTCGCAAGAAGGCCGGAACCGGGCGGAAGTTCAACAGGGAGGCAATCGAACGTGGCTCAAGTAACGCTCAAACAGCTGCTCGAGGCAGGTGTTCACTTCGGACATCAGACCAGCCGCTGGAACCCCAAGATGCGGGCGTATATCTTCACGGCGCGCAACGGCATCCACATCATCGACCTGCAGAAGACCGTGCGGCTCCTGGACGAGGCCTGGGATTTCACCCGTAGCGTCGCCGCGAGCGGCAGGCCCGTGCTGTTCGTGGGCACCAAGAAGCAGGCCCAGGAAACCATCCAGACCGAGGCCGCTCGCTGCGGCATGTACTTTGTCAACCGGCGCTGGATGGGCGGCATGCTCACCAACTTCAGCACCGTGAAGAAGCGGATCGAGCGCCTGCAGGAGCTGCGGAAGATGCAGCAGGAAGGTGCGTTCGAGACGATGTCCAAGAAAGAGGCGAAGCGCCTCACGGATGAGCTCGACCGCTTGATGTTCCACTTCGACGGCATCGCCGACATGAAGCGGCTGCCTGGCGCCCTTTACGTGGTCGACCCGCGTAAGGAGCACATCGCAGTCACCGAAGCGAACCGCCTGAAGATCCCGGTGGTGGCGATCACCGACTCCAACTGCGACCCCGACTTGATTACTTACGTAATCCCCGGCAACGACGACGCGATCCGCGCGGTCAAGCTATTGACGGCCAAGATCGCCGACGCTTGCCAGGAGGGCCGCCAGGAGGCCCAGGCGCGTGGCGAGATCCTGCCCGAGGTGGAGGAGCGCGAGTTCCTCGAGACACCGCGGTACGAGGAGATCGAGGAGTACCTCGAGGACGAGGACGATTTCCTGCCGACTGTCTCCGAGGAGGAGTTCAGCGGCCAGACCGCCGACGACGAGGAGGCTCGCTAGTGGCCAAGGTTTCGATGGAGCTCGTCAAAAAGCTCCGTGAGATGTCGGGCGCGGGCATGCTCGATTGCAAGAACGCGCTCGAAGAGGCCGATGGCGACCTCGACAAGGCGTTCACGATCCTGCGCGAGAAGGGCATCGCAAAAGCTGTAAAGAGGGCAGGACGCGCCACCGGCCAGGGCGTCGTCGAGGCTTACCTGCACAAGCTGGGCAACGACTTCCCGCCCCAGGTCGGGGTGCTGGTCGAGGTTGACTGCGAAACGGACTTCGTCGCCAAGGGCGAGGACTTTCGCAAGCTGGCGAAGGAGCTCGCGCTGCAGATCGCGGCGACAAGCCCTCGGTGGGTATCTCGCGACGAGGTGCCGGACGAGGTGCTGGTCGCGGAGCGTGCTGTGTTTGAGGCCAAGGCCCAGCAGGACGGGAAGCCGGAGCAGGTCATCCCGAAGATCGTGGAGGGCCAGGTCGAGAACTTCATCAGGGAGAACTGTCTGCTCGAGCAGCCGCACTGGCGCGACCCGAAGACCACGGTCCAGGATCTGATCGCCGAGAACATCTCCAAGCTGCAAGAGAACATCGTCGTGCGCAGGTTCGCCAGATACAACGTCAGGGAGGCATGATCGACGGGCATTGAGCGAGATGGTCGATCGTTCGCCAAAGTACAACCGAGTCCTGCTCAAGTTGAGCGGCGAGGCACTTGGCGGAGCACGCGATTACGGCATCGACCTCTCCGTCGTCCAGACCATCGCCGGGCAGGTTAAGCGGGTGCACGAGATGGGCGTGCAGATCGCGCTGGTCGTGGGTGGGGGCAACATCTTTCGCGGCATGGCCGCGAGCGAGCTGGGCTTCGACCGTGCCACTGGCGACTACATGGGCATGCTGGCGACGGTGATCAACGCGCTGGCGCTGCAGGACGCACTGGAGCGGATCGGCATTCCCGCGCGCACGATGACCGCGATCCAGATGCCACAGGTCGCTGAGCCGTACATCCGCCGGCGCGCCGTGCGCCACCTCGAGAAGGGCAGGGTCGTCATCCTGGCTGCGGGCACCGGCAACCCGTACTTCACGACCGACACCACCGCGGCCCTTCGTGCCGTGGAGATCGAGGCCGACATCATCCTCAAGGCGACCAAGGTCGACGGCGTATACACCGCCGACCCGAAACTAGACCCGACGGCAGTCAAGCTCGATCACCTCGACTATCTCGAGGTGCTCAACCGCGGCATCGAGGTGATGGACAACACGGCCGTCACGCTCTGCATGGACAATGACGTTCCGATCCTGGTGTTCAACCTACTGATCCCTGGCAACATCGAGCGCGTGATCCTCGGCGAGGAGATCGGCACTCTGGTCGGTAAGGCCTGATGATCGATCCCATCGTTCGCGACGCCGAGTCGAAGATGAGCAAGTCGGTCGACCACTTCGCAGCCGACCTGGCGACGATCCGCACCGGTCGAGCCAACCCGGCGCTGATCGACAAGATAATGGTGCCCTACTACGGGACGCCGACGCCTCTCAACCAGCTCGCGCAGATCAGCGCCCCGGAGCCGCGGCTGCTGATCGTGCAGGTCTACGACAAGAGTCAGATCGGGGCGATCGAAAAGGCGCTGCGAACCGGCGACCAGGGCCTCAATCCCGCGAGCGACGGCCAGGTCATCAGGGTGCCGATTCCGCCGCTGACCGAGGAACGCCGCCGGGAGTTCGTGAAGCTCGTGAAGCAGAAGGCCGAGGAGGCGCGAGTCGCCATCCGTAACATCCGGCGGGACGAGATCCACCGCGTCGACCAGCTGTCGAAGGAAGGCGGCGTGGCCGAGGACGAGGCGAAGCGCGGGCAAACGCGACTGCAGAAGGTGACTGAAGGCCAAATCGAAAAGGTAGACGCGATCGCCGCACGGAAAGAAGCGGAGGTTATGGAGGTCTAAGACCGCAGCCGTGCACGTGGGTACGCTTTAGGCCCTTGGACCCTGCAGTTCCTACTCATATCGGGATCATCATGGATGGGAACGGCCGGTGGGCCCGCCAGCGCGGCCACCCCGCCAGCTTCGGCCACCGGGCCGGCGTCAGAGCCATCAAGAGGGTTCTCCAGGGCTGCGAGGACCTTGGGGTCAAGGTGCTCTCGGTATATGCCTTCTCGACCGAAAACTGGACGCGTCCCCGCGCCGAGGTCCGCGCCCTGATGAGGCTCTTCCACGAGACCATGCAACGCGAGATCGACGAGATGCATAGGCGGGGCGTGCGCATCGTGGTCAGCGGCCGGCGAGACGAGCTGTCATCCAAGATGCGCGAGCGCATCGACGAGGCGATGGAGCGCACGGCGCGCAACACGGGAGGCGTGCTGAACGTATGCCTCAACTACGGAGGCCGCGCCGAGATCGTCGACGCGGTGCGTAAGCTGATCGAGGAAGGGGCGAGCGCTGGTGAAGTGGACGAAGCTGCCATCACGGCTCGCCTCTATGTCCCCGACCTTCCGGAGCCAGACCTCATCATCCGCACCGCGGGAGAAAGCCGCGTCAGCAACTTCCTCCTCTGGCAGTCCGCCTACTCGGAAATGCTGGTGAGCGAGACGTTGTGGCCCGACTTCGACGTCCCGGATCTCAAGGCCGCGATCGCCGACTTCGGCGCGCGGGTCAGGAAGTTTGGCGGACGTCCCGAGGCTGCTACAGGATGACGATGGAGTCTCGGCTCTTTCCAACCGGCTGGAAACCCAGTCCTTTGCTCGTCCGAATCCTCAGCGCATTTGTGCTCCTCGCGATCGTCATCGGCGCGATCTACATCGGCATCTACGGCGCCTATGCGCTGGTCATCGTGCTCGCCGGCCTGGCGCTTTGGGAGTTTCGAAACCTGTCCGAGGGCATGGGCTCGCGCGCGCCCAGCTGGCTGCTTTTTCCTCTCGGCGCCTTCTTCGCCTTCAGCGGCACGGTGCTCAAGCAGGTCGACGTCAACCTGGTCCTGGCCCTGACCCTGGTCGGCGGCCTCGCCGCGTTCCTTTTCGTGCCCGGCAGGCGCCAGGGACTCGGCCGGTGGGCGATGGGCCTGGCGGGCGCCCTGTACATCGGCATGCCTTTCAACTATTACCTGGTCCTCTACTCGTCGAAGTCGCACGGAATGGTCTGGGCGCTCTTCATCATCTTCGCGGTGGTCGCCAATGACGCCGCGGCCCTGCTCGTCGGCAGCAGGATCGGGCGCCGCCCGTTCTTCCCCGCGATCAGCCCGCGCAAGACGCTCGAGGGCGCTGTCGCCGGGGTGGTGGGAGCCGTAATCGTCATGTTCGTCGGAGTCTCATTCATCATTGGTCTTAGGCCGATCCACGCAATCGCGATCGGAATTCTGGTCGGCGTCAGCGCCCAGATCGGTGATCTTGTGGAGTCCCAGATGAAGCGCATCGCCGAGGTCAAGGACTCGTCGAACCTCATCCCAGGACACGGCGGCGTTCTCGACCGCCTCGATTCAATCCTGTTTCCCCCCATCCTCGTTTACTTCTACGTGACGCTGTTCCACCTCCTGCAATGAGGATCCCCACGAAGTCAGAGGCTTCGCCGTGACTTCGCGAGGGCCCCTGGGGCGCCCAGTCAACGTTGCAGTCCTCGGCGCGACCGGGTCCATCGGGCAGCAGACCCTCGACGTCATCGACCGCAATCCGGCCCGCCTGCGATTGTTCGGGCTGACCGAGGGCCGCCGGTCGGCCAAGCGCACCGCGGAGTACCTCATCCAGGGCCAGGCCGGGGAAGCGGACTTCGACACGCGAGTCGAGGCCATGGTCACGGACCCGCGCTGCGACCTCGTGGTCGTCGCCATCCCAGGCGCTCGCGCGCTTGCGCCCACCCTCCACGCACTGAAAGCCGGCAAGGAGGTCGCGCTGGCGACGAAGGAAGTCCTCGTCATGGCAGGTGCGCTCGTGATGAAGGCCGCCGGGCAGCGTGGCATCAGGCCCGTTGACTCCGAGCACAGCGCCATCTGGCAGTGCCTTTGGGGCGAGAGTCGGGACAGCGTCCGCCGCCTGATTCTCACCGCCAGCGGGGGACCATTCTGGGCGCACCCCGACCTCGACCTCGACCAGGTGACGCTGGAAGAGGCGCTGAATCATCCCCGCTGGTCAATGGGCCCGAAGGTGACGATCGACTCCGCGACGCTCATGAACAAGGGGCTGGAGGTGATCGAGGCCCACCACCTGTTCGACGTGGCGCTCGAGCGGATCTCGGTCGTCATCCACCCTCAGAGCGTCGTGCATTCGATGGTGGAGTTCGTCGACGGTTCTCTCAAGGCACAGCTCGGACGTCCGGACATGAGGCTGCCGATCTCCGTCGCGCTCGGCTACCCGGACCGGCTGGCCGATGCCGTTCCCCCAACCGTGGTCGAGGAGCTCGACGCCCTCGACTTTCATAGCCTCGACGAGGAGCGCTTCCCCAGCGTCGGCCTGGCACGCGAGGCGGCGCTCAAGGGCGGAGGCCGCCCCGCGGTGCTGAACGCCGCCAACGAAGAGGCCGTCAACGCCTTCCTCTTGGGCGCCATTCCATTCAGTGGGATCGTGCAGGCCGTCGAAAGAGCCCTCCATGCCTTTCCGGGCACCGGGGATTCGCTGGAGGAGATCCTGGAGGCCGACCGTTGGGCTAGGGAGTACGTAAAAGTCAAGTCCGGTAGGCTGAAGACGTGAGCACACTGCTCTACTGGCTCCTGACCGCCGTCGGCATCTGCGGGATGTTTCTGATCCTGATCGCACCCCACGAGGGCGGCCATTTCCTGGCCGCCAAGCTGTTCAAGGTGCGCGTGATCGAGTTCTCGGTTGGCGCCGGCCCGAAGCTGATTTCGTTCGTCCGCGGCGGCACCATGTATGCGCTTCGGGCGTTCCCGATCCTCGGGTACGTCCGCATGGGCGGGATGGAGGCAGGCGACTTCGACGAGCCGAACGGGTTCCACTCAAAGCATCCCGTGCAGAGGATCGGGATCCTGTTCGCGGGGCCGCTGGCCAACTTCCTGATCGCCATGCTCCTGATCACCGGTTTCGAGCTGACGCAGCTGAACGACGACCCCGGCAAGATCCAGCGGGTCCTGGCCGGCACGCCCGCAGCGGTGGCGGGCCTCCAGGTCGGAGACAGCGTTCGCAGCGTGAACGGCAAGCCAGTGAGCGCGCCAGGATTCATCTCGGCCGAGGAGAATGCCCATCCAGGGCAGCCCCTGGTGCTGACAGGCGTCCACCCTGACGGGAAGCCTTTCGCGGTCACGGTGACGCCGACCTGCACCACGACGGCCCCTGTCGTTTGCTTGATCGGCGTCGGGGTCGCGCCGAGGGTGCTTACAGCGCAAACGGCCATCCAGGACGGCGTCACGTTTCCATTCGTGGCGGTAAAGAGCATCGTCCAGGGGATTGACGCCCTGGTCTCGGGCCAAGTCAAGGGCGGCCTGTTCGGCCCTCAAGGTCTGACCGGTCCGATCGGCATCGGCGCGATAACCGCGGAATCCGTGAGCCAGGGCCCTCCGACCTACATCTTCCTGGTGGCGCTGCTCTCGGTCGCCCTCGGGTTCACCAACCTGCTCCCGCTTCTGGCCCTCGACGGCGGCCGGATCGTGATCGTGGTCATCGAGTGGATCAGGCGCCGGCCGTTCGACCGGAACATGGAGATGAACTTCCAGCGATGGGGCCTGGTGGCATTGCTCGCCCTGGCGGCGCTCATCAGCTTCCTCGACATCCAGCGCCTCGCCGCGGGCCAGTTCACGGGTATCCACTGATGGTCCCACGACGTAAGTCGATACCAGTCAACGTCGGCGGTGTCGTGATCGGCGGCGCGGCGCCCATCGCGGTCCAGACGATGACCAAGACCGACACGCGCGATGTCAAAGCCACGCTGCGGCAGATCCATGAGCTGAAAGAGGCGGGCTGCGAGATCGTGCGCCCAGCGGTGCCCGACCGCGAGGCGGCCGAAGCGTTGAAGGAGATCGTCAAGGGCTCGCCGCTCCCCGTCATCGCCGACATCCATTACGACCACACGCTGGCCCTTATGGCGATCGAGGCGGGCGTCGCCTGCCTCCGCCTGAACCCGGGCAACATCCCGGACCGCGACAAGGTGACCAAGGTGGTCAACGCCGCCAAGGAACGCCAGATCCCGTTCCGCATCGGCGTCAATGCGGGCTCACTTCCGGAAGAGGTCCACAAAACGATGCGGGAGGAGCACCACATCGACCGCGACAACCGCGAGCAGACCGCAGACCGCATGGTCGAGGTGGCGCTCGGCCACTGCAAGATCCTGGAGGAGCTCGACTATGGGCCGGGCTTCATCAAGGTGTCGTTGAAGGCGACCGATGTCTGGACGAACATCATGGCCAACCGCAAGTTCGCGGCGCTTCGGCCGTATCCGATCCACCTTGGCGTGACCGAATCGGGGCCGGTGGAGGCGGGCAGCATTCGCAGCGCCGTGGGCATGGGCATTCTGCTCAGCGAGGGCATCGGCGACACGATCCGTGTCTCGCTTGCGACGTCCGATCCGCGAGAGGAGATTCGGGTCGCACATGAGATCCTGAAGACGCTCGCCATCCGAAACGAGAGCGCGACCCTTGTCGCGTGCCCGACGTGCGGAAGGCTCGAGTACGACATGGTCCCGATGGTGAAGGCGGTCGAGGCCCACATCGCAAGGCTCAAGATCCCGATCACCGTCGCCGTCATGGGCTGCGTGGTCAATGGGCCGGCCGAGGCACGACACGCCGATATCGGCGTGACCGGCGGCCGCGGCAAGGGCGTCATCTTCAAGAAGGGCAAGCTCTTCAAAACTGTTCCCCAGGAGGAGCTGCTGCCCGTGCTGCTTGCCGAGATCGACGCGATCGCCGCTGAACGCGTCGGATGAAAGAGGTCGCCGAAGAGCAGCAGGACTTCGTGAAGGACATCACCAAGATGTCCGCCGATTTCGACCGCTGGTACACGGACGTCGTCCGCAAGGCCGAGCTGGCCGACTGGTCGGGAATTCGCGGCATGATGGTCGTCCGTCCCTATGGATGGGCGATGTGGGAGGCTATCCAGCGCGCATTCGACGACATGATCAAAGAAAGCGGCCACGAGAACTGGGCTTTTCCGCTCCTGATACCGCGCGATTACCTGATCAAAGAGGCGGAGCATGTCGAGGGCTTCGCGCCCGAGGTTGCATGGGTGACCAGGGCCGGCTCTGGAAACGAGGAGCTGGAGGAGCCGCTGGCGGTGCGTCCGACGTCCGAGACCATCGTCGGATCGATCATCAAGCGCTACATCCAGAGCCACCGCGACCTGCCGCAGCTCACCAACCAGTGGAACAGCGTGGTGCGGTGGGAGATGCGCACCCGTCTGTTCCTGCGCTCGCGCGAGTTCTGGTGGCAGGAGGGGCACACCTTCCACGCCAGCGCTCAAGAGGCGATGGACGAGGTGGACCTGATCCTCGGCTACTACCGCGATATCGCGCAGGAGTGGCTCGCGGTGCCCGTGCTGGCCGGCAAGAAGTCACCCGCCGAGACGTTCCCGGGCGCCGTTTACACCCTCACGATCGAAGGTCTCATGCGCGACGGCATGGCCCTCCAGATGGGGACGTCTCACTACTTCGGCCAGAACTTCGCCCGTGCCTACGACATCTCCTTCTCGAACAAGGAAAACGAGCGCGAGTTGTGCTACTCGACGTCGTGGGGCATCACCACCCGCCTCGTCGGGGCGCTGGTGATGGCGCACGGGGACGATTCCGGTCTCATCGTGCCTCCGAGGGTGGCGCCGATCCAGGTCGTGATCGTCCCGATCTTCAGGGATGCGGAGAGCAGGGCAAAGGTCGAGACGTTCATCGGAGGATGGAGCGGCGAGCTCAAGGCAGCGGGGATCCGCCATAAAGTCGATTGGCGCGACGAGAGGCCGGGCGACAAGTACGCGCACTGGGAGATGAAGGGAGTTCCCCTGCGCCTCAACGTGGGAGGTCGCGACGTCGACGCCGGCCAGGTGGAGCTGGTCGACCGGCTGTCTCGGCAGCGACGTCCAGTGCCGGTCGCAGGTATTGGCGCGCGGCTGGCGGACGAGCTGGCCTCATTTCAGAAGGCCCTGTTCGAGCGGGCGCAGGGCTTCCTCAAAGAGAACACGTTTGAGAGGTCGACTCTCGCCGAGGTCGTCGCTCATTTCAAGGTTGGCATCGGCTTCGTCTGGGTGCCATGGTGTGGCGACGCCGAGTGCGAGGCCCGCATCAAGGCGGAGGCAGGCGGCGTGACAGTTCGCACCATCGACCCCGACGAGAGGGCTTCGGGAAAGTGCCTGGTGTGCGGCAAGCCGGCCACGCATCGAGTCGCCTTGGCGCGGGCGTACTGACCTAGGCGGTCGGATTCTCGAACGTTCCGATCGCCGGCGCGTCTTTGTAAAGGTTTTCCTGTGAGATGACTTTCAGGCTGCCGTTGTGAGCTGCGTCGAGCACTGCCTCTGCCACGTCCGGGTGGAAATGCGTGCCCGCGCCCGCGCGCACCTGCTCGACCGCGACCTCGAGCGACATCGCCTTGCGGTATGGGCGGTCGGAGGTCATTGCATCAATCGCGTCGGCCGCGCTGGCGATCCACACGAAGATAGGAAGCTCGTCGCCCTTTTTGCGATCGGGGTAGCCCTTGCCGTCGAAGCGCTCGTGGTGCGAGAGCACGATCTCCAGCTCATGGCTGAGCACCTTCAATCTCTTGAGGATGTTGAACCCGGTGACTGGGTGCTCTTTCATCGTCGCGAACTCGGCGTCCGTCAGCTTGCCCGCCTTGGTGAGGATCGCATCCGGCACCCTGATCTTCCCGATATCGTGCAGCATGCCTCCGCGCTCGAGCCTTATCCATGCGTCCTGGTCGGTGGGCGCGTACTTCATCTGGCGGGCGATCATGAGGGCGTACTGCGTGACTCGATGGGAGTGGCCTGCGGTGTACGGGTCGCGCTCGTCGACGGAGGCGGCGAGCGCCTCGAGGGATGACAAGAAACCCTCCTGGTTTTCTTTGACGAGGCGGGCGTTTTCGATGGTTACTCCCGCCTGCGCGGCCAGCTCTGTGACCAGGTTCATGTGATCAGGCGTGAACACGTGGCCGAGCTGATAGTTGGCTAGGAAAAGCACGCCGGTGGACTTGCCGCGCAACGTAATCGGGACGCACAGCACTGCGCGTGGGTTGAGCGGGCTCTCGTTGACCGTGTCCTGTTCCATCGCCTCCATGAACGGCTTGCCCGTATCGAAGACAAGCCGACAGATGTCGCCACCGAGCTCGCCAAGAGCGAGCTTTTCGGCGGTAGCCGATTCGGTCCCGGATGCGGCTTTCAGCACCAACTTGCCCGAGTCGTCAAGGGCCAGGCACCCGATCTGGGCGCTCGACGCGTTGGCCGCGCCCTCCAGCACCACCTTAAGCACCTGGTTCAGGTCATTGGCGGAGGTCGCCGCCTGGAGCGCATCCTGCAGGTTGCGGAGCTCCCAGACGTCTCGCTGGCTGCTGTCGTACAACTCCGCGTTTCTGAGCGCGACAACGCCTTGGTTGCCAAGCGTGGCCAGCACGCGCAGATCGTCGGTCGTCCACTCACGTTTCTTGACGTCGAACACCGACAGCGTTCCCCACAGGTTGCCGTCCTCCAGCATCGGCATGCAGATGGCGGCGTGCAGCCCGAAGTGGCTGAGGTCGGGCGGCGACTGAAGCTCAGGGCTCTGGCTGAGGTCTGGCACCGCTATGGGCTGCTCGCTCAGCATCACCGCCCCGATCAGGCCCTGACCGTTCTGCACCACCAGGTCGTCGACCGTGGACGGCAGGTTGAGCGACTTGATCGTCTTCTGGCTCCCGTCGCCTTGGGTTCGGGTCAGCAGCCCTGCGCTCGCAGTGGTGACCAGAACGGCCGTTTCCAGCGTCTTCTGCTTGAGTACCTCGGAGCCCTGCGTGACGGTGGTGAGCGCCTGCGACACCTCGCCCAGCGCGTCGAGCGCCATATCCTTCTTCGAGGCCTGGCCGGTGACGCCCTCAAGGATTCGGGAGCCATCGACCGCAACGCCGGCCATCGAGCCGAGCTCGTCGAGGGCCGCGATGTCGCGCTGGTTGAACCCGGTGGTGCCGTTGCGGCCCAGGCAGATGGCGCCGAAGACGCCGTCCTTGCCACGGATTGGCGTGAGCGCCTCGTTGGCGGTGCCGCCCTCGGAGCTCGGGATGAGCCCGCTGAAAATGCCCTCGTCGACGGTGACATAGGGGCGCAGCACAGTCTCGCCATCGCGGACCTTCGCCAGTGGCCCCGCGATGGGGAGGGAGCCGCCCGATCCGCCGAGCACGACGTATGTGTTGTCGGCCTGGAACAGAGCGACGCTGCCGGCGTCGTAGCGAATCACCTGCTTTCCCTTGTCTAGGACCAGGTCGAGCACCTCTTTCATCGACTTGCCGGACGCTTCCTTAACGAGCTCGTTCAACAGCGAATACCGCGCCGACTCCTTGCGCGACAGCGCCACAGCGTGCGCGCTTGCCAGCTGCGCTCCGGCGCGCAGGGTCAGCGTGCGCGCCAGCCGGCGGTCGTCATCGGTGAAGCCGCCCGGCTTGTTGCCGAGCAGCACGAATCCACCGATGTGCTCTCCGATCGGCATCGGCACCGCCATCAGGCTCTCGATGTGGAGGTCCTCCGGGAGATAGTGGGCCAGCTCCCGCAACCCACTGTCATCTCGCCCGACGAACTCCTGGCCCGCCTCGATCGCCGCGGTCAGCGGCCCGGCCCCACCCGGCACCCTGTTCACCGGCTGCGGGTGCAGGCGCTCCAGCCCGATTCCCGGCGGCTGGGGAACGAACTGCTTGCCGTCGGGCGATGCGAGAAAGTAACAGGCGAACGCCGAGCCGATCTGGTGGGCGATATTCGCGGTCAGCGCCGCCACGTCTCCGGGCGGTGCTCCGCTGTCGGCGTCCGAGGTGGCGGCCAAGAAGGCGCGATGCTTTTCCTCGAGCTGCACGTTCAGCCGCTTCATGTCGTCCAGCTGGCGACGCATCGCCTCGGTGAAGCTGCGGTACGCAAGGCTGCCGGCAAAGCCACCGAGAGCCAGCAGCGCCAGGCCGACGATGTCGAAGAAGCCGAACTGCGGGGTGATCACCGACACGACGAGGGCGGCGATGGCCACTGGGACCGCAATCTTCCAGGTCCTATTCAAGGCGCCTGCCACCAGAGCAAGCAGCCCGGCGATCGCAGCCAGAAGGGCCGCCTGCCCGACGCGGCCGTTTACGTTGAGCGTGGCGCCGGCCAGGATCAGGATAGCTGTGGCGGCGGAGAGGGCGATGCGGGTGACAAACGTTGCTCGATCGGAATTCATGTAGCCGGCTAAGTCTAGGCAGGGGGACCGGGATGGGCCTCCCCCAAACCTCTCCTAAACTTCTGTTCGAGTGACCACGTGACAGTTTCAGAGCTTCTGCGCATCGCCGACCACCTCGAGGCCCCGGATCGGGAGATCGTCACGAGGGCATATGAGCGCGCGGTCAAAGCGCACACCGGTCAGCGCCGGCTGTCAGGCGAGGACTATGTCAATCACCCGATGGAGGTCGCGGCGATCCTCGCCGACCTCGAGCTCGACGCGGCCACCATCGCAGCGGCTCTGCTCCACGACACCGTCGAGGACACCGCGCTCACCGCCGAGGAGGTGGAGAAGGAGTTCGGCCCCGAGGTGGCCAGGCTGGTCGAAGGGGTCACGAAGCTTGGCCGCCTTTCGCTTCGGTCCGACCAGCAGCAACAGGCGGAGAACATCCGCAAGATGATGGTCGCGATGGCGGAGGACCTGCGGGTCGTCCTCATCAAGCTCGCCGACCGGCTGCACAACATGCGCACGTTGGAACCGCTGGCGGATGTCAAGCGCCGCAAGATCTCCCGCGAGACTCTCGACATCTACGCGCCACTCGCGCACCGGCTCGGTATCGGCCAGGTCAAATGGGAGCTCGAGGACCTCGCGTTCCGTTACCTCGAGCCGGAGGCGTACGACGAGGTCGCGAAGCGGATCTTTCGCAAGCGTGGCGATCGCGAGGCACTGGTGTCGGACCTGCGCGAGATCCTCGCGCGTGAGCTCGAGACCGTTGGCATCACCGCCGAGATCACCGGCCGGCCGAAGCACATCTATTCGGTGTGGCAAAAGATGACCAAGGAGAACAAGGACTTCACCGAGATCTACGACCTGTCGGCGATCAGGGTGCAGGTCGATTCGGTGCGCGATTGCTATGGAGTCCTGGGCGTCGTCCACTCGCTGTGGAAGCCGGTGCCCGGCCGCTTCAAGGACTACGTTGCCATGCCGAAGTCCAACGGCTACCAGTCGCTTCACACGACTGTCATCACCCACACCGGTGAGCCGATCGAGATCCAGATCCGCACCCACGAGATGCACCGCTTCGCAGAGTTCGGCGTGGCGGCGCACTGGGCCTACAAGGAGGGCGGCAAGGACGCGAGCTTCGACCAGAAGCTTTCATGGCTGCGCAGCCTGCTCGAGTGGCAGAACGAGGTGGGGGACGCCGAGTCGTTCCTCGACACGGTCAAGGTTGACCTGTTCCAGGACGAGGTCTACGTCTTCACCCCGAAAGGAGAGGTCTTGAACCTGCCGGCCGGCTCGACTCCTGTGGACTTCGCCTACCGCATCCACACCGAGGTCGGACACCGTTGTATCGGCGCCAAGGCCAATGGGCGGATGGTCACGCTCGACTACCCGCTGAAGAACGGCGAAATCGTCGAGATCCTGACGTCAAAGGCGCCGCACGGCCCGAGCCGCGACTGGCTCAACTTCGTCAAGAGCGCCTCGGCCAAAGAGCGCATCAGGAAATGGTTCAAGAGCCAGCGGCGCGAAGAGAACGTTGGCAAAGGGCGCGACCTGCTGGACAAAGAGCTTCAGCGCATGCATCGCGTCAACCTCACGGACCTGCCCGACGCAAAGCTGCACGAGATCTCGAGCCTCCACCACTACAACGCGATCGATGATTTCCTCGCCGCCATCGGCTATGGCGACTTGTCGCCGCATGCGGTGGTGATGCGCATGGCGCTCAGCACGGGCGCCGCCGATGGCGATCTTCGCGCGATTCCGCTCATACCCAACGTGCAGCCCACCCCGCGCGTGCTGGTGCGAGGCGAGAAGGGAATCCTGACGAAGATCGCGCCCTGCTGTCAGCCCGTGCCGGGCGATGCGATAGCCGGCTACACCACACGCGGACGGGGCGTGACGGTGCACAGGGCCGATTGCATCAACGCTGTCAACGCGCAGGACCGGGCACGCGTGGTGCCCGTGGACTGGGACGCGGAGGCGACGCACCTTTATCCGGTCGACATCAAGATCGAAGCATGGGACAGGCAGGGACTTCTTCGCGACATCGCGACGGTGGTGGCAGAGAACCGCGTCAACATGTCGGCGCTCGAAGTTCACGTCTATGACGACAAGACAGCGGTCGTGTCGGCCACTGTGGAGATCGATTCGCTGGCTCAGCTGTCCCGCGTGATGGAGAAGCTCGAGGGCGTCAAGGACGTCCACACGGTGGCACGAGAGGCATCGTGACCGCAGGCGCGCAGTCGATCGAGCTCGGCGTTCCGCGAAACATCGTCTGGGACCTCTTGGTCGGTGGGGGTCGTCGAGACTGGTATTACCGACTGAATCCGACCGGCGAGTTCGTGGAGGGTGCGCACATCAGCTGGGTTGACGTCGAAGGCAAGGCGGTGGAGGAATCGGACGTGGTCACAGTCGAGCCCGGTCGCCGGCTGGTGCTTCGCACGCGATTCGTGTTCGCACCGGGACTTGCGGCAGCCGCTCCTCACATCGTCACGTGGGAGGTGAGCGGCGACGGCAATCGGTCCACAGCCCGGAAGTCTTGGGAGGCCGAGGGTCCGGCTTCCCAGATGCTGGCCTCGGAGGCGCAAGCACAGCTCGAAGGGTTGCGGCTGGCCGCCGATCCGGCCGCGCGCGCCGAGCTGGCGCGCCTGGACCAGATCGGCGAGGTCGAGATCCGTGACGTGAGCCCTGCGCTCCTGCCGGCCTACCTGGATTTCTTTGACCACCGCGCGTTCCAAGACTTCCCCGAGTGGCAGTCGTGCTACTGCATTGAGACCCACCTACCCGCGAACCTTAGTGATGACGAGGCGGCCAAGCGCGTCGCGGAGGAAAACCGCCACGACATGAGCGAATCGATCAAGCACGCCGAGGTGACCGCGCTCCTTGCGTTTGAAGGCGGCAACCCCATCGGCTGGTGCAACTACGGCGAAACGACAAGGCTCAGCGGGCTGATGCACAGATTTGGGCTGGCGGCCGCTAACCATGAAGGTGTCGGGTCGGTGGCTTGCTTTGTGATCGCGGCTCCATATCGTGGGCATGGTGTGGCTACCGCGCTGCTCGGTGCAGCCGTCGAGCGGCTGCGGGCTCGCGGTGTGAGCACTGTTGAGGCGTACCCGAAGCGTTCCGACGATTCGCAGCACACCAACTACCGAGGCCCTCTCGCCATGTTTCTCAGGGCCGGCTTCGAGCCTTACCGCGAGGCTGGGAGCCACCTGATACTTCGCAAGAGCCTGCTGTGAAAGTCCGCGTCGAAGCCACTGCCGACAAGCGGTTTGGCACCAACTCGTACCTCGTGATCGACGACGACACCAAAGACGCGGTGATCATCGACGCGAACTTCGAGCCGGACCTCGTCATCGAGGCGGCGCGAAAGAACGAGGCCAAGGTTCGGGCGATTCTTCTCACGCATACCGACGTCGACCACATCGCCGGGCTGCCGGCGCTCATCGACGAATTTGGCGCGATCCCCGTCGCGGTCCACGACTCAGAACGTGCAGGTCTGGCAGATGGCAAGCCACTGAGGTCGGAGTTCGCGGTCGAGGCTTCGCCGGTCGCCAACCTCACCAGCCTCAGCGAGGGCGAGCGCTTCCGCGCAGGCGAGCTCGAGTTCGAGGTGCTACACACGCCCGGCCACAGTCCTGGCGGGGTCACGCTCAAGATCGGAAACTTGCTGTTCACAGGTGACGCGCTGTTCGCCGGATCGATCGGCAGATCGGACTTCAAGAACTCCAACGGCCGAGACCTGCTCGCCGGCATCAAGAGCAAGCTGCTGACCCAACCCGATGACAGCGTCGTTCACAGCGGCCACGGGCCGTCCACGACGATTGGGCGCGAGAAGCGCGCGAATCCCTTCCTAGTGTTTGATGGCGAGGACGACGAGCAGGGCCGGACCTAGAAGGATCAGCCACAAGGTCGGAAACACGCAGCCGACGGTGGGGAGGAGGATCTTCAACGAGGCTCGCGCGGCCTCGGTCCGAATGCGAAGCCGACGCTTGACTCGCATCTGCGCGGAATGCGCTGCGATGGTGCGGGCGATGGGCACGCCGGTCCGCTCCGCGTGGAGGATCGATCGCACCAGAGCGACGAAGTCCTCGATGCCGGTCGCCTGCGCCATCTCCTCGAGCGCTTGCGCCCGCGGCCTTCCGAGCTCGATCTCACGCAGCGCCCGAGCCACGAGCAAGGTCAGCGGGCCTTCCTGGTGTCGCACCAGCTGCTCCAGCGCGCGATCTAGGCCGAGACCCGCTTCCATGCTGATGGCGACCACGTCAAGCGCATTGGGGAGCGCCGCTTCGAGCTCTGCACGCCGCTGCCTGACCAGCTGGTCCAGCCACAGAACCGGCAAATAGAAGCCGAACACCGCTCCCGCGAGCAAGGCGAGGCCAAACCCGACAGGCGATCCGATGAACACGCCCAGTGCAACCCCGATGGTGCCGAAGGTCGCGGCGCCGGCGATCCGCAGTATCTGCAGCCCAGCGGCGTCGAGGCCCAGCGGCGCGCCGACGAAATCGAGGTGGCGCCGGAAGGTGGCGGCCTGCGCCGTCGGGGTGAGGCGAATCACTTGCGAGGTGAACCAGCCCCGAAGGGGCTCGAGCAGTCGCTCGCCCAGCGGTTTTTCGAGCTCCAGGGCGACAGCGCTCTGGCCGAGACCAATCTCCTGGCGCGCGAGGCGCTGGCGCGCGAGGCTCGCCGCATCGCCCGTACGCGAGCCGCGGATGCCGACGACGATCAGCCACACCCCGCCCGCCGCCAGCACTCCCACGATCACTGGAAACACGTTCATGTGATCTTCGTGATCCGGCGAATGATGACGTTCCCGATCACCAGCAATCCGGCTGAGATGCCGATCATCACCCACCCCAACGGGCTGGCGAACATGGGACGGAAGTAGTCAGGCACCAGGAAGTAAAGGCCTGTCGCTGCAGCCAACGGCAACAGCGTGATGATCAAGCTCGAGGCACGCGACTGGGCAGTCGCGGCGAGGATCTCCTCGCGCATCTCGGCGCGCTGTCTCATGGTGTCGGCCAGGGTGGTAAGAATTGCGGGCAGGTCGCCACCGACCGAGTGCTGGATGGTGATCACCATGACGACGAGGCGCAGGTCGGAGCTGCCCATCCTCTTCACCATGTTGGTAAGCGCGCTGTCGACAGAAGCCCCCAGCTCGACCTCGCGGCGAGCGAGCCCGAATTCCTCGCTGAGAGGGGGCCCGGCATTCTCTGTCACGGCGCTCAGGGACTGAGCGATCGATTGGCCTGCCTTGATTGAGTTCGCGATCAACTCCATCGCGCGTGGCAGCCCCGCTTCAAACGTTTGGAGGCGGCGGCCACGCCGGTTGCGCAGATAAAGGGCAGGCAGCACGTAGCCGACCACGCCGAGAACCGGCACCGCGATGCTGACGCCGAATCGAAGGAAAGCGACGAGCACAAAGACGACAGCCACCGCCGCCTGGAGCAGGCGAAACTCGTACGGCCGCAGCTGCAGGTCGGCGCTGGCAAGATCCGCCGCCAGCGGGTTGGCGTTCTGGTTCGCGGCGATCCAGACCGGTGTTCCGGTCGGCTCGAAACGGCGGCGCAGCTGCTCCCGAACGTCTGCGAGGGTTCGATAGGTGACTCTTGCGCTCTGATCGATGTTGGTCGCCGCGACGACTCGGTCCCTACTGACAAGTCCGTACATGACCAGCGCCACCCCTGCGGCGGCGGCGACGGCGACGGCGACAATAATCAGTGGCATCGGTCAGGGCGTCGTGAAGTGCCATCTGTCATCGACTTGCTTCGGACCCACTCCAGTCGCCGAGCTGAGGTTCGGGCACTTGGAATCGGCGGCCGTCGGGATGGTTCCGTAGTCGCTGGAAGATTCGAGCTCGTACTTGAGAACAGCGTTGTTGAGGAGCCAGAACAGGTATTCGGCGTCGCAGCTCGTCACCAACACGGTCAGGCTGCTCGTGAGCTGACCCGCGCCTGACTGCCCAGTCGCTGACGCCGGGCCCACCCTGATCACGACGAGGTCGCGGAACACAGTGCGGACGACAGGCCTCGCGGTGCCAGGGCCGAAGGCCGCGGTGCTAATCGTCGCCAGGACGACCAGCCGGTCGCCGACCTGGATGTAGCCGGCGACCCCGACCTGCTCGGACGTGGGGACCGTCACCGCCACGTAGCCCGGTGGGATGGGCAGGTAGGTGGCGTCGCCGTTGTTGAGCTGGTCCGGAGTGGTGGTGATTAGATTTGCGGTCACCGGCGAGCCGGCGGGGATATCGACGCGCGCGCCTTTGCCGGCGACCAGGGCGACGGCGGTGAAGGATTCGGGTGGGGTGGGAGAGATGGATCTGAGCTCAAGGTCCGACGCCTGAATCCGCGTCCGCGCCGTGATGCTGTTCCTGGCCACAACGACCTGGGTGCCCGTTGAGCTCGAGGAGAGCAGTGGAAGGCTCGCCACAGCTGCGGCGGTCCCAAAGGCAAGCACTGCCAGGATTGCGCCGATGACGATGTAGAGCCGGCCCCGACCTGGCCGGCCGATTTGACCTGCAGTTATCGACATCTAAGCGCTCACAGGCTCACACTCTGCGCCGAATACCGCAAATTCACTCGATCAGGACGGCCTCAACCAGGGCCGTGCTGATCCCGGCGTCGGATCCGACCAAGATCCCGGCGCCCGCCACGGCCGACAAAGAAAGGCTGCCGCACGAGATCGCACCGGCCAGCATGCTGGTCCCGTTGTCGACGATCGTGCAGGTGCCCGGCCAGGAGATCGAGCCCAAAAGCCACGCGTTCGCCGCAGCCCCCGTGATCGCGATCTGACCTGTATTGGTGGCAGGGGCCCAGATCAACCGGTTCGTGCACGAGCGGTCGCCGGCCGTGCACCAAGCAGACCCCGGGCAGCTTGCCGCGTCGGCTGCGGCCGGCGCCAACGAGCAGGGGGCCGCGAACCAGGTGAGGTTGTTGGGGGAGTCCGCTGTGAGGTTGGGCGGGCAGGCCTGAAGTGAGCAAGGGTGTGATCCGAACTGGCAGGCGCCGGTGCAAGCCACGCCGCCGCCGGCAGCACATGTCCCCGACGAAAACCCTGCCTGGTTGACGAACTCGAGGGTGATATCGCGCGCCAGCAGGGTCGCCCCGTTGAGGCAGATGCCGCCGCCGCCGGCGAATCCGGATCCGTTGAAGTAGTAGAACCCAGGGTCGAGCACGGCCCCTGTGCCCGGCTTGAACGCCGCGATGCCGGCGGACCACGTCGTCCCCTTGGTGACGGTCACCGTCTCGCTCGCAATGGCGGCTGGAAGATTGAGACGGTACTCCGAGGCGAATCCGTTTGGCATATCGCTGACCAGGCTGGTCCACCCGGCTCCACGCGTGTAGGTCTGCGGCGATTGAACTGCCGGGCCGAAGTCGGTGATCACGAGATCGTTGGCCACCGTGGTCGCGGTGCTGGTGGAGACGGTGGTGGACGTTCCCGTGCCGCTAGCGTCCAGCGGCGTCGTGGTGGCCACGTTCCTCCATTCCGAGATCTGCGCGACGCTGGCATTCGGAACGGCGAAGGCAGCGCTCACAATCCCACCGGGATTGTTGGCGTAGTACCAGATCTCGGTGTGGGACGCGCCGGCCAGGTTCTTCGTGGTGGCGCGGACCCACTTGGCAGGAGCAGTGAACGCCGTGGCCGACGCGCCGGACCTGATGGTCGCCACCAGCAGCGTTCCGGCCTGGCTGGCCGCCGGCAGGGAAGCGGTCACAGTCGGGGTCGTCTTCGCGCTCTCGGCGCCGATCTGGAGGTTCGTGATCGGGGCGATCACGGCATTCACGTTCAAGTAGCCGTAGCAGCTGGGCTTCAAGTGGTAGAACCCTGTCGCGTCCTTGACCGGGGCAGGGGCGAGGCCTGTCCCGACCGTCACCCCGGCCACGACGATGTTCGGCAAGACTGCGCCCGCCGTGCACGCCGCTCCCCCAGTGCCCTGCAGGGTGGCGACAGCGGTCGCATCGAGGTTGGGCTCAGGTGGCAGGGTGGTGATCAACGCGGCCACCGGCAGCGGACCCGTGCCGGCTGCGCATGGGTTGGGATCGATCGCCTTGTCTCCCGCCGACAGATACGAGGTGGCGGCGGCGCCGCACGTTGGCGCTGTGTGGCCGGTCAGCTCGGAGCCGTCGGCGCAGATCGCGCTCGACGATCCGCTGTTCGATCCGGCGACACATGTGCCCGGTGCCGTCCAGACCTGACCGTCGGTGTAGACGCTCACGTCTCCCATGTCGGAATACGTCCCGGACGCTGCGTCGAATCGAGTGTGCGCATACAGCGCACAGGTGCCGGTTCGAACTATCAGATTTTGCGCGACGACGCTGCCCGCGATGTTGACCTGTCCGCTCGCGCATGTGAGGGTGGTGGCCTGGACAGTGGGTGCGGACGCCGCCAGCTGCTGAGCGACTGCTCGACGCACCACCGTCGTGCTCGTGACTCCGACCTCGGTACCGAAAGAGATCGGCAGAGCGAGAGTCAGGATCACCTCGACTTGCTGCTGATGTGCCCGGTACGGGTAGTGGATTGTCGCCGAGAGCCCGCCCGCGAATGTATTGGTTCCCGTGTACGGCGTGGCGCACGTGCCGTTGACTATCGCCAGGGCGCCGGCGCCAGGGCGCCGCGAGGCGAGGTATGTGTTCACTCTCGTGATGACAGCGGTGGCCTTGGCGGTGTCGCAGCCTACTCCGATACTCAGAGCGGAATCCAACGCGGACGAGTCGGCCAGCTCCTGAAGCTGATTCTTCTGCCATTCGACGGAACCGGCGAGCAGGATTAGGGCCGCGGAGGCGATGAGGGCCATGAGCGCGACGGCAACCAGCACGATCACCTGTCCGGACTGCGTTTTGACGGCGCGCGTCGGTCGGCGGGGACTCAAAACTCCAACCTGTTCACGGTTTGCGCGTCGAACACAATGGCTGCAGGTATGCCGAGGAAGCTCGCCAGCACAGGCCGCCACTTCAGCTTGAAGTCGACGACCACCCTCTGATGACCGGCCGTGCGGACCATGGCGCCGTTGGCCGCGGCGCAGGTCGGACAGCTCCAGCGCGGAGTTGGACCTCCCGAAGAGTCCAGCTCATAGATGAAGACGTAGACGGTGTTAGTGAGGGCCGCCGGGGCAAGGGTGATGGTCCCCGGCTGAGTCGGGTCGGCATTGGCGACGTAGGTGCCGTAGGTGGGCGGCGAGGATATCGCCGTCGAGTCGAGATAGATGACGGTAGCGCCAAGCGGGTCCAACAGGTGGGCCCCCGTCACCAGCGGTGTAAGTGAGCAGGGCGTCGTCAGCGCTGTGCAGGTGGGCGGAAGCGTGTTCGAACCGCTGTAGTAGTCGAGGGTTGCCTGCCGTGCCGTGTCCCTCGACGCACCCGAGAGGAGGCCGTAGAGAAGAAGGCCGCGTCCCATATCGACGGTGGCGCCGATGATCAGCAGCACGACGGGCGCCACCAGCGCGAACTCAACTAGCGCCTGACTGCGTGAGAGTCGCCTCGATTTCACCACGAGGTAGTCGTCTTGCTCGAGCCGGAGATGGTTATCCGCCCGCCAAAGAGGTTCAGGTCATTGAATCCGTAATAGACATAGACGTCGATCTCGGACTGGTAAAGCGCATCGGTCGCGCCCACGCAGTTGAGGCTCGTCCCGCAGTAAACGACGACGACCGCCTGGTCGCCTACGGGGTTCGTGAAATCAGTGCCGCTCACAAACGGCGGTGCGTGGGCGACGAGAGTCGGGCAGCTGATGTTGGTGGTCACGGCTGCAAGGTCGGCAGTGATGATGCTGCACATCGAGGCAAGGCCCGGACCATTGGTGAGCGAGGTCTTGCCTGCTGCGTATCGAGCACCGTCGCGAGCCGCATCAGAAGTGGCGATCGCGTACCCGTAACCACGGCCGAGCTCCAGCACCCCGGCGACGAGCAACATGAGGATCGGAAGAGCAATCGCGAACTCGACGAGGGCCTGCCCGGTGCGGGGGCGGGTGGAGGTCTGGCGCTTAACCACTGAGCTTCAAATTCGCCATGATCACTCGAGCGAGCTCCGTGGCGCCGCGCGAAACCAGCGATGAGGCATCGCGCTGCAGGACGAGACCGCCCGCAAGGGTCGCGTCCTCGGGCCTTGAATCGTCGAAGCCGACGGTCACCGACATCTTGCGACCCAGGATGCCCTCGATCGCGGCGCGCTCGAGCGGGGGGTGGGGGACGCGCTGATTGAGCACCAGCTCGATCCGGTTGTCGGGCACGTTCATGATGTCGCGGAAGACTGCCAGCGATCGTCGCGCATCGGTCATCGCGGCGATCTCGGGCGGCACCACCACGACCAGGCACTCGGCCCGTTCGATCACCGCCAGCGCGGCCTCCCCGAGAGAGGTGCCGAGGTCGACGAGGATGACACGCTGCCAGCTGACGACGATGTCGAGGACCCGTCCTGTCAGTTCGCCGGTCATGAGGTCGACCTCTTCGGGCCGCAGGGTGCCAGGGAGGACGCCCATGCCAGACCGGTGATAGACGATGTGTTGGCGCAGCACCTTGTCGAAGTCGTCGGGTGACGCCTTCGCCGCACTTGCGATAGATCCCGTGGCAATGAGGTCGGAGAACAGTGCAGCGTGGCCAAACGGCGCCGACAGGTCGATCAGCAGCACCTGGCGTGGATAGGTTCGCGCCAGCGCAGCAGACGTGTTCACGGCGAGAGTCGTCAAGCCCGAACCGCCCTTGGCCGAGAAGAAGGCCACGATGGGAGCAGAGGTCCGCGACGACAGCTGGACCTCTGCTGCCTCGACCGCGGCCAGCTCCTGGGTCCAAAGCTGCTCCAGCGCTGTCGCCACCTTTTCGACCTCCGGTCCCAAACCCTGGATGATGCTGTCGCGGTCCAGGGCCAACAGCACGGCATTTGAGATCCCGTCGATGCTGGTCACGTAGCGGTCGCCCGATCGATGCACCGGCACGATCAACAGGTCCCCCGGCAGGCGCCGCCGCGTCAGCAGTACCCGTCCGGCAGCGTCGGTCAGGGACTGCTCGACGAGCCCAGAGGCCAGAAAGACAACGACATCGCCATGCTGGGTTCCGAGTTTGAGCTTGTCAGCAGAAGGCAGGCCGACAACCCGCATGCGCCTGGCAAGCGCACGGAGGGCGCCGTCGCTGAGGTCGGCAAAGACCGGCGACATCTCGAGCATGCGCACGCGCAACTGCAGCGCGGACGGGGCCTGGTCGCCCGCCGATCCCGCATTTGCGGCCATACGATCCAATCCCTCCTCCCGCAGTCCCGGGCTTTCGCGAGCCTCGCGGGAACTCAACTAAGCCGATAATGTAGCAACGTCCCCCCAAGTCGACTTTCCTCATCGCAGCAACGGCTCAGGTAACAGGCAAGTGTCCGACCTCGAATCAGAACGCCTACCGAAGCGTCAGGAAGGCTCGAAAACGGGCGTTCCGCGCTCGAAACTGGCCGCCCGCGTCGAGCGCATACTCACCGCTGCGCTGAGCGGTGACTCGCACGTAACCCTGAACATCAAGGCTTCGGAGCTGCTCGCTGACGCAGGCGCGGTGGCCCCCGCGATATGCGCAGTTCTCGAGCGCGCAGGTCCCGGGCTTGCGCCGCAATTGCGCCTGACTCAGACTTTGCGGTCGGCCGGGCTGGTTGAGGATCTTTTGAACGCGCTGGCGAATCCCGACCCTATCGTGAGAATCGCGGCAGCCCGGCTCTGCGGCGCCTTCCGAATGACCGACTCGCTGCCCTGGCTCGCCGACATGGTGGCTGACTCCAGGCCCAGGGTCTGGGAGGCCTCTGTCCGTGCTCTTGGGGAACTTGGGGGCCGCCGAGCCGTCGACGTGCTCATGTCCGCCGTCGACCGCATTCCGCAGCACCGGCTGGCGATCGAGATCGCTCGCGCTGCTTCGGATATGGACATCGAGGCGCTGATGCGTGAGCCTGCCAGTGTGCAGGCTGCTGTTGTCACCGTCCTGGCGTGTGGTTTGAGACATGACACCTTGAGGGTCGGGCCGCTCTCCGCAATCGCCCAGGACAGGCGATGGCCGTCTCGGGTCCGGGTGGCGGCGTGCCGTTCCCTGGGGATGATCGGCGACAGCTCCGCGTCAGGTGCGCTCGGCGCGTTGACCAGCGATCCGGATGGCGCGATCAGAGGGGCCGTGATCGACGCGCAAAGGCGGCTCAAAACCGGCGGCGGAGGCCCACGCTCATGAAGCTCTCCGAACGCTTCGACAGGCGGTATCAGCAAACCCCACTGGCCACTCCTGTGGTGCCCGCGCCGCCGTCGACCAACGGACCGGTGGCGACGGTTACCGCGCCGCCTGCGCCCATCGCAGCGCCGAGCCCTGCGCCGCCGGTCCACGACGTCGCATCGACTCTGGTCACCGAATCGTCATCCAAGCTGACGCCATCGCTGGCTGCCGCCAAGGCCGAGATCCACCTTCAGCTGCTGGCTCACCACACGGCGCAGATCGACATCAACAATCCCGCCGGGATCAGGCGGCTTCTGCTGCAGCTCACCGAGGAACATTTCAGAGCCAAGCCCCCTACCACGCTTGTCACCGCCGCCGATCGCGAGCGCCTGGTCGAGGTCCTGTACGACGAGGTTGTGGGCCTGGGGCCGCTCGAGGCTCTGCTGCGCGACCCCGACATCAGCGAAGTGATGGTCAACCGGCCGGAGCAGATCTTCGTCGAACGGAAAGGCAAGATCGAGCTCACGAGCCTCGCCTTCGAGGACGAGGCAAGCCTGCGCCGTGTCATCGACAGGATCGTGTCGTCGATCGGCCGTCGCGTCGACGAGTCGGAGCCCATGTGCGATGCGCGACTCAAGGACGGGTCACGCGTCAACGTGGTGATCCCGCCGGTGGCGATCTATGGGCCGTGCCTGACGATCCGAAAGTTCGGCCGCGAGGTGCTGAGCCCGGAGCAGATTGTCAGCCTGGGCGGCGCGACGCCGGCAATGATGCTGTACCTCGACGCGGCGGTGAAGACGCGTCTCAACATCATCGTCTCGGGCGGCACCGGGTCTGGCAAAACCACATTCTTGAATGTGTTGTCGGGATTCATACCGGCAAACGAGCGGATTGTGACGTGCGAGGACGCGGCCGAGCTGCGTCTGCGCCAGGTGCACGTGATCAGCCTCGAGTCCAAACCCCAGAACGTCGAGGGGCGTGGAGCCATCTCGATTCGCGATCTCGTGCGCAACTGCTTGCGCATGCGCCCCGACCGCATCGTCGTTGGTGAGTGCCGCGGACCTGAGGCGCTCGACATGCTCCAGGCAATGAACACGGGCCATGACGGCTCGATGAGCACGCTGCACTCGAACAACCCTCGCGACGCGCTGAACCGGCTCGAGACGCTGGTGCTCCTCGCCGGAACAGAGCTGCCGTCGCGAGCCATCCGCAGCCAGATCGCGTCAGCGGTCAACGTCGTCGTTCAAACGGAGCGATTGCGGGGCGGTGCGCGCAAGGTGGTCAGTGTGGCCGAGGTGACTGGCATCGCCGACGGCGAGATAACGATGCAAGAACTCTTTGTATTCAACCAGACGGGGGTCACCGCGGACGGACGCGCGGTCGGCTTTCACACTGCCACCGGCATAAAGTCCACATTCCTGAAGCACTTCCGCTCCAACGGCGTCGACCTGCCGGATTCCATCTTCCAACCAAGCACAGTGCCTCCTGCCGGCAGGCAGCTGTGAGCCTGTGATGGTCGGCGTGGACGACCAGGATCTGATCAGTCCCGAGAAGGGACCGGACGAGGCGCCGAGAGTCGACGCCCTCGACGCCGAACTGCTGGCCGCCTTCGGTCATCAGCTTCGCAACCAGCTCAATGCGGTCCTCGGGGCGGCTGGCCTGCTGGCGATGACAGCCTCATCCACTGAGGAACGAGAGCTTGCCTCGATCGTCGAGCTGGGCGCGGAGCAGGTGGCGAGGCTCGTCGAGGAGGTCCTCGACGCAGCCATGATCCAGCGCGGCGAGTTCGAGCTCGCGCTGCACCCGTTCGACGTCCGTTCCAGTGTCGAGAGCTGCCTTGGGCTGGTCGCCGAGGTCGCCGGAACCAAGGGCCTCGACCTTTCCTTCCGCGCCGAGCTCGACGTCCCGAGCGTGATCGTGGGGGATTCTCGGCGGGTCGAGCAGATCCTGCTCACGCTGTTGAGCGGCGGGCTGGAAAGGACGGACCGTGGCGGAGTCGGGGTCGAGCTCAGCTGCGAGCCACAGGGGGAGCTCACACGACTCCAGTTCAGCGTGCGGGACACCGGCAAGGGCGTGCCGGCGCGAATCCTGCGAAGCGGGATGGGTGAGGCTGGCGCCGCTCCGACGCAGCTGGAGCCCGGCGACAGGCTGGCTGTCCTCAACCTCGCGACGTGCAGGCGGCTGGTCGAGATGATGGACGGCGAACTGCGGGTGGAGCAGGGCGGCGTCGAGGCGGGTCCTGACGCGGGCACCCTTTTCGAGTTCACCATGCTGGCCGAGGCGATGCCTGCCCAGGTGACCACCGCACCGGTGACGCTCGAAACCATGAATGTGCTCGTGGTGGCAGCGGACGCCACCGAGCGTCGCGTGATGGCGCTGCAAACGGAGACGTGGGGAGCGATCGCGACCGAGGCCACACCGGAAGAAGCCCTCACCAGAGCCCAGCAGGGCCAACCCTTCGACATCGCGCTGATCGAGCACCGCTTCCCAGCGATCGACGGCCTCGCGCTGGCGACTTCGCTGCGGTCGCTCCGAGGTCCGGAGCAGCTTCCGATCGTGCTTATCGGCGCCCAGCCGACGGCGGAGGAAGCGGGAGCCGCCGACAGCGGGCTGGTGCAGGCAACGCTCACCAAGCCCGTGCCCCCTCGCAAGCTGCACGACGTAATGATCCAGGTGGGGATTCACCAGGTGGTACCGGCGGCCCCATCTGAGGTCGAAAGGGTCGCGCCGGGGGCGCTCAAAGTGCTGGTCGCCGACGACAATGCGTTGAACCAGAACCTGCTCCGCCGCCTGGTGGCCAAGCTCGGTCACAGCGTCGATGTCGTCTCGAACGGGCGCGAGGCGGTCGCCGCCATCGCCCTCGCGCCATACGACGCGGTCCTCATGGACGTGCTGATGCCCGAGATGGATGGTCTTGAAGCGGCTGAGGCGATCTGCCGCCGCTGGCCGAGGGGCACTCGGCCCCGCCTCATCGCGCTGACGGCGCTCGCCGGCCCGGGCGACCATGACCGGTGTCTCAAGGCGGGCTTTGACGACTACATGATCAAGCCGGTCCACCTGGAGCAGCTGCGGGAGGCCTTCAAGGTGGCGGCGGGCTGGCGTACCAACCCGTAAGCGGAGGGCTAGTCGCCCAGCCGGCCCCTGGCGATCGAGCGGCGCGACGCTCGTGCCTCGAGGAAGACGACGACGATGACGATGAGGCCGCCGAGCACCATCAGCCCGCCGAGTATCTCGGCGTTCAGGCCGCGTGGCTGCAGGATGATCTGGACCATCGCCGAGCCGAACACGAGAATGTAGCTCAGGCCGAGCAATCGGACTCGAGGCGCGACGTGCGTTTCCTCGTCTGCGCGCCACGGCCGCCGGCCGATTATCAATAGATAAGCGCCGACCAGAAGCGCGAGGCCGGCGAAGATGAGGGTGATGAGCTGAATGAGGGCGATGGTCACAGCCTTTGAGTGACCTCGGCGCGGTTCATCTGCGGTCGCATTCGGGCAGATAGTAACCGGCGCGCAGGCCCCATCGATCTCAGCTTCTTACAATCGTCACTCCAATGCCTCGCACAGAACCCATCAAAGCGGTCCGCGGAATGCGGGACCTCATGCCCGCGGAGCGGGCTCTCTGGCGCACCGTCGAGAGGGCCGCCGCAAGGGTCGCGAGGAGCTTTGGATACCAGGAGATGGTTACTCCGATCCTCGAGCACACCGACCTCATCGAGCGGGTCGGCACCGAGACGGACGCGGTCGCGAAAGAGCTGTATCGCTTCGAGGATCGTGGCGGGCGCAACCTGGCGCTGCGGCCAGAGGCGACGGCAGGGATCGTGCGCGCCTACTTCGAGGGTCATCTCAACCAGGGCCCGCAACCTGCACGACTGTTTCTCATCGGGCCGATGTTCCGGTACGACCGCCCGCAGAAGGGCCGGTACCGCCAGTTTTTTCAGTTCGATATCGAGGCGATCGGCGCCGACAGCCCGGCAGTGGACGCGGAGATCATCGAGCTCGCCGCCACGTGGCTGCGCGAGGTCGGCCTCCGCGATGTGGCGCTGGAGCTGAACACGATCGGCGACCACAAATGCCGGCCCGCATACCTCGATCTGCTGCGGGAGTACTACCGGCCGTTGAAGGACAAGCTGCACGGCGACTGCCAGCGCCGCCTCGAGACGAGCCCGTTGCGCCTGCTCGATTGCAAGGTGCCGCAGTGCCAGCCCTTCAAGCCCAAAGCGCCCCGCATCACCGACCACCTTTGCGACGAGTGCGCTGCGGCGTGGGTGCTGGTGAGGCGGGTACTCGACGCGGCGGGCATCGAGTACCGGTTGAACCCATACCTGGTGCGGGGCCTCGATTACTACACGCGCACAGTCTTCGAGTTCTACCCAGGCGGCGCGTCTGGCCAGCAGGACGCGCTGGTCGCGGGTGGGCGATACGACGGCCTTGCTGAGGCGGAGGGCTGGCGGTCGACCCCGGGTGTGGGATTTGCGGGCGGTCTCGACCGGGTCACCGAGGTGGTCGCCGCGAGTGGGGCGGAGGTGATCCCGGAACCCCCGGCCGAGGTGGTGGTCCTGGCGGATCCGGGCCTGGAGGTAGAGGCCGCGGAGGTGGCGAGGCTGTGTCGAGCCGCGCGCACGGTCGCCGTTGACTATGAGCCAAAGAGCCTGCGCGCCAAAATGCGATCGGCCAACAAGCTGGGCGCGCGCTGGGTGGTCCTCCTCGGCGAGTCGGAGGCGCAACACCACGTCGCGCAGCTGAAGGACATGGCGAGTGGTGCGCAGGTGGAGGTTCCGTGGAAGCAACTTGCGGAGAGCCTGGCTTGAGCGGTTTCAGATCTCCGCACTGCGGCTCGCTAGGCGCCTCGGACGATCGTTTAGAGGTTGATCTCTACGGATGGGTCGCGCGCCGGCGCGACCACGGCGGCCTGATCTTCATCGATCTGCGCGACCGCTGGGGTGCGGTGCAGGTGGTCTTTAATCCGACGAAGGCGCCCGAGGCCCACGCCGCCGCATCCGAGCTGCGAGCCGAGTATGTGGTGCGCGTCAAGGGCGTGGTCGGACGGCGGCCGGCAGGTTCCGAGAATCCGCGCATGGCGACCGGTGAGGTCGAGGTGACCGCCTCGGAGCTCGAGGTCATCAACAAGTCGGAGACGACTCCATTCCCGATCGAGGATCAGGAGGAGCCTGACGAGAAGACGCGCCTGGAACATCGATATCTCGACCTGCGCCGGCCGCGAATGACGAGGATGCTGGAGCTGCGGAGCCGCGTCAACAAGCTCATCCGCGACTACATGGACCGGGAGGAGTTCATCGAGGTCGAGACGCCGATTCTCACCCGCAGCTCACCGTCGGGCGCGCGCGACTTCCTGGTTCCATCGCGCCTGCACCCTGGATCCTTCTACGCCCTGCCTCAAGCTCCGCAGATGCTGAAGCAGCTGCTGATGGTTTCCGGAGTCCAGCGTTACTACCAGATCGCGCGCTGCTTTCGTGACGAGAACCTGCGGGCCGATCGACAGCCAGAGTTCACGCAGCTCGATGTCGAGATGTCGTTCTGCGACGAGGAAGACGTCTTCAGCCTGATCGAGGGATTGTTCAGCGAGCTCTGGCGCGAGGTTCTCGGCGTCGAGCTGAAGACTCCCTTCGAGCGCATGGATATAAAGGAATCGCTGCTCAGGTTCGGGACCGACAAGCCCGACCTTCGTTACGACCTCGAGATCGCCGACGTGGGATCGGTCCTCGCCGGCACGAAGGCGCAGATCTTCCGCAGCGCGCTCGACGCCGGTGGCGTCGTCCGTGGGATGCGGGTGCCTGGCGGCCGCGACCTGGCCCGCCGCGACCTGGACGAGCTCGTGACCGTGGCCAAGGGCGCAGGGGGCAAGGGCCTCGCGTGGCTGCCCGGCAGCTCGATCGACAAGTTTCTGTCTGCGGAGGAGCTGGCGGGAATCATGAGTGCGACCGGCGCAGGCGACGACGACCTGGTGCTCCTGGTCGCCGATCGCAGGCGCAAGGCCGAGACGGTGATGGGTCTGATCCGCCAGGAGGTGGCGCGGCGCCGCCACCTGATCAGAGAGGACGAGTGGAAGTTCCTGTGGATCAACCCGACCTATCTATTTGATGAGGACGACGCGGGCAAGCTGACCTACGCGCACCATCCGTTCACGCGGCCCTTCGAGGACGACATGTCATTTGTCGAGGACAGGCCGTACGACGTTCGCGCGCATGCCTACGACATCGTCCTTAACGGTTATGAGCTCGGAGGTGGAAGCCTTCGCATCTACGACCCGACGATGCAGGAGAGGGTGTTCCAGCTCCTGGGGATGCCGCTCGAGACGATCCGCGATCGGTTCGGAACTCTGCTGCGTGCCTTCACATATGGCGTGCCGCCCCATGGGGGCATCGCGCCGGGTATCGACCGCATCGTGATGATGCTCGGCGGCACCGACAACATCCGCGATGTCATCGCTTTCCCCAAGACGCAATCGATGTCGGACCTGATGCTTGGTGCGCCATCGGGGGTTGACCCCGCGCAGCTCGAAGAGCTTCGCATTCGAGTCGTGCCACCCCCTAACCCGTCCACGTAATATTGGGTGGCTCCCGATGGGTTGCGGGCGATGTGCGCGTTGCCCAATAGACAGCATTTAGGGACCTCGGAGTCCGGTCGCCGACCAAAAGCCCGCTTGACGGGACTTGGAGAGCCAAGGCAGGGGACCCACCTGAGCTCGCTCAGGACAACCCACCCCCGTGGCCCGGAGGGAGCACTTTGGTCCTGTCGCCCGCAGGGCGCCCTTTAAATGCCGCTCTTGCGTTTCATCCCGCCGGGCGTCATCGTGGCGGTCCTCGCGGCCCTGATCTTCTCGCTGGTCTTCTACGCGCTGCTGCCCTATCGGCGCCGCGCTTATGTTCCGATCCTCGTCGTCACCGCGGCCGGCTTCGCGCTCGGTCAGCTCTGGGATTTCATCGGGCTGCCTTCGTTTCGCCTCGGCCAGGCGAACATGGCGCCCGCCATCCCTTTTGCGCTGCTTCTCCAGCCGCTCGCCCGTTTCGTGCCACGCCCGAGCCGGGAGCCGAAGGAACCCAAAGACGCCAACGAACCGAAGCCTCCACCTGACATTTAGTATTGGTCAGGTCGTTTGCCGACTCCGGTAAGGGGGTATTCACCAGTTGCAGAACTTCATGTGGCTTGCGTTTGGGGTCGCCGCCCTCGTGGTGGCGCTGGCCCTGGCAGCCGTGCTTTTTCGGTTGCGCGGGACCCTGGGCGCCGTTGAAGAGCTGCTCGACACGACCAACGACGAGTTGAAGGAGACCCTGCCCGAGGTGCGACAGACGATCGGCAACGTGAACGACATCACTGCTGGTGTGAATGTCGGGCTGCGCGCGGCGGGAAGTGGGGCATCTTCGGTTGGGCACGGCATCAAAGCTGCGGCGCATGGCGTCAGGGTGGCGGGCCAAAGCCTTGTTCGGACTGTTTTAGGAGGTTAGGCAATGTCGGATGAGAAGAGCAGCGGTGGGAGCGGCGGTGGCGGCGGCTTCGGATGGTTCATCCTCGGCGGAATCGTCGGACTGGCTGTCGGTGCCTACATTGCGTCCGGTCCCGGGCGGGGCCAGGTGGACAGCATCCGGAGCAAGACCATCGAGCTCAGCACCAGCGAGCCGGCCCAGAGGGCGAAGCAGGCCGCACAGCGCGCCCGCGTGGCGGTGACGGACCCTGGCAACCCGGTCGGCAAGGCGATCCAGGATGGCGTGGCGGCCGCAAAGCGTCGCCGCGAGGAGCTGGAAGCCGCCGCCGCCCGCAAGATCGACGCGACGATCAACGGTGATGACTCCAAGAAAGGTTCCAACGCCTAAATGGCCAAGCGCGATCTAGCTGAGCTCAAGATTCCCGCGTCGTCGGACTTCATACCCGTCGCCAAGCGGGTCGCCACGACGTTGGGCAGCCAGTTGGGGCTCAGCCTCGTCGACCTCGACGAGCTCACGATCGCGCTGACCCAGGCCTGCGACAGCGCCATCGAGGCTGCCAACGACCTCGACGGCCATGCCGACCTCAAGCTGACCTACTTCGCAACCAATCGCGCCCTGGTCGTGGACGTGGACCTCGTCCCCACAGCGGGCGAGGTGCTGCCGGCCCCGCGTGTGCACCCTGAGGCGGACGCGGAGCTGCAGAGGCTCGCCTACGAGATGATCCGCTGCTTTGTCGACGACTTCCGCCCTCTCGTCGAGCCCCGGACGGGGCACGTCCGCTTCCGGATGGTCAAGTACATCGCATAGCGCGGGGGAGGCAGGCCTCCCCCACGGGACCCCCACCGGTTCCACGCAACGCTGGGAGGCGTTTTGAAACTGCAACGCTTGGGTGACGGCCGAAGTGAATTCGGCCTTACGACCACGTGTTAATTACTTAATAGTGTCTTCGAAGCCTCGACCTTCTCGTGAGGAGCTGCGGGCCCTTCATCGTCGCTACAAGGAGACGACGGACCCCGCGGAGCGCGACCGCATCCGCGCTCAGCTGGTCGATGCGTATCACGACTTCGTGTACTTCCTCGCGCGCAAGTTCCAGAATCGCGGCGAGCCGCTGGATGACATCGTCCAGGTCGGCTACCTCGGGCTGATCAAAGCCATCGAGCGCTTCGATCCCGACCTCGGCTTCGAATTCACCACCTTTGCGACCCTGACGGTGGCGGGCGAGATCAAGCGCCACTTTCGCGACAAGGGGACCGCGATCCGCTTCCCTCGGCGCCTTCAGGAGCTACATCAATCGGTGGTGCGCGTAAACGAAGAGATGAAGAATCAGCTGGGTCGCGAACCGACGGTGTCGGAGCTGGCCGAGCGTCTCGGCGTCAAACCCGAAGACGTGACGGAGGCGATGGAGATCGGCCCCGCCTATATGCCCCTTTCGCTCGATCAGCCCATCGGATCGGCGGACGGCCAGGAGGGACGTGCCATCGCCGAGCAGATCGGGACCGCGGATCCCGAGCTCGACCGAGTCGAGATGCGAGACCTGCTCGACCGCGCGATGGTGCACCTCACGCCTCGCGAGCGGGCGATCATGGCGATGCGCTTCTACGAGCAGATGTCGCAATCGGAGATTGCGCGGCGGCTGGGGATCAGCCAGATGCATGTGTCGCGCCTGCAGCGTGCCGCATTGGAGCAGCTGCGGAAGTACGTGCCCCAAGAGGCTTCCTAGAGCCGCATGCCGCTGATCGAATCGCGCGCCCCCTCCGAACCGATCGTGCTGTTCCGCCGCTGGTACGAGGAGGCCGAGCGTGCTGGCGCCCTACAACCCGACGCGATGACGCTCGCGACGGCGGGCCCCCGGTGCACTCCGTCGGCACGCATGGTGCTGTTCAAAGGGATCGAAGATGGCTCGTTCCTCTTTTACTCCAACTACGAGAGCCGCAAGGGCCGCGACCTCGTGGCGAATCGGAAGGCGGCGCTCGTCTTCTACTGGTCGGTCACCCGGCACCAGGTCAGGGTTTCAGGCACTGTCCGGCGCATCAGCCGCGCGGCGTCGCTCGACTACTTCCACAGCCGCCCGCGTGGCGCACAGCTGTCCGCGCTGGCCTCCCGGCAGAGCCGCGTGGTGGCTTCGCGCGGAGTCCTCGCGAAGGCCGTGGCCGACCTGGACAGGAGATATCCGGCCGCCGTGCCGATCCCGGCTGATTGGGGCGGGTATGCGCTGCGACCTGCGTGGATCGAGTTCTGGGAGAACCGCGCCGACCGGCTCCACGACAGGCTCCGTTACGTTCGCCTGCCGGCCGGAGTTTGGCGGTCAGAGCGGCTGGCACCGTAAGCTAGATCGGCCCCGACATGACCGGGAACGAGATCCGCAAGCGTTTTCTAGAGCATTTCGCGAGCCGGGAGCATCTGGTCCTTACGAGCGCACCGCTGGTGCCGAAAGGGGACCCGAGCACGCTCTTCATCTCGGCCGGAATGCAACCGCTTCAGCCCTATTACCAGGGCTTTAGCCAACCGCCCGCACCCAGGCTCGCCAGCTGTCAGAAATGTCTGCGCACCGGCGACATCGACGAGGTGGGGAGGACCGACAGGCACCTCACCTTCTTCGAGATGCTCGGCAACTTCGCACCGATTGGCGACTACTTCAAGGAGACAGCGATCCCCCTTGCCTGGGAGCTGGTCACCGGCGGTTTTGCCATGCCTGCCGACCGCCTTCGTGTGACGATCCACCCGACCGACGACGAGGCTCACGAGATCTGGATCAAGACAGGCGTCCCGGCCGCGTACATCACTCGGCTGGAGGACAACTGGTGGGGCCTCGGCCGCGGGCCGTGCGGCCCCGACTCAGAGATCTGGTGGGACAGGGGTCGGGAGGTTGGGTGCGGCCGAGAGGACTGCGTGCCCGACCACTGCGAGCGTTTCACAGAGTTCTGGAACCTGGTGTTTCCTCAGTACGACCAGCAGGGCGCGATCGCAGGAACGTCTGGCGAGGCGATTCTGCGCGGGGTCGCGGACGGGAGCCTCGTCCGGCTCGCCCGTCCAGCCATCGACACGGGCATGGGGCTGGAACGGATCAGCTACATCCTGCAGGGCAAGACCAACGTTTTTGAGACCGATCTCCTGGCGCCGATCATCGAACGGATCCGCGGGCTGTCCGACAAACAATCGACATTGTCGGAGCGCGTCGTGGCCGACCACATTCGCGCTGCGTGCTTTGTCATGTTGGAGCGGATTACCCCGAGCAATGAGGGCCGTGGCTACGTGCTTCGCCGTCTCATCCGACGCGCAACGGTTCATGCCCGCCGGCTGAACATGCAGTCACAGCTTGGCGGCGTGGTCGATGAGGTCATCAAGGTGATGGAGGTCCCTTACCCAGAGCTGCGTGAGCAACAAGCGACCATCCGTGACGGCATCAACTCCGAAGAAGAGAGGTTTCAACGCACGCTCGAGCAGGGCATGGAGCTGTTCGAGCGCGTCGTGGCCAAGCACGGACAGGTGATTCCAGGCAGCGACGCATTCCAGCTGCATGACACCTTCGGATTTCCTTTCGACCTGACCCGCGAGCTTGCACAGGAACGCGCCATCCAGGTCGACGAGGAAGCATTCCGGGCAGCGATGGCGGAGCAGCGCGAACGTTCGCGCGCCAAGGGTACGAAGCACATCGCCGCCGCAAAGGACCTGCCTCAGTCCGAGTTCACCGGCTACGGCGAGCCCGTCACCGAGAGCCCAATCACCGCGCTGCGCAAAGACGGTGTTGCGACAGAGGTCGCGACAGAAGGTGACGTGGTCGAGGTTTTCTTGGAGCGCTCTCCCTTCTACGCGGAGTCGGGCGGTCAGGTCGGTGACACCGGGACGATTAAGACTCCGTCCGGGCGTGTCCGCGTTGAGGACACACAGAAGCCGGCGGATGGCGTCATCACGCATCTAGGCACATTGATCACCGGCGAGATTCGGGTCGGCGAGAAAGCGACAGCCGCCGTCGACGTAGGACGGCGTCATCAGATCGCGCGCCACCACTCCGCAACGCACCTACTGCACAAAGCTCTGCGCGAGACCATCGGGGAGCAGGTTGTCCAAAGAGGCTCATGGGTAGGGCCTGATCACACGACCTTCGACATCCCGCTCAACCGCGCTGTCACGAAGGACGAGCTGGACCGGATAAACCGCCGAGTCATGGAGAAGGTGCGCGAGGCGTTGCCCTTTCAGGAACAGCAGCTGCCATACAAGGAAGCCGTGGCGCAGGGCGCGATGCACCTTTTCGAGGAGAAGTACGGCGACGTCGTCCGCGTAGTGTGCTTCGGCGACTGGACGTGTGAGTTGTGCGGCGGCACTCACGTGAAAAACACCGCCGAAATCGGGACCGCTGTGATCGTCTCCGAAACCAGCATCGGCTCCGGCCTGCGACGCATCGACATGGTGGTGGGCGAGGCCGCGGACGCGCTGGTCAGGAAGGACCGTGATCTCCTGAACGAGCTGGCGCGATTGGTCAACGCCACCTCGGATCAGCTACCCGATCGCCTAAGGGCCTTGCGCGCGCAGCTCAAAGAGACCGAGAAGGAGCGTGACAAGCTGCGGGACGAGGTTCGAAGCGCTCGTATCGGCGGTAAAGACAGCGCCGGATCCGGCGCCACCGTCAAGCACGGCCGGGTCGACTATGTGACCCAAAGCGTCGACGCCTCTAACCTTGACGAGTTGAAAGCCTATGCAGATCGGTATCTCGAGATCGTGAAGTCCGGCATCGTAACCGTTGTCGGCGGGGGGATGTTTGTGATCAAGGTGTCCAATGACCTTGCCGCCCAATACGATGCGAACTCACTCAAGCCCCTGTTTGGGACTGGTGGCGGGCGCCCGCAGCTGGTCAGCGGGAAGCTGACGGTCCCCGCGGACGAGGCTTTCAAGCGCCTTGAAGAGGCCTTGCGGTGACCAAGTTCAAGTTCCTTCGCAAGCGGAGCGAGTACTACAGACACTTCACGGTGCTGGACATCGGCACGGACCTGATCAAGGTCCTGGTGGTGCGCCGCGAAGGCGCCGACGGCGAGGTGCTGGGCGTCGGTCGAGAGCCGCAGGCGCCCGCCGCCATGTCCGGTGGCGCGATCGCCGACCTCGAATCGGTCATCCAGTCGGCCAACCGCGCGCTAGAAGCCGCGGAGGATATGGCCAAGACGGTTCCGGGGCAGGTTATCGTCGGCATTGCCGGCGAGCTGATCAAGGGCTTCTCGTCGACCATCGCCTACCCCCGCGAGAACTCCAAGGCGAAGGTCAGGTCCGCGGAGATCTCGACGATGCTGCAGCTGGTGCAGCGCCGGGCGCTGCGTGAGGCACAGCACCTGCTCGAGCTCGAGCGGAGCTACGGCCAGCTGGAGGCCCGACTCGTCCACTCAGCGATCACGAACGTGCGGGTCGACGGCTACCCGGTGACCAACCCTGTTGGCTTCACCGGCAAGAATCTCGAGGTCACTGTCTTCAACACCTTTGCGCCGATGACTCACATCAATGCGATCGACACCGTCGTGCGTGAGCTCGACCTCGAGCTGGCGGGGGCAGTCGCACAGCCGTATGCGCTCGCACGAGCGTGCGCAAGCGAGGAGACGTGGGCCGAAGGTGGCATCTTCATTGACATCGGCGGCGGCACGACCGATGTCGCGCTGCTCCGCGACGGTGGCGTAGAGGGAACCCGCATGTTCAACCTGGGCGGGCGCGCATTCACCCGGCGTCTCGCCCTCGCTTTCGGGCTCAGCTATGAGGAGGCCGAGGCGCGCAAGCTTCGCCACTCCGAAGGTCTTCTATCGGCCGAGCAGCATCGCCAGGTTTCAGAGCTGTTGAGCGCCGATGCCGAGGTCCTGCTTCAGGGCCTCGCGCTCAGCGTCAAAGAACTATCGCGCGGCGAGCGGCTTCCCACGAGCATCTACCTGTGCGGCGGTGGCAGCTTGCTGCCGGAGCTGACTCTGGAGATGGTCAAGAACAATTGGGCTGCGGGCTTGCCCTTCCCGAAGGAGCCGCGCATCAGGCACCTTGTGCCGCCTGACGTGCGCAATGTCACCGATTCGACGGGCCAGCTTTCGAGCCCCCAAGACATCGCCCCGATGGGCCTCGCCAACCATGCGCTGCGGACTGAGGCGGAGGAGCGTGACAACGTGAACACGGTCATGCGCCGGGTCCTGAGCGCTATAAAGGTTTGAGCGGACCGCTCCAGGAGACTGATTAACGCCATGGCAACGGACCCGATTTACGTCGAGAGTGAGGAAGAAATTCCTGAGCTCGTAGAGCGTTTGCGCCGTTACCGCGGCGACGACACAATGCTCGTTCTGCCGCTCCGATCGCGCATCGGCCAAAGTCGGTTCAACTTCCAGCTGTTGCGCAACTACGCGGCCGGCATGGGCAAGCGGGTCACCGTGGTGTGCGACGACCCGGCAGTCCAGAGGATGGCTTCCGAGAGCGGCTTCGCGGTATTCGGAGCGGTCGGCGCCCAGGGCGAGGGCATTCCCTCAGCGCCGGAAGCGGAGCTCCCAATACCCCACTGGTGGCAGCGTGATCACGCGGAGCCCGCGACCCACATCGGCATCGCGGCGCCGACCAGGTTGATCACCAAACGCGCGACCGAGCTCAGGCCCGGCCGGTTCCTTCTCTACATGGTCGCAGGCATCCTGCTGGTGATCGGGTTGGTCGCCGCCACCCTTTATGTGCCCTCCGCCTCCGTGACATTGCTGGCTTCGGCCCAGCCCTTCTCCCAGAAGGCGGTCGAGATTCAGGCTCAGCCTGGCAAGCCGCCGATTCGGGTTCGCCCCGTCATCATCACGCGCTCCGTGTCCCAGGGTTTCAAGACCACGGGCTCGATCCGCGTGCTGCTGGCCGCTGCGTTCGGGTCGGTCACGTACATGAACAACGAAGATCCGCCGCATTGCCCGGGACCGAGCTGCGGCTCACTCGGCTTGGTCGTGAGCTCCGGTCAGCGCTTGATGAACACAAACGGCATCGAATTTGCCCAGACGACGAGGGGCTTGCTGGTGCCGTGGCACGGATCGGCCTCGGCCAGCATCATTTCAACCACTCGTGGTGCGGCGGGCAATGTTGGCTCCGGCACCATCAACGTGATCGAGAACAACACCCACGACATCAGCGTCACCAATCCGCAGGCTACGGGTGGCGGGGCTGACGCCTCGAACACGCCGCAAATGACGATCGCGGACTTTTCCGCCGCTCGAACGGTCCTCGAGCAGGAGCTGCGGCAGTCGATCGCTCAACAGATCTCGGCCTCCAAGAAGGGGGGCGAGGTGCTCAGTGACACGCTGATCTATGGAGCGCCTCAGTTCAGCACCGACCACCAGCCGACTGACAAGGTCGCGGCGTTCAACGCCACCATGTCGCTGCAGGGAGAAGGGGACTTTTATATCGACGCCGATGTGCACAAGGCCTTTGAGAACTACCTCGCGCAGCGTATCCCCAACAATCAGCAGCTGCTCACCGACGCGCCCATACAGGTCGACTATCGAATCCTCAGTGCGACCGCAGGCGGCCATCTCGTCTTCGTTGGAGATGCAGCTGCGTTCGTCGCTGCCAAGCTCGACATGGATAAGATCCGCGCGCAGGTCGTCGGGCGGCCGCTTGCCCAGGCCAGGTTCTACCTGCAGGGCTTGAACGTCAGGTCGGTCAGCATCAAGGAGCAGCCGATCACGTTGCCGTTGATGCCGCTGCTGGTCGGGCGCATCTCGATCCACTATGTCGTCGAGCAGGGGGCGGTGCCGGCCCTGCCTCCGACAGGTTAGGTGCGGATCCTCGCCATCGACCCTGGGACAAAGCGCGTCGGTGTTGCCTTGAGCGACCCCACGGCCACCATCGCGCAGGCTTTGACCACGATGCCTGCGGAGCCGGCCTCAACGCTACCGTCACGCATCGCCCAGCTCGCGCGTGAAAACGAGGCGGCCAGGATCGTGGTCGGCCTGCCCAAGCGCCTCGACGGCTCACGCGGTCCGGAGGCGAAGGCAGCGCAGCTGCTAGCTGATGCAATTCGGGCTGAATCGGGCCTGCCTGTGGAGCTGGTCGACGAGCGGCTGACCACCGTGGCCGCGGAGCGCTCGCTGATCGCAGACGGAGTGCGCCGCGACAAAAGACGCCTCAGCGTCGACCGGGTCGCGGCGACCTTGATGCTTCAGGCTCACCTGGACCGCCGCCGTGCCGGATGAAAATCCTGAGCCGGAGGTGGCTAAGTCAATAACCCTCATCGATGAGTCCGGCCGCGAGCGGCAGTTTCAGCTTCATGATGCGTTCGATCACGAGGGCGGCGTCTATTACCTCGTCGAGAACATCGACGACCCCTCGCAGGTCTTGCTGTTGCGCGAGGTCGACGGCGCATTGGAGACAGTCGAAGGCGACGAGTTCCAGCAGGTGATCACCGCGCTCGAAAAGGACCAGGTCGAATGAAGAGGCTGGTGGCCGCGCTGGCGGTGATCGCGGTCCTGGGCTTTGGCACCTCGCGCGGATACGACTGGTGGAACTACAACGTGAACACCCCGGTGACCACCGACACCGAGCCTGTAGCCTTCCATATCGACCCGGGCGAGCTTCCGAGCCAGGTGGCCGACGACCTCCTCGCGCAGCGCTTGATCAGGGATCGCAACGCGTTCGACCTGTACCTCAGGTTCACCGGAGCCGGTGCTACCTTCCAGGCAGGGGTTTTCCAGCTCAACCGCAACATGAGCTTGGTCCAGGTCGTCGACGCCCTGCAACACGGTAACTCGGCGCAGGTGACAGTCACCATCCCCGAAGGCTTCCCGCTTCGCGAGCAGGCCAAGTACGTCGAGAGATCGGGGCTTGGTAAGGGGGCCGACTACCTCGCCATTGCCGCGGACCCGACCTGGTCCGCGTCCTTCGACTTCCTCTCGTCGCGCCCGGCAAATGCCAAGCCCGCGCTTGAGGGCTATCTGTTCCCCGATACGTACCTGGTGGATCCGGGGGACGTCCGCGGCCTCATCAAGGCGCAGCTCACGCAGTTCGGCGTCGTGTTCAGCGCGGCTCTGCGCGCCCAGATTGCGAAGGCCACACCGAACCGGCCGGCAGAAACCATCGAGTCGATCGTCATCCTGGCCTCGATGGTGGATCGCGAGGCCAACACAAGCACCGACCGTGGCAACGTGTGCAGCGTCTACTACAACCGGCTCCGGCAGCACATCCCACTGGGCGTCGACGCCACCTTGCTGTATGGGCTGGGGCGCTTGACGCCAGAGCCCACTTTTGCGGAGTTACAGCTCAACTCGCCCTACAACACCCGCAAGCATGTCGGCCTGCCGCCGGGCCCGGTCAGCAATCCTGGCAAGGCCGCGATCCTCGCCTGCATCAACCCGCCGAAGACGAACCTCCTCTTCTACTTCACCGATCGCAAGGGCGTGACCCATTTCGAGACGAATGAGCAGGACTTCAACCGGGACATCGCGACCTACGGTCTGAGCGGAAGTTGAAGGTCTTTCTCCTCGGCCACGGGATCGCCTATTCGCGCAGCCCGGCGATGCACAACGCGGCGTTTGAGACCCTCGGCATGGACTGGACGTATGAGCTACTGGATGTAGCTCCCGCCGATCTACCGGGTGCGATTGACCGACTCAGGGCGCCCGACGTCGGCGGCGCTAACGTGACGATTCCGCACAAGCAGTCGGTGATGGCGCGCCTCGACGGCATCGACGCCGACGCGATGCGAGCGCACGCTGTGAACACGATCGCTCGGGAGGGAGAGCGCCTCGTGGGGTCGAACACCGACGTGGCCGGGGTCCGCGCGGCGATGACGGAGGTCGGGCTCGAGCCTGGTGGCGCGAACGCGGTCATCCTCGGCGGTGGTGGATCGGCTCGCGCCGCAGCTGTGGCGCTCGCCGGGGCTCACCTGACCTTCGTGTCCAGGCATCCGGCAGATGACGATCTGCCGGGCACGGTAATCGCCTGGAGCGACACCGCGTTGCCGGCACTGACGCGCGCCGCCGACCTGCTCTTGAACGCGACCCCGCTGGGTCGAAAAGAGGAGATGCCCATCCGTCCCGCCGCCCTGCCAAAGCACGGCGTTGTCATCGACCTCGTGTACGTGACGGGCGGGACGCCGCTGGTTCGCAAGGCGCGATCTTTGGGACTGCGAACTGCAGATGGATGGGGCGTGCTTCTGGCGCAAGGGGCAGCGTCGTTCGAGGTGTGGACAGGAAAGGCCGCGCCGCGGGCCGCCATGCGCCAAACTTTGGCGCCGTGAACCTGATCCTTCTGGCAGTCGGTTGGGCAGTGGCCGGCGCCGCCGCAGGCTGGTTCGTGCGTTGGGGTTCGGTACGCCTTGCCAGCCTCGAAGGTTTGGAGCCGGGTCATCGGCGCTGGCAGGTCTTCGGCCCGCCCGTGCTCGCGGCGATCCTGTTTGGCGTTTTCGCTTTCCATTTCGGCATGACGCCGACGCTGTTGATACGAAGCGTCTTCATCCTCGTGCTGGTCCAGGTCATCTTCTTCGACTTCGAGCACCGGCTGATCCTCGACCGGGTGATCTTTCCCGCCATGCTCCTGGCGCTCGTGGTGAGCCTTTTCGGCCAGCCCTGGTGGGCCGGCCTCGCGGCCGGCTTCGGCGCCGGACTGCTGTTTCTGCTGCTGGCGCTGGCGGGCTCCGCCATCTTCAAGGCCGAGGCGCTCGGCTTTGGTGACGTCAAGCTGGCCCTTTTCATGGGCTTGCTGCTGGGCCCGCTGCCCACCATCCAGGCGGTGTTCTATGGGGTGTTCATGGCCGGCGTCATCTCCGTCGGGATGATCGTGTGGCGACGCTCGATGAAAGGCACGCTCGCCTACGGCCCGTACCTGGCGGCCGGCGCGGTGATCGTGTTGTATCTCCTCCCTTAATAGAAAAGGGTTAAAGCCATCGTGGCAGGGTTGGCCGGGGTCCCCCCGGCCATAACTTTGTCTATATCACTCCCAATCATGGCGTGGAGAAACATCTAGATAAATCCAATCCCGGGAAGGAGAGCAGAGCCTGCGGCGAAGCCGCACGCTCGATGAGAGGGAACAATCTGGTTCCCTCTCATACGCGACAATAGTCGCGAATGACTAGTCAACTTCTCCCCGGCGAGACCCTGATCCTCAAGGACCACCCCCACTGGATCGTCGTCGTCAAGTCGCTCGCTGTGCCTATCGTCCTTTTGATTGTGGCGGTGGTCGTCGATTTCACCGCCGCCAACACTGGCATCGAGCACTTCCGCCTCATCGTCACCCTTGGCGCGATCGCCATCGCCGGGCTGTGGCTGATCGTGGTTTGGATCCGCTGGCAGTCGACCTCCTACACATTGACCGACCAGCGCATAAAGATCGAGACGGGCGTATTCGGGCGCCAGTCGAAGATGATTCCCATCGACCGGATCCAGGACTGCACGACCAAGCAGTCACTCGTAGGCAGGATGCTCGGTTACGGGCGCGTCGAGGTCGATGCCGCCGGCGCGCAAGGAGCAGAGGTGCTGGACCACCTGCCCAGCCCCGGGGTTTTTCGGGATCAGGTGTTCGTCCAGACGGAACGGCGTCGGACAGGTGCTTCTTCGGTCCAGCCACACCTGAGCGGCGTCTGAAGGCCGCACTGGCGATCATCGGTTTCATGGGCTGTGGTAAGTCCGCGGTCGGCGTGCTGGTCGCCCAACGCGCGGGCGCGCCTTTCCACGACCTCGATTTCGTGATCGAGAGCGAGGCCGGAATGTCGATCAGCGACATCTTCGCAACCAAGGGCGAGGCCGCTTTTAGAGCCGTGGAATCGCGGCTCCTCCCCGACCTGCTGAAGCCGGGGGCCGTCGTCGCCCTTGGCGGAGGAGCGCCGATCGACGAGGCGAACTGGAAGATGATCCTCGAGCGGTCGACCACTGTCTTCGTCGACTGTGGGTTTGACACGATCTGGGACAGAATCAAGGGCACCACCAACCGTCCGCTGTTCGCGAGCAGCACAAGGGCCGAGCTTGAGGTGCTGTTGCAGCAGCGGCGGCCTCGTTACATGGAAGCCATCCACCGCGTCGACGGGGACCGCCCGGAGGACGTCGTCGCCGAGGAAATCCTGGCGCTTTGGTCCGACTGATCATCGAGGCGCCGGCCGGCAGCTACCCCGTGGTCATCGGGAGCAATCTCAATCGCGAGCTACGCGGCGCGGTTGCGCGCCTCGATGCGACCTCTGCGCCGATCGTCACCGACGCCAACGTGCTGCCCTGGGCCAAGAAAGTAGCGAAGACGATCAAGCGCGCCGGTGTGAAGTCGCCCATCCACGTGATTCGCCCGGGTGAGCGGTCCAAGTCCATGGACGCGCTTGGCGATCTGCTCGCATTTCTAGAGCGTCAGAACGTAGACCGCGCAGGCTGCATCATCGCCGTCGGAGGCGGCACAGTCGGCGACCTCGCAGGCTTCGGCGCGGCGGTGTGGCAGCGCGGGATCCGAGTCGTTCAGGTGCCGACGACATTGCTGGCCATGGTGGATTCGAGCATCGGGGGCAAGACCGGGGTCAACGGGCGGCGCTCGAAAAACGCGATCGGCGCTTTCTGGCAACCTGCCGCGGTGGTCGCCGACCTCGCCTTTCTCGAAACGCTGCCAACCGGCAACTTCAGGGAGGCATTCGCCGAGGTTGTAAAGTACGCCGTTGCCATGGACCGCGGCCTTTACGAGGTGTTGCTGAAAAACCGCGACCGCCTCGTCGCCGGCGATCGGGCCGCGCTCGAGAAGGTGGTGTTCCAATGCGTGATGGCCAAAGCCCTGGTCGTCGCGAAGGACGAGCGAGAGGCTGGGCCGCGGGCCATCCTCAACTACGGCCACACCGCCGGACACGCTCTGGAGGCCGCCACCGGGTTCCGCATCTCTCACGGCCGGGCGGTTGCATTTGGCATGCGCGTCGCTGCGAGGATTGCGTTCTCCATGGATCTGTGCACCAAACGATTCGTCGAAGCGCAGGACGCAATGCTGACCGCGTACGGGCTGCCTGATCGACCTCCGCGGGTGGAGCTATCGAGAGTTCTGGCCGCCATTCCTCGCGACAAGAAGGCGCGACGTGGAAAGGTGGCATGGGTGTTGCCCCGCCGTCTTGGTCATGCAGAGACCGGGCATGCGGTACCCGGGGCGATCGTCAGCCGCGTGCTGCGCAAGGCGCTCGCATGAAACGAATAGTCATCGTCAACGGCCCGAATCTGAACCTGCTTGGAAAGCGGGAGCCTCATATCTACGGGACGCGCTCACACGCCGACCTGGTGAAGACCGTGCGTGCGAAGGCCCGCAAGCTCGGGGTCGAGGTCAGCGTCTTCCAGAGCAATCACGAAGGGGAGCTCATCGACTTCCTGCAGAAGGAGGCTCCCGGGTCGATCGGAATCGTCATCAACCCTGGCGCCCTGTCGCACTACTCGCTCGCGCTGTTCGACTGCCTGCAATCCCTTGTGGTGCCGACCGTGGAGGTTCACCTTTCGAACATTCATGCCCGCGAGGAGTTCCGCTCCAAGAGCATCACCGGACGAGCCGCCAAGGGCGTGATCACGGGCCTGGGCTTCACCGGCTACCTCCTGGCCATGGACTATCTCGTCGAACAGAAGTGATTTCGACCAACGACTTTCGCAACGGGACGATGTTCGAGATGGAGGGCCAGCTGCTTAGCGTCGTCAACGTCGAGCACATCAAGCTGGCACGGGCAGGCGCAGTCATCAAGGCAAAGCTCCGCAACCTGTTGACCGGGTCGATCTTCGAGCAAAGCTTTCGCAGCGGCGACAAGTACAAGACGGTCCGCATCGACAAGAAGGAAGCGACCTACCTGTACGGAGACGGCAGCCATCACTACTTCATGGACACGCAGACCTACGACCAGGTCGCGGTCGATGAGGACATGATCGAGGACGTGCTGCCGTTCCTGAAAGAAGGAAGCCCCGCATACCTGCTGCGGTACGAAGACAAGCTCATCGGCGTGGAGCTGCCGATCAACGTCGAGCTCAAGGTGGTGGATACAGACCCCGGTTTCAAGGGCGACACGGTGTCGGGGGCGACCAAGCCGGCGAAGCTCGAAACGGGAGCCAAAATCCAGGTGCCGCTGTTCATCCAGCAGGGCGACGTGATCAGGGTCGACACCCGCACCGGCACGTACATGGAGCGGGCGTAGGCGCCTCGATCTCGGGCGTCGGCTGGTAGCATGCCGGGGATGGGATCGAACGGGACTCACGGGGCGGTCCGAGTGGCCAACGAGGTGATTGCGAGCATCGCCGCACTGGCCGCATGCGAGGTCGAGGGCGTCGCCGGCATGGACGAGACGGCCGCCCGTCACTTCGGTGACTGGGTGCGGCGCCAGACCGCGCACCGAGGCGTTCGCGTCCAGGTCGAGGCGGATCGTTCGATCCACCTCGAGGTCTTCATCACAGTCGACTCGGAAGGCAAGCTGGCCGAGGTCGCCAGCGCCGTCCAGGCCAACGTCGTGGAAGCGACGGAGCGGATGCTCGGGCTGGAAGTGGGGGAGGTCAACGTCTTCGTCTCGAGCGTCGCGTTCGCCCAGTAGGGGATTGGGTAAGCGACACCAGGCCAGGGAGCTCGCGCTCAAGGTCCTGTTTCAGCTGGAGAGCTCGGAGGATGACCCCGACGAGGTGCTGCGATATCACGCAGCCGAAGGGGCTGCCACCAGCGACGTCGCCCATTTCGCGACGCAGCTCGTGCGCGGCGTGATCGCGAATCGCGAGAAGCTCGATGGAATCCTGTCAGCGACGTCCGAGCACTGGAAGCTCGAACAGATGGCCAAGGTCGACCGCATAGTGCTGCGCATCGCGGTGTACGAGATCACCATTGACCGGCATGTTCCGACCAAGGCGGCCATCAACGAGTCGATCGAGCTGGCCAAGACTTTCTCGGGCGAGGAGGCCGGGCGGTTCGTGAACGGCATCCTGGGCAGGGTGGCGGCAAGCGTCACATGACCTCAGCAGAGCAACTTCCGTTCCCTGAACCAGGGGAGGAAATGCAGGGACTCAGCTTCGAGGCTTTGCTGGCGCGGCTCGAAAGCAACATCTCGCTCCTGGCCGAGGGCTCAGCGCCGCTGGATGAGCTGGTTGCCGCCCATCAATTGGCCGCCGGCCTGCTGTCGGAGGCAGAGCGCCGGCTGGAGTCTTTGAAGGCGCGCGCCGACGAGCTCATCGTCGCACTCAAGACATGACGTACCTGCTCGCGCCGCTGGTGGCGTGGACGATTGCCCAAACGGCCAAGGTGATCATCTACTCCCTTCGCGCTCGCCGGCTCAACCTCCGGGTGCTCGCGGTGACAGGCGGGATGCCGAGCAGCCACAGCGCGATCGTGATGGGCTTGACCACGGCGGTCGGTAAACATGCGGGAGCCAGTTCCCCTTCGTTCGCGATCGCACTTATCTTCTCGTTCGTGGTGATGTACGACGCGGCGGGCTTGCGGCGTGCCGCCGGCCGGCAAGCAGCGATTCTCAACCGGTTGGTCGAGGACCTCGTTCACATGCGAGGCGTGCAGGAACAGAAACTTCGAGAGCTGTTGGGTCACACGCCGGTGGAGGTGCTCGTCGGCGCAGTGCTCGGCGTGGCGGCCGGGCTCATCCTTTAACTGTGCCGCGGCTGGACATCCTGGTGACTAGAAGCGGCCTGGCCGAGTCGAGGGAGCGCGCGCAGGCCCTGATCATCGCCGGCAAGGTTCGAGTGGCCGGCGAGACCGTACGTCGCCCCGACCGTTCGGTCAGCGACGATGCCGCGATCTCGGTCGAGGAGGGGCCTTCCTACGCAAGCCGTGGCGCGTTGAAGCTCGGCCCGGCGCTGACGACGTTCGGCGTCGACCCGGCGGATTTGGTCTGCGCGGACATCGGGGCTTCGACCGGCGGTTTCACCGATGTGTTGCTTCGTCGGGGTGCTACCAGGGTTTATGCGATCGACGTCGGGCGCGGCTTGCTCCACTGGCGGCTGCGCCAGGACGCGCGGGTCGTGGTGATCGAGAGGGTCAACGCGAGGGAGCTGGAGGCGTTTCCAGAACCGGTCAGCCTGATCGTCATCGATGTGTCCTTCATCGGCTTGGAGAAGGTGCTGCCGGCTATGCGCTATGCCGCGCCGGAGGCCGAGGTCATAGCGCTTTTCAAGCCGCAATTCCAGGTGGGCCGCTCCGAAGTGGGGAGGGGCGGCATCGTGAGAGACCAGGGCACCATCGATGCGGCGCTCGACAGCTTCCGCGCGTGGTGCGAGGCCAATGGCTACACGGTCAAAGCCCAGGCACCATCCGAGCTGCCTGGCATGGATGGCAACCAGGAGATCTTCCTGGACCTGGTCCCGTCGTGAGCCCGTCAGGGGCGCGCCGGGCGACCGCGCCTGCGCACAGGGTCTGCATCCTTCGGGCTCCCCATGCCGACCGGTCTGCGATAGCTGCGACGATCCAGGCTCTCAAGGCTCACAAGGTCGGGGCCTGGGAGGCCGATCGCGACGGCCCCGAAAGCGCGGTCACCTCCCAGCTCAAGGGCACGACCCTCATGGTGACCCTTGGTGGGGACGGGACCTTCCTCGCGGGCGCCCGGCTGGCCGCGCCTCGAAGCATTCCGATCCTTGGCGTGAACCTTGGCCGCCTCGGGTTCCTGACCGAGGTCGAGGCTGACGAGATCGAGGATGGGCTGGCGCGCTTCTTCAAGGGCGCCTACCGCATCGAAGAGCGAACGATCCTGCAGGTGACACTGCTGCGGGGCGGCAAGGACGTCGTGCGTGCCATCGGTCTGAACGAGGTCGTCGTGAACCGCTCGGGAGATGCCCGGATGCTGCGGGTCGAGATCGACGTCGCCGGTCAGGCGGTCGGGGTCATCGATGCCGACGGAGTCATGGTCGCCACCGCGACCGGCTCGACCGCCTATGCGCTCGCGAGCGGTGGGCCCATCCTGGAGCCCACGCTGCGCGATCTCGTGGTCGTGCCGATGAACCCGTTCGCTCTCACGGTGCGGCCCATCGTGTTTCCCCCGGGACAGGACATCAGCCTGGCCATCGTGCGAGGACCCGCCGAGATGCGGGTCGACGGCGCCCGCCGGGGCAGCGCGGTCGAGTCGGGCGACACGCTGCGGTGCGGCTCCCACGCACGTCGGCTGAAGGTGGTCCGCTTCAGCCCGCCGGAAGCCTTCTACCGCCGCCTAGGCGAGAAGCTCGGCTGGGGGCGACCCCTCGTTCCCATGAAGTGATGCTGGGCGAGCCGAAGTGATGCTGCGCGAGCCGAAGTTATGCTGCGCGAGCTGAAGGTCCGGGACCTGGCCCTCGTCGCAGAGTCTCGCGTCCGGTTCGGCCCCGGGCTCAATCTCCTCACCGGCGAGACGGGGAGCGGAAAGTCCCTGATCGTTGACGCCCTTGGGCTCAGCCTCGGCGACCGCGGCGGCCCCGACCTTGTCCGCCATGGGGCCGACAAGGCGACGATCGAGGGGGTTTTCGATTCGGTGGTCTTGCAGCGCGAGATCGGCAAACGCAGCTCCGCGCGAATCGACGGCCGCACCGCGAACCCGAGCCAACTGCGTGAGCTGGGCCGTGGGCTCGTCGCACTCCACGGGCAGCACGAGCACCATGCCCTCCTCGACTCGGACACGCAAACCGAGCTTCTCGACGGCTACGCCGGCGCCAACGCGCTGCGAGCTGGAGTTGCAGCCGCGCATGCGGCATGGACGGCGGCCGTCGAAGCCCTGGCCGACCTCGAAAGGCTTCGCTCGCGTGGGCAGCGCGAAGAGGAGTACCTGCGCTGGCAGCTCGAAGAGATCCGCACCGCCGACCTCAGGCCTGGTGAGGATGCCGAGCTCACCGCGGAGCGATCAGCGGTGCGGCATGCCGCTCGCCTCGAAGAGCTGAGCCGCGAGTCGGAAACTGCGCTTCGGGAGGATGGCCTGGCCCGCGCCACGGCAGCGTTGTCGTCCGCGGCCGACCTCGACCCACGGCTGCTCGACCACGCGACGCGGCTGGCGGCCATCGAGAGCGAGGTCGCCGATGTCGCGGCTGAGATCCGGCGCTATGGCGAGCTGCTCGACTCGGACCCCGCCAGGCTCGAGGTGCTCGAATCACGCCTGGCTCTGCTCGACACGATCAAGCGCAAGTACGGCGGGACGCTCGATGCCGCGATCGCCGAGCGCGCCAGGCTCGAAAGCCAGATTGGCGCGACTCAGGATCTCGACTCAGCGGTGGCGGCGGCCCAGAAGGAACGCGACGCCCGCAGGGCCGAGCTCGAAGGCTCCGCTTCGCGCTTGACCAAGGCGCGCTCTAGCGCGGCCGAGCGAATGCAGGAAGCCGTGGCTGGCGAGCTGCAGGGCCTTCGGCTCGAGGGAGCGCGGTTCGAGATCGACCTGCGGCCCCGGCCGGAGATCGGGCCAAACGGCGCCGAGTCGGCGGAGATGATGTTTTCAGCGAACCCGGGTGAGCCGATCGCGCCGCTGGCGCGCGTCGCCTCCGGCGGCGAGCTGGCGCGGTTGATGCTGGCGATCAAGACGGTCGGGGCCGACGCAGACAAGCTGCCCACGCTGGTGTTCGACGAGGTGGATGCGGGAATCGGCGGCGAGGCTGCGGTTCAGGTCGGGCTGCGTCTGAAGGCGCTGGGCGCCAGGCATCAGGTCCTGGTCGTCACGCACCTTGCTCAGATCGCTGCCTTCGCCGACCACCACCTGCTGGTCGAAAAGGTTCCAGGCGAGGATGGGCGCAATGTCGTCTCGGTGAGAGAGCTCGCCTCGGACGAGGATCGCGCGAAAGAGCTGGCGAGGATGATGAGCGGCGGCGTCACGGCGAAGGCGATGGCGCGAGCGCATGAGCTGCTGCAGGAAGCGAGGCGCTAGTGGCGCGGTTGTTCTCTGGTCCCGATGACAAACGGATCAAGCGCGCACTGTGCATCGTCGCGCACCCTGATGACATCGAGTTTTATTGCGCCGGCGCCGTGCTGATGATGACGGGGCGTGGGGTGGTCGTCGATTTCGTCCTCGCGACCTCGGGGGACAAGGGCGCGCGCGACATCACCAAGTCGCGAGCCAAGGTGGCGCAGATTCGCGAACGTGAGCAGGAGCTCGCGGCCGATGTGCTGGGAGTCAAGCGGGTGGCGTTTCTCCGGCACCCCGATGCGGAGCTGGTCGAGAGCCTCGAGCTGCGCAAGGAGTTCGTGGCCGAGATCCGTACGTCAAAGCCCGACGTGCTTCTGACCTTCGACCCGAATGTTCCTTATCGCTTTCATCCGGACCATCGCGTGGTCGGTCGCGTCGCGCTCGATGCTGTATGGCCGAGCGCCCGGGACCCGCTGACCTTTCCGAAAGCGGGACCGCCGCACGAGACCGCGGAGGCGTGGTGTTTCGGCGGACTTCAGCCGACCCTGGAAGTTGACGTGGGCGGCGTGCTGACCAAGAAGATCGAAGCGCGCTTGGCGCACACCAGTCAAACCACGAGTCCTCAGACGCTGATGCGACGGTGGCGCGCGATGGCCCGCATCGAAAAGTTCCACCAGGTAAACCTGAGATAGAGACGTATGAGAGGGGACCCGGATGGCCCCCCCTGCGCGCAAAGCGGCGTTGAGGATGGGCCTTACTGAATGCATCGGCGGGCGCTTCGCGCGCGCCCGCTCCTCCTCCGGTATATCGATGGGTTTTATTAATCAGGTGCTCCCAGCGACGCCTAGAGGCGATTTGAGACAAAGTCATGGCCGGGGGGACCCCGGCCAACCCTGCCGCGCTAGCAATCCGTCTCTGCTAGGTCGTCGGCGGTTTCGTAGTTATCCTTACCCCTCGTGGAACCTCCTGCCGCTGCTCCGCGCCTTGACGTTAAGACGCCTGTGTTCGAGGGGCCCCTCGAGCTGCTGCTCGCCCTCGTCGAACGGGAGGAGGTTGACATCTTGCAGGTCTCGCTTGCCAAGGTCACCGACAGCTACCTGATCGAGCTGGCCGGGCGCGAGGTCGCCGACCCTGCCGAGATGGCGGAGTTCCTGTGGATGGCGGCTCGACTGCTGCTCTTGAAGTCGATACGCCTGCTGCCCGGCGAGCCGGCGAGCGATGAGGAGACGGAGCTGCTTGGCTGGGAGGAGGACGTGCGCCAGCGCCTCGAGGAGTACCGCGCCTACAAGGAGATGGCCCAAGGTCTGATGACACGCGCCGAGGAGGAGCCCTTCTCGTTTCCGCCGCCCACGCGTCAGGTCGATGCGGCAGGGCAGGAAGAGCCGCTCGAGGTCGGACTGCTGGTGGTCGCCTTCAACAGCGTTCTGGCGCGACTCCCGCCACGGCCACTCGTCTTCACCGGCCGGATGTGGACTTTGGACGAGAAGCTCGATGCGATCACGAGAAGGCTGCATCACGGGCCGATTGAGCTCCGCGAGCTGATACTCGAGTCGGAGGACCGCCTGGAAGCGGTGGTCACGTTCGTCGCCGTGCTCGAGCTGCTCAGGCGTTCGCTCATCAGCGTGCGGCAAAAAGAACGATTCGGACCGATCCACATAGAATCCCGAACCCCACCGCCGGAGTCGGCCACGTGAGTGACCTTTCAGCCACGCTGGAGGCGATCCTCTTCAGCTCCAGCCGGCCGCTCAAGCTGCGCGAGCTGCAGCAGGCGACGAGCAGCGACCGCACCGCGGTCGAGCAGGCGCTCGACGACCTGAAGGTTGCCTTGCACGGACGTGGTGTGATGCTGATGCGCCATCACGACGAGCTGAACCTCACCACGCGGCCCGCTTACGCGGCAGCGGTACGCCGCGCGCTTCGTCCTGAGGTTTCGGGCAAGCTCTCGCCTGCGGCCTATGAAACGCTGGCGATCGTCGCGTACCAGCAGCCGGTACCTCGCTCGCGCATCGAAGAGGTGCGCGGTGTCAACTGCGAGAGTGTGCTCACGAACCTCGAGCTTCGCGACCTGATCACCGAGGTCGGCCGTGGCACCGGGCCTGGCCTGCCCAGGCTCTACGGCACCACCATGAGGTTTCTTCAGGTGATGGGACTCGAGTCGCTCGATCACCTGCCCACTCCTCGGCTCGACCGCACGGAGGTGGGGCCATCTCCGGGGAATCCTCTGACCAAGAACAGCTGAAGGAGCGGTTGAATCGCTTTCTCGCCAGGGCCGGCGTGGCCAGCCGCCGTGCCGCAGACGCGTTGATTGCGTCGGGCTCAGTTCGCGTTAACGGCGAGCTCCCCCCGCCTTCCGGCGTGTTTGTCGACCCGGACAAGGACACAGTCACTGTCGACGGCCGCCCGGTCAAGGCGGTGACCCGGCATCGCTACGTGGTGATCAACAAACCGCTCGGTGTGATCACGACTGCGCGCGATGAGGAAGCGCGAACCACAGTGCTGGATGTGGTTGGAGACGAAGGGCAGGCCGGTCACCGTCTCTTTCCGGTCGGCCGGTTGGACGCTGACACGTCAGGTCTGCTGCTGCTCACCGATGACGGCGAGCTGGCCTTTCGCCTCACACATCCTCGTTACAAGGTCGCCAAGGAGTACATCGCGACGGTGATCGGCAACCCGACTCCAACGGATCTGGAAACTCTTCGCACTGGTGTGAAGCTGGAGGAGGGCACCACTGCTCCCGCCGAGGTCGAGACCCTCGCAGTCACTCCTGGCAGTCGTGACTCGAGCCTGGCGGAGCTTCGAATCGTCATCCGCGAGGGCCGTCACCGGCAGGTGCGTCGGATGGTGCACGGCATCGGCCACAAGGTTCACTCGCTTCGCCGCATCGGGTTCGGGCCGCTGAAGATTGGCCGCCTCAAGGTGGGTGGGTGGCGCCTGTTGGGCGACGCGGAGGTGGCCGCGCTCCGGCGCGCCGTGGGTATCGACGTGAAGGGGGGAGGGCCCCCCTTGGCTACGGCGGGCCTGGCGGAGCCAGATCCCGGCGCACCCCCCCCTGACCAGAAGTGATCGTCGCCATCGACGGCGGCGTGGCGTCGGGAAAATCTGCCGCCGGCAAGCGAGTGGCCGGAGCGCTCGGACTTCCTTTCGTCGATAGCGGCCTGATGTATCGCGCGGTGACCAAGGTGGCGGCTGAGCGCGGCATCGATCCAGATGATGCCGGCGCGGTCACCCAGCTGGCGCGATCGACAGAGTTAAAGGTGGATGGGGAACGGGTTTGGGCGGATGGAGTTGAGCTGACGGACGGCATCTTTGACGCCGATCACATGGAAGCGCTGCCACGTGTCTCGGCGATCCCAGACGTGCGAGAGGCGCTGGTCGCGCAACAAAAGCGCCTAGGACAGGGCGGCGTTGTGATGGCTGGTCGCGACATCGGCACCGTCGTGTTCCCCAACGCTGACTACAAGTTCTTCCTCACCGCGAGCCTCGAGGAGAAGGTGCGGCGGCGCGCTGCACAGTACGAAAAGCGCGGCGAGCACGTGAATGAGGACACCATGCGCAAGGAGGTGGAGGCCCGCGACCGTGTCGACACCGAGCGCGCCGTGGCCCCACTGCGGCCCGCGGGCGATGCCATCGTCATCGACACCGATGACCTGACCGTCGACCAGGTCGTCGATACGATCCTCGCTCTCATCAACGAGCGACTCCAAGCCCGATGATGTACGCATTCCTGCGTGGGCTGATGCGCACTATGACGCGCGTCTACCTGGTCGGGCTCTTTCGAGTCGTTGGCACTGAGAACGTGCCGGCGACCGGCCCGCTGATCGTTTGCCCAAGCCATTCGGGCACCCTCGATCCGCCGATGGTGCCGGGGTTCACCCCTCGATCCGACAGCTGGAGCATGGCGAAGTCGGAGTATTTCAAGGGGGGCATCGTCGAGGTGCTCTTCCGGTGGTACCACGCATTCCCGGTGGTGCGGCATACGGCGGATCGCGCAGCGCTCAAGCGCTCATTCGACCTGCTGAAAGCGGGACACGTGCTGATCATCTATCCGGAGGGCACGCGCGTCGAATCGGGCGTATTGGCAAACCCGGAACCCGGCGCGGGCTTCCTTGCTCAAAAGGCCGGCTGCCCGGTCGTGCCGGTCGGGCTGTCAGGGACTCGCGAATGCCTGCCGAAGGGCGCTCACTGGCCGCGCCGCGTGCCTGTGAGCATCACGTTCGGCAAACCGTTCGTGGTTGCATCGAAGCGGCCGGACGGAACGAGGGTCTCGCACCAGGAGGCCGCTGACGCGATCATGGTCGAGATCGCGGCGCTGCTGCCGGCAAACCAACGCGGAGCGTTCAGCGATCTGGAATCACATCGCCGCCGACTGGCGGGAGTGACCCGGCCGGTTAGTTAATCGCGGGTCGGGCCCAGTCGTCCTCGGTGAGGCTGCCGAGCGCTGGGTTGAAGCAGGCGTCGAAGGCCTCCTTCAGAGTCTGAGGCGAGAGCTTTGGCGGCTCCTGCCTGTAGTTGGCAAGGTCGACAAGCCGCGCGATCAAGGCCCGAGGGTGCGAGCCACGCAGCGGCTTCTTGCCGTAGAGGTTGTTGAGGAGATAGCCGATCGCCTTCTCGTCGAAGGCGACGCCCTGCCTGTCGCACTCATACCTGAGGATGCGCCCGAAGGCCTCCGGAGACGGGTTGCCGACGCCGATCTTGTAAGCCATGCGACGCAGGAAGGCTTCATCGACGAGCTCGGTGGGCGAGAGGTTGGTGGAGAAAACGACCTGGCAAAGAAAGGGCAGCTCGATCTTGCGACCCGACGCAGAGAGGTCGAGGTAGTCGACCTTCTTCTCCATCGGCACGATGAAGCGGTTGAGGAGTCGCATCGGCGGCACCTCCTGGCGACCGAAGTCGTCGATCACGAACACTCCCGCATTGGCCTTCCACTGCAGCGGTGCTTCGTAGTAGCGGTTGGACGCGTCGTAGGTGAGGTCGAGCTGCTGCAGCTTCAGCTCACCGCCTGCGACCACCACTGGCCGCTCGACCTTGACCAGCCGTCTGTCGATGGGCTGGTCGCCTTCGGCGATCTTGTGGTAGACGGGGTCGATGACGCGGATGATCTCGTCGCCGACCGCGACCGCGTGAGGGATCTCGATCGGAGCGCCCATAAGAAGCGCCATGCGCTCGGTGATGGTGCTCTTGCCGTTGCCCGGGGCGCCGAAGATAAAGAGCGAGGCGCGCGACACCATGGCGCCGCCGATCTGGTCGATGACGTGCTGTTCCAGCTCGAGCGTACCCAGTGCCTTCTTTAGCGCCGAGTCGGTGACGTTCGCCTTGCCGGTGACCTGCGAGCGGACCAGAGACAGATAGTCCTCGAAGTTGACGGGGCACGGTCCGAGGTACCTGGTCTGCACCGAAGACATCTCGGCTGCGCGCTGCCGGCCGGCGCTGGAAACCGTGTAGTTCATGCGCACGGGGATAGGGCGGCCCTCGACTGCCGGTTCGTTGGAAAAGCCCAGCGTGTCCATGAGCTGTGTTTTCTGGAACTCCTCGATGAGCGGCTGCAGCGTTTCGAAAGGCAAACCCAGCCGAGTTTCAAGGGCGGCGCCGCTCAGCTGATCGGAAAAAGCGAGGGTGCGCAGCAGCAGGCTGGCGACGAGGTCGCGCCTGACGTGCAGGTCCTCGATCCGCTTGGGTGCCTCGATCGCCCCGGTCTGCATCGGGCGCAAATATAGCAACCGGCGCTCTGGTTCGACCCCTACTAGAGTGCGACGGGGAGGCTTCGCGTTCCCCGGCTGCGCCCTCCGCGCCCGTAGAATCGGGAACGGCTTTGCCGGAATACGCAGCTCTCGACCTCGAGACAACCGGTCTCGACCCGGCCCGAGACCGAGTCATCGAGGTCGGCGCCGTCGCCTTCACTCCCGATCGCGTCAGCGGGACCATGGAGCGCCTTGTCGACCCCGGGCGGGCAGTTCCCGAAACCGTATTGCGCCTCACCGGCATCAGGCAGGAAGAGCTTCGGGGGGCGGCGAGCCCGCGGGCGGCGCTACGCGAGCTAGCAGAGTTTCTTCGCGGCCGCCAGCCGGTCGGACACGGGGCTCGCCTGGACGTGGACTTCCTGACCGCAGCCGGGCTCTGGGACCCGGCGCTGGAGATCCTCGACACGCTGGACGTGGCGCGGATCCTGCTGCCGGGGGCCGCGAGCCACAGCCTGCCGTTGCTGGCGGTCGAGCTCGGCTTCTCCCAACCCAGGCCACACAGGGCGCTCGACGATGCCGACGCCACGCGGCAGCTGCTGCTCCGGCTGCGTGACGAGGCTGCGTCCCTCGACGAGGGGTTGAAAGAATCGATGCTGGCGCTGGTGGCGCCTTACGAATGGTCGGTGGCGCGCTTCTTTGCCGAGGCCCTGTCCGCGCCAAACCCGGACCTGGTGCCCGCGTCAGCCGCGCGGGTCCATACGCCGAACTCGGGCAAGCCGGGCCTGCCGCCTGACGATCCCGGCCTCGTGGCGGCTCTGCTCGGTCCCGACGGTCCGCTGGCGGGGGTCCTGCCCGGCTATGAGCACCGCGAGCCGCAGCTGCAGATGCTGCTGGCAGTCGCCCAGATCCAAGGGCGCGGGGGGGCGCTGGTAGTGGAGGCCGGCACCGGCACCGGCAAGAGCCTGGCGTACCTGGTCCCGTCGATCGCGCGCGCCGTCCGGCACGACGAGCGCGTTGTCGTTTCGACGAACACGCACACGCTCCAGGAGCAGTTGATGAGCAAGGACATCCCGGGGTTGCGCGACTGGCTGCCGTGGGACTTCACCGCGTGCCTTCTCAAGGGCCGCTCCAACTACCTGTCCCTGCGGCGGTGGCGGCGGTATCTGGCTGAGGTCTGCCACGACTCGGAGGAGCTTCGATTCAAGCTGAAGATCCTGCTCTGGCTCAATTCGACAGAGAGCGGCGACCGCTCTGAGCTGAGGCTTCACGGCAGGGAAGAGGTCATGTGGGCGCGGATTGCGTCCGACCCCCTGGACTGCGTCGGCATTCACTGCACCAAAGAGGACTGCTACGTGCATCGCGCACGCGCCGAGGCCGAGGCCGCGGACATCGTCGTGATCAACCACGCACTGCTGTTGGCCGACGCAGAGGTGGGCGGCGGCCTGTTGCCGCCGTTCGACCACCTTGTCATCGATGAGGCGCATCACCTCGAGGAGGCCGCTACGCGCGGGCTGCGCCAGGAGGTCGACGGCCCGGGCCTGGCCGCGCTCCTCGAACGACTCGCGCCTGTCGCCGGGTCAAGTGCCTCGGGATTGCTCGATGAGCTTCGCCGACAACCGCACCTCGGCGCCTCGGGCGACGCGTTGTCAGAAGCGGCACCGATGACGCTGGCCGCGGCGCCGCGCGTTCGCGAGCTGTTCGAGGCGGCGGTGGTCTGGGTGGGCACGCGGCTCACCGACTCGGAGCGTCGGGACGATTCGCTGCGTTTGACGGCGACTCTCCGGGAAGACCCGGCGTGGGAACAAATCAGGGTCGCCGGTGAAAACGCCGCGACGACGCTCGCCGCGCTCGACGGCGTGCTGCGCAGGGCGGTGAACGGCTCGCGGGATTGGCTCGGCGGCGTCGAGCCCGACCAGGGCGTCAGGGAGCTCGAGATCATCCGCGGCCGCCTCCACGGCGCCGCCGAGCTGTTGGGCGAAGCGCTCCTGTCTCCGGATCCCAACCGGGTCTACTGGTTCACCCTGTTCGCCCGCACCGATAACCTCGTCCTCCGCGCCGCCCCGATTAACGTGGGCACGCTGCTGCGCGACCGCGTCTACACCGAGCGCAAGTCGACCGTGTTCACCTCCGCGACGCTTGCGGTCGGTGGCACCTTCGATTACTTTCGCTCGCGCGTGGGCCTCGGCCCTGACGCAGAGGAGCTGATCCTGCCCTCGCCTTTCGACTTCCTGCACCAGGCGCTCGTATGCCTGCCCACCGACATGCCCGGGCCCGAGCACCCAGAGTTCGATCGCCACGTTGAGGACGTGATCGCCGCAGTGGCGCAACGCGTCGGCGGCCGCACCCTGGTGCTGTTCACCTCGCACCGGCAGCTGCGCGACGTGCATACAGCCTTGAAGCATCGGATCGACCTCGACGAGGTGCTGATCCTTGGGCAGGGCATCGACGGCCAGAGGCGCCACCTCCTGAAGTCGTTCGAGGAGGCGGAGCGGCCACTGCTCCTCGGCACCGCGAGCTTCTGGGAGGGCATCGACGTGCCGGGCGAGCGGCTGAGCTGCGTAATCATGGTGCGGCTGCCATTTCCCGTGCCGACGGAGCCCGTCTATGCGGCGCGCGCCGAACAGGTTCGCGACGCCTTCGCGCAGCTGGCGCTGCCGCAGGCAGCCTTGAGGTTGAAGCAGGGCTTCGGCCGGCTGATCCGTCGGTCCACCGATCGTGGCGCGGTCGTCATCCTCGACAACCGCATCCTCGGCAAGGACTACGGCAAGGCGTTTCTCGACGTGCTGCCGCCGGCATCTCGTTTTGTCGGCCCCGCGGCGGAGATCGCCGACCAGGTCGGTGCCTGGTTGTCCTCCCCACCGAATGGTGGGGAGGTACCCCGGGGCTTGCTTAGCCAGCCGCGGGGGGGTGGAGGCGGTTCCTGAGCAGGCTCTTCGTCATCGGCACGCCCATCGGCAACCTCGAGGACACGACAGCGCGCGCGGTGCGCGTGCTCAGCGAGGTCGGCGCCATTGCGGCAGAGGACACGCGCGTCACCGCACGGCTGCTGGCGCGCTATGGCATCCGCAAACCGTTGATCAGCTACCGCGCGCCGGTTGAACGACGCGGGCTGCCGAGAGTGCTGGCGGCGCTCGAGGAGCATGACGTGGCCCTCGTGAGCGACGCCGGGACCCCGACGGTCTCGGACCCGGGGCAGGCGCTGGTGGAGGCAGCGTGGTCCGCCGGCCACAAGGTCGTTCCGATCCCGGGCCCGAGCTCAGTCACCGCCGCTCTTTCTGTCGCGGGTTACGGAGGACCGGGATTCACGTTTCTGGGCTATCTCCCGCGCAAGCCAGGCGAGATGCGCCGCCTGCTGTCGACTCTCATCGATGACCCACGTCCCGCCGTCGCGTTCGACTCGCCTTACCGCGTCCAAAAATCGCTGGCGCTGATCGCCGAGGTTCTCCCCGACCGCCACCTCACAGTTGGGCGGGAGCTGACCAAGCTGCACGAGGAGGTTCTGCGCGGGACCGCTGCCGAGGTGAGCGAGGCTCTGGGTGATCGCGCGCGCGGCGAGTTTACGCTTGTGATCAGTGGAGCCTAAACAGAGAACAGTTCTCGTTGCGCCGGCGTGGCCTTACGCCAACGGCCCTCGTCACATCGGCCACGTGGCAGGCTTCGCCGTGCCCGCCGACGTGCTGGCGCGTTTCGAGCGCATGCGTGGTTCGCGCGTGCTCATGGCCAGCGGTACCGACGAGCACGGCACGCCGATCACCTATGAGGCCGACAAGAAGGGCATTCCCCCGAGGGAGTTCGTCGACCACAACAACGCACTAATCGTTGAGGACCTCCGCCGTCTAGGGATGACATACGACATCTTCACGCGAACGACGACAGCCAACCATTACAAGGTCACCCAGGACGTGTTTCTCAAGCTTCACGAGAATGGCTACCTGGTCAAGAAGACTCAGATGGGCGCGTTCGACCCGGTCAGCGGGCGCACACTCCCTGACCGCTACATCGAAGGGAAATGTCCAATCTGCGGCTTCCCAGATGCCCGAGGCGACCAGTGCGACAACTGCGGCAACCAACTGGACCCAATCGACCTGATCAATCCGCATCAGCGCGGCAGTGATGCACCAGTCGAGTTCAAGGATACGGAGCATTTCTTTTTCAACCTGCCTGCCTTCCGCGACGATCTAACTGCATGGATCCATAAGCACGAAGAAAGCTGGCGACCAAACGTTGTCCGATATTCGCTGGAGTACGTCGCGAATCTCAAGCCTCGAGCAATTACGCGTGACCTCGATTGGGGAGTACCGGTCCCGCTACCCGGTTGGGCGGAGAACCCGCACAAGAGGATTTACGTCTGGTTCGATGCCGTGATCGGCTACCTTTCTGCGTCGATCGAATGGGCCGCTCAACGCGGCGATCCGGATTCTTGGAAAGCTTGGTGGGAGGCTCCCGAGACTCCCGACACTATCCACTACTACGTGATGGGCAAGGACAACATCACGTTTCACAGCGTGATGTGGCCGGCGATCTTGATGGGAGCCAGCGCCAAGGAGAAGCCCTTGCACCGACCGGATTACATAGTTGCGAGCGAATACCTGAATACCGCGGGCAAGAAGCTGTCGACAAGTCGTGGCCGCGTCATCTACGTCCGCGATTTCTTAGAACGCTACGACCCGGACGCGCTTCGCTACTACCTGATCATTGCTGGCCCGGAGAGCCAAGACACCGACTTCACATGGCCAGAGTTTGTTAGGCGCAATAACGACGAACTTGTTGCAACGTGGGGCAATCTGGTGCACAGAACTCTGGTCAACGCACACCGAAACTTCGGAGCTGTTCCTAAGCCCGGGCCCCTGACCGGCGACGATCAATTTCGACTTGGCGAAACAGAAGATGCAATAGAGCACGTCGGTCATCTACTTAGTCAGGCTCGTTTCCAGGTGGCTCTCAGGTACGCCATGACGATGGCTGCGAGAGCGAATGCGTACCTGAGCACGGAACAGCCCTGGCACACCATCAAGACCGATCGCGCCCGGGCTGGGACCGTTCTCTACGTCGCGCTCCGCTGCGTCGACAACCTGAAGACGATGCTGACGCCGTTCCTGCCGTTCTCATCGCAGCGGCTGCACGAGATGCTCGGCTACACCGATGTCATCGCACCGCAGCCGGTGGTGCGCGAGTTTACTGACATAGACGGAACGGCCCACCAAGTGCTGACAGGGGATTATCCAGTTGAGAACCGGTGGTTGCCGTCGAAGCTCGAGCCAGGCCGCCCATTGCCGCCGCCGCAGGCTCTCTTCAAACGCCTCGACGACGTCCCCAACGAAGATGAGGAGGCGCTGGCATCTTCGTAGACACCCACCTCCACCTCGAGGAGCTGGGTGATGCATCGGCGGTGGTGAGCGCCGCGGTGGATGCGGGCGTTACGCGCATGGTGACGATGGGCGTGGACGCCGCCCGCAGCCGGACGGCGATGGCGCTGGCGCGAGGTCACACCGAGGTGTGGGCGGGTGTTGGTCATCACCCGACGGAGGCATCGCCACCCGAGATTGATGTCCTAAACGACCTGGCCCGCGATCCGAGGGTGGTCGTCATCGGCGAGATCGGTCTCGATTTCGAGGAGGCAGGCGCTCCGCCACGCCACGTTCAGGTATCTCGCTTGCACGCGCTCTGCGAGCTCGCCGTCGCGCGCGATCTCCCCGTTTCGATCCACAATCGGGGCGCGGCCACCGAGATCCTGGAGGTCATCGATGCCCATCCCGGGCTACGTGGCGTCATGCACTACTTCGCGCTGGAATGGGAGTGGGCGGAGCGATTTCTCGATCTCGGGTTCAGTCTGGGGTTTGCGGGATTGGTCACGCGTCCAAGCCGCCAGTCTCTGCGCGACGTGGTTAAGCAATGCCCTGGCGATCGCCTTCTGCTCGAGACCGATTCGCCGTACGGCAACGCACACAAAAGGATGGGGGTGCCGAACCGCCCCGCGTACCTGATCGATACTGCGGAGCTGGTGGCAGACCTTCGCGGCACCGGACTGTCGGAGCTGGCGAAGCTGGAGTGCGATAACGCGCTGCGCCTGTTCACCAAAATGACGTGATCGACCCGGCCGATCCCGACCAGCTGTCACGGTTGCTGCGACGGCATCGCATCAACCTGAAGCACCGGCTGGGACAGAACTTCCTGATCGACCCCAACTTGCGCGACCAGGTGGCGGCGGGTGCGGGCGACCAATCGGACGAGGTGGTCGAGGTTGGGGCGGGGGTCGGCACGTTGACGATTGCGCTGGCTGATCGCCACCGTCGTGTGACCGCCGTCGAGCTCGATCGCACGTTGATCCCGGCGCTGCGTGAGGTGGTCGGCGGTCGCGCCGGGGTGGAGGTTGTCGAGGCAGACATCCTCAAGCTCGATCTGGTCCAGCGCTATCCGGATGGGGGAGAGGTGGTGGTTGGGAACATCCCCTACAACCTCACCGGCGCCCTGATCCGCAAGCTCCTGGATCAACCACCACGTCCGCGGCGCATGTCACTCGTCGTGCAGAAGGAGGTCGCCGAGCGTTGGACCGCGACCACCGGCGCCAGCCTTGCCACTGTTGCGGTGCAGGTCTTTGCGGAGGCCCGACTTGGAATGACGATTCCAGCCGCGGCCTTCACCCCCGAGCCCCGAGTCGATTCGGCCCTTGTGCTGCTCGAGGTGCGGGACAAGCCGGCCGTCAATGTTCCCGACATGGATGCCTTCTTCAGGCTGGTCGAGGCGGTATTCCAGTTCAGGCGGAAGCAGCTGGGCGGAGCTCTAGGCCGGATCGCAGGGATCGGCAGCGAAGAGGCAGGTTCGAGGTTGCGCGACGCCGGCATCGACCCTGAACGGCGCGCACAAACCCTGAGCCTTTCGGAATGGGAAGCGCTGTACCTCCGATTCGGCAAAACCTCACCCGGCCACGCCGAAGGCGTCCCCGGACTCCCCTCAGGCGGGGAGTAGAACGCGCCGGGCTTGTCGCCCGGCGCTAGTATCCAGACCCGCGATGGCCGATCCTTTCAAGGCCGATCCGTTCAAGTTCGATGTCGAGAGCCCTGGTGGCTTTCGAGTCGTTCTGCGCAACACCACGTTCAGGAACATCTGGTTTGCGCAGCTTGCGGCCCAGCTGGCTGACAAGTTCCTTCTGTTCTCGCTGATCATCCTCGCGTACGAGATCTCAGGGGGCAGCACTCCGGTGGCGGTCACGCTTCTCACGTATACAGTGCCGGCGGTGTTGTTCGCTCCACCAGCCGGCGTGATCGCGGACCGCCTCGATCGCAAGCAGATCATGCTTTGGTGCAACCTCGGCCGCGCCGCGGCCGTTGCGCTGATACCTCTGGCGGCGCTGGTGCCCCAGCTGCGCGGCGACTTCGTGCACCTTCTGGTCATCACGTTCATCTTCTCCGCGGTGGGCCAGCTCTTCGGGCCGGCGGAGGCAGCTGTGATTCCGACGATCCTGCCGCGCTCAGCACTCATCACCGCCAACTCGATGGCGCTGTTGACGATGGTGTTGACGCTTGTGGTGGGCGGAGCGCTCGCCCCAATCGTCTCGCGCATAGACCTGTATGCGCCCTACTGGCTGGCCGCGGCCCTCCTCGTCGTTGGAGCCACGTTCATCTTCGCGTCGGACATACCGGGCATCGAACGAACCACCGAACCGCCGGTCGCCGCAGGCCGAAATCGCTTCCATCGAATGCTCCTCGATTTGAAAGAGGGCATCGACGCCCTTCGCGCGTCACGCGGGCTGATGCTGGCCTTCGGCCAGGTGAGCGTCGCAGTGCTGGTCCTGTTCATGCTCTTCGCCCTTGCGCCTGCATACGTCAGCAACGTGATTGGAATCGCGCCCCAAGACAGCTACGTGATCCTCGGGCCGGCCACGGGTGGAGCGATCTTGAGCGCCGTTCTGCTCGGGCAGTTCGTCCGCAATGTCGACAGGTCGCGGCTGCTCATCGGCTCTTTGATCGCAAACGGGATCACCATGCTGGCGCTGGCGGCGGTGCCGCAGGCGATGAACCAGCTGCCCGACCTCCGTGCCAACGCCCGGATCACCGGGGCCGTTTTCAGCCTCATCCTCGGGATCGAGTTCGGGGCGATCATGATCCCCGCGATCACCTACTTGATGGAGACCACGAGCGACGAGATCCGCGGGCGGATCTTCGCCCTCCTCTATATGGTCATAAATGGAGTGACGGCTCTCCCGGTGCTGGCGGCGGCGGCGCTCTCTGACACGATCGGCACCGCGCACGTCATCGGCGGCCTCGGCGGGCTGCTCATCAGCGGCGGCGTGGCAGTCCTCATCGCCGGGCGGCGCGGTCCCTCATCACCACGAGCGTTATCGCAATAAGAACGACCAGCACCAGGCCGCCAAATCCGAGTGCTCGCACGATCGCGCCGATGAGCGCCAGGTTGTTGCCGAGAAGGTAGCCGGCGAGCCCGATCGCGGTCGCCCACCCCAGGGCACCCAACGCGCTGAACAGCTGGAAGCGCCAGAACGGCATCCTCGACATGCCGGCGAGCATGGATCCCCACGTGCGCAGCCCGAGGATGAAACGGCTGGCGAGGATGGCCTTGTCGCCATGCCTGGCGAAGAAAAGCTCCGATCGCGCGATGTGGTCGGGTCGGATGCGAAAGAAGCTGCCGAAGCGCTCCACGAAAGGCCGGCCGCCCCGATGGCCGAGGTAATAGCCGATGTTCGCGCCCACGGTGGCGCCGAGGAAGCCGAACAAGATGACGAGCACGATGCTGTGGTGGCGCGCCGCGGCCCAGGCAGCCGCTGCGAGCAGCAGCGTTTCGCCCGGAAATGGCACGCCTGCGCTCTCGATGAGGATCCCAAGCCCGGCGGCGGGATAGCCGAGAGCGTCGACGATTGAAGCTGGGTCCATAGGCGTCCATATACTGGACGACCGCATGGGCGAATACGGAGACCACGAATCGACCGAGGATCCCGTGCACGTCCTCAGGCATTCGACCGCGCACCTGCTGGCGGCCGCTGTCACCGAGCTCCATCCCGACGCCAGGTATGGGATCGGACCCCCGGTGGAGGACGGCTTTTACTACGACTTCGCGTTCAGCCGGCCGATCACCGAAGCCGACCTTGCCCCAATCGAATCGCGCATGAGGCGGATCGCGCAAGAGGACAGGCCTTTCGTCCACGAGACGATGACCCGCGAGCAGGCGCTGGCCGAGTTTCGCAAGCGTGGCCAGGACTACAAGATCGAGCTGATCAACGACAAGGTCGAGGGCGACGAGGTCAGCGTTTACCGCACCGGTGAGTTCCTCGATCTCTGCAGGGGCCCGCATGTGAAGTCGACCAAGGAATTGAAGGCCTTCAAGCTGCTGCGCGTCGCGGGCGCCTACTGGCGTGGCGACGAGAAGCAACCGCAGCTGACCAGGATCTACGGCACCGCGTGGTCGTCGCAGAAAGAGCTCGACGAGCACATGAAGTTCCTCGAGGAGGCCGAGAAGCGGGACCACAAGAAGCTGGGCAGGGAGCTGAAGCTCTTCACGGTCGACGAGCGGGTGGGCGCCGGCCTGCCGTTGTGGTTGCCCGCGGGCGCGACCATCCGGCGCGAGCTCGAGCGATTCATCGTCGACGAAGAGCTGTCGCGAGGCTACCTACACGTCAGAACGCCGGACGTGGCGCGGCTCGACCTATACCGGCAGAGCGGCCACCTGCAGCTTTATGGCGAGAACATGTACCCGCCGATGCGGTTCGAGGACGGCGAGGAGCTCGAGCTGCGGCCTGTGAACTGCCCGCACCACATTGTCGTGTACCAGTCCGAGCTCCGGAGCTATCGCGACCTGCCGATGCGCATCGCGGAGATCGGCAACAACTGGCGATACGAACGCTCGGGCACGCTCATCGGCCTCAACCGCGTGCGCGCCTTTGCGCTCAACGACGCGCACATCTTCTGCACCCCCGACCAGCTCATGGGCGAGGTGAAGGGCGCGATCGACCTGGCGCTCTACTTCTCGGACGTGCTCGGCATCGACGAATTTTCGTACCGCCTGTCGGCGCGCGATGACGTCAAGGACAAGTGGTTGGGCACCGAGGAGCAGTGGGACCGGGCGCAGGCGGCGCTCGTCGAGGCGCTCGAGTCGATGGGTCAGAAATATCACCTCGGCGTGGGGGAGGCGGCCTTCTACGGGCCGAAGATCGACTTCCAGGTCAAGGATGCGCACCGCCGGGAGTTCACCAACTCGACTGTGCAGGTCGACTTCCAGCTGCCCGAGCGCTTCGACCTAGAGTACGTCGCCGAGGACGGCTCTCGGCAGCGCCCGGTGATGGTCCATCGAGGCGCGGCCGGCTCGATGGAGCGGCTGTTCAGCTACCTCATCGAGCGCTACGTGGGCGCGTTTCCCACCTGGCTTCACCCGGTGCAGGTGGTTGTCATTCCGATCACCGACGCGCAGATTGAGTACGCGCGTGTCATCGAGGCCCGCTTGCGCAAGGCGAAGCTGCGCGTCGAGGTCGACGATCGCCCCGAGCGCATGCAGCGAAAAATCCGCGATGCGCAGGCGCGCAAGGTGCCCTACATGACCATCGCCGGCGCCCGTGAAGCGGAGGCACAGCACGTCAATGTGCGCGATCGCGGGGGCAACCAGACCGACGAGGCCCTCGACGAATTCGTGCAGCGCGTGGCCCACGAGGTCGCGGAGAAGCGCCGCTAGCCGCCAGACTGCGACTAGCTGTCGAGCTGGATGTCGATCTCTGAGTGCTGTCCCCTACCCAGCCCGCCAGGCAGGCGTTTTGCGCATCAAGGTCTCGTTTCCGGTACCATCCTCAGACTGAAGCAGGGGACCTACCCTCACCCACAGAGCACTGCTCGAATGGGTACGGAAAGGCGGATGGCCTCGGCTGTCCGTTTTATTTTTGTTTGGAGGACGAAGACAACACTGAATTTGGCCGAGGTAACGTCTCATCTCGTTTAAGGAGCTAAGGATCAACGATCAGATCCGCACCTCCGAAGTGCGGCTGATCGATGACCAGAACAACCAGCTGGGGGTGCTCTCCCTCGACGCTGCTCTGCGCATCGCAAGCGAGAAGGGACTCGACCTCGTCGAGGTGGCGCCACAGGCACAGCCGCCGGTCTGCCGGTTGATGGATTATGGACGCTTCAAGTTCGAGACCATCAAGAAGGAGAAGGACCAGAGGCGCAAGCAGAACGTCACCAAGCTCAAGGAGATGAAGCTCCGCCCCAAGGTGGCGGAACACGATTTCCAGACCAAGTTCAAAGGGTTGAAGCAGTTCCTCGAAGCAGGCGAAAAGGTGAAAGTGACGATCATGTTCAGAGGTCGGGAGATGGTCCACCAGGACATCGGGAGAAGGATCCTCGATCGGGTGGCTGATGACGCGAAGCATTTCGCGGTTGTCGAGCGCGCACCGCTGCTCGAGGGCAAGAACCTCTTCATGATCCTGTCCCCGAGCCGCCAATCGACTCCCCAGGCTGCCACCCCGGCGACGGCGCAAGCTGCAACCCAAACCGCCACCAAGGAGACCGCCACCCGTGCCTAAGATCAAAACCCGCAAAGCGTTCGCGAAGAGAATCCGGGTCACCAAGACCGGCAAACTGATGCGCGCTGCCTCGTGGAAGAGCCACCTGCTCGAGCACAAGTCGAAAAAGCGAAAGCGCAACTACGAGAACGAGCAGCCGGTATCTCCGTCCGACCGCAAAGAAGTGCGCCGGGCACTGGCNNTGGCACGAGTCAAGCGTGGAGTTCCCGCGCACAGGCGCCACAAAGCGATCCTCGATCGGGCCAAGGGCTTCCGGCTGTCCAAGAAGCTCCTTTTTCGACCCGCGAACGAAGCAGTCCTCCACGCGCTCGCTTATGCGTTCCGCGACCGGCGGCGGCGCAAGCGCGAGATGCGTGCACTCTGGATTGCGCGTATCAACGCCGCCTCGCGACAATCGGGGCTTCCCTACAGCAAGCTCATGCACGGCCTTCGCCAGGCCGGAGTGGAGATCGACCGCAAAGTGCTGGCTGACCTGGCCGTGCGCGACAGCGGTTCCTTTGCTCGGCTGGTGGAGGTTGCAAAGAAAAGCCTCTGATCAGCCGATAACCAGCCCGGAGAACGAGGTCGTGCGCAGGTTGCAGCGCCTCGCCCGCCGGCGCGAGCCAGGCTTCGCCCTCCTGGAAGGTCCGCGCGTGGTCGCCGAGGCGGCCGCCGCCGGCGTCGAGCTCGAGCTCATCGCGGTTCGCGAGGGCGATGACTCGCTGGTAGACGCCCCCCGCCGCATTACCCTTTCGCGCGGCGTATTTCGCTCGATCAGCCAGACTGTCACGCCGCAAGGGGTGATCGCGATCGCCAAAGTGCGCGAATGGACGGCCGGGGAAGCGATCGAGGTGGCTCGCGCCCACCGCTGGCCGCTGGTGGTGCTCGATCGAGTGCAGGATCCCGGCAACGTCGGCGCCATCTGCCGTACCGCGGCCGCGGCCGGCGCGCCGGCCCTCGCGCTGCTCGACGGCTGCGCGGATCCATACGGCGCCAAGTCGGTTCGTGCGTCGGCAGGCAACGTTTTCCGGCTCACGGTTGCGCGAGCCAGGTGGGAAGACCTCGCCGGCCTCGACGGCTACGGCGCGGCGGCCACGGGCGGAGCGCCGTTGGCGGAGGCGCCGATCGAGAAGGCGGGCATGATCATCCTGGGCAGCGAGGCGCACGGCCTCTCGAAGGAGAACCTCAAGCTGGTGACCGTGCCGCTCGGCGGCGGCGTCGAGTCGCTCAATGTCGCCGCAGCGGCAGCGCTGCTCCTGTTCGAAATCCGCCGGAGGTTGGCAGCGTGAGCGACCCGTCCAACCTGATCAGAGAAGCACTGGGCGCGATCGCGAAAGCAAGCACTGAAGGCGAGCTCGAGACGATCACGCTCGACTACCTGGGACGCAAGAGCGGGCAGATCACCAAATTGCTCACCGGCATCGGCCAGCTGGCGCCGGCGCAGCGTGCCGCGCTCGGCCAGTCTGCCAACGAGGCAAAGCGCGCCATCGAAGCCGCCCTCGCCAACCGGCGGGCGGAGCTGGAAGGGGCTCGCCTCGCCGACATCGCCGAGACCGAGGCGATCGACGTCACGTTCCCCGGCCCGCCGCTCGGCCGTGGCCACGTCCACGTTCTCACCCAGGTGCAGCGACAGATCGAGACTGTCCTGGAGAGCCTGGGCTACAAGGTTGAGCTTGGCCCCGAGGTCGAGACCGAGTGGTACAACTTCGAAGCCCTGAACATCTCGGCCGGCCATCCGGCACGTGAAAACTGGGACTCGTTCTATTTCACACCGCAGCTGCTGCTGCGCGCGCACACGTCGCCGGTTCAGATCCGCGCGATGCAGCGATTAAAGGAGCCGCCGATTTACATCATTACGCCGGGCCGGTGCTACCGGCGCGACGCGCCCGAAGCGACGCGCCTCCCGTACTTCAGCCAGGTCGAGGGTCTCGCCGTGGACCGCGGGCTGACCGTCGGTGACATGAAGGGGACGCTCCTTTACATGATCCAGTCGCTGTACGGCAGCGAGAGAAAAGTGCGCGTCAGGCCGAGCTACTTTCCCTTCACCGAGCCAAGCTTCGAGTTCGATGTGTCGTGCGGCATCTGCGGCGGCGCCGGGTGCAAGAGCTGCCGCCACAAAGGTTGGCTCGAGGTCGGTGGCTGCGGGATGGTGCATCCCCAGGTGCTGCGCAACGGCGGCATCGACCCCGAAAAGTGGAATGGCTACGCGTGGGGTTTTGGCATCGAACGCATGGCGATGCTGAAGCACGACGTCGACGACATCCGCCTGCTCTATGAATCAGACCTGCGTTTCCTGGAGCAGTTTTAGTGAAAAAGATGTCTTCCCCGCTCGACGGGGAAGTACCCGACGCAGTCGGGGGATGGGGGCGTCGGTACTAGCACATGCGAATCAGCTACGAATGGCTTGCAGATTTCGTCGACCTCGACGGGGTCACGCCCAATGACGCCGCTGCCGTTCTCACCCGCCTGGGGCTCGAGGTCGAGAACCTGACGGTCGTGGACCTGTCCCAGATCATCGTGGGCAAGGTGCTCGAGCAGATCCCGCACCCGAAGTCGCGTAACCCCCTTTGGGTGCACCAGGTAGACCTCGGCGACCACGTCGAGCAGATCATCGCCGGGGCCCCCAACGCGATCCCAGGCTCGCTGGTGCCCGTGGCCATGCCAGGCGTCACTGTGCCGAACGGCAAGCTCGTCAAGGACATGAACATCGCCGGCTACAAAGCCAGGGGCATGCTCTGCTCCGCCGAGGAGCTGCTGCTTGGCGACGACCACTCGGGCATTCTCATTCTCGACTCAGGGAAGCCGGGAGACTCGCTGGAGTCGGTGATTCCAAGCCTGGTGACGATGGATATCGAGGTCACCTCCAACCGCCCCGACTGCATGGGCCACCTCGGTGTGGCGCGCGAGCTGGCCGCGGGACTGGACAGGCCGATGAAGGTCGACTTCATGCCCGCATTCACGGGAACGGCCAATCCGCCGGGGCGTGATCTGGTGAAGGTTTCGATTGAGGATCCCGACCTGTGCCCCCGCTACATCGGCGGCGTCATCAAGGGCGTCAAAGTCGGGCCAAGCCCCGAGTGGCTCCAGCGGCGCTTGCGCGCCTGCGGCGTGCGGCCCATCAACAACGTGGTCGACATCACGAACTATGTGCTGCTCGAGTATGCCCAGCCGTTGCATGCATTCGATCTGACAAAGATCTCCCCAGCTGAGATCCAAGTGAGAGGGGCTCGTGCCGGCGAAAAGCTGCTTTGCCTTGACGGCATCGAACGAGAGCTCAGCGCTGAGATGCTCGTCATCGCCGACAGCCGCAAGCCGGTGGCGATTGCGGGCGTCATTGGAGGCGAGGAGACGGCGGTCACCGAGGCCACCACCGAAATCCTTCTCGAGGCGGCGACTTTCAACGGTTCGAGCGTGCGCCAGACGGCGCGCGAGCTCGGGCTGCGGACCGAGGCGTCGTCTCGTTTCGAGAAGGGCCTGCCTGCCGAGCTGGCTCTGGCCGGCGCGCGTCGTGCGGCGTCTCTGATCGCGGAGCTGGCCGGAGGGAGCGTCCACCGCGAGTGGGCCGACGTCTATCCGCGCCCCCAGGAGCCGGTGCGCGTCAGGCTTCGCCCCGCCCTGGTGGACGAGATCCTCGGCCTGCACGTGCCGTTGGAAGAAGCCGAGTCGATTCTCAAGCGCCTCAATTTTCACGTCCGCGCGCTCGAAGACGGCGAATGGGACGTGCTGCCGCCCGTCTTCAGGCTTGACGTGACGATCCCGCAGGATCTGGTCGAGGAAGTGGGCCGCGTCTACGGGTACGACCGCATTCCGCCAACGCTGCCAGGTCATCGTCATGACAGGTGGATACCGTCGGCGCCCAGCATCGGCAGGCGTCTGGACGAGGCGCGCGAGGTGCTTGCCGGCGCTGGATTCACCGAAACCTGGAACCCGGCTCTGGTTTCCGGCCGTGTGCTCGAGAGCCTCCGTGTCGACGCGCACGCGATGCGCGTCTCCAATGCGTTGAGCGACGACATGAACACGCTGCGCACCTCTTTGCTGCCGTCGCTCGTCGGGGTGGTCGCGCTCAATCGCGACCGGGGACGTCAGAACGTCCGCGTGTATGAGATCGCCAGCGCTTTCCTGGCCCCGGTGGACGACAAGTCGGAACAGCCTGACGAGCCGATGCGCCTAGGGGTCGTCGCGACCACGGGCGCGGGCGCCGAGGCGGGACGCGCTGCTTTCTATGCCATGAAGTCGGTGCTCGACACCTCGCTGGCGGCCGTGGGCGCTCCCCCGTGCACCTACCAGCGTGGGGCTCAGGAGCTGTTCCATCCCGGCCGGTGCGCCGCCGTCGTCCTGGACGGCCGCCTGCTCGGCTATATAGGCGAGGTGCATCCGACTGTGGCCTCGACTTTCAAGATCGAAGGAAGGCTGGTGGCGGTCGAGATCGACGTGGAACCGGTCCTCGCGGCGGCGCGAATTAATCGAGCGCAGCCCCTGCCGAGGTTCCCGGCGATCGAGCGGGATCTTGCCGTGGTGGTTGAGGACCACATCACTGCCGGCCCTTTGCTGGCCACCATCAAGGAGCTTGGCGGGGAATACCTGGAGCAGGCCAGCGCCTTCGACGAGTATCACGGCCCGCAGGTTCCCGAAGGGCACAAAAGCATTGCATTCACCTTGACTTTCCGCAGCCCCGAGCGCACCCTGACGGACGCCGAAGTGGACAAAGTGATGACAGAGATCAAGCTCGCACTCCAAAAAAGGCACAAAGCGAGGTTCCGCGAGTGACCTGGCTCGATGCGCTTCCGATCGTGCTCGTCATCGTGTACGCCGGACTTGGGTTCTTCGGCGGCCTGCTGCGCCGGGTGATCGGCCTGATCGCTCTCTACCTGGCGTTCGTCGGCGCCACCAACATGGGCCTGCAAGCTGCCGGCATCTTCCAGCAGTCGTCCACCCTCGAAACCCCTGACGCGCGCATCTACGGGTTCTTCGGGATCGTGATCGCGGTCATCGTCATCGTCGAGGCGGCGGCACAGCTGGCGAGCAGCCAGATCCAGGTCGGGGCGCTTGTGTTCAACCGCGTCCTGGGTGTGATCATCGGCGTCCTCACCGCGGTCATTCTTTCGGTCCTCATCACCAACGAGCTCGTCGCTGCCGGCACACCGTTCGGTGGCGGAGCGCTGGACCCGTTGCAGCAATCGATCCGCGACGCCGTCCAGGGCTCGCACATCGGAGTTCCATTGACCAATGCGATCGGAAAGCCGATCGTGACCATCTTCGGTCTCGCCCTGCCCGCCGACCCTCAGATCTACTTCAGCCAAAGCCCAGTCAACTAGGCGCGTTGGTGTGAGCTCGGAGTTTTTCGAGCGCCTGCGCGAGCGGGCGGTCGAAATCAAAGTCGAAGACCACCTGCGCTCGCGCCTGGAGCGGGGCGACAGGCTGCGGGTAAAGCTGGGCCTCGACCCGACGGCGCCTGACCTGCACGTCGGCCACCTTGTGGTGCTCGATGCGCTTCGCGCCTTCCAGGATGACGGCCACACGGTGGTGCTGATCGTCGGCGACTACACGGCGCTCATCGGCGACCCCAGCGGGCGCTCGGAAACTCGACCAGTCCTCAGTCGCGAGCAGATCGACGCGAATGCGAAAACGTATTTCGAACAGATCTATCTCGTGCTCGACCGCGAGCGCACCGAGGTCCACAGCAACTCCGAGTGGCTTGGTGCGATGGGCGCCGCCGACGTGCTGCGACTCATGGGGAAGGCGACTCTTCAGCAGGTCCTTCAGCGCGAGGACTTCGCCGAGCGGCTCAAGGCCGGAACGCCAATCGGCGCCCACGAGATCCTGTATCCGTTCAACCAGGCCTATGACTCGGTGGCGATACGCGCCGATGTCGAGATTGGTGGCACCGACCAGCTGTTCAACCTGCTGTTCGGTCGCGAGATCCAGAAAGCTTATGGTCAGGAACCGCAAGACATCGCGGTCTTTCAGCTGCTCGAAGGGCTGGATGGCTCGCAGAAGATGAGCAAGTCGTTGAACAACTACATCGGCCTTACCGAGCCGCCGGCCGAGGTCTACGGGAAGACGATGTCGATCCCCGACTCGCTGACCGAGAAGTACCTTCGTCTGGTCTCAGGTTTGAGCGGCCCCGAGCTCGACCGGGTGCTGGCGCTGAAGCCTCGGGACGCGAAAGCGGCGCTCGCCAGGCAGCTCGTCAAGCGGTTGTACGGCGACGATGGGGCCGGCAAAGCGGAGGCCGAATTCGACGCCAGGTTCCGCAAGCGCGAAGCGCCGGAAGAGATGAGCGAGCTCGCGGCCGAGAATCCCGCGGACCTCGTTTCGTCGATCGTCCAGGCCGGTTTTGCCAAGAGCCGGGGCGATGCCCGGCGCCTCATCGACCAGGGCGGGATAAGAATCAACGGCGAGAAGGCGAGTGCGGACTCGAAGCTGAAGGATGACGATGTGTTGCAGGCGGGCAAAAGAAATTTCGTTCGAATTCGCGTGAGATAGAATCGTCGAAATAATGTTCGCAGCCCACGCAGGAGTCTCTAACTAAGTGTCCGGCCACTCGAAATGGGCGGGCATCAAGCACAAGAAGGCGATCGTTGACGCCAAGCGTGGCCAGGCCTTCACCCGCGCCAGTCGCGAGATCCTGATCGCGGCCAAGGAGGGGGGAGGCAACGTCGACGGCAACTTCCGCCTTCGACTCGCGATGCAGAAAGCGCGGGAGATCAACATGCCCACCGACAAGATCCAGAACGCCATCAAGCGCGGCACCGGTGAGCTGGCGGGCGAGAAGCTGGAAGAGATTCGCTACGAGGGCTATGGGCCCGCAGGCGTGGCGGTCATGGTCGACGCCTTCACCGACAACCGCAACCGCACCTCCGCATCCATCCGGCACCGTCTGTCCAAGTTCGGTGGCAACCTTGGCGAGTCCAACTCGGTGGGGTGGATGTTCGAGCGCAAGGGTGTCATCTCGGCCGACGCCGGCAAGAACGACCCCGAAGACGTGGGCCTCGCGGCGATCGAAGCGGGGGCCGATGACGTCCAGGTTGAAGGCAAGTCGGTCGAGGTCACCACTCCGCCCGCCGCCTTTGAGAAGGTCAAGGCCGCGATGGAGGGCATGGGGGTCACGATCGACAACGCCGAGATCACCATGCAACCGAAGCAGACGGTGGCAGTGGGAGAGGACAAGGCCTCAGCTGTTCTCAGGATGATGGAATCACTGGAAGAGGACGACGACGTCCAGCAGGTCTACGCCAACTTTGATATCCCCACAAACGTTCTTGAACGCGTCTCAGCACAGGTATGAATGAAATTAGTTGACGCATCGCAAGTAGGCCGGATTTACTCCGGCCGTCACCCAAGCGCCCATTTCCAAACGGCTCCCAGTCGTGGCGGGGAGAAACCCCAGGAGGGGGCCCGCGGGGGAGGACCTCAGTCCTCACCCGCGCATAACGTTCTTGAACGCGTCTCAGCACAGGTGTAGAACCAGATGGATAAATGTCGGACGCCGCAAACGGACTAATTCTCGGAATCGATCCCGGTCTCGCCGGCACGGGATTCGCTCTCCTCTCCGGCTCCAGCCTCGTCCTTTCCTGCAGCACCCTCGTCACCCGGCCCGGACGCGACGGCGCAAGGCTGCTTGCCATCACCCGGCATCTTCGCGAGCTCCTCGCCGACCATCCGCCCTCGGAGGCGTCGCTCGAAGAGCTCTTCATGGGCCGCAACACGTCCAGTGCGATCGGGGTTGCGCAGGCGCGTGGCGCCATTCTTGCGGTGCTCGAAGAGTGCGGAGTGCCAGTGTTCGAGTACAAGCCGAGCCAGGTGAAGATGGTTCTCACCGGCTATGGCAACGCCGACAAGGCGCAGATCGCCCGCATGCTCGGCGCCCAGGTGAAGGTGCCCGAGGGCCGTGTCGATGCGCACGCGATGGATGCGATCGCCATCGCCGTGTGCCACGCGCGAAGTCGCAAGCTCTCGCAGGTCGCGCGTTGATCGCGCATTTGAGCGGCGTGGTCCGCCGCGCAGGACCCGACTTCGTCGTCCTCGACGTTGGTGGCGTGGGCTACCTCGTCAGCGTCAGTGCGACGACGCGGCAGACGATTCCCGCACCCGGCGGTGAGTTCGAGCTTCACATCCATACAGTTGTCCGCGAAGATCAGCTCGCCCTTTACGGATTCGCATCGGTGGAGGAGCTCGAGCTTTTCGAGATGTTGATCCAGGTGGACGGAGTCGGCCCGAAGGTCGGCCTCAACATCTTGAGCGCGGCCAGCCTGGAGCTTCTCAAGCGCGCCATCATCAGCGAAGATCCCGCTCCGATCCGTCGCGCCAATGGCGTGGGAGCGCGCACAGCCGCCAAGGTCATCATCGAGCTGAAGCCAAGGCTCGACGCGCTTGGGGAGGTCGAGGTGATTCCGCGGGCCGCTGCCCTCGCCGGCGATGGTGTCGTTCCCAAAGCTGTCGAGTCAGCGCTGCGCAACCTGGGCTTTTCGTCGCAAGAGGCACGGACCGGCCTGGAGTCGGTGGACTGGAGATCGACACCCTCCACGCAAGAGGCATTGGCGACGGCGCTCAAGGCGCTAGGCAGCGGATGACGGGCAAAGCCGGCGACGAGCCGATACTCGACCCGCGCGCAGATGACGACCAGTACGACCTCACGCTGCGCCCGCGCCTCCTTTCCGAGTATGTCGGCCAGGAGCAGGTGCGGCAGAACCTGAGCATCCTGCTCGAAGCGGCCCGACGCCGAGGCGAGCCGGTGGAGCACGTTCTTTTGAGCGGGCCGCCGGGGCTCGGCAAGACCACGCTCGCGCACATCATCGCCAACGAGCTCGGCGTGGCGATCAAGGTCAGCTCCGGGCCGGCCATCGACCACCAGGGCGCCCTGGGCTCGATCCTGCTGAACCTCAACACTCGAGACGTCTTCTTCATCGACGAGATCCACCGGCTCAACAGCGTCGTGGAGGAATCGCTGTACCCCGCTCTGGAGGACTTCAGGTTCGATGCAGTGCTGGGCAAGGGCGTGGGAGCGAGCGCCGCGTCACTGCCGCTGCCGCATTTCACGTGCGTCGGCGCGACCACAAGGCAGGGATTGCTGAGCGGACCTTTGCGTGATCGCTTTGGTGCCGTCTACCGGCTGGACTTTTACAACAAGGCGGAGCTCGAGAGCATCGTGAGGAGGTCGGCGCGCATCCTCGACATCGAGATTCACGACGACGCGGTCGCAGAGATTGCACGCCGTGCGCGCGGCACACCCCGAATCGCGAACCGGCTGCTCCGCCGCGTGCGGGATTACGCGCAGGTGCGCGGCGATGGGCGCGCGACCGTCGACACGACGAGGCTGGCGCTGGGCATGCTCGAGATCGACGAGCTGGGCCTGGAGCCGCTCGACCGCCAGCTGCTGGAGACGCTGATCCTCAAGTTCAAGGGCGGGCCGGTTGGGCTCGACACCATTGCCACTTCCCTCTCGGAGGAACCTGAGACGATCGAGGACGTGCACGAGCCATACCTGATCCAGATCGGGTTCCTGGCGCGTACCTCGAGAGGCCGGGTCGCCACCGAGCTCGCTTACCGGCACCTCGGCCTGGTCCCGCCGGACCCCGGACCACAGCAAACCCGCCTACTCTAGCGAGCGCCTGAGCGCATCAACAACTGGCCGGAACGTAGACTTCTCGGGCTGTGCAGTTAGTCCTCAGCTGGCCCGTCCGGTTGCTCGTCGTCGCGATCCTGATGTTCTCAGTCTTCATCGACGGGGCCGGCTACATCTACCGGATCGTGAACCACTATCCGCTCACCGGAAGCGTGCCTGGCCTGCCCCCTAACTTCGGCGGCTGGCAGATTTACATCCACAAGGGCCTGGACCTGTCCGGTGGAACGCACATCGACTACCTGCTCACCAACTTCCCTGCCGGCCAGTCGCGCGCCGACGTTCAGCAGAGGACCATCTCGGTCATCCTCAAGCGCGTCAACGCCCTTGGCGTGAGCGAGCCTGAGGTGCGTGGCGCCGGCAACAACAACGATCGGATCACCGTCGACCTTGCCGGAGTCACAGCCGAGCAGGCCCAGAAGACCATTGGCGCGATCTCCAAGCTCGTCTACACGAGATGGGTTGCAGACGCCAAGGTAACCGGAGGTATCACACCCGGCTACAGACCCCAGCTCACCGGGCTGACGGGCGACGCCATCGCGAGCGCCAGCGCGAGCATCGATCCAACCAGCGGAATCGGGTGGGTGGTCAACGTGAACTTCACGCAAGCCGGCTCCGACCTCTTCGGCAAGCTCACCACCGCCAATGTGGCTGCATGCCCGGGCGATCCCAGCACCTCGACCACCGCGAACTGCCCCGAGCGCCACCTCACGATCTGGCTCGACCTGACTCAGAACGACATCAACCACTGGGAGGACGCCACCTACGCGAACACGGTGTCGGGCAACTACGATCCGAATTGCCTGGCGACCAAGGGACCAGACGCAACCTGTCCCAAGTATCTGGTCGACGCGAACACCATCCAGCCGATCCTCGGGGGTCAGGCTTTCATCAGCGGGGGCTTCACGCAGCCGAGCGCGGTCGACCTCGCCACCGGCATCAACTCAGGCTCGCTGCCGGTTGACCTGCAGGTGCTTGGTGTAACGCAGATCGGTTCCACGCTCGGTGCGGAATCCGTGAAGCTCAGCCTCGCGGCAGGCCTCCTGGGACTGTCGATCATCGTCGTCTTCATGATCGTCTACTACCGCATCCCCGGCCTTCTCGCGAGCATCGCGCTGCTGTTCTACGCCGCAGCCGTCCTGGCCGTCTTCAAATGGGTGCCGGTGACATTAACCCTGGCCGGCATCACGGGGTTCATCCTGTCGGTCGGTATGGCCGTCGACGCCAACGTGCTGATTTTCGAACGCTTCAAGGAGGAGGTCAGAGCCGGCCGTACGATCCCCGCAGCCGTCGACGCTGCAGTTCGGCGCGCGTGGCCGGCCATTCGGGACTCCAACACATCCACGTTCATGACCTGCGTGATCCTTGGCTTCGTCGGGCCGCCTGCGGTGCAGGGCTTCGCGATCACGCTCGGCGTCGGCGTTGTGGCGAGCCTGGTGTCCTCGATCGTCGTCACGCACAACCTTCTGGCGATCGTCCTCAACTGGAACGCGTTCCGGCGGCCCGGCCTTCTAGGGGTGGATCGTGCTCGAATCGCCTGAGGAGCAGGGGGGTCCGCCCAGAACTGGCTCCGCCAGGCCGGCCGGCCCAAGGGGGGACAATCCCCCTCCAGATGACGCGGAGGAGCTTGAGGAAGAGCCCGAGCAGCCGAAGGAGGTCGTTTCCGAGCCGGTCAAGGCTGAGCCGCCTCCACGCGAGCCTCGCGTGCGAAAGCTCGACATCGTCAGCCGCCGCAACATCTTTTTCCTCGTCTCTCTGGTCATCATCATCCCCGGCATCATCTCGATGGCCCGGCCAGGAGGCGGCTTCGAGCTCGGGATCGACTTTGCGGGCGGCACCGAGTTCACGCTCCATTTCATCAATAAGCCGAGCCTGGCGCAGGTTGAGAACGCCGTCGCGGCCGAGAAGATCAACGGCACTGTCATCCCCGCAGCCGGCGCGGGAAATTACATCATCCGAGGCGTCCCTTTGAGCCCAGCGGCGCAAGCGTCCGTGGTCAGCGATCTTGAGAACAAGCTCGGCCCGGTGGACACCAAGGCTGCGTCGGTGATCGAGGTGGGAGGGACGATCGCTGGTGAGACGATCACACGAGCCCTGCTGGCAGTCGTGGCTGCGTCGGTTGGCATCCTGTTGCTGCTGGCCTGGCGATTCCACAACGTGCCGGGCGGCTGGCGTGCCGGCTTTCAGTTCGGCGGCTCGGCCCTCGCGGCCCTCCTGCACGACGTCTTCGTGCTCACCGGAATCTTCTCGATCATCGGCACGTTCTTTCACAATCGCATCGGCGAGATCGACGCCCTGTTCGTGACCGCTGTGCTCACAGTGGTGGGCTTCTCGGTCCACGACACCATCGTCGTGTTCGACAGGATTCGCGAAAACCTGCGCGTCAGCCAGCGGCTGTCGTTCGAACAGGTCGTCAACCTCAGCATCATGCAAACCGCAGCCCGATCGATCATCACGAGCTTCACCGTCGTGCTCGTCTTGGCCGCGATCCTAATCTCGGGTGGAGACACGCTCAAGGGCTTTGCGCTGGCCCTGATGATCGGAATCGTGTCGGGCACCTACAGCTCGATCTTCAACGCCTCGCCTTTGCTGGTCGTCTGGCGAAAGCTCCAACCGGTCCGCTAGTCGGTTCAAGATGCGTCCTGCGCGCCAGGCCTAGCGCGAAAGCACTCAATCCAGCTATCGTTGGATTCAGAAACCTCACATGCCAACCTGGCCCATATCGTCAATCAAAGAGTTGATCGAACCCACCCTGAAGCACATGGGTTACGAGCTGTACTCACTCGACCAATCGGGGCAGGCGGGCCGCACGCTTCGCGTCTCGATCGACCACGCAGAGCCGATCACCGTCGAGGATTGCGAGAGGGTGAGCCGCGTTGCCGGTCCGCTGATCGAACATTCCGAGCTCATCGATGGGCCATACAACCTCGAGGTCTCTTCGCCTGGCGCCGAACGCCCGCTGCGCGCGCAGGCGGATTACGAGCGTTTCAGCGGCAAGCGAGTCAACATCCGCTATCGGAGCGGTGATACCGACACCGTCGTCGAGGGTCAGCTGGTCGCCGTGGATGGCGCCGGCATAGCAGTGCAAGCACTGGGTGTTCGAGGCCGCGCACCTGTCGTGATGCACATTGCATGGAGTGACGTTGTCGCGGGCAGGCTCGCGGTCTCATTCTGAACCGGCCACGGAGAGCCTTGCCGAGGCGCTGACCGCGCTTTGCGCCGAGGTGGGCATTCCTTTCGAGGAGATGCTGCACACAGTGGAAGGTGCGCTGGCGATCGCGTACGCGCGCGCATTCAGCCCGGCGGGTGAGATCACAGTGAAGCTCGATACCAAGACCGGCGGACTGGAGGTCCGCAGCCGTATCGTGCGGACTGATGGCAGCGAGATGGTCGAGATGCTCCCATCCGAAGATTTCAAGCGCCTGGCAGCGCAGACGGCGAAACATGCTGTGCTTCGCCACATTCACGACCTCGAACGCGAGAAGGTGCTGCGGGATGTGGCCGAGCACAAGGGTGAGCTTGCCAGCGGTGTGGTGGACCGAATTGAGATGGGCACCGTCTACGTGGACCTCGGTCGTGCGGAGGGGGTGATGCCTCCGGAAGAGCAGATTCCCGGCGAACAGCTGATCCCGGGACGACCGGTGCTGGTGGTGCTCATGGAAGCGCAGAGGAACGCACGTCAGGCGCAGGTCCGCGTCTCGCGAGCTTCGCGGATGTTCGTGCATCGACTGCTGGAGGCTGAGGTACCGGAGATCAAGGCTGGGACCGTGCAGGTGCGCGGCATCGCGAGGGAGCCCGGCTTGCGCACGAAGATCGCCGTGTCGTCCAGCCAGGTGGGACTCGACCCCGTGGGTGCGTGTGTCGGGCCCAAGGGAGTTCGCCACCGCGCGATCCTCAGCGAGCTCGCCAGCGAACACGTGGACGTCGTCCCCTGGTCTGACGATGCGGAAGCGTTTGTAGCGTCGTCGCTCGGGCCGGCCAAACCGGACGCGGTCACCATCGATCGCATGACACGCACGGCGACGGTCCTCGTGCCGCGCGCGCAGCTCTCGCTGGCGATCGGCCGCGATGGGCAGAACGCACGGCTGGCGGCCAAGCTCACAGGCTTTCGTATCGACATCAAGGCCAGCGACGCCGATGGCGAGGTCGTTGCCGAATCCACCGCGTGAGCCGGTCCGCACCTGCGTCGCGTGCCGCCAGGAAGCCGGCAAAGGGGCACTGGTTCGCGTCGTTCGTGGCCCCGACGGAACCGCAATGGTCGACAGAACAGGCGCGGCACCGGGCCGCGGCGCATACGTCCACTCGACCAGCGCATGCCTCGAAACCGCGCGCAAGCGAAGGGCCCTAGAGCGGTCCCTCAAAACGTCTGTAGGACCTGAGGTCTGGGCGGAATTGGTTAAAACAAATACCCAGGTGGAGCAGTAGGCCGGATTCACTCCGGCCGTCACCTGGTCCCATCAAAGCGTCTCCAGACGCGGCGACACACCGGAGGGGGTTCCGCGGGGGAGGCCTGCTTTCCCCGCGCTTTTTCCGGGTAGGGGTCCCGCGGGGGAGGCCTGCTTCCCCCGCGCTTTTTCCGGAGGGGGTCCCGCGGGGGAGGCCTGCCTCCCCCACGCTTACCGGCATAATCAGTAGCTCCGCATGAAAGCACACGAACTCGCACGCGAACTCGGGATCAGCCAAAAGGAGCTGGTGAACTTCCTCCAGCAGAGGCGGCTGACGCGTAACGCCGCCGCGCCGCTGGCGCCGCCGGCGATCGAGGCTGCCCGATCCGCGTTCAAGCCGGCCTCGGCGGCGGTCAAGATCGCCCCCAACGGCGACCGTCGCGCGGTGCTGCCGCCAAGCCTGTCCGTGAAGGACCTTGCTGAGAAGCTCTCGGTCAGCCCCGTCGAGGTGATCAAGAAGCTGATGGCCTCGAACATCATGGCGACCATCAACCAGGTCATCGACTTCGCGACCGCCGAGATCGTGGCCGATGAGTTTGGCTACACGGTCGAACCGGTGTCCAGCGAGGACGTCGTCGCGACCGAGTCTGCAGAAGGCGAGGCGGTCGTCACCACGTCGCGCGAGGAGCTGTTCTCGGTCGCCAATGAAGACCCGAGCAAGCTCGCGCCGCGCGCGCCGATCGTCACGGTCCTGGGACACGTCGACCATGGCAAGACCTCCATCCTCGACGCCATCCGCAAAACCAGGGTCGCTGCGGGCGAGGCCGGTGGCATCACCCAGCGCATCGGTGCGTACAAAATCGAGACCGCGGACGGGCACCCAATCGTCTTCGTCGACACGCCGGGCCACGAGGCGTTCACCGCAATGCGTGCTCGCGGCGCGCAGGTCACCGACCTCGTGGTGCTCGTCGTCGCCGCCGACGATGGCGTCAAGCCGCAGACCATCGAAGCGATACAGCACGCCCGAGCAGCGAAGGTCCCAATCATCGTCGCCATCAACAAGATGGACGTCCCGGGGGCGAACGCCGATCGCGTTCACCAGGAGCTCGCGGCGCAAGGCATTGTCACGCGTCATTACGGCGGTGAGCACGAGTGTGTGCACCTCAGCGCGAAGACGGGCCAGGGCATCGACGATCTGCTGACCACCATCGTCCTGTCGTCCGACATCCTCGAGCTCAAAGCGAACCCCGACCGCAATGCCATCGGTACCGTCGTTGATGCGCACCTCGAGCGCGGTCGTGGCCCCGTCGCCACCGTGCTGGTGCAAGCCGGAACTTTGCGAGTCGGCGACGACTTCGTCTGCGGCCACATCTACGGCCGCGTCCGAGCGCTGGCGAACGATCGCGGCGAGGCCGTGGCCGAGGCCGGTCCCGCGACCCCGGTCGTGGTCTCGGGTATGAGCGAGGTCCCACAGGCCGGAGACATCTTCCAGGTCGTCGGCTCGGAAAAAGCGGCTCGGCAGATCGCGCTGACGAAGCTGACTGAGCGACGCACGCAGGAAGCGGCACGAGACTTCGCCCCGAGGATCACCCTGGAAGAGCTTTCGCGCCGCGCCAAAGAAGGCGAGGTCAAGGAGCTCAGCCTGGTCGTCAAATCAGATGCGCAGGGCACGTTGGAAGCCCTCCTCAGCGCGCTGCAGAAGATCGAAGACCCGGTGGTCGCGATCAAGATCGTCGGTCAGGGAGTGGGGGCCGTCAGCGACTCAGACCTGCTGCTGGCCGGCGTGTCGAACGCGATCATCATCTGCTTCAACCTCAAGCCGACGCCCGCTGCTGTCGCTGCCGCGGAACGAGCCAAGGTCGAAGTCCGCTACTACGACGTTATCTACAAGCTCACCGAAGACGTCGAGCGGGCGGCCAAGGGTCTGCGTGAGCCGACGTATCGTCAAATCCGTGAAGGTAAGGTCGAGGTCGTCATCCCGATCAAGATCCCTCGCCAGGGCGTGATCGCCGGCTCCCGGGTGGTCGAGGGCAAAATTACCCGTGGGGGTTGGGCCAAGCTGTTGAGGGGGAAAGAGCAGATCTTCGAGGGTAGGATCAGCTCGTTGAAGCACTTCAAGGAGGACGTGCGGGAGATGTCCGAGGGCCAGGAGTGCGGCGTTGGGCTCGAGGGCTTCGAGGCTTTCGAACCCGGCGACGTCATGGAGACATACCGCCTCGAGCGGGAAGAAATCTAGGCAAGGCGTGTCTTGCTAAAAGCGGAGGTCGTGATGACCAGCTACCGCGCCGACCAGGTCGGCGAGCAGGTGCGCGAGGAGATCATGTCAATCATCCGCCGAGATCTCAAGGATCCACGCATCGGGTTCGTGAGCATCACGGCGGTACGCATGTCGCCTGACCTGCGTCAGGCGCGCGTACGTGTGAGCGTGCTCGGCAACCCCGAGGAGAAGAAGGCATCGATCGCGGGTCTCGATTCTGCCAAGGGCTTGATTCGCCATGAGCTCGGCAAGCGGCTGCAGAACTTGAAGTTCTCGCCCGACCTCCGATTCGAGATTGACCCCTCGATCGAGTACAGCGTCCACATCAACGAGCTGCTCAAGGAAGTCCTCCCGTCTGTGTCGGACAACGCCGAGGTCGCCTCGACCGGCGAGAGCGAGGAGGAGACGACATAGCCAGCCCGCGACCGAAGTCAGACGTCTACGACGAGATCAAGGAGCTCATCGACGCCAATGAGGACATCCTGATCTTCGGGCACAAGGATGCTGACGGGGACACGCTCGGCTGCAGCCTGGCGTTTGCCGAGGCGCTGCGATCGGCCGGCAAGCAGGTGTGGGTGCTCATCCCGCCGCCGCTGCCGGAGATGTACACGTTTCTCCCCGGCTTCAGCGAAATCCTGGAGGAGCCCCCCCACGGGATCGACCCGCATCTGGTGTTCTTCTTCGACTCGGGCAACCTCGAGCGCTCCGGGAGCAGCGTCAAGCGGATTGCGTCGCAGGCCACCATCGTCAACGTCGACCACCACCCTTCGAACTCGCGCTTTGGCGACATCAACGTGATCGAGCCTGACGCCTCTGCTGTGGGGCAGATGGTCATGCGGATGCTCGATCACTTCGGCTTCCCGATCACGGCAACCATCGCGACCGACCTGTACGTCGCTCTGCTCACGGATACCGGCGGCTTCCGTCACGAGAACACCACACCGCAGGCCCTCGAGGATGCCGCGAGACTCGCACGCCTCGGCGCCGATCCGGGGCACATCGCGACGCTCGTGTACAAGATGCGGCCGGAGACGACTCTGAAGTTGAACGGCCTGGCTCTGGCGACCATGCGCGTCGAGATGGAAGGCCGGTTGGCGTGGGCGAAGGTGACGCGCGGCATGCTGCGGGAAGCCGGCGCCGTGATGGCCGAGTCGGAGGGGATCATCGACAATCTCAACAGCATCGCCGGGCTGGAGCTGGCCATCCTCTTCAAGGAGGTGAACGCAGAGCTCACCAAGATCAGCGTTCGCAGCCGGGGTGGCGTCGATGCCGCCGCGCTATGTGCGGTCTTTGGGGGCGGGGGACACATTCGAGCGGCAGGGGCGGAGATCGATAAGCCGATGGACGAGGCAGTGAAGCTCGTGCTGGCGACCGCCAAGGAGTCGATCATTGCCGCCTCGCAGAAGAGCTGACGCTGCTGCCTTCTCGACTGGCGTTCTGAACGTAGACAAAGGCGCCGGAGAAACCTCTTTCGCAGTCGTCAGCCGTCTCCGCCGTTTGACTGGCGCGCACCGCGTCGGCCATGCCGGCACCCTCGACCCGTTGGCCACCGGCGTGCTCCCGATCCTTTTCGAATCTGCGACTCGACTCGCGGAGTTTGCGTTGCGACTCCCGAAAACGTATGTCGCCGATATCCATCTGGGATTCTCGACGGCCACCGACGACGCCGAGGCCGAGCGGGAGGCTGTCGGCGACCCGAGCGGCTTGTCCGCAGGCGACATCGAGGCCGGCCTGGTGGCTTTCACCGGGCGGATACAGCAGGAGCCACCGGCCTTTTCGGCCGTCAAAGTCGATGGCCAGCGCGCGTACAAGCTCGCGAGGATGGGCGAGGAGCCCCGACCCCACGCCCGTGAGGTCGAGGTTTACGAGGCGCGTGTTCTGAGCTTCACCGCCGGCGCCGAAGCAGTGGCCCGTGTGGAGATCCGGTGCAGCAGCGGCACATACCTGCGGTCGATCGCGCGTGACCTCGGCCGGAGGCTCGGAGTTGGGGGCTATCTCGGCCGGCTGGTGCGCACTGCCTACGGCCCTCTTCTCATCGAATCTGCGGTGAAGGTCGATGCCCTGACCACCACTGACGAAGTTCGCGGCCTGTTGCTTCCTGCCGAAGTCATACTGCCGGACATGGAGCGGGTCCGGCTCAATGTCGAGCAGGAGGCGATGGTCAGGCAAGGTCGCTCGGTCCGCGTACTGCCGGAGCCCGGACCCGGCCTGATCAGAGCTCACGACGCAGGCGGCCGGCTGGTCGCCCTCGGCCATGCAGACCCACTTCGCCGGACCTTCGTGCCCGAAAAGGTGCTCAGCTGAACTTGGCGCGATGAAGGTCCACTTTGGGCTCCCCTCGAGCCCGATCGGAGCGGTGACGCTCACAGTCGGAAGCTTTGACGGCGTTCATCTCGGGCATGTCGATGTGATCCGGCGCACAGTTGCCGCCGCCGCCATCGACGGAGCCCAGCCGGCGCTGATGACATTCGAGCCTCACCCGCGCTGCGTGCTCGACCCGGCGAACTGCCCGCCGTCGGTCACCACGCTGCAGGAGAAGCTCGCTCTCATCGAGGCTCTGGGCATCGAGCACGCGATAGTCATCCGATTCGACCGGGCGCTCGCATCTCGGTCGCCGCAGGAGTTCGTCGACCTCTTGACGCCTGTGATCGAGGTGCGGCGCTGGGTCGTCGGTTTCGACTTCGCGTTCGGCCGTGAGCGGCGAGGCAACGCCGAGTGGCTGCGCGCCAACGGGCACGTCGTGGATGTCGTGCCCCCTTTCAAATTGAATGGAAAGGAACTTCACAGCTCCGACCTGAGACGGCTCGTGACGCTGGGTGAGATGGAAGAGGCAAACCGGTTGCTCGGCCGCGAATACTCGATGGCCGGACCGGTCGAAGCGGGGGACAAGGTCGGCCGGAGGCTCGGTTTCCCAACCGCCAACATCGGAGTCGAGCCGAACAAGCTCGTGCCCGCGCTGGGTGCATACGCGGGGCGGGCGATCGCTCCGGAAGGCACCTTCATCGCGGCGCTTTCGGTTGGCTACCGGCCAACGTTCGGAGGCACGACTCTTCGCGTGGAGGCATTTCTACTCGATTTCGAGGGCGATCTCTACCAGAAGCGGCTGGAGCTTCGGTTCATCCGTTATCTGCACGCAGACATCAAATTTCCCAACACCGATGAGCTGGTCGAGCAATTGCACCGCGATGTCGCCGACACGCGCCGGATCGTCAAGCTTTGACACGCGTCGTCGTCATCGGCGGGGGCTTTGCGGGCTACTGCGCAGCGCTGGCAGCACGGCGTGCAGGTGCTGACGTGACGGTGGTGGCGCGCGCCCCGGGCGCCACGGCGCTCTACGCGGGCGGCATGGAAATCGTCGACGACCTCGATTCGATATTGGGGACGCAGCCGCATCACCCGTTCACCAGGCTCGGCCTCGACGCCGTTCGCATCGCCACGGAGCTGGACACCGCGATCCAGGCGATCCACCTCGCGCTCGAGAAGGGCGGCCTCAAGTTCGAGGGCGGTTGGAAGCACCGTGGCCTTTACGCCGACATCCACGGGCTGGCCCGGCCCGCGAACCTGGTGCCGGCCACGGTGGCGGGCGGTGAGCTGCGCGCGCTGGCGGGTCGGAGGGTGGCCGTGGTCGGGGTGCCCCAGGTGGGCGATTACGACGCTGCGTCGACTGCGCAGGCGCTGAAGGAGCTGCACGGCATCGACGCGTTTGCCGAGGACGTGTCGATCCCGAACCTGCCGATGTCGGCGTCGCTCACCGACCTCTATGGACGCCGGGCCCCGACGCTGGCTAAGGCCCGCGCGGCTTCGGTGGCGTACCCGCCGGGATTCAGCAATCTCCCTGACGACAGCTTCGAGCTCCTGGCCGCGCCGCCATCCCCCCACGGATGGCGCCTGCAGCAGGTGATCGGCCTGGGAACTGTTAAAGCGGAGATCCAGGGATTCGACTTTGAAAGCGGTCGCATTACAGCCGCGCGTGCCGGAGACCGCGCGTATCGAGCCGACGCTTTCGTCCTTGCCGCGGGTCATCACATCGGTGGAGGGATCCGCGGAGGCCGCAAGCCCGAGGAGCCTTTGCTCGATCTCGGGGTCTTTCACGACGGCGTTCTTGCCAGCACCGGGGGAGCGCGCCTGCGCCACCTCGAGTACCTGGACCCCGCCGCTGAGATGCAGAGCGGATTGATGACTGACAAACAGCTGCACCCATTGAATGAAGTGGGCGCACCGCCATACGCGAACCTCTACGCGGCCGGCGCGGTGCTCGGTGGTTACGACTACGCGGGCGCGTGCGGTTTCGGCGTCCCGCTCCTGACGGGTTGGCTCGCCGGCACGTTGGCCGCGAAACAATGAGGGCCGAGATCGAGAAGATCGTTGGCGCCGCAGCACTTGACGAGCGCGAAGTTCGCGACCACTGGCCACTGGGTCTTATGGAAGAGCGCGATGGCGTTCAGCGCCCCAAAGTCCTGGTGGCAAGGCCGGCTGGGCGCGAGCAGGTGATCGCCATCCTTCGCTGGGCCTCGGCCAATGGCGTCGCCGTAACTCCGATGGGCGGAGGCACCGGCGTGTGTGGTGCCCTGGCGCCGAGCGCGGGCGAGCTGGTGCTCGACATGGGCGGCTTCGACCGCATCCTCGACCTCGACGAGACGAATCTGGTCTGCCGCTGCGAGTCAGGGGTGAACGGCCTCGTGTTGGAGAAGCACCTCAACGAGCGCGGCCTCACCCTCGGCCACTTCCCGAGCTCGCTGCCAGGAACCACCGTCGGCGGCCTACTGGCCACGCGATCGTCGGGCCAGGAGTCGAGCCGCTACGGCAACGTCGAGGACATGGTGCTAGGCCTTGCGGTGGTCCTTCCGGACGGCACCTTTGCTGCTCCCCGGCCAGGCCCTCGATCAGCGGTAGGGCCGGCCCTGCACCAGCTGTGGCTCGGCTCTGAAGGCGCGCTCGGCGTCATCCTCGGGGCCGAGCTGCGGGTGCACCGCCTACCTGAAACGGTGGTCGGGCGGGGATACGCATTCAGCGACCTCGCCTCTGGTCTCGAGGCGATGCGGGCCGTGATGCAGTCCGGCATCCGGCCTTTGGTGATGCGGCTGTACGACCCTGAAGATGCTGCTTTCGGCGGCTATGACCTGCCCGCCGGGCAGTGCCTCCTGGTTATCGCCACGGCCGGCCTGGCCGATGTCGCCAAGGCCGAGGCCGAGGCAGTGAAGCGGTTCGTGGCCGATGCCAAGGACCTTGGAGAGGAACCGTGGCACCGCTGGGACAGCCATCGATTCAGCCTCTCCGCCGAGCGCCTGAAAGCGTTCCTCGAACCGCCCGGAGCATACCTCGACACCATCGAGCTGGCCGCGCGATGGACGGTGCTGCCCAGGCTTCATGCCGATGTAAAGTCCGCAATAGTCATCGGTGGACTGGCGTTATGCCATTTCAGCCACGCCTACGAGCAGGGCTGCTGCGCTTACTTCTCGTTCGGGGGATCCGCAGACACAGAGGCTGAGGCCCGCGCCGCTTACGGCCGGGCATGGGAGGGTGCGATGACCGCAGCGCTTGGGCTGGGAGCGACGATTAGCCACCACCACGGGACGGGCCAGGCACGTGCGCGATGGGTCGCGGACGAGATGGGCGGCTGGATGCGCGTTTGGCGAGCGGTCAAGGAAGGGATTGACCCAACAAGAACCCTCAACCCGCGCGCACTCGGAGGCCTGTCATAGGCGGCCGGCCCGGCGCTCCCGTCCTGTTCATCGTCAACCCAGCCTCAGCGGGCGGGCGCGCAGCGAAGGAATGGGCGGCGATCAGCAGCTGGCTTGACACCACCGGCCTGCCCTACGAAGGCAGGTTGACCACCCGCGCCCTCGAAGCGACTGAGATCGCGCAAACAGCGGTCAGGCAATCGCGTCCGGTCGTCGTCGCCGTCGGCGGGGACGGCACCCTCAACGAGGTGCTCAACGGCTTCTTCCACAACGGCGCGCCGATCCCGACGACCACCAAGCTCGCGATGCTTCCGCTGGGCACCGGTGGCGACTTCCGGCGCACTCTGCGCATCCCGCTCGATCCCAAGGAGGCGGTCCAGGTCATCAAGGCCGGCACGCCGCGACGCCTGGACGCAGGCTGCGCGACTTACCAGGCCAACGACGGTTCCACCGCGGTGCGCCACTTCATCAACATCGCCGACCTGGGCCTGAGCAGCGTGGTCGCACATCGAGTCAATACGGGATCGAAGCGACTTGGCGCTGCAGCGTTCACGCTCGCTTCAGGGCTGGCTCTGCTCGGATGGAAGAACCAGCCGATGACAGTGGTGGTGGACAGCAATCAGTTCGATCTGGTCGCCCAACAGGTGGTGATCGCCAACTGCCAGTACTACGGCGGGGGAATGCGCATGGCGCCTTCAGCCAAGCCAACCGACGGCGTCTTCGATGTCATCCTGATCGGCAACGTGGGCAAGATCGAAACGGCGCGCAAGCTCGGTAGCATCAGGAATGGAACACATCTAGATGACCACAACCCGAAGATCCAGCTGATGTACGGCAAACGCATCTCGGTTGCGTCCAAGGCGCGTGTGCTTGTGGATCTCGATGGCGAGACGCCTGGGACGCTGCCGGCCCTCTTCGAGATTCAGCCGGGCGCGATCGAATTCATCGCGCCGGTTTGACGAAAGGAGTCATCGCCACACCGCATCGCCTTGCCGGCGAAGCTGGAGCGCAGGTCCTGCGCGACGGCGGTAACGCCATCGATGCCGCGATTGCCGCGGACGCGGTGCTGTGCGTGGTCTACCCGCACATGACCTCAGTCGGTGGCGACCTCATGGCGATCGTCTGGCCTGCGGGCGCGTCGGCGCCGGTGGGCCTGATCGGAGCCGGGCGCTCGGGCGAGCTGGCCACCATCGAAGAGGTCAGGTCGCGCGGACACGAAGAGATGCCGGAGAGGGGCCCGATGAGCGTGACGGTGCCAGGCACGGTCGAGGCCTGGGGCCGCCTGCTCGAAAGATATGGCACGGTCGGGATGGCGGCAGTGCTCGAGCCGGCGGCCTTCCTTGCTCGCGACGGCTACATCATCACAGGGCACCTGTCGGACGAGCTCAAAGGGGAAGCCGACCTGCTCGGCCGCGAACCTGCGGCACACGCTCTGTACCCGCCGATGGAAGCAGGGATGCGTTTGCGCAATCCGGACCTGGCATCTGTGCTCACCGACATCGGCCGCACAGGGATCAACACCTTCTACCGCGGAGCCGTCGCCGCCGCGATCGCGGAGGCGCTGCGGCGGCGCGATGGATTTGTCACCGCGCTCGACCTGGCCACCCACCACTCGCAATGGGTCGACCCTGTGACTGTCGAGTATCGAGGCCTCACCGTCTACGAGCTGCCGCCGCCGACGCAAGGCCTGACCGCGCTCGCCATGCTCGCCCGACTTCGACGATTAGATCGCCGCGCACTCGAGCCGGGAGCCGAGTTCATCGCTGCGTTCAAGAAGATCCGTGACGAGACCTACCCGCTGCGAAACCGGTACATCACCGACCCGGACTTCTCGCCTGCGCCACTCGAGCCGTTCCTCGACCCGACCCGCGCCGTCGCCGACGCCAGTGGACACCTACATGAGGGCGGCGACACGATCTACCTCTGCGCGGCAGACGAGCACGGCAATCTCGTTTCGCTGATCCAGAGCGTGGCTTACGGATTCGGATCGGGCATCGTCGCCGAGGGCACCGGGATGCTGCTCCAGAACCGTGGTTGCTATTTCAAGCTGGATCCGGCGCACGTGAACCGGCTCGAGCCCAAGAAGCGCACCATGCACACGCTGATTCCCGCGATGGCCGCCCGCGATGGTCGTCCCTGGGCGATCTTCGGGTCGATGGGCGGAGATGGCCAGCCGCAGCTCCAAACCCAGGTCCTGATCAACCTCGTCGACCACGGCTTGGAGCCGGCCGAGGCTGTGGCACGACCGCGGGTGCGGGTCCAGGCGGATGGGGTGAAGATCTCGGTCGAGGCCGACTACCCCGGCGCCGGGGAGCTGAGCCGCTCGGGCCTGAATATCGAGCTGATGCCTCCAAAGCACCACACGCTCGGCCATGCCCACGCCATTATTGTTGACGGCCCAGGCACGTGGCGGGCGGGGGCAGACCCGCGCTCCGACGGGTCAGTTGAGCGATCGCCCTAAAGCGGCCGGCAACCTGGCCTGGGTATAATTCGTATTCGGTTTGGCAATAGAGACTGAAGTCAAGGGCAAGCTGATAGCGGAGCACAGGCGCGCTGATAAGGACACGGGTTCACCCGAGGTCCAGATCGCGCTGTCCACAACCCGCATCCGGGAGCTGACCGAGCACCTGAAAACGCACGCCAAGGACCACCACTCGCGCCGCGGCCTTCTCCTCCTGGTTGGCAAGCAACGGCGTCTGCTGAACTATCTGAGAGGCACCGACATCGAGCGTTATCGCTCGCTCGTCGCCAAGCTCGGGATCAGGAGATAGCCGGGGCTGGGCGCAAGACTCAGCCGATTAAGTCGGGCCGATTAAGTCAACCGGGAGGACTCCACGCTGGTCGCGCTGAAGTCAGCTCTTAGAAGCTCTCGCTGAGGCCGCAAACCTGAGCCGTAGCTGCTAGGAACCTGACCCAGGGACGCACCTCGGGGATGTCCTCCCTAATGGAGGTATTCGCGTGGCCATTGTCACAAAAAACGTAGAGGTCGCCGGAAGGCGGCTTTCGATCGAGACCGGCCGGGTGGCCGAGCAGGCGAACGGGGCGGTGATTCTCCGCCAGGGCGACTCGGTGGTGCTCAGCACCGCCGTGATGTCGAAGGAGCCGCGGGTGGGAGTCGACTTCTTCCCGCTCACGTGCGACTACGAGGAGAAGCTTTACGCGGTCGGCAAGATACCGGGCGCCTTCATGCGCCGGGAGGGCAGGCCGAGCGAGACGGCGATTATCGCCTCACGGCTGACCGACCGCCCGCTGCGGCCGCTGTTCCCGGACATGTTCCGGCTGGACGTGCAGGTCGTGTCGACCGTCCTGTCGGCTGACCAGGAGAACGACCCGACCATCCTCAGCATCAACGGGGCGTCCACCGCCCTGACGATCTCCAACATCCCATGGGCGGGCCCAGTCGGAGCGGTGAGGATGGGATTCCTCGACGGAGCGCTCGTCGTCAACCCGCCGACCTCCCGCATGGCCGACTCGGACCTCGACCTCGTGGTCGCCGGCACCGCCGACGCCATCCTGATGGTGGAGGCCGGAGCCAAGGGCGTCACCGAGAAGACGGTGGTTGACGCCTTGCAGATGGCGCACGAAGCGATCAAGCAGCTGTGCGCGGCCCAGGTCGAGCTGCAGCAGCAGATCGGCAAACCCAAGTACCAGTACACACCGCCCACCTATCCCGAGCAGGTGGTCGAGGTCGTGAGCGAGTACCTCGCTTTGCGGCTCGACCAGGCAGCGTTCGGTCCCGACAAGGCCGCGCGCGAAGCCGCCACCGACGAGCTGCGCAAGAAGACCATCGCGGAGCTCGGTGCGAGATTCCCCGAGCATGTCGACATCCTCGGCAAGCTCTTCGACAAGAAGCTCAAGGACCGGGTTCGGGAGCGGATAGTCGAAGAGGGCGTGCGGATCGACGGTCGTGGCCTCAAGGACGTTCGCGAGATCACAGTTGAGGTCGGCGTCCTTCCTCGCACTCACGGTTCAGGGCTCTTCACCCGCGGCCAGACCCAGGCGCTGACCATCGCGACCCTCGGGTCGATGTCGGACAAGCAGAAGCTGGACGGCCTCGGAGTCGAAGAGTTCAAGCGCTACATGCACCACTACAACTTCCCCCCGTTCTCCGTCGGCGAGGCCCGCCCGCTGCGCGGACCAGGACGGCGTGAGATCGGGCACGGCGCGCTCGCGGAGCGGGCGCTGCTCGCGGTCATTCCGTCGGTCGACGAGTGGCCTTACACGATGCGTTTGGTTTCCGAGATCCTGAGCTCCAACGGCTCGACGTCGATGGCGTCGGTCTGCGGTTCGACACTTTCGCTGATGGATGCCGGCGTTCCGATCAAGGCGCCCGTAGCCGGTATTGCGATGGGCCTCGTGACACGCGAAGGCAAGTTCGCGGTGCTCACCGACATCCAGGGCGTCGAGGACAACCTCGGCGACATGGACTTCAAGGTGGCCGGCACCAAGGACGGAATCACCGCGCTTCAGATGGACATCAAGATCAAGGGACTGCCGCACGAGATCCTGGCGCAGGCGCTCGAACAGGCACGCGAGGCGAGGCTGTTCGTGCTCGACAAGATGCTGGCCGTGCTGCCGGAACCGCGCACCGAGCTCAGCCCTTACGCGCCGCGCATCACCACCATCCACATCAACCCAGACAAGATCCGCGACATCATCGGCCCAGGCGGCAAAATGATTCGCAAGATCACCGAGGAGACTGGGGCCTCGATCGACGTCGAGGACGATGGGAGCGTGTATATCGCAGCGGCCGACCAGGAGGCCGGCCAGAGGGCCATCGACTGGATCAAAGGCCTGACTGACGAGATCGAGGTCGGCAAGATCTACAAGGGCAAGGTCGTTCGGATCATGCCTTTCGGTGCCTTTGTCGAGGTGCTGCCGAACCAGGACGGGCTGGTTCACATCTCCAAGCTCACCGACCATCGGGTCGAGAGGGTGGAGGAGGTCGCCAACGTAGGCGATGAGATCGTTGTCAAGGCCACCGAGGTCGACAGCCAGGGGCGCCTCAACCTGAGCCGCCAGGCGGCGATCGAGGAGCTGACCGCGAAGGGCGAGCCGATCGAGGAGAAGATCGACAAGGAAGCGATGGCAGTGGCACTGGCGTCACCGCCACCGCCACCCAGGGAAAGCAGCTTCGGCGGGCGGGACCGCGGCGGCCGCAATGGCGGGGGCGGCGGCCGACCCCGCCGCTAGAGCTTTGCTGACGGGGGTGGTTGCCAGCTTGGACGGCCCCACCTGGCGGCGTTCGCTTCGCGAACGGCGTCGTCCTCCCCAGCAGGTGGGGAGGAGCCACCCCGATGGCTGACGCCATCCGCGTTGCGGTGGCAGGACACCGCGGCAAGGTCGGCTCCATTCTTGTCCAGGCATTCCAGGCCGAGCCTGGCATGGACTATGTCGGCGGAGTCGGGTCTGACGACGACCTGGCCGCCTTTCTGAAGAAGAACCGCCCGCATGCCCTCGTCGACTTCACGCGCCCGTCGGTTGCCCTGCATAACGCGCTGGTCGCAGTTGCCGCAGGAACAGCGCCGGTCGTCGGTACGTCGGGGATTCCGGCGGAGGGAGTCGACAAGATCGAGGTGGCGTGCAAGGCGAAGGGACTCGGAGGCATCGTCGCGCCGAACTTCGCGATCGGCGCGGTGGTGATGATGTACCTGGCGGAAATCGCCGCGCCTCATTTCGACGCCGCCGAAATCGTCGAGATGCACAATGCGGCCAAGCTGGACTCGCCATCAGGCACTGCGCTATCGACAGCCAGGCGCCTTGCCGCACGGCGTGGCAACAAGCCCTTCAGTCACAGAAGAGCGGAGAAGGAGATGCTGGCCGGCACCCGAGGTGGGGAGGAGGGAGGCATCGCGGTGCACAGCATCCGCCTGCCCGGCTTCGTCGCCGACCAGGAGGTCATCTTCGGCCTGCCGGGCCAGTCAATGACGATCGCCCACCGCACGACGAGCCGCGAGGCTTACGTGCCAGGCGTGCTGCTGGCGATTCGCCGGGTGACCAGCGAGAGGCGCTTCTACCGCGGCTTGGATGAGTTGCTTGGCCTCCACCCGGGCGGATAGCGCTTGCACCCTGATCGAATTAAACTGACCTCGTGCCTACCTCCAAGCGATTAAACGTTGTCGTCGTCGGCGCGACGGGGATGGTCGGGCAGGCCATGTTGGCGATCCTTGCGGAGCGACATTTTCCAAGCGCGCACGTCAAGGCCCTCGCCTCCGAACGCTCGAAGGGCCGCACGGTTCCCTACAACGGGAGCTCGATAACCCTCGAGGCAATTGATGAGAAGGCGTTCAAGGGCATCGACGTCGCGCTCTTCGCGGCGAGCACCGATATAGCGCTCATGTACGGACCGATTGCCGCAGAGGCCGGCGCGCTGGTGATCGACAACAGCTCCGCCTGGAGGATGAAGGAGAACGTTCCGCTGGTCGTGCCCGAGGTGAACCGCGAGGACATCCGTGACAACGAGGGCATCATCGCCAATCCAAACTGCTGCGCAGTTCCACTGACCCTCGTCCTCAATCCATTGAGAAATGCGGTCGGGATCGAGCGGGTGCTCGTGTCCACCTATCAATCGGCGTCGGGCGCGGGCAGGGCTCTTGTGGACGAGCTGGCAGAGCAGACCAAGGCGATCGCGGACGGGACGGAGCCGCAAGCCGTCGTGTATCCGTATCAGCTTGCGTACAACGTCGTTCCCGGCGGATGGTATCCCGAGGCCGATGGCTTCAACGAGGAGGAGGTCAAGATCGCCAACGAGACGCGCAAGATCCTCCACATGCCAGACCTCGCAATCGCCGCCACATGCGTGCGCGTGCCTGTACCTGTCGGCCATGGCGAATCGGTATTCATCGAGACGACCGCCAAGATCTCGGCTGACGATGTTCGGACACTTCTCGGCAGCTCGCCGGGCATCATCGTCGAGGACGACCCTCACGCCAGGCTTTACCCGACCCCGCACCACGTCGCGGGCAAGGACGAGGTGTATGTTGGCCGCATTCGCACCGACCCGTCCTCCAAAAATGGCCTGGCGCTGTGGCTGGTCTCAGACAACCTGCGCAAGGGCGCGGCACTGAATGCGGTCCAGATCGCAGAGCACGCGATTGAGTTAGGAGTTATCTAACCCCATGAATCTGCGCCTACGGCGGTTCGATTAATGGGGACCCCACAACGAACCCGGCACCACGATGCCTGGCGTGTTTCCCGGACGTCAGGTGACGCCCGGAATGAATCCGGGCTTCCTCTCCACCACGTTATGAGGATGAAATGAGTAAGGATCTCGGCCGCCTGCTGACGGCGATGCTGACCCCGTTCACCGCCGACGGCGCCGTCGACTATCAAGCCTCCGAACGCCTCGCGGCGCTGCTGGTGGCCGACGGGTCGGACGGCGTGATCGTGTCCGGCACCACCGGTGAATCGCCGACCTTGAGCGATGACGAAAAGGTCGAGCTGGTCAAAGCCATCAGGAAGGCAATCCCCGGCAAGACCGTGATCGCCGGCACCGGCAGCAACGACACTCATCACTCGGTCAAGCTCTCAGAGCGAGCCATGAATGCCGGCGCCGACGCCCTGCTGGCGGTGGTGCCCTACTACAACAAGCCGCCGCAGGAGGGCATGTATCAGCACTTCAAGGCGATCTCGGAGGTCGGGCCCACGATCATGTACAACATCCAGGGCCGAACCGCGATCAACATGACCGCGGCGACGACCCTTCGATGTGCCGACCTACCCGGCATCGTCGGCGTCAAAGAGGCAAGCGGCGACCTCGACCAGATCGGCCTGGTCTGTGCCGGCAAGCCTGTGGGGTTCAACGTCTGGAGCGGCGACGACAGCTGGACTCTCCCTGTGATGGCGGCGGGTGGTTACGGCGTGATCTGCGTCGTGTCACACATAGCAGGACGATCGATGAGAAAAATGATCGAAGCCCACCTCAAGGGCGAGAACGACGTCGCCCGGAAGATCCACATCGGTCTTCTGCCGGTCATCAAGGCGCTGATGACCACAGCGGCCAACCCGGTCCCGCTCAAATCCGTCCTCAATGCCATGGGCTTTCCAGCCGGTCCTTTCCGCCTGCCCCTCGTCCCCTTGACGAAAGAGCAGCTCGAGGCCGTGATGCTCACCGTCCGCGAGGCGGGGGAACTCATCACGTTCAAGGCGGGCGTCAAAGTCGCTTAGCGCACCGGAGCTTCAGCTTCTCCACACCGAGGTCCGCGCCTGCACCAAGTGCGGGCTGCACGCGACGCGAACGCAGGCGGTGCCCGGGATCGGGCCCTGTCCGGCTGACATCATGATCGTCGGCGAGGCGCCCGGCTTCAACGAGGACCGCCAGGGCGAGCCATTCGTAGGGGCAGCAGGAAAGCTGCTGGACACGCTCCTTGTGCGGATCGGTCTCAGCCGCTCGGATGTCTACATCACCAACGTCCTCAAGTGCCGGCCGCCCATGAACCGCGACCCCATGCCCAACGAGGCCGAGGCGTGCTCGCCTTACCTGGCGCGACAGCTCGAGTTGATCCGGCCGAAGGTGGTGCTCATCCTCGGCCGGCACGCCATGGAGCGTCTGATGCCGGGACAGGGATCGATCTCTCGCGTGCACGGCAGCCTGGTGATGCGTGGTTCCGTCGCTTATGTGCCGCTCTACCACCCGGCCGCCGCCCTGCATAACGGAGCTCTGGTCGCGGACCTCGAGCGGGACTTCGATCGGGTCAAGGTGTACCTCGACAAGCTTCTCGCTCCGCCGCCACCGCCAGAACCACCTCCAGCTCCGCGACAGGAAGCCGAACAGTTGCGTCTGCTTTGAGCGCTTCACGACTCCGATATCTGCCGCTGGGCGGCCTGGGTGAGGTCGGTATCAATATGTGGGCCCTCGAGTGGGAGAAGCAGATCCTCGTCGTCGATGCCGGCTTGATGTTTCCCCACGAGGACATGCTGGGTATCGACCTGGTCCTGCCGGACATCTCATACCTTCTTGATCGGCGCAAAGAAGTGCTTGGGATTTTCCTAAGCCACGGTCATGAAGATCACATCGGCGGGCTGCCATACGTGTTGAAGAAGCTCAACGTCCCGGTGTACGGGACGCGGCTCACGCTCGGCCTGGTCAAGCCCAAGCTCAAGGAACACCGCATCCTGCGCGAAGCCGACCTCCGCGAGGTGCGCGTGGGCGACGCGGTGCAGATGGGTCCGTTCCGGGTCGAGACCGTGGCCGTCTGCCACTCAATCCCCGACGCTGTCGCGCTGGCCATCGAGACGCCGGTCGGGAGAGTCATCTACACCAGCGACTTCAAGCTCGACGATGCGCCGCCCGACGGCTTGCCGACCAACATGGCGCGCTTCAAACAGCTGGGCGACGCGGGAGTGCTCCTCCTGCTCGGCGACTCGACCAACTCCGAGCGTGCGGGCCGATCAGGCTCGGAGCGCGACCTGCACGCACCCTTTGAGCGGATCTTCGGCGAGGCGCCCGGGCGCATAGTCGTCGCCAACTTCGCCTCGAACATCCATCGCATCCAGCACCTCGTGCGTATGGCGATCCAGTTCGAACGTCGGGTGGCGGTGGTGGGACGGAGCCTGCAGACCAACTTCAAGACCGCGCGTGAGCTCGGTTTCTTGAAGGTGCCAGAGGGCCTCACCATCAAGATCGAGGACGCCGACCGCATCTCGCCGTCGAAGTTGCTTCTGCTCACGGCCGGAAGCCAGGGTGAGCCGATGTCCGCGCTGGCTCGGTTTGCCGCCCAGCGCCACCCGTTCGTCAACGTGCTCAAAGGAGACTGGGTGGTCATCTCGGCGCGGCCGATCCCGGGCAACGAGCGTCTCGTGCACCAGACCGTGAACAACCTCTACCGTCACGGGGCGCGGGTGTTTTACTCCGAGGTCGGCCACGTGCACGTCACGGGACATGCCCAGAGGGACGAGCTTCGCGAGATGCTCGACGCGGTTCGCCCTCGTTACTTCATCCCGGTGCATGGCGAATACAGGCAGCTCGTGCAGCATGCCGATGTAGCCCGCGAGGCGGGCCTGAGCGACGATCGCATCATCGTCGTTGAGGACGGCGAGACGGTGGAGCTCGGCACCGACTCGATCCACACAGGAGCCAAGGTGAGCACAGGGCTCGTTTTTGTGGATGGTCTTGGGGTTGGCGATGTCGAGCAAGTGGTGCTGCGCGACCGGAAGCACCTCGCCGAGGACGGCATCCTCATCGTGACCCTGACCGTCGATCGGGAGACGGCGATCGTGCGAGCGGGGCCTGACCTGATCTCCAGGGGCGTGATCGAGCCGGAGCTGTCGTCGAAGCTCATGGCTGATGCGCGCGACGCGGCGATGGCGAGCATCGCGCGCCTGGCCGACACTCATGCGGACATGAACACGCTGAGGGAAGTCATCCACGATGCGGTGTCACAAACCGTGTGGAAGAAAACGAGACGGCGCCCAATGGTCATTCCTGTTGTGTTGGAGATCTAGATGAAGCTGCCGCCACTAGCGCTGGTTGCGCCCAGCCTTTGTCCGCGCTGCGATCAGCCCGCGATGGTCGGCGACCAGGGGGAGGATGCGAGGTGCGGCCACTGCGGCCTGCAGCTGCACCAGTGCGGGAGCTGTCGAGGAGTGGCCGGTCCGTTTGACCGTTATTGCGGGTTCTGCGGACACGAGATGGTGCGGGGCGAAACGCGCCCGATGTGGTGGAGACTGTGGCTGCTCGCGGCGCTGGTACCCCTGGCAGCGGGCCTGATATACGGCATCGTTCAGGCGGGGTTGCATCCAGCGAAGTAGCGCATACGCCGTCATCGGCCTCAGGATTCGACCAAAAGCGCCCTAATGGCTCTATCAAGCACCGGGCATACGACAATCTGTGCCCGAATGGCGGGGTCTTCGCCTAGCGATTGAGCCGCTGCCCGCACTCCACACAGAAGCTGTGCCGACCCAGGTTGTGGTGGCCACACGACGAACACACCAGACGCCGCGGCGGGTCGGCCTGCAGCCACCGCTCACGCTCTCGCCTGTACCAGATGCCGTCCTCGGGACCCAGCATCCAGCGTCGCCCCTCGCCATCCAGGACTGCCAGGTCCCGCACCGCGACTCGAAAGGCCCTGGCTTGCAGCGACCCGATGCGGCGCTCCTCGACCAGGTCGCGATAACGCAGCTCCGCTTCGGCGAATGGATCGACAGCCATCGGGAAAGTATTGCTCCTATGTCCGGCCTGACGCCGGACGCGCCCCTCCCCGCTCGCCGGGGAGGGCGGCACTGGTCGCGAAGCGACCCTGCCGGGTGGGGCCGCGAGGCTGGTATGGACCTTGGGGGAGGGGCCTGCCCGCTGTAGAATGCCTACGGCCCGAGGGCCCGCAGAATGCGTCGCACCACCACACGAAGCTCACGTTCCGCCAACGGCGCGCGCCGCGCGGCATCCTCGCGCCCCCGCACGACGCGCAACAAGCGCAGCAAAGGCCCAGCCCGCCCCAGCCTCACGCCCCGCCAGGGTCGCGAGATCGCCGGGGTCCTCCTCATCCTCGCGGCCTTGCTCAGCCTCCTCGCGATCGCGAGCAACGCCGGTTCCATCCTCACCGGTATGCACGACTGGCTGATGACCTCCTTCGGCCGCGCCTGGTTCGTTCCCGTTGGAGTCGCGTTGGCATTCGGCACGTACCTGATCTGGCCGAAGGCCCCGCGGCCGCGCCCTGTCGATGTCGTCTCCGGCGTGATCGCGGTGGTGTCGCTGGTCGGCCTCTTCGACCTGGCCGCACAGGCGGGCGGCTCCGCAGGCCACGGCGTGGCTCAGGTCGTGGAGCAGGTGGTCGGTCACTGGGGCGCCTGGGCGCTTCTGGTTGCGGGCCTGGTCATCGGCCTGATCGTGACGGTGCACTTCAGCCCAGGCGCGATGATCGCCACCCTGCTTCGCGCGGGACGTGCCGCCTTCGCCGAACGCAATCGCCTCGAGCGGCTCGTGTCACCACCAACAGCGCCGGCTGCCGTCAAGGTCCAGAAGAACGGCCAATCCAAAGAAGCCGCGCTGGCGCGGTCTGCAGCCAGCTTCGCGACCCCGCCGCCCCCGGTTGAGCCAACGCCTGCGTGGGAGCTGGAGGAAGCCACCGAGGAACGCGGCGCGGAACCGGTGACGGCCGCAGCCGCCGCACGGCCGGCCGAGCCGCCGGTGATGCGCATCGTCGCCGAGCCCGAAGACGAGCCGCCGGAGGTCGACTGGAAGCTGCCTTCAATTTCGCTGCTCGACACCGTGACGGCGCGTCGCGAGCGCATGGCCGATGAGATCAAGCGCAACGTGAAGATCATCGAGCACACGCTCGAGACCTTCGGCGTCCCCTGCAAGGTGGTCGGAGTCAACCCTGGTCCGGCGGTGACGCAGTACGAGCTGCAACCCGGGCCCGGCATTCAGGTCAAGCGAATAACCGCGCTTCAAAACGACCTCTCGCTCGCGCTGGCCGCTGCTCCGCTGAGGATCGAGGCGCCGATCCCGGGCAAGGCCGCTGTCGGCATCGAGGTGCCGAACAAGTCGGCCAGCCTGGTCACCATCCGCGAGGTGCTCGAGACCGCCGCCTTCCGCGAGGGCACGCGCGTGTTGGCCCTCGGCCTCGGCAATGACGTTTCCGGCGCATCGATCGTCGCCGACCTGACACGCATGCCCCACCTTCTCATCGCGGGCGCGACGGGGCAGGGCAAGAGCGTGTGCATCAACGCCTTGATCACCAGCCTGCTCTTCCAGATGACGCCCGACCACATGCGCCTTCTGCTGATCGACCCAAAGCGCGTGGAGCTGACCGGTTACAACGGACTGCCCCATCTCGCGCTACCGGTCCTCGTCGAATCGCATCAGGCCGCAGCCGCGCTGCGCTGGGCGGTTGCCGAGATGGACCGCCGCTACAAGATGTTCTCTGCGGAAGGTGTGCGCAACATCGCCGCCTACAACGAGAAGGCGGTCCAGAAGCTGGCGCGCGAGATTCCTTACATCGTCATCGTGATCGACGAGCTCGCCGACCTGATGATGGTCGCGGCGGGCGAGATCGAAGAGCTCATCTGCCGGATCGCGCAGCTCGCAAGAGCCGTCGGCATCCACCTGGTGATCGCAACGCAGCGTCCGTCCACGGACATCATCACCGGACTGATCAAGGCCAACATCCCCTCGCGAATCGCGTTCGCGGTGGGGTCACAGGTCGACAGCCGCGTCATCCTCGACTCGGGTGGCGCGGAGAAGCTCCTCGGCCGCGGCGACATGCTGTACCAGCCGGTCGACGCCGGCAAGCCGACACGAATCCAGGGCGCCTTCGTCAGCGACCCCGAGGTCGAGGGGGTGGTCAACTTCTGGAAGTCCCAGGGCCCGCCGCGCTACATGGAGGAGATCCTTGAAGAGGGCGCGGGCACGGAATGGGAAAGAGGCGAAACCGCTGAGCGCAAGCTCGATCCGCTGTTCGCACGCGCCGCACGAGCGGTGGCTGCCGAAGGTGCGGCGTCGGTGTCATTGGTGCAGCGCAAGTTCAACGTCGGCTACTCGCGCGCCGGCCGCATCGTGGACCAGCTGGCCGAGAACCACGTCGTCGGCGGCTACCAGGGCTCGAAGTCGCGCGAGGTGAACATGAACCTGCCTGACGTCGACGAGCTCTTGGAGCGACTCGGCATCGAATGAGGCGTCGGGAACCTGCGGGTGGGCGGGGAGCCGTCGTCGCACACTTAAGGTAGGAACCTGGTGAATCTGCCTAACGCGTTGACGCTCAGCCGCCTGGTGGCGATACCCGTGCTGATGATCCTTCTCATCGCACGGTTCGAAGACCACGATCAGATCGCGGCCGCGCTGTTTGTCATCGTCTCCTTCACGGACACGCTCGACGGCCAGATCGCCCGCCGCCGCGGCCTCGTCAGCGACCTGGGCAAGTTCCTCGATCCGCTGGCCGACAAGCTCTTCGTCCTCTCCGTGCTCATCGTGCTGGTGCAAGAGGGACTCGTGGCCGCCTGGGTGGTGGTGCTCATCTTCTCGCGGGAGCTGTTGATCACCATCCTGCGATCGGTCGGCGCAAGCCAGGGTCAGGTGATCGCGGCGGCGCCGATGGGGAAGACGAAGACCATGACCCAGATGGCTGCCGTGGTGCTCCTGATCCTGCAGCGACCGTATCCGGGCCTGGTGCCATTCGCGGAGCTGGCGGTTGCCGTCGCGATCATCTTCACGATCGGCAGCGGCATCGACTACATGTGGCGGTTCCGGTACGTCCTGTGGCCGGCCGGCGGCGCGAACGTTCGCCCAGCGCCCAGCGGCGGGGCGCCCGGCTCAGAATCGCCCGTCGATCCCCTGGCGAGGGAGCTCGGCAACCTGCTGACCAAGTCGCAGCTCAGGGTTTCAGTGGCGGAGTCGTGCACCGGAGGCCTGGTCGGGGCTCTGATCACGGACCAGCCGGGCAGCTCCGCATATTTCCTGGGCGGGGTGATCGCTTACGCGGACGAGGTCAAGCGAGCGCAGCTTGGGGTGCCGGCTGATCTCCTGGCTCGGCACGGAGCGGTGAGCCGCGAGGTCGCGATTGCAATGGCCGATGGCGTCCGTTTGAAATTTGGCACCGAGATCGCGGCGTCTATCACCGGCATCGCGGGTCCGGATGCCGAGGGCGCCAAGCCGGTCGGGCTCACCTACATCGCGGTGGCGACGGCGCGAGGGACCACCTGCAGCGAATACCGGTTCAAGGGCGACCGCTGGGCGAACCGGCGGCAGGCTGCCGACGAGGCCTTGCGGCTGCTGCTCGCGGCGGCCCGCTCCAACGCAGGCAAGCTGGCCTCTTGACCAACGAACGCATGTTCGCTACACTCTGCCGACGGCCTACTTCGAGCACTGCTGTTAAGAAGACGTTGACCCCAGCATCGCGACGTAGAACACTCGCCGCAACGACCTAGGAGGCATCCATGGAACAAGACAAAGAAAAGGCAAAGTCACTCGACTCGGCGATCTCCCAGATTGTCAAGAGCTACGGCAAGGGAGCCATCATGAAGTTGGGTGAGCAAGCCGCGTTGCACGGGGACATCATGGTCATCCCGACAGGCGCGCTGCTGCTCGACCTGGCGTTGGGAGTGGGGGGGATTCCGCGCGGTCGTGTGACCGAGCTGTACGGCCCGGAGTCAGCAGGCAAGACCACCCTGGCGCTGCACGTCATCGCCGAGGCTCAGAAGCTTGGAGGGGTGGCGGCCTTCGTCGACGCCGAGCACGCGCTCGACCCGCTGTACGCGGCAAGGATTGGGGTCAAGATCGATGATCTGCTGATCAGCCAGCCGGACACCGGCGAGCAGGCGCTCGAGATCGTCGAGGTCCTCGTCAGGTCGGGCGCGATCGACGTGATAGTGATCGACTCGGTCGCGGCGCTGGTGCCCAAGGCCGAGATCGAAGGCGAGATGGGTGACTCCCATATGGGGCTGCAGGCCCGCTTGATGTCGCAGGCGCTGCGCAAGCTGACGGGGGCGATCTCCAAGTCGAACTGCTCGGTCATCTTCCTGAACCAGCTGCGAGAGAAGGTCGGGATCATGTTCGGCAACCCGGAGACGCAGCCCGGCGGCCGGGCATTGAAGTTCTACTCGTCGGTTCGCCTCGACATACGCAAGGTCGAGGTGATCAAGAACGGGCTCGACTCGGTCGGGGCGCGGGTGAAGGTCAAGGTCGTCAAGAACAAGGTGGCGCCTCCGTTCAGGTCTGCCGAGTTCGACATCCTGTTCAACGAAGGAATCTCGCGCGAAGGCTCGTTGATCGATGCCGCGCTCGAGTACGCCATCCTCGAGAAGAGCGGGACGTGGATGTCCTACGGAGACCAGCGTCTTGGCCAAGGTCGTGAGAACGTGCGCAATTACCTGCGCGAGAACCCCACCCTGTCCGCGGAGATCGAGGCCAAGGTGAGGGAGAAGGCTGCAGGCGCCGTGCCGCCGCCGAGGGTCTTTGGCCCGGTGAGGGCCCCAGCGGGTGCGCCAGAGGACTAAGCGCCCGCAATCGTCTTTCGGCAGGCCGGCGTCCCCGCCTTCGGATGATCCTGTCGCCAGGGCGGTAGGCCTGCTGGCGCGGCGCGCCCACTCGAAGTGGGAGCTGCGCCGCAAGCTGCGGATGAAAGGTTTCGCGGCCGATGCGGTCGACACGGCGATGGCGCGCCTGGTCGAGCTCGGCTACCTCGATGACTCGTCCTTTGCCAAAGGGCTGGTCCAGCGCCGGCGTGCGCTCAGAGGTCCGCGCGCCCTATCGGCTGAGCTTGCCGCCAGGGGGATCGATCGGGCCGAGGCGGACGCGGCGGTCGCCCAGTTCGACACCGAGGCGCAGCTCGTGTCGGCTACCAAGCTTGCCGAACGGCTGTACGCCCGCAAGGCGGGAATCGGCTATCGCGAGATGCTCGATACGGTGGGGACCAAGCTGCTGAGGCGCGGGTTCCCGGCCCCTGTGGTGCGCGCCGCGTGCAGGTCAGTGCTCTTGGGAGCGGCCCAACCGCCCGAAGACTAGACTTTTCCTTCCGCGGCGCTCTTGAGCGCCCGCAGTCATTGAGCCAAACCGACGCGGGGGCCGACGCCCTGCATTGGATCCGCGCTTTGACAATTGAATACATGAGGTGCATGTCACATGCCTATCTATGTCTTTTTACCGATATTGGTGGTGGCACTTCTAGTCGGCTTTGGAGTGGCGTATGTGCTGCTTCGGGGCCGGCAGAGCAATGGGAGCGGCGCGCTGGAGATCAAAGCCCAGCAGGCGCTGTCCGAGGCCGAAACAACGGCCAAAGAGAAGCTCCTGGAAGCCAAAGAGGAAGCGGTCCAGATCCGCACCGCCGCCGAACAGGAGGCCCGGGAGTACCGGGGACAGTCACAACAGATCGAAAAGCGCCTTTTCCAAAAGGAGGAGAACCTCGACCGCAAGACCGAGGACCTCGGCAAGCGAGAGCGTGAGCTCGGCGATCGGGAGAAGGGGCTGGACGAGGTCAGGGCGCAGCTCGACGACACCTACAAGCAGCAGGAGCTGGAGCTTCAGCGGGTCGCCAACATGACGCGCCAGGAAGCATCAGGAGTCTTGATGGCCCAGGTCGAGCAGGATCTCCGCAACGAGGTTGCCCGCAAGGTGCGGGAGGCGGAGCTTGGAGCTCGCGACGAAAGCGAGCGCCGCGCCAGGGAGATCGTCACCGAGTCGATCCAGCGGATCGCCGCCGACCAGACCGCAGAGGTCTCGGTCTCGGTGCTGCCGCTGCCGACTGACGAGCTCAAGGGTCGCATCATCGGCAAGGAGGGCCGCAACATTCGCGCCCTTCAGCAGGCGACGGGGATCGACCTGATCGTGGACGACACCCCGGAAGCCGTGATCATCAGCGGGTTCGACCCGGTCCGCCGCGAGGTGGCTCGAGTCGCTCTGAACAAGCTGATAGTCGACGGCCGGATTCACCCGGCACGCATCGAGGAGATCGTGGCCAAGTCCCGAGTCGAGGTCCTGCAGAGGGTCAAAGAGGAGGGGGAGGCGGCGGTTCTGGAGGTAGGCCTGCAGGGTCTTCATCCCGAGGTCGTCCGGCACCTGGGCATCCTGCGTTTCAGGACCAGTTACGGACAGCAGGTGCTCAACCACTCGAAAGAGGTCGCTTATCTCGCCGCCATGATGGCGTCCGAGATCGGCGCCGACGTCCGCATCGCCAAGCTGTCAGGTCTGCTGCACGACATCGGCAAGGCCATCGACCACGAGGTCGAGGGCTCGCACGCCGTGATAGGGGCGGACCTGTTGCAGAGACACGGGGTTCCCAAAGAGGTGGTGCACGCCGTGCGTGCTCACCACTACGACGAGGAGCCTCACAGCCTCGAGGCGCTGCTGCTGATAGCGGCAGACGCCATCTCAGCGGCCCGCCCGGGTGCGCGCCGCGAGTCGCTGGATGCTTACGTCAAGCGGCTGGAGAAGCTGGAGGAGATCGCAAACTCGTTCCAGGGGGTCCAGCAGTCCTACGCCATCCAGGCCGGACGCGAGGTCCGGATCCTGGTCAAGCCGGAGCAGATCGACGACACGGCTGCCCAGCTGATGGCGCGGGACATCGCGAAGCGAATCGAGACGGAGCTCAGCTTTCCGGGCCAGATCAGAGTCACAGTGGTCCGCGAAACCAGAGCCATCGAGTACGCCAAGTAAAACCAATCAGGGGAGCCATCGCGGCTCCCCTTTTTTATTTTGTCCTCCCCGCTTGCCGGGGAGGTGGCCCGAAGGGCCGGAGGGGGCGTGGTGGTTAACACCATCCGTGCCAACCGCTAGCCTTTCTCAGACATGGCTGACGATTTCCGAATCCTCTTCGTTGCCGACGTGGTCGGCTCGCCCGGGCGCGACGCCGTCAAGGCGATCCTGCCTGACCTCAAGAAGGAGCTCAGTCCACACCTGACAATCCTCAACGGCGAGAACTCGGCCGGAGGCTTTGGCCTCACCGGCAAGCTCGTCGCCGAGCTGAGAGCGGCGGGCGCCGACGTCATCACCACCGGCAACCACGTCTTCGCCCAGAAGGACTTCCTGCCGGAGCTGCCCAAGCTCGAGCGCGTCCTGCGGCCTGCCAACTACCCGCCCAAGGCGCCGGGCGTGGGCTGGTGCGTGGTCGAAGCCGGCGGTCAGCAGGTCCTGGTCATGAACCTTATGGGCCGCATCTTCATCGAGGCCCTCGACGACCCGTTCCGGGCCGCCGACGCGATCCTGGAAGCTCACCCCGGGATCAAGATCGTCTTCTGCGACATGCACGCGGAGGCGACCTCCGAGAAGACGGCCATGGGCTGGCACCTGAACGGAAGGGCCAGCGCCGTGGTCGGCACCCACACCCATATCCCGACCGCCGACGCCAGGGTCCTCCCGGGCGGCACCGCCTACATCACCGATGTGGGGATGGTGGGACCCAGGGACGGCTGCATCGGGATGGACAAGGACGTGGTGCTCCAGCGCTTCCTGACCGGGGTGCCCACCAGGTTCGTTGTCGCCTCGGGGCCCGTGACATTCAATTCGGTACTGGTTACCATTAACAGTTCCACCGGCCGGGCAACATCGATCCAACGAATCGACAGAGAGCATTCCTGAAGGGGTTCCAGCAAATGACAGGCGAGCGTGCACCAGTCGAGGTGCTGAAGGTTTCAGCCACCTCCAAGCCTGTCGCCGTTGCCGGGGCAATCGCCGGCGTGATCAGGAGCAAGGGGCGGGTCGAGGTGCAGGCGATCGGAGCCGGCGCCATCAACCAGGCGGTCAAGGCAATCGCAATCTCCCGCGGTTACGTCGCTCCGGGCGGCCTGGACCTGGTCTGCATCCCAGCCTTCATCGACATCTCGATCGACGGCGAGGAGCGCACCGGAATCCGCTTGCTGGTGGAGAGCCGCTGACCCGGGAGGCACCAGGAAGAGCCAGGTCGTTTCACATCTGGACGATCGGGTGCCAGATGAACACCGCCGACTCTGAGAGCCTCGCTCGCAAGCTCCTGGCCGCCGGCTACGTTGAAGACTCGCTCGACCGGGCCGATGTCGCAATCCTCAACACCTGCGTCGTGCGTCAGGCCTCCGAAGATCGTGTCTACGCGAAGCTCCACGAGCTGAAGGAATGGAAGACACCGGAACGCACTGTAGCGGTGACCGGTTGCATAGTCGCCAAGGAAGGTGCCACCCTCGGGCGGCGCTTCCCCATGCTCGAGCCGGTTGTGGTCCCGATCGGCGAGTACGACGACTTTGTCGCCGGCCTGGATGCCCGATATGACTACTCGCAGGGCGAGGCGCTCCCGCCCGCCGGACGCACAGGCATCAGCCACTTCGTGCGAGTTATCGAGGGTTGCGATCACAACTGCACGTTCTGCATCGTGCCGAAGGTGCGTGGCCGTGAGCGGCACATTCCCTTTGACGACGTCGTGGCCGAGTGCCGGCAAGCGGTCGATGCCGGCGCGAAGGAAGTGGTGCTGCTGGGCCAGAACGTCGACGACTACCACGACCCGAACGGTCGTGGCGGCCTGGCGGCGCTGGTCGCGGCGGTGGAGAAGATTCCCGGCCTGAAAAGGCTTCGTTTCATGACCTCCCATCCCCAGGACCTCGAGCCGCAGCTGCTGGAGGTGATGGCGGCCAGCGATGTCATCTGCCGCGAGCTGCAGCTGCCGGTGCAGTCAGGGGATGACGGAATCCTGAAGCGAATGGCCCGTGGATACCAGATGCGCCATTACCGCGCGATCGTCGAACGCGCTCGCACGCTGATGCCCGACATCGGCCTGGTCACCGATGTGATCGTCGGGTTCCCGGGCGAGTCGGAGGAGGCGTTCCTGAACACCCGGCGGCTGCTCGAAGAGATCGAGTTCGACGTCGTGCATCTGGCGATGTACTCTCCCCGGCCTGGAACATTTGCCGCCGACCGCTTGGCTGACGATGTGCCGGCCGCCGAGAAGCTGCGCCGCTTGAATGACCTGCTTGCGCTCCAGAAATCAATCGCGGCCAGAAAGACGGCGCGGTGGGTGGGCCGCAATGTGCAGGTGCTGGTCGAAGGTCACGATGAGTTGGGTCGCGTTTACGGCCGCATCCGGCAGGGAAAGCGGGCGATCGTGCTCAAGGGTGGCGACATAGCACCGGGTGAGCTCATCCACTTGCGTGTGATGCAAGCGACGGCTGGGCAGCTGACGGGGTTGCCCGCGGCGTGAATCAAGGGGCGCGGATGGAAGCCGTGAGCTCATCAGCGAGTGCCTCGACCCCGGCCATGCGCCAGTACCAGGACGTAAAAGAGCAGCACCCGGACGGAATTCTGCTATTCCGGATGGGCGACTTCTACGAGATCTTCTTCGAGGACGCCGAGGTCGCCGCCCCCGTGATGGGCATCACCCTCACGTCTCGGCCGCTGGGCAAGAGTGGCCGCTCGCCGATGTGCGGCGTCCCTCATCACGCGTGGCAGGTTTACGTCGGCAAGCTGCTACGCGCCGGCCACAAGGTTGTCATCTGCGACCAGATGGAAGCCGCCACAAAGAAGGGGATCGTGCGACGCGATGTGACACGCGTGCTGACCCCGGGGACTGTCGTGGAGGATGCGTATCTCGATCCGGCGCGACCCAACTACCTCGTCGCTGCGTGGACTCAGGGCACCGACGCCGGGTTGGCGGCATGCGACGTGTCTACCGGCGAGATGCTGCTCTGCCAGCTGCCACAAGATCGGCTCGCGTCCGAGCTCGAGCGACTGGCTCCCGCTGAGCTGCTCACGCCGCCGGCGATTGATGAGTACAAATTCGACCCGGTGCGCGGCCGGCAACGCCTGCGTGACGTTCTTGGCATCGCCTACGCGGCATCGGTCGGAGCAGACGACGCGCCGCTGGCGCTAGGAGCAGCGGGAGTCATCCTCGATTACCTGAAGCAGAACCAGAACCAGGTCGTGCCCGGCTCTCTTAGCGTCCGCACGTACTCGCCCGACGCGACGATGCCTCTCGACCCGGCGACGGTGCGCAACCTCGAGCTGCCGGCGCTGATCAACCTGATCGATCGGACGCGCACGCCAATTGGGGCACGCAAGCTGCGCTCGTGGCTTGGTGCGCCGCTGCGAGACGCGGAGTCGATCGAGCTCCGACTTGGCGCCGTCGACGAGCTGGCATCTTCCCCGACGCTCCGTGAAAGCTTGGGTCGGACTCTGAAAGAGGTTGGAGACCTGGAGCGTCTCGTATCGCGAGCGGCGCAGGGCCGGTCTAATGCTCGCGAGCTGGTGGCGCTGCGCCGGTCGCTCGAAGCGATCCCGGCCGTCCACGAGGCGCTCACGGCATGCAACGCCCTCGCGGTGCGCTCGCTCGCGGCCGAGATCACCGACGCGCCCGACCTCGCAGCCGAGCTCGCGCGCGCACTTGTGGAGGATCCGCCGGCTGTCGCGCGCTCCGGTGGAGCAGTGCGGCCAGGCTACGACGGCGAGCTTGACGGCATCGCGGATGCGTCGCGGAGCGCGAGGGAGTGGATTGCCGGGCTCGAGGCTTCGGAGCGCAGCCGCACCGGAATCCGTTCCTTGAAAGTCGGCTTCAACAAGGTCTTCGGCTACTACATCGAAATAAGCAACGCGAACGCGACTCCGCTGCCATCCGACTACGTCCGCAAACAGACGCTCACGGGCGCCGAGCGCTACCTGACCCCTGAGCTGAAAGAGAAGGAAGCCGTGGTCCTCACTGCGCAGGAGCGATTGGTCGCGCGAGAAGTCGAAATTCTTGGACAGCTAGGCGCACTGGTGGCCGCGTCGGCTGTCGGGTTGCGAGCCACCGCGCAAGCGATCGGCTCGGTGGACGCCTTGCTGAGTCTCGCCATCGCGGCGGCGGATCTCGATTGGCGGCGGCCGGAGGTGAACGCTGGGCTGCGGCTCAGCATCAAGGGCGGCCGGCACCCATTGGTCGAGAACAGCCTGCCGGCAGGAGTCTTCGTGGCGAACGACCTGGAGCTCGATCCGGACACAGAGCAGATAACGATCCTCACCGGCCCGAACATGGCAGGAAAGTCCACCTACCTGCGTCAAGCGGCCGTCATCGTGCTGCTTGCGCAGTGCGGCAGCTTCGTGCCCGCGGATCGCGCGGTGGTGGGACTCGCAGATCGCATCTTCACTCGCGTTGGAGCACACGACGACATCACTGCGGGCATGTCCACATTCATGGTCGAGATGACGGAGACGGCCTACATCCTCAACCACGCCACGCGCGCCTCGCTCGTGATCCTGGACGAGGTGGGAAGGGGGACCTCGACCTACGACGGCTTGTCGATCGCCCAGTCGGTGGTCGAGCACCTGCACGACTCGCCGCGGCTCGGCTGCCGCACGCTTTTCGCCACGCACTACCACGAGCTGACCGCGCTCTCGGAATCGCTGCCACGCGTCCGCAACCAGCGCGTCGAAGTCCTGGAGGAGGGTGAATCGGTGCGGTTCTTGCACCGGGTGGTGCCGGGTGGTGCGGACCGCTCGTACGGGATCCATGTCGCGGCACTGGCCGGCTTGCCATCGGGCGTGATCGCGCGGGCTCGCCAGGTCCTCGCCGAGCTGGAGAGGCAGCGTCCGTTGGAACCGCCGGACCAGCAGCTGGGCCTGCCCATCGAGCTGGCACCCGACCCGTTGCGCAAGGAGCTCGAGGAAATCGAGCCCGATTCGCTCAGCCCGCTCGAGGCGCTCCAAAAGCTCTATGAGCTGCGCGCGCGGTTGAGCCAGTGAGCATGATCCACCTGCTGACGCCGGAGATCGCCGACGCCATCGCGGCGGGCGAGGTGATCGAGCGGCCCGCATCGGTCGTCAAAGAGCTGGTCGAGAATTCGCTGGACGCCAACGCGAGACGCATAACCATCGATGTTCGCGGTGCGGGCAAGATCTCGATCCGGGTCAGCGACGACGGCGACGGCATCTCCGCAGAGGACCTGCAGATGGCATTCGTGCGTCACGCCACGAGCAAGGTCACGAATCTATCCGACCTCGACGCCATCGCCACGCTGGGCTTCCGCGGCGAAGCGTTAGCGAGCATCGCGTCGGTGTCGGATGTCGAATGCAGCAGCGCAGGCGCGCGTATCCGGGTGCGAGCGGGCAATGTCGTCGAGCACGGCGCCGGCCCGCTGCTGCCCGGATTGACGCTCGAGGTCAAGGACCTGTTCGCCAACGTGCCGGCCCGGCTGAAATTTCTTAAGTCCGATAACACCGAGGTGGCCGCCATCAAGGATGTCGTGAGCAGCTTTGCCTTGCTCCATCCGCATGTCCGATTTCAGCTGACGATCGACGCGCGCAGCGCTGTCAGCAGCGCCGGCGATGGTGACCGGCGGCGCGCCATCGGGTCGGTGCACGGACTGCCTGTCGCCGCCGAGATGCTCGAGATGATCGGGATGCCGCTCGTGACCGGGATGGTGAGCCAGCCGAGGATGAGCCGAGGCAGCAGGGATGGAATCGTGCTCGCGGTCAACGGACGTCCTATCAGCTCGCGGCCGCTGCTGTACGCGCTTGAAGATTGCTACCAGGGGATGCTCGAACGGGGCCGGCATCCGATCGCTGTTATCGACATCGGCATCGATCCGGAGCTGGTTGACGTCAACGTCCATCCCGCCAAGCGAGAGGTGCGGTTTCGTGAAGAGGGCGCCGTTTTCTCGGCGCTGCAGCGCGCGGTTCGCGTGGCGCTAGGAGGCAGCCAGCCGTACCAATATCACGCCACCGCCGGTATTCCCGCCACGGTGGCTCGCGACCCGATGCCTCAGCTCACCCTCCATGAGGCCGCGGCTTCGGTCGCTGTCGCGGAGATCGGAGCCCGCGCCGCCGAGAACGTGCTCAGGCCGATCGGACAGGTCGGGCCGGGATACCTGGTGGCCGAGGGCCCCGAAGGTCTTGTGCTCATCGACCAGCACGCGGCTCACGAGCGAGTGCTCTACAACCGGCTGCTGGAAAGGCTGCGAACCGGCCGCGGGATAACTCAGCCGCTGCTCATGCCGCAGGCCGTCGACGTGGAGCCGCGCCTCATCGCCGCCGCCGCAGACCACCGCGCGGACCTGGCCAATCTCGGGCTTGAGTACGAAGAGTTCGGCCCACGCAGCCTCCGGATCACGGCCGTACCTGTCGAAATGCCGGCGGGGCGAGCTACCGCGGCCGTCCAGGAGACCCTCGCCGCCCTGGCCGACAACCGTGGGGAAGGGGCGATGGAGAAAGCGGCCGCGGCCCTGGCGTGCCACTCCGCAGTTCGCTTTGGAGACACCCTCGATTTGGCTGAACAGCGAAGGCTGCTTGTCGATCTGGAGTCGGCCGTCGACGCGGTCACGTGCCCGCACGGGCGTCCGACGCGATTGCTGGTCGAGTGGCAGGAGCTGAGGCGCCACTTCCGAAGAAACTACTGACGACCAGAATCGCGAGCCAGCCCGCATCCCAGATGAGCTGAGGCGCGGGCAGGCCCAAGGCCAGCGCCTGCATCGTGACCACCGCGACGAGCAGCCACAGTCGGTGCCACAAGGGCGGCGATGTGCGCAGCACGAGCCAAGCGGCAAGGACCAGCGTGGTGTAGTCGTAGAGGTGCAGGTGCACTGATACCGCAAGCGACCCGAGCAGGCCGGTGGCGAACACGATGTCCACGTCGCTCCTGCGTTTCCATGCGACGGCCATTGCGGCGACGCCGAGGATCGCCAGCAACGAGTACGTCACGAGACCGAAGCCGAAAAGGTAGGCAAGAGTGAAGTAGGCGTGCTCCGCATTGCTCTCGACGAGCTGGAACGTCTGCCACCACGTCTGGAGTCCCGATTGCCCGAGCGACACGATGGAAGCGATGGCGAGCACAACGCAGGCCGCCGCCCAGCCAAGTACGACTCGATAGCGCCCGCTGACGAGCAGCGCCAGCGGTACGAGGTACACGACCTGGGGTTTCAGAGCCGTGGCGAAAGCGAGCGCTATGCCGGCCGCCAGCGGCCGGTCGTGCGCCGTCAGCCACCATGCGGCAGCCACCAGGGCGAGCAGCACGATCACCGGCTGGCCTCGGTAGAACGCGTCCAGCACCGGCCACAGGGCGACGGCCACCAGAAGAGTAGTGAACCTGGCCAGCCCCGCGTAGGGGGCCGAGGTATGCCACATCCCTACCAGCGCCGCCAGGGACACCGCCGCCCACAGGGCATAGGCCACAGGCTCCGGAAACGCTGTCAGGGGAGCAAAGAGCCACGCCATCAGAGGTGGACTGATGTAGGTTGCCGAGGAGTCGATGTTGGTCTGGCCGCCCGCAAATCCCGACGAGAGAGAACGCAGGGTGGGGATGTCGTAGATCGTGGACCAGCCGTATCTAAGCCCTGCCTGGGCGGCGACATAGTAGATCCGGACGTCCTCGTGGGCGGGAAACGTGACGAACGCGACGATCCAGCGGCCGATGTCGTAGACGGCGCCCCAGCCCGCAGCCACCGCAGCCGCGGCGAGCCAGAGTGGTGGCCGCGCAGGCTGCGATGCCGGATGATTCACGTGAGTGCCTATTCTCGACCAGTGACCTCGAACAGTTCAGCCGGTGTACATGTTCCGGTCATCGTCGGCCCGACCGGCATCGGCAAGTCGCAGCTGGCTTTCGAGCTCGCGCTCGAGGTTGGCGGCGAGATCGTGGTCGCGGACTCGCGGCAGGTCTACCAGATGCTGGACATCGCGACCAACAAGCCCTCGGCAGAACAAAGGCGGCGCGTCAGATATCACATGATCGATTTCGTCGATCCAGCCGCCTCGTTCAACGCACGCGAGTACATATCCGGCGCTGAGGCGGCGATCGCCGACATCGCGGCGCGTGGGCTCGTCCCGATCATCGAAGGCGGGACGATGTTGTACGTCGACGCTGTCAGCGACGGTTTCAGCCTCACTGGAGTGCCCCCCAATCCGGCTCTACGGGCCGAGCTCAACAAGATGGGCGTCGGCGAGCTGAGCGAGATGTTGCTCGCGATCGATCCCGACCCTGGAGTCGATCTTCAGAATCCGGTCCGCGTTGTCCGCGCCATCGAGGTGCTGCAGTCAGCAGGCCCTCCCCTGCGCCGCCTGCGGAAGCGGACCGCACCGGCGTGGACACCGTTTCGTGTCGGGTTGACGGCAGATCTACAGGTCATCGATCGGAGTCTTGAGGATCGCAGCCGCCGGCAGGTGGAGCGCGGGCTGGTCGCCGAGACCGAAAGCGCTCTGAAAGCCGGCGTACCGTCCACGGCGCCGGTGCTTACAGGTATCGGGTATGCGGAGGCACTGGCATACATCTGCGGGGACATCAGCCTCGACCAGCTCCCTGTCGCCATGGCCCAATCCAACCGGCAATATGCGCGAAGACAATTGAGATGGTGGAGACGTGACGCACGGGTCAGGTGGTTCGCGGCGACCGAGCATGCCCCTGTGCCCGCCAACGCTATCCTCAACTACTTGAAGGAGAGCGGATTTGAGCCGAACCTCGGATAGGGCCGCCGGCGCGCAGCGACTTGGGCGCATTCCGCCTTACCTGTTCGCCGAGATCGATCGCAAGGTCCAGCAGAAGAAGCAGGCGGGCGTCGACGTGATTTCTCTCGGCATCGGCGACCCCGACCTGCCGACTCCGGCCCGGATCGTCAGCGTGCTGCAAGAGGCAGCGGCGGACCCCGCCAACCACAGGTACCCGTCCTACTTCGGCCTCAACGAGCTTCGCGAAGCGATTGCGGGCTGGTACCGCCAGCGCTTCGACGTGAACCTGGACCCCGCCACTGAGATCCTGCCGACGCTCGGCTCGAAGGATGGAATCAGCCATGCGCCGCTGGCACTCGTCGATCCAGGCGACGTCGTGCTGGCCCCGGATCCCGGCTACACGCCGTACGCGACCGGCGCGATCATGGCCGGCGGCGACCCATACGTGATGCCGCTGACCGCGGCCAACCATTGGCTCCCCGATCTCGACGCGATTCCGGACGAGGTTGCTGATCGCGCGAGATTGATGTGGCTCAACTATCCGAACAATCCAACTGCAGCGGTCGCGGGCCGCGAGTTCCTCGAGCGGGCCGTCGAGTTCTGCCGCCGGCACGACATCGTGCTGTGCCACGACGCCCCGTATTCGGAGATCTGTTTCGACGGCTACCGCCCGCTGAGCCTGTTCGAGATCGACGGCGCCAAGGAGGTCGGGCTCGAGTTCCACTCGCTGTCCAAGACCTTCAACATGACGGGCTGGCGAATCGGCTGGGTGTGCGGCCGCGCCGACCTCGTCGGGCTCATCGGCCAGCTGAAGACCAACATCGATTCGGGGATCTTCCAGGCGGTGCAGTGGGCGGCGATCGAAGCGCTGAATGGGGGAGAGGAAGAGACTCACGCGGCGAATGAGATCTATGCGCGGCGACACCGTCTGGTCGCCGACACGCTCAACTCGTTGGGATGGTCGATCAAACCGCCACGCGCGACCTTCTATGTATGGGCTCCGGTCCCCGAGGGATACGACTCGATTGGGTTTGCCGGCCATGTCCTGGACCAGCTGGGCGTGAACATCACACCGGGCGTAGGTTTTGGCGCACATGGCGAGGGGTATTTCAGGCTGTCGGTGACTGCCCCTGACGCCCGCCTCGAGGAGGCGATGACGCGCTTTAGGAAGCTCAAGCTCTGATCACGACCCGAACCCCGCGCGAGAGGGCGTACCTCATCGGAGTGCTGCTGCCGGGAACGACGGCGGAAGCGGTGGGGGACCAGATGACCGAGCTCGCCGACCTGACGCGCACCGCCGGAGCGGAGGTCGTGGGCACCGATATACAAAAAAGGAGTGGGGTGGACCCCGCTCACTTCATCGGGATGGGCAAGGTCGAAGAGCTGCGCGAGATGCGCCTGGAAGGCGCGTTCGACATGGTCATCTGCAACGACGACCTCAGCCCGCGCCAGCAGCGCAACCTCGAGCGAGAGCTGAAGGTGCGGGTGCTGGATCGGACGGAGGTGATCCTGGACATCTTCGCGCAGCACGCGCGCACCCACGAGGGACGCCTCCAGGTCGAGGCGGCTCGACTTCACCACATGCTGCCCCGGCTGATCGGGTCGTACGCCTACGACCGTCAGGTCGGCGGGCGGCGCGGCGGGGTGGGGGCGAGAGGAGGCGCCGGCGAGCAGCAGATCGAGGTGGAACGGCGCCGGATTCGTAAGCGGATGCGCGACCTCGAGCGCGAGATCGAGCAGGTCCGCTCCCAGCGCCACCAGCAGCGCACTGGCCGGCGGAGCGCCGAGCTGGAGACGGCGGCGATTGTCGGCTACACGAATGCGGGCAAGTCGACTCTGCTGAACGCGTTGACGGGAGCGCACGTGCAGGCCGAGCAGCGCGTTTTCGCCACCCTGGACCCGACGACACGCCGCCTGGCTCTGCCGACCGGGCGCGAGGTGCTGCTGACCGACACCGTCGGGTTCATCCAGAAGCTGCCCACCGACCTGGTCGCCGCGTTCCGGGCCACTCTGGAGGAGGTGACCGAAGCCGACCTGATCATCCAGGTGCTGGACGTCAGCGCGTCGACAGTGCTCGACCAGGCAGCGACGGTAGAGAAGGTGTTGGGTGACCTCGGGGCGGCCGACAAGCCGCGGGTCGTTGTGCTGAACAAGGTGGACCTGCTCGGGCCTTTGGCGAGGCGGCGAGCCATCGGGGCTGTCACCAGCCGATACCCGGCCGCTGTAGCCATCTCGGCAACCAGGCGAAGTGGTTTGAAGGAATTGCTCGGTGCAGTCGAGAAGTCAAGCCGCGGCGATATGGTCGACTTCGAGATTCTCGTTCCCTATGGAGGGGAGTCGGTGCTCGCCGCTTTGCGAAAGGTCGGGGGCGTGGAGCGGACCGAGTACGTCGAAGGAGGCACGCGGGCGTGGGGTTGGGTGCCGCGCCATGCCGCGCAACGATTCGAGGCCTACGCCGCGACTGCCGGACGCTCTGCCTCTAGTGGAAGAGGCGGATCACCCCGCGCACGACGCCCACGAGGCTGACGTTGGTGGTCACGATCGGTTCATAGGCCGGGTTCTCGGCGATGAGCTTGACGTGGCCGTTGCCGCGCTCGAACCTCTTCACGGTCGCGTCGCCATCAACCAGGGCCACGACGATCGAGCCGTTGGTGGCTTCCTGCTGAGGCTTGACCAGGACGAGGTCGCCGTCGAGGATGCCCGCGTTGATCATGCTTTCGCCCCTCACGCGTAGGAGGAAGTTGCCTTCCTGGGCCATATCTGAGGAGAGGAGCATGTGTTCCTCGACGTTCTGCTCGGCGAGGATGGGGGCGCCGGCGGCGACGTTGCCGATGACAGGGATGGAAACCGCGTTGCGGCGCTGGGCGTCCGCGTGGGCGTCGGTGACGAGCTGCACGGTGCGAGACTTGCTGGGGTCGCGCTTGATGAGGCCGCGGCGCTCCAGCTGGTTCAGATGGTTGTGGACCGTGGAGCTCGAACTGAGGCCGACCGCTTCGCCGATCTCACGCACGCTTGGGGGGTAGCTTCGGACCTTGGTCACGTAGCGGATGTAGTCGAGGATCTTGTTCTGCCGTTCGGTGAGTTGTTCGGTCAATTTGATGCCATCTCCAGGATCGTATTCAGGACGCTGGGGCCCACTCTAGCAAACTCTCCCTCTAAGTGCAAACCTTTGTTCGGGGGACTTGACATACGAACGGGCGTTCGCTACAGTCCCCGAACACATGTACGCCACAGGCTACTCCATCCGCCCCCTCCGATCGCGCCGCGAGGCGCCGCTGCGCCACCTTGGGCGCTGGAGCCTGGTCCTGCTGGCGGTCGCCGCCCTGGCCCTTGGGCTTTCCAAGGTGGCGCTGGGTGACACGCCCCCGGTCGTCGCGACCGTGGTGGTACAGCCGGGCGACACGCTGTGGGCCATCGCCGGCGCTCGGTATCCAGGCGATGACGTCAGGGTGCGTATTGACGAGATCGAGCACCTCAACGGGCTCCACAGCCCTGTGATCGATGTGGGGGAGGTCCTGCAGCTACCGGGCTAGCCGGCTGCGCTAGGCTCAGCCCCATGGAGCTGGTCCTGGTCACCCGGCGAGACTGCCACCTCTGCGACCAGGCCCTGGCTCTACTCCGCGAGCTCGGCCACGAACCCCACCTCGCCGATGTCGACACAGACGATGAGTTGTTCCGCCTCTACGACTGGCGCGTCCCGGTCGTGCTCGCTGACGGCGCGGTTGTTGCGGAGGGGCACATGAGTCGTCAAATCCTCGAGACGGCCTTAAAACGGTCGGGAAGAGAGCCCTAGGCCAGACCCTCGGTTTGGGGTGGTTGGTGCTGATAATACACCTTTAAGACAGCGTAATTGGGTAATCGCTAGCTGACGGCTAGGTTATCGCGATCAAACGCCGAATGCTGCTGCTACAGCACGCTCGCGATTAATGCGACGGGGCGAGTGCATCGGTTGTTTTACGAATGCCGCGTTGCCACGGTGATTCAGCTCACGTTGGATCCAGTACAGGGCCTCCTGCTGCTCCAGCCACTCGGGCAATATCGGATAGGGCCCGAGAGTGCGCCGACTGCGGCTCAGCAAATCGATCATCGCGAGGGCGTTATCGCACTGGGCGCGCTTGACGCGCAGCCACGGCTGAATTCCAAGCAAGAAACCCTTGGCCGACCCTCCAGTGGAACATCGCCAGTTCCACGCCGGCCGAGCATTTTCTTGACCTCTGGCGACGGGCACGACCCAGCCGCCCCAAATGCCATGCATCCAGTCAAAAACCTCACGATCGCGGTTCGTAACCACGACTTGAACTGAGTAGTAGTACCGCTCACCGCGTGGCACGAACGCTCTCGCGATGGCTATGCAGCCTTCGCCGTCCACAAAGCCGGCCGCGTATACCCAGTCGGTCAGTGTCGGCCCTTGGGCCACTTCAGTGACCTCCAGGGTGTCACGCACCGGCACCTGCGTTAGGCGGAGCGCTGTAGCGCCGGTTCCGCGTCCAGGCCCCTCAGGAAGACCTCAAGCGGCAGGGCCGCGTTGTTGAAATCTCGGCCCAGAAGCTCCAGGTCGGCGCCCGCCTGAGGCAGAGCCGCGATCGCGAACTCGGCCGTCCTGAGCGCTTCCTTGACGTAGGCGTCCAGGGCCTCCGCCGGCCGGGTCTGCATGGTCTCGCGCCGCCACGAGTCCCTGACGTCCGAGGCCAGCTCGAGGAGCTTGGCTGAGATCAGGCCGACCATCTCGCGCTCGGCCGGCTCGGACAGCAGGCGATCGAGCGCCTCCGAGAAGGCGCGGTCGAGCCGCCGCAGCCGGACCTGGGTCGCGAGAGTACGCATGTTCGTGGCCCTATTATAGCGAACAGGCGTTCGTAGGTCAACTGGCCGAGCCGCGCTATAGGGCCGGTCGACGCTCACCAAAGAGAGGTTCCCCACTCCCCTGGAACATTGCCCGACCGACCTCCCGTCGTCCTAGGGCGCGAAGATCCGGCACAGGCTGTCGGCGAGAGAGTCCGCGTCGACCCCGGGGTGGGTCACGAAGTAACCGACAGCATCGTTGACGGCTCCCACGACCGCCCGGCCGAACACCTGCGGGTCCTTGTTCGCATAGAACGGGTCGTGGAGCATCGCGTGCCGCACCTCCTCGGCGACAGCGTCCGCAAACCGGCTCTGCAGCTCGTGGCGCACCTGGTCGACGGCTGTGCTCAGGCCGACCGACTCGACGATCAGCAGGCGCGCGACTGAAGAACGCTCGAAGCTTGACTGGACGAACTTGGTGATTCCCCGGCGCAGACGCTCGTGATGGTCGTGGCCGCTGGCAGCCTCGGCGAGCACATCGTGGATGAGCGCGCCGCCCTCCTGCACTAGCAGCTCGCGAAAGCAGTCCTCTTTCGACTTGAAGAACTCATAGAAGGCCGACTTCGACGTCTTCGACCGAGCCGCGATGTCGTCGACCGACGTGACGTTGTAGCCCTGCACGGCAAACAGATGGAGCGCGGCGTCGGCGACACGCTGGCGCCGCCGGTCGACCCTGGCGGCGCGACGCTGCTGAGCCCCGGCCGGCGCGGCGACCGCCACGCTAGGCGTGCGCGAGGGCGCGCGAGATGACGAGGCGCTGAATCTCGGACGTGCCCTCGAAGAGCGTGTAGATCTTCGCGTCGCGGTGCCACTTCTCGACCGGGAAGTCGCGGATGTAGCCGTAGCCGCCGCAGATCTGGATCGCCTGGTCGGTGACCTTGACCGCGACCTCTCCGGCCTTCAGCTTCGCCATCGAGCCCTCGGCCTTTTTGAACTCACCGCCATTGCGGCCCTCCCAGAGTGCCCGCCAGATGAGGGCGCGCGTCGCCTCGATCTCGGTCGCCATGTCGGCCAGCATGAACGCGATCGCCTGGTTCTCGATCAATGGCCGGCCGAACTGCTTGCGCTCCTTCGCGTACTGCAGCGCGAACTCAAACGCCGCGCGCGCAATCCCGAGCGCCATCGCGCCAACGATCGGCCGCGACAGCTCGAAGGTCTTGAGCGCGACCGACGAGCGCGAGTGCGTGCCCTCGCGAGCGCGCGCGAGCCTGGCTTCCAGCTTCTCCATCCCACCAAGCACGTTCTCGAGTGGGATCGTGCAGTCCTCGAGGATCACCTCGGCGGTGTGCGAGGCCCTGATCCCCATCTTCCTTTCCTTCTTACCCTGCCTGATGCCATTGGTGCCGGGCGGGACGACGAAGCTGGCCTGCCCTCGCGTACCGAGCTCCGGCTCAACTGCGGCCACCACCACGTGAACTCCGGCGATGCCGCCGTTCGTGATGAAGATCTTCTGGCCGTTGAGCACCCAGTCGCCGTTCTTCCTGACCGCGCGGGTTTTCATCGACGAGACATCCGAGCCCGCGTCGGCCTCGGTGACGGCGAAGGCGCCCACTTCCGGCTTCTCCACGGTGCCGAAGCACGCGGGTATCCACGTCGCGATCTGCTCGGGCGTGCCCTGCGAGAAGATCGCGGCGATCGGCAATCCCGTGCCCTGGATGGCCAGCGCGATGCCGGCACAGCCCCAGGTCAGCTCCTCCGCGACCAACGCGGGCATGATGCCGGTCGGGTCGCCGTATGTCTGCTGGAGGAAATCGACTCCGTAAAGGCCAACCTCAGCAGCCTTCTTGACGACCGGCCAGGGGAACTCCTCCGCCTCGTCGTACTGCACGGCTACGGGCCGGATCTCCTTCTCGGCGAAGGCGTGGACCCAGTCCCTGATCTCCCGCTGCTCATCACTCAGCTCGAACGAAACCATGTGGCTCTTGGCTCCTGTGCTACAACGTTTCAGTACTGATACGTACCGTTATTGGCCACGACCTTACGCCGCACTGCGTCATCGTGTCAAGTGCGTACCCTCTTCCGCCGTGAGCTTGCTGGAAATTCTTGCGATCCTGGCGGCCGGCTTCGTGGCGGGCATGGTGAATGCCGTGGTCGGCACTGGCAGCCTCCTCACCTTCCCCACCCTCCTGGCCGTCGGCTTTCCTCCGGTGGTGGCGAACATGAGCAATACGGTCGGCCTGGTCCTGGGCAACGTCAGCGGCGTGGTGGGCTATCGCCGCGAGCTCGCCGGCCAGCGCAACCGCTTGCTGGAGCTCGCCATCCCGACAGCGATCGGAGCCGTGGTCGGCGCCACCCTCCTGCTGGCGCTGCCCGAAGGGGTCTTCCGTCGCGTCGTGCCCCTCCTGGTACTTTTCGCGGTCGCGCTTGTGATCGCGCAGCCCCGTCTGTCGGCCCTGTTGGCTCGCTATCGCGACCACGCGGGCAGCGCCTGGGCTCTGCGCGCGGCCATCTTGATGGCCGCCATCTATGCCGGCTACTTCGGCGCGGGCGTTGGCGTGATCTTCATCGGCATCCTGTCTGTCTTCATCAAAGACGACCTCCAGCGCCTCAATGGCGTGAGGAATGTGCTTGCGGCCATATCCAACGCGGTGGCCTCGCTGGTGTTCATCGTCTTCGGACACGTCGCGTGGGAGGCTGCGGGGCTGCTCGCCGTTGCCAGCATCGCGGGCGGGCAGCTCGGGGCGTCCGTCGGCCGCCGCCTCCCGTCGAACATTCTGCGGACGCTGATCGTCGTTGGCGGGCTGGCCGCCGTGGTCAAGCTGCTGGTGTCGTGACCCCTACTCGCCCTTCCAGTGCGGCTCACGCTTCGTCAGGAACGCTTCGATCCCTTCTTTGAAATCCTGAGACATGTAGCAGGCCAGGATCAGGTCCGAGTCGCCATCCACCAGGCTCATCTTCTCCCGCACACGCCGCAGCGCTTCTTTGGTCGCCCAAAGCGTCAGCGGGGCCAGCGACGCGACCTCCTCGGCGAGCGACTGCGCGCGGGTGGGCAACGATTGCTCGTCAGGCGTCACCTCGGACAGCAGACCGCTTGCCAGCATCTCTTGAGCATCCATGAGCCGCGCACGCATGATCAGGTCCTTCAGTCGAGGAATTCCCATCAGGGCCGCGATGCGGCTGTAGTTCGCCATCGACAGGCAGTTGCCGAGGGTGCGCGCAATTGGAAACCCGTACCGCGAGGACGGCGATCCTATACGGAGGTCGCAACACGCCGCGATCGCTGCTCCGGCTCCGGTGCACGCGCCGGTTATCGCGGCTATCGTCGGCACGCGCACCGACTCGAGGGTGTGCATGACCACGTTTCCCCGCGCCTCGTAGTCGAGCGCATCCTGCTCGGTCTTGAACGCTCGAAATTGCGCGATATCGGTGCCTGCGACAAATGCCTTCCCCCCGGCGCCCGTCAGCACGACTGCGCGAACGCTGCGGTCGGCGTTCACGTCGTCGCACGCCTTGACCAGCCGGTCGTACATGTTCCAGGTCAACGCGTTGCGCGCATGAGGCCGGTTGAAAGTGATCCACCTGATCGGACCACGCTGCTCGACGATCAGCTCCTCGGCGGGCGCGGCCGCGCGCATATCACTCATGGCGGGATTGCGTGGGAACACCCACGACCTTGTGCTCGAGCATGCTTCTCACCGCAGCGGCGTCGTATCCAAGCTCCGCCAGCACAGCGGTCGAGTCTTCACCAAGAAGAGGGGCCGCCCGATCGCGCCGCGTGGGAGTGCCTGAGAACCGCATCGGCGAACCCAGCTGGCGGACTGTTCCGGCAGTCGTGTGCGGCGCGTCCCAGAAGTAATCGCGCGCGAGCAGGTGCGGGTCCGTGAATGCCTGGCCGAAGTCCTGTAGCGGCGCGCACGGGACTCCGGCCTGATCGAGAAGGTCGAGCCAATGTGCCGCGGGTTTGGTCATGGTGACCTCCTCGATGGTGGCGGCGAGCGCTTCGCGGTGCTCATGCCGGAGGTTCGCGTCCGTATAGCGGCCATCCTGCAGCAGGTTCGCAAGCCCAAGTGCCTCACACATCGCCGTCCAGTTGGGTTTGGTGGTGGCGCCGATCGTCAACCATGCGTCCTGCGCACGAAATGCCTGATAAGGCGCGGCGTTCTGGTGCGCAGATCCCGACGCCTTGGGAATCTCGCCGGTGGCGAAGAACAGGCCGGCCTCCCAGATTGCAAAAGACACGCCGGCCTCGAGCAGAGAGACATCGATGAACTGGCCGACCCCTGATTCGCGCCTGGCGTGCAGCGCCGACACCGCGGCCAGCGCTCCGTAGAGGGCGCAGACGAGGTCGCAGATCGGCACGCCGACCTTCACCGGATCGCCATCGGGCGTGCCGGTGATACTCATGAGCCCCGATCGTGCCTGCGCCATGATGTCCATCCCGGGCCGATCCCTGAGCGGCCCGTCCTGGCCCCAACCGGACGCTGCGACGTAGATGAGGCGCGGGTTCAGCCGTTGCAGCCTCTCGTAGTCGAGCCCGAGGTCGGCCATGGTGCCGGGGCGGAGATTCTCGACCACGACATCCGCGGTGGCGGCCAGCTTGCGAAACACCTCTTTGCCGGACGTGCTCTTCAGGTCGAGGGCGACCGAGCGCTTGTTGCGGTTCAGGCGCATGAACGCCGAACCCTCCCCTTCGATCAGGGGCGCCGACGAACGTACCTGGTCGCCACCGACCGGCTGCTCCACCTTGATCACCTCCGCGCCCAGGTCGGCAAGCTGCATCCCGCAAAAAGGCCCAGCCATGTAGTTGCCGACCTCGATGACCCGGATGCCCGAGAGCGGCGCGCTTGCGCGGCCTTCGGTCGATCCATCGAGCCGATCAGCCAACCAGGTCTCCGGCGTTGCGGTGTAGCAGCTCGCTCAGCACCTCGGCGGTGTGCTGCCCCAGGAGGGGTGGCGGCATTCGGATCGCGCTGGACCGACCGTCGATCTTCCACGGCGCGCCGACCTGGTTGATCTCGCCGGCCTTTGGGTGTTGGATCTTCACGCGCATTTCGCGCTCGATCGCGAGCGGGCTGGCAAAAGCCTCTTCGATGTCGAGGATCGGCCCGGCGGGAATTCCAAACTGCTCGAACCTCGCCAACCATTCAGCGCGCGTGCCTTCACGAAGATGGCCTTCGATCGCGCCCACCAGCTGAGACCTTGCAGCTTGCCGCATGGCGTTGGTCGCGAACCTGGTATCAGCGGCGAGCTCGGGCGCGTGGATCGCCTCACAGAATCGGACGAATTGAACATCGGTCGCAACCGCCACGTTGATGAACCCATCGCTGACCGCGAATGTGCCATATGGGGCGATCGTGGCGTGATGGTTGCCCTCTTGAACCGGGACCTCACCGGAGGCGAAGAAGCGGCCCGCCTGATACGTGAACAGCGCGAGCAACGAGTCATTGAGAGCGACATCGATATAGCGGCCCTTGCCCGTCGTGCTTCGCTCGACGAGCGCCGCCAGGATCGCCTGCGACGCAAACATCCCGGCCGTGATGTCTCCGATCGGAACGCCAACTTTGGTCGGAGGGTTGTCGGGAGTCGCATTCACACTCATCATCCCCGACGTACCTTGCGCGATCTGGTCGTAACCTGCCAGCGTCGGCTGGCTCTGGCCGAACCCGCTGATCGACGCGTAAACCAGGGCGCGCTTCATGCCCTGCAGCTTCTCCGCATCGAGTCCGAGGCGCGCCATCGTACCGGGCTTGAAATTCTCCACGACGACATCGGACACCATGGCCAGCTCTTCCGCCACGCCGCGTGCGGCAGGACTCTTCAGATCCAGCACCATGCTTCGCTTGTTGCGATTCACTGATAGAAAGTAGGAGGACTCGCCATTGATGAAAGGCGGGCCCCATTGCCGCGAGTGGTCGCCCGCCGGTGGCTCGACCTTGATGACGTCTGCGCCAAGGTCGCCGAGGAGCATCGTGCAGTAGGGGCCCGCGAGCGCATGGCTGAAGTCAAGGACGCGGATGCCAGAGAGCGGCATTGGAGCCAAGGCGTGCAATGATCGGGCCTACTGGGCCTGCGCGGCATTCGCGTCCGACGAGGACCGCATGAACAGCTGAAGCCGGCCGCGAAGTCCGTGCGTGTGTCTGAACTTGGCTTCTCGCCGCGACAGGAGGGTCTTGATCGGCACCTGCTCCAGGACGGCCAGCTCCTCGACCAGCGCCTGGCGAACCATCGTTCCCATCATCTCGGGCGACTCATGCGCCACGGGCTGCTCGGCGACCACGCGATCGACGAGACGAAGTCCAAACAGGTCGCGAGCGGTGAGCTTCAACTGGCGCGCGACCTCCTGGGCGTGAGCCGAGTCGCGATACAGGATCGTCGATGCGGCCTCGGGTCCGATCACTGAGAAAATCGCGTTCTCCAGCATCAGCAGGCGATCGCCAACGGACAACGCCAGCGCCCCGCCGCTGCCGCCCTCGCCGACGACGACGTTCACAACCACTGTTCGCAGGCGTCCCAGTCGCGCCAGCGACTCGGCCACCGCCCCGGTTATGCCCGCCCCCTCTGCCTCGGCATCGGTGGCCGCGCCGGGGGTGTCAACGAGGGTGATCAGCGGCAAGGAGAAGCGTTCGGCGAGCGCGAATGCACGCATCGCCATGCGGTAGCCGCTGGCTCTCGTGCGACCGCCGTTCGCGGAGTTCCGGTTCTGGGCCACTATCACGACGGCGCGGCCGGCGAGCGTCCCGATGCCGGCCATGATGGAATCGTCGTCCTCCCCACTTCGATCGCCGTGCAGCTCGAAAACATCGTGAAACACACGGTTGGCGAGGTCGCTCCCGGTCGGACGTGCGGGATGCCTCGCGAGCTCAACCGTCTCCCACACCGGCCGGCCGGACCCGGCCAGCGGAAACGGCTTCGGCACGGCAGGCACCTTGGCCCGGGTCGGCTCCTTCGGACGGAGCATTGCCGCAAGATGGCCGAGGATCGCACGCAGATGCTCGCGCTCGACTATCGCATCGATGGTTCCGTGAAGAAGTGCGAACTCCGCAGTTCCAGGCGGCACGGGATCACCGATCGCCTTCTCGTGAACGCGTGGTCCGACGAACGATATGCGGGCATTGGGTTCGGCCAGGATGACGTCGCCCATGCTGGCAAATGATGCAAGCACTCCGCCCATCGTCGGGTCCGTCAGGACTGTCAGCAGCGGAACACCTTCCTCCCGCAACCTCGCGGCGCACAACGTGGTCTTCGCCATCTGGAACAGGGCCACCATCCCTTCCTGGATGCGCGCTCCGCCGGACGAGCAGATTGCGATCACAGGCAGACGCTCGCGCCGACCCGAGCCGAATGCGCGCGCCACCTTCTCGCCGACGACACTGCCCATGCTGCCGCCGAGAAACCTGAAGTCAAACACGACGAGAACCACGCGAACGCCCATCACGTGCGCATTACCGGTCACCACCGCATCAAGGAGGCCGGTCGCTGCTTGCGCCTGTGCCAGCTGCTTCTCGTACGTGGTGACGCCTGAGGAGAAATGGATCGGGTTGCCCGCCCATATGTGGCGATCGTGCTCTTGAAACGAGCCGCGATCGGCGAGCTGGTCGATCCTCTGCGCAGCAGTCAGCGATGCGTAGTGTCCGCAGCCGGTGCAGACGCGAAATTGGTTCAGCGGTGCCCCGCATTTCGCGCACGCATCGGCGGTGCGCCCCGACGAACCCTCCGGAACGCTAGTCCCCGGCGTCGACATCGTCGGAAGGTTCCGGTTGCCACCGGAGCAGCGAGACGTCTGCAACAACCCGGAGGTGCTGGCGCATCGCCTCGGCAGCGCCCTCGCGATTTCGCGATTCGATGGCGGCGAGAATGCGCCGGTGCGCTTCGAGCGAGCGCAGCGGCCGCCCGGGTTCGCTGAGCGATTCGATGCGGGACTCCTGAATCACCTCGGCCATCGCCTCGATGAGATGCAGCAGGATCTCGTTGCGCGCGGCCAGCGCGATGGCGTGATGAAAAGCAGCGTCGCCTTCGGTGCCCACCCCGCCCGTGCTGATCTCCGCCCCCATCCGAGCGACCGCTGAGTTCATGGCGCTGAGATCGTCCGTACCCCGGTTAGCCGCTGCCAGCTCTGCCAGCTTGACCTCGAGTGCCTCCCGCGCTTCGAGCACGTCCGGAAGTCGTCGCCGGCGTTCGAGCAGCTTCGTGAGCGAGTCGCCAAAGCCGCGTGTGCGGCGCAGGAACACGCCTTCCCCGTGGCGGACGTCGACAAAGCCCAGCGCCTGGAGGACGACAAAGGACTGGCGGACCGACGTGCGGCTGACGTGCAGCTGGCGCGCCAGGTCACGCTCCGTCGGGAACTGGGCACCCGGTGCCATGTCCGACTCCCTGACGAACTCGGCCAGCCTCTCGCCCACGTCTTCGTAAAGACGGCTGCGCTCGAGCGGGCGAAGCGAGGCGGCGGGTGGCGCGCCCATCGGGGCGGAGTTTAACAGGCACACAGGTCCAGTGGTCCAACCATTGACAATGCCGCAGGGCTGGACTAATCTCGCCCGGAACGCGGCTGCACTGGGACGGTTTGGAGGTACCACACACGATGAACCTCGTCAACGCAAACACGAAGCGAAACTCAGGCCCAGGGCGCCTGATGGCGAGCCTCGCCACAACAGCTTTCGTTCTTGCAGCGTGCGGCAGCACCAGCACCTCCACCTCACATCTCCCCACCGGCCCGGTGACCATGGGCGTGCTTTCCTGCTTCACCGGCAGCCTATCGAGCCTCGGCGCAGCCATGCTTCAGGGCTCCCAGGTCGCTCAGAAGGCGATCAACGCCGGTGGCGGCATCTTGGGCCAGCAGCTCGTGCTCCAGCACGCCGACACCCAGTGCGATGAGGCCGACGGCGCGGTCGCGGCCCGAGCGTTGCTCGCGAACAGCAACGTGGTGGGGATCATCGGCCCCGAGACGCAGGAGATCGCCGCCGTGACCCCGATCGTGACTTCGGCCAAGATCACCACCCAGTTCCAGGGCGGCAGCACCCTGTTCGACAAGAACGCCAACGCGTATCTGTGGAGGGACAGCCCTTCGGACTCGCAGCTGAGCGTCGCCATGGCGCTGTACGCCTACAACAAGGGGTACAAGAAGGCAGACCTCATCTTCTACTCGGACATCGCGGCGCAGACGTTCCCGCCGCCGATCACGGCCACGTTCACCAAGCTCGGCGGCACTGTGGTCAAGGCCTACACCATCGCCCCCGCCCAGACTTCCTACCTGACCACCGTCCAGCAGGTGATAGCCGACGCCCCTGATGTGATCTTCACGCAGACCGACGCCCCGACGGCCGCGGTGCTGTTCCGAAACTTCAAGTCCCTCGACAACCTTGCGATCCCGTTCGTCGGGACCGACGTCACGGGTGGCAGCGACTATTTGAAGGCCATCGGCAACCAGGTGGCGCACGACCACCTCATCTCCGTCTACGGAGTGTCAGTCTCAGGCGCGGCGACCGATGAGTTCCTCAAGCAATTTGCGCTGGTGGTCCCCGGAGCCAATCAGCAGCCACTTGGAAACGCCAACTACGCCTACGACGCGGTCATCAGCCAGGCGCTGGCGATCGACAAGGCCAACAGCATCCTGGGCCCGGACATCAACGCGGCCATGACGAGCGTGACCAATCCGCCTGGCACGCAGTGCTACACGTACCCGTCGTGCCTGGCGCTCATCAAGGCCGGCACGGAGATCAACTTCGACGGCGCCAGCGGTCCGCTTGACTACAACAGCTTCCACAACGTGTTCGGACCCTATGCCGCGTTCCAGCAGAGCGTCGTCGGCGCGCAGGTGCAGGTGCAGGTGTTGGATGCTGCGGCGCTGGCCGCGGCGACGCCATAAGCCACAGACGGAGAATCGACTGACCGAGCTGTCTCGCTGAGACCGTTGCACCACGCCAAAATGGAGGTTGGGCCGTGCACGCAGCTCTACTGACGCTTGGGTTCGGGATCGTCACGGCGTCGATCCTCGCGCTCTCGGCGGTCGCGTTCACCCTCCAGTACGGGGTGACGAACGTCGCGAACGTGTCCCACGGCGAGATCCTGACGATAGGTGCGTATGCGGCGTACCTGGTGCACCAGAGGACCGGAAGCGCACCGGCCGCCGCGCTCGCCGCCGCGCTCGCGGGCGGGTTGACTGCGCTGGCGATGTACTCGAGCGTTATCGGCCCCTTCATCCATTTCGGCGCGAGCCCGACCGTCATCTTCATCGCCACGCTCGGGTTGTCTTTCGTCATCCAGAACGTGCTGGTCATCATCTTCGGCGCATCGAACGTCGCCTACAACCTCGATCCGGGTGCCCCTCAGCAGATCGGCCCTTTCCTGCTGAACCCTCTCGACCAGCAGATCGTCATTTCGGCGATCGCGATCACCGTCGTGCTCTTCTTCATCATCTCGCGGACGAAATTCGGCAAGGCGCTGCGGGCGGTGTCGCAGAACCGCGAGCTCGCACGCGTCACAGGCATCAACGCCACGAGGGTGGCGGCCGCAACTTTTTTTCTTGCCGGCCTGATCGCCGGATATGCGGGGTTCGTCCTGGCTGAGACTGTTGGGTCTTTCACCCCGTACTTCGGCTTCGGGTTCTTTCTCATCACGCTGACCGCCGCGGTCGCGGGAGGTCTCGGCCGGGCTTTCGGCACCATGGCCGGCGCTGTGATCGTGGGCATCGTCCTCGAGGTGGTGCCCGCGCTTCCGGTGCCATTTGTCGGCGGCTACATCAGCGCGAGCTACAACCTCGCGATCGCGTTCGGAATCCTGGCGCTGGTCATCCTGTTTCGACCGCGCGGCCTGTTCACCAACGCCCGCAGAACGGTCTTCGAATGAGCGCGTACCTGGTCTCCGTCCTCACCGAGGGCGCGATCTTCGGAATCATGGCTCTCGGGCTCAATGTCATCTGGGGCTGGTCAGGCGACTTCGACCTTGCCTATTACGGCTACATCGCAGTCGGCGCCTATATGACCCTCGTCCTCACCATCGGAGCGCCCATTGCGCCGGCCCAATACATCCTCGGAGCGACGCTGCCGTATCCGCTCGCTGTGGTTATCGCGGTGATCTCGGCAATGGCCGTCGCGCTGGTCGTCGGATCAATCGCGCTGGGCCACCTTCGCGGCATCTATTTCTCGATCGTGACGCTGGGCGCCGTTTACGTCATGTACGTCTTCGCCGGGCAGTTCGTCCCGCTATTTGACGGATACAACGGACTGTCGGGTCTCTTCGACCCGATGGGTGATTGGTTCGGTCTCGATTACTTCTCCTACCAGTATTTCTTGATGGGGCTGTGCCTGGTGATGTTCGCCCTCGTCTACTTTTTGATGTCCCGCGTCTCGAGCAGCCGATTCGGCATGGCTTTACGGACGCTGCGCGAGGACGAGCGTGCCGCAGCGGCGTTCGGACGGGACATCTACCGGCTGAAGTTGAAGGGCTACCTGCTCGGCGCGGCCCTGGGCGGCTTCGCCGGAGCGCTCTTCGCCGCGTACCTGACAGCGTTCAATACTTCAGCCTGGTCGCCGATCGAGGTCATCGTTCTCTACTCAGCGGTGCTCGTGGGCGGCCGCGGCAACATCAGGGGCGTGGCCCTGGGCGTGCTGATCATGGGCCTCATCGTGAATGAGTCGACGCGCTTCCTGCCGTCGCTGCCAGGGGTTGGCGCGTTCAACACCGACCATCCACAGGTGCTGCTTGCAGCGCGCGGAGCGATCATCGGCCTGGTCCTGGTGCTCTTCCTCCGCTTCAGGCCGCAGGGCTTGCTTCCGGAGCGCCGCTTCGTCGACCGGCAACCTGCACAACCGGCCACCGACGTAGCGCCACTGACCGCGTGACAACGCCGACTGCAGGCCCGGCTCTCGAGGTCCGCGGCCTGACGAAACGGTTCGGAGGCGTCATCGCGGTCGACGCCTGCTCGTTCGAAGCTCCATTGGGACAGGTGACAGGCCTCATCGGTCCCAACGGCGCAGGCAAGAGCACGGCGATCGACCTCATCTCCGGCTTCAAGCTGCCCGACAGCGGGACCGTGCTCTTCAAGGGTAGGGAGATCCAGGGTCTTCCTCCCCATCAGATCTCACGCCTCGGGTTGATCCGCACGTTCCAGTCCCCTCGCGAGTGGCCTGGGCTCACCGTGCTCGAAAACGTCGTGATGGCGCGTTGGGACCCAGGGCGCGAAGGTTTGTTCAGCGGCCTGGTCGGGCTCGGACGAGCGCACCGCGTCAAGGCCGAGGACGAGCTGATTCAAGCCCGCGAGATCCTCGACGAGTTCGGCCTGAGCGCACTTCGCAACGAGCGAGCCGGAAATTTGAGCGGCGGGCAGAAGCGGCTCGTGGAGTTCGCCCGCATCCGGATGGCCGCTCCCGAGCTGGTGATCCTCGACGAACCGATGGGCGGCGTGAATCCGGTGCTCGGCGAGCGAATGGCCCTCGCCATCGAGGGCTTCATCGCGAGCGGAACATCGGTAATCGTCGTCGAGCACAATCTGCCATTCATTGAGCGCGTCACCCATCACGTCATCGTGATGGCCCAGGGCACCGTGATCGCCGAAGGTCCGTTCGAGTCGCTGCGGTCCAACGCGGACGTTGTCGACGCCTATCTCGGCGAGCAGGTCAGACAGTGAGCACTGCTGACGCCCTTGTCCTCGAGGTCGATGTCTTGACAGCCGGCTATGGCGGAGCTCCGGTCATCGACAGCGTCAGCATCAATGCCAGGCGAGGCGCGATCACCGCCATCGTCGGGCCCAACGGGGCCGGCAAATCAACGCTGCTGAAAGCCATCGCCGGGCTCATCCGACCGACGTCGGGCACCGTGAAGGTCATGGGAGTGGATGTGACCGGCCAGCCGGCCGAGAAGTTCGTTTCCAAGGGGCTCGCGTACGTGCCACAGGTGGCGAACGTCTTCCCAGACCTCACCGTCCGAGAGAACCTCGACATGGGCGGCTACAGCCGCAAGGGTGGAGTGCGCGAGAGGATCGAGCAGCTTTTCAAGCTCTTTCCGGACCTCGCGGCCTCATCGCACAGGAAAGCCAGCACGCTGAGCGGAGGCCAACGAACGATGCTCGCGCTCGCTCGAGGATTGATGGTCGATCCCGTTGTGCTCATCCTCGACGAGCCCAGCGCCGGCCTGGCGCCGAAATTCCAGGGACTCATCTGGGAACGCATCGAGCAGATACGCTCCACCGGTGTTGCAGTGCTCGTCATCGAGCAGAACACGCGCGAGACGCTCAAGCACGCCCAGTGGGCATACGTCCTCGTGCTCGGAAAGAATCGCCTCGAGGGCCCCGGCAAGGAACTGCTGGATGATGAGGAGGTGGTGAACCTCTACGTCGGCCGGCTTTCGTGAGTCGCTGATCGGCGACCAACCTTCGAATCCTCGCCGCGATGCGGCGATCGGCGGCATCGCAGGGCTTGCCGGCGGCCTGCTGGGTGTCGGAGGCGGCTTCGTGCTCGTGCCGCTTCAGGTCATCTGGGCAAAGCGAGACCAGCATCGGGCGATTGGCACCTCGCTGGCAGCCATCCTGCCCATCGCCATCGTCGCCGGGGCGACTTACTACTTCGGCTCGAGCGCACCCCAGGCCGACCTCAGCGTGGCTTTCTTCCTGGCGGCCGGCGGCGTGGTCGGGGCTCTTCTCGGCTCGCTTGCAGCGCAGAGGATTCCCGACCGCGCTCTCAAGGTGATAGTTGCGATCCTGCTATTCGGTGCCGGTCTCAAGGAGCTTTACGACGTGCTGCTCGGTACCGCACCACATCTGATCGGGACGGCCGCGGCGACATTCGGGCCGCAGGATTACGCGCTCATGACCGCGGGCGGCCTGGCGATCGGGGTGGTCAGTGGCCTGACCGGAGTGGGCGGCGGAGTCATGGTGGTGCCGCTGCTGGCGCTCGGATTTGGAATCGGGCAACGGATTGCCCAGGGCACATCCCTGATCGCCATGCTCCCCACCGCCGCGATCGGGGCATTGACCCATAACAGGAACGGCAATGTAGACGTCCGCGCGGCCTCGTGGATGGCCGTCGCCGGGGTGCCTGCCGCAATCGTTGGCTCCGCGCTCGCCCTGTGGCTGCCGGCAAGGGCTCTGGGCGCGCTCTTCGGTGTCTTCCTGCTCATCGCGGCGACGCGGATGTGGCCCAGCCGAGCACAAGTACGCGCCAGTGCTCAGCCTCCCGAGACGCCCACCGCCTGAGGCGCCAGGATCGACGCTGCCGATTTACTGGATGTATGCCGTGATGTCGATCACGATGTGGGTCGCGTGGCCGGCGACCTTCACCTGCACGCTGCCTCCACTCAACCCCACTATGAAGCTGTTGGCGATGGCGCTTTGGCCAGTGATGAAGTTGACGCTCGAGGTGGTGACTGCGACGCCCGCCGGCGAAAGGGCCAGGAAACCACTTCCTGTGTAGGCGGTCGCAGTCAGGTTGCCCATGACGGCTACGGCGTCGAGGGGAATGTTCGATGCTCCTGCGCCCTGATTTGCGATCGGAATGACCGTCGTCGTCCCCGCTCCCTTCCTGGCGCCACCCGCGAGGCGAGTATCGAAGACGCGGAACGGGGCGAAGGGCACGCCCGAGCCATCGGCGGCGTCGACGCGGACGGTATTCACGCGGCGCCACGCTCCGGTCACGTCGGAAATCCACAACACACCGTTCAGGTCGCGGACCTGCTCGAACGGGTTGGGGATATACCCAGGCAGCCCAGCAGCGAGCAGGCCGTCCTGGCGAATGCGGCCCGAGGTGCGCGCGTAGAGGCCGATGCCCTGGTTGCTCTCGCCGATGACTCCATAGCCGGTGTCGGAGAGGCCATAAACCCCAGCGCCCTTGGTTCCGCCGGCCCAGCCATCGACGCCGTCGACCAAAGTTGTGCTAGCGCCCTGACCGGTGCCCAGGCCCTGGAGTGGGGCCGTGAAGGTCCCTGTGGTTCCCTCGACCCAGGTAGTGCCGGCGGCCTCGACCCCAAGCACTTGCGGGTCGGCGCCGGTGGTTATAAGAGTGGTTGCAGCATCGGCCGAGTTGGGGTTGCCCAGGACCATGCTTCCGCCGGTGGCCGCGGAGGCCGGGACCGCTCTCACCGCGGCCCAACCAAGGGCTCCAAGGACCGCGCCCGCACCGAGCCTAAGGAATCCGCGCCGGTCGCTGTGCTTCTCGACCGCCAAGGCCGGGTCCCGACCTTCCAGCCTCGCCATGCGGCTTCGCATCTCTTCGATGGTCTGGCTTAGGTTCCGAACCCGTTCCTCCAGCTCCTGGGTGCGATCCATGTGTCTCACTCTCCTTATTACTTGGCGGTGTAGCGCGATTGGCTCTGGTGAGCGGCCTCTCGGCCGGCCCCGGTGTTGCTCTTCAATCCGTTGGGGTGGGCGGGCGATAGCCTCGGTGCCGAGCGCTCGGTCTTGCGCGCTGGGCCGGACGGCTTCACTGGTTCACGCCTGGTTGTGGCCACTTAACTCCTCCACGCTCCGGCGCCGGCGAAGCGCCAATACGGCGAACACTATAGGCCCGAGTGAAATCGCAACCCCGACGCCCGGTGTCGAATGGGTCCCGGGCGGGGCCGCGAAATGGTTGATACCGAAGCCCGTGCTCTGAAAGATCAGCTCAGCCAGTCCTCGCCACTGCCGACCCCAACAGGTCGCCAATGGTGCAGATTGCACCGTTCCCGGGTTAGGATGGCTGTCCCAATGCCGACAAGGGCCATACCGGGACTTCTAGCGGCGCTGCTACTGGTCACCACCGGCGCCGCGCCGTCGGGGACCATCTCCCCTTCATCGGGGACGCGGTCCGCCGCTTCTGCCGCCGCATCGGCGAAGTTCAGAAAACCTCGCCTGCCAATTCGCGGCAACGTGGCCCGTAGCCCCAAACTTGCAATCGGTCCATCGCTGGTCCTGCCATCGACCAGGACTGCCAACGCCGTTTTCAATGGCCTCAACAAACCGGGTCTGAGTTTCGTGGACAACGGTAGTTTCCAGACTGCACCCCCCGACAGCACCGGGTCGATCGGGCCGAACTACTACGTCGAAATCGTCAACTCAGTCATCGGCGTGTACAGCCGGAGCGATCTAAGCCTGGTGGCCAAAGCCTCGTTCAACCCATGGCTCGGCGTCGGCGGAACTCCCTCCACCGTGCCCCTTTGCGATCCTCAAATCCAGTGGGATTCTTCTTCGCAGCGGTGGCTCTACGTGGTTCTCGGGTGCAGCATTGGCTCGGACAAGTTCCTCTACGGCTGGTCGAAGACACCCGATCCTTCGGACCTCATCAACGGCTGGTGCAGGTTCAGCGTGAGCACGCCAGGCGTGCTGTCCGATTACCCCAAGCTCGGCCACAGCAGCAAATACATGATCGTCGGCACCAACAACTTCAGCGATACCGGCATCAATCCATTCGTCACCGCGCAGATCACCTGGATGCAGACCCCCGCGCCCGGCGCTACGACCTGTGCTGCGCCGGCGGTGAACTTCGTCGGTACCGCACTATCGCCGCTCAAGAACGGCGACGGAACGACGCTGACCTCCACGCCGGTACCTGTCAACACGAGCACCAACGCCAGCAACGGCTACGTGGTCTCAGCCTACGATCCGTCCGGCCCGCCAGCGACGCCACAGACCAGGCTGGCGGTGTTTCACGTCGATGGCAGCGGAATCTTCTTCCATGATGGCGACCTCACTGTCAACAGCTACTCGGTACCGGCGCCCGCACCCAACCTCAACGGGTCCACCTTCGGGATCGACACTCTCGATGGCCGCTTGACCCAAGCCGTCGGTGACCCCACAACAGGGATCTACACGCAGCACACTGTCAACGGCGCAGGGGGCCGCTCCAAAGTCACCTGGTACGAGATCCAGGTCGCATCGTCGGTGCCGACCCTGACGCAAGAAGGTGACATCGCCAGCTCGACCGATTTTGTCTTCAACGGCGCGATTTCGCCGCGGTCCGATGGAGATGGCGCTGTTATCTTCTACAACCGAACGAATTCCGGCACAGACCCGGTTATCGCCACGCAGGGCAGGATGCTCGGGACGCCGCTGGGCCAGATGAATCCCGGCGAGACTGTGCTCGTGTCGAGCACGGCGGGCGACAGGGACTTCAGCTGCAACTTCACGGGACATGGCGAGCCCTGCCGCTGGGGAGACTACTCGGGTGCGTCGCCAGACCCCTTAAACGCAAACGTGGTGTGGGGCTCCAACCAGGCCCTGACCCTCCCCAGCGTCCCTGCCAGCAACCCTAACTGGGTGACGCAGAACTTCGCCATCGCCGGCCCGATTCTGCGATCAGCAGTCCCACAGTCAACTCCACGGCCCACCCCGACCAGAGATCCGGCCAATCCGGGCGCGCCCAGCCCCACGCCCGGCACACGCTAGGTAGGGCATCCGCGCGGGCCGGAAGGACCCAAGAACAAGAGAAACCGCCGCCGTCCGTTAATCCGGGGAGTGCTCAGGTCAAGGTCAGGGGTGAGGCTGAGCCTCGCCCGGGTGCTCGCCGGCGCTCTGTTGGCGGCAGCCCTCCCAGCCCTACATGCTCAAGAAGCCAGTGCGGCCGTCGCCCTGGGCGGGACATTCCACGCGCTCACCCCGAGCCGGATTCTCGACACCCGATCGGGAGGCGGGACTCTTGGCCCAGGCACCACGCTGAATGTCCCGATCGCCGGTCAGGGCGGGGTCCCCCCCACCTCGGTCAGCGCTGTCGTCCTCAATGTCACGGTCACCAACACGACAGCGCCGGGCTTCCTGACGGTATTTCCGGCAGGCGTAGCACTCCCACTTGCGTCCAACCTCAACTGGGTCGCCGGGCAAACCGTGGCCAAGCTGGTCACCGTGGGCCTCGGTGCGGGCGCCGCGAGCGCTTACAACCCACGCGGCTCGGCCGATGTCATCTTCGACGTCGCCGGCTATTACTCCACTCCGGATGTATCGCCAGGCCCTGATGGCCTCTTCAACCCGCTGGTTCCGGCCCGGCTGCTGGATACACGTAGCGGCATCGGCGCGCCCGTCGCCAAGCTCTCTGCAGGCCAGACACTTGATTTGCAGGTGACTGGGCGAGGCGGCGTCCCTTCAGGCGGGGTCAGCTCTGTCGTCATGAATATCACGGCAACCGGCCCAACCGCGACCGGGTTTCTGACGGTATTTCCAACCGGGGTCGCGACCCCGAATGCGTCCAACTTGAATTTCAACGCCGGCGAGTCCATCCCGAACCGCGTGATGGTCGGAGTCGGAACCGGCGGCCAGGTGAGCATCTTCAACCCCGCGGGAACCACTGATGTCGTCGCCGACGTGAACGGCTGGTTCACCGACTCCACCGCGGGCGGCACAGGCAGCTGGTTCACGCCATTGACGCCAGCGCGAATCCTCGACAGCAGGAGCGGCACCGGTGGTTTCGCGTTGCCATGGGGGCCGAACTCCGGGCGGGTGGTCGGGGTTGCAGGTCTCGGCGGCGTGCCGGCCATGACTGATCCCAACCCCCCCACCGCCGTGGTGGCGAACCTGACTGTCACCAACACGACAACGGCTGGCGCCCTGGCCGCATGGCCCGACACCGCGGCCAAACCCGCAACGTCCGATTTGAACTGGCCCCAGGGCGGCACTGTGCCCAACCCCACGATCGTGCAGGTCGGGCCCACCGGCAGCGTCGACATCGCCAACGGCAATGGCTGCACCGACGTGATCATGGACGTGGTCGGCTGGTTCAGCGGTCCCGCAGTGACGATCGCGGCGGCTGCTCCTCCCGTCGACAACGTATGCCCCGCTCCACCATGGCTGGCGCGCTTGAACTACTGGCGGTCAACCGCTGGACTACCCAAGGTCAAAGAGAACGCGACATGGAGCACGGGCGACTACCTGCACTCGAAGTGGATGGTCAAGAACAACCTGGCCGCCCACGACGAGACGCCGGGCACTCCCTACTACACGACCGCCGGCGACCTGGCCGGCAACAGCGGCAACATCGCGGTTAGCTCGACCACCGGCACCTCGGACACCTCGGCCGTCGACTGGTGGATGGGCGCGCCATTTCACGCCATGGCGATGATGGACCCGCGCCTGACGACGACCGGCTTTGGGGCCTACCGCGAGACCAGGGCTTCAGGGTGGAACGCCGGGTTCACCCTGGACACCAGCCGCGGGAATCCGTTCTCTGGCGGTACATATCCGGTCTTTTGGCCCGGGAACGGTAAGACCGTGCCCTTGACCACTTACAGCGGCAACGAATCTCCTAGCCCGCTCCAGGCATGCTCCGGATACAGCGGAACGGTAGGGCTCCCGGTGTTCGTCGAGGTCGGGGGCAATGTGGCAACGAGCGCCAAATCGGGCTCCACATTCACAGGCAACGGAACCGCGCTCGCACACTGTGTCATCGACTCGAGCAACACCGCGGTTGGCAGCTATCTGAAGTGGCGGGGCGGCGTGATCATCGTCCCGCAGAAACCGCTGCAGCCCGGCGTCACCTACGTCGTGACGGTGACGGTCAACAACGTGCTGCGCACGTGGAGCTTCTCGGTCTCGTAGCCGGCGCGGCGCGGCCCGCCATGTGTGGAGCAAAAAAAGAGGGGCGCCGCGAGGCGCCCCTCTTGGTAGGAAGTCCCTGCCTTACTGCAAGTACCCGGTGATGTCGATGAGGAAGTGGCTCGGGTGGCCGGCGACTTTCACCTGTAGCTTGCCGCCGTTCGTCGCTCCGGTGCCCAACCCCACGATGAAGCTGTTGGCAATCGCGCCCTGGCCCGTGATGAAGTTGACGGCGGAGGTGGTGACTGACACACCCGCCGGCGCAATGGATAGGAAGCCAGGACCCGTGTACGCCGTCGCGGTGAGGTTGCCGATGACGGCCACGGCGTCGGCCGGTATGGTCGAGGCCCCAGTGCCGGCGCCGGCCGCTGTGACAACGGTCGTCGAGCCCACCGCCTTCCTGGCACCGCTGCGAGTATCGAGGAGGCGGAACGGCGCGAAGGGTGCGCCCGTGCCATCAGCGCTGTCAACCCGGACGGCGTTGATACGCTTCCAAGCGGCCTGCCCAGTAGCCCCGCTACCGTTGCCTCGGCTTTGCCACATCGCGCCATCCCGGTTGCGGACCGTCTCGAAGTAGTTCGCACTTGGGGTGAAGTTCGGTCCTCCGAATGTGCCCCCGTATCCGTACCAGTACTGGACCAAGCGCCCAAGGCCGTTCAGCAGGAGGTCCGGTCCACCGTTGGCCCCGACTGCGATCGCGCCGGGAAAACCCACTCCGCTGCTTATGGCAAGGAGCCCAGTCCTGCCCCGTACCAACGCGCCGTAACTGTTGATGCTGCGGCCCTGGAGGGCCGAAGAGCCAGCCGCGGCGGTGTATCCGTAGACCGCCTTAGAGCCTGTGGAGCTTGTGTAGCCATAGACGCCCATCCCAGTCGAGCTTCTCCCGGCGACACCCGTGGTTCCATCGCCGAGTTCGCCAGTACTCCCGCTCCCGGACACAGCCAAAACGGTGACGACGGCGGCCGGGGCACTGAACAACCCTCCGTACTGGACGCCATAACTCTGTAAGCCGATTGAGCCGGCCCCAGCACCTATGGCATTGACGCCGATACCGCCGGAGGCCAACGACCCCGCCCTACCGCGCACGCCTTGGCCGCCGCCAGTCTCTACATATCCATACACGCCCGTGCCTGCATAGGCCCATCCCGCCAACTGGCCAAAAGCGCCAGTCGTAACACCGTAACTAAGGGAGCTGACCGCCGTAAGGGCCCCCGTCTGCTCACCAATGATCGCCCCGACGAGCACCGTGCTACCGTCGGCCGCCGAGGCGGGGATCGCCCGCAGCGCGGCGGAGCCCGCAGCGCCGGCCAGGGTTGCACCAGCGAGCTTCAGCATCTGGCGCCGGGTCGAACGCTTTTCATTGCTATCGCCACCGTTCGGCGGCGATACCGCACGGCCCTCCAGGGCATCCAGTCTCTGCTGCTGCTCCGCGACCAGGGCCCTGAGCTGCTCAAGGTCCTCGCCGGCACCAATCTCTTTTTGAGTGGTCGCCAAGTTTACGTCCTCCTTAACAAGCGCGAATTTGGCCGGCGATCAGGCGCCGAAGGATTTCAGGAGCTTCGCGACACGAGCCGCCCGGGCTGCGTTCGGCTTTGCCACCGCCTGGCGCATGCTTACCGCAGTCAGGTTTAGAGCTGGGCGCGCGGGCCTTCTCAGAGCTTGGGCTTGAGCAATAATCTCGGCTTTCGTACGGGCCGGCTTTGAAGGTGTCGGTGTCTTCGCCATGGGCATCCTCCGATTTGGCCGCGGCTTCACCGCGGCTCCGAATGCAGTCTCCCGCGGACTATAACATCGCTCGTGGACGCTGTCACTAGACCGACTAAAATCGTCATCGGCCATCAGGCAAGGGCCGCAAAGCGACCCCTGTCAGCCGATGATGCTGACCCTGGGCTCCGCGCGGACGCTGCGGTTGGCCGTCTCATCGAGCAAAGCGAGAAGCTCGGACCGCACCTGCCAGTGGTCTTCTGAACCCCACAGGTTGACCAGCTCGTGAGGATCCTCCTGAAGGTCGTAGAGCTCGCCAACGCCCTCGCGACCTACGTATCGGGTGATCTTGTATCGCTTGGTCGTAAGGGTTCGTAATGAAATTCGGAAACCGGCTTCGTGGTCGTTCTCGGTCAGGACGTACTCGCGCGGACCCTCAAGCAAGGGCCGTCCCTCCATCCAGTCAGGCGTCTCCACCTGTACGGCGTCGAGCATCGTTGGAGCGAGGTCGACCAGGCCGACAGGTTCGTCGACGACTGACCCTGCGCTGTAGCCATCGCCTCGGACGATGAGCGGGACTCGAAGCAGCTCCTCGTAGTGCACCGGGCCCTTGAACACCTGCCCATGCTCTCCCAACAGCGCACCGTGATCGCTCGTGAAGATGACGAGCGTGTCACCCGCCAGGCCACGCTCGTCCAGCGCGCTAAGGATGCGAGCGACCTGGGCATCGATCAAGCCGACCATCCCGTAGTAAGCCGCGGTCATGATCGCCAGCCCTTCGGGCTTCAGCTTGGCGCCCCCCGGGTTCGCCCACTCCAGCGCCGTCCCACCCAGGCCGGCGGCCCAGGCAGCGTGAGCCGGAGGCTTGTTGTCGAGCTCGCCGGCCTTGAGCTCGGGAAGGCCCGATGCGACATCGGCAGGCGAGTAAAGCGTCGACCATGGGGCCGGCGGGTCCATCGGCTGATGGGGGTCGCAGAAGCTGACCCAGGCGAAGAACGGCTGCTCGATACGCTTCAACCACCCGACCGCCCGGTCGGCGATCCACGTCGACGTGTGGTCTTCGGCCGGCAGCGCGCTGTGCCAGGTCTGGATCTTTTCCACGTGCTGCTTCGACGCTTCGGGCTGCATCAGGCGAAGGCGTTCACGGCCACGCTTGTCGCCATCGCGGTAAAGCCAGCGAGCGTAGTGGAGGCCGAACGGGGGAGGGCCGAAGCACCAGCGCCATGAGCCCATCCCTGGAGCGAGGCGAATGTTGTGGCCGAACAGAACCAGCTCGACATGCTCGAAGCCGGCATATGGACCGAACCACTCGGGCGCGACGAGGGCGGACCCTTCGACCGATTCGACCTGGCGGGTCGGATAGGTGGGAAACGCCGAGGCAAAATGGCCTTTGCCGAATAGAGCGGTCCGGAAGCCTTTTGAGGTCAAGTGCGCCGAGACCGAACGATTGATCATGTCGGCCGGCAGGTCGACTCCCGTCGTCGTAACGCCATGGGTCGAGGGGTAGGTGCCGGTCAGGATCGTCGCGCGAGAGGGCTGACAGTATGGGTTTTGACACCGGCAGGCCGTGAAACGCGTACCCTCCGACGCCAGGCGGTCGAGGTTGGGTGTCTTGCAGACAGCGTTGCCGTAAACGCCAAGACTGTCAGCTCTCAACTGGTCGGCGGTGATAAGCAGGATGTTCACGAAGACAGAATCGTAATCAAAGTGGTTGGTATCCTTCTGGGCCTGATGACCGCCGCTAGAAATGGCTGCCCTCGGTCGCCGCAATCGAGTGGTCTCGGCCGATGACTGAGCCCGTGACCATCGGCGCGGCGATCATCACCCGCGATAGCCTGGCCAACCTCAAGGAGCTGCTCGAACAGGTATCAGGCCTCGACCAGGTCGTGGTGGTGGATACCGGATCGCGCGATGGGACTCGGGCCCATGTCAAGAAACTGGGTCCGCCCTTCGAGCTGCATGAGTTCAAGTGGCGGCCCCGTCCCGCTGGCTATGGCCTTGACGACTGGGGCTTCGCCGCCGCTCGGAACGAATCGTTCGGACACCTCACGACAACGCACGCCCTGTGGCTCGACAGTGACGACATGGTGGTGCACCTGGAGGAACGGAAGCGGGTCAAGGCTTCATCGGAGGCGACCGCGGCAGCCTTCAGGAAGCTTGCCTCTTACTCCCCAGATCTCGATGTCTGGATGGTCGATTACCTGTTGAGGACTGACGAGTTCGGCAACCCTTCGTCGGTCATCGCCAAGGAGAGGCTGGTGCGTCGGCCCGACAGCTGGCGGTGGCGCTTCCCGGTCCATGAGGTCCTTGTCTCTCAAAGCAAAGAGGTCAAGGACCTCAAGGCCGTGGCCGTGCTCGACATCGGCGTCGCTCACCGACAGGGCGAGACAGGACGTTCGATCCGGCGAAACGCTCCCATGCTCAAGGCCTGGTTGCGCCAGCTGCTAACCACCGGAGGGCCAGACGCGGATCTCGCGCGGGCTCGCTTCCTTGTCGGCCGGTCCCTGTCCGCCCAGGGTCAGTTCGCGAAGGCCGCGAACTGGATGCTCGGCCAGTTCCTGGCGAAGCATCCGCACATCCCTGTCGAGGAGAAGTGGGAAGGCTGGATGGAGGTCGCCAAGAGCCTGGTTCCGGCGGGCGACACGGAGGGCGCGCGCCAGGCGGCCCTTCAAGCCATTGGTCTCTGTCCGCGATTCGGCGAAGCGTACGTGATGCTCGCCGACCTGAAGAACATGCTCGGCGAGCGGCCGGCCGACATCATCAAGCTGCTGGAAGTCGCCCAGTCCTGCGGTAGAGAGAGTTACGGAACGCATGAGCACAACCCGCTACTCACTGGTCTCCACGCCACGCTCCTCGCTTCAGAAAACCAGGTGAAGCTGGGCAATTACCGTGAAGCGTTGGGGCTGGCCGACAGGGCGCTCGCCGCCCACCCAGGCAACCAGCGCGCCCGACAAGCCTGGGAGAAGGCTGCCGGCGCCGCCCAGGCAAGGCTGTCTCAGCCGCCGGCGGACCCTGTAATTTCGACCGTCGCGTCGCCAGGGCCCGACGAACCGCGCGCAGCAGGGCCGGTCTTTGTTGTGTCCAGCGGACGCTGCGGATCAACTCTCCTCTCCAACATGCTCCGCCTTCATCCCGACATCCTCAGCCTGTCGGAGTTTTTGATCATGCTGATGCCAGGTGCATTTGCCGGCGCCGGCCCCATCCAGGGTCCGCAGTTCTGGGCGCTGCTCAGCACTCCTCGAAAGCGAATGACAATGATGTACAGGTTGGGTATCCCCTTCCACGAGGTGCTCTACCGGCCTGGGCCGGGTCGGCGCTTCACCGCCGAAACTGGTGTGCCACCGATCCTCCTGACCGCCCTCCCCCACCTCACCGACGAGCCCGAGGCCCTCTATGACGAGATCCACGAATACGTGATGACCCAGGGCTCGTACTCCGTCGGTCAGCACTATCTGCGACTGTTCGATTGGCTCCGTCAGCGCTTCGACCGCAAGGTTTGGGTCGAAAGGTCCGGAAGCATATTGGTGAATCTGGATGAGTTGATGGCCAATTTCCCAGATGCCCGCTTCATTCACATGTTCCGGGACGGGCGAGAATGCGCCATTTCCATGTCACATCACAGCGCCTTCCGCCTGTCGATGATCTCCGCCGATCTGACGAACCACCTTGGGGTCGATCCCTTCAGCTCGGACGAGCCGACTCGCGGAGATGTGCCACCTGAGCTGAAAAAGCTGCTGCCGGACACTTTCGATATCGATGCGTTTTGGAAATACGAGACGTCGCTCGCCGGCATGGGTGCCAGCTGGGCCGGCCAAGAAGCTCGCGGAATCTCATTGCTCGCCCAACTTCCGCCCGGTCGGGTGCTCCAGCTGCGATACGAGGATCTTGTGGCGCGACCCGAGAGCGAGCTGTCCAACCTGATGCGCTTCCTCGGCCTTCCTGAGCCTACCGACGACTACCTCCGGTCGGCAGCCTCTCTTATCAAGGTCAAGCCGCCAGCCTGGCCTCAGCTACCCGCAGACCAGCGGAAGCGGCTGGACGATGCGTGCAGGTTCGCGATGGGCCTCCTGTATGGGGCCGAGGCCCTCACACCGAGTTCCGCGGCCGCCGAGTAGAAATCGCCCGGCAGTCGAAACTATATAGGGGCCCCGGCCGTTCTTATCCAATGACGGTTCAAAGTGGCCCGCCGGCCGCGTAAGATCGATTAAGAGTTCAGGAGACGATCATGCTCAGTACGTTCAACAGTCGGCTTACGCGGACAACCCCCCGCTGGTTCGTGATGCCGGTACTGGGTGCGGCAGCGGGCGCGGCTTTGATTTCCCTCGCGTTCGGTACAGGCACCCTGCCTGCGGCGTTCGTTAGCGCTACGGCTCCAGCCGCCGGCTGCGCAGCTTCCCACCCCGCCACGCCGTGCCCGGGTACCGCGCCGACTTTCAAGGTGCCACAGTTCCCAGTGCGCAATCCGGCGCCCGTCGGCCAGATTCCGACTTTCCGTCAGGCCGTAGCTGCGGGCACGCCGGCGCAGCAAGCCCGCATGACCAAGCTTCGGGGCGAGCTCGGAATCACCCCGGTGCCGGCGGGAGTGCCGACCCCGAGCAAGTAGGGGCTCACATCATTCGAATAAAGCCGGCGGAGGCGCGACAGCCCCGCCGGCTCTCTCTTTTTCAAGGGGTCGCCGATTCTCCTCGCCTCTCGAAGCGCGGCGCAGAATATCGCGATGCGGATATCGGCCAAGGCTGACTATGCCGTCCGAGCGGCCACTTTCCTGGCCGCCTCCAGCTCAGCCGAACCTCTGAAGGCCGAAGCTATAGCGGTCTCGCAAGAGATTCCTCTCAAATTCCTGCTCAACATCCTCACGGACCTCAAGCGGGCCAGGATCGTATCGAGCCATCGCGGCAGCCAGGGCGGCTTTCAGCTGGCGCGGCGTGCCTCTGAGATCACTGTGGCGGACGTGATTCGAGCCGTGGAAGGTCCCCTGGCGAGCGTCCACGAGATCCTCCCGGAGGACGTGCACTATCCCCCACCTTCCGAGTCCCTGCGACAGGTGTGGATCGCCGTGCGCGCCAGCCTTCGGTCGGTGCTCGAGACGGTGACGATCGCCGACCTCGCGTCGGGCTCGCTGCCGGCATCGGTCGTGGCCCTCAGCTCCAGCCCCGAGGCTCTGACCGTCCGGCGCTGACTATTGACTCGACCCTGGTGAGGCGCTACGCTGCCGCCCTATCTCCATCGAGTCGGTGGAGATGGTGCAGTTGGGGTTGGGACCGGAGGGGTCGGGTTGCCGCAGATCGACCAGTTGATAGCGCTGGCCGGCCTCCTGGTGGGCTTCGTCGTCGGCCTCACCGGGATGGGTGGCGGCGCCCTCATGACCCCGATCCTCGTGATCATCTTTCGAGTACACCCCCTGGCGGCCATCGGCAGCGACCTCGTCGCCTCTCTGTTCATGAAGCCGGTCGGCGGCTTCGTGCACTGGCGCCGGGGAACCGTCGAGAAGGGGATCGTCAAGTGGCTCTTCGTCGGATCCGTGCCGGCTGCCTTCGCGGGCGTCTTCGTCATTCGCCTGTTCGGTGCCGGCGATGCCCTTCAGAGTCGCGTCCAACTCCTGCTGGGAGTGGCGCTGGTGATCGCCTGCTTCGGGATCGTGGGCAAGAGCTACCTCGACGCCCGCCGCCGGCGCGGGCTCGATCCTCAGGTCGACGGCGGCCCGGTCAGGATCCGGCCCGCCCTGACGATCCTGGTCGGCGCGGTGGTCGGCCTCATCGTCGGCATGACCTCGGTCGGCTCCGGCTCGCTGATGATCGTCCTCCTGATGGTCGTATACCCCACGCTGACGAGCCGCCGGCTGGTGGGGACAGACCTCGTGCAGGCGGTCCCGCTCGTCGGCGCTGCTGCGCTCGGCCACGTCCTGGTCGGCGATTTCACGCTCGCGCTGACGCTTTCGATCCTCATCGGCAGCATCCCCGGCGTATACCTCGGCTCGCGCCTGTCGGCGTCAGCGCCCGATGTCGTGGTGCGACCGATCCTGGTCTTCGTCCTTGCCGTGTCAGCGATGAAGCTCCTGAACTTCAGCAACACAGGCCTTTTCATAGGTCTGGTCGTGCTCGCGATCGCGCTCCCGCCCATCTGGGTCCTGATCGCCCAGACCCGAGCGCGGCCGCGGCTCGTGGCGGCCGCGGCGAGCGGCGAAAGTCTCCCTTAGCCACAACAGGCCGAGTCTCTGCCGTTGCCTTGATAGGCTTGCCAGTCGATGTCTGACCATCTGATCAGCCCATACGGCGGCACCCTCGTCGATCCGCTGGTTAACGAAGAGCGGCGGCTGGAGCTGAAAGTGCAATCGCGCGATTGGCCGTCCTGGGACCTGACGCAGCGGCAGCTATGCGACCTGGAGCTGCTGCTGACCGGCGCCTTCTCTCCTCTCAAAACCTTCATGAGCCGCCCCGACTACGAGACCGTGCGCGACGACATGCGCATGACCGACGGCACCCTGTGGCCCATTCCCATCACGCTCGATGTCACGGCTGAAATCGCGGCGCAGCTGCACGATGGCTCAAACCTGGCCCTGCGCGACCCCGAGGGCGTGGTGCTCGCCGTCGTCCACGTCGCTTATGTCTGGCAGCCCGACCTGATGCTCGAGGCCGAAGCGGTCTACGGCACCGTCAACCGCGCCCACCCATCGTCGGCGATGCTCCTGGACAGCAACCGGCCTTACTACGTCGCCGGCGAGCTGGAGGGCTTGCAGGTCCCCCTCCACTACGACTATGGCGACCTGCGTCACACGCCGGCTGAGCTGCGCGCAATTTTTCAGCAGCGCGGGTGGCGCCAGATCGTCGCCTTCCAGACTCGAAATCCACTTCATCGCGCCCATTTCGAGCTCACCCTTCGCGCGGCGAAGCAGGTCGAGGCGAATCTGCTCATCCATCCCGTCGTCGGCATGACCAAGCCGGGCGATGTCGACCACTACACGCGGGTGCGCTGCTACCAGGCGATCATGCCGAGCTATCCGCCCGGGACCTCGATGCTGTCACTCCTTCCACTCGCGATGCGCATGGGCGGCCCGCGCGAGGCTCTCCTCCACGCGATCATCCGCCGCAACCACGGCGTCACCCACCTCATCGTTGGGCGCGACCATGCAGGACCCGGAAAGGACTCGTTGGGACGGCCTTTCTACGGCCCCTACGAGGCACAGGAAATGGTCCGCCTCCACGAGGATGAGCTCGGCGTCCAGATGGTGCCATTCCAGGAGATGGTTTACGTCGAGGATCGCGACACCTACATGCCGGATGACGAAGTCCCCAAGGGCGCGAGGGTCCTGTCGATATCCGGAACCGAGCAGCGACGCCGTCTCAATGAAGGGGCCGAGCTGCCTGCGTGGTTCACCCCACCTGCCGTCGCCGCTGAGCTGCGACGCTCTTACCCTCCACGCTCGAAGCAAGGTTTCACGCTGTTCTTCACGGGCCTTTCAGGCTCGGGCAAGTCGACGATCGCCAACGTGGTTTTGGTGAAGCTGCTGGAGATCGGGGGCCGGCCGGTCACTCTGCTGGACGGAGACATCGTTCGGCGACACCTCTCCTCAGAGCTCGGCTTCTCGAAGGAACACCGCGACCTCAACATTCGCCGCATCGGCTTTGTCGCCTCCGAGATCACCGGCAACGGCGGCATCGCGATCTGCGCCCCGATTGCGCCTTACGACGCTACCCGCAAAGAGGTGCGCCACATGGTCGAGTCGCGCGGAGGTTTCGTGCTGATTCACGTTGCGACGCCGATCGAGGTGTGCGAGGAGCGCGACCGAAAGGGCCTCTACGCGAAGGCGCGCGCGGGCATCCTGAAAGAGTTCACTGGGGTCTCGGATCCTTATGAGAAGCCGGCGGATGCCGACCTGGTGATCAACACCACAGACGTGACGCCGGCCGAGGCGGCCCAGCAGATCATTCTCCATCTGGAGCGCGAGGGCTACATCGGATCCTCGGTCTAAGTACCGGCGTCTATTCGGGTGACTTAGCTCGGCTTCCAGAGCTCCCAGGAGATCGGAATCGCAGTCGTGGCAGTAAAATTGCCGCGGTCTCGTCTCAAATCTGACCGCAGGTGCTTTACAGAATGCCATCGCTTTCGTCGCGCAACCTTCGGTCACGCCTGCGATGTGAGTCGCCGTGGTGAGACTCGCCGCCTGGGTCACGACTGTGGTGGCGGTGGCGGTTGTGGCAGTTATGGTCCTCTCGCTGACTACGATCGGCGCCACCCTCCGTGCCGCCCTGGGGGGCAGCGGGGCGACGGGCCAGGTGGCTGCGCCCAGCCCCACCCCGCTCCCGAGCCCCAGCCCCAGCCCCACCCCGCTCCCGAGCCCCAGCCCTACGCCGCCTCCCCCGCCGCGTTCCTTCACAGCCCTGTCGGCTGACGTGACCCAGATCGCGAGCGCGGCCGGGGCTCACGTCAGCGTGTCCCTGATCGAGCTGGGCGGCAACCAGCCCTCGGCGTGGTCGCTGAAGGGCGACCTCAGATGGACCGCCGCCAGCACCTACAAGCTGCCGCTGTTGATGGCCGAAGCACAGGGGATCGCAACTGGGCGGCTGCACACTTACGACAAGCTCTGCTACCGATCCTCGGACTTTGAACCCGGTTACTTCGGGGATTACGACCCGGGCGAATGCTTCAGGCGCGATGTCCTCGCCCAGCGCGTCGGTCATTGGTCTGACAACACCGCGGCCCACATCCTCGTCCGCTACCTTGGAGGCGGGCCGGCGCTGAACGCCTACGCCAGGTCGATGGGAGCAAAGGAGTCCCAGTTCTATTACCCCAACACCACCACCAGCTCCGACCTGGCGCGGCTGTGGGCATCGGAGGCGCGCGGAGCAGCGGGCGGCCGGGCGGCGCAGAGCTGGCTCTACCCGCTACTGACCAAGACCGCCTTCGAGGCCGGCATCCCGGCCGGGACGCCCAGCGCTCCCGTCGTCCACAAGATTGGCGATCTGGGCAAGAACCTTCACGACGCAGCCCTGGTCGTCAACGGTCGGCGCGGCCCCTACGTATTGGTGATCTGCAGCGACGGCTTCGGCGTGGCGGCGGGATGGTCGCTGCTGGCGCGGATCGCGAAGCGGGTTTGGCAGTACGAGTCAGCTCGCTCAGCGATCGTGAGCAGCCCCTAGCGTGGCTGGCTGACCTGCGTGTCTCTCCTCCCCGCCCCTTCGAGCGGGTCTTGCTCGGGTTAGTCAGCCGAGAACCTCAGGACCTTGTCTAAGTAGGCGGCGGCTCGGGTTGGCTGGCCGGCACCACGTGGTGCCGGAAGTCGACGTTCGCGGCCGGCGTACCGCCAGGCACCTTGACCTTCTTCTTCTTCTTGGCCTCGCGGCCCTGTTTGTCGCGTCCTTTACCCATGCGCTCCAGTTTCCATTACCAGGGCCAGTTCGCGCAAGAAGGATTCCACGTCGGTGACCAGACCGATCGACTGCCAGCTGCCTCGGTCGGCCAGCTTGGTGACCACCGCGGGGTTGATGTCGACGCACACCGTGCGCACGCCCGCCGGCAACATGTTGCCCGTGGCGATCGAGTGCAGCATCGTCGAGAGCATCAGCGCCATCCGAACTCCCGAAAGCGACGCGCGCATTCGCTGCTGCGCCACGATCATGTCGGTGATGACGTCGGGCAGCGGTCCATCGTCGCGCACCGATCCCGCGAGCACGATGTCCACCCCGTGGTCGATCGCCGACTTCATCACGCCAGAGGTGAGCTGACCCGTCTCCACCATCTGCCGGAGGCCCCCCGCCGCACGCACCCGGTTGATGGCGCGCATGTGGTGCTCGTGGCCGTGCTCGGTGGCTGTGCCGGTCTCGATGTTGATGCCGAGCGCGGTGCCGAACAGTGCTGCCTCGACATCGTGCACGGCCAGCGCGTTGCCCGCAAACAGCACCTGCACGAACCCGAGCTCGATCAGCTGCGAAAGGTAACGCCCGGCGCCCGTGTGCACGACGGCCGGGCCCGCGACGACCACGATGCGGCCGCCTGACTGCTTTATCGCACGCATCTCTTTCGCGATCTCTCCGATGAGCACCTTCTTCGGCTTTTCCGCCGACACCTCGCTGCCCATGAAGCTGAAAATCTCCGTCTGCCGCGAGCGCTCGAGCGGCGTGACGCGCACGCCCTTGTATCCAACGACGACATCCATCCCCGGCTTCGCGTCCTGAAACGGGATGCACCACGCGCGCTGCGCCTTGCGGTCGACGGCGATCGCGGTATCCATCTCGATCTTCTCGACCGGCGCCCATCGGTCGCCTAGCAGCACCTCGGTCGGCAGGTTGCTCGTCGAGTAGAAGCCTTCCGGAAACACGCCCTCGACAGCGACTTTCTCGAGCTGCGCCGGTTCCTCCGATTCCGCGGTGGCACCCAGCGCGCGGGCGCGGCGCACGATGCGGTCGAGCTGCTCCGCCGAGCTCGCGATGATCTCCATGCGGCAGAGCGACGTGTCCGTCTTGTGCTGCCCGACCTTGAGCTCCTCGATGGTGAAGTTGCCGCCCTCGTCCATGACGAGGTCCATCACCTGCGGCAGCATCATCGAGTCGATGATGTGGCCGGCCAGCACCAGGCGAGCGGTATGTCGCCCCTCGGTCACGCCACCGCTCCCACTATCGCGTTGATCTCATCCTTCATGGCCGCGGCGGCGCGCGCTGGGTTGTCGGCGTACAGGATGCTGCGGCTCGAGGAGACGAGGCACGAGGCGGGGTCGCCATTCCAGGCGGCGCGCACCGAACCTTCGAGGTCGCCACCCTGTGCTCCAACTCCTGGGATCAGGAAGGGCAGGTCCGTTACCGCGCGCAGCTCGGCGACCTGCTCGGGTGCTGTCGCCCCAACCACCAGGCCGACGTTGCCATGCACGTTCAGCGACTCAGCCATGGCCGCGACGTGTAGATAGAGCGGCTTGCCATCCGCTTGAAGATGCTGAAGGTTGGACGCGCCCGGGTTGGATGTGCGGCAGAGGATGTAGACGCCTCGGTCGCTGTATCGCGTGAACTCCTCGATCGAATCGGCGCCGAGGTAGGGGTTCACGGTTGCCGCGTCCATCGCCATGGTCGCGAAGGCGGCGGTCGCGTACGCGCGCATGGTGTTGCCCATGTCGCCACGTTTGGCGTCGAAGAGGAACGGCGTGGTCGGGGCCTCGTCTCGCAGCTCCAGCAGCGCCTTCCAGCCGTCGGGACCGTACTGCTCCCAGAACGCGCTGTTCGGCTTGAAGCAGCAGGCGTGCTCCTGCGTCTGGCGCACGATGCCACGGCAGTGGCGCAGCGCGCCTGCCGCGCCGCCCTCGATGCGCTCCGGATCGGGATCCAGGCCCACGCATAGAAGCGTGTGGCGCTCTTTGGAGAGCGCGCGGAGTCGTTCGAAGTAGCTCACCGGCCAATCGTAGTTGGGTGCAGGCCTGAACACCCCCTCCGGCCCTGCGGGCCACCTCCCCGGCAAGCGGGGAGGACAATTAGCTTCGTGGACAGGGTGGTACGCATTGCGCTGGGTCAGATCAACCCCATCGTCGGCGACCTCTGGGGTAACTCGCGTCTCATCGTCGAGTGGATCGGGCGCGCCCGCGACCAGGGGGCCGACATCGTGCTGTTCCCCGAGCTGGCGCTAACCGGCTACCCGCCCGAGGACCTCGTCCTCAAGCCCGCCTTCGTCCGCGACAACCTGAGGCAGCTCAACGTGGTGGTCGAGGCGACCAAAGGCATCTCCGCCGTGGTCGGCTTCGTCGACGAGGAGGGCGACCTTTTCAACGCCGCGGCTTTCATCCACGACGGCGAGCTCAAGGCCGTCTATCACAAGGTGTTCCTTCCCAACTACGGCGTATTCGACGAGCAGCGCTACTTCACGCCCGGCCACCGCTGCCCAATCTTCGAGCTGGGCGGAGTGCGCATCGGCGTGTCGGTGTGTGAGGACTGCTGGTACCCCGCGGGCCCCATGGCCTGGGAGGCACAGCACGGCGCCGAGCTGCTGCTCAACATCAACGGCTCGCCATATCACGAGGGCAAGCGCGTCACGCGCGAGGAGATGATCGCTGGGCGCGCCGCGGACTACGGCGCCTACATCGCCTGGGTGAACACCGTAGGCGGGCAGGACGAGCTCGTCTTCGACGGCAACAGCGCGATCTTCGGACCGACCGGCGAGGTGATCGCTCGCGCCCCGTCGTTCCAGGAGCACCTGCTGGTCGCTGACGTCGACCTCGGCACGGTCCCATTCCACAGGCCGCACGAAAGCATCCGCCGCGAGGCTGAGGGCGCTGAGAGGCTCGAGCTCCTCGTGACGGAGATCGACCTGAAAGCCCTTGCGGGCCAGGAGAAGCCACGCCTCTCACCCACTGCGGTCCACCCGCTCGAAGGAACCGCCGAGGTGTACGCCGCGGTCGTCCTCGGCACCCATGACTACGTCAGCAAGCAGGACTTCAAGAAGGTGGTGATCGGGCTCTCCGGCGGCGTCGACTCGGCCCTCACCGCGGCCATCGCCTCCGACGCTCTCGGCCCTGAGAACGTGATCGGGGTGCGCATGCCGTCGCGATTCACCTCACCCGAGAGCCTCGAGGACGCGGGCCTCGTGGCCGAAGCCCTCGGGATCCAGCTCCTCGATTTCCCAATCGAGCCGGCGCACAAGGCGTTTGAGGAGATCCTCGCCGGCGCGTTTCGCGGCACCAGGCCGGGTGTGGCGGAAGAGAACATCCAGCCGCGAATCCGCAGCACGATCCTGCACGCGCTGTCGAACAAGTTCGGCTACATCGTGTTGACCACCGGCAACAAGTCCGAGCTCGCCACGGGCTATGGCACCCTGTACGGCGATATGGCCGGAGGCTTTGCCGTCCTCAAGGACATCACCAAAACGATGGTCTACGAGCTGTGCCACTACCGGAACTCGATCAGCCGGGCCGGGCGCGCGCAGGGCGCACTGCAACCAATCCCAGAAAGAGTCATCACCAAGCCACCGACCGCCGAGCTCAAGCCCGACCAGAAGGACTCGGACAGCCTGCCTCCTTATGACGAGCTCGACCCCATCCTCCGTGGCTACGTCGAGCAGGACCTCGGGCCGGAAGAGCTCGTGGCGGCGGGCAACCGGCCGGAGATCGTGGCCCGTGTCATCCAGCTTGTCGACCGCAGCGAGTACAAGCGCCGGCAGTACCCCCCTGGCGTCAAGATCACGCCACGCGCTTTCGGCCGCGACCGGCGCATGCCGATCGTCAACCGCTACGTTCCAAACGGCGGTCGCCACGCGCCTTAACCGAAGCTGTCGGCATAATCAACGCTGATATCTCGTATAGAAGGAACCTATATGGCTGACTCGTTTGATGTCGTGATCGTGGGTGGCGGGCCGGGCGGCTACGTCGCCGCTCTTCGGGCCGCCCAGCTTGGCGCCAAGACGGCGATCATCGAAAAGGACCGCATGGGCGGCACCTGCCTGGTGCGCGGCTGCATCCCGACCAAGGCACTGCTGCAGTCGTCCGAGCTGTACAGCCTGGCCAAGGGTGGCGCCGAGTTCGGCCTCGTGAGCAACTCCCTCACCTTCGACTGGGCGGTCGCTCAGAAAAGAAAGACCGCGGTCGTCGACCAGCTCGTGAAAGGCGTCGAGGGCCTGCTGAAAGCGGGCGGCGTCACCACCTTTCGCGGCGCTGGACGGCTCGGCGGGAATGGGACCGTGAAGGTCGGCAACAACGTCATCACTGCGAAGGACATCGTGATCGCCACCGGCTCAGCCATCTCACGCATCCCGCTCAAGGGCGCCGAGCTCACCATCGACTCTGACCAGATCCTCGAGCTGAAGGACGTGCCGAAGCGGCTCGCGATCATCGGCGGAGGCGTCGTCGGCATGGAGTTCGCCGCGATGTTCGCCGCGCTGGGCAGCAAGGTCACCGTGCTGGAGATGCTGCCGCAGATACTGCCGATGGTCGACGCGGACCTCGTCACCGTCTACACGAAGCACCTCGCCGGAATCGGCGGCGCGATTCACACCAACAGCAAGGTCGCCGAGGTCGTCAAGGCCAAGGGCGGCCTGCAGGTGCGCTTCGCCGAGGGCGGCGAAGGCGGCACGGTCGATGCCGACCAGGTCCTGCTGGCCGTCGGTCGCTCTCCTTATACAGAGGGCCTCGGCGCTGAGGAGGCCGGCGTGAAGTTGGAGCGCGGCCGCGTCGTCATCGATGGGCACCTGCGAACCACGGCGCAGGGCGTGTGGGCGATCGGCGACGTTATCGGGGGCATCATGCTGGCGCACATCGCGTCGTACGAGGGCATCTGCGCGGTGGAGAACATCGCGGGCACCGGGGGGGGGGCGTCCCCCCCACAGACACTCCGGGCACCCGATTACCACGCCGCGCCCAACTGCATCTATACCGACCCCGAGATCGCGCACGTCGGTCTCGGCGAGAAGGACGCGAAGGAGAAAGGGCTCGACGTCAAGATCGGCAGGTTCCCGTTCGCAGCCTCAGGCCGGGCGCTGACGCTTGGGCAGTCGGAGGGTTTCGTCAAGGTCATCGCGGAGGCGGGCTCGGGCAAGATCCTAGGGGCGCACATCATCGGGCCGCGCGCCACGGACCTCATAGCGGAGGCGACGCTGGCCATCCAGAACGAGCTCACCATGGAGCAGCTCGACCTGACGATCCACGCGCACCCCACGCTCCCCGAGTCGCTGATGGAAGCGGCGCTGGCAGCGCAGGGTCGGGCAATCCACATTCCGAACCGTCGTACCGGCACCACGCCCCCTCCGGCCGTTCCGGCCACCTCCCCGGCAAGCGGGGAGGACGCAGCCCCCGGAAGCGGGGAGGACAAAACCAGCCCCGCCAAGCGGGGAGGACGCAGCCCCCGGAAGCGGGGAGGACAATCCAGCCACTGAGACGTCAGCGGCGGTCGCCGCTACCTCGAAAGCTGCACCCGTTCAGAATCGTGAGAAGCAGATGGTCGCTTCGGTCAAACCCCCAACCGCTCCCCCACACCCCACCAAGATCACGCCCAAAATGCTCGAGCTCACGAAGGAGAATCGAGACTTCCTCCTCAAGCTCCACCGCCAGATGCAGTTCATCCGACGCTTCGAGGAGCGAACTCAGGAGCAGTACACCAAGGCGAAGATCGGCGGCTACTGCCACCTCAATATCGGCGAGGAGGCGACAGTGGTCGGCGGCATCCTGCCCCTCCAGCTGACCGACTACATCTTCACGAGCTACCGCGAGCACGGCCACGCGATCGCCCGCGGCATCGACCCCAAGGCCGTGATGGCGGAGCTCTTCGGCAAGGAGAACGGCACCTCGCACGGCCGCGGCGGCTCGATGCACATGTTCGACTCCGACCTCCGCTTCATGGGCGGCTACGGCATTGTCGGCGGCCACCTCCCCCTGGCCACTGGAGGCGGCTGGGCGGTCCGATATAAGAAGGAGAAGGACGTCGTCTTCTGCATGTTCGGCGACGGCGCCACGAACATCGGCGCCTTCCACGAGTCCCTCAACTTCTCCAAGGTCTTCAAGCTGCCCGTGGTCTGGTTCTGCGTGAACAACAGGTACGGCATGGGCACCCCGGTCGAGGCCGCCTCCGCGGTCGCGGACATCTACAAGAAGGCGTGCGCGTACGACATGGAGTCGATCCAGATCGACGGTATGAACGTGCGCGAGGTGCTGCTCAAGACGAGCGAGATCGTCGAGAAGACGCGGGCCGACTCCGAGCCGCGCTTCATCGAGGCCCTGTGCTACCGCTTCAAGGGCCACTCCGTCGTCGACCCCGACAAGTACCGCTCGACCGAGGACAAGGAGAAGTTCCGCAAGGCCGACCCGATCGTCGCGTTCGAGCACGAACTGGAAAAAGCAAAGCTGGCCGACGAGGAGTACTTCAAGAAGGTCCGCATGGAAGTGGACGCCGAGGTCCAGGACATCATCAAGTACGCGGACGAGAGTCCGGAGCCGAAGGTCGCAGACCTCTACAAGTACGTGTACGCCGACGAGTGGGAGGAGCGCCCGGAGCTCCACGGAGATCCTCTCTGATGCCTGAAGAAAAGTTGTACCGCGTCGCTCTCCGCGAGGCGCTGGGCGAGGAGATGGAGCGAGACGACACCGTCTACCTGATCGGCGAGGACATCGGCAAGTTCGGCGGCGCGTACCGCGTGACCGACGGCCTCCTCGACAAGTTCGGGGCGGAGCGCGTCGTCGATGCGCCAATCGCGGAGGAGGTGATCGTCGGCACGGCGATCGGTTCGGCGATGCTCGGCCTGCGGCCAGTGGTCGAGATGATGACGATCAACTTTTCGCTCGTCGCATACGACCAGATCGTCAACAACGCCGCCAAGATCCGCTACATGTTCGGCGGCGAGGCGAACGTGCCTCTGGTGATCCGGATGCCGGGCGGCGCGGGACACCAACTGTCAGCACAGCACTCGCACAGCCTGGAGGTCCTGTACGGCCTCATCCCCGGCCTGCTGGTCGTTGCGCCGACCACGCCGGAGGACGCGAAGGGGATGTTGAAGTCGGCGATCCGCACCAACAACCCGGTGATGTTCCTCGAGTCGATGAGCCTCTACAACGTGCGAGGCATGGTGCCCGACGGCGACTACACGACTCCCCTCGGGCAGGCGGCTGTCCGGCGCAAGGGCGCGGACCTGACGATCGTCGGGGTATCGCGCATGGCGGTGCTGGCGAACGAGGCTGCCAAGCAGCTCGAGGAGGAGGACATCGACGTCGAGGTCATCGACCTGCGTTCGATCCGCCCCATCGACTGGCCGCCGATCGTCGAATCGGTGAATCGCACCACACGCTGCATGGTGGTCGAAGAGGGTTGGGCAACGTACGGCGTCACGGCGGAGATCGCGGCCGGCGTTCAGGAGCGGTGCTTCGACTACCTCGACGCCCCGATCCGGCGCCTGGGCGGCGCGCAGGTGCCGATGCCTTACAGCCTGCCCCTCGAGAAGGCCTCGATCCCGACCAGCGAGGACATCAAGCGAATGGCCCGGAAAGTCGTTGGGAGGAAGACAGATGCCTGACGTCAACATGCCGAAGCTGTCGGACACGATGGAAGAGGGCACCGTCCTCGAGTGGAAGAAGAAGGATGGCGACGAGGTGCACAAGGGCGAGGTCCTCGCCGAGGTCGAATCCGACAAGGCGACCTTCGACCTCGAGGCTGAGGACGACGGCGTGCTCTCGATCAAGGTCGAGAAAGGCGTGCCGGCCAAGATCGGCGCCCCGATTGCGACGATCGGCGCGGCCAGCGAGGCCAAACCCGCGAAGGCAGATGCAGCTAAGGCTGAGAAGCCGAAGGCCAAGGCCGAGCCCGCGGTAGCCGAAGCTCCCGCCGATGACACGGCGACCTCTGAGGTTGCCGAGGAGGAGGCGCCGGCCGCCGAGGTGCTGCCTGCGGAAACCGCCGACGCCCCCTCACCCAAGGAGAAGGCGGCGCCGGCCGCCGAGGTGCTGCCTGCGGAAACGGCCGAAGCCCCCTCACCCAAGGAGAAGGCGGCGCCGGCCCAAGACAGCGATGGAGAGGCAAGCGGTGCGGCCGTCAAGGCCTCGCCACTGGCGAAGCGCCTCGCCGCTCAGCTGGGCGTCGATCTGGCGAGCATCAAGGGCACCGGCCCCGAGGGCCGGATCATCAGAGAGGACGTCGAAGCCGCAGCGAAGGGCAAGGGCGGCGCGCCTCGTCAGGCAGCTGCGCCGGCCAGGCGGCCAGACGGTCCCGACACCGAGGTCGTCGAGCCCACAAGGATGCAGGCGACGATCGCCCGCCGCATGGCCGAGTCCAAGTCGACGGTGCCCGAGTTCACGGTCACCGTCGAGGCGAGGGTCGACCAGGCGGTGAGCATGCGGCAGCAGCTCAAGGATTCAGTTCCCGGCGCCGAGAAGGTGACGATGACCGACTTCCTGGTGCGCGCGTGCGCGCTGGCACTGCGGAAATTCCCCGAGGTCAACACGTCATGGGTGGAAGGCCGGTTCCAACGCAAGCGCTCGGTCAACATCGGCCTCGCGGTGGCGCCGAGACAGGGCATGGGCCTCCTGGTCCCTGTCGTGCACGACGCCGACACCAAGGACATCGTTCAGATCTCCATCGAGTCGCGACAGGTGATCGAGCGCGCGCGCTCGGGCCGCCCCGCAGAGGGCGACCTCACCGGCGCGACGTTCTCCGTCTCGAACCTCGGCATGTTCGGTGTCGATGAGTTCACCGCGATCATCAACCCGCCCGAGGCGGCAATCCTCGCGGTCGGCGCGATCCGGGACGCAGCAGTCGTGGACGGCGGCAAGGTGGTGGTGGGCAAGGTGATGCGCATGACGCTGACCGTCGACCACCGCGTGTTCTACGGCGCGACGGCGGCGCAGTTCATGGCCGAGGTCAAGCGCCTGCTCGAAAACCCGGTAACCCTGGTGGTGCCGCCTGGGTCGTAACCCCGCACCGTCCGGCCATTTGGGCACAGATGGTCGCATCCCAGGCCTTTGGCAGCGCCTTTAGGGCGTTTTTGGTCGTATCCCAGCCGGTAGCGTCAAATGAAGGCGCAGGTTCCCTTCTCCATCGAAGTCCGCCCACAGCTTTCCGTTCATCGCCAGCGTCAGCTCGCGCGAAATCGCCAAGCCCAGCCCCACCCCGCCCGCAGCCGCCGACCTCGAGGGGTCCGCGCGATAGAACCGGTCGAACATCCTCTCCGGGTCCGGCTTGTGCGTCCCTGCAGGGTTGGAGACGATGGTTTCGACGGCGTTGCCCGCAACGCTCACCGCAACGCTGACGGTGGACCCGGCGGGCGCGTACTTGACCGCGTTGTCCAGGAGGTTATCGAGGACCTGGTGCAAACGCTCCGGGTCCGCTCCAATCGGCGGGATGCCCGGCGGCACGTCCAGGTTGATGACGAGCTCGCGAGCATCCGCACGCCGCCGCACGATCTCGAGCTCCTGCTGCAGCAGACCACCCAGGTCGACGGCGGTGATGTTCAGCACGATCGACCCGGCCTCGACCCGCGCGAGGTCTAACAGCTCCTGCGCCATGCGAAGCACGCGCTCCGATTCCTCGTGCACTATCGCCGCCGCCCTCGTCCGGTCGGCCTCGTTCTTGAGGCTGCCATCGACCAGCGCCTGGCTGAACCCGATCAGGCTCGTCAGCGGGGTTTTCAGCTCGTGGGACAGGTTGGCGAGGAAGTCACGCTGGATCTTGCGCGCGCGTTCCACCGCCTCCGCCATCCGGTCGAATGCCACGCCCAGCATGCCGATCTCGTCATCACCCCGAATGCCCACGCGGCGGGAGTAGTTGCCGGCAGCGACGTCCTCAGCCGCCGCCGCGAGCTGAACCAGCGGTTCCGTCAGCGAGCGGCCCACCAGGATGACCAGTAAGATCGCCACCACCAGCGCGGCGCCTCCTGCGACAAGTAGGAGCGGAACCAGCTCGCCGGCCGCGGCGGAGGTCACTGACGCTCTAGTCCGCGCAACCACCAGGAAAGCGGCATTCAGCGGGTCGCGGGCGGGCGCCAGCGCGACGGCCGCCGCCAGGTAGGACTGCCCTGCCAGCGTCGGCTGAGCCTCGGCCACGTTCCCCACCCGCCTGCCCACCTGCACAGCAATGACCTGGCCTGCGGCGCTCGGGCTGCCACTATCCCAGACCACCACGCGGCGCCCGTCCAGAAGTAGCAAACGTCCCTCGCTCAGGGTCGCCGCCAGGGCCGCCAGCCGGTCCTGGAAGTCGATCGGATCGTCAACCCCTCCCGCTCCGATGCAGCCTGCCGGACCCTGGTTGGTGGCGACACGCGGTACGGTGCGGCATTCCTCGTGGCGAACGGCTACAGCGTTCGCCTGGATGGCAACGTCGAGCTGTCCCTGCGCGGTTTGCACCTCGAGGTTGCGCACCAGGACCCAAGTCAAAGCACCGCTCAACAGCAGGCTGACGGCAACGATGCCGGCGGCGGCGGCCAGGACGCGGAGTCGGAGGCTCAGCTGCCGGCCAGCTCCAGCCGGTACCCCACGCCCCACACGGTCTCGATGCTCGGTTCGGTGACGCCCGCCGCGGCAAGCTTTTCGCGCAGCTGCTGGACGTGCACGTCGACAGTGCGCGTGTACCCGGGAAAGTCGTAGCCCCACACGAGATCCAGCAGCTCGCTGCGCTGGAAGACGCGGCCGGGGTGTCGCGCGAGCAAGGTCAGCAGGTCGAACTCCTTGGGGCGGAGCTGCACCTTGGCCTGCTCGTGCCGCACCTCATGACGCTCGAGGTCCACCTCCAGCTTGCCGGCGCGGATCAGCTTCGGCGCATCGGGCTCGACACGGGCTCGCCTCAACAGCGCCTTGGCCCTGGCGACGAGCTCCTGTGGGTGGAATGGCTTGGTGAGGTAATCGTCCGCGCCGACCTCTAGGCCTACCACCTTGTCGGTGACCTCGTCCCTCGCGGTGAGCATGATGATGGGCACCTGGCTTTGCTTGCGGATCTCCTTGCAGATCTCCAGGCCGTCGGCGCCGGGCAGCATGATGTCGAGGACCACCAGGTCGGGCTTGATCTGTGTAAACCGAGCCAACGCCTGGGACCCATCCCCCACTCCCTCCACCTCATAACCCTCACGGGTGAGGTAGATGCGGGCGAGCTCGACTATGTGGTCCTCGTCGTCGACCACCAGGACCTTGAGGCTCATCGGCTTGCCCATCGCATCAATTGATCACCGTTCCGTCAGCCGGCTGTCCGCGTGGCATGAAGGAAATGTAAACGTCAGGCGGGGCGGTGGTCCGGCACCTCCCTCCGCTGCGCGAGCCGGTCTAGACAACTTCACCGGCGCCTGAAACGATTTCGATGTCCTGCGACTCACTCCGAGATTGTTGCTGCTTTTGTTCTTGCCTTCCCCACACCTTTGCGATATGTCAGGACGACCCCGCCTTGTTTCTCTAGTGATTTTGATGGCAGCGATGATCGTCGCCGCTTGGCCCGCACCAGGGCTGGCGGCCGCCCAGCCGAGGCTGGGAACAGCTCTCAACTTCGCTGTCCTGGCGGGATCGGCGATTTCGAACACAGGCACTAGCGTGATCACTGGCAACCTGGGTATCAGCCCAGGCAACGCCAGCTCTGTGACGGGATTTCCTCCCGGCATCGTCACGGGAGCTCAGAACACAGCCGATGCCGTGGCTCTGCAGGCGAAGACTGACCTCGTGACCGCATACACCGACGCTGCAACAGCGACGTCCACCTCCAGCCTCACCGGTCAGGACCTCGGCGGAATGAACCTGACTCCCGGCGTCTACACGTTCAGCTCATCGGCACAGTTGACCGGCGCCCTCACTCTGAGCGGCAACGGCGTATTCATCTTCCAGATCGGTACCACGCTCACCACCGCGAGCGCCTCGTCGGTCCTAGTCGCCGGCGGCGCCCAGGCGTGCGCCATCTTCTGGCAGGTCGGCACCTCGGCCACGCTCGGATTGACCACCTCGTTTCAAGGCAACTTGATGGCATTGAGCGACATCACCATGAACACCGGCGCCAACATCCTTGATGGCCGAGCCCTCGCTCGAAACGGGGCCCTTACCTTGGATACCAACCAAATCACCCCGCCGGTCGGAACGTGCACGGTCGCGGCCCCGCCGACACCCACACCTGTCGCGAGCCCGAGCCCTGTCGCGAGCCCGACCCCTGGTGCGAGCCCGACCCCTGGTGCGTCGCCAACCCCTGGGGTCTCGCCAAGCCCGACTCCTACGGCCGTGGTTGGTCTGCCGAACACTGGTGGGCCGCCGCAGTCGCCCGGCTTCCCGTGGTTGCCGGTTGTGATCGCGGGGACCATCGGCGCGGTTCTCCTTGGGCTGAGGGTTCGAACCGACCGCCGCAAGTCGTAGCGCGCATGGTCGTCAGGGCTTTCCGCCGCTCCGCTTACGTAGCACTTCTGGTCGGGGTGGCGCTGGCCGGTGACGGTGTCAGCTCGATGATTCCTCCAGCCAGCTCTTCAAGCCCTGTCTATGCATCCACAATCACGGCGCCATTCGTGTCGGCCCGGCCAACCCGGCACCTTCCCGTCCCGGTGGTGCCGGTCCACTTCGCGCCACCCGCGCGCTTGCTGATCCCGTCCCTCTATCTCAACGCGCGCGTGGAGTTGCTCGGCCTGGTCAGGTCCGGCGCGATGGACACGCCCCACAACATCTGGAACGTGGGCTGGTACCGCGGCGGTCCGTCGCCCGGAGCCCCGGGCGATGCGGTCATCGACGGCCACGTCGGTCTGCCCGGGTCGCCCTTGGTGTTCTCCGGTTTGGCCAAGCTCGCAATCGGCGCCGAGGTGATCGTGATCCTTGCCGATGGCACCCGCAGCCGGTTCCGAGTCACCGGCTTGCGGAGCTGGCCGGCTAACTCCCGCCCCAGGAACCTTTTCAATCGCGCCGGTCCCCCCCGTCTCTCGCTGATCACCTGCACGGGGAAGTACGACGGTGGGACTCAGACCTACGCTGACCGGCTGATCGTTGACGCCACGTACATCGGCGCGGCCTGAGGCCGTCGACTAGCCCAGCGGCCTACCCGCGCCAGGCATATCGGTCCGAATCAGCTGGGACGCCTACTTCTTTGGGGCTGCCGCCGCACGCTTGGTCGGCGGAGCGATCTTTGCCGCGCGTGGCGGCCCAGAACGGCCCGGCTTCTCGCCACCCCCCTTGGCAGCGCCTCGCTTGCCGTCGCCAGGTTTGGCTCCGGCGCGTTTTCCGCTCTCGGACCGCAGCACGAGCCTGATCGGGTTGCCCATCAGGCCGAACCGATCTCTGATCTTCTTCTCCAGGTAGCGCCGGTACGAGAAGTGCAGCAGCCCGACGTCGTTGACGAACAGCACGATCGTCGGCGCCTCCGTCCCCGCCTGCGTCGCGAACCCCACCTTGAGGCGCTTGCCCTTGAAGCTCGGCGGCGGGTGCTCGTCCAGCGCCTCCCTGAGCAGCCGGTTCAACTCGTTGGGCGGTATCTTCACGCGCCGCTGCCCCACCACGTCCAGGGCAGCCGGCATGAGCGTCCGAATGCCCTCCCTCGTCTTCGCCGACACCGCCACCACGGGGGCAAAGGGCGCGAACTTGAAGTCCTTGAGCAGCTCTTCGCGCCAGTACTGAGCGCGCCGCAGCGCCGGCTCGACCAGGTCGATCTTGTTGACCACGATCACCAACCCCTTGCCGGCCTCCAACGCATAGCCCGCGACATGCTGGTCCTGCGCCATGACGCCGGTCGACGCATCGAGGACCAGCAGCACCACGTCTGCGCGCTCCATCGCGTTGATCCCGCGCATCAGGCTGTAGCGCTCCAGGCGATCGCGGGCCGCGGACTTGCGCCTGATCCCCGCCGTATCCACCAGCACGACCGGGATGTTGTCGAAGATCAGCTCGGTGTCGACGGGGTCGCGCGTGGTCCCCGGCACGTCGCTGACCAGCGCGCGCTCATCTCCGAGCAGCGCGTTCAACAGCGACGACTTGCCGACGTTCGGGCGACCCATGATGGCCAACCGGTCGGCCTTGGCGTCGCCGGGCGCTTCCTCCTCGGCCGGCGGCAACATCTCGAGCACCTCGTCCAGGAAGTCGCCGATGCCGATGCCGTGCTGGGCGGAGATGAGATGGGGCGAGTCGAAGCCCAGCTCGAGCATCTCGTGTGCAAAGCCGCGCTCGCTCGGCGAGTCCGCCTTGTTGGCCGCGACCAGCACCTTGCGACCCGATCGGCGCAGCAGGATCGCAATCTCGCGATCGACCGCGGTGAGCCCCTGGCGCACGTCGAGCAGGAGGACGATCACGTGGGCCTGGTCGATGGCGACCTTGGTCTGCGCCTCGATCGCCGCCCGGGACTCGTCCTGCGCGTTGTCCAGGTCCAGGCCGGCGGTGTCGACGACTGTGAACTCGCGCCCGCTCCACTCCGCGACCCCGTAAAGGCGGTCGCGCGTCAGCCCCGACTGCGGGTCGACGATCGCCTTCCGCCAACCCAGGATGCGGTTGAAAAGCGTCGACTTCCCGACGTTGGGACGTCCGACGATCGCGACGATTGGGCGAGCCACAACCTCAATTAGACGGGGTCGGAGCCCTCAACCACAGGACCACGGCCGCAATGCCGCACAGAACCGCCCCGAAACCGAGCGCGGCGACCGGGCTCGCGAAGGTCCACAGGGCGCCGGCGATCACGCTGGCAGCGAGGTCGGCTGCCCCGTTGATGCCGTTGAGGAAGCCGAAGGCCGTGCCCAGCCGCCGCTCCTCCACCAGCGAGCTCGTCAGGGAGCCTTCGACCGCGCTCACCACGGGATTCTGGGCACCGACGAGGAGGGCCATCAGCGCCAGCGCAAGCCAACCGTGGCCGAAGATACCCACCACGCAGGCGGCTGCAAAGGTGAGGTAGGCGGCCGCCAGGACAGGCGCCTTGCCCACCCGATCGGCAAGCCATCCGGCCGGGAAAGAGACGGCCGCGCCAACCGCATTGTGCGCGAGGTAGAAACCGACTGCCGCGGGTAGGGCCGCGGTCGCGCTTAACTCCGGCTGCATGAGCTGGGCCGCCCGCAAAGTGAAGAAGGCGGTGGCGAAGTTGCCGACGCCGAAGATCGCGACCGGCGCCATGAGTCGCCAGAAACCCGAGGGCATCGGCACCCTCAACGGAACCGGTTTGTTGTGTTCGCGCCGCGGATCTCGCGTGATGAGCGCAAACAGGATCACGCACAAGACCCCAGGCACCAGGGCCACCATGAAGATGGTCCGGAAGGCATGACCTGTGGACAGGAGGAGAAATGCAACGGCGGGCCCAAGTAGCGCTCCGGCTGTGTCCAATGCCTCGTGGAATCCGAATGCCTTGCCGAGATCTCTCTTCTCGACCGAGCCCGCGAGCATCGCCGAGCGGATCGGCTGTCGCAGCCCGCGGCCCATCCAGGCCAGCGATCGCGCGACGATGATCTGCGGCCAGCTCGAGACAGCGACGATGAGTCCAAGGCCGACAACGGTCGTGCCATATCCACCCACGGCCAATCTCTTTCGCCAACCGATACGGTCGCTGTACCAGCCGCTCCACAGCTTGACCAGCGCGGACGATCCGTCGCCGATGCCCTCGATAAGGCCGACGGCCAGGGCGGGCGCACCCAGGCCCACGGTGATGAACAGCGGTAGGACCGCGAACACCATCTCGTAGTTCGCGTCGGCTGCGAGGTCGGCGATGCCGATGCCGACAACGTTGCGGTTCAGCCACCTGACGCCCGAGCGTGGCCGAGGGTTGGTGGCCGCGGTCAGACGACCTCCACGACGATCGCGACGATTGGGCGAGCCACAACGTCAATTAGACGGGTTCGGAGTCCCCAGCCACAGGATCGCAGCGGCAATTTCGTCACCCCAGTGGAGGCTCACGGCTGGGCGCGCTCCCAAGCGTGTCGATCAAAATGGGACCCTAGCAATGGCAAACGTCACCAGGGGCCACGGCCTCCTCGAAGGATTTCTTGCTCGGCAAAGGACCGGTCAAGCCCACAAGCTGATTGGAGCCGACCGGCATGAGGGGCGCGTCCTCGACATCGGCTGCGGCTCTTATCCGCTGTTCCTTGTCAGCACCAACTTTGCCGAGAAATATGGCCTCGATCGTGTTCAAGTCAACGTTTCGGACGATGTCCGTGCCCAGAACGTCACATTGATCGAGCACGACCTCAACTCAGCGCACGAGTTGCCCTTCTCCGGTGATTTCTTCGACGTGGTGACGATGCTGGCAGTGTTCGAGCACGTGGATGCAAACCTGATCGAACACCTGGTCGCCGAGGTTCGGCGCGTGTTGCGACCAGGAGGTGTCTATGTGATGACGACCCCTTCTTCCTGGACCGAGGGGCTGCTGAAGCTGCTGGCGAGACTGGGCATGGTCAGCCACGAAGAATTGGACGAGCACAAGCGCCAATATCTGCACTCCGATATTCGTTCGATTTTCGTAAAGGCCGGATTCGGAAGCGACCAGGTACGGCTCGGTTACTTTGAGGCTGGCATGAACATCTGGGCCACAGCCGTCAAGTAATCCGTGTTCGTCGATGCCGGCAGCGGGGCGGTCAGACGACCTCTAGAGGCTCTGGATGAAATGGCCCGCCGTCAACGTCTGCGACAAAGGCGTTGGCATCGACCGGCTTGCCCTGGTGGACCGCAACGATCAAGTAGACATAGCCCGCCCACGCGCGCTCGGTGTCGAAGCGCGAGGCCTGCGCCGGGTGGTCGGGATGCGTGTGGTAGTAGCCCACGATGTCGAGCCCTCCCTCGTCCGCCTCGCGCTGGATGCGGATGTGGTCGTGCGGGTCGATCTCGTAACGATCCTTGGAGCGCTCGACGATGATGTTCCGAGCGCGCTTGGCCTCCGTCGCCCTCCCTTCCCCACTCGGCCCGACCAGGACCCCACAGATCTCGTTCGGATAACCCTCGGCGCCGTGCGCCTGGATCGCCTCGAACGCGGCGCGGTCGATCTTCACGGCTTGAGGCCGTAAAGGCCGGTCGAGATATAGCGGTCGCCGGAATCGGCGAACACGGTGACGATCACACCCTTCTCAATCGTTTCGGCGAGACGCCGCGCGGCCCAGAGTGCGGCGCCGCTCGAATGGCCGACCAGCAGTCCTTCGGTTCGCGCCACCGCACGCGCCAGGTCGTACGCGGGCTCGGTGGGGCAGCCCCATATTTCGTCCGCCAGGCTCGGATCCCAGATCTTGGGCACGATCGCGGTGGGTATGTGCTTCAAGCCCTCGAGGCCGTGGAAGGAATCCTCCGGCTGCACGGCGATGGTGCGGATCGACGCGTCGTGCTCCTTGAGGCGGCGCGACGTGCCGACAAAAGTGCCGGTGGTGCCGAGGCCGGCCACGAAATGCGTGATGCGCCCGCCTGTTTGCTGGAGGATCTCGACCGCGGTGCCCTCGTAATGAGCGCGCACGTTGGCGGGGTTCGAGTACTGATCGGGATAGAAGTAGCGGTCGGGGTGCTCGGCGACCAGCTCGCGGACTTTGATGATCGCGCCATCCGATCCCTCGAGCGGATCGCTGTAAACGATCTCCGCGCCGTAGGCGACGACCAGGGCCTTGCGCTCGGCGCTCACGTTTGCCGGCATAACCAGCTTGACTTTGTACCCCTTCGCGGCGCCGACCAGCGAGTAGGCGATGCCGGTGTTGCCCGATGTGGAGTCGATGATCGTCTTGTCGTGGGTGAGCGCTCCGCTCCGCTCGCCGTCCTCGATCATCGATAGGGCTGCCCGGTCCTTCACCGAACCCCCAGGGTTGAACCACTCGGCTTTGGCGTAGAGCTCGACGGTGGGAAATTCACGCTCGAACATGCGGACGCGCAGCAACGGCGTGTTGCCGATCAACCTCGTAATCCCCGCGGTCACCAAACCCTGAGTCATGTCACCCAAGGATAGGAACCGGGGCGGTCCAGCCGTTACTCCGTCAGCTGGTGAAGTGGATCGCGATGATGCCGATGAGCACGAAGACCGTGCCGATAAAGTAGCCGATCAGCGAGCGCCGGTACACGGATCCTCCCTCGGGCGCAAGGATGTTGAGGATCGCCTTGCCCATCAGAAACCCTCCCCCGAGGACGGTGATGGTGGACGAGTGTGTCAGCACCCCGTACAGGAGCACTGCGCTGGCGACCAGCACCTCGACCAGCTGCAGCAGCGTGTAGGCCGACATCAGGCCGCGCCCAGCGCATGCGCGAAGTCGGCCACGATGTCCTCAGGCGCCTCGATGCCCACCGACACACGCACGGTCCCCGGCCCCACCCCAAGCTCAGCGCGCTCGGCGGGCGTGAGGCCGCGATGCGAGGTGATCTCCGGGTACGAGATGGTCGTCTCCACCCCACCGAGGCTGGCGGCAAACGCGACGAGCTGAAAGCGCGACATCATCCTCTGCACAGCGGCGCGCCCGCCCTCGAGGTCGAAGGCCATCATCCCGCCCGACCCATTTGCAAGGAGCCGCGACGCGACGGCGAATGACGGCGACTCTTCCAGCAGCGGGTGGTGCACCTTCGCGACACCCGGCATCGAGCGCATGGCGCGGGCCAGCGCGAGCGCGTTGTCGCTGTGCCTGCGCATGCGCACATCGAGCGTGCGCATGCCGCGCAGCGCCAGCCAAGATTCGAAAGGACCGAGCGGCGTCCCCGTCCTCACCGACCTCGTGCGTGCCGCTGCCATCAGCGGGTTGCTGCCCACGATGACGCCCGCGAGCAGGTCGGAGTGCCCGCCGAGGTACTTGGTCACGCTGTGCATCACGACGGTGGCGCCGAGCTCCAGAGGTCGGCAGAACACCGGGCTGGCGAACGTGTTGTCGACGAGCACTGGCACATCGCGTCGTTGCGCCATCTCGATGATCGCCTCCAGGTCCGGCACCGCGCACAGCGGATTGGTGATCGTCTCCACGAGCACCAGCCCGGCACTTTCCATGCCGCGCAGAACCGACTCGAGGTCGGCCAGGTCGACGAGGTTGGCCTCGTAGCCGGCCGGCTCCAGATCCTGGCGCAGGAGGGCGAGCGTGCCGCCGTAAAGCTCGCGTCCGGCGAGGATCGTGGCCGGCTTGGGCGCGAGCGCAAGGATCGCCAGGTGCAGCGCGGCCATGCCCGACGCCGTGGCCACGCCGGCCTCAGCGCCCTCGAGCTCGGCCACGGCCTCCTCGAGCATCGTCCGGTTGGTGTTCGAGTTGCGACCGTAGTAATGCCCGGGTCGCTCGCCGCGCGCGACCGCGTCGTACTCGTCGAGGTCGGTGTAGACGTGGACGGCTGCCGGGCTCAGGTCAGGGGCGAGCGGGACCCCGCTGATTCCGGCCTTGCCGCCGCGGCCGGCGTGCACCGTCCGCGACGCCTGCTTCACGGCAGGCTCGAGGCCTGCGCGTAGTACGCGCCGCCGGCCAGCTCGCGCTCGATGGCGAGCAGGCGGTTGTACTTGGCCACACGCTCGGCCCGCGCGGGCGCGCCGGTCTTGATCATGCCAACCCCGGTCGCGACAGCGAGGTCGGCGATCGTGGTGTCCTCCGTTTCGCCCGAACGGTGAGAGATGACGGCCGAGTAACGCGCAGTGCGCGCGACCTCGATCGCCTGCAGCGTTTCGCTGAGGGTGCCGATCTGGTTGACCTTGATGAGGATCGAGTTGGCCACTCCTTTGTCGATGCCTTCGGTGAGGCGTTCGACGTTGGTGACGAAGAGGTCGTCGCCGACGAGCTGGACGCGATCGCCGAGCCGATCGGTCAGTAGCTTCCACCCTGCCCAGTCGTCTTCGGCCATGCCGTCCTCGATGCTGATGATGGGGTAGCGCTTGATCCAACCTTCGTATAGGTCAACCATCTGCGCGGCGGTCAGAGTTTTGCCCTCGCCCGCGAGCACGTAGCTGCCGTCCTTGAAGAATTCGCTCGCGGCCGGATCGAGGGCAAGCGCGACGTCGTCGCCAGGCCGGTAGCCGGCCGCCACGATGGCGTCGACGATCAGCTTGAGCGCCTCCTCGTTCGATTCGAGATTCGGCGCGAAGCCGCCCTCGTCACCGACGCCGGTGGCGAACTTCTGCTTTTTCAGCACGCCCTTCAGGGCGTGGTAAACCTCGGACACCGCGCGGATCGCCTCGCTGAACGACGGCGCCCCGACCGGGCAGACCATGAACTCCTGCAGGTCGACGGAGGTGTCGGCGTGCGCGCCCCCGTTGAGGATGTTGGCCATCGGCAGGGGCAGGAGATGAGCCTGCGCGCCTCCCAGATACCGATATAGAGGCGTCTCCATGGCGACCGCAGCGGCACGCGCCGCGGCCAGCGAGACGCCGAGGATCGCGTTGGCGCCCAGCCGCGACTTGTCTCGAGTGCCGTCCAGGTGGATCAGCGCCGCATCGAGCGCGGCCTGGTCTGAGATGTCCATGCCGATCACCTTCTCGGCGATCTCGTTCTCGACGTTCCACACCGCCTTCTGGACACCCTTGCCGCCGTAGCGAGTGGGGTCGCCGTCGCGCAGCTCGACCGCCTCGTGCTTACCGGTCGACGCACCCGAGGGCACGATCGCCGTGCCGCTTCCCGAGTCGGTGTACGCGGTGACCGAAATCGTCGGATTGCCGCGCGAATCCAGGACCTCGAGCGCGCTGATTCCCTTGAGGCGAACCACGAACCGGAAGTCTAAGTGCGCGGAGCACTTAGGTTTAGGGCGTGGCGATCGGGACCGGCCAAAGGGGTAGGCTCGGATGAACGCTGAACCCGTAGTTCAGCAGCACGGTGGCGTCCGCGGCCGAGACGCCTGTCGCGTTGAGAACGACGACGATGAGGTGCCTCCCACCGCGCGTGGCGGTCGTCAGCATGCAGCCGCCCGCGTTGTCGGTGAGGCCGGTCTTGAGCCCAGTGGCGCCCGGGTACGTCCACAGCATCACATTCAGGTTGTGGGGATAGAAAGCTTTGTGCGTGCTGGAGGCGGGGATCGCGATGTCCTTGGTGGAGGCGATGGCCGCGAGCTCGGGGTAGTACTTGTCGAGGTATGCGGCGACGTGCACCAGGTCGTGGGCCGACATGCCATGCCCGGCGGCATCGAGCCCGCTGGGATTAACGAAGTGGCTGGCCGTGAGCCCGATGCTCAGCGCCTTCTGGTTCATCTGCCGGATGAACCTGTCGCGCGGCACGATCCCGCGAGCGAGCGCCTCCGCGGCGTCGTTGCCCGAATCGAGGAACAGGCCGTCGAGCAGCTGTCTCACCGTCAGGCGCTCGCCGGGCGACAGGCCCATGACGCTGGGCGAGATCTGCGTCGCCGCCGTCGCCACCGTGACCACCTGGTCGAGTGACGCTGCATCGTCGACCGCGACCATCGCCGTCATGAGCTTGGTGAGGCTGGCCGGAGCGCGGGAGGTTTCGGGGTCGCGCTGCCACAGCACCATGCGTGTGTCGAGGTCGACGAGGTAAGCGGCCTGGCCGTGTATCGGCAGTTTGGGCTGGGGGTTGGTGGCCAGCCAGAGATTCGAAAAATCGAAATGGTCGAAGGTGGCGGGGACGGGAGCGGCGATCCGGCTCGTATCGAACCTGGCGGGGGTGGTGGTTGGGCGTTTGGCCGCAAGAAAGCTGCTGGTCAGGGCGGCCGAGCCGACCAGGAGGACGGCGAGAACAAATACGAACCGGTCGCGTCGCCGGCGCTGGCGACCGCGCGTCCGTGGGTTACCGCTTAGTGGAACGTAGGCTGCGACGTTGGGAACCCCCTGGGTGAGTTGGCGAGATTCTATCAGGGCGGCTGTTGCGTTCGATCATCACTCATCAGCAGGACTGGACGGTTGAAGCGATCAAATCAGGGGTACGCTGTAGCCTCGCTGAGCGTCGTTGGTTGCCAGGATCAAGTGTCCTGACGTTTGGGGAGGTAGGGGCATGGCTGAAGTCAGAACGGCAACGCTGCCGGCGATCGCGAACCCGGCGGCTCTAGGACTGGGTGGGTTCGCGCTCACCACGTTCGTGCTGAGCACGCACAACGCGTTTCCCACCCAGGCGCCCGATCTCACGTGGTTGGGCCTGGCGTTCTTCTATGGCGGGCTGGCCCAGTTCGCCGCCGGCATGTGGGAATTCAAGGCGGGCAACACGTTTGGCGCAACGGCTTTCTCGACCTACGGCGCGTTCTGGATGTCGCTGGCGAGCTTCGTCCTCCTCGCGCTCAATGGCCACATTCCGGCCGGGGATACCCTCAAGGATCTCGGCTGGTTCGTGCTCGCGTTCGCGATCTTCAATACCTACATGCTGTTCTGGAGCGCGCGCGTCAACGTGTCGGTGTTCATGGTCTTCCTGACCCTCGAGATCACCGAGATCCTGCTGCTCCTCGGCTACTTCAACGGCAGCGGGGCCGGGGACGGCCTGGTCGCGCTCGGTGGCTGGATGGGAATCGTCACGGCCATCGTGGCCTGGTACGGCTCGGCGGCGGTGGTGGCCAACAGCATGCGCCTGAAGCCGATCCTTCCGGTTGGCAAGCCAATCTGGTCCTGAGGCGTCATCGTTCGGAAGTCAATGAAGCATCACCAGGCGCACGGGGCGACCCGCGCGCTTTGGTGATGCTCTTACTCATGGAGGTGAGACGGTGAGCGAAACCCAGGTCTCGGAGGCTGAAATTGCGGTTCACTGGCGCGAAGAGGAGTACTTCCCACCGCCGGCGAGCTTCATCGGTCAGGCGAATGCGAGCGACCCCGCCATCTTCGACCGATTCGCCGAGAAGAACTTCCCCGAGTGCTTCAAGGAATACGCCGACCTTCTGACCTGGGACAAGTACTGGCACACCACGCTTGACACCAGCAACCCGCCATTCTGGAAGTGGTTCGTCGGCGGCAAATTGAACGCCTCTTACAACTGCGTGGATCGCCATCTGGCCAAGTATCGGAACAAGGCCGCGTTCATCTGGGTGCCCGAGCCGGAGTCCGCTCAGACGTTGGTGATCACGTACCAAGAGCTTTACGTGCGCGTCAACGAGTTCGCTGCGTTGTTGAGGGACTTCTGCGGGCTCAAGGCGGGTGACCGCGTCACGCTCCACATGCCCATGGTCCCGGAGCTGCCGATCGCCATGCTCGCCTGCGCCCGTCTTGGTGTCATCCATAACCAGGTGTTCGGAGGCTTCAGCGGCACGGCGTGCGGTGATCGAATCGCAGACTCGGGGAGCAACGTCCTCATCACGATCGACGCCTATTACCGAAACGGCGACCTTCTGGATCACAAAGCCAAGGCCGAAGACGCAATCGCGGCGGCTAAGAAGAACGGGGCCAAGGTCGAAAAGGTGCTGGTCTGGCGACGCCACCCCGGCACGTATTCGTCCAAGACGCCGATGGTCAAGGGGCGAGACTTCTTCGTGGACGAGGTGCTCGCCGACTATCGAGGAAAGATAGTTGAGCCCGTCTCCATGCCGGCCGAGGCACCGTTATTCCTTATGTACACGAGCGGCACGACCGCCCGGCCGAAGGGCTGCCAGCACAGCACCGGTGGCTACCTGTCATACGTTGCCGGTACGTCGAAGTACTACCAGGACATCCATCCGGAAGACACCTATTGGTGCTTCGCCGACATCGGATGGATCACGGGCCACTCGTATATCGTCTACGGTCCGCTGGCCCTGGCAGCCACCAGCGTCATGTACGAGGGCGTCCCCACCTACCCGGATGCCGGCCGTACGTGGAGGATCGCGGAGCGCCTTGGGGTCAACATCTTCCACACCGCTCCGACGACCATTCGGATGTTGCGGAAGCTCGGTCCCGATGAGCCAAAGAAGTACAACTACCACTTCAAGCACATGACGACGGTCGGTGAGCCGATCGAGCCTGACGTATGGAGGTGGTACTACCACTCCGTCGGCAAGGACGAGGCCGTCATCGTCGATACGTGGTGGCAGACGGAGAACGGCGGCTTTCTCGGGAGCACGCTGCCCGCGCTTCAGGCCATGAAGCCTGGGAGCTGCGGCCCGGGCGTCCTAGGCATTTATCCGGTGATCAATGACGAGAAGGGGAAGCCGGTCCCGGCCGGAAGCCGGGCAGGCAACATATGCATCCGCAATCCCTGGCCTGGCATCTTCCAGACCATCTATGGCGCGCCGGAGCGGTTCGTGCAGATTTACTACGAGAAGTACTGCAAAGACAAGAACAGCAAGGACTGGCACGACTGGCCATATTTCGCAGGCGATGGCGCCCTGCAGGCTGAAGATGGGTATTTCCGGATCATCGGACGCGTAGACGACGTGATCAACGTCGCCGGACATCGACTCGGCACCAAGGAGCTCGAATCGGCAACCATGACCGTCGAGGAGATCGCGGAGGCGGCCGCGGTACCCGTCATTGACGAGCTCAGAGGGCGGGCCGTGGAGATCTACGTCGCGCTGAAGCCGGGGTACAAGCCAAGCAAGGAAATTGAAGCTAAGGTGGCAGCCGCGATAGAGAACTTGATCGGGAAGATCGCACGGCCGAAGAACGTCTGGATCGTCCCGGACATGCCAAAGACCCGATCGGGCAAGATCATGCGCCGCGTTATTGCAGGCATCTCCAACTTCACGGGCACGGGCGACATCACCACGCTCGCGAATCCAGAGGTCGTCGAGGTTATCCAGCATCACGTTCAGGCCGAAAAGGTCGAGCGCGGCGATACGCCGCGCAAGCTGACGGAGCAAGAGCTCGAAGAGATAAAGGCCTTCGGGCACGCGGAGTAGGCGGCGCCAAAACAACCACCAAGGGGGAGGGCACGTGCCCTCCCTCACGGCACGCGCTTCGCGCCTTTCGCCGCAATCTCGCGGTCTCCTTAACCGTGCAGAATAAAGGGCTGTTCAGTTGTTTTAAACAGTCGGTCATAAGGCCCTTCTAGGCCGATTTCGATCTCATAGACAGGTCACCTGTTTACAAAACAGCTGCTCTGCCAATTGAGCTACGCCGGCTTCGTCAGCGCAGGCCGCCCGCCGCCGGCGAGGACCATCAGAACCGCCATCGTGGCGGCGTCGAGGCGAACGTCGGCGGTGGCCACGTTCTCGTCCAGGTGCTCCAGGCTCGAGGTGCCGGGGATCAGCAGGATGTGCGGGTCGTGGGCCAGGAGCCAGGCCAGGCCGACCTGGGCGGGTGTGGCTCCCTGCGCCCCGGCGGCAGCCAGCACGGCAGGGTGTTCGGTCACTTTCGCCACTCCCGCGAAAGCCGAGCCGAGAGGGAAGTACGGTACCCCGAAGGCGTGATCGCCGCAATACGGGCGAACGGCGACCTCGCGTCAATCATGCAAGGTCATCCGCTGGCCCAAGGGCTGGATGATGAATCTACTGCCCGGCTCGTCGCGCTGAGGTGTGACGCCTTAGCGGCCGGACGAGGAGAATTACGGAAATGGCCAAAGTCCAGGTCCGATACATCGTGAATGATGTCGACGCTGCCATCACCTTCTATACGAAGCACCTCGACTTCAAACTCGAGATGCACCCAGCCCCACCATTCGCCATGCTCTCGAGGGGCGACCTGCGGCTTGTGCTCAGCGCCCCGAATCTAGCTGGCGGCGGGGGCCAGTCGATGGCCGACGGCACCAAGCCCGAGCCTGGAGGTTGGAACCGGTTCGCAATCGAGGTCACTGATCTTGCTGCCACCGTTGATAGACTCCGAAAGGAAGGGGCTCATTTCCGCAACGACATCGTCACGGGCGTTGGCGGCAAACAGATTCTCCTCGACGATCCCTCCGGCAATCCGGTTGAACTCTTCCAGCCGACTGTCAAAGAGGCTCGCCTCAGCTCAAGCTCGCAATAGACGGACTACCCCCTCGCTCAATGGGGTGGGCCGCCGGGCGTGGCGCGTGGATCAGCACGGCCCGCCGGAACGGGTGGCGCCTAGGCCAGCATCCTCTCGCCAGATCGTTCGAGTCGACCGGACGGAACCGGGATTGCCGGCCCACCACGCCCGTGTGGGAGGGTAATTGGTAGCCGATTCAGCGACAGAACAATAGGAAGGTCATCCTGGTCTCAATCAGTTTCTTTTCTTGACAGGCGGTGTCTCCCAGTGACCTGCGAAACTCCATTGCAATGACCTCGGCCGCGATCTCAGTAGAACGTCTCGCCCGTTCGTTCGGCCAAACCCATGCGCTCGTGGACGTCAGCTTTGAGGTCCGTTCCGGCAGCGTCTGCGCACTCCTTGGCCGCAACGGCGCCGGCAAGACCACCGCCGTCCGCATCCTCACCACCCTGCTCTCCGCCGACAGCGGCCGAGCCCAGGTCGCTGGATTCGACGTCTTCAGCCAAGCGGATAAGGTACGAGCTCGGATCGGAGTCACCGGTCAGACCGCAACCATGGACGAGCTCTTGACCGGGCATGAGAACCTTGAGATCATCGGCCGCTTCTGCCATTTGGGAGCGGCGACCTCGCGCCGACGCGCAGACGAGTTGCTCCGCGAGTTCGACCTCGTTGACGCCAAGGACCGGCTGGTGAAGAAGTACTCCGGCGGCATGAGACGGCGTCTCGACCTGGCCGCCAGCCTGATCGCAGAGCCTGAGGTGCTCTTTCTCGATGAGCCCACCACCGGGTTGGATCCGATCAGCCGCCGTGAGATGTGGACAGCCCTTCGCGGCCTGGTCGCGCGCGGCACCACGGTGCTGCTGACGACGCAATATCTGGACGAGGCCGATCAGCTGGCCGATACCATCGTCGTCATCGACCGCGGTCTGGTCGTGGCCCAGGGCACACCCGAGCAGCTCAAGGCGTCGATCGGGCGGCCACATGTTGTGGTCACGCTTCCGGACCTGGACGCCGCCGCCCTGGAGCGGGTTCGGGGGCTGCTCGGCGATCAGGCCGAAATCCACGGATTGTCGGTCCGCACGCCCGCCTCCAACGGCCTGGCCACCCTGAGCGCGGTGGTCACGCAGCTCGAGCGCATGGGTCTGCCCATCTATGAGGTCGGCCTCGAGCACCCGAGCCTGGATGAGGTGTTCAGCACCGTCACCGGCCACTCCGACGAGGCCGGCATGACAGCTCCCGCCACCGGGAAAGACGGATGAGACAGCAGGCTGTCGCGCCGGCGGCGAGCTGGCTCCCCTGGAGCGTGGTTGACGCCTACACCGCGACCAGCCGTTACTTGAGGCGAGGGATGCGGCAGCCGGACGTGATCTTCGGCAGCATCCTGATCCCGATCATATTCGTGGTCCTCTTCGGCTATGTCTTCGGCGGCTCGATCAAGATCCCGGGCGGGAACTATCGCTCCTATCTGATGCCGGGCCTTTTCGCCCAAGCCATCCTTTTCGGCTCGAACAGCGTCGCCGTCGGCATCGCCACCGACATGAGCGAGGGCGTCATCGACCGCTTCAAGACCTTGCCGATAGGACGCTCGGCGATCGTGATCGGCCGCGCCGTGTCCGCCCTGCTCCTGGGAATTCCAGCGATGGTCGTGATGATCCTGTGCGCCCTGGCCGTCGGCTGGCGCCCGACCGGTGGCCTCGGCAACGCCGCCCTTGCATTCGGACTCTATGAGCTCTTTGGCTTCGCGGCGATCTGGCTCGGGATCCTGGTTGGGCTCTTGGCACAGTCCTCGCAGGCGGCTGATGTGATCATGGGCATTCCCACGTTCCTCTTGGGCTTCATCTCCAATGTCTTCGTCGACCCCGCGAACATGCCCGCGTGGCTCAGGGTGTTCGCCAACTGGAATCCAATGTCGGCCTTGGTGACCGCCGGCCGTCAGCTCTTTGGCAACAGCATCGGCCCGCCACCATCAGGCGTGTGGTCGCTGGATCACCCGGTCGTCACGACCATCGGACTGGCAATCGTGATCGTCGCGATCGTCGCTCCCTTCTGCGTGTGCCGGTATAGCCGCACCTCGCGCTGACCTTCCGCCCCGGACCGCCCCGGACCGACCCGGACCCGACCAAAAGGGCACTTTTGCACCCAAAATTCGCTAGGAGTCGACCAAATGTGCCCGAATGGCTGGTTCCCATCGACTTCCCCGCTTAGGCGGGGGCGCATTCGCCGACGCTGCTCCCCCCCACTCCGTAAGGCGGTGGTGCGTGCAGTGGGGCGCACACCGGCGCTTTTGGCAACGCCGGGATTGGGAACGTCGTTGGTTCTTTCAGGCGCTTCGCCAGCTGATCGCTCGCCGCCTCCATCGTCGTGAGCGCGATCGCGTTGTCCTTCGCGTTCATGAACTCCGGCTGCCCGTAGTCGTAGATCCGCACCGCCCTCCAGCTCGCCGCCACGAGCTTGGTCCCATAGAACGTGTAGGTGCCGATCACGCCCTCCCTCGTCTGCTCCGACCACATCTGGTCGAACACGAAGTTCCCGTGGGCATAGGTGATGAGCTTGCCGTGATAGACCTCGATCCCCTGATACCAGTGCGGATGGTTGCCGATCACGATGTCCGCCCCCCAATCGATCGCGAGGTGCGCGATGGTCACCGGATCGTCGGGCGTGGGCACGTTAGGGTCCGTCATGGGCTGCCGCTCGTACTCCTTGCCCCAGTGAAACTGCACCACCACCACGTCCGCGAGCTGGCGCGCGCGTGCGATGCCTGCTTTGAGTGCTGTCCTGTCGATCGCCACGCCGACGCCGTTGAACCCGATGAAGCCAAACTTGAGCCCGCGGACGTTGATCACGGCCACCGGACCCAGGCCGGACGTCTGCATGCCGTGCTGGCGGAGCAGCTGATCCGTCGCTGTTATCCCTGCCGCGCCGTAGTTGTTCAGATGGTTGTTCGCGAGGTTGACCACGTCGGCGCCCATGTACGTGAGGCCGTTCACGCTCCGCGCATCGCCGCAAAACGTGACGCTCGCCGCCGGGCTCACCGGACAACCGGCGAACAAGGGCGCCTCGAGGTTGATGTAGGTGATGTCGGCGTTCTTCGTGTAGGCCGCCGTCGCCCGGAACGGCCAGAGGTAGTCATGGCGCATGGTCTGGTAATAGTTCACAGCACGCCCGGGCATGACATCCCCCGTCACCAGCAGGGTCCGGATCTCGTCGGGGTTCACCGGCACGACGTACGTGGGGTGAAACAGCTCCTGCAGGCTCAGCGCCGGCGGCTGCCCGGTGCGCTCGGCGAACGAGGGCTGGTCGCCTGCATCAGGCGCCGCCACCACGTCGGAGGCAGGAGCCACGGTAGGTGACACCGCAAGCGGCGGGCCTGCCGAGTTGCACGCGCCGGCCAGGAAAAGCACAAAGATCAGAGCGGCGCGGCGTCTCACTTGACCGGCAACCCCGACAGGATGTCCTCGATCGAGATGAGCCGCGCCACGTAGGAGCGCACCGGCTCGCCCAGCTCCCCGCTCGCGCGGAACAGGCCCTGGTTGCCCTCGGCTCGGCGCACCTTCAGCATCTTGGCGTGCTCGGCGTCCACGGTACCTCGGCGCAGCGCCGCCTCCACCATGCTTCCCAGCCACGACGAGTACAGCGCCACCTCCTGCACGCGAGGGTCGGCACCGGTGCCGGCGGGAAAGGGTTTGTGGATGTGCTCATCCCAAAGGCGCCGCAGCCGCACGACGTCTGGGCTGAGGGCTCTCAAGCCCCTGCTTTCAGTTGCGCGATCACGGCATCGGCCACCTGGCTCGTGCCCACAGACGAGGTATCGTCGCGGCGCTCCTTCAAGTCATACGTGACGTTCCGGCCGTCGGCGATCACCGCGGCGATGGCGCCTTCGAGCGCATCGGCCGCCGCCACCTCCTCGAGGTGCCGCAGCATCAGCACGCCGGAAAGCATCACCGCCATCGGGTTCACCTTGTTCTGGCCCGCGTACTTCGGCGCGCTTCCATGCGTGGCCTCGAACACCGCCTCCTTGGTGCCGATGTTCGCGCCCGGCGCCAGCCCCAAGCCTCCGATCATCCCGGCGCCGAGGTCCGAAATGATGTCGCCGTAAAGGTTTATGCAGCACAGGACGTCGTATTCCTTCGGGCGCAGCACCAGCTGCATGCACATGTTGTCGACGATGCGATCGTCGAACTCGATGTCGGGATTTTTCGCGGCCACCCTGCGGGCAACCGCGAGGAACAGGCCGTCGGTATGTTTCATGATGTTCGCCTTGTGTACCGCGGTCACCTTGCGCCGCCCGTTCTTGCGCGCGTAGTCGAAGGCGAACTCCACGATGCGCTCCGAGCCGCTCACTGATATCGGCTTGATGGAGAGCCCGCTGTCCGGCCGGATCGGCTTCTTGGTCAGCGCCGAGATCTCCTTGATCAACCTGTCGCAGTCGGGCGTGCCGAGCTCGAACTCGATGCCGGCGTAAATGTCCTCCGTGTTCTCGCGCACGATCACGAAGTCGAGGTCGTCGCGCAGGTTGCGCGCGCCCTTGTAAGCCTTGACCGGGCGCACCAGCGCGTACAGGTCGAGCGCCTGGCGCAGCGCGACGTTGACGCTGCGAAAGCCGCTGCCGATGGGGGTCGAGATCGGGCCCTTCAGCGCGACCTTGGTCTTGCGGATGGAGGCCAGCACGTGGTCCGGGAGCGGCGTGCCGTACTCCTTGATGACGTTCTCACCGGCCTGGTGAACGTCCCAGTCGATCGCGACTCCGGTGGCTTCGATGACACGCACGGAGGCATCGCAGATCTCGGGTCCGACGCCATCCCCCGGGATGAGGGTTACCGCGTGGCGAGTCAATTTACGCGGCGGCTACTTCTTGAAATAGTCGGCGTTGATCTTGATGAAGTCGCGCCACTGTGCGGGAACCTCATCCTCGGGAAAAATCGCGTCGACGGGGCAGGGGTCGACGCAGGCACCGCAGTCGATGCACTCGTCGGGGTCGATGTAATACATCGTTGCAGCGTCATCGGTGTGAATGCAATCCACCGGACAGACCTCGACGCACGATGCGTCTTTGACGTCGATGCACGGCTGAACGATCACATATGCCATGTCGGGCAAGGTTACCATGGCCCACGTATGCCCGAGAGTGAGCCCAAACCGAGGCTGATCGAGCTTGTCGACCCTGGCGTGGGCCAGGGCTGGAAGGCCGTCCTGAAGAACGGAAAATCCGTGGTCATCCATGAGATCCCCGTGCCTCCGGCGGAGGCGGCCGGAGCCGTGCCTCGCATCCAGAGGCTGTTCGAGCACCGCCATCCGGCCCTCTCCCCCGTGCTGGCCTGGGGTACCGACCCCAACGGCCTGTGGGTCGCCGTCGAGCCGAATGAGGGTGTGCCCCTCGGCACGATCCTGTCGCGCGGGCCGTTGACGCCGCCCGCAGCCGCCGCGCTCGGCGCCTCACTGCTGTCCGGGGTGGCCGCCCTTCATGAGGCCGGCATCGCGATGGGCGGGTTCGGCGCCGCGTCAGTGCGGGTCAACGGCAACGGCGAGGTGCGCCTCGCGGGTCACCCGGCCGGCGCCGTGCGCGGAGCCCCGTCGCAAAGCGACCTCAGGGCCGACGTGCGGTCGAGCGGAATGGCGATCTGCGCCGCATTCGGCGTCGACCCTGCCGGCGCGCCGGCCCCTCCGAGCATCGCGCCAGGCCTCGTCGTGACCATGCGATCGATGGCCAGCGGCGCCATGGGCCCCGCCGCCGATCGCGCGCAAGGCGCCCTTCGAGAGATGGCGGCGGCGCTGCTCGCCCCCGACCGGATGGCGGCCGCACAGGCAGAGCTGGCGACTCGGGCCGGAGGCCGTGAGATGCCGCCGATCACGCCGTTCCTCCCGCAGGCAGAAGCCCCAGCGCCCGCGCCCGTGTCGCCGGCGCAGAGCTCGTACGTCCCCCCGCCCGAAGACACCCCCCGGCCGACCTCGGTGTCGTACGACGCGCTGCCGCGCTTGCCCGACCCCAAGCCCGCCGGCCCGGCCGGCCCATCGGCGTGGCAGACCGCGGCTCCAGTGCCCTCGACCGCGCCCGAGCCGGCGGCTCCTCCGCCCGCCTCGACCATCCCGCCGGTCGTGCCGGTGATCTTCCCGGTGGTCGTGCCGTCGCCATTCCCAACGAACCCCGGGACTCCGGCCCCCGCGCCGCCCACGTCGCCGCCTGCCCCCGCGCCGCCCTCAACGCCACCCGCGCCCGCGCAGCCGGCCCCATCGCCCTACTCGACCAACCTCCCGCCGCCCTCCCCTTTCGGCACCAACGTGCCGGCGCCTCCCACCTGGGAGACCGCGGCGCCCGCGGCCTCTGCGGCGCCCCCCGTGCCCGCGCCCCCGGTCGCACCCCCGCCGCCGCAGTACGAGCTGCCGGCCATCGCCCCGAGCAGCTTCTCGTCCACGCCGCCGGCGCCCGCGGCTCCGGCCCCCGCGCAGCCAACCTGGAGCGCGCTCGAGACTCCGGCCTGGACGCCGAACGTAGCGCCAGACCTCGTCGTGGCCGCGGCGACCGCGACGCCCATCGCGCCGCCATCAGCGCCGGCGCGAAGGCCGTCGACGACTCGCCCGCCAGAACGCATTCCCAGCGACCGGCCGGACTGGATGATCCCGGCGATCATCGGGGTCGTCCTGCTGCTTCTCCTCGTCGCGGGCGGCGGCTACTACCTCCTCAAGCGACCAGGGTCGACCGTCGGGGTCGTGACCCATACACCCTCGCCGGGCAAGAGTCCCAAGCCCACGCCCAAGGCGACGCCCACTCCGACGAACCCTGGCGGGCTCCAAACGGTCCCGACCTACGCTCCAGCCTCGGCTCCGCCGGTGACGGGCGTCGTCTTTCTGCCCGACACGACCTGCAAGCTGAACAGCACCTGCAGGGTCGACGTGGAGATGAAGTACTCCAGCGCCCAGAGCGGCACGCTCGGCTACATCCTCAAGTTCTTCGACCGATGCACCGGCGCGACGACGTCTCTCCCGGGCAGATCCTTCAAACCCTCGGGGGGGTTCATCCGCGCCGACCCCGGATTCCAAACTGTCACGCTGCCCGCGGCAAAGTCCGCCGCCCTGGTGGCCGTGTCGACGACTCCGGCCGCAGCAGCGTCGGCACCCCTGCTGCTGGGCGCCGACAGCTGCTAGAAGACACAAGTCATCCTTCGCAATAACCTCACGCGCCGCGAGGCGCAGGACCGTGCCGCGCTGATCTCCGACGTCCACTACGACGTCGCCCTCGACCTGACGCAAGGCGATGCGACGTTCGGCTCCGACACGACGGCGACCTTCCGATGCCGCCGGCCGGGCTCGGACACCTTCATCGAGTTCACCGGCCCGGCCATCTCGAGGGCATTGCTCAACGGCAAAGAGCTGCCGGCCAGCGCTTTCGACGGCGGGCGTCTGCAGCTCACGGGCTTGCAAGAGGACAACACGCTCACGGTTTCCGCCACCGCGGCATACATGACCGACGGCACCGGGCTGCACCGGTTCAAGGATCCGCTCGATGGCCGGGTTTACCTCCACAGCCAGTTCGCCAGCTATGACGCGCACCGCGCCTTCGCGTGCTTCGACCAACCGGATCTGAAAGCCACCTACTCAATCGAGGTGAAAGCGCCGGGGGACTGGGTGGTGGTGTCGAACACGCCGGGCAAGCGCGACGGCGCGATGTGGCGATTCCCGACGACCAAGCCGATGTCGACCTACCTGGCAGCGATCGTGGCCGGCCACTACCACTCGGTCCACCAGGAGCACCGCGGCATCCCGCTCGGCCTCTACTGCCGGCAGTCGTTGATGCGGTACCTCGACCCTGACGAGCTGTTCGAGCTCACCCGGCAGGGGCTCGACTACTTCCAGGAGCGATTTGGCTATCCGTACGTTTTCGGCAAGTACGACCAGCTCTTCGTGCCTGAGTTCTCGGCCGGGGCGATGGAGAACGCCGGCTGCGTGACGTTCACCGAGGCCTACGTGTTCAGGTCGCGCGTCACCGAGGCGCTGCGCATGCGGCGCTCGGAGACTCTGCTCCACGAGATGGCGCACATGTGGTTCGGCGACCTCGTAACGATGCGTTGGTGGGACGGCCTGTGGCTCAACGAGACGTTCGCGACGTACATGGGCAACCTCGCCAACGTCGAGGCCACTCGTTTCAAGAATTCGTGGACGACGTTCGCGATGAGCTACAAGGCGAAGGCCAAGGCGCAGGACCAGCTGCCCACGACCCACCCCGTCGTCGCCGAGATACCGGACGTGGAATCGGTGCTGCTCAACTTCGACCCCATCACGTACGAGAAAGGTGGGTCGGCGCTCAAGCAGCTCGTGGCGTGGGTCGGCGAGGACGCATTCTTCAGCGGCGTCAACAACTACTTCAAGCGACACGAGTACGGAAACACAGAGCTGTCGGATTTCCTGGCGCCGCTGGAGGAGGCTTCGGGCCGCGACCTGAAGGCGTGGTCGAAAGTCTGGCTCGAGCAAGCCGGCGTCAACACCATCAGCGCAAAGATCGTCGCCGACGGCACGCGTATAAAGAGCGCGACGCTCATCCAGACAGCGCCGGCAGAGCATCCCACCCTGCGGCCGCACCGCTTGAAAGTGGGCCTGTTCGACATCCAGGGCAACGCGCTGGTGCGAAGAAAGTCGGTCGAGCTGGACATCGACGGCGCGACCACACCGGTGCCGCAACTGGCGGGTGAACCGATGCCCGACCTTGTGCTGCCAAACGACGACGACCTCACGTACACCAAGATCGACCTGGACGGCAGATCGCTGGCCACCCTCGAGACGCACCTCGGCCGGCTCGATGAAGGGCTGGCGCGTGCGGTGCTGTGGGAGGCGCTGTGGGACATGGTGCGCGACGCGAAGCTGCGCGTCGCGGACTATCTGGAGATCTCGCTGGCCAACATCGAGGTCGAGACCGATGCGGCGATCGCGGCCTCGCTGATCGGCAGGATGACCGGCGCCGTCGACAGGTACGCCGACCACGGCCGGCGCGCAGCGCTAAGAGCGCAGGTGGCCAAAGGCGCGAAGGAGCGCTTGAGCCGCATGGCCACGGGCACCGACCTGCAGCTGTTGTGGACCAACGCGTTCATCGGAACGGCAAGGGAGCCAGAAGACATCGCGTGGGTGCGCGGTCTGCTGGATGGGGCGACGAAGCTCGATGGGCTGCAGGTAGATTTCGCGGTGCGGTGGAGCGTGGTCAACGCGCTCGCCACGATCGGCGAGGCAGGCGAGGAGCTGATCGCCGCGGAGCTCGAGCGGGACCCGACGGACCAGGGCCGCCGGGCCGCAGCCGCGGCAAGTGCAGCGCGACCGACAAAGGACGCGAAGGCCGAGGCGTGGTCAGACGTCACGAGCCATGAAGCGCCGCTGGCCATGAAGCGGGCAATCGCGTCGGGCTTCCACCGCGCGGACCAGGCGGAGCTACTGAGCGCGTACGTGGAGCCCTACTTCGACTGCGTTATGAAGATCTGGGAGGAGTTCGAGATCGAGGAAGCGCTGGGCTTCCTCGGCTCGATGTACCCGCACATGGTCATCACGCAAGAGGTGGTGGACCGGACGGACAGGTGGCTGAAGCGAGGCGAGGAGATCCCGGGCCCAATCCAGCGCTCCCTACTGGAATCCCAAGACGACCTGAAGCGGGCTCTAAAAGCAAGGACGTTCAACGGCAGCTAGTGGTGCGACGCGAGCTGCTGCGGGGTCTCGGGCGGCTGAACGCGACGACCACGGTCCTGCAGCGCGCTCGCCTGGCTGATCCGATCGGCGGCATGTGGGAGGCCGCCGACGTGCAGTGGTGGTGGCGCCGCCCGCGGGCGACTGACGAGCTGGCGCTCCCGGTCTGGTTCGACGAGGTGGGCCCGGTGGCGGCTGCAGGGCTGACGGCCTGGGGCGACACCTGGCAAGCAGATGTCTTCGCCGTGCCGTCGATCGTCGACGAGGAGGACGTTTGGGCTGCGACGTTGGAAGCCACCGCCGGACATCGGGGCGAGGCACTCCAGGTGCTCGTGTGCGAGGACGACGCGCCGCTGACGGACCTTGCCATCCAGAGTGGATTCGCGATGACCGACGAGTTGTCAGGCACAGCATGGATGGACGCCGACCAGCGCCCGACGGTTGCGCAGGTCGATGGGTTCGCGATCGTCGATCGCGTGACACGCGCGGATCGTCCGCACCCGATGATTGCTCGCAACGGTGAACTGGTCGAGCCGCGGCTGCGACAGTGCTCGCTGTACGATCCGACGCTCGACCTGGCGGTCGAGGAGGCGGATGGCAGGGTCGCCGGCTACGCGTTGTTCTGGTTCGATCAGACGACGCTCGTCGGACTCCTCGAACCGATGCGCGTCGAGGACGAATACCAGCGCCGCGGCCTCGCCCGCATGTTGCTGACGAACGGCCTCGATCGGCTCGCACGCAAAGGCGCACGCCGCCTGAAGGTCGGCTTCGGGACCGACGCCGCCCGTAACCTCTACCTCGGCGCCGGCTTCGTTCAGACGTCTATCGATCGGCTGCTCATTCGACCAGCCCCGCACGAATAGTGCGGGCAGTGACGCTGCCGGTCGGGCGCATGAGCCCAGCCACTCATCGGCCCGCCGTCTTGGAGAAGAAGTGCTCGTGCAGACCTTTTGTCCTCCCCGCATCGCGGGGGAGGTGGCCGGCAAAGCCGGCCGGAGGGGACGTGCGGCTAGGCACAGTCGGTGGATCCGGGAAGCTCGGCCGCGGTCACTCGGTATGCGCGCGACCCAGGCCGCACGCGCGATGGGTCGAGTCCCGGAGCTGTTTCTGAAAGCGCTTGGTCGATAGCCTCCCAAGCACCCTCGAGTGGATCCCTCTCTGGGATGTCTCTCCCGTGCAACCTCAGGACCCTGTACCGCTGCGCCTCCAACCACGCCTGGCGCCGCTGCTCATATGCGACCTGTGCGTCCTCACCGTCGTGGCTGTCCCCGTCCAGCTCCACGATGAGCCGTGCGGCGAAGCATACGAAGTCGACGACGTACGGGCCGATCGCGGCCTGCCTCCGAAACTTCCATCCGCTCATCTGCCGTCCTCGCAGGTGCTGCCACATGCGCCACTCAGACGTGGTCATGTTCGTGCGCAGCTCGCGTGCGCGATTCGTTTCCGGAGAAGGCACGTGCGGACCATCCAGTAGAAACGTCGCGCCTGCAAGCCAGGCGGTTAACACCGGGTGTGCAACCCTGGACCTCCCCTCCGGCGCCTTCGGTGCCACCTCCCCGGCAAGCGGGGAGGACATAACCTCCAAGACCTCCCCGCATCGCGGGGGAGGTGGCCGGCAAAGCCGGCCGGAGGAGGCGTCCAGCTAGGCACGCCGTCGTCCTCCCCGCTTGCCGGGGAGGTGGCGGGCGGAGCCCGCCGGAGGGGACGCTCAGGTCTGCACAGACCGCGCGGTTAGCTCTTCCCCACCCCATACCGCAGGAACAAGTAGTCGCCATGCTGCCGAGCGCTGAGGAGCCTGCTCCAGGCCCCTTTCGCGGGCAGCAGCTCGATCCCCTCGACCATCCCCAACCTCTTCTCCTTGCCCCGCCCCGCCAAAACAGGCGACAGGGTGAGGAACACCTCGTCCAGCAGCCCCTCCCCCACGAGCTGGCCGGTCACGTGCGGCCCCGCCTCACTGAGCAGGACATCGAGCCCACGCTCGCGAAGCTCGCCCACAACCCTGCCGACATCGAGGCTCTTGCCCTTCCCCAACACCACGAGCTCGCACGACGCGGGCAACCGCGACCCGATCTTCTTCGCCCCAGGGCTGGTGGTCATGACAATCGCGCCACGCACGAGGGCTGGATGGGAGAAATCAAGCTCACCGCTCCCGGTCAGCACAACCAGCGCCGGCTCAGCGCTGCGCCCCAGCGCGCTGCGCAAAGCGGTGAACTCGGTGGCCAGCGCGGGATACACATGCGCCGGCGTCCACAGGTGGCCAGGCGTGGCGCGAAGCGTGCCGGCCCCAAGCACCACTGCATCAGCGCAAGCGCGGAGCAACCCCATCACAAAACGATCGGCGGGTGACTTGCCACTGATCACGGACCCAGCCGAGGGATTCGCACCGAGCGTAACGACACCGTCGATCGACGAGACGAAGTTCGCATAGATCACCCGATCCGGAAACCCGAGCCGCCCGTAAAGGTGCTTCAGGTCGACGGGCAGCGCGTACTCGGGAAGGCCCTCGGCCTCGAACAAAACCTCGAATGGCGCCCGCACTCAGTGCCTGGACTGCGAGGCGGCCTGCAGAAACTCCGTCCTCAGCTGCGGGTCGGTCTCGTAGTTGCCACGCCAGAACGAGGTGATCGTGCGCGAGTGGTCCTCACGCACGCCCCGCATCTGCGTGCACAGGTGCATCGCCGAAAGGTGAACGGCGACACCGTGCGGCTGCAGCACGCGCACCAGCTCGTCGGCGATCTGCACCCCGACCCTCTCCTGGACAGTGAATCGCCGCGCGAAAACGCGGACCAGCCGCGTCAGCTTGGAGATGCCGATGATCTCCTCGTGCGCGATGTAGCCGATGTAGGCGTGGCCGTGGAACGGAAGGACGTGGTGCTCGCAAAGTGAGAAGAACTCGATCGGCCCTTCGATGACCTGCGCGATGCTGCAATCGGGGCCTCCGCGGCACTCGGTCGGGAATGCGGTGAGAAGCTTGGGGTCGCCCTCATAGCCGATGGTGGCGTCGTACAGGGCGCGCACGAAACGGGTTGGCGTCTGGAGGGTTCCGGGCGTGCCGAGGTCCATCCCAAAGGCTTCGAACATCTCAGCAGCGTTGGCCTCGAACTTCTTCCACTTTTCAGGGCTGACGGTCCGTGGCTGAACCTGTTCCCAATGGGTTGTCTCCTCGGGATCGAAGGCGAGACTCGTCATGAGCTGACTCCTTGGTCTGGGTCGTTAGGGATCAACTCACTCTACGGTTTCGGGCTACTCAAGCCCGTCGGACACGATCAGCCGAGTGCTATGGCCGCGCGCGCCTGCTGGACCCTTGCCAGATCGATCGCGTTCTGCATCGTCAGGGTCCCTGAGGGCGCGACCAGCTTGATCTCGTTCGTGATCACGCCGGTTCGCCACACCACGTAAAAAACTCGTAGAGATCCCGCGCCCGGCGAGGAGATGGTGGTCGCATACGACTGGTCGCCAAGTCCTGGCACGGCCGTCCAAACATTACGGCTGGCCAGATACGCCACGAGGGCCTTGGCAATCGCTGTCGCATAGCGCGAGCTCGTACCGACGGTCGCGGCGCTGACGATGTTTCGCTTGAGCTTGCTGTTCGCAATCCCGACAGAAAGGCTGGAGAGCTGCGGCACGCATTTGGGGCAAAGGGCCGTTGAGCTGGTCTGACCCGCGACGTATCCGGATCTCAGGTCGGCCGTGCTGATGAGGACAGGGCGCAGGTTCACGGGCAGAGCTGTTGGAGTGGGCGAGCTCGTGGGCTGATCAGAGGGCGCGGGCTGCGCAGGAGTTGGGGACGTGACAACAGTTGCAGCCGGCCGCTGAGTGAACAGATTGCGGCCAACCAACGTTCCGGCCCCAACCAGGATGAGGACCATCACGAAAGCGATCGCGATGTATGTGAACGCCAGCCGTCTCGACCTTGAGGAGGAGGCACCGGCCACACCGGCCCCAATCGCCGCCGCCGTCCGTATGGGCGGCGACTCTGGCGCCGGCTCGGCCCTGCCAAGGAATCTCTCCACCGCCTGGTCCAATTCCTCCGACGTGATGGCGCCCTGGCGCTGTAAGAACGCAAGCGAGTGGATCCGCTCCTCGGGGGGCACAAAGATTCCAGGCCCGGCAAGGTCTTTGGTCAGACGCGGAGGACCAAACGCGATAACCGCAGGCGGCCCTGCCTCGGCGATGCGCCAGATTGGCTGCACACCATATTCGCTGTGGGGCAGGACCTCCAGGTCGCGGGCCTCGAGAATGTGGCTCGGCATCAATGCCGACGTGAGGCGCGACGGCGGCTCCGTGGACGTGTCATCCCGGAAGAGCTCGAAGCCGACCAGCTGCCGCGTTGCCGGGTCGAAGTCGGGCGCCTTCCAGGCGAGATCAACGAGCCCGCCGCGCACCGTGGCGACGAGCTCCTGAACACGAAGATCGGATGTCAGCGCCGTCTTCTCTCCTTCGCCGCGATGATGATCCGTGGCGACGCCGAAGGCAACCCCGTCTCCCTGTAGCCTGCCGGCTAGTTTGTCTGGATGTCGATGATGAAGCGCGTTGGGTTGGCGAGGGTCGTGGTCTGGTAGCAAGCGGGCGAAGACAGCCCCAGGGCCCACTGGACGGTACCCTCGAAGTCTCCAACGCGGCGCGCCTCGAGGATGCCCGGAAAGGTCGGAGTCTTGAGATCCGTCGAGCCGCTGAATGCCGTGTGGTTGTCAGCGCCGGTCATCTTGATCAACAGCCCGTATTTGCCCGCGAGCGTGACCGTTGCACCACTCGCGTCTATGACGAACTTTGTGTTGGCCTGCGGGACAGCGTTGATGTGGCCAGGCTGCCCGTTCTTGAACTCGATCGTGATCCGGTCGTATCCCTTGTGAGTGCCCGTACGCACTGCATCGATGAGAGCCGTGAGCGCCGCGGTCGGATCCGTTTGAATCAGTTGGTCCGTAATGCATACAAACGGAGAAGCGGTCGGCGAAGGTGAAGGAGTGGGCACCGGCAATGGGCACGTCGGAGAGCAGGGCGTGGGAGTCGGATGCACTACCACCCCGGGGACCAGCGGGCCGCGATTGAGCGGGTTGCCGACCAGAAGGACGCCGACCAGGACCACGGCGATTACGGCCGCCGCCAGAGCGGCGATCCACACTGGGCCGCGCTGCTCCGGAGCGTGAACAAGGGCCGCGCGAACGCGCTCAGGAAGGGCTGGGTCGGGCGACCCGCTGATCGAATCGACGGCGTCGCCGAGCTCGCGGCGAAAATCTTCGCGGGTCACTTCAGAACACCTCCTCGAGGGTCAGATCCGAGCGCAGCTTGCGAGCTGTTCGGTAAATGCGGGACTTGGCAGCGGCGGGCGAGAGGCCCAGGGTGCGGGCAACCTCGTCGAGCGGAAGGTCGAGATAGAAATAGAGAACCAGCGGCAGCCTCTCGTCGGGCCTCAGCCGAAGGAGGGCGGTCTTGAGGTCGCTCGACGTCTCAGAAAACGAGTCGCGGACACCAGGAAGCGGCACGACCTCGGCCACCTTGGCCACCGCCCACCAACGCTGGCGACGGACCATGCGGCACTCATTGGCGACGATCGAAAGAAACCATGAGCGGAGCGAGCCGGCGTCACCGCGAAGCTGGCCGAACTTGCGCCAGGCCTTGATCGAGGCCTCCTGCACGGCATCCTCAGCCGCCGAACGGTCGGCGAGCATGACGGCAGCCAAGCGGTAAGCAGGATTGAGCAATGGCTCGATGAGAGCCGCAAAAGCGTGAGCATCACCCTGCGCGGCACGGGCGATCATCTGAGGCCGCTGCTCAACCACAACACCAACCATGTCTCAACCATTCGATGCACCAACGCCGCGATTGGTTGCAAGGTTCTGCCGGCAGAGGCGGAACCTCCCGCTCGCCATAGAGCCCCCCCGAGGCTGAAGGAGTTAAGTCCTCCCCGCTTGCGGGGGGTGAGTTACCACGAGGCTGAAGGAGGTAAGTCCTCCCCGCTTGCCGGGGGTGAGTTACTACGAGGCTGAAGGAGGTATGTCCTCCCCGCTTGCCGGGGAGGTGGCCCGAAGGGCCGGAGGGTAGGTCGGCGCACAGCCGACCGGTTGTCCTCCCCGCTCGCCGGGGAGGTGGCCCGCAGGGCCGGAGGGGACGTCCAGGCCGCGCAAAGCGCGGCGATCGCAGTGCCCGGCTAGAGATCCAGCCCAGGCACCCCATGCATCCCGAGGCTGAAGGAGATCTCGCCGCCGTGATGAACGTCGTGCTCGACGAGGTGCCAGATGATCCACTGGCGAGAGCGCTTGGGCCGCTCCCCGGCCGCGTTGGGCGTTGGCCGTACAAACTCCTCAGCGAGGTCATAACGCGACCACCGCTCCAACCCCGACTTGATCACTGCGAAGCTCTCCTCGAGCCCCCTGACGATCTCGGCAGCAGACCGCGTAGCGAGCGCCTCGTCCTCGTCCCAGTCGGTCATCGCACCGAACTCGGCCGAGCCCTCCCCCATCCACGAGTGCATCCATCCGGCGCGGGCGGCAACGATGTGGCACGCCAGCGTCCGCACCGACCACAGGTGGGGCGCGGCAGCGAGATCGAGCTGAGCCTGATCCAGCGGCGCGATCATCTTCACCAGCCGTCGCTGATGGGCCTCATAGCCCCGAGCAACCTCAGCGGCGAGCCCGCCTCCGTCGATCCCCATGCCAGCATCCTAGAGCAGCGTTCAGGCACGACCTCAGACCGCCACCCTCAATAGACTCGACAACATGCGCAAGTTGGCTCTGGTGCTTGCCGGCGTATTCGTAATCACCAACTGCGCTGGTTCAAACCCAACGGCGCAATCCTCACCAAGCCCTGCGACCGCCTCCCCCACTCCCACCCAATCTTCGCCGTCCCCAACCGCCAGCCCAATTCCCCTGGCGACGCCAACAAGCGCAAGCGCCGACAACCGCGCCTTCAAGTTCACCAAGGTGGCGGGCGGCCTGCAGAGCCCGGTCTACGTCACCGGCGCCGGGGATGGCTCAGGCCGGCTGTTCATCGTCGAGCAGGTCGGCCTCATCCGGGTCATCAAGGACGGCCGCCTCCTCCCCACTCCGTTCCTCGACATCCGCTCCCTCGTCGTGTTCGGTGGCGAGCGTGGCCTATTGAGCGTCGCATTCCTTCCCGACTTCAAGACCAGCGGCGCGTTCGTCGTCGACTACACCCGCTCGTCAAAGGACCCCGCCACCGTCGGTGACACGGTCATCGCGCGCTACAAAGCCAATCCGCCCACCGCCGACGTAGCCGACCGAGCCTCCGGCCAAACCCTCCTGACGATCAACCAGCCGCAGGCCAACCACAACGGAGGGCTGGTCAAGTTCGGACCCGACGGCTACCTCTACATCGGTATGGGCGATGGCGGCGCAAGCGGAGACACCGGGCCCGGCCACGCGCCGCAAGGCAACGGGCAGAGCCTCACGACCCTGCTCGGCAAGATCCTCCGCATCGAGGTCAACGACACAGGGCCGTACAGGATCCCAGCGAGCAATCCAAACCTCGGAGCAGGCACCCGGCGCGAGATCTGGGCCTACGGCGTCCGCAACCCGTGGCGATTCAGCTTCGACAGGGCGACCGGCGACCTGTACATAGGCGATGTCGGGCAGAACGCCTGGGAGGAGGTCGACTTCCAGCCCCAGGCCGCCAAGAGCGGCGCCAACTACGGTTGGCCGAGCTGGGAAGGCAACCACCGCTACCGCCTCGGCCCGGCGAGGACCGGCGACACGAAGCCAATCGCTGAGTACCACCACGAGGCCGGCGTCTGCGCGGTGACCGGTGGCTATGTGTACCGGGGAACGAGGATCCCGGCGCTATCCGGCTTCTACATCTTCGGCGACTACTGCACGGGCCAGCTGTGGACGCTGGTTAAGTACCGCGGGGCATGGAGGCGATCGGCGCTGCGCGACACGCTCTACTTAATCTCATCGTTCGGTGAGGACGACACAGGCGAGTTGTACGTGGTCGACCAGGCCGGCTCGGTCTACCGATTCGACCCAGCCTAGGTCCTCGGGTCGTTGCTACGCCAGAAATGCAAGTGGCGGCGCCTGGGTAGTAGGCGCCGCCACTTGCGGTGAAGTGCGATTGGTTGTTACGGGGTCGGGTTTACCTTGATCCCCGCGTTCTCGGCTGCCTCTCGGGCGGCCGACTCGCCCTTCTCGTGGGTTGGGTCCTCGTTCGAGTGGCCATTGAAGCCGCCAGCACCGGACGGGCGCTGGCCTGAGTTCTCAGCCGCCTCCTGAGCGGCGCTCTCGCCCTTCTCGTGGGTAGCGTCCTCGTTCGACTTGAACGCGGGGGCGGGGGATGTTGTGGCCGCGGAGACGTTGGCCGGGCCGAATGACGATTTCGCCAGGACTGTGGCGCCCAGCACGATTCCGACGAGCATCGCGCCGGCCACTAACGATCCCAAGACCAGGGTGCGGGCCTTGTTCATGGCCAGCATCTTCTTGACCCAACCTCAAAGCTGGCTGTGAATCAGGTGTGAGTTTGGCCCTCACCGAGCCAGGCCGAAGGGCGATGATGAATAGCCGGGAAAAGAAAGGAGCCGGGCAAATGGCCCGGCTCCAGGTCTTTATGTTTTGCGAACTGGGCTCCCCCTAGCGGTTCACCACCACAACGATGGCATTGAACTGCGGTGGCCGGAGAACGTACCTGCCGAACCAGAGCTGGTGCAACTTGACCATCTCAGCTTCTAGGTACACGGTGCCGTGGAAGCGCGGGGTCAGCGTGATGCGGATCAGGAGCCCCCTGTTTGGACCGATCTGGTGAGACAGGTTGTGCGAGTTCTGTCCCTTCCAGTAGATCTGCGTGTTGTAGCCAGAACCCCTCCGGGAGGTGAAGTGCACGTTGGAATTGACCCGGTTATACCCGGCAAATGGCCAGGCCTTCGTGCCGCAGTTAAAGACGGTGAGCGCGAAGCTTGACGTCACGTTCTGCGTCCAGGTGGTCGGCGCCTTCGTCATGAGGAAGATGGCGCAGTAAGCCGCGTTGACATACCTGTAACTGTCGAGCCCGTTGGCAGCGCTTGTGCCTGCGGCCGTCGTAACCGTCACGTCTACTACCCCGGCCGCGTGCGCCGGGCTGACCGCGCGAAGCTGGGTGTCTGAGACGAAGGTGACGCCTAGAGCCGGCACACCGCCGTACTTAACAACCGGTGCGCTTCCGGCAAAGTTGTTGAAGTTGCTGCCACCGATGACCATGGTCGTTCCGCCGGCGATCGGCCCAGCATAAGGCCAAATACTGGTGACGGTGGGTGCGCCACAGCCATAGCCATAGCCATAGCAAGTGAGCACAGCTGCACTAGGACGAGCCGGAGAAAGCAAAGCTGCGGCGAGCACAACGCCTGCCACTAGGGCTGGCAGAAAACCTGACCTAACCGCTCTGTTACTCATCGCTCTCCCCTGGATTGTGGCGGCGTGCCGCCCCGTGGCCTACGTGGTCAAAGGCTCCCGGTCAGCCGCGCCCTAGGCACGGACCGATATTGAATAAACAACGCACTTCCCTTTCAGGAAACCTATGCACTTGTACCACCCTTCGGGAACCGTGTCAAGAAGCAATCCTTTATCGCGTTAATCACGTAATCACTAATCCGGCGAGCCCGGCCCTTGACAACAGCGCCACCTAACGGCCGAACTGGCAGACAAAATCCTGCTGCCGCCGACAACAGAGCGAATCATAATCGTCCCTTGTGAGGGTCGTAATCCCTGCAGCCGGACTCGGTTCTCGCTTTGCTGGGCATAACTTCGCATTGCCCAAGGAGTTGTTGCCGCTGGGCGACAAACCCCTCCTCGGTCACGCGCTCGCCGAGGCGGCGCGGGCAGGCTTCGAGGCGGCTGTCGTGGTTCTATCTCCGACTAAGCACCAGATAGCTGCGTTTCTCTCCAACAGCGACCGCCTTCCCCTCCCGGTTGACACCGTCGTTCAATCCCAACCGCTAGGGGTCGGAGAAGCAGTTCTGCGCTGTTGGAGCGGGGAACCTCTCGCTGTGCTCCTCCCAGACGACGTGGTCCTCGAGACAGAGCATTGGGCCCAATTGATCGAGCTGCACAATCAGTCAGGGGCAGCCACACTATGTGTCCGGGAGGTTCCACCCGAGACGACCCGCAGATTTGGCATCGCAGAATGCGACGGTGATCGTGTCGTTGGCCTTGTGGAAAAGCCACCCCCAGGGCGCTCCACCTCAAACCTCGCGATCTTTGGCCGTTACATCGTCACAGAACCCGTGGCAGCTGCCCTTGGCCGTTCAGGCGTGGCGGGGGAGCTCGAGCTCACCTACGGATTCGCGGCCGCGATTGAGTCTTCCCCAGGTGTTCGTGCAGTCCATTTTGCCGGTCGAATTTATGACTGCGGCACGCCCGCCGACTATTCCGCGTCAGTAGCCGCATTTCCGAGGTCGTAACGGAGCCGGCAGCCACTGGGTGCCCGCTGAGCACATTAAGTGCAAGCTTATCAAGCAGTTCTGGTTACGATCCGTTAGTTTATCGCGGGGCTTGTTTGTCTTCTAAACGCCAACCTGCATCGGATCTACTGCCTATTCCGCGTGCGGTGTCGCACAGCGGGGCGGTAGAAAACGGCGGGGACCCAACTACACCAGCCGTCGCCGAAGTCGCAGATTTCATCGAGCAGTCTCGGAAGACCCTAGCCCTGTTAGATCGCCAAGTCCTCAGCGGAATGCTTGACTGCCTCATTGAGGTCTGGCGCGCCCGTCGGACCGTCTATGTGATGGGCAACGGCGGCTCGGCGAGTACGGCGAGCCATTTCGCAGCCGATCTGGCCAAATACACGATCATCCCAGGGAGGGCCCGCTTCAAAGTGCTCGGGCTTACCGACAATCTGCCGCTGATCAGCGCCTGGACCAATGACGGCGGCTTCAGCTCAATCTTCGTCGAACAAATGTCCGCTTGGCTTGAGCCGGGTGACGCGCTGGTCGGTTTCTCGGTTCATGGCGGGTCTGGCGCCGGAGACGCCGGGCCGTGGTCGCAGAACATGGTCCGAGCCATGCAGGCGGCGCACGAAGGTGGAGCCAGCGTTATTGCGTTCAGCGGGTTCGACGGTGGAGCCATGGCCCAAATGGCTGACTTTTGCCTGACCGTCCCCGTGCTGGTCAACGAACTTGGCACGCCGATTGTTGAAAGCGTCCATGTTCTGCTCCACCACCTGGTGGTGCACAACCTTCGCGAGCGAATCAAACGTGAATAGGGCTGTCTTTCTGGATCGCGACGGAGTCATCAACCAGATGGTCCCAACCGGTGAAGGGCCCGACTCTCCTCGCTCGGTCGAAGAGTTCCACCTGTTTCCGGGCGCGGCCGGCGCGGTACGAAGGCTGAACCAACTAGGTTTGCCGGTCGTCCTTGTTTCAAACCAGCCGGGCGTTGCCAAGGGTAAGTTCCCTCCTGGCAATCTGGAAGCCATCACCGAGCGAATGAAGGCAGACCTGGCTGTGGAGTTTGCCTCCCTTGACGGCGTCTACTACTGCATGCACCACCCTGAGGCGGTTGTTGCCGATTACAGAACGATCTGCGAGTGTCGCAAGCCAAAATCTGGCCTCCTGAACCAGGCTGCCAAGGAGATGGACCTGCGTCTCGACGGGTCCTACATGGTCGGTGACCAGCTACGCGACATGATCGCCGGTAAGTCAGTTGGGTGCACCACGGTCTTTGTCGGCGCCCAAGTACCCCCTCACAGCGCCGACGAGACGGATCACTCCTGCACGGACCTCGATGCTGCCGCCAGGCTCATAGCGCAACTCGAAGGCGCGATGTCGTTCAACCGTTAACAGGGAGAAGTAGAGATGGAGATCTTCGCCGACACAGCCGACCTCAAGGAGATCAAGACCTGGCTCGACTTCGGGGTCATCGACGGTGTCACCACCAACCCGAGCATCCTGCTCGCCAACGGCGTGTACGACCTTCGCCTGGGTGCAGTTGAAATCGCGCGACTCCTCGGCGACAAACCGCTCAGCGTTGAAGTTGTCACCGATGAGCCAGACGAGATGTACTCACAGGCGGTCGAAATTACGAGTTGGGCGCCGAATATTGTCGTCAAGATCCCGGTCATCACGACCCAAGGTGACCCGACACTCGGCGTGATTGCCAGACTGGTCCAGGCCGGAGTCAAGGTCAACGCAACGGCATGCCTGTCGTTCAACCAGGCAATGCTCGCAGCGAAGGCCGGCGCGACCTATGTAAGCATCTTCGCGGGCCGTATCTCGGATGAAGGGGCGGACCCATCCGAGGTCATAACGAACACCGCGCAGTGGTTGAAGACCTGGAACCTGCCCAGCAAGATCATCGTCGGGAGCATTCGGGAGACCATGAACGTTCAGAAGGCTGCCCTGGCTGGGGCCCACGTTGTTACGGTGCCCCCGAAATTCCTTCGCCAGATGATTGATCACAAGTACTCTCGGTTTACCGTGGCGCAGTTTCTCGCGGACGGTCTAAGCGCGGCAGAGCGGATGACGTCGCTAGGGCTAACCATGAGTGGAGTGAACGGCGCTAAGAAGCGCCCGCAGGTCGCGCCAAGCAAGCGTAAGGGCTAACCGCGCGTGATTGACGTGGTCGCCTGGCCCGGCAGGCAACACGCAAGCGCCTCGTTGGAAGGAGGCAACGGCTCTGGAATGGGCGCTGCCGATCCCCTTAGGCCTCAATCCAGCCTCACTGAAGAGATGCGCAATCTGATCGCTGCTGGGTGGGTGGAAGAGCTCGTCGTGAGAGGCGAGGGCGACTCGGAGACTCTGGCCGAGGCGGTCGAAGCCGGCCGGTCAGCCGGGCGTAGAGTCAGGGTAACCTCACCGGCCCCCGGGGCCCTCCTCCCTCCCGCCCTGGACCGGGAACAGTGGCGCAAAACCGAGGACGCCACTGGTCAAAGCTGGGTCTTGATGCCACCCCAGCGTGCGCATCTGATGCTTGCGATCAAGAGGCTGACCGACGTGGCAATTGCAGCCACCCTTCTGATTTTCCTGCTCCCAGTCCTGGCGGCAACTGGGTTGGCGGTCAGGCGCACATCGGGAGGCCCGGTGCTCTATCGTTGGCGCGTCCTTGGCGAAAACGGACGCCCGTTTGTTGGATTCAAGTTCCGAACGATGGTTCCCGACGCGGACGCCATCAAGCCTCAGCTACTCCACCTCAATGAAAGACGGGGGCCCGCGTTCAAGATCGCTCAGGATCCCCGGATTACACCCTTGGGGCGCTGGCTCCGAAAGTACAGCGTTGACGAGCTACCACAACTTTGGAGTGTTGTTGTCGGCGACATGAGCCTGGTCGGCCCGCGCCCAGTATTTCACTCCGAGTACATGAACTTTGAGCTCTGGCAGATGCGCAAGTTGAGCGTCAAGCCTGGCCTTACATGCCTTTGGCAGGTCGAAGGAAGGCAGACCGTCACCGACTTTTCAGACTGGGCCCGCTTAGATTTGAAGTACATCGACACGTGGTCCTTGTGGCGCGACGCCGCCATCCTGTTACGCACGCCGATGGCGATCATCAAGGGAACGGGACGCTGACCTGATGGCGCGCGTTCTCGTGACCGGTGGGGCCGGTTTCATTGGTTCGCACACAGTCGATCGCCTGCTGGCCAGCGGATACCAGGTCCGAATTCTCGACAACCTCCAAGAGCGAGTACATCCCCTCGGCGCGCCTACATATCTGCCGAGGGAGGCGGAGTTGCAGGTCGGGAGTGTCACTGACCGCTCGGCCATGGAGCGAGCGCTTGACGACGTCGAGTACGTGATACACCTTGCCGCATACCAGGATTACCTTCCCGACTTCTCAACATTCATCCACGTGAATGCGGAGAGCAGTGCGCTCATTTTCGAAATCGTGGTCGAGCGCCATTTACCGATTCGCAAGATGGTTTTCGCTTCCTCGCAATCGGTCGCTGGCGAGGGCATTTACAACTGCGAGGAACACGGCCGTTTCACACCCGGTCAAAGGCCTCTTCGTCAGCTCGAGCGAGGTGATTGGGAGGTTCATTGCCCGGGCTGTGGCCGGGAGATGACGTCTCTGCTTATATCAGAGAGCGTTTGTCAGCCGCATACCGCATACGCGATCTCCAAGTACTCGATAGAACTGCTCGCCCGAGGCCTCGGCAACCGCTACCAGCTTCCCACCGCCTGTATGCGCTACACGTACGTCCAGGGAAGCCGCAACTCCTTCTTCAACGCGTACTCAGGAATCTGTCGGCGATTTGCGCTACGCATCGCCAACGGCCTGGCACCAGTGTGCTATGAGGACGGCCTGCAACTTCGCGATTACGTCAACGTCGCAGACGTCGCGCGCGCCAATGTTCTTGCGATGGAGTCCGAAGTCGAAGAACACGGGGTGTACAACGTTGGGGGTGGACGAGCCGTTTCGGTGCTCGAGTTCGCCCGCATCATGCTCGACGCATCCGAGTCGTCCCTAGAGCCGGAAGTTCCCGGCGTGTATCGATTGGGTGACACCAGACACACCGTCTCCGACATTTCGGGGATTGAGCGACTGGGGTGGAAACCAACCATTCCGGTCGAACAGAACGTCGTCGAGTACCTTGAATGGATGTCCGGCTTTAGCGACACCGCAGATTACCTCGCGGAGGCGGAAAGAGTCATGCGCGAACACCGAGTCATACGGTCCGTGACCTCGGCTTGACCCAGCCGTCGGCTCGAATCGCCGTAATTGGAAGCTGGCATCAGTCGTCGGTGCTCTGCGGCTCCTTGGCTGAAATGGGTCATCAGGTCGTGGGAATCGCTGACGAGTCCGTGCTCAGCGGCCTGCTGGCCGGACATGCACCCGTTCACGAGCCCGGTCTGGACGTCCTGCTCGACAAGATGATCAAAGGCGGGCGGCTCACTTTCACAAAGTCCTATACAGAAGGATTGCGCGGAGTTGAGTTCGCATTCCTTTCGATCGATACTCCGGTCGGCGCCGATGACGACTCCGATCTCGAGCCAATTTGGAGTGCGGTCGACAAGGCTGCCGCCGCTGCGCCCGCGGGCCTAACGGTAATCATCACGTCGCAGGTTCCGGTGGGCACCTCAGAGCAGATTGCAGAGAGGCTCGGGCGCCGCATACAGGTCGCTTATGTGCCGGAGTTTCTTCGCCTGAGCACAGCTTTGGAGACCTTCAAGAATGCCGACCGTTTCGTGATCGGCGCAGACGACCCAGAGGTGGCCACACGCGTAGCCGAAATCTACAGACCGCTCAACCGGCCGATTCACATCACTGACATCAGGTCGGCAGAGATGGGAAAGCACGCTGCTAACGCATGGTTAGCAACCTCGGTTAGCTTCATTAACGAGGTGGCCGATTTGTGCGAGCAGGTTGGGGCCGACGTCCGCGAGGTGGCCACGATCATGAAACTCGATACCCGAGTGGGTCCGCACGCCTTCCTCGGGGCCGGCCTCGGCTACGCGGGAGGCACATTAGGCCGCGAGATACGAGCCTTGCAGAAGCTCGGAGCTACGCACGGAATCTCGACTGACCTGTTCGACGCAGTCGACGCAGTCAACCAGGGCCGAATCGGCCATTTGCTGAGCCGTCTGAGGTTAGTCCAGTCTGAGCTGGCGGACGTTCCAATTACCGTGTTTGGACTTACCTATAAGGCCGGGACGAGCACCCTGCGCCGGGCAGCGTCGCTGACGCTAATTGCAGAACTCGCGGCGGCCGGTGCCCGTGTTTCAGCCTACGATCCCCTGGCTCAATTGAACGAATCCACAGGCCTGCCACATTTCACGATGCATCGGGAACCAGGTGAGGCTTTGAAGGGCGCAAGGGCACTCATACTGCTGGCGCCACTGCCGGAAGGTTTCCTTCCACGCCGAGTAGCCGAGCTCATGACACGCCCCTTCGTGCTCGATAGCGGCAATTACTTGGACCGCAAAGTGGCAGTGGAAGCCGGGCTCGAATACCAGGGGATCGGGCGGTGACAAGAGGCGCTCTGAGCGGCCGGCTAGCGATCATCACCGGCGGCGGACGCGGTATCGGAGAGGCGATAGCCCTCCGTTTTGCAGCCGAGGGCGCAAGACTCGCTCTCGGAGCGCGCAGCCGCAACGAGCTGGAACGGGTAGCGACTGCCTGCCGCGATGCGGGCGCCGACTGTTCGATTCATGTCGTGGACGTGTCGGTGCGCGACGAGGTCGATGACTTCATCCATGCCAGCGGGCCCGCGGACGTTCTCGTCAATTGCGCGGGGATGTACGGCCCGATCGGGCTGCTCGTTGAGAACGACCTGGATGAGTGGGAGCGCGGGCTTCGTGTGAACCTCATGGGCACCGTCTACGCCTGTCGAGCCGTAATACCGGGAATGGTTCAGAGAGGGCGCGGAAGCATCATTAATTTCTCTGGTGGCGGCGCCACCGCGCCTCTCCCCCACTTCAGTCTTTATGCCGTGTCAAAGGCGGCTGTGGCACGACTCACCGACACGCTTGCGGCCGAGCTCGTTGGCACCGGCGTCAGGGTGAATGCGATCGCGCCCGGCGCTGTCGACACGCGCCTCCAGGACGAAGTCCTGGCGGCCGGGGAGGAGCAGGCCGGGGAACTCTTCCACCGAATGCAGAAGATGCGTGATACGGGACAGGGCGCGACCCAACCTGACGTCCCGGCGCGGCTTGCAGTCTTCTTGGCATCGGACAGGTCCGCGGGGTTGACCGGAAAGCTCATCAGCGCACCTCACGATCCATGGGAAAGCTGGAACGCGAGCCGGATCCAGAGCCTCAATGGAACTTCGTGGTACACAATCCGCCGCTTAGACCCGTACACGATCGGACAGTTGGGCGCGGAACCTTGAGCCTCGGCGTCGCGGTGGTTGGCGCAGGACTCGTAGGCAGCCGGCGAGCTGCCTGCGCAGCGGCCCAGTCACGGCTGGAGGTTATCGCGGACCTCGACGAGGCGCGCGCAGCGGAACTTGCAGGCCGCCACGGCGTCCGCCACACGACGCATTGGGAAGCGGCGATAACGGATGCGAATGTTGACATCGTGGCAGTGTGCACGAGCAACAAATTCCTGGCGCCGATTACCATCGCGGCTCTACGCGCCGGGAAGCACGTTCTATGCGAAAAACCGATGGGCCGAAACGCGAACGAGGCGGCTGACATAGCCGCCACCGCGCGAGTAGTCGATCGGGTGCTCAAAGTCGGCTTCACGCTTCGCTTCCACCCCGCCATCCGCCGCGCTCGAGAGCTCTGCGCACAGGGTGATCTCGGCCCGATCTTCTTCATTCACGCGATCTATGGCCACGGCGGGCGTCCCGGTTACGAGAAGGAGTGGCGTGGCGATGCAGACCTGGCCGGTGGAGGTGAGCTGCTGGATCAAGGGGTCCACCTGCTCGACCTATCACGCTGGTTTTTGGGCGAACTCGAAGTAGTGGCCGCCATCACACCTCGCTGGCACTGGGAGGTAGCTCCGCTCGAGGACAACGCATTCATTTATCTCCGCAGCCGTGGCGGCGCGGTCGCCAACTTACATACGAGCTGGACGATGTGGAAGAACCGGTTCTCGTTCGAGGTCTTAGGCCGGGATGGCTATATCAGGATCGACGGTCTGGGTGGAAGCTACGGCGTCGAGTCCCTTACCGTCGGCCGGCGAAGGACTGAAGGCGGGGTGCCTGACGAGACGTTGGCCACGTACGGCAATTCAGATGCATCCTGGGAAGAGGACTGGCGCGACCTGATTGCTTGCATCCAAGAGGGACGCAGCCCGGAGGTTAACGCCGAAGCCGGGTTGGCCACAATGCAGCTGGTCGATGAGATCTACGCAATGGCGGCCAAGCCTCCGGCAACAGCTAAATCGCTAACCTCTAGCCGGTGATCCTGGTTAGGGCGCCGTTGCGACTCCCCTTGGGGGGCGGCGGGACGGACCTGCCTTCCTACTATTCGAGGTTCGGTGGTTTCTTCATCGGCGCCGCCATCGATAAGTACGTATATGTGACCGTCAATCGCCCGGCCTCGGATGACCTGATCCGGCTGAAGTACTCGCAGTCGGAGGAGGTGCAGCATGTCGATGACCTTCAGCACGATCTGGTCCGAGCTTCACTCAAAGAGCTGCAGTTGGACCGCAACCTAGAAATTACGTCAATGGCTGACGTGCCGGCCGGGACTGGTATGGGCAGCTCAGGAAGCTACTTAGTGGCGTTGCTCGTGGCCCTCCACACACTCAAGCGCGACCACCAGCCGAAGTGGGAGCTTGCGGAACAAGCTTGCCATATCGAAATCGACCTCGCCGGCCATCCAGTCGGTAAACAGGACCAGTACGTAGCGGTGTGGGGCGGCCTCAACTGCTACGAGATTAGTAGCGATGGCGACGTCACGGTGACCGCCTTGAAGGTTCCGACCTATGCGGTCGAGGATCTAGAGCGATGCGTGCTGCTTTTCAACACGGGCCAGACACGCAAGACTGATCACATCCTTTCACAGCAAAAGCGCGACACCGATGGCGGGGTAGCGACAGTCGTGGACAGCTTGCACCGCACGAAGGAGCTCGGAATGGCGATCAAGGAGTCCCTCGAAGAGGGCGATCTTGTCACCTTTGGAGGTCTCCTCCACCAGCACTGGATCAATAAGAAGGCACGATCTCCTCAGATCAGCGATGAGCGGATCAACCGGATCTATGACGTGGCCCGCGAGACCGGGGCCTTGGGGGGAAAGTTGATGGGTGCTGGCGGCGGGGGGTTCTTGATGCTGCTGGCCGAGGGGAGCAGTGTGCGTCGCGTTCGTGAAGCGGTGGTGGCCGAGGGAGTTCGGCAAATGCCGTTCAAGTTCGACCACGAGGGCGTCAAGGCGCTGCTGGATGCTTAAAACGCGACTGGCCAACATTGTCGCCTCGTCGGGGTGCGGCCTTTCCCCCACACACTCGCCGGGTACGTCCGCCTCTGGCCTATGAGGCAAAGAGTCACCTCTGAACATTAGCCGCGCATTGCGTTGCGACTGGCGCAATACGCCCCAGGTAGGTGGTGAAAGCTCGACGGGAGCGTCGGACCGAAGCTTCGGGGAGGGCCCTTGGTCGATTTGATCAACAGCTGGAGGTCGCATTGGTTGGTGGCGTTTTCCGTGCGGGTGGGATCCGGTGCGACTTTCGTCGGAATTGGCAACCTGGTATCAACCCTGAGCCTGTTCGCAGTGAGTGTCGCCGTAGGTCGGCTGGCTGGTGCCGCCAATCTTGGTCGTTACGGCCTCCTCGTTGCCCTTGGCTCGTTCTTTGGCGGAATCGTTGACTTCGGGGCGGATCGGGTGCTGACGGAACGACTTGCGCAGCGGAGCCCCCATTGGATCGCAGCTTGGTGGGGAGTCCTGCTAGTGAAGGGGTGCGCCCTCGGCCTCGGATTGGTTGTTGGGCTCGTCGCGCTTGAAGCAGATCACGCCGCTTTTGCGCTTCTCATTGCGATCCAAGGCGCGGCGGTCACGGCTAATCTCACGGCACAGGCAATGGCGGCTGCCTTGAACCGACTCCCTGCCCTCGCGACTGTAAGGGTGGTGACCCGGTTGGCGGCTCTTGCGGGTATTGGCGCCACCGTCGCCCTCACCGCCGATGTTGGATCTCTAGTCACCTACTCCATCGTCGTGGTCTCAATAGCTGACCTCGGCGGCGTCGGGTTACTTGGCGCGATTGTAATCCGACCCGAGTTGAGGAACTTAGAACGTGTGACATTGAGTCAAGCAGGTGTTTTGGGAGCGCTTCGGACGGGCCTCCCGCTCGGCGTTTCTTCACTCGCCGTCTGGCTTTACCTAAAGCTGGATACTGTGATTCTGGCGGGAGTCACCGACTTATCAACCCTCGGCGTGTACACCGCGGCGGTACGCCTCGCCGAACTGTTAGGTGGCATTCCCACTGCTCTTAACTCAGTGGCTCTAACGGCGCTCGCCGACCTGTGGTCGAAGAACACCCGGCGCTTTCGATTGGCACGAGATTCAATATTGGTTACGACAACCCTAGGAATGGGGCTCATTTGCACGGTCGTCTTCATCCTGTCGACGCCTATCGTTGACGCGACTTACCGCCTGCCAAATGCAAGTCTGTATCTGGGGGCGCTCGTCTGGGGGCAGGTTTATGCCGCCTCAGGTGTGATATGCGGGGTCTCCTTGCAGGTTAGCAAGCAGAGTCCAGCCGTTGCTTACATTGCGGTGACGGTGGCAATTCTAGGCATCCCGACCTATATCGTCTCGATCGCCTTCTTAGGGGCATTCGGCGCAGCCGTCGCCACTACGGCGCTGTATGCCGCAATTCTTCCGATCGGCCTCCTTCTGCCCGCCTCTCGAGAAACGTTTCTGCCCTTACTCGCGTCGACGGCTGTATTGATCCTCTGCCTCGTAACTGCACTCGCCGTTGTGAAAGTCGCCCAGTTGATTGGCCCGATCCCGCTCCTCGCTCAAGTTGCATTGGCCTCAGTGGCGTACAGTGCCGTAGCTGCGTGTGGCCTCTTCGCTCTTTCGGCTAGACGTGTTCGGCGCGAACGCTTAGGCGGTTTAGTGTGAATGCAACGATGAGACGTTTTGAAAACTAGCTCCTTGAGTCCGGTGCCAGTGATCCGGTTGGCAACAGAGTCGTTCGCGTCGACTCTTTTCGGACATTTTCGCAAGCGGATACGTTTGGCTCGCGGGAGCAACGAACTCTTGTGCGTGAACCTCGGTAGCGCCCACCGCGCCCCGCGCAATTGGTTAAACCTTGACCGCAGCGCGAATGTTCTCATCGATCGGATACCTGGACTTGCAGCGGCTCTCTATGCCGTGCGATTGCTGCCGAAAGAGCAGTTTGATAACTTCAGGACCGGTCGCTGGAGGGCGGTACATTTTTGGGATGCAAGGTACCCGATACCGGTCTCGACTGCGACCACCGACTACATATACACGTCACACTTCCTTGAACATCTGACGGTTGGCACGGCCGATCGAGTGTTGCAGGAATGCTTTCGGATACTCAAGCCCGGAGGCATTATTCGCCTCGTTGTCCCTGATCTCTATCTCATTAGTCAACAATATGTTTCTGTAATACAGGGCCTTGAGACCCTGGGACGTTCCCGTCCTGACACCGTCCTTTACCTAACAACGCAGATCCGAGTAGATGAGTTGTCTGAATCGTTTGCTGCACAGTTTTTCGAGAAGACGCTCGAACGCCAACGTTTGTTCGGCCATCGCTGGATGTATGACAAATGGTCGCTGCGCAGAGCTCTCGAGCGGGTAGGTTTTACCGGAGTTACGGAAAAGCCCTACCAGCAAGGATCGCCGCCCGACCTGAAAGATCTCGACTGCCGACCATCTAACAGCCTGCACATGGAAGCGCGCAAACCGGCTCGAACAAACTAGCCTATGGGTCCGGCAAACCAAATTGCACGCAGAAGAGATCACACCAACTCGTGAGCCTGTGGATTACGGGATGCGTAACGCACAGAGAAAGGTTGCTATGCATCGAACTGCGAACAATGTCAGGGCGTCGAAGTAGTCATTGAAGAAGGACTACCGTGCCATCTACGAATCGTACGGGAGCCTAGGTGGCCTCTCTAGCCCGAGTCGGGCCAAGTACAGGAGCATTAAACAGAACGTACTGCCCCATCTGACTGGGCGCGTGAGGGAGGTCGGCAGCGGCCAAGGAGAGCTCCTCCAGGCATGCCTTGAATCAGGCATTGAGGCTCGCGGTTGCGATGTAAGCCCTGAAATGGTCGCCGCATGCCAATCCCGTGGACTAGCTGTCGACCGTGTGACGGATACTGTCGCGTTCCTCAGAACATGTGACGCTTGGGAAACTTTGGTTTTGGTAGACGTACTGGAGCACTTAACGCGTAATGAAGCCCTGGAAGTTGCTCGCATTGCCCGGCAGAGGGGCAAGCGCATTGTCATTCAGGTACCAAACATGGCCAGTCCGTTTGCGACGCTCAACTTCTATCACGATCTCACCCACGAATGGGCGTATACCGAAGCCAGCATCGCCCAGTTGCTGCACCTCGCCGGATTTCTCAACGTAAAGGTGTTTGCAGTTCAGCATCCCCTCGTCGGACTGCAACGAGTTCGCGCACTGGCGCGGCAGGTTTTCTACGTTCTGTTATGGCCGATTTTGGTCATCGATCAACCCAATCGCAGTCGAGTGCTGACGCCGAACCTGCTCGCTGTCGCGGACATCAGCCACTCTGAGAAGCGCTGACAAGCGAGATCGCCTGATGCAAAGGGCTGGCCCGGAAGAACCATCGCCACCGTGCCCAGTATGCGGGGAGCGGAAGACCGCCACAATGTTGCGGCGGTTCTCAGTAGATGCCGCCGCCGAACACTTCGTTCCGAGCAAACGATTGCCAGCACGAAATAGGCAACTGAAGTCAGTACTCCTCCAACTCTGGAAAGGACGGGACTTCGTCGAAGTTCGACGCTGTGAAGCCTGCGGATTCGCGTTCGCCTCACCTTTCGTGGCCGGTAATCCAGACTTCTACAACCTGGTCTCAGGACAAGACCCACACTATCCTCGCCACCGTTGGGAATTCGATCTGACTCTCCGATCACTACGGTACTTCACGCGCACCGGGACCAGGGTCCGTTTGATAGAGGCGGGAGCCGGCGACGGGTGGTTTCTTCGTCAACTAACCAATTCGTCGATCGGGCATCTATTCGACGTCTTGGCTCTTGAATATGACGAAGGAGCGCTTCGGAGCCTTCGAAAGGCTGGCTTTCGAGCAGAGAGGGGTTCGATCACAAGTCTGGCAGACAAGTCGGACGCAATCGGAGCATTCCACGTAATCTGCCTCTTTCAGACATTGGAGCACATGGATAACATCCATGAAGCATTTGAAACGTTTCGGAGCATAGGTGCGCCCGGAGGGCATGTCTATCTCTCGGTACCCTACGGGCCCTCAATTTGGGCGCAGGAAGAACTCGTTCGTTTGTGGGATATGCCGCCAAATCACATCGGACGCTGGAATCCGAACGCATTCAAGTACCTTGCTGACCAGTACGGACTGACGGTTGTGGATCAGGAGATCGAGCCCTACTCATGGCCTCATGAGCCCTGGAGGCTGGCACTCTACAAGGTCAACGGTGAAGCATACGACGTATCTAGTTTGGCGGGCCGAGTTCAGGCCATTAACTCGCGACTAGTTCGCGGAGTACTGAAGCGGGTGCTTGCATTGCTCTGGTTTCCTCTGATGACGGCTAGCGGCCCTCGTACGTCCGGCCACTCGCAGTGGGTTCACCTCCGCTTGCCGACTAACAACGCGTAATCCAAATGCTAGCACCGATGCGGGACGTATCTCACCGATCCAAACCGGTTTGCGACCGACAGTTCGCGGGACTATAGCTTTGACACAAGGCTAATTCCGGCGTATCTTGGCGGGCAATGGGCGCATTTCGAGACCGGTGGAAATTTCACTGGCCACACGTCAGAAAATTCCTCGCCACATTTTCAGGGGCGGGCGATGGTGGGTCAACGTTGTGGCTTGGGTAGCGGTGGTAATTGCCGCACTCCTTTTCTTCAATCAGCCGCTCGGCAAGGCGATCTCAAGCACTTGGTCTGGTATCTCGCCTCTATGGGGCCTTGTGCCCATGGGCATCGCCGCCCTGATTGGACTAACCGAGGGGTACTACCAACACGCACGAGACCTTGAAGGGCGTCTCGATACTGCACAGAAACGCCTGCAAGGTGAAGCAGAACGTAGAACGCGACTCAGAACGGCTCGCGAACTTAATGGCGAGACCTTCTACGTCTGGGAACTCTTTGACCCTGATGCCAGGCCCGTGGTAATAAATCGCACCTTTATCGATTGCGTCATTGTTGGACCAGCCCTAATTACTCCGGTCAATTGCCGCATAAATCACAACATCCTAGGTGCGCCGCTTGAAGAAAGGCTCTACCTAGCTACGCCTCCCACTACGCGAGTTGGAATCTTTGGTTTCGGGAATTGCGACTTTGTTCGGTGCGACTTCCAGCGAATCGGCTTCTACGGAGGCAACGAGTTCTTAAACGATCTTCGGAAGTCGCCGGCGATATGAACTACTTGACCACTTGCATTAAGGCTTTACGGGGCGAGGCATGTAGTCGGGCTCGCCGCCGTAAGTGTTATCAAATCCACAATGCGGGCACCGCTCGGTGTTACCCATCGTCTTGCCCGTCTCCCAGGCATGGCGAGACACCCGATTCCGAGTGTTGTATTCGCGCTTGCACTCGATGCACTTGGCCCATAGATCGAAGAGTTCATTTGGGTCACCGGGTGGAAGTCTCATGAAGTCCCTATTTCACCGAACTAGAGTGGGGCTGCATGTAGTGCGCGGCCAGCCAGTCATTTTCAATTGCACTTTCGAAGTGCGGCTACACGCTTCTGTCGCCTAACACGCTGCGGGCTAACAACAGATCGGTACCTCATCGCTCTACCCCCTCGGAGCCTTCACAATCTGGGGGCCTATCAACTTCGAGTACGGAAGGTTCTCGGACGTGAGTAGCCGTGTCAGGGTGTCCCGAAACAGATATGGGTTCTCACGGTTGTTGAACCGGAATTCGAACTCGGCCAAGTACGCAGGCAAGTGCTTGCGGGAGAGCTGGTAATAGCTACCAATCACAGCCCGGTCGAACAGGGACCACGCACTCTCGGCGGTGTTTGTATGAACCTCGCCACGGACCCATTCCTTCGCCTTGTGGTCGCCAACGTGGTCGTAGCTTCGGAGTTCGTCGGTATAGATCGCGGTCGCATCGTCGGCTACCACTTCGGCCAGGAACGCGCCGATGTGGTGCTTACGAGCGTTCGGAGCCACACGAAGCCGGATGCGCCCACCGCGCTCCATAGCGCCCAGAACTACCGTCTTGTTGGCAAGGCGTCCCCTAGCGGCTTCCCGCTTGTTCTTGAAGCCCGTGGACTTACCACCGATATAGGTTTCGTCAGCCTCAACAACGCCGGTGAGTTGTCGCGTGTCGGCTCCAACCATGGCGGCTCGGATGCGGTGAGTCAGGTACCAAGCCGTCTTGTAACTGACGCCGAGAGTTCGCTTGAGTTGGAGTGCGGAGATTCCCTTCTTGGACTCACAAATCAGGAACGTGGCAACAAACCACTTGCGAAGCGGGAGGTGGGAATCGTGAAAGATTGTGCCAGCCATAACACTGAATTGGTAACCGCAGGCGTCACAGTCGAACTGGTCCCGCTTGTAGATGCGAGAGAGCTTATCGCTGTCACATCGGATGCAGCGCGGACCCCTGGGCCAGCGCAATTCTTCAAGCACGATCCGGCACTCGTCGTCAGTCCCGAAAGCGTCCAGCAGGCTCATCAGGGAGGGATGGTCAAGTGACAACTCCAAAGCGTCGGAAATCCGCTTCACGGATGACCAGCGCCGAGATCGCGCGGCGCGTGTTCCCGAAGCCCGTCCACGACCATTTGAAGCGTGTTGCGAATCCAAAAACTGCTCCGAAGAAGTCCCCGAAGAAACGCTCACAACCTAAGGATAAGGCTTAGATGACCCCGTGTCAAGTATATAATCATCACAGTTCGCTGCGTAAACCTCAAGAGTGCTTTGCGCAATGCGCTCGGCCGTGTAGTGTGCGATGACCCGCTCTCGGCCACGCTCAGCAAGCTGCAAACGGAGTTCTGGTTGCTCCGCAAGCGTTTCCAGATGTGCGGCCAAGGCACTCACGTCGCCTTCCGCAAAAATTAGGCCGGCATTGGCTACTACCTCGGGAATCGCACCGGAGTCGGAACCGACGACTGGAACGGTGGAGGCCATCGCTTCGATCAGTACTCGGCCAAATTGTTCCTTCCAGTCACGTTGTGTCCGAGAGGGAAGGACCAGAACGTCCATGGCACGATAATAGGGAAGGGCGGCTGAGCCTCCGCCCGGCGATACGACGATAACCTGCGGCCCGAGCGAAGACAACCGGCCCTTTTGGGGTCCATCACCGACCGCCAGCATGCGCACGCGAATAGCTGGCTGGGATATTTGTAGCAACTCGGCCGCCCCGACGAGATCATCGAGGCCCTTAGCTGTTACGAAGCGCCCAACGTACCCCACCACGAAATCGTCTTCATCGATGTTGAGCGCATCTCGTTGCTGATGGCGTTCCAAAGTGCTAGCTCGCCGGTAGAGATTATGTTCGACGCCCATCTGTGGAACAAGCCGAATTCGGGAGGGTTCCACCCCTACTCGGCCAAGCAGCTCCGCGCCATCCGAATTCCCGACGAGATAACCGTCGATTGCGGAGCGCAGGAGCCGCGTGAGGACTTTGAAGACCATTCCTCGGAAGCCGATTGGCGGAATGTTGGCCCATACGAACAGCAGAAGTTTGGCGTGTGGAGCAAACAATGCTCGGCACACAACTGCCTGCAACAGAATAAAGCTGTGCGCTTCGTTCTCAACATGGATGATGTCCGGATTGAACTGTCGAAATCCTAGATCCCAGCTTCGGAGGAACCAACGCGTGGAAGTCCTGATACCCACTGGAAATAACGGCTTAAGAAGGCGAACTTTGTAGCCAGCGGCCGGATCGATGGCAAATCCTGCTGTTCCATACGGAGACGGGAACGTCTTAGGAGCGACCAATTCAAGGTCAACGGCGTTGGCCATGTGCAGTAGCTTCGCCCTATAACGCACCTCAGAATAAGCGTGGCTAATCAGTGAGACGCGGCACCGGTTCACGTGCGAGACTGTTGACGCACTTGATCGCGGTTAGGAAACGGCAACAAAGGCTTCGCTGTTAACGCGTATGCGGACAAACACCGACGCCGCTTCACAGCACGCCTGCCTTCTCTATCCACCGCAGCATGCGACACATTCTCGGTCGCGCCGCGATAAGCGCGGTCCGACACTCGCGGCGGAGTGTTTCGGTGTTTCCGGACTGTGTCACTGAGTGGTGAGAGAATAGCCGGACGGCAACATTGAAAGCCCAACTCACTCCAATTACTTCGTCTGGAAGGCTGGCCTGGTTGAGCAGCCCTGAATTGTGGCTTGCTCTCTTGATGTTATCTGTGGTCGCGAGTCTGCCTACTCAGGCTAACCTAACTCTGCCCCGTGGTCTCCATCTAAGACTGTGGGAACCAGTGCTCGGGCTCACCGCCTTGTATTGTGCGGTTACGTTCAGGCGATATCGATGGGCGCTCGGCAGCCCGAGCCTCCTCTTGATTCCGCTAAGCGCATTGGTGCTCCTCGTGCGCTCCCTGTGGCAATTGCACCTTGGAAGCGCATACGTGCCTCCCCTAGTGGACGTTCCCGGTGACTTCGTTTGGCCAGGCGGTCAAACGGCACCTCAAGGAGTAAGCGAGGCAATCTTGCTGGTCGGGTACTCATTACTAGCCTTGGTTGCGGGACTAATGGTCGGCAGGAGGGTGACTGCCACGGTGGCGATTCCGCAGGCAGTTCGCGTGCTGGTCTTGGGACTTGCAGTATTCGCGGCCCTATTCGTTGGCACTGTTGCAGTGTCATTCATTCGCTTCGGATTCACCACCGCTCATTGGCTAGTGCTCGTGCGCGGAATTTCGCTTGTACACGATCCCACGTACCCGCTATTGCTTCAAATTGGTCCGCTGGAGGGCGTCAGCTTTGCGACCGGCAGCGTGGTCGCGTCATCTTGGGCCGTTGTCGAATCGCGCTTGCGTGCGCTCATGGCTGTGTCAGCTGGGATCCTCGCAGTCGCTGCGCTGATAAGTCTGGCGCGTGGCGGGTGGTTGGTGCTGGTGGTCGGATGGATTCTGACTCTTCTGCTTCTCAATGTTGTCAGGCGACGCGTGCTCCTAACAGGACTCATCGGGCTCGTCCTGGTTGCCTTGGTAGTTGTTGTGGGAATAGTTGTTAGCGGGCACGCCAGCAGCCCGATCCTCGAGCGCCTCGTGTCAGTCTTTAGCAGCACCGGGGGTGCTCGCCTTCAACAGTACGGAGCGATGCTAAACGGCACTCTCGCCAATCCAATCTTCGGAAACGGTGTCGATGCCTATCGATCGATCACGCATGGATTGCCCGCTGAGGATTGGTGGCTCGAGGTGGCGTTTTCGGGTGGCCTTTTGGCCACGATTCCGCTGTTGATTGCGCACATTGAGGACGCTCGTCTGTTCCTGAGGTTGCCGAAGGCAGTGCGAACTAATGAGTACACCTGGGCGACTCCCATCTTTTTGGGGTTTGTAGGAGTGATCGTCGGCGCTCTTACGAATACCTCTGGCCTTTCACCACTCTATTGGATAGTCCTGGGAATTACTCTCGGTTGTTGGAATCCACTTGCGTCTAGGGACTCAACGCCGGCGGAGTCAACTTCTGAATTTGTGCAGGACTCGTTCGTCTCAGCCGGGGGTCATGCTAGCCCGCGCCTAGTTCGCTGATTTCGAATCGACCAAGGCGTCCCTGTAGACGGTGATAAGCGTCTCGCTTATCCTTGCCCACGACAACTCCGTTTCCGCTAGCGTGCGCGCATTCCGACCCAGTCTGGCTCTCTCGGAAGGGTCGTACAACAAAGCAAGGCATGCTGACAGGAACGAGCCATCATCGACCCAGCCGAGAAGGCCAACCTCGTTGCGGCTAAACAATCGCTTGAGATCGCCAACTGGCGTCGCAACTGTCGGACGTCCAGACGACAGATAGTCATTCATTTTTGATGGCCAACGCCCACGATTAGCGACGGTGTCGCGGAGCGGAAGTAGAAACAAGTCGCACGCGCCAAGATAGTTTGAGAGCATGTCCCCACGCAAAAATTCCGTTCGGAGTACCCCCGGCAGCTCGGACAACCCGGCCGCACGCGTACCGATAAGAAGAAGTTGGATTCGCTCATCGGTCGCCCTGAGAGACTGGAACGATCTGACCAGCAGAGAAGCGTCATCTCTAAGGAGAGTACCTTCGTAACCCACGATGCGAGCGTCCTGCGGAAGGCCGCAGCGCTGGCGTGCTTCCGCTATGTCGAGCAAAGTGATCCGGGCTGTATCACATCCTGAAGGTATGAGCGTGATCGAATGCTCTGGCACCCCAAGCTGGCGCGCACGCTCGGCGAGTGCAGTGCTGATAACGGTTGTTCGCTTGGCACGCTTCCTAAATGCCTCCTCGAACCAGGTCTCCGGCACGCGCGCAGCGAATCGCACCAACCTGCCAGTTTCGCGCGATTCGATCGTTCCCCCTCGTCCCCACCAATCGGCCCAATCTAGGATTAGCGGGGCTCGTGACTTCGCAGCAAGCATCAAAGCCGGCAGTATCACGGTTGGCCGGGAGTCGAACGCATGAACGATGTCCGGACGACCCAATTCCCCAAGGGCAACCCCTGTAAGGCGGCTAAACGTGTCCCAGGGATCCCAGCCCAAGCGTGCTCGCCCGGCTAGCATCGCCGGATACTCAACAATGTGAACGCCTTCGTGATTCAAGTGTTTGTGCCGCCAGCGTGCGTCTTGCGAGGTAGTGACAAGAGTTGTGTCGTGGCCCATCACCACCAGTTCCTTTGCGAACGCGACGCAACGCGCGAAGGTTCCACCAGTCCACGCAACGTTGTGATTGAACAAGCAGATGTTCAAGCCATGGCCTCTTCGAGTACACCGCTGAAGCCGAGTGCCACATTGCGCCAACTGAAGTCGCGGCCACGCCTCAACCCGATCTCGCGTAGGTCGCTTCGTAAGCGACTGTCCGTTAGCAGTTTATCGATCGCGTTTGCCATACCTTCGATGTTGTCTGGGTCAACGAGCAATGCTGCTCCGGCGGCTATGTCAGGAATAGACCCTCGGTCTGCGGCCACGATGGGAGTTCCACATCTCATCGCCTCAACGATCGGTTTGCCGAATGTCTCTGAGGCTGACGGATACACAAACGCAGAGGCACCACAATAAAGTTCTCGTAGGTGCTCGTTGTCGACCGGTCCGAGAAATCTTACACGATGCCCGATCGATAAACTCTCTGCCAATTGCTCCGATTCGCGCTGCGTTTTATGAGGGTCCGGACCGGCGATGACCAAATCTCCGTGCCAACGATCTGTAGCCACCAGCAATTCGAAAGCTCGAATCAATTCATTTAGCCTTTTGTACTTATACAGAGCCGAGACGAAGAGCAGATATTTGTCAGTGATCCCGAAGCGTGTCTTGAGGATGCGATCCAATTCGAATTGATCAGCGTACGGCACAAAACAATCATCCACGGCTTCGTAGACCAAGCGAATGCGATCGTCCGGTATGCCGAGCAGTGTGTGTATGTCAGAGGCTGTAGGTTTCGAGTTGGCAACGACAAGGCGTGCGCGCCGCGCGGACGCTCCGATCATGAGCCGCCGATACAGACGCCTCAGCAGACCGAGCGCCGCAGGCGCCGTGTAGTGATGAAGCGTATTTACCTTGAGAACTACCGGAACCTTGACTCTGAGAGGCGAGACATCAGCCAGACAACAGAGAACATCAACCCGATAGCGGGCAATTACCGTGGGCAGCCTCACTTGCTCGTACAGAATCCTGGCCCATCGGGTCTCATTGCTGACAGGGCAGTGGACTAAGTCGATAGAAGCAGTTGGCAGTCGATCAAAGAACTTAGCGGTGCTCGGGCTTGCGAATACCACTAGCCGGTGCTGCGGCACGTGCTCAACCATTGCCGCGACGAACGCGACGACGAAGTTGGCCAAGCTGCTTTGTTGGCTTCCGTCGAGGAACAACGTGTTGATCCCTATTCTCAAGGCCAATTTGTGCGAGCCTCAAAAGGCAGAGGACATAGGCAGACTTGAGGTGCGACAGATTCGTACCAGGCGTGAGAATGACCAGCAGTCTGTCCAGCCAGAGATCTACGTTCGGTTCGCTCCGATGTCAACTGAAGCTGTCGCACCTTCAAGAGTCGGTGTAAGACGCGCGCTTACTATGGAGTACGGGCGCGAAAGGCAGCAACTATCTCATCCACAATCCGATCTACACTGACGGTCACGGACCAATCTGGATAGTGGGACTTGAACTTAGCCATGTTTGAGATATAGCAAATGTGGTCGCCGATTCGGTGTTGCGGCTCGTAGCTCCAATTTAATCGTCGACCCGCAGCTTGCTCGACCAAATCAATGGATTCGAGGACTGACGCATTGTTTACCCTGCCACCGCCCAGGTTGTATACCTCTCCCGCCCGCGGTCGCGCTATGAAGGCTTCGAACGCGCTTATAACATCGGAGCTGTGTAGTTGATCCCGGACCTGTTTGCCCTTGTAACCAAAGACTCGATACGGGATTTCTTCCAGTGTTGCCTTGACGAGGTAGGACATGAAGCCGTGCAACTCGACACCCGAGTGCGCCGGCCCAGTCAGGCAGCCACCGCGAAAGATCCCTACTGGCATCCCGAAATATCGACCGTACTCCTGCGCCACAAGATCGGCAGCCGCTTTTGAAGCTCCGAAAAGGGAGTGCAACGTGCGATCGATTCTGCACGTCTCATCGATGCCTTCATAGTCGTCGGTACGCGCAAAGTCCCATCGCTTGTCCAATTCAACCATCGGGATCTCGTTGGGGCTGTCGCCGTATACCTTGTTGGTGCTCAAGAAAATGAAGGGCGATTCTGGGCAGTGAGTGCGGGCTGCTTCTAGTAAGGTCACAGTCCCGAGAGCGTTAACTTCGAAATCCAGTATTGGGAATTCCTTAGCCTTATCGTGAGAAGGCTGAGCCGCGCAATGAATTACTGCGTCGAACCGGTGTGTTCGGAATATCGAATCGATTCCTACGCGGTCTCGGATGTCGACATTGACCGAAATGAAGTTTGTGCACTGGCTCGTTAGCCTCTCTAGATTCCAGCTCGTATCGCCTGCTTCACCGAAGAAGGTACGACGCATGTTGTTGTCAACGCCAATAACCTGATAACCCAGCCTGTCAAAGTGCAATACAGCTTCGGATCCAATTAGCCCGCTACTTCCGGTTACGAGCAGTTTCACGCTGAGATTGAGGATCCCAGCGATTCGGCGACCATCACCCGAGGCTGAGGCTGGGCAGTGTGGCTTGTGCCGGCTGGCCAGCCGTGAGTGTGACCGTGGTGGGCGTCAGAGTAATGATTCGGTCCTGGCCGAGGTCTCCACTGACACGATAGGTGTGACCGTTGCCGTTGTTCCACACAACGTCGACCTTGTCGTTGACGGTGCCGGGTTGTTTCTGCCAGTAGATTCGCTCCACGCCCTGCGACGGCCACGGTGTGTCGTACTCGAAAATCGCCTGACCGCTGGCTCCGCAGCAATTTATGTCCGGCAACCACCCATCTGTCAGCCGCATGCTGGTTGGCGTCCCCACTTCCGGGAACTTGGGCGGGCGCAAGTTGTTCGAGGTTGACGAGGCAATGCGCCCAACGTACAAGCGGAGATAGTCCTTGTAGTGCACGATGGTGTTGGATCGGTAAGGGATGTTGTTGACTAGGTCTACCGTCACTTGGTGGTGCAACAGGGAGCCTCGTCGGGTCAGCACGACGGTGTAGTGGCGGACAACGAAGTAATTTGCTTTGCTCCCTCCATAGTTACTCTCGACCTCCATCATGTAGTTCGGGAGTTGAGTCGGATTTACAATTCCAGACCATCCAAACCGGTCCATTTCCGCTTGAACGCTAGCGTTGTTGAAATAGGACTGGAGGTGGCGGCCCGTAGCTGCATCGTTGAGGGCGGCGATGAGCGCCGGCCACCGCTCAGCTGGAAGCGCGGATATACGCTTCATGAGCGGTCCAGCAATCGCGCTCAGGATCGCTTTGTGGATCGCATCCTGTGCGAAGTCGTGTTGTACGAGAAACTCCACAAAAGTGGTCGAGTTCACTGTGAGCGAGTAACCGGGCACCGCAAGTGGGCCAGTGAGCTCGAGCATCTTGGCGACAGCGTAATAGTCGATCGCGATGACGCCATCCAGCTTGATGTGTAAGCGAGGTTGCACGAAGCGCTCGGCTGCCTTGGCGTTCGAAGGAAAGTCCGGATAGACGTTGGAATCAACAAAGCTCCAACTGACTTGGGGAATGACCTCGCGGTAGGCATCAGGCAAGGGAATGAATCCAGTTTGGCCAGGAAGGGGGCGTGGATTGGCCAACACGTAGGAGTCGCCGCTGCTGACTAGGGTCAATGTCCCGTGGTTAACCCTCAATAAGCTGTAACTACCAATAAAGCCACCGCCTGCGCGCAGCTCAGTTGGATTGACTTGCTCGACCAAATAGTTTCTGGTACCCCGGCCGCCAAGCACTTCGGTTAGCACAGGAACTAGACGATCGAATTCGTCGAGGCCGGCTAAGGCTGAGCTGATCGTGTCCCGCGCTTTCAAGAGCGTCGCTTGCTGGCCCGCCGGCAGCACTTGGACGTCAACGCTTGCCGCAGCTGCCTGCGCGCGGGCGAAGTCGTCCCGAACCTTGGTCAGGCTGGTTTGGGCTTGACTTAGCACGCTAAGTAGGGTGCTGCCAGCCTCGCCGGTGGCGGCCGGTTTAAGGAGCTGGCCGTCGAGAGCGGCCAGCTCCTGGCCAGCATCGGAGATCGCCGCCCCCATCTTGGCGATGCCGTTAACAGCCGCCTGGCGAGGGCGAACCAGATCCGCAACGACGGGGATCTTCTCCAGGTCCTGTAGAAGTCGGCTCGAATCAGCGAGCTGGCCGGCGGCGACAAATTTCGCTTTGGCGGCGACAAAGTGGGCTGTAGCTTCGGCGACAAGCTTGACATCGTGCTGGGCGTTGGCTTGCTTGAGGCTTGCTTGGCCTGCTTCTAGCTCGAACTGCCCGGCTTGGATGTAGGCGGTCAATTCCGTCTGAAGCTGTGCTGCCTGCCCCTTGAGAGAGATGTACGCGAGATCGGCGGCTCCGCCGAGGCCACCCACAACTGCGACGACAATTAGGGTTGCCAGGAGCTTGCGCGATCGCCACCGGCGGTGTCGTTTGACGGAGGCCACCCGCGAGAGTCTACCAGCCACCTCCATTGGCCTAGGTGAATTCGAGTTTGAGCGCCGTAGGTCAAACGCAGTACCCTGCACGAATCGCCGGGTTCACACCCGTTAGGCAAAGGAAGGGGCTCCTAGGTTGAGTTATCGCGTTCCGCTGGCATTGATCGTCGTACTTCTGGCGATCTTGGGCGCCTTGCTCCACCCTCTGGCGCTGGTGATCGGGTTGATTCCAATTGATACCGCCCCCGTCCTTTCAGCGCTACAGGTCGTTCGAGAGTGGATTGCTGACCTTCTCGGGTGGGGGGTCCTGGCCCTGATCGTCGTCATGGTCGCCTATGTCGCACGCGGTCGGCAGCTCCAGAGACGACCCCACGCGGCGCCGGCCTTCCGTTCGGTCAGGGGGGCGCCGCTCGAGCTGCGTGCCGTCGTCGCGATGACGGCTTACAACGACGCGGCTGCGACCGCTCAGGCGGTCAAGGACTTCTCGCGGCAGCCTGCAGTTATCAAGGTTCTTGTGATCGACAACAACTCAACCGACGACACTGCCGCATTGGCAACCGCCGCCGGCGCGACAGTCATCCATGAGTCCCGCCAGGGCTACGGCTACGCCTGCACGCGTGGGCTGGAGGAGGGTCTCAAGGTGGCTGAGGCCAACGTCATCGTCCTGACCGAGGGGGACGGCACGTTCTTCGCCGAAGACACTGCGAAGTTTCTCGCCTACATCGACGACGCCGAGCTGGTCGTCGGCAACAGAGTGGTTCGAGGTCTTATCGACACCGACTCCCAAATGGACCACTTCTTCACCTGGGGCAACATGGCGGTTGCGATGCTGTTGCGTTTGCGCTTCTGGGACGGACGCCACCTTGGACCTGCTGGGTTGATGGACGTCGGGTGCACGTTCCGCGCCATCCAGCGCCCGGCGCTCGAGCGCATCCTCCCGGAGCTGGAGGTTGGCGGCAACCACTTTTCACCGCATATGCTCCTTGTTGCCATGGCTCGGGGCCTTTCCGTAATCGAGATCCCGATACGACTTCGGCGCCGCGTCGGGCAGTCGAAAGGCGCTAGCCAGAGCCTCTGGAAGGGCCTCGAGGTCGGTCTAACAATGATCTGGCACATCATGACCTTCAGAGTTCGCGCGCCGAGAACCAAGCTTATGGTCGGGATCGGTGGCTCCATTAGCACTCCGCAAGGAAATGGACACGCGCATTCTGTGGTGCTCCGAGAACCGCAAGAAGAACGCGACACGCAGCGAACTTCTCGCTAGTTCGAGCCCACTCACAACTGGTGAAGAAACTCAAAGTTCTTTTCCTTGCGACGCGCGACTGGTACAACCCTGCGACGACTGGCGGCGACAACACCATGTGGGAGAACGCCCGGTACCTTTCGTCGGTCGGCCACGACGTGACCTTTGTTGCCGCTGGATACCCTGGCGCCGCCAAACAGGAGACCCTGGATGGCATCAAGGTTGTTCGACTGGGTGGAATCCATTCCCTATGGCTCCGGACGTTTCTCTACTATCAATCGCACGCCCGAGGGCGATACGACGTAGTTGTTGCTGAGGGGTTCGGTGGGTCTCGCGTGCCACGTCTGACCCCGCTTTACGTCAGAGAGCCAATCATCACCGAGTGGCACCAGATTCATCGAGCGTTGTTTGCCGTTCAGTACCCGAAGCTCCTCAACGGGCCCTTGAATCTTCTCGAACGCGTTACTGCATGGGTCCATAGGAACACCCTGGTCCGCGCCGGAACTGAAGAGTGGCGGCAAGCGTTCCCCAGCATTGGATTCAAGCCTGAAAACATCTTTCTGGTGCCGGTGAGCATTCGCGACGAGTGGCTGCGCGTCTTGAACGGAACCCGGACCACCGAGCCGACGATCCTGTGGCTCGGCAAACTGCGCCGATATAAGTGCCCGGACCACGCGATCAAGGCGATGCCAGGTGTCGTGCGAGAAGTCAAGAACGCCCGCCTTGTCATCGCCGGCCGCAGGGACGACGTCGTCTATGAGGAGGAACTCCGCGTCATGGTTGAGCACCTGGGATTGCAAGGCCACGTGGACTTCCGCTTCAACCTCACCGAAGACGAGAAGCGAACGTTGATCAACGAGGCGCGAATTGTCGTTCTGCCCTCCGCGGTTGAGGGGTTTGGCATCGTGGTGCTGGAGGCGAACGCCTGCGGGGTGCCAGTGATAGCGAGCTCGGGTGTGCCCGAAGGCGCTGTGAAAGATGACATGAACGGCCTGCGCTACCCGTTTGGCGACATACAGGTGCTCGGGGCCAAGATCGTGCAACTTCTCCAAGATGACGCCCTCTATTCGCGCCTCTCGCAAAACGCGATTAGGAACGCCGAAGGCTTCACCTGGAGTCGCGTCGGGGCTCAGTTCGAGCGGGTGGTGTCGCAATTGGTTCCAGCCGAATGACACTGCAAGCCGAATCGGAGGAAACCCCTTCGTCGAATCTAGCCCCGGGACGGCGTCTATGGCCAAGCGCCCCAACGACCCTGATTTCAGTAAGCGCTGCGGTTTTGGCAGCGCTCATCTTGGGCCTGATGCTGATCCCGGTTTCAGTTTGGAGACATCCGGCCGACGACGCCGTTTACAAAGGCTTCGACTCCAACTTGATTTACATATCGCCCACTGGTCCGACCAAGGTCCCGGGCGTCGTCACTGTCTCTACAGACACGTTGAGCCTTGAAGCGGCACCTGGGTCGCACCCCACCGTTGATCTCGTGACCACGCCGTTATCGTTCGCAGCCTCGTTTGACGTGGTGGTCGCGGCTGCACCGCCTGGTTCAGTGCCGCTCCGCATCGGGCTATGGAGTCCGGAGAACGCAACTGGTTACTTCGTTCAGTTCGATCGCGCCGGGGGCAATGTCATCCGATCCGAAGTCATAGTGGGAGGCTCTCCGTCCCAGGATCTCGTCGGCGGGACAGTATCGAATCAGCAGGTCCTGGGCAAGTACAGTCTCGGCCTTCCGTACCACGTGTCCCTCAACGTCGATCACGTCAATCGCACGATCAGCGCTCGCGTTCTGAGCCCGGATTCGACAACCGCAGACTCAGTAGTCACTGCCGCCGAAGCTCCACGTGTATTCGAAGCCTTTCGACCTTCGTTGACGCTCTCGTCATCGGCTGTTGCCGGCTCGGCATCAGCGGCCGTGCGGAACTACGTCCTGACGCTACCTGCGCAAGCCTCCTCTTCCGCCGAGGCCACCGTCAAGATCGATGATCCCCTCGCACGACTGCTGGTGCAGGTTTTGCTGGTCGCTTGCATCGCCATGTGTCTGATCGTGGCCCTGTTGAGGCTGCGCCCACTTTTGGGTACGCCCGTGGCGGCAGCGCTGTTGCCTGTGGCTCGTGGAGCGAGGGCGTTTGGCCCGGTCGCGACGTTGCTCACGTTGGTGGCTGCCCTTTACGTTCTAGCGAATCTGCCTCTGTTCGGAATTGCGTCCCTGCACTACGACGTGCTGTCGTCCAGGGTTTGGTCGTACGTCGCATTTAAGGACGGGCTCGCTGACATCTATTACAGAACGCTGGTGGTGCCTGCGGCAGCGGCTTGGCAGGGAGTCCCGGTGCACGAAGCAGTCTTCCCTTATGGCATAACCAAGGCTTACTACTATTTCGCCGCCGGCTGGATCTACCACATTGGGCTGAATCCGAGCGGGCCCGCCAACATCAACACCTTCTCTTTCGAAGTCCTGTTGAAGGCCTTGAATGTCCTGTTTGGGTTCGCCGATTCCGTTCTCGTCTACCTGATCATGCGGCGCCTGGTAACCCGGCGGACCGCGTTAGTATCGGCGCTCCTGCTCGTGCTCAACCCGGCCCTTGTGCTCGTGATGTCGGTCTGGGGGTCTACCGAGTCGATCAGCCTGTTCTTCGTCTTGGGCTCTATCTGGCTGGCAGAAGGGCGCCGGCCACTGGGAGCGTGGCTGATGCTCGTGGCGGCCGCGTTCACTCGCCCGCAGATGCTCGTTTTAGCTTTCCTCCTGGGTCTTGTTTATTTCCGCAAGTTCAGTCCCAGGGAGAACCTGAGCGCTATCTCGTGGACAGTGATTCTGTCCTTCATTGTCATGGGACCCTTCTCACTGGCAATTAGCCCCTCGTTGCCGGTCGACTACGTGTTCCGCACGTTCGTCTACCACTTTGCTAACGGGCAAGCGGATCAAGCCGCCCTTGGCATCGCCCCCGCGTTTTACTCGGTTTGGACTCTGCCGTTGCTGTGGGTTAACGGTCTCCACGGCATCGAACGAATGTGGACGCCGTCGACCGTGCATCTCATTGGATCGTTGAGCTATGGTCAGATCGGCGCTGCGCTTTCTGTCACCTTCCTGCTTGTGGTCGGCGCGGCGATTCTGCTGAACAAGAAGATCTCGGCCAACCCGGGTCAGTATTTCCCGGTGGTCGCCTTCGGTTTGATGGGCTGGCTGATTGTGACGCCGGGCCTCATTTCCAGATATCTGGTGTACGGGGTTGCGGCAATAATTCTGTGCCGGCTTGCTTTCCGCGCCCCGGGTTACTTCTTGGCAGTCGGGGTGATCACGGCGATTGCTTCCATAAGCATCCTTGGGCATCTGGCCGATGACTTTCTTGGATACAGCGGGGGCGCCAACGTGTTGAGCCCTCTGAACAACGAGATAAGCAGGCAGTTTTTTGCTTTCTTCTCCGCCGATTGGTTCATCAGCCTGGCGGCGGAGTCCAACTTAGTTATGCTGGGTGTTCTCCTCGTAAAAGTCATTGAGATCTTGCGAAGAGACCCGCGCCGAGGTCTGGCAGTTGCCGAAAGCCGCGCTTGACCTAGGGCTTCCGATGCTCCAACAGCGGGCCGGGGCGGACCGTGGGACTAGGCACTGGTTCTCAGCTAAGGGATCGGCTCACATGACCAAATGGCTTTATTGGGTCTTGCCAGTGATTGCTCTTCTGATGGTTGGGCTCACGCTCGCCCCAGCCGAGGTCTGGCGAGCGCCGGCAGCGGACGCCGTCTATGTGGGATTCGACCCCAACCTCCAATACGCGACTGCAGGCAGTGGTGGTACCGCAAAAGTGTCTCGCGATGTGGTCGACCTGACGACCGGACCGGTATCCCAATCAACGGTGGATCTCGCCACTACTCCGCTGCGCAAGTTGAATGCGGCGATTGATGTCGTCGTCGCAAATAACGAAAGCGACGCTACGGTCCTTCGTCTAGGTATGTGGTCGCCGTGGACGAGCACGGGCTACTTCGTCGACTTCGGTCCCGCTCCTGCCAACACGATCAAAGCCGACGTGGTCATCAAGGGCACCATCGCGGCCAATCTGGTCGGCGGTCAAGTGATCAGCTCGAGCCCGCTGGGGAAGTATCGGTTAGGGGCTCCCTATCGGGTCGAATTTCTCATGGACCGCACGGCGGGTTCAATTACGACGAGCGTTTCCAGCAGCGATGGGACCCTCGGCCAGGCCAAGGTGAATTCGCAACAGTTCCCTGCCATTTTCGGCAACGTACCGGTCTCGTTGTCTGCGTCAGCGATAAGCGCTGGGCCTCCCATCACGGCGACGCTTCGGAATTTTGTACTGACCTTGCCGCATGAAAGGTTGTGGGCATCGAAAGCGAGTGACCCTATAGCGACTACCGCGCTGATCGTCCTGGCCCTAGCAGGGGCGCTCTTGATTCTTGTCGCGGTGGTCGCGGCGCTCTGGCGGGCGGGTCCAGCGTTTCTCAACTTGCGCAGACCGCACTGGGGTGGTAGGTCGTGGCTTGTCCTCCTGCTGGCGATATGCGCAGCCGGCGTCTATCTCGCGGGTAACGCCCTGCTCCTTCCCCTCAAAGGCCATCCGTTTGACTTTGGCAACGAGGAGCTCTATGCGTACGTAGCCAAGGCCTTCGGACCTCAGCACCTGTACTACCTGCCAAATGTGGTGTCACTGGCCACGATCTGGGGCGGGATTCCCTACCTCGAGAACGCGTTTCCCTACGAACCAGTGATGGCGTATCTGTCTGCAGGCGTTGGCTGGATCACGAGCGCCAGGTTCGCGGGCGGCGGTCTCTTTGCTCTGGACAGCTGGCAAGTTGCATACGTGATTAAGGCCGTGAATGTCCTCTTCGGCCTCGGAGACGGGGCGTTGATCTACTTGATCCTGCGCGAAATCAAGGTCGCCAGGAGCTGGAGTCTGATCGCGAGCGCCTTGTTCCTGTTCAACCCTGCGGTGTGGTTCAGCATGTCGGTCTGGGGCCAGACACATGTAGTGAGCCTGTTCTTTGTGCTCGCAGCAGTTTTGCTGGCCGAGAAACATCTCCCATTCTGGGCCTGGCTTGCGCTGGCAGCGGGATGCCTTACCCGGCCTCAAATGCTGGTATTCGGACTTGTCTTAGGGATCGCTTTCCTGCGCAAGTTCTCTTGGAAGGAGAACCTCACCGCGGTGTCCTGGACCGTCATCGTGAGCTTCATTTCATGGATTCCATTCACGCTCGCGACCAGCCCGTCGCTGCCTGTCGACATCCTGTTAAACAACTTCCACGTCCAGGAGGCCGGAGGCAATCAGGCCGCGCTCACGACCGTCTCGCAAGATGCGTACTCGCTCTGGCCCCTCGTGACATTCATCGCTCATGGGGCGTCTGGCCTCCAGCGCGCATTCACGGCCAGCTCAACGCCGCTGTTTGGATCAGTGACCTACCAACAAGTCAGTCAGGTCGCGACCCTTAGCGCATTGCTTGTGATCAGCGCGGTGCTTCTATTTCGCAAGCGAACTCAGCTGGAGTCCGGGGCCTATATACCGTTCGTCGCACTCGGTATGACGTCGTTCTTGATGCTGCTGACCGGCCTGGTGGCGACTCATTTCTTGCTGGCGCTTCCATTCCTGATTCTCTGCCGTCGCTGGATGGGCACCCTCCCTTGGCTACTGGTCGTGGCCATCTGGACCGTCACAACATTGGTCCCAATGTTCGGTGAAATGAGCCTCTTGGTTCCGCATCAGCAATATCCGTTTGTTGGTGCATCCAGCGCACTGAGGCAATTCTTTATCCAGCTGAACACGTCAGACCGATTTATCACTGGCGCTGTTGTTGCAAACCTCTGTGCAGTCGTATGGCTGGCGATTCTGACGATCCGGCCAGCGGCTCCCCCGACCCGCCCGGGGGCTGTCGCTTGATGGGCAGGCGGGCAAGCAGGTCCAACGGGTGATCAACCCTCAGACACCGGGCACCACAATTCGACTGGGCGAGGTCAAGGCTCGATGGGCCCTACCGCTCTTGCTCGGCGTGTCGATCGGCGTCGCAGCGTGGGTCCTGTCCCTCACCAGTTACAAGAATTTCTTCTATGACGAGTGGGCGTTCATCTCGTCGAGACGCCCGTGGCAGCTCGACGTAATAATGCTGCCGCACAACGGGCACTGGACGACCCTGCCGATCCTGCTCTGGAAACTTTTGTTCGCAACAGTTGGGCTTCGGAGCCACATTCCTTATCAAGGTGCCTTGCTCGCAGTGCATGTCGCTGCGGTCTGCTTACTTTTCGCTTTGATCCGCCGCCGATCTGGTGACATTCCGGCCCTCGGCAGTGCGTTGATCCTCCTGGTACTCGGCAGTGGAGCTGACGACATTGTCTGGGCCTTTCAGGTCACGACAGTTGGGTCGGTTGCCTTTGGCCTGCTGGCGATGCTGCTGCTCCAAGGCGATCCACCCTTCCCGGGTCGTCTGGCTCCCGTGTCGGCCGCACTTTTGTGCTCCCTGATGTGCTCGAGTGTCGGCCTCGCCTTCCTTGTCGCCGTGGCTGCCGAGTTGCTGGCCGACCGCCGCCGCCGCCGTTTCATGTTGGCGTTAGCCCTACCGGCGGTCACGTTCGCCGAATGGTTTCTTGCGCTGGACACCGGGCTAGTTCCAGGATCCTTGGGCGTCTCAGGAGACTTACTTCACGGGGCGAAGGGCTGGAGCTACATCGTGGATACGACGCGCTTCGTCGTCAGTGGCCTGGGAGCTTCTGCCGCCGGGCTTTTTGGTGCATCCGAAATTGTTGGAATTGCTCTGCTAGTTGGGCTGATCGTTCTGGTTGGTTTGAACTGGTACTCCACGAGACGGATCGAGAGCTGGCAGATCGGCTCCTTTGCCGGCATTCTGTTCTTCTTCACCTTGATCGCTTCCGGTCGGGTTCAACTCGGAGTCGATCTCGCCTCCCAGACTCGATATGTGTACGTCGGCGTTGTCTTTCTCCTACCACTCCTCGTGAACGCGCTCCGCGCGCTCCCTTGGCGTGGACTGTGGAGGCCTGTCTTGGTCGCCACTTTTATGGTATGCATTCTGGGCAACGTCGTCCGACTACACGACGTGGCCGTGAGCCAACTCGACTTCATGCAGACCGAGAACGCGGAGCTCCAGACAGTCGAGGTTTTTCGGGGTGCCCCTGACATGGCCGCCGACCAGTACATGGACGACAGTACTATGCCCCAGATGCGCGCCGACACTTACCTGGCGGCGATCGACGAGCTAGGTTCTCCTGTGCCACCAGCGACCACAGAAACCCTGCAACAGCTACCGTCATTTGCGGTCGACCGGGTTATGTTGAACCTCTTTGGGAGCGCGGTCATCCTCGGCGCTGGCGGCAGCATTTCGACTCAGGACTTGCCCTGTCGCAGCGTGGATGCGTCGACAGGATCGACCACGGACCTTCAGGTAGCGGATGGGCATTCGGTGATGCTGCAATCCGTCGGAGCCGGCGACGCATCTCTGTACCTTTCTTTCCTTGGGCCTCCCCCAGGCCAGCCTCAGTGGCAAATCCATCTCGAGGCTTCAAGGCCAGCGTGGGTTCATCTACCTGACACGGGCAAGCACATGACTTGGCGTTTGCGCGTACGGACAACGAAGGTTGGGGCGTTGCTGGTGTGCGGTGCGGCGAACGTTCAGCTCGGCCAGCCTCCGAGTTAGGTGGCACGCCAGTGAACCGTGTGGGAGATGTTCGCTCTGCCTGGCTATGGCGGTGCCTGCTCGGAGCGTGCACTCTCGTATTCGCCTGGGTTCTATGGCTAACCAGCTACAAGAACTTTTTCTACGACGAATGGGACTTCGTCACACAAGCACGCTCGTGGAACCCAAACGTGTTTCTCCTCGCCCACAACGAACACTGGTCAACCCTTCCAATTCTTGTATGGAAGCTGCTCTTTGTCATAGTTGGCCTCCGAAGCCACGTGCCATACGAGGGTGCCGCGCTGGCGGTCCACGTAATGGCCGTGGTGCTCCTGTTCGCGCTTATTCGCAGGCGTTCTGGGGATCTGCCAGCGTTTGGCTCAGCAGTAGTCCTGCTTGTCCTCGGTGGAGGAGGCCTTGACATCGTCTGGGCATTTCAAATCGGCTGGACAGGCTCTATCGCCTTTGGCCTCCTTGCCATGTTGCTGCTCGATGGTGATCTCCCGTTCGTAAGGCGCACCGTACTCGCGTCAGGGGCGCTGCTCGGCTCACTTATGTGCTCGGGGGTCGGACTGGCATTTGTAGTTGCTGTTGGAGTAGAGCTCCTGTTTGATTCGCGCCGGCGTCGTTTGCTGGCGGCGGTCGTTATCCCAGGAGCGCTATTCGTGGTTTGGTTCCTTCTGTATGGGGCCGGTCTACACGGCACACCGGGTGCTCCATGTCCAACCTGCGCCCCAACCGGGTTCTCCGCAGACATTCACAAGGGCTCGATCGGCATCGCCTTCATCTCGAATCTGATGGCCTTTGGTGCAACCGGTTTGGAGGCATCAACGGGGGCAATCTTTGGAGCGCCTGCGCTCGGAGTGGCCTTGCTTCCCATCTTATCCGCACTGCTTGCTTTCTCCTGGTACAGACAACGAACCATCCGTGGCTGGCAGCTGGCGATGGTTGCGGCAATCGTCTTTTGGTTCGTTCTCGTTGGGCTCGGCCGAGCCCAGGGGGGACCAGGCGGGGCGGCCGATTCGCACTACCTATACGTGGGAGCTGTATTCCTCCTCCCGCTTATTGCCGACGCCGCGAAGGAGTTGCCATGGCGCACGCTCTGGCGACCCGCCATAGCGTTGGCTTTTGCATTTGCGGTAAGTAGCAATCTCGTACAGCTCAGGGACCTCGCCCTGAGCCAGACGGACATGATGCGCACTGAGAACGCAGAGCTTCAGACGGTGGAGGCGTTCCGTGGAGCTCCCGATATGCAGCTCGATCGTGGTCTGGACGACGTCATCATGCCTCAGCTAACGGCCGGGACTTATCTTGCCGCCACCTCACAGTTGGGTTCGCCGGTACCTCATGCAACGATCGAGAGCCTCAAGCAGCTTCCTAGGCAGGTAGTCGACCAGGAGATGCTCAACCTGTTTGGCAGCGCGCTGACGGTCACTCCAGACCCGGGCCGCTCCACTGCAGGGTTGACTTGCCGGAGCATCAACGCGCTGGCCGGTGCCACCATCGACCTACAAGCGGCCGCCGGCCAGCCGATCGTATTGCTATCGAGCAATGGAGGCGACGCATATTTGTTTCTCGGCTTCCTGAACTCACCAACATCCCAGCCTGTACTCCAGGTCTCCCTTTTGACATCTACGTCGGAACTGATTCACATACCCAACACGGGCAAGTCCATTGATTGGTTGCTCAGAATCCAGACGAACGCTGTCGGAGTACTGAAAGTTTGTGGTGCCGGAATCCGGCAGGCGCAGGCGGATAGCAACGGGTACAGCCTGGAGGCAGCCAGCGGTCAGCTTGATCGCGGCTGGTCGGCCGTCTCAGATTCTGCAGCTACTGGAGGCCGTGCCGCCAAGCTAGCCGCGGGCACGAACGTTTTCTCCTACACGAACGACGCCTTTCCGACCTGGTTCATCCCTACTCCGGGTCTGTACGACCTCTGGTATCGGGTGAGAGTCGCAAATGCCGCTAGCGCGCGCCCAGAGATGACTTTGGGCGTGTGGGACGGGACCGGACGGGGCTGGGTAGGTTCGAAAACGTTCGCCCCAAATCAGGTCGGCTCAACTTATTCCTGGGTCAAAGTCTCGACAGGCCTCCATCCAATGCCTGAGCACTTCGTGCAGTTCCAAGCATCGTTCACCGCGCAGTTCGGACCCGCCACCCTCAGCACCGATTGGTTCGTAGACGAAGCCGCAATGGTTCCCATCGGCTCCGCGCCCCCCTCCTGAGGAGTTCGCTCCGAGAGGCATTCGCCTCCCATGCCGTCGCCAGGGAGGGTCGAGGATCGGAATCGACCCGAATTTGACTCACCCTTAAACCAAAGTCAGCACTCCACCGACACGCCTAGAGGGCGCACAAGCAAGGTATTGCCGCTTGGCTCGTTCTCCCCTACGAGCCGATTCGCAGCGGCTGGTTCGGTGCGCCTGCTGACGTCCTGGAATTGAATGAGACAAACACACGTTCGAGAGAGCTACCGGCGGATTCTGGCGATAGCCGGCTTCGTCGTTGTCCTTGCGACCACCGCTTGCGGTACGCCTGCCGCCGGGGCCGTCCAGGCCTCCCCCACCCCTGGTCCCGTCACCGCCGATTCCATTGGCGCGACTTTCGCCAACTCGCTCATGGACAACGGTCATTTCAAGCTCCATGGCACCTTCATCAAGAACCGCGCCTACTTCCCCGTCACTGGAGACGGCGTCCTCCAGATGCGTCCACAGCAAGCGCTGCAGATGAACCTCAGCATCCAGACCTACAGCTCGCAGGGCATCTTGAAGATCCAGGAAATCGCGATCGGCACCAGGCTCTACATCCGCGCCGGCACGGGCAAGTGGGGCCAAAAGCGGGAGAGCGCGTCCGCCACCACACCCAGCACCTATGTGGGCGAGGAGATCATGTCTGGAGTCGCCGTTTGGCACGCCCTGTCAAAATCGGGCAGCAGCCAGTACGACATCTGGATTCGCGAGTCGGACGGCTACCCCGTCCAGATGGTGTACGCCAGCACCTCGGGCAAGATCACCATGAACTTCAACTCTTACAACAAGAGCGCGAAGATCGTCCTCCCCAAGTAACCTTCGAATTTCCGCCACGCGGCGGACCTCTGGTCCGTCCCGGGTCGAAACGTTAGGCTCGTCCGGATGCGGCGGATTGAGCGAACGGATAGGGTGGAGACTCACCTGACTCGCCGTTTTGTTAGCCGCCGGCGGGTCGCGTTCATCGCGGTCGTGACGGCGCTGGCGCTCGCATCGGTCGTGGCATCGGCCGCCCGTCCCCTGGTGTGTCCGGTCGGCGAGGGCTGTCAGTCCGCAAGTTTCGTTGTCGCCCTGCCTCCCCCTCTCGCGGTTGGCGTGCTGTGGGTGTTAGTGGTGGCCCTGGCGCTCGCGACGCGGCGACTCTCGGCGTCCGAGGGTCGAGCCCAATTCGTGCCCCGGCCTGTGACGGCGTTGGTCGCGGCAGGGCTCGGGTTGGGTCTGGCCCTGGTGGCAGCGCACGCCTTCCTCACCTCGCCGCTTCCATCGCATCCGCCATGCGCCTCCGCGGTCCGGTTGGGGCATGGCCTCGGATACCCCTTCAACTGCGACTCAACCGACTTTATACGCGACGCGGCCGACCCTTCTCGGCTGCTGGCCGCCGGCAGCATCCGGCAGGCCCGCCCCGTCCTGATATTCCTCGCCGCGGGCGTGGCGCGCACGGTTGGTCGAGCTGTTTTCGCGACTCCGCTACCCCGCCATTACGGCCTGACGTCGCCGGAGGATTTCGCTTATGTATTGCTCAACCTCGCGATAGCTGCGGGCGCCATTGCGCTCTTTCTCGGGCTTGTGCCGTTCGGACAGGTTCCGATCGCGGCCGTGGCGGCTGCGGCCTGGCTCGCGTTCGACGACGTGATCAAGGCTTTTTTCTGGACTCCGCACTCGCAGCTCTTCAACCTGCTCGTGCCTGTGCTCTCCATCGCGGTCGCGCGTGCTGTGCTGGTCAATCCCCGCCTCCGGCACCCGCTCGCGTTGGGCGGCATCGGCCTCGGCCTGGGAACCCTCGCGCTTGCTTATGGCTCGTTCATCGTGGCGGGAGCCGCCGCTGGTGTCGCGCTCCTGATCGGCGCCCGTCTGCAGCCGGCGGCTCGCACTGTGGCAGGTGCCGCCGCACTTGCCTTGGGTTTCGCCCTTCCGAACTTCCTGTGGATCGGGGTTTGCCTCGCGGTCGCCGGCTCCTTCTACGTCGACGAGACGACAAAATACTGGGAGTTCACCTGGGCCGCGCACGCTGTTAGGCAGGGAGTCGCGTCGCTAGCCAGCTACTGGTGGTCGGTGACCGTCCTCACACTGCAGGCGACGCTGCCGACGGTGGGCCCTGTCGCAATGGCGACGCTGTTGGCCTGGTTTACGGCAATCGCCACCGGCACCCGCGTGGCGGTGGGGCAGATAACCACCATGGTGGCTTCAATCCTCGTTCTCGGGCTGTCGGTGGTCTTCCTCGATTTGCTCGGGTATTACGCGAGCCGGATCAGCTACATGCTCGTACCGATCCTGCTGGTGATCCTGGTCGGACTGATCGCGGCAGTGAAGGACCGGCGCCGTCACCTGGGTCGGACGCTCGAGGGACTCATCGTCATGGCCGCGGTGGTCAACGCCGTGGTCGTAGTCATTAGGCACGGTCCGTATTCGTAGCCGGTTGCAGGGCGCTCCTAACCTAGAATTTTCCTCACGGACAGGTGGCCGAGTCCGGTTGAAGGCGCAGCATTGGAAATGCTGTATAGCTGCAAGGCTATCTTGGGTTCAAATCCCAACCTGTCCGCCAACTTGCCCTACAGGCTCGCTGCGGCTCCCGACTGTCTCCCCACCACCAGCGGGCCGTCTGGGCCCGCCACGATGCACGTGTCGGTCATGCCGATGAACAGGCCGTGCTCGACGACACCGACCATCGCCTTCAGCTCAGCCGCGAGGGCCGGCGCGTTGTCGATGCCTTCGGCCAGCGTGAGGTCGAGGATCAGGTTGCCGTTGTCCGTGATGTAGGGCGCCTCTTCCCCACCTCGCACCGTCAGGCTCGTCGCCACCGACGCCAGGCGGTGGGCGGTGGTCCGCCATAGGAATCCCGACACCTCGACCGGCAGCACGCCGACCCCCAGCTTCTTGACCACCTTGGATTCGTCGATGACCACGATGAATCGTTTTGAGGCCGCGGCCACGAGCTTCTCACGGAACAGCGCGCCGCCCCTTCCCTTGACGAGGTTCAGCGCCTGGTCCACCTCGTCCGCCCCATCGACCGTGAGGTCGATCTGGCCGATGAGCTCGGTGACGATCGGGATGCCGTTGGCCGCTGCCAGGTTGGCCGTCGCCCTTGAGGTGGGAACGCCCCTCACCTTCATGCCTTCCTTGACCAGCTGTCCCAGTCCTTCGGTGAAGTAGTTCGCCGTGGAGCCGCTGCCCAGGCCGATCAGCATGCCGTCGCGGACCAGCTCCAGCGCCTTCTCAGCGGCCGCTCGCTTGTGATCATTCTGTTCAGACAACTGCGCTTCTGATGGCTCTGATCCCTGCGCCAATCCCCTGCTTGTGGCCGAACACCGAGCTGCCCGCGACCAGCACCGTCGCGCCGGCTTTGACCACCAGCGGCGCCGTCTTGGCATCGATGCCGCCGTCGACCTCGATCTCTACATCCGCCGACATCGCCCTGACTCGTCGTATTTTGTCCGGGCTCGAGGCGATGAACTTCTGGCCGCCGAAGCCCGGCTCGACGGTCATGACGTTGACGGTCGTGATGAAGGGCAGGATCTCGCGCAGCGTCTCGACCGGGGTCGCGGGGTTGATGGCGACTCCGGCCTTGGCGCCCAGCTCCTTGATGCGCATCACGGTTCTGTAGAGGGACGTCGTCGACTCCACCTGTACCTCGATCAGAGTGGCGCCGGCTTTCGCGAACGCCTCAATGAACAGCTCGGGGTTGTCGATCATCAGATGGGCCTCGATCGGAAGCTCGGTCACGCGCCTTACCGCCTCGACGACCATCGGGCCGAACGTGAGGTTGGGCACGAAGTGGCCGTCCATCACGTCTATCTGGATGCGGTCGGCGCCCGCTCGCGCCGCCTCCTTCACCTGCTCGCCAAGCTTTGTGATGTCGGCGGACAGGATCGAGGGGACGATCTCGACCTTGCTCAACTGCCTGCCGCCGCGCGGTCGATCAGCCATCGTGCGCCCGCAATCATCCCCGATGGCACCTGTTGCCGTTTCGCCATGGCGACGGCCTGCGCCTTGCCCGCGCCTGTCGCGAGGATGATCACCAGGCGCGCGCTCTGGATGGCCGGCAGCGTCAGCGTCACACGCTCTGGTGGAGGCTTAGGGGAGTTCCTTATTCCTGCCACCAAGCCTTTCGCTTTGAGGAGTGGGTGGCCGGGAAAGAGCGACGCGGTGTGCCCGTCCTCACCGACGCCGAGGACGACCACGTCCAGCGGCATCAGCGCTTTGATGGTCGACTCGTACTCGGCGGCGCCCTCGTCGGGGCCGAGCTCGGCCGGCATGCGATACACCGTTGCCGGCGCCACCTTGTCCAGCAGGGTCTCCCTGGCCATCCTGTAGTTGCTGTCAGGGTGGTCCGGCGGCACGCACCGCTCGTCGCCGAACAGCACCGTAACCCTGGCCCAATCGACCTTCATGTCTGCCAGCAGCTCGTAGCAGCGCGCCGGCGTCGTGCCACCGGCCAGCACGAGCGTCCGTGAGCCTTCGCGGAGGGCCTGGGCGATCGCCTTCGCGCCTGCCTCCGCGACGTCCTCCTCGGTCTCCAGGACCGTGAACTCGCTCACGGCTTACAGGGCGCGCATGAGCTCGGCCGCCGCCGTCAGGGAGCGCGTGTATACCGTGTCGTTCGCCCCCGTCGACAGCAGCTTGAGCAGCAGCGTGGCCTCGTCCTCGATGTCGACCTGCTGCACGTGGCGCAGCGTCTCCGCGCCTCCGATGTCGATCATCGTCAGCAGGACGTGGTTCTCGCCTCGGCGCCGCTCGCGGGGGAGGACGGTCGAGCTGTGCCGCTGTTCATCACCGGGCAGGTCGCCAGTCGCCATGTGGGTCAGGGTTTCGCGATTCCTTTGAAGCACTTCGTGATCCCGGGTTGCCGTGCGAAGTGCCACCTCCAGCCCGGCGTCATCGTCGCCGCCGGCGCGGTGCCGGTACTTGAGCTCGCTCGGTCCGACGTCCGAGGTCAGGCGGTGGTGTCTCTCGGGGTCGCGCTGAACGGTCAGCTGGAACGTGCGGCCGGCTGACGCTCCGCTGATGCGGATCGCGCTCACCTCGCCCTGGGCCAGGTCGGTCTTCGGCACGGACCTGAATGCAACCTCGAGCTGCCGGCCGCCCTCCAGCTCGAAGTGCGCCACGAGCACGCCGCCCTTACCGCCGACCGCCCGCTTGACCTTCCAGCCCAGCGCGGACGCGAGCCAGCCAACGAGCAGCGAGGCCGCGATGCGGTTGCCCCTAGCGTCCCCGACGTAGTCGACTCCGACCTCGGCGATGCCCTTCATGTAGTCGCGCCGGTCCTTGGGCTCGAAGAACTCGGCCACGGCCTCGCGCCATGGCTCGAGCCTTGCCCACTGGAAGTCGGCCACCCCGAGGTGGTTGTGCGCGCTCAGCGCCAGGTCAGCGAGGCCGAGGAAGGATTGGTAGGGCCGGTCGAAGCGCGCCGAATCGACGACCAGGGCGTCGCAGATCCTGGTGGCGTCGAGCAGCTCGCGCGTGCCGAACGGCGGCGAGTCCAGCCACCAGAGGTACACCGGCACACCGCTGAGCAGGAGCGGGTCAACCAGGGCGGCCAGGTGCTCCCCTGCCGCGCCCTGGACGTGCAGCCCGACGACCTCGCATTCCGCGTGCACCGTCGACGACGGGCTCAGCGGGTGCGTCGCGATGGTGGCATCGATCCGCCCCTCGCGCACACTGACCTCTTCGCACACGATGATCGCCATGTGCGGGTGATGCGCAGCGATCGCGACGCTGGCGTGCTGCGCACGAGCCTCGTCCGCGCTGTTGGTGGCGACCGCCACCAGCGTCATCACGCAGTTTCGGGCGCGGGGATGCTCGTCCTCGCCCGCCTCGGCGTGAGCAAACTTCCTTCGGATGCCGCTTAGCGCGCCCAGGACATCGCCGATCGTCACGGCCTCGCCGTGCCACGCGATATCCGGCACCGGCACGGAGGTCACGGTCTGTGCCATTCCCTGCCGTCGGCTTGAACCAGCTTGTCCGCCTCGGGCGGGCCCCAGGTGCCGGATGGATAGCTGGCCAGCGGCGGCCGGTCGTCGCGCCATGCCGCCTCGATGGGGTCGATGAATGTCCACGCCGCCTCCACCTCGTCGGCGCGCGTGAACAGCGTGGGGTCGCCGATCATGCAATCGAGCAGCAGACGCTCGTAAGCCTCGGGAGTTTCGACGAGGAACGAGGACATGTAGGTGAAGTCCATCGACACGTTGCGCAGGCGCAAGCCCGCGCTGGGCACCTTCGCCCCGAATCGCAGCGAGATTCCCTCCTCGGGCTGAATGCGCAGCGTGATCGCGTTGGGGTCCAGGTCGCGCGCCGACGCGAACGTGTTGTGCGGCGGGCGCTTGAACCTGATGTGGATTTCGGTCACGCGTTTGGGCATTCGCTTGCCAACCCGAATGTAAAACGGCACGCCCGACCACCGCCAGTTGTCGACGAACATGCGGATCCCGGCGAATGTCTCGGTGAGGGAGCCGGGCGAGACGGCGTGCTCCTCTCGATAGCCGACCACCTCCTCGCCCAGCACCCAGCCCTTTTTGTACTGGCCGCGCACGGTTGAGGTCGCCACCTCGCCGTCCTGGATCGGCCTGATCGCGCGCAGCACCTTCACCTTCTCGTCGCGCACGGCCGTCGCCTCGAAGCTGGTCGGTGGCTCCATGGCCACCAGGGCAACGAGCTGCAGGGCGTGGTTCTGGACGATGTCGCGGAGCGCGCCCGCCTTCTCGTAGTACCCGCCGCGCAGCTCCACTCCGATCTCTTCCGCGGCCGTGATCTGGACGGAGTCGATGAGGTTCGCGTTCCACACCGGCTCGAAGATCGCGTTCGCGAAACGGAAGGCGAGGATGTTCTGGACCGTCTCCTTGCCGAGGTAGTGGTCGATGCGGAAGACGGAGTCCTCGTGGAAGACGCGCTGCAGGATCTGGGTCAGCTCGCGCGCCGACGTGAGGTCCGAGCCGAAAGGCTTCTCGATGACGATGCGGTGGAAACCCTTGCTCTTGGTGAGGCCGCCGTCCCTCAGCTGCTCGACGATGGTTTCGTAGGTGGGCGGCGGCGTGGCGCAGTAGTACACGCGGTTGCCGCCGAGGTGCCGGGTGCGGTCGAGCTCCTCGACCTTTCGCTCCAGCGACCGGAAGTCCTCGAGCTTGCTGAAGTCGACCCTCACGTAGAACAGGCTTTGCAGGAAGGCCTGGAGGACCTGGGGGTCGAGTGGCTGGGTGCGCGAGAACTTGGTGACGACGTCCGACGCGTGCTTGCGGAAGCCGGCGTCGTCGAGGTCGTCGATGGCGGCGCCGACCACGGCGAAGCCGGCGGGCAGCAGGCGCTGCTTCATCAGGTTGTAAATAGCGGGCAGGAGCTTGCGGCCACTGAGGTCCCCGGTCGCGCCGAAGATGACCATGAGCGAGGGGTCGCGGACCTTGAAGTCGATCAGCCCCTCGGCTAACGGGTTGTGGTCTAGGGGCCGCGGAGAGCTCATGTGCGCGCTTGTGGGGCGGTGCGAACTGGGCGCCCCCTCCGGCGGGCTTTGCCCGCCACCTCCCCGGCGAGCGGGGAGGACAACCGGTCGGCTGTGCGCCGACCTACCCTCCGGCCCTTCGCGCCACCTCCCCGGCAGGCGGGGAGGACAACGGTGCTTACCTGGACGCCCCCTCCGGCCGCTTCGCGTCCACCTCCCCGGCAAGCGGGGAGGACTATGTCCAAACCTGCACCCACCCCGGTCACTTTTTCTCGGTTACTACTGCATGCCCGCCGAACTGGTTGCGCATCATTGCCAGCATTTTGTCCGCGAACGTGTCCTCCATCCGGCTGCGGAACCGGGCGAACAGCGACTGCGTGATGACGGGCGCCGGCACCGACTCCTCGATCGCCGCCTCCACGGTCCACCGCCCCTCCCCGGTGTCCTCGACATAACCCCTGATGCCAGCGAGCTGCGGGTCCCTGGACAGGCCGTCCGCGATGAGGTCGAGCAGCCACGAGCGCACCACGCTGCCAAAACGCCATGACTCGGCGATGGCCTGCATGTCCATGCCCGGGAACGACTTCGAGAGCTTCATGATCTCGAACCCTTCCGCATACGACTGCATGAGCCCGTACTCGATGCCGTTGTGGACCATCTTCACGAAGTGCCCTGAGCCCTCCGGGCCCGTTCGGACGAGGCCGCCCTCCTCGGGCGCGAGGTCCTTGAGGAGCGGCAGGCAGTGCTCGTAGATTGCCTCCTCGGCCCCGACCATCAGGCAGTACCCGTTGGCCAGGCCCCACACCCCACCCGACGTGCCGGCGTCCATGTAGTGCAAGCCTTTTGCCTTGACACGTGCCGCGTCGTCCAGCGCGAGCTTCCAGTTGGTGTTGCCGCCGTCGATGATAATGTCCCCCGGCTCGCCGAGGCGAATCAGGTCGTTGATGGTCTGGGTGGTCGGATCGCCCGCGGGCACCATCACCCACATGACGCGAGGCTTGGTCTTGAACGCCTTGACGAACTCCTCGAGCGAGTGCGCGCCCACCGCGCCCTGGGCTTCGTTCGCCTTGACTGCGTCCGCGGACCTGTCGAACGCGATCATGCGGTGGCCCCGCTTGTGCAGGCGCAGCACCATGTTGCCGCCCATGCGGCCCAGGCCAACCATCCCCATCTCCATCGCGCTTCTCCTAGTGGTGCTTGCCGGTGGTGCTACTTCGCTGCCGACTTGACCGCCGCCGCCAGCGCTCGCCAACCGGCGGCCGGGTCGCGGCCTAGGGTCACGCGCAGCACGGGGAGGCGTCTCGAGGTGAGCGACTGAAGGTCGCCCAGCGATTGCGCTTGCTTGAGGACCGAGAAGCTGAACGGCTGCCCGGGGATCGGAACATCTTTGGTGTCGTCCTGCACGATCTGCAGGAACAGGCCGGTCTTGGGGCCGCCCTTGTGCAGCTGGCCGGTGGAGTGCAGAAACCTCGGCCCGTAGCCTGCGGTGGTCGCGATTTTCCTGCTGTCCCTCACGGCGGTTCTCATCGCGGCGATCGCCGAGCTCGAGGCGGGCGTGCGCGTGGTGTAGGCCATGATCGCGAAGTACGCGCCCGCCTTCGCGTTTGCGAGCAGCGCCTTGAGACCGGCACGCGACTTGGAAGCGGCGGTCGAGTCCGCCTTGGGTAGCTTGCCCTTGGCCTTGTACTCAGCCAGCACCTTCTTCGTGTTGTCCTTCGACTCCTGCACGTTGGGCTGGTCGAAGGCATCGATGCGCAGGATCGAACCCGCGATGGCGGTTGCGATCTCCCAGCGCAGGAACTCGCCGCCGAGGTCCAGCTTGTCCCGCATCGTCAGCGTGACCACCGGCATGCCGGCCTTCTCGAGCGCAGTGACGGCGCGGTTGGCAGGGTCCGACTCCATGCGGATGTAGACGAACAGGCGGTCGTCGCCGTACACAGCCGGCTTTCCGACCGGCTCGCCCTCGACGGGGACGATGCCCTTGCCTTCCTTGCCTGTGCTCTCGGCGATCAGCTGCTCGACCCAGTAACCGAAGGTGGCGATCTTTGGCGAGGCGACCAGCGTCAGCTTGTTGCGGCCGCCCAGGGCCAACTGGCCGAGGACCGCGCCCAGCCAGACGCCGGGATTGTTCTCAGCTTCCACCGAGTCGGCGCATGCGTGGGCCATCTCGACCGCGCGCTCGAGGAGCTCGCCGACGTTCACGCCGATCAGGGCGGCGGGCACGAGCCCGAAGTAGCTCAGCGCCGAGTAGCGCCCGCCGATGTCGGGCGGGTTCGGGAACACCCAGCGGAAACCGTGCTCGGTCGCCAGCTTCTCCAGCGAGGTGCCGGGGTCGGTGATCGCGGCGAACTGGCGACCGGCCTTGACGTTCTTGCCGTTTTTGGTGACCTGGTCCCAGAAGTAGGCGAAGTGCGACAGCGTCTCCGTGGTCTCGCCGGACTTCGAGGCCACGATGAACAGAGTCTTGTTGAGCGTGATCTTGGCGCGGACCCCGAGGATCGTTGCGGGGTCCGTGGTGTCGAGGACGTGCAGCGTGGGATGGCCTTTGATCGCGCCGAAGGTGTTGCGCATCACATCGGGGCACAGGCTCGAGCCGCCCATCCCCAGCAGCACGACGTCGGAGAAGGAGCGGCCGTGGGCCGCGAGCTCCTTGAACTCGGGTGCGTGCTCCAGCATCTTCTCGGCGACGTTGAGCCAGCCGAGGCGGTCGCGGATCTCCTCGCGCCTGGCCGGGTCGGCGGTCCACAGAGTGGAGTCCTTGGCCCACAGGCGCCTGGCCGCGTTTTCCTTGTTCAGCCGTGCCAGCTGCGTGTCGACCGCCGGCTGAAGCGTGCCGAGGCTGTGCCACTGGCGAGGACCCTTGCCGGCCTTGATGTCCTTCGAGCTCTTGGCGATCGCCTCTTTCAGGGTGACAAAGGACTTCGTGAACGATTCGACGCCTTCCACCTCGAGCTCGTGCGTGACCTGGTCCAGGTCGATCCCCATCTCGGCCAGCTCTTTCAACTGTCGCGCCGCGAGCTCCACGTTCTCATCGATGCTGCGGCGCACCTCTCCGTGCTCGCGGAAGGCGGCCAGCGTGGCGGGCGGGATGGTGTCGACGGTGTTCGGACCGATCAACTCTTCCACGTAGTAGGTGTCGGGGTAGCGAGGGTCCTTGGTCGAGGTGCTCGCCCACAGCGGGCGCTGCGTCATCGCGCCGCCCTTCTTCAGCTTCGCCCAGCGCGGCCCGCTGAAAGCCTTGAGGTACAGCTGGTACGCCATCTTCGAGTTGGCGATTGCAGCTTTTCCGTAAAGCCGCTCGAGAGCCCGCTTCCTGGCCGGGTCCGTCGCCTTCTCGATCATCCCGCTGATGATCTTGTCCACCTTCGTATCGACGCGGCTGACGAAAAAGCTCGCCACGCTCGCCACCTTGCTCAGATCTCCACCCTTGCGCTGCAGCGCCTCGAGTCCGGATAGATAGGCCTCGATGACCTCGGCGTACCGCTTCACGGAAAAGATCAACGTGACGTTGATGTTGTGACCCTTCGAGATCTGGTCCCGAATCGCGGGCACGCCCGGCTTGGTGGCGGGGATCTTGACCATTACGTTCGGTCGGTGGGTGCGCCTCTTCAGGTCTTCCGCGAAGGCGATCGTGCGCGGGGTGCTGTTCGCGACAGTGGGCGAGACCTCGATGCTCACGTAGCCATCGGCGCCCTTGGTTTTGTGATGGACCTCGTGGAAGACATCAGCCGCGGCCTGGATGTCCTCGACCATCAGCTCCCACAGGATGTCCTCGGGCTTCCTCTTGGCGGCGACGAGGCGGACCATGGCCTCGTCGTAGTCGGTGGAGCCGCTGACCGCCTTCTCGAAGATCGTAGGGTTCGAGGTGACGCCGGTGAGGCCCTCGTCACGCAGGCGGGCAAGCTCGCCCGAGGTGATGAGCTGGCGGCGGATGTTGTCCAGCCATAGTGACTGGCCGGCGTGCTTGAGCTCCTTGATCGGTGAGGGCCGGCGCGCCTCCTTGATCGCCATCGCTTTACTTTGCCTTGAGCAGCTTGGCCGCGGCCGCGACGATGTGCTTGGCGGTGATGCCTGCCGCGTTCATCAGCTCCTCGGGCTTGCCTGAACCGGGGAGATCTCGTACCGCCAGGTGAGCGACGCGCGGAGGCGCGTCGGCGGCAAGCGCCTCCATGACGGCTGCGCCCAGCCCGCCCTCGGGGTAGTGGTCCTCGACGATCACGAAGCGGCCCTTGGTCACCTTGGCTGCGTCTTTGAGTGTCTTCACATCCACCGGCTTGACCGAGTAGAGGTCGATCACACGGGCCGCGATCTTCTTCTCAGCCAGTGTGTCGGCCGCGGCCAGGCAGGCGTGCAGCGTGACGCCGGCGCCGATCAGGGTGACCTTGTCCTTGGCGCTCTGGCGCAGCACCTTCGAGCCCCCCACCTTGAACACCTCGGTCGGGCCGTAGATGGTGGGGTAGGCGCCTCGGGTCGTGCGCATGTAGACGATGCCCAGGGTGTCGGCCATCACCCGCACGAGCTTGGCCGTCTGGTTGGGGTCGCACGGATAGAGGACCGTCGAGCCGTGGACGGCGCGGAGCGAGGCGAGGTCCTCGAGGGCCATCTGTGAGGGGCCGTCCTGGCCGATCTCGGTCCCGGCGTGCGAGCCGACGAGGCGGATGTTGGCCTGCGAGATGCCGGCCATGCGGATGAAGTCGTAGGCGCGCGAGAAGAAGGCGGCGAACGTGGAGGCGAACGGCCGGTAGCCCCTCACGCTCATCCCGACGGCGGTGGACACCAGCTGCTGCTCGGCGATCCACATCTCGAAGAAGCGGTCGGGGTAGGCGTTCTTGAACTCGTCCGCGTGGGTCGAGTTCGAGACCTCGGCATCCATTGCGACGACGTCGGGCAGCACGCCCAGCGCGACCAGCGCATCGCCGTAGGCCTTGCGCGTCGCGACCTTGTCCTCTTTCTTGTAGGTGGGCAGGGTGACCACCGCCTCGGGGCGCTTGACCGTTCTTGGCGTGGCTTCCGGCTTGGCGGTCTTGACCTTGAGGTGGCGGATACCGCCGAGCTCTTTGATCGCGCGCTCGGCCATGTCCGGCGGCAGCACCTTGCCGTGCCAGCCTTCCTTGTTCTCGATCTCCGAGAAGCCCTTGCCCTTGATCGTCTTGGCGATGATCACGGTGGGCTTGCCGGTCGAGGAGAGGGCGCTGCCGTAAGCCCTGTCGATGGCGGCCACGTCGTGGCCGTCGATGACGATCGGGAAGCAGCCGAAGGCCTCGATCCGGCGCCGGTAGGTGTCGAGGGTCCAGCCGAACTCGGTTTCGCCGCGCTGGCCCAGGCGGTTGATGTCGAGGATGGCGGTGAGGTTGGACAGCTGGTAGTGGCCGGCCTTGTCGAAGGCCTCCCAGATCGAGCCCTCGGCCAGCTCGGAGTCGCCGCAGAGGGTCCAGACGTGGAAGGGGAGCTTGTCGAGGTTCTTGCCCGCCAGGGCGATGCCGACGGAGATCGGGAGGCCCTGGCCCAGGGAGCCGGTGGCCACGTCGACCCAGGGGATTGCGGGCGTGGGGTGGCCCTGCATGCGGGAGCCGAACTTGCGGAAGGTCATCATCTCGGCGTCCGAGATCGCGCCCACGGCCTTGAACATAGCGTAGCAGAGGGGCGAGGCGTGGCCCTTGGAGTAGATCAAGTGGTCGTTGTTGGGGTCCTTGGGCTTGGCCCAGTCGTACTGGAGGTAGCGGGCGATGAGGACCGCGATGAGGTCGGCGGCGGACATCGAGGAGGTGGGGTGGCCGGAGCCCGCGGCGGTGCTGGAGCGGATGGAATCGACCCGCAGCTGCTGCCCGAGCTGCCGCGTGAACTCGAGATCGGTGGTGGCGAGCGTCTCGGTGGTGACCGTCATGTGCACTCCCTACCCCACAACCAGTTGTGGGGGGACCCCATGGGGCGCGCAGTGCGCCAACAGGGTAAGTCTATCGGTTGCACGAAAACACCCCCCGGAGGTGGTCGGCGGATACAGCCAAAAGTGCCCGAATGGCGCCGCAATCAGCCCGGGATGGGACGAAAAGTGCCCGAATGGCGGGACGCCGGCGCCTCAGGCCTGCGCGGCCAGCTCCTCCACCTGCGTCACCATCCCGTCCAGGATCCTCAGGCCCGCGTCCCAGAAGTCCGGATCCGTGATGTCCATCCCCAGGCGCTTGACCAGCTCATCCGGCGGCGTCGACCCGCCCGCGGCCAGGAACTCCAGGTAGTCGTCCACGAACGCCGGCCCCTGCTCCAGGAAACGCTCGTACACGGCGAGCGCGAGCAGGTTGCCGAAGGCGTACGCGTAGACGTAGCCCGGCGTGTGCAGGAAGTGCTCCACGTAGCTCCACCAGCCCTTGTGCTCGTCGGTGAGGATGAGGGCATCCCCGAACATCGGCTGCAGCTTCGATTGGTAGATCTCCCCCAGCTGCTCCACGGAGAGCTCGCCCTCGGTGCGCCGGGCGGTGTGGCACGCATCCTCGAAACGGTTGAACGCGACCTGCCGGAACACGGTGGCGAATGCATCCTCGCACTGGGTGCAGAGCATGGCGAGGCGGACCTTCGGGTCCTTCTCCTCGCTCATGATCCGGTCGAAGGTCAGCGCCTCCCCGAACACCGAAGCGGTCTCCGCGAGGGTGAGCGGCGGGTTGTAGTCGAAGCTGTGCTGCTTCGACGCGAGCAGGTCGTGAAGTCCGTGCCCCAGCTCGTGCGCGAGCGTGGTGACATCGCGCAGCTTGCCGGTGAAGTTGAGCATCACGTAGGGGTGGTGGCGTGGCGTCACCGGCATGCAGTAGGCGCCGCCGGCCTTATCCGGTACCACCGGAGCGTCGATCCAGGGGTGCGTAAAGAACTGTTCGACCAGCGCCCCCGCCGTCTTGGAGAAGCGGTTGTACGAGCCGAGCACTATCTCCTTGGCGTCGTCCCACGACACCTCGCGCTTGGCCTCCTCGATCGGCGCATACCGGTCCCACTCGTGCAGCTCACCCACTCCGAGGAGCTTTCGTTTGACGCGGTAATAACGAGCGCAGATGTCGTATCTCCCGGTCACCGCCTCAACCAGCGCCTGGACCGCCGCATCGGACGTCTCGTTCGCCAGGTTCCGCGACGAGACCCACGAAGGAAACTTCCGCAACCGATCGTCGATCGCCTTCTCCTGCAGGACCACGTTGAAGATGTAGGCGCGGGTGCGAACGTCGGTCCCGAGCGCGACGGTGATGGCGCCGCTGGCCCGGCGGCGAACCTCTCGGTCGGGCTCCTGCAGCAGGGTGAGGGCCTCGGCGAGCGCCAGCTCTTGATCATCGACGTCGACCCTGATCCCCGCGCACAGCTCCTCGAACAGCCGCGTCCAGGCCGAATTGACGACGGGGCTGTAGTCAGTAAGGACGCGCTCCTCCGGCTCCGACAGCTGGTGCGGCCGGAACTTGCGGGCCTCCTCGACAGCATGCCGGTACCTGGCGGAGTCGGGGTTGGCGAACAGGCGCGCTGCCTGCTCGTCGCTTGTCTGGGCCAGCTCGAGGGTGAAGAAAACAGCGTGGCTTCCTCGCTCGGCGCTCGCCTCGCGAGCTCGGGAGAGCAGCCGGCCGGCGGCAGGGTCGTGGGTGTTCTGGCTGTGCAGGAGGTACGCGTACACCTCGGGTCGGGCGGCGGCGTCCTCGTCGTCCTCCAGCTCGCGCATCATCGCCGCGAACTCGGACGGCTCGAGGGTGGCCACGCGATCCTTGTACTTGGCCTCGAATGCGATCGCCCGATCGAGCGAGCCGGCCAGCGCCGCCTCGATTTTCGGATCGGTCGGCGATGCGAAGAGGTCGCTGAGGTCCCAGCGAACCATCTCAGCGCCTGTCTGCTTCACCGCTCTTGCCACGGCGGGTCAGGATACGGCTCAATGGGCGAGTTTCATCCCTCGTAACGGGTATTCGAAGGTGGCGTTATGGCTCATATGAGACGGACCGCTCTTGCAGCGGCGCTCTTCTTGCTGGCCGCTTGCACCGGCTCGCCGACCGCGACTCCGACCACCTCCACGAGCCGCACAGCAACAGTCACGCCCGCCGCGACTGCCAGCCCCGCGCCGCCTGTGGCCACGGTATGCACCTCGCAAATCCCCGCCGGTGACCAGCTGGCGCTCGTGGTTCTGGCCAAGGGCAGCCCCGTCGTGGTGCGCGACATCACCGACATCGCCCACCCGATCACCCGCTGCACCTTCGCCGGCGGCGCCTACTATCGCTTCGTCGACGCCACCCACGTCTCCTACATCGTCAGCGACACCTCCGGCCGGAGCGCGTTGTACGTCGTCGACCTCAGTAACTCCTCCAATCGGTTGGTTCGCTCATGGAGCAACCAGGGCTCGCTGTACTGGGTCTACGCCTTTAGCCCTGACGGCAATACCCTGACCTACCTCAGCTCCAACGGCGACAAGGTCGCATGGCACTTGCTGTCGGCCTCCGGCGACGTGACGTTGAGCGACCTCGGATCAATCCCTGGGCGAGATGCCGACCCCAACAACGACGACGCGATGGTCGGCTTCTCCGCCGACGGAAAGTACGTGGCCATCGAGCAGACGTTCAGCCACACCGCGAGCGCGCCGGGTATTGTTCGCCTCTCCGACCACAAGCTGGTCTACAGCCGGACGGACGGAACCATGGCGACATGGGCGTCCACCGGCGCAACCCTCTACTACCGCACCACATCCGGAGTGTTGTCGTGGGATGCAACAGTCGGGTCGCGGATTCTGGTTCCGCAAGGCTTTCGCTGGATCCACCCATGGACCAGCGCGGACGGATTGCGAATCGCTTATGTGGACGCTGACAGCAACGGCTACCACTACCCCGGGTACGTGCAAACCGCGGACGGACAAGCGATTCGCGTCTCGACCCGACCGCGCATCGGCGCTGCATTCCTGACCCCCACATTGATGTGGTATGCAGAAGAAGCCATCTGCAGTGGCGCTAACGCGGTTTGCGGACTGGGCGAACCAAAGTTGACAGGCAAGACCTACATCTACGACGTGGTGGCCAGGACGGAAAGCGTGTCGATCATCACGGCCTTCTTCGACTCATGGCCTCATTCTGTTTAGCGCAACCGCTCATGCGCTGCCTCACATGAAAGGCACGGTTCTCGTACTGACGCTGGTAACGCTCGTCGCGTGCACCAACTCGCCACTCGCTTCCACCAGCCCTACCGTTAATTTCCCGAGCCCGACGGCAGGAGGGACTGCATCCCCCGCGCCGGCGCCGCTGACATGCGGCTCCCGCATTCCCGCCGGGGCCAATCTGACGCTCGTCACGTTGCCTGACAGGATCGGAGTCTCCATCCGTGACATCAGCGACCTGTCCAATCCAATATCTCGATGCCTGATTCACGGCACGGGCGCCACTTACCCCCGTTTCAAGGACAGCAATCACGTCTCGTACATCGTTGAGAATGCGACCGGCAACGGAGCCTTGTACGTGGCGGACCTTCTGACCCAGCGCACGTCATTGGTGCGCCGCTGGACTGACGCTGCATTCATGTACTGGGTTTACGCCTGGAGCCCGGACGGGAAAACCCTCAGCTACCTGAGCTCCGACTCTGGTGGCGTTGCGTGGCATTTGCTGTCGGCGGCAGGCGACGTCACGCTCAGCCGCTTCGGCCCGATACCGGGCCGCGGCGTCGACCCCGAATCCGACGATGGGATGACCGGCTTCTCGGCCGACGGACAGTACGTCGCATTTGAGAACACCTTCACCGGATCAGATTCGGCCGCGGCTCCGTTCCAGATCGTCCGTCTGTCAGACCACAAGCTCGTCTACAGCCGGAGAGACGGGACGATGGCGACCTGGACAGGATCAGGCGCGAGCCTTTACTTCCGGACCATCTGGGGGGTGGAGTCGTGGGACCTGAAGGCCGGCGCGCAGAACGTGGTGCCAGGTCTCAGGTGGATTCATCCTTGGCCAAGCGCTGACGGCCTGCGGATCGTCTACACGGTCGCGTACGGGTCGGGCAATCACGTGCTCGGTTACCTGCGGTTGACCGATCAGCCGGTGGCGGAGATCAACATGTACAGCTCCAATTTCGGCACCGCCGCGGTGTTCTTGAACTCCACCCTGGTCTGGTACGCGGAGGAGGCCTCATGCGCACAAACGCAATGCGGGATCGGAGGACCGCCGCTGACCGGCCGGACTTTCCTCGACGACCTGGTCGTGCAGACACAACGCCCCTCGGTCGACATCGCGGTGTTCGACTCGTGGCCCCACGTCGGCGCGGCGTGAGCAGCTGAACCGCACCGCGCCGGGGCCGCTCAAGCGACTAATTGACCCGGCGCGGCCGGTGTTTCAGGATTGCGCAAACGTTTGATCGTCGGGTGCCTATACTGGGCCCGACCTGAAGCTGGCAGCGAGGGGGTAGATGGAGTCCGACTCGGCAGGCTCCGTATTGCTTTTGTGGCGTCGCTTTCGACGTGAACGCCTGGCCCTCGTGGGCACCGGCTTCATCGTCCTGCTGGTGCTGCTGGCAGTCTTCGCGCCGATCTTGCCGCTCCGCGACCCCAACCACGGCTATTACGAGCTGCTCCCGCTGGATGGCAGGCCCATTGCGCCAGGTTCGGTCTTCTGGCTTGGCAGCGATCCGAATGGACGGGACCTGTTCAGCCGGCTGATCTGGGGCGCCCGCATCTCGCTGTTCATCGGCTTCATCGCGAACGGAATGGCCCTGGTGGTGGGCGTGATCGTCGGCACGGTCGCCGCCTACTTCGGCAAGTGGGTCGACATGATCCTGATGCGCTTCACCGACGTGATGATGGCCTTCCCGGTTCTTCTCTTCTCGATCGCCTTGATCGCCATCCTGCAGCGCGGCGGCAACGTGCTGGTGATCGCCGCCGTCATCGCCCTCTTCTACTGGACGGCGGTGGCCCGAATTGTTCGCGGCCAGGTGCTCTCGCTCAAAGAGGTGGAGTTCATCGAGGCGGCTCGATCATCCGGAGGCGCGCCGCGCCACATTCTCTTTCGCCACATCCTTCCCCACCTGGTGCCGGTGATCATCGTGTACGGAACCATCGGTATCGCCACCAGCATCAGCACGGAATCCATCCTCAGCTTCATCGGCATCGGTGTGCAGCCACCCACGTCGGACTGGGGAAAGATGGTCTCGGACGGGCAGAGCTACATGTTCCTGGCGCCCTGGCTGGTGATCTTTCCCGGCCTGATGATCCTGCTCACAGTCCTGGCGTTCAACCTGATCAGCGACGGGTTGCGTGACGCCCTCGATCCCCGCCACAGGTCGCTGGTGAAGAGAGTTGTCGGTGGATTCTCGGCTGGAGGTCAAGCCCTGGTTACGAGCCCGCGGACCCCAGTTGAAGCCGAGTCCGCCTAACCACGCGAAACATTGAGAGGAGGAGACACATGAGGTATCACGTCAGATCGGTGGCGGCGTTTGCCGCCGGAGTAATGCTCCTGGCCGCATGCGGCAACACGAGCTCAGGGACGTCAGACACGCCCGTATCCGGCGGCACTTTGAACATTGCGATGAAGGACGACTTCAAGACGCTCGACCCCGCGGTCGCTTACGACACAGATAGCTGGTCGGTTGAGCGCGCCATCTACAACGGGCTTCTGGACTACCAGGGATTCACCACCCAGCTTGGGCCGGACATCGCCGCGGCCATGCCGACCATCAGCAGTGACGGAAAGACGTACACGTTCACGCTCCGCCACGGTGTCAAGTTCAGCAACGGGCGCGAAGTCACGGCCGACGACTTCAAGTACTCGTTTGAAAGGATGCTCAATCCCAAGACCCAGGGACCGATGACCGGCGGCCCGTTCTGGGGCTCCGTGTCCGGCACAGCTGACTTCTACAGCGGCAAGGCCACCGGCATCAGCGGGATCAAGGTTATCGACCCGTACACCCTGGAGATCGACCTCGACTCCCCCAACCAGTCCTTTCTCAACGTGCTGGCCATGCCTTTCGGATTTGTGATTCCGAAGGAAGCGGTGACAGCGGCCGGCACCGACTACGCACACCACCCCGTCGGCACCGGGCCTTTCACACTCGCGACATGGACCCCCGGCCAGCTCTTGGTGCTGAAGAAGAACCCGAGCTACTTCGGCACGCCGGCCTACCTCAACGAGGTCGATTTTCAGATCGGCGTCGACGCCCAGGTCGGCTTCCTACGCATGCAGCAGGGACAGGCGGACCTCGTCCAGCCGGACATCAACATGCCCTCGGCGCAGTACATCCAGCTGTCAACCGACCCCACTTTCAAGAGCCGGATCGTTAAGGCTCCGAACGTCGACATCTGGTACCTCGGCATGAACGTCAACGTGAAACCGTTCGACAACAAGCTGGTCCGGCAGGCATTCAACATGGTCGTGAACAAGGCCAACCAGATCAAGGTGCTCAACGGCCGGGGCGTGATCAACAACGGCATCCAGGCCCCGCCGATGCCAGGATTCGTTCCGAACTACAACCCCCTTGGCCTGGACGCCAAAGGCCAGAGCCTCGATAAGGCGAAGGCGTTGCTGACTCAGGCCGGCTATGGGCCTAGCCATCCGTTCCCAGCGCAGGACCTCGTCTACGCAAAGGTCAATGCCGACTCCGACAACCTGGCATCGGCCATCCAGCAGGACTTCCAGTCGGTTGGAATCACCATCAACCTCAAAGGCCTGTCGTTTCCAGCGTTCCTGGATGTGACGGGAAAGCCGAACACGACGGCTCTGAGCTATGACGGCTGGATCCAGGACTTCCCCGACCCCTCCGACTTCATCGACCCGATCCTCACTTGCACCGCGGCCAACGTCACTGCCAACGGTGGCAACGTCGCCTTCTACTGCAACAAGCAGCTCGACACTCTTGACGACCAGGCCCGCGGAGACACGAACTCTGCAGACCGTCTAAAGCTCTACCAGCAGATCCAGGACATCGTCGCCGGCCAGGACTTCCCGTGGGTGCCGATGTACTCAACGTTGGAAACCAGCGTCTCGGCCACGCGGGTTCACGGCTATCAGCTGCACCCTGTCTGGCCGCTCGTCCTCACGAGCATCTGGGTGACCGGCGGTAAATGATTTCGACCGGGAGGGGAGCTTCGGCTCCCCTCCCATGACCCTCGCAGGAGCTCGGTGACCCGTTACATCATCCGGCGGCTCGGCTGGATGGTTGTGGTCCTGTTTGGGGTCGCGGTGGTGACCTTCATCATCGCCTTCCTGGTTCCGGGCGACCCGGCCCGGCTGTACGCAGGTTCCAACGCCTCCCCGGCATCGGTCGCGATCATCCACCACCAGCTGGGTCTTGACCGTCCGGTCTACGTCCAGTTCGTCGACTACCTGTGGCGGGTGCTCCACCTCGACTTCGGCTACTCGTACAGGTATTCGGCGCCGGTCCTCCCCGCCATCCTCCAGCGATTCCCCGCCACCGCCGAGCTGGCCGTCGCCGGCGTATTCGTGGAGGTCATCGTCGGGCTGCCGATCGGCATCCTGGCCGCCACGCGACCCGGCAGCATCTGGGATCGGATCACGATGGTTTTCACCTTCGTGACCCTGGCCGCCCCGCCATTCTGGCTCGGCCTCATATTCCTTTACGTGTTTGGAGCCCTGATCCCCATCTTCCCGCTTGGAGGCTATGGCAACGGGGCGCCCCAGTACCTGTTCCTGCCGGCACTGACCCTGGGCCTCGGAGGCGCCGGCTACTATGCCCGGCTGCTCCGGGCGGTGCTGCTCGACATCCTCCCCAAGGATTACATCCGCACGGCCAACGCAAAAGGTGTTACTCCGGGCACTGTCATGTTTCGCCACGCTCTGCCGAACGCTCTAACCGTGCTCGTGACCCAGCTGGGTATGGACCTGGGTTACTTTCTCGCCGGAGTCGTGGTCATCGAGACTGTGTTCGCTTGGCCGGGGATCGGAAAACAGGCAGTGGATGCAATCTTCAACCTCGACATCCCCCTGGTCATGGGCACCGTGTTGTTTGGCGCGTTGTTGATCGTCGGGGCGAATGTTGCCGTTGACATCGCATACACGTTCATCGATCCGCGCGTGCGGTACTGAGGCACAAGCAAAAGGCATGGCCACTCCAATCCTTCAGGTGCGTGACCTGCGCACGCAATTTGCGATGCCGGACGGAATCATCAAAGCCGTCGACGGCGTGAGCTTCGACCTCTACCCCGGTGAGAGTCTCGGCATCGTCGGTGAGTCGGGCAGTGGAAAATCCGTGACCGCGCTTTCGCTGTTGCGATTGGTGCCCCACCCCGGCCGCATCGTCAGTGGCGAAGTCCTGTTCCGCAACCAGGACCTGCTTCAGATGACCGATCAAGAGATTCGCGAGATCCGCGGCCGCGACATTGCGATGATCTTTCAGGACCCGCAGAGCTCGCTCAATCCAGTTCTACGCACCGGCTTCCAGGTTGACGAGGCGATGCGCGCGCACGGCAAGTCGAAGGCTGACGCACACGCGCGCACGATCGAGCTGCTCACAAAGGTGCGCATCCCTGCTGCTGAGAGTCGCGTCAAGGACTATCCGCACCAGCTGAGCGGGGGCATGCGGCAGAGGGCGATGATCGCGATGGGCCTTGCAAATGCGCCCGCCATACTGCTCGCCGACGAACCGACAACGGCACTGGACGTCACTGTGCAAGCACAGATCCTCGAGCTGCTTGCCGATCTCAACCGCGAGCTGGGCACGGCGATCGTGATGATCACCCACAACATGGGAGTGGTGGCAGGGCTCTGCTCGCGCGTGATGGTGATGTACGCGGGTCAGATCGTCGAGGAGGGCCCGGTCGAGCAGATCTTCGAGAGCCCGCAGCACCCCTACACGTGGTCGCTCCTCAAATCCATCCCGCGGGTCGATGCCCTTCGCCACGAGCGCCTGCGCTCAATCCAGGGCATGGCACCGGACCTGGCGGATCCACCGGCCGGCTGCCGCTTTCACCCACGGTGTCCTTTTCGGATCGAAGAGTGCTTCACCAAGGAGCCGAAGCTCCTCGACGTCGCGCCCAATCAGCGCGCAGCCTGCTGGGTGACGATGGATCGCGCCCGCCGGGAGATGGGCGCGGACACCTTGATCGACATTCATCCTGGGGCCGGCTCCGGCGTCCGCCCTGGAGAGGAGATCTGATGGCGTCGACACCGGCGATTGCGACATTGTCATCGAGACCTTCAAACGCCAGGCCGCTCGTTCGAGTCGAGAATGTCGTGAAGCATTTTCCTGCGGGTCGCGGCCAATCGGTGAAGGCGGTCGACGGGGTCAGCTTCGAGATTCGCCAGGGCGAGACGCTCGGCCTGGTGGGTGAGTCAGGCTGCGGCAAGTCCACGTTGGCAAGGCTGGTCACGCAGCTGATCCCGGTGACCTCCGGCAAGATCTTCATCGGAGACGTCGAGCTCACCAAGCTGCGCGGCGAGAAGCTGCGCCAGCAACGCCGCCAGCTGCAGGTCATCTTCCAGGACCCGTTCGCGTCCCTGGATCCGCGCATGACGGTGGGCGACATCATCGCGGAGCCACTCGACAACTTCAAAGTCATGCGGGGCAAGGCCCGCGACCAGCGGATCCAGGAGCTCCTGCGTCTCGTCGGCCTCAACCCCAACTTCGACAACCGCTACCCACACGAGTTCTCCGGCGGCCAGCGACAGCGGATCGGGATCGCGCGAGCCCTTGCCCTCAACCCGAGCCTCGTCGTGTGCGATGAGGCGATATCCGCCCTGGACGTCTCGATTCAGGCCCAGATCGTCAACCTGCTCGAGGACCTGCAGCGCGAGCTGAAGCTCACATACCTGTTCATCGCCCACGACCTTTCGGTGGTCCGTCACATCAGCGACCGGGTGATGGTGATGTATCTCGGCAAGATCGTGGAGGTCGCTGACAGCACCCAGACCTATACGAACCCGAAGCACCCGTACACAAAGGCGCTGCTGTCGGCGATCCCGGTTCCCGATCCGAAGGTCCAACGAGGCCGGCGACTCGTCGAGCTGACCGGCGAGATTCCGTCGCCGCTGCACCCGCCCTCAGGCTGCCGGTTCCATACCCGATGCCCGATCGCGCGGCTGCCGGCGCCGTGCGCCGAAACCGAACCCCCGCTTGAGGAGAAGGACCGCGACCACCTGGCCGCTTGCCACTTCTCTTCGGACGTATAGGTCCCGTTAAGAGCTGGACCTGCCGCTGACCCGGTTGGCGGCAGCCTCGCCTGCGTCTTGCTCGATGGCTCGGATGAACCCGATCAGACCCTCGAAATAGGTTTCCTGATCGTCGTACATAGCCATATGAGAGCCATTTGGGCACAGGTGGAAGCGGCCTTTGGGAAAGAGGCCGGCCATCATTTTCATGTAGGCCGGGTCCATGGTGTCGTGCGTCGCCCCGATCACCAGGGTCGGCACGCTGATTCGATGGAGGTCCGCGGTGCGGTCCCAGTCGACCAACTTCCCACTCGCGCCGAGCTCACTCGGGCCTTGCATCAACGTGTAGAGCGGGTAGTTGATCTTTGCGAACGCTCGATTAACCGGATCGGGCCATTTGTCGGCAGGCAGTCGCAACACGTGGTGGACGTAGTGATGCTCCACAAGCAGCTCCATGTAGCGAGGCTGGGTGAACTCCCCCGTCGCCTCGATTCGTTCGATCTCGGCCATTGCGACAGGATCGATGCCCGGCTTGAGCACCCGATTCGCGTACTCGTTGTAGGCCGGGATGCTGGCCATCATGTTGGAGATCACCAGGCCCTTCAAGTGCTGTTGAAAACGGAGCGCGTACTCGATTGCAAGGACGCCGCCCCATGAATGGCCGGCAAGGTAAAAGTTGTCGCGATTCAGGTCGAGCGCGAGCCGTACCTGCTCGACCTCATCGACGAATCGCTCGATGGTCCATAGATCGGGATCATCCGGTTGGTCGCTGTACGCAGATCCCAGCTGGTCGTAGTAGAAGTACTCGATGCCGGCCGCCGGGAGATAGCTGTCACAAGCCTCCCAGTACTCGTGAGTGGCGGCCGGCCCGCCGTGAAGCAGAAGCACCTTGGCCGACGGGTTGTTGCCGACACGCTTGGTCCAGACCTTGAAATCGCCCTTGGGGGTGCGGATCGGAATCATCTTGACGCCGCCGCTCAGAACGTCGTCGCGGCCAGAGTAGTCGAGGTACCCAGTTTTCACATCACGCTCCCCTTCTTGAACGTACCTTCCGGCGCCGTGGCTCAGCGCAGCCGCTTCTCCAGCTCGCGCACACGCTCTGATCCCGGCCATCTTCCCGCATAAGCGCCTTGATTGACCGCCTCGGTCAATTCATCGAGCAGCGGCTCGATTGGGCCGCCTCGCGCCGCCCGCTGGTACTCCAGTGGCGTTTCCGGTGGCGCTCGGCGGCGTTTGAGCCGACGCTGGACATTCTCGTAGAGGCGCAACAGCTCCGACTCGCCTGGCGCTGCCCGCACCCCTCTGCCCCACCTTCGTGTGCGAAACCACGCCCACACGACGACCACCAGCAGCGCGATGGCGACGGCTGGCGGGATCGCCGCGAGGATGCCCAGCGAGCCGAGCGCGGCCAGCGGCGCGCCGATCGAGAGGTGCGGGATGAGGCTCGCAAGGCCGGCGGCCGCCCAGCGATTCGGGAACTGCGTGGCCGCCAGCGCCGCGAAACCTGGCGAGGGGTCGACGGGCACCCAGCCGTGACCGGAGAACCAGACCTCGACCCACGCGTGCGCGTCGTGCTCGCGCACGATCGACTCGTTGAGCACCGGGTTGTAGTCGCCGGTCGAGTAACCGGTCGCGAGCCGCGCCGGGATGCCCAGGCTGCGCAGCATCAAGGTCTCGGCGGTCGCGAACTGTTCGCAGTACCCGATCTTCGCGTCGAACAGGAACCAGTCGACCGGGTCGAGGCCGGGCGGCGCCTGCCCGAGCTGCAGCGAGTAGCGGAAGTTCGTCTGCAGGTAGGTCGTCAGCGCCATCACCTGGTCGAATTCGGTGTCGGTGTGGCCCGCGACAGCGTGCGCCGCAAGCTGGTGGGCTCGCGGCGAAAGGTTCTGGGCATTCAAGTATTCGGGGTTGTTCTCCGGGTTTCCAGGCAACAGAGGGTCCGACTGCAGCTCCTGCGGGGACAGGTTGGGCAGATACGAGACCACCGAGTAGGTCTGTCCTGGCCGCAGCACATCGGGCGTCCGGAACGTTCCGTAGGCATCGCGGCGCAGCGCCGACACCGGCGCGTACAGGCTCTGGATCGGGTAGGCCGCGCTGATCACGCCCGGCAGCGTCCTGACGACGCGGAACACCTGGGCAAACGTGCCGAGGTTGTGCTTGGGAGCGGGCGGTAGTGAGCGCGGCTGGATGTAGGGCTGGAAGGTGACGAAGCTGCGGTTCGACGCGGTCCACTGGCCGCCCTGGTAAGTGTCGAACACCAGGCCGCGCCAGTAGGCGGGCGCGCCGGTGCGCACGTACATGACCGGCGCGTCCCCGAGCCTGCCGCGGAAGCGCAGGTCGATGCTGTTGGTGGCGCCGGACGGATCGCCGCTGATCTGCACGAGCGGCAGGGCGGGATTCTCCATCTCGCCCTGGAAGCTGGTGAAGCTTGGCAGTGACACCACTAGCGGCGTCGGGGACAGGGCGGTCGGCTGCGGGATGAAGACGAAGGCGATGACGCCAAGGGCGAGGGCGCCGGCCAGAGCAAGCGCCAGCGGGCGGATGGGCCCCGCGACCTTGGCATCGATGCGACGCAGGTGCGAGGTCATCCAGAAGCCGGCCAGGCAGATCGCCCAGAGCGCGACCAGGATGCCGAACGGGTAGTCCCACGCGAACACGGCCGCGAGGTAGAGGATCGCGAAGTTGGCCTGGGGCAGGATGCCGCCGAAGATCGCGAGCACCGAGTCGGCGAGGAAGTAGGCGAGGGCGGCCATCACGAGGCCCGCGACAAGAATCTGTCCGGCGAGGCGGCGCCTCTTGTTGCGACCGCGGTAGCTGACGACATGGCCGATCGCTGCCACGACCACCCCGGCGGCGGGCACGACATAGTCCTGGCCGTAGATCGCGACCGCCACCGAGGCCACGACGAAGCCGAGGAAGACGAAGACGCGAGCCTGGAGCGAGTTCTCGACCGGCGAGGGAGGGAGCTTCAGGAAGCGCCGTAGGTTCAAATCTGGACCTCCCCTCCGACCCTTCGGGCCACCTCCCCGGCAAGCGGGGAGGACAAAGTCTTCATATCGGCCACGCCAGTCCAACACGTTGGATTGGGGCTTCGATTTCCAGCTCCGCCTCACCGACCACCCATGCCCTGATGCGCCCGCCGCGCTGCTGGACCGTCTCGAGCGCCTCGACAAGTGCGGCAGCGGCTCCCGCGGTTACACCGACTGCATCAGTGACCGAGGGCATCGTTTCGTGTGCTGTGGAAGGTGCCGGATACCTCGCCAGCCATTCGAGCAGCGCCCACAGGGAGCGTGCCTCGCTCGGCAGGCTCGGCTCCAGGCCCGGCGCCCACAGCACCACCCTTCCCCCACCCCGAATGCAATCCCACGCCTCCGACGCAGCCAGGCGCGCGACCTGGTCGGCCGCCTCGCGCGTCGGTGGGTGCGGGTCGCAGAAGATGCCGACCGTCTGGACGCCCGGCGGCTCGTACTCGCGCACCACCAGCTCGCCAAGACGAGCGCTGGACCTCCAGTGGATGCGCCGCAGCGGATCGCCCGGCCGGTACTCACGCACGCCGAACAGCTCCATCCCCGAGCCCGACCGGGGTGCCGAAACGCTGGCCTCCAGCTCCCGGGCCTGGGGCGAAGAGCTGAGCGACGCGAAGCGCGGGAGCACGAGGCCCACCTCTCCATTCGCGCCTGTGCGGCGGAATCTGAAGAACCCGAGAGGGTCGCTCGATTCCAGCACCCAGTTGCTCGCCACGATGGCGCCGCGCCCGAGCGGGCCGAGGGTCCGCCGCTCCACCCACCCGGCGCGCGGCACCACGCCCGTCGCGGCGCTCACCTCGACGCCGCCGACCGAGCCGGAGAGGCGAGCGGGGCCGCGCGAGCTTCCGGTCGTGGTCAGCCTCAGCTCGATGTCGGCGTGGTCGCCTTCGAAGAGCGGAGCGGGCAACGGGCCGCTGCGCAGAAGCTGCTCAGGGAGCGCCTCGATGGGCGAATCGGGCCCAGGGCGGGCGCCCCCCAGGCCGAGGTCGGCCCTCAGCCCGCGCCAGTTCCATCGCGCGTAGACGTATGCCGCCACGACGAGCGCCACGATCCAGTAGGCGAGCAGAAAGAGCCAGGCAACCTCGGAGGTCGTGCCGTAGTAAAAGACAGCGGCCGCGACCGCCAGAGCGCCGACCAGGCGCCAGGAAATGCGACCGATCAGTGTTGCCTCAATGGAGGTAGGGGCAGCGATGCGACCACCTCTTCGACCACGTCCGCCGCCTTGAAGCGGCCGCGCATGCCGAGGCGGTGAGAGAGCACCGGCAGCGCGAGCAGCTTGATGTCGTCGGGCAGGACGAAGTCGCGTCCCTCGAAAAGCGCCCATGCCTGCGCGGCGCGCTGCAGGTACACGCCCGATCGCATGCTCGCCGGCAACAGCACCTCCTGCCGCAAACGGATCGCATGCAGCAGAGAAACGATGTAGGTCCGGATCGCAGGCGCGGCCACCACCTTCAGGCACGCGTCCTGCAGCTCGATGACCTCGGCGAGGCTCACCACCGCGCGCAGGTCGGCGATCGGGTCGCCGTGCTCGCGGCGCGCGAGTACCTCCATCGCCTCGTCATCGGTCGGCGGGCCCATCTCCGCGGCGAGGATGAAGCGGTCGAGCTGCGATTCAGGCAGCGGGTAAGTGCCGTGGAACTCGGTGGGGTTCTGGGTGGCGACGACGAAGAACGGCCGCTCGAGCGGTCGCGTCACGCCCTCGACTGTGACCTGACCCTCCCCCATCGCTTCGAGCAATGCCGATTGCGTGCGGGGCGTCGCGCGGTTGACCTCGTCCGCCAGGACGATGTTGGCGAACACGGGGCCGGGGATGAACTGGAAGGTCAGGTCTTTCTGATTGAAGACGCTAGAGCCCGTGATGTCGGAGGGCAGGAGGTCGGGCGTGCACTGGATGCGGCGGAACGCGCCGCCCACCGACGTTGCGAGAGCTCGCGCCAGCAACGTCTTGCCGGTACCAGGCAGGTCTTGCAGAAGGACGTGGCCTCCGGCCACCAGGCCCGTGGCCGCGAGCCGTACCACCTTGTCCTTGCCGACGATGACGCGATGGACGTTCTCTTCGATTCGCGCTAAGAGCTCTGCGGCGCGACGCGGTACTAGAACGGGTTCTCGGTCAGCCGACGACATCTCGGATCAGTCTAGTTGCGCGCGCAGTCAATTCCTAAACGCGAGATCGCTCTCGGTTCAGGACTGGCCGATCATCCTGCTGATCACTTCCGACAGGTTCGGCCCGCCCTTGCCGAACGGCACCGAGTGCACGCGGTGTGCGAACACCATCTCGGCGACCTCGCCGATCTGGGCCGGCCCCACCTTCTCCTTGCTGTCGTACGCGGCCTTGGCCTGAGCGGCACGTGCGCACACGAGGTCGGATCGGTGACCGTCGACCTCCAGAGTGATCGAGAGCTGGGCGATTAGGCGCAGGATCTCGCGCGGCAGCTCGACCTCCGGAAACGTCGCGATCGCCTCCGCGATGTGCGAGCGAACGTCCTGCTCCGATTCAGCGTGCTGCTGGTAGAACTTCGTGGGATCGTCTTCCCACACCGCCCTCTTTTCGACGATGGAGACGCGCTGGTCGAGGTCGCGTATGCCCTCAACGTCGACGCACAATCCAAAACGGTCGAGCAGCTGCGGCCGCAGCTCCCCCTCCTCGGGGTTCATCGTGCCGATGAGGATGAATCGCGAGGGGTGTGACACCGACACGCCTTCGCGCTCGACTGTGTTGATGCCCATCGCGGCGGCGTCGAGCAGCACATCGACGATGTGGTCGTCCAGCAGGTTCACCTCGTCGACGTAGAGGATGTTGCGGTTCGCTTCGGCCAGGACGCCAGGCTCGAAGCGCCGCGCGCCCTCCTTGAGTGCAGCCTCCAGATCGATGGTCCCCACCACGCGATCCTCGGACGCGTTGATCGGCAGCTCGACCACGCGCATGCGGCGCGTGGTGACCGGGAGCGCGCCTGCCTTGGCGCGCTCGCGGCAGTCGAGGCAGAAGTCCTCGGGATCGTCGGGATGGCAGCCGAAGTGGCAACCCTCGACGACCTGCTGCTCAGGGAGCAGCTTCGCCAGCGCTCGCACCGCGGTGGACTTGCCGGTGCCCTTCTCACCACGAATCAGCACGCCGCCGATCGCGGGGTTGATCGCGTTCAGCACCAGGGCAAGCTTCATCTGCTCCTGGCCGACGATCGCAGTAAAGGGATAGGAGTACCTGTCTATCGCCATCGAACTGATGTTACCGGGGTGAGCCGCGCCACTAGCAAAGGAGGTGGTTCGGGTCGTACGGCTACGGCCGATCAGCGGCCGCCTCTGCCCAGCTCCCTCTCCACCGCCGACGCAATCTCATCGCGAGACAGGTCGTACAGCCCGTAGTAGCGCGCGCCCATCCTCTCGGCGAGGTCGGCGCAGGCGTTGATCGCGTACGTCTGGTACATCGGCGCGACGCGCGCTAGGTGCTGCACGGACGGCAGGTGGCTGTAATCGCGAGCCGAGTCGATGACCAGCGCGTCGATATGCTCCGCGGCGATCATCGCCGCAATCTTCTGCGCCTCGACCAGCGGCTCTTCCTTGAACATCGAGATGTTGCCGCGGCCGTCGCTGATGAGGACCAGGAGCGGCCTGATGGTCGGGTCCCGCAGCAGCTCGGTCTTGACGACCTTGTAGCCGGCCATGAGGCCATGGGTGAGCGGCGTGGTGCCGCCGACAGACAGCTTTTCCAGCCGGCGCCTGGCCAGCGAGACGCTGGAGGTGGGACGGAGCACCACCTCGGCGGTGCGGTTCTTGAAGATGACGACGGCCACGCGGTCCCGCCGGACGTAGGCGTCCTGGAGCAGAGAGAGGATCGCTCCCTTGGTCGCGGCCATGCGCTGCTCGGCGTCCATCGAGGCCGAGGCGTCGACGACGAACACGATGAGGTTGCCGATTTTCCTTTCGCGAACTTTCTGGCGAAGGTCGTCGCGCTCGAGCTTCAACCGCTCACCGGGCAGGCGACCGCGGTCGACCTGCATCGGCGCAGCAGCGCGCACCGTGGCATCGATGGCCAGGTCGTTGACCTTGGCCCTGGGCTGCGCGCGCACGTAACGGCCGCGGCGGTCGGCGGTCTGGCTGGTCGAGCGTTTGCCGCCCTGCTTTCTGATCCGTCGCTGCCTCGGCAGATCGATGCGCTTCAGGTTGAACAGCTCGGTCGCATCCGGCGAGGACTCGCTGCCGCTCGCGCCACCCGTCGTCATCCCCTGGTCGCTGCCTGCGGACTGCTGGCCCGAGTCGGCTGCGCTCGAGCTCTGCTCGGCGGTGGAGTCCGAGGCCGAGTCGCTCTCCGAGGCTTGCGGCTCACCCGAATCCGACTCGGACTCCTTGGAGCCTTCCTGTTTGTCGCCCTGCTCGGGCGAGGTGGTCTCCTCCTCGTCGCGGCGCAAGGGTTGGCGCGCGCGATGGGCGAGCGCGAGCGCGGCGGCGTCGTAGATGTCGTCGCGGTTGGGTGTGGCGTGGCGCCGGTACGCGGCGAGCGCGCGGGCGGCGTGGTCGATGACGACGTCGGCACGATGGCCGAGCACCTCGGCCTCCACGCAGATCGAGGAGATGAGGCGGGCCTGGGCCGAAGTGATGCGTACTTTTTTGACCGCGACGATCGCCTCGACGAGGGCACGCGAAAGGTTGTGGTCGGCGGCTGCGAACTCGGTGGCGAACTCGTGGTCGCCCTTCTTGAAAGCGGCGTCGCGCTCCGAGATCAGCACGCGCTGGTCGGGGTCGCGGATCCCCTCGATGTCGACGCACAGGCCGAAGCGATCGAGGAGCTGAGGTCGCAGCTCTCCCTCCTCGGGGTTCATCGTGCCGACGAGGATGAAGCGCGAGGGGTGTGCGAACGAGACGCCTTCTCGCTCCACCACGTTGACTCCCATCGCCGCGGCGTCGAGCAGGACGTCGACCAGGTGGTCGTCCAGCAGGTTGACCTCGTCGACATAGAGGATGTTGCGGTTGGCCTCGGCCAGAACGCCGGGCTCGAAGCGCTTCGCGCCTGCGCGCAGCGCGGCTTCGATGTCGATCGTGCCGACCACGCGGTCCTCGGAGGAGTTGATCGGCAGCTCGACCACGCGCATGCGGCGCTTGTGCGAGGGCAGGACGCCGGCGTGGGCGAGACGCTGGCGGCACTCGGCGCACAGAGCGCCGCGGTCGTCGGGGTCGCAGCCGAAGTGGCAGCCCTCGACCACGAGGTGCTCGGGCAGCAGCCTCGCCAGGGCGCGGACCGCGGTCGACTTGCCGGTTCCCTTCTCGCCACGTATCAGCACACCGCCGATGGTGGGCACGATGGCGTTGAGGATGAGGGCAAGCTTCATCGACTCCTGCCCGACGATGGCGGTGAAGGGGAAGACGTGGCGATCGAGCGTGACGCTCATTGATTCAGGATAGGTGGGCCACCCGCGCACGGGCGGCGGGCGGCGCAAGCCGTACCAGCCATTTGGGCACTAATGGTCGGATCCCCGGGCTGCATCGCGCCATTCGTGCCCTTTTGGTCGGATCCGCCTCGTCCTCCCCGCTTGCCGGGGAGGTGGCCAGGTCGGCGAACAGCCGACCGTTGTTCTCCCCGCTTGCCGGGGAGGTGGCGCGCAAAGCGCGCCGGAGGGGGCGTCTAGCTAGGCACTAGCGCCTTAACGAGATCCCTCTCCTGAACGAGCTCCTCAGTCGTGACCCGGATGCGCTCCTTGGCGTCGGCATCGTGGTCGAGCCCCTCGACCACGTTCCACGTCGTGCCGTCGGTCGTGACGGGATATCCGAACTGGAGACCCTCGGGTGTCCCGTACTCGCCCTTGCTGCACACCGCGAGCGACGTCCAGTCCCCATGGGGTGTGGCCGTGCGAATGCTGTTCACGGAATCGATCACCGCGTTGGCGGCCGACGCCGCGGACGAGAGGCCCCGCGCCTCGATCACCGCAGCGCCTCGCTTCTGGACCGTGCTGATGAAGTCCCCCTTGAGCCAGGCGTGGTCCTTGATCACATCGAAGGCGGGCCGCCCACCAATGCGCGAGTTGCGCGCGTCGGGGTACTGCGTCGCCGAGTGGTTGCCCCAGATCGCCATGTTGGTGACGGAGGCCACGGGCGCACCCGCCTTCTTCGCGAGCTGCGTCTTGGCCCGGTTCTCATCGAGGCGCGTCATCGCAAACCACCGCTCGGATGGGATATCGGGCGCGTTGGAGCGTGCGATCAGGCAGTTGGTGTTGCATGGGTTGCCGACGACGAGGACCCGCACATCGCGGGCCGCCTTGGCCTGGATGGCCTTGCCCTGCGGCGCAAAGATGCCTCCGTTGATCGAAAGCAGGTCGCCGCGCTCCATCCCCGCCTTGCGCGGGACCGAGCCGACGAGCAGCGCCCACGACGTCCCGTCGAAAGCCTCTTCCGTGTTGCTGGTTAGGACGATCTCGGTGAGGAGGGGGAAGGCGCAATCGTCGAGCTCCATGGCGACGCCCTGGAGTCCCTTCATCGCGGGCTCGATCTCGAGGAGGCGGAGGACGATGGGTTGGTCGTGGCCGAGCAGCTGGCCTGAGGCGATCCTGAAAACGAGGGAGTAGCCGATCTGGCCGGCAGCGCCGGTCACCGTTACGTGGACTGGCGCGCGCGATCCGTCGACTTTATTTGCCATGTGACCAAATGCTAGCCCTATGCAGAGCAGCACTTGGTGAGGCGCCGGCGACGATCGCGAGTCCGTCTGTTGCGCGGGCGTGGTCATGACCTGTGGTGGAACGCGGCGCCTCGTGTCAGTTAGAACGGCGACGCGACGGCGAAGGTTCCGGTCGACCTGGCTGACCGGATCCGACCAAATGGGCACAAAAGGCGCGAATGCATGCCGAGGGATCGACCATTTGTGCCCGAATGGCGGCTATCTGAAGCCCTCGCCCTCTGGTTCGAACAGCTCACCTTCCGCGATGCGGCGGGCGAAGCACAGGAAGCCGCTGTGGGCGACCATCCTGTGGGACGGCCGCAGGCTCCGGCCCCGCACCGTCCACCCCCTCTGCAGCAGCTCGTACACCTCCAGCATCCCGAACCCCCGCACCTCTCGCAGGCCCTCGAAGAAGCGCTGCACCTGGCTGACGTTGGGGCAGTGGGCGAACACGATCCCTCCAGGCCGCAGCGCGCTGCACACCGAGGGGATCGCCTGCCATGGTTCGGGCAGGTCGAGGAGCACCCTGTCCATGTCGCGCTCGTCCACCCCCTGGTAGATGTCCCCGAGCTTGAGGAACAGGTTGGGCGGCAGCTCCCCCAGCGTGTCGGTGATCCCGCGCCTGGCCGCCTCCAGGAACTCCTCGCGCTGCTCGTAGGAGACGACCAGGCCGCTCGGACCCACCGCGCGCCAGGCCGCGAGCGTCAGCGCGCCGGTCCCTGTCCCAGCCTCCAGGACCCTGGCGCCCGGATGGAGGTCGGCGCTGATCAGGATCGCCCCGAGGTCCTTGGGATAGATCGGCTGCGCCTGCCGCACCCGCCCCGTCACCTGCTCGGCGAACGTTGGGCGGACCGCCAGCAGGCGCGCCCCCAGCTGGGTGGTGACGACCACTCCCTCCTGGCGCCCGATCAGGGCGTCGTGCTCGATGGCGCCGGAATGAAGCGAGTGGCGCCCCCCCGCCTTGAGCCGCACGCGATGCTTCCTGCCGACCTTGTCGACTAAAAGGACCAGCTCACCGTCCGCGAATTCGGTCATAGGAGGTGTGGCCGGAGGGCCGGCCGAGAGATTCGGTGTCCAGGTGGTCCAGCTGCTAGGCGCGGCCGAGTAGCGGAGCGCGCGCATCTGTGGATGCGTAAGCGAGCAACGGAGGTCGCAACAACGCAGATGGGCCGCATGGGCGCCGAAGATCCGGTCGGCATCTCTGGCCTCACCTCCCTGGTTTTCTAGCGCGGATCAGGCAGTGCCAGTACGCGTGCCACAGCTTGCCCTCGCGGCGCACGGGGTGAAGCTCCTTTCGGGCCTCTCCCTCCACGGCCTCGATCACGCTCGCCAGGTCTGCAGCGAGGTCTGGCGCGACCGCCATGTTCCCCATCCAGTCCTCGAAGTCCCAATCCATCTCGCGGCTGGAGGCGACCTCGACCACGAAGCCCGCTCGCTCGAGCCGTTCGGTCCACTCCATCACCGTCAGGGAGCGAACGTGCGACGGGTCGCGGCGCAGCTCGACCTCGTGCAAAACCTCGCGAGCGGCAGGCGGCGCAGCGCAATCGGCGAAGGCTGCGCCGGCACCCGGCTTGAGCACGCGCATCGCCTCGCTCAGGAACCCATCGAAATCAGTGAAGTGATGTGGTGCCGCCCTCACCGTGTACAGGTCGAAGGAATCGTCCTCGAAAGGAAGACGCGACGCGTCCCCCAGCACCCACTCCGCATTGGCGACGCTCCGCTCAGCCGTCAGCCGGCAAGCGTGTGCCAACATCTCCCGCGTCAGGTCCAGCCCCACGACACGGCGCACGAACGGCGCCAGCGCGAGCGCCGTGTTGCCGGTGCCGGTGGCGACGTCGAGCGCCAGGTCGGTCGGCTTCGGCTGCGCCAGCTCGAGCACCTCGCGCAGTCGCTCGGTCGAGGTGTGAAACGCAGCCTTCGCGTAATTCGCCGCCACCGGAGCGAACCGCGCGCGCACGTCTTCGGGCACCGCGTGAGTTTAGGGCTGGTCCACTTCTGACTTCTGCCTGAGGGGGGACACCCCCCTTAAGGCGGCGGGCCTGGCGGAGCCAGATCCCGGCGCTCCCCCCGGACCCGCCGCGAGCGGAGGAAGGCGACACCGACGACCACCAACACGATCATCGCGGCGCTGCCCCCATAGATCAGCGGGCTCGAGCGGATGGAGCGTTCGAGGCTGTCTCCGAACAGCACGCCGAGCAGCAGAAACACTGCGGCCCACGCCGCGCTCGATATCGCAACGCTGATGGCGAAGATGCGGTAGCGAAGCTTGAGGATGCCGGCGGCCACGGTGAGCGGCACTCGAAATCCCGGGATGTGGCGGCCGAAGATCAAAGTCCACGGCCCAAACCTCGCAAACCATCCTTCGGCGCGGTCCAGGCGGTCCGGTGTCAGCTCCAGGAATCGGGCGAAGCGGTGCTGCAGCAGGCGGCGGCCGTACCGGCGCGACAGCAGATAGAGGTTCGTGGCGCCGAGTGTGACCGCGAGCGTGAAGCCGAGCCAGGCGGCGAAAAGGATGGGAAAGTTGTGCGGCAGCCGATGCCCCACATAAAGAAGGAAGGCGTCGCCCGGGATGAAGAGCGGGACGCCTGACTCTTCGATATAGATCAGGACGAACCCGACGAGATAGCCTTCGTTACGCAGGATCTCTCCAATCGATCGGTCCGTGCCCGGCAGCTCGCCGGAGGCGTCGTGCTCGATCAGCAGCCACATCACCACGATCACGACGATCAGCAGGCCGACCCCGCCGACGACTCGCCACCGTGTCGATCGGCCGAACACGCTCTCCGGCTCCGTTGCCTTGCTCATCCGCGGGCCAAGATACGAGCTATCGTTCGGACCAATGGCCAAGGCAATCGCCCGCTGGACCGGTCACAAGGTCAAGTTCGACATCGAATCGGCGTCGGGCCACACAGCCAGCATCGACGAGCCCCCGGTCTTCGGCGATGACGCCGCGATGCGACCCACCGAGATGTTGCTGGGCGCCCTCGGCAGCTGCACAGGGCTCAACGTCGTCCTTCTCCTCAAGAAGTTCAAGCAGCCGCTCGCGTCCCTGGAGGTCGAGGTGGAGGGCGAGCAGGAGAAGGAGTGGCCGCGCCGCTTCACCAAGATCGACATCACATTCGTCACCGGATGGTCGGGAGACTTCGACAAGAAGATGGTGGACGAGGCGATCGAGCTTGCCTGCAACCGCTACTGCCCCATCCACGCGACCCTGAGCCACGGGGTCCCAATTGAGCACAAGCGAAAGAACACCTGAAGCGCTTCGGGCTCCTCTGCGTCTTAGTGCTCTGCGCGGCTTGCAGCAACAACCAACCGCTGGCGACGATACCCACTCCAACGCCGACTCCGTCGCCCATCGCGAGCCCAGTCGCCTCACCCACCCCCACCCCATCCGTTGAGGCCTCCCCCACCGCGATCCCATGCCCCTCCGCTTCGAGCCTGGTGAGCGCGCCGCTGTGGCCGCGCGCGACGAACATCACGTACGACTCGACCCGGTCCCAGGTCCTTCTCTTCGGCGGCCTGGGGGCCACGATCAGCAACGACACGTGGGTCTGGGACGGCGCTCAGTGGACCCGAAAACAGTCGAACGCCATGCCCTCAACCCGAGCGGGCGCCGCGCTGGCCGACGATCCCCAGCACCACGTCGTCGTGCTGTTCGGCGGCGACAAGACCGGCGTGTATCGCGGCGACACGTGGCTGTGGAATGGCGCCTGGCATGCGGTGTGCCCGGCTCACAGCCCCTCACCACGCACCGGCGCCGCGATGACCTACGACCCGGTCCGTCATTTGATATTGCTGTTCGGCGGCTTCGACGGCGGAGAGCTGAATGACACGTGGGTGTGGAACGGCGCGGATTGGACCCGGCTGTCACCGGCGATCTCGCCGCCGCCGCGCCAGTTCGCACGACTTGCGTTCGACGTCGCGCGGGGAAACGCTGTCCTTTACGGAGGGTTCGGCGGCTTCAGTGACACCTGGACGTGGGCCGGGACCAGCTGGACGCAGCGGCATCCCGCCACGACTCCACCGGTGCTTGACGAGGCGACGCCCTTCCCCGAGCCCATGGTGTACGACCCCGCGCGCAAGGTGATCGTCTTCGTCATGCCTGTGCAGCATTCGGCGGCGCCGGCCGACGACACGATGGACACGTGGACGTGGAACGGGAGCAGCTGGACGCGCCTTGCGCCGGCGGCATCACCCCCACCTCGTGATGGATACGGGTTGACGTACGACGCCGGTCACTCATTGGTGGTGTTCGCCGGTGGCTTTCCATTCGGCAGCGCCGATCCGACGAACACATGGGGTTGGAACGGAGTGACCTGGTCGCAGCTCGGAGGCTTGCCGGCCTGAGTCAACGGCGTTTCTCAACACCCGAATAGAATTAATCCTCGTTCCATAAAGTCCCCGTTGACTGAGGCCGCTACGGAAATTTGCTCGAGAGCTACGTCCCGCTCCTGATCTTCGTACTGATAGTTCTCGGTTTGATTGGCGCATTGGTCACCCTCAGCTTTGTGCTGGGGCCCAACAAGCCGCACAAATCGAAGCTCGCCCCGTACGAGTCCGGCATCGTCACCGACACACCCGCCCACAAACGGCTTTCGGTTCGCTTCTACCTCACGGCGATGCTCTTCATCATCTTCGACGTCGAGTCGGTGTTCTTCTACCCGTGGGCGGTGATCATGCGGCAGCTCAAATGGTTCGGCCTCATCGAGATGTTCGTCTTCATGGGCATCCTGCTCATCGCACTGGCTCACATCTGGCGCAAGGGAGGCCTTGATTGGGACTAGAGGAAATGCTCGACCCGATGGGACAGAACGTCCTGACCACCACGCTGGGCAAGCTCGTCGGTTGGGGACGCGGGAACTCAGTGTGGCCGGCCCAGTTCGGCCTCGCGTGCTGCGCCATCGAGATGATCGCCACGGCAACCGCGGGCGTCGACATCGCACGGTTCGGTTCGGAGGCGATGCGCGCCTCGCCTCGACAGTCGGACCTCATGATCGTGTCCGGCCGCGTATCTCAAAAGATGGCGCCGGTGCTGCGTACCGTCTACGACCAGATGCCAGAGCCCAAGTGGGTCATCTCGATGGGCGCGTGCGCATCGACCGGTGGGGTGTTCAACAACTACGCGCTGCTTCAGGGCGTCGACAAGATCGTGCCCGTCGACGTTTACATCCCCGGCTGCCCTCCGCGCCCTGAGGACCTGCTCAACGCCTTGATGATCCTGCAGGAGCGCATCAAGGCCCAGGGAATCAAGCCGCGCCAGTGATCGTGGACACGCTGATAATCGACCGCGGCGTCAGCGCCGGGGATGCCTGGATTACCGTGCCTTCCGAGAGCGTCAGGGACGCGCTTTCGGGCTTGCGATCCGAGGGCTACCGGCTGATGACCTTCCTCACGTGTGTCGATCACCTCGCCGATGCCTCGCGGGGGGGTGCGCCGGGGGAAGGCCTCCGGCCGGCCGCCGCACAGGGGGGTCCTCCCCCCGTTGATGACTTTCCGAAGCGCTTCGAGATCGTGTACCAGCTGCGCAACCTCGAGTCGCGTGAGCAGCTGCGGGTCCGCGCTTTCGTCGACGGCGACCCTCCGAAGATCGACTCGGTCCAGGACATGTTTCCGCCGGCCAACTGGGACGAGCGCGAGACCTACGACCTGTTCGGCATCGTCTTCAACGGCCACCCCGACCTCACCCGCATCCTCATGCCCGACGACTGGGTGGGCCACCCGCTCAGGCGCGACTATCCCGTCGGCGGCGAGACAGTCGAGTTCTCGCAAGAGCACGAGAAGTGGCAGACCGCGCCGGAGGACGCCTGATGAGCGAGACCCAGGGCGTGACGATCACGAAGACAGGACAGGCCGGCGCGTTCGGCGGCGAGATCCTGACCGTGAACTTCGGCCCGCACCACCCGTCCACTCACGGGGTGCTGAGGCTCATCGTCGACCTCGACGGCGAGCAGATCCGGCGGATCAAGCCGGTGATCGGCTACCTGCACACCGGAATCGAAAAGCAGATGGAGGCGCTGCGCTGGCAGCAAGGCGTGGTGGTCACCGACCGCCACGATTACCTGTCCCCTCCCATCAACAACCTCGCCTACGCGCTGGCGGTCGAAAAGCTGATGGGCGTCGAGGTGCCGCCGCGAGCCCAGGTCCTGCGGGTGATCATGTCCGAGCTCACCCGACTCTCCTCTCACCTCGTGTGGATGGGGACGAGCGGGCTCGAGCTGGGCGCGATGTCGATGCTCATGTACTGCTTCCGCGAGCGCGACGCGATCCTCGACATGAACGAGGAGATCTCCGGCTTCCGGATGCATACCTCCTACATCCGCCCGGGCGGCGTGTTCGCCGACGCGACCCCGAGGTTCCTCGAGATGCTCGACAAGTTCATCGGCACGATGCCAGGGCACGTCGACGAGTACGAGAACCTGCTGACGATGAACCCGATCTGGCGGTCCCGCACCATCGGCATCGGCCGCCTGTCGCCCGAGGACGCCAAGGTGCTCGGAGCCAGCGGCCCCATGATCCGCGGCTCGGGCATCGCGTGGGACCTTCGTAAGACGATGCCGTACTCGGGTTACGAGACCTACGACTTCGAGGTCGCGACGTCCAACGATTGCGACTGCTACGGCCGCTACCTCGTGCGGATCAAGGAGATGCGCGAGTCGGTGAAGATCCTCCGCCAGGCGCTGGATCGGCTGCCTGACGGGCCGGTCAACGTCGACGATCGCAAGATGCTGCCGCCCCCGCGCGAGGAGCTCGAGACCTCGATGGAGGCGGTGATTCACCACTTCAAGCTGTTCACCGAGGGCTACTCGGTGCCGGCCGGCGACGTCTACGTGGCGGTGGAATCGGGCCGCGGTGAGAACGGGTGCTACGTCGTCAGCGACGGCACCCACAAGCCGCGGCGCGTGAAGTTTCGCTCCGCTTCGTTCGTCAACCTCCAGGCCCTCGAGCGCATGGCGCTGAACCACATGGTCGCCGACATGATCGCGATCATCGGCACCGCGGACGCGGTGTTGGGAGATGTGGATCGATGAGCGCTTTGTCAAGCCACCTTCTCGAAGAGATCAAGGCCCTGCCCGCGAAGTACCCGCAGCCTCGCTCCGCGGTCATGCCCGCGCTCGACCTCGCGCAAGAGGAGCTGGGCCACCTGACGCCGGAGGCGATGAGCGAGGTCGCCGTGGCTCTGCAGCTCGACCCCGGGTACGTCGAAGGCGTGGCGACGTTCTACACGCTCTTTCACCTCGAGCCCGTAGGCAAGCACCGCTTTTACGTCTGCACGAACCTGAGCTGCATGCTGCGCGGAGCCGAGGACGTCGTCGATCGCCTGAAGGCCGCGATCGGAGTGCGCGAGCCAGGCGAGGTATCGAAGGATGGGCTCTTCTCATACGAGGAGGTCGAGTGCCTGGGGGCGTGCGAGTACGCGCCAGTCGTCCGGCTCGACCATCGCTATGAGGTCGACCTCACCCGGGGGAAGATCGACTCTCTTGTCAACGACCGCCGCCTCGTGAGGTCGCACGTCAAGACCGGGGTTCGAAGCTCACTGGACACGACGCCCGAGCCGCCCCGAAAGAAACCAGTGCGGAGGACCAAGAAGAGTGGCTGAGCAGCGCGGCACCGTCGGCGGGCCGGTGCTGACCGAATGGTTCGGCAGAGCCAACCTCCACAAGCTCGAGGTCTACGAAAAGCTGGGCGGCTACGAGGGCCTGCGAAAGGTCGTCACTGGGATGAGCGCCGCGCAGGTGATCGACGAGGTGAAGGCATCAGGGCTGCGAGGTCGTGGCGGAGCGGACTTTCCGACCGCGACCAAGTGGTCGTTCGTGCCGAAGGACCACCCGGGACCGAAGTACATCGTCGTCAACGCCGACGAGTCGGAGCCGGGCAGCGCCAAGGACCGCTACCTGATGGAGAACTCGCCTCACGCGCTGATCGAAGGCGCGGCGATCGCGACGTTTGCCATCGGCGGCCATCAGGCGTGGATCTACATCCGCGGCGAGTACGACCTGCCCTACGAGAAGCTGCGCGACGCCATCGCGGAGGCGCACGCGAAGGGTCACCTCGGCGACCACCCGTTTGGCACCGACTATCCCCTCGACATTCGCCTGTATCGCGGCCACGGCGCGTACATCTGCGGCGAGGAGACCGCGCTGCTCGAATCACTGGAAGGGAAGCGCGCGCAGCCTCGATCGCGTCCCCCATTCCCCGCCATCAAGGGCGCTTGGGGACAGCCGACGGCCGTCAACAACGTCGAGACGCTTTCGACGGTCCCGTGGATCATCCGCCACGGTGGCGCGGAGTACGCAAAGCGCGGCACCGAGAAAGCGAAGGGCACGCGAATGGTGACCGTGAGCGGTGACGTTCAGAAGCCCGGTAACTACGAGATCGAGATCGGTGTCACGTACCGGCACATCATCGAGGAGCTTGCGGGCGGCCCCTTCCCGGGGCGGAAGGTGAAGGTCTTCTGGCCCGGCGGCTCATCGGCGAAGGTCCTCCCCGGCTCGATGCTCGACACCTCAACGGACCTCGACGGCCTCAAAGCGCTGGGCACCATGGGCGGGTCCGGCGGGATCATCGTGATGGACGACTCTCATTGCGTCGTCAAAGGGGCCGCTCGCCTGCTGCGCTTCTATGCGCACGAGTCCTGCGGCAAGTGCACGCCTTGCCGCGTGGGCAGCAACTGGGCGGTGCGCACCTACGAACGCATCCTGGCCAACGAGGGATCGCAGATCGAGCTCGCTCTTCTCGATCGCGTCCAGCAAGGGCTTCAGGGTGGGCGCTGCCTGTGCGGTCTTGGCGACGCCGCCGGCTGGGTCATCCAGTCGACGATGAACCACTTCCGCAACGAGTACGAGGAGCACTGCCTCCACCACACCTGTTCGGTCGAGGGCGCACTGATCCATGCCTGACGTGAAGATGGTCAACGTCACGATCGACGGCCATGTCGTCACGGTGCCCGATGGCACGCTCGTGGTCGAGGCGGCGAAGCTGGTCGGGATCGAGATCCCGGTCTTCTGCTATCACCACAAGCTCGATCCGGTCGGCGCCTGCCGCATGTGCCTGGTGGAGATATCGCCCGGGCCGCCCGTCGCGCAGGCCGGCTGTATCCGGCCGGTGGCCGACGGCATGGTCGTGAAGACCCAGAGCGCCATGGCGGTGCAGGCTCGGGCTGACATCCTCGAGTTCGAGCTCGTCAACCACCCTCTCGACTGTCCCGTATGCGACAAGGGCGGCGAGTGCCCGCTCCAGGACTTCACGTTCCGACATGGGTATCCAACGAGCCGGATCGACGGCCCGCGCCTGCACTTCCAGAAGCCGATCCCTCTCTCGCCCAACATCGCCCTCGATCGCGAGCGCTGCGTGCTCTGCTACCGCTGCACCCGGTACTACGACGAGGTGGCGTGGGAGCAAGAGCTCACGGTCGCGGAACGCGGCGTGCACTCGGTGATCGCCAGCCAGTTCGACCAGCCGCTGACGTCGAACTTCAGCGGCAACATCATCGACCTCTGCCCCGTCGGGGCACTGACCTCTCGCTTGTGGCGATTCGAGTCACGACCATGGGACCTGCACCACACCCCCAGCGTCTGCTCGAAGTGCGCGGTGGGCTGCAACGTCACGCTTTGGCAGCGGCGCGGCCAGCTGGTGCGCGTCACCTCACGCGAGAACGACGACATCGACGAGGGCTGGATCTGCGACCGCGGCCGCTTCGACTACACCGACGTCAACGACCCGGCCCGGCTGCGCGTGCCTGCCGTTCATGGGAGCAAGACCACGTGGGCGGTGGCCCTCAACACGGTCGCGGATGGGATCAAGGGCAAGGGCTCGAAGCTGGGCATCTCGCTGCCCCAGGACCTGACCAACGAGGAAGCATTCCTGTTCCGCCGTCTCCTCGATGGTCCTCTTCGCGGCGCCAAGGTCAAGATGCACGGCCGCACGGCCCTGCCGGCTCCCAGCGGCGAACAGCTGATGATCAAGGACATAGATGACGCGCGCGTCATCATCATCGTCGCGTCGGACACCGAGAACGACGTGCCCATCGTCAACCTCCGCGTCAAGAAGGCCGTGTCGAAGCGCGGCGCCAAGCTCATCGTCATCCACCCCGACGCGGTCGACCTCGACCGCCATCGGGAGACCGTGCACATCCGCAACCAACCGGGCGAGGCGGCCGCCGAGGTGCGCAAGCTGGCCGACCACGAGTTGCTCCACGAGCCCGGCGGCCCGGTGGCGATCCTTTACGGCGACGGCCGCGGAAGTGAGGATGCAGCCGGCCTGGTCGCCGCGTGCACTGAGCTCGCGGCCAAGGTCGGAGCGAAGCTCATGCCGCTGTACCGGGGCACCAATGAGCGCGGCTCTCTGGAGCTCGGCGTTGCCGGGTGGGATTCGCTTGACGGAGTCGAGGCGCTGCTCAGCTGGGGGCCGCCGCCCACCGCCGGCGTTCCCGCGAGCGTCAAGTTCCACGCGGTGTGGGATCACCTGCCACGGCCCGAGCACCAGAACGCCTCGGTCGTGCTGCCGGCCACGAGCTTCGCCGAGCGGCAGGGCAGCTACACCAACCTCGAGGGACGCGTGCAGTTCTTGCGTCCTGCTGTCGACGCCGAAGCGCCCCTGAAGGAATCGTGGGATGTCCTGTGCGAGCTCGCCGCGGCGCTGGGGCTCCCCCTCGACTACGTGGGCATCTTCCCGATCCAGCGCGAAGCGGCCAAGGCGTTCCCCGCCCTGGCGGCCCTGGCGCAGCCACCGAGCCCTGAGCCGGAGCCAGTGCCGGTGCTGATGGGGCCGGCGCGGCCGTGACCGCCCTCTACAACGACCCGGTCGGCCATTGGGTGGTCGTGACCGTTGCGATCGCGGTGCTGCTGTTCGTCGTGCTCACTGCGACGGCTTACACGGTCTGGTTCGAGCGTGTGGCGCTCGGCCGCATCCAGAGGCGACCGGGCCCGAATCGCGTCGGACCCTTTGGGCTGATGCAGCTGGCGGCGGACGGCGTGAAGCTGGCCTTCAAGGAGAGCTTCATCCCGGCCAAGACCGACAAGGTCCTGTACGTGATCGCCCCCACCATCGCCGTCGCGGCCGCCTTCCTGTCGTGGGCGGTGATCCCAATCGGCCTTTGGTACAACGTCCAGTACTGGATCGCCGACATCAACATCGGCGTCCTCCTCATCTTCGCCTTCAGCTCGCTCAACGTTTACGCGATCCTGCTAGGGGGCTACTCCTCCAACAACAAGTACTCGCTGCTTGGCGGCTTGCGGTCGGCGGCGCAGCTCATCAGCTACGAGATCGCGCTCGGCCTCTCGCTGGTCCCGACGTTCATGATCGTCGGCTCGCTGCGGCTGCGCGACATCGTCGACTACACGGTTCATTGGGGGCCGTACACGGGACCGATTCCGCTCGTGCTGGTGACCCCGATCGGCTTCGTGATCTACCTGATGGCAGCAGTCGCCGAAACGAACCGGGCGCCCTTCGACCTGCCAGAGGCGGAGCAGGAGCTGATCGGCGGATTCCTCACCGAGTACTCGGGCCTGAAGTTCGTGATGTACTACCTCGCCGAGTACATCAACATGATCACGGTCTCGGCGCTCGCCGCGCTGCTCTTCTTCGGCGGCTGGTACCTGTGGTTCGTCCCACCGGTGCTCGCTTTTGTTGCCAAGGTGATCTTCTTCCTCTTCCTTTACATTTGGCTGCGCGGCACCTTGCCCCGCCTTCGCTACGACATGCTCATGCGCCTCGGCTGGAAGGTGCTCATGCCACTGGCAATCGCGAACATCATCGTCACCGGGATCGTCCTGGTGGCAGTTCAGGGGTAGGGATGGCTGACGAGAACGGGAACGACCACGACCCGACGCCGCTGAGGCGGCCGGGCGAGGGCGTGCCGCCCAAGCCCGAAGGCGAGAAGCCCAGCATCGCCGGCGACGTGGCCGCGCTTGCCGGCGGGTTGAAGACCACCCTCTCGGAGTTCTTCAAGCCGGTCGTTACGACGATGTACCCCGAGGAGAAGACGCCGCGGTCGGAGCGCTACCGCGGGCGCCATTACTTGCGCCGGTACGACAACGGACTCGAGCGCTGCATCGGTTGCGAGCTCTGCGCGGCGGCCTGCCCGGTGGGCTGCATCCTGGTGATCGCGGCTGAGAACACCGATGAGAAGCGGGTGTCACCCGGCGAGCGCTACGCCAAGACGTACGAGATCAACATGCTCCGCTGCATCTTCTGCGGTTACTGCGAGGAGGCCTGCCCGGTGCAGGCCATAGTGCTCGGCCCCGAGTACGAGCTGTCGGACACCAGCCGCGAGAAATTCATCTACACCAAGGAGAAGCTGCTCGAGCCGCTGCCGCCGGACGTCGAAGCGCGGCTCAACGCCAAAGGGACGGCCGTGCCAACCCCCGCTCCCCTCCCCAACCCTCCCCCACAAGGGGGGAGGGAGACGACGCCCTAGCTTTGGGGCTCGCTGTCTTTCTGGTCGCCGCCGCGATGGCTGTGGCGGGAGGCATTGGCGTCGTCGCCTTCCACGAGCCGATCCGCTCCGTGCTGAGCCTGGTGGTGGTGATGCTGGCGCTGGCGGTCCTGTTCCTGCTGCTGAGCGCGCAGTTCGTCTTCGTCGTCCAGGTCATCGTCTACGCCGGCGCGGTGATGGTGCTGTTCCTGTTCGTGGTCGCGCTGCTGGGGCCGGCCAAGGAGCTCGGTCGCGGGCGCCTGCGCTTCCAGCCGTGGCTGGCCGGGCTGTTTGCCGCGGTCTTCCTGATTCTCCTGTGGGTGATGCTGCAAGGCGTGCAGTACCGGCAGCCGGCGATCACCGACCTGCACATCTTCGGAACTGTGCAGTGGATAGCCGTTGAGCTGTTCACGAAGTACCTGTACCCATTCGAGCTCACCTCCCTCCTACTCCTCGTCGCCGCTATCGGCGCGATTTACCTCAGCAAGCGGAGCATCGAAGACCTGTGAGCAATATGTCGATCGGCGGATCGCAGCTGGACGCGTCCTGGTTCCTTCTGCTCGGCGCCGTCCTGTTCACGCTCGGTGCGATCGGCGTGCTCGTGAGGCGCAACCCGCTGGTGATCCTGATCTGCATCGAGCTGATGCTGAACGCCGTCAACCTCACGTTGATCACGTTCTCGCGCCAGCTGCAGAACCCTGAGGGCCAACTGTTCGCGCTGATGGTGATGACAGTGGCTGCAGCGGAGGCGGTGGTTGGGCTCGCGATCCTGGTCGAGATCTTCCGCGTTCGCGACGCCGAGGACATCGACGACCTCAGCGAGCTGAAAGGATGAACACCGGGCAGCTCGCGCTGCTGGTCCTTCTCCTCCCCGCCGCAGGCGCGATCGTACTGGCCGGCCGCGGGTGGCGGCTGCCGCGCATCTGGACCAAGCTCGTGGGCCCAGGAGTGGTGTGGGCCTCGTTCGTGGTCACCCTGGTGCTGTTCATCAACCAAGCGTCCGAGGACGTGACGTACTTCACGTGGATCAAGAGCGGGTCGTTCGTCGTGCCCTTCAACCTCCTCATCGACAACCTCTCGATCTTCATGTGCCTCGTCATCACCGGCGTCGGGGCGCTCATCGTCACGTACGCCGTCGGCTACATGGCCCCGGAGAACGACGCCAGCTACGCGCGCTTCTTCACCTACATGGACGTGTTCATCTTCTCGATGCTGCTGCTGGTCCTGGCCGGCAACTTCGTGTTCCTGATCGTCGGCTGGGCGTTGGTGGGCCTCAGCTCGTACCTCCTGATCGGCTTCTGGTACCAGCGTCGCTCAGCCGTGCTTGCCGCACGCAAAGCGTTCGTGATGAACGTGATCGGCGACGTCGGCATGATCCTGGGCGCGTTCGTCCTGTTCACCACCTACCACTCCGTCACGTTTGCGCAGGTCTTTCAGAGTCTCACGAGCGCCCCATGCCTGCCCGGAAACTTTTGCGCTGACATTCGCCCGATACATGACAGCTCGAGTCTTGAGCTCGCCGCGTTCCTGCTGCTGGTGGGCGCCGTCGCCAAATCCGCGCAGCTTCCACTGCACACCTGGCTGCCTGACGCAATGGAAGGACCGACTCCGGTAAGTGCCTTGATCCACGCGGCCACGATGGTCACGGCCGGCGTCTACCTCGTCGGCCGCATGCACCCCATCTACGACGTCGCCGTTTACGCCCACGCAGCCGTCGCGATCATCGGCGCGGTCACCGCGCTGTTCGCAGCCTCCATCGCCATCGTGCAAACCGACATCAAGCGGGTGCTCGCCTACTCGACCATGAGCCAGATCGGGTACATGTTCCTGGCGGTCGGAGTTGGCGCCTACTCGGCCGCCTTCTTCCACCTCATGGCTCACGCCTTCTTCAAGGCCCTCCTCTTCATGGCCGCGGGCAACGTCATCCACGCCATGCATGACGAGCAGGACATGCGCAAGTACGGCGGCCTCTTCCGTCAGCTTCCCCGCACGTCCTGGTCGTTCCTGATCGGCTCCCTCTCGCTCGTGGGCGTGATCCCCTTCATCGGCTTCTTCTCCAAGGAGCAGATCCTGGGCGCCGCTTTCTCGAAACCTGACGACACGCTCTCGCTGATCGTCTGGGGCATCGGCTTTGTCACCGCGCTGATCACCGGCTTCTACACGGGCCGGATGTGGTGGATGTCCTTCGCCGGCAAGCCCTCGCCCCAGCGCCCCGTGGAGCACCCGCACGAGGCGCCGCCGGTGATGCTGATCCCGGTGATGGTGCTGGCAGTGCTCGCCACCGTCGGCGGGGTCATCCAGACCCGCGCCCTCGGCTTCGGCCCGCAGGCCGTCTCGGACTTCCTCGATACCGTCGTCGGCAAGCAGGCCTGGCAAGGCGGCATCGCCGACGTGGTGCTCAGCCTCGTGACGATGATCCTCGCCGGGCTGCTCTTCCTGGCGGCGTACCGCTTCTACGTCGAACGTACCTGGAAGGCGTGGAGCACCCGCTTTCCATGGCTCCAGACCCTGCTCGAGCGCAAGTACTACTTCGACGAGGCCTATAACTTCGCTTTCGTGCGCCCCATGGACGCGATCGCCGAGGGCGGTCTGACCCATGTCGAGCAGCCCTTGATCGATGGGGTGGTGGTCGGCACCGGCCTTGTGACCGAGGCCGGTGCCGGCAGCCTCAGCCTCACGCAAAGCGGTTACTTCCGGAACTACGTCCTGGTGTTCCTGGCGGGCGCGTGCATCGCGGCGATCCTGATCCTCGTGAGAGCGAGCTCATGACGCTCACGATCCTTTGGCTCCTGCCCCTGATCGGCGGCGTGCTCGTCGCCTTCATGCCTGCGCGCTTGAGCAAGCTGATGAGCGCGATCACGGCGATCGTCACCCTCGGCATCGCGGTCGGCGTGGCACTCGTCTTCGACCCGTCGGCGCACCAATATCAGTTCACCGAGGTCGTGCCGTGGGTGCCGCAGCTCTCAATCTTCTACCGCCTCGGCGTGGACGGCATCAGCATCTGGCTCGTCGTCCTCAACGCTTTCTTGACCGTGATCGCGGTGCTCGCAACGCCGATCAGGATGAAGAACGCCAACCGCTTCCTCGGCCTCATCCTCGCGATGAGTGCGGGCCTGGCGGGCCTTTTCCTGGCGGTCGACCTCGTCCTCTTCTATGTGTTCTGGGAGGCGATGCTGATCCCCGCCTACTTCCTCCTGTGGCTGTTCGGTGAGGACGAGGAAAAGCCTGGCCGAGCCGCCATCAAGTTCGTGCTGTACACGCTGGCGGGATCGCTGCTGATGCTCGTCGGCGTCATCGGTGAGTACGTCAGCACGGGCGCGAAGACCTTCGACCTGGCGACGCTGGCCACGACCCCACCGACGGCGGCGATCCAGTTCGGCCTCTTCTTCGTTTTCGCGCTGGCGTTCGCGATCAAGACCCCGCTCTTCCCCTTCCACAGCTGGTTGCCCGACGCCTACCTGGCGGCGCCGACCCCGATGCTGATCACGTTCGCGGGCGTGATGGGCAAAGCCGGCGCCTACGGCTTCCTGCGCATCGCGATTCCCCTGTTCCCCAACCCCGTGCTGTGGTGGGACTGGCGCTGGGTGATGCCGGTGCTCGCCGTCGCCGCGATCATCTGGGGCGCGCTGATGGCGCTCGCACAGCGCGACATGAAGCTCCTGGTCGCCTACTCCAGCGTCAGCCACATGGGCTTCATCGTGCTTGGCATCTTCGCGTTCAACGTCCAGGGCCAGCAGGGCGCCGTCCTGCAGATGGTCAACCACGGGATCATCGTTCCCGCCCTCTTCCTCCTCGTGGCGTGGATCGCCGACCGCACCGGCACGCGCGACCGCTCAGCGCTCGCGGGCCTCGCGCCTCGAATGCCCGTGATGGCCGGCGTGTCGATAATCGTCGTCCTCGCCGCCCTGGGCTTGCCCGGCCTGAACAGCTTTGTGGGCGAGTTCATGACGCTGCTCGGCGCCTGGCAGCGCGCCCCTGTGCTCGCCGCGCTGGGCGCCATCGGCCTCGTGCTGGCGCCCGTGTACATGCTCCGGTTCTTCCAGGGCACCTTCCAGGGTGAGCCCGTCGAAAAGAGGCCGATGCATGACATCTACACCGGGCAGCTCGTACTCCTGTCGCCGCTGGTGCTGCTGATGTTCGTGCTGGGGATCTACCCCTACCTGCTCACGCAGCTCATGCCGGCCCTCGGGCAAATTGGCCTGGCGCGATGATGCCGCTGGCCGCTACCGCCGTCGACCTCACGTACTCATGGAGCCAGGCGCTCGCCGACCTCAGCCAGATCGCGCCGATCGCCACCCTCACCCTCTTCCTGCTGTTCGCCATCGTGGTCGACCTGGCCCTGCCCAAGAGCCGGCGCGGAGACGCCGTGGCGATGGTCGCCGCAGTCGGGTACGTGCTCTCGCTGGCGACCGCTTTCTATCGCTGGAACTATGGCGACAACGGGCCTGCTTACCAGGGCTACGCGACGGGTGACAAGTTCTCGCTCTTTTTCGAGATGCTGTTCGCGGTCCTGGGCATCCTGACGCTCGCTGTCTCGCACTCGTATCTCAAGCGCCGGCGCTTCGTCGCGGGCGAGTTCCACGTGCTCATCCTCGCCGCGGTCATCGGGATGATGGTCCTGGCGTCGGCCACATCGCTGGTCACCGCCTTCCTCGGCCTAGAGCTGCTGTCGATCTCGCTGTACATCGTTTGCGGGTACGCCAGAGGCGAGACGAAGTCGCAGGAGTCCGCGGCGAAGTATCTGCTGGTCGGTGGCTTCGCGAGCGCGTTCGTCCTGTACGGGATGGCGCTGGTCTATGGCGGGACTGGGACGACCCTGATCCCGGACATCGCCAAGACGTTGCAGGCGTCGTCATCGAGCAATCCGCTGATCCTGCTGGGGATAGTGCTGATGGGCGTCGGCTTCGCATTCAAGATCTCGGCCGCTCCGTTCCACATGTGGACGCCCGACGTTTACCAGGGCGCGCCGATCCCGGTCACCGCGTTCATGTCGGTGGGCACCAAGGCGGCGGGTTTCGCGATGGTCATCCGGATCTTCGCCGGCGGCCTTCCCCACCTCGCGCCCGAGTGGCAGGTCCTCCTGGCGTTCGTGGCCGCGACCAGCATGATCGTCGGCAACCTCATGGCCATCGTGCAGTCGAGCCTCAAGCGCCTGCTCGCGTATTCCGGCGTCGCGCAGGCGGGATATGTGCTGATCGGCGTCATCGCCGGCGGCCAGGCCGACCCCGCCGTCCGCGCGGCCGGGCTGGCGTCCGTGCTCTTCTACCTGTTCGTCTACATGTTCATGAACTTCGGCGCATTCGCAGTGGTGACCGCGCTCGCCGGCCCGGAAGGGGATCGCGACCGGCTGTCCGACCTGGAGGGCCTGTACCGCCGCAGCCCGCTGATGGCGATCCTCATGACGGTCTTCATGCTCTCGCTCGCCGGATTTCCGCCGTTCGTCGGATTCTTCGGCAAGCTGTTCCTGTTCACGGCCGGCGTGAGCGCGGGTTACACCTGGCTCGTGGTGGTGGCCGTGGTGATGAGCGTCGTGTCCGTGTACTACTACGTGAGGGTGCTCATCCCCGTGTGGTCGTCGTCGGTACGCACGGACAAGCTCGAGTGGTCGGTCAGCAGCACGATGGCGATCGTGCTGTCAGGAGCGCTGTCGCTGGTGCTCGGCCTGTACCCGACCACGGTCCTGATCGCCAGCACGCTGGGAGTACCGATCTCGTTCTTCGGCCCGTAGCACGCAATCACTGAGAGACCCAGCCGCTTGCCTCCACGTCGTATGGCCTGATCACGACTTTCACCTTTCTGTCGCGTCCCGCAACCGCCTGAAATGCGGTCGCGACTCTCGTCGCCAGCTCCTGGAGCGCGGCCTTGGTGCGCACCGGCCGCTCCCAGAGATCGACATTGATCCTGGTCACCGTTCCGTGAAAGCCTTCTGGCGCAAGCACCGGAACCAGGTCGACCTCGAAGTCGTTGATCCCGAGCTCGGGCATGCTGCTCAGCGCCACCCTCACTGCTTCCTCGAGCTCGGGCAGCCGATCATCGGGTCTCAGGTTGAGCGCAGTCACCAGCGGCACTGAACCAATCGCCTCAGGTTCAGATGTTGGAGCGGGACTGCCCGCCGTCGACAGCTATCGCCGCTCCATTCACGAGACTCGCCTGCTTCGAGCAAACGAACGCGACGACCCCGGACACCTCTTCGACCGAGCCAAACCGCCCGAGCGGCATCTCGCGCCGGATGAAGTCGGCCATGGCGTCGGGATCTTTCTCCTGGCGCCTATGCCAACCGCCGCCCTCCCAGAGGATCGAGCCTGGTGCGATGGAGTTGACCGTGACGCCCTTGCCCGCAACCTCTCGGGCCAGCGACGTGACGAAGCTGATCTCGGCCGCTTTGGCGGCGTTGTAGGCGGGAGCGCCGCCGGCCTCGCGTCCCCATACGGAAGAGATGACGATGACGCGACCCCAGCCACGCGTGACCATCCCAGGCAGTACCAGCTGCGTCATGCGGACGCTGGTGCCGACGTTGCCCGCGAAGGCCGCCTCGAACTCCGCAGGGCCGGTGTCGTTCCACGAGCTGCCTGCCCTCACCCCGAGGTTGTTGATGAGAATGTCGACCGGCCCAAGCGATTGCTCGGTCTCCGACACGGCGCGGCGGCATCCCTCCTCGGTGAGCAGATCCGCGACTATGCCCGCGCCGCCAATCGCTGCGGCGGTCTTTTTGACGTCCGCCTCGGTGCGCGCCGCAACCGCCACACGCACGCCCTCGGCCGCCAGCGCAATCGCGATGCCGAGCCCAATGCCACGTGTCCCGGCAGTGACCAGCGCCACCTTGCCGGCAATCCCGAGGTCCACTCCCGCATCCTAATCAGATGCTGCCGCCGACCGCGATCAACGACGGGCCGCCTGTCACCCCGCGCCACTCGGCCACGGTGCTGCTCGTCCGCGGCCGAGAACCGTGGGAGCTGCTGCTGATGCGCCGGCCTGGCGGAGCCGACTTCGCCCCTGGCGCATACGTTTTTCCCGGTGGGACCGTGCACGAGAGCGACCATGCATCGAGTGACGAGATCCGGGCCGCGGCGGTCAGAGAGCTCTTCGAGGAGATGGGCATTCTCCTGGCCCGGCACGGAAAGCGATTTGCCCGCGAGAGCGACTCCGAGAAGGTGCGGCACCTGATCGCAAATGGGAAGACGTTCGGCGAGGCTCTCCCCGAGCTGGGCCTGGAGCCCGCCTTCGACCGGCTGGTGCTTTTCGCCCGCTGGGTCACGCCGGCTCAGCTTCGCCGGCGATACGACGCGCGCTTCTTCCTCGCCCAGCTGCCAGCCAACCAGATGGTCAGGCCGCAGGAGGGCGAGGTGACGGACTGGCTGTGGATCGAGCCGCAGGAAGCGCTGGCCAGCCAGGAGCTGACCCTGGTCTACGCGACCCGCGCGGTGCTGGAGTCGGTGGCTTCAGACAAGGATGCCGCGAAGCTTTTGTCCCGCGCGCGCCGTTTGGGCGAGATACCGACAGTTGAACCGAGGTTGGTGCAAACAGAATCAGGCTGGGAGATCGTGCGCTGACTGAGAGGCGGCCAAGTGGGCCCAAATGGCCTACCGAAGCCGCCAGAGGCAACCAAATGTGCCCGAATGGCCCCTCCTTGCCGCGACAACCGGGGGCGCCTACGACTTACTAGGCTCTTAGCGCCAGAGGTCGCGCCACTGGTCGTAGTGCTCGACCTCGACTCCGCCCTGGCGGAGCACGTCGAGGCCGGCCGGGTCGCGGTACGCGTCGCGGTAGTAGACCCGGGCCACGTTGCAGTTGATGATCGATTTGGCGCACATGACACACGGCGAGGCGGTCACGAACATCAGCTTGCCGGGCAGCTGCGCGCCGGCCTTGACCAGGCTGTTCAGCTCGCCGTGGATGCAGCCGCAGGAGCCCGGCTGGCTGGAGTCGCAGCGGTTCGGCAGCCCGCGCGCGTTGCCGTTGTAGCCGATGCCCAGCACCTGCGTCAGGTCGCCCGAAGTGATGACGCTGCCCACCTGCAGGCGGGCGCAGGTCGACCGCTTCGCCAGCTCTTCGGCCATGCGCATGTAGACCTCTTCGAGCGGGATTCGGTCGGGCGCGGGCTGGTTCTCGGTCAGGGGTTCGGGGCGTGCCATTTAAGTCAGATTAACAGGCTTGTTTATACCCACTTCGCGGACTACAATGCCCAACATGTCGCTGCTCGAACTCTTGTTCGCCCTCCTCCTTGTATGTGTACTGCTCGCGGTTGGCGTCGTGGCCGCCCTGGTCTGGAGCCTGGTGAGGCGGGCCGACGGGCAGGTCCGGGACGTGGCGGAGCTGCGCAGCCGCCTGGAGGCCGGAGGCCAGACCCAGGAGTCACAGGCGGCGGAGCTCCGCGAGCGCCTGACGCAGACGCAGTCGGTGGTCGAAGGCCTGCGCTCAGCCATCAGCGCCCGCCAGCCCGTCGAGGACGAGGCCCGGGCCAGCTTGCGGCGCCTCGAGAGCGTCATAGCCGGCAGCTCCACCCGCGGCGCCGCGGGCGAGAACATCCTGGAGGAGACCCTCAAGCACCTTCCCCCCGAGATGCTGCAGCGCAACGTCTGGGTCGGCGGCAAGGTGGTCGAGCTGGCGCTCCGTCTGCCCGGCGGCAAGCTTCTCCCAATCGACTCCAAGTGGGTCTCCAGCAACGCCCTCGAGCAGCTGGCAGAGCCTGGACTGGATGCCCCGCGCCGGGCCCAGCTCACCGCCCAGGTCGAGCGCGAGGTCGAGCGCAGGGTGCGCGAGGTCAGCCAGTACATCGATCCCGCCACCACGTCTCCCTTTGCCCTGGCGGTGATCCCGGACGCGGCCTATGACGTGTGTCGCGGCGCCATCGTCGGCGCCCACCAGAGGCATGTGATGGTGGTCGGCTACGCGATGGCGCTTCCCTACCTCCTGACCCTCTACCAGCTGCACCTGCAGTTCGCCCGGAGCGTCGACATGGAGAAATTGCAGTCGGCCCTCATCGACGTCGAGAGGCACCTGGACACGCTGGAAGGCGTGCTGGAGAACAAGCTCCAGAGGGCCGTGACCATGCTCCAGAACGCCTACGGGGAGGGCAAGCAGGTCTCCGCCCGGATCCGCGCCTCGGCGCAGAGCGTCCAGGTGGCGGACCCCGGAAACGGGGAGATTTCCACAGAGCCGAACGGCCGTGGGCAGCCCGCCTACTCAGAGCTGGGCCTGGCTCTCGTCGATTCGACCCAGTAGGCCGGTTTTGCCAGGTTTCCCCCAGCCAATGCCCAGCCTGTGCCCAACTCATCACCAGGGTTGTCCACAGGTAATCCACCTATATGTGGGGTTCAAAGGCCCTACGACACCTAACATCTTGTGTTTTGGGGCTTGACAAGCTGAAAAGCCTGCGCGTATATTCAGCAGCGTTACATCGAGGCCCTGGGGCATAAGTGGCGGGCATGCTCTGGGGCCTCTTGCATCCCCAAACTGACAAATTCCACGACCCAGCAGACGTCGCACCACACGACCCAGCAAACGATTTGAAAACACCCGCGTCGGGGATGAATTAAGGAGGCGTTCTCTAAAAATGGCCAAGAATGTAGCCGACCTCGCCGTAGCCCGCCGAAACGGAAACCACAAGGGCGCACAATCAGGGAAAGTGCGTGGGCTCCGCTTCGAACGCTTTTTCACACCTCCCGGCAGCCACGCCTTCGACTTGATCGAGTGGGAGCGGCGCACCGCGGGGATCACCGGCGAGAAGGGCCAGGTCATCTTCGAGCAGAAGGACGTCGAGGTCCCCCGCTCCTGGTCGCAGCTGGCGATCAACGTCGTGGCACAGAAGTATTTCCGCGGCGGCGCCGACAGCCCCGAGCGCGAGACCAGCGTCCGCCAGATCATCGACCGGGTCGTCGACACCCTCGCCAAGTGGGGCCGCGAGGGCGGCTACTTCGCCGGCGAAGAGGACGCCGAGAACTGGGCCGAGGAGCTTCGCTTCCTCCTGGTCACCCAGCAGGCGTCGTTCAACAGCCCGGTCTGGTTCAACATCGGCGTGCCCGGGCGTTCTCAGCAGGGCTCTGCCTGCTTCATCAACTCGGTGCAGGATTCGATGGAATCGATCCTGGACCTGGTCAAGACCGAAGGCATGCTGTTCAAGTTCGGCAGCGGCACCGGCACCAACCTGTCGGTCCTGCGGTCGTCCAGGGAGCAGCTCTCGGGCGGCGGTACCGCCTCGGGCCCCGTCTCCTTCATGAAGGGCTACGACTCGTTCGCAGGCTCGATCAAGTCGGGCGGCACCACGAGGCGCGCGGCCAAGATGGTAATCCTCAACGCCGATCACCCTGACGTCCTCGACTTCATCCGCTGCAAGGCGGAGGAGGAGAAGAAGGCGTGGGCCCTGATCGAGGCCGGCTACAACGTCGGCTTCAACGTGCCCGGCGGCGCCTACGACTCGGTCCAGTTCCAGAACGCGAACAACTCGGTCCGCGTGAGCGACGAGTTCATGAAGGCGGTCGAGTCGGACAAGGATTGGGAAACCAAGGCCGTCGTTGGCGGCAGAACGGTCGACACCTACAAGGCGCGCACCCTGTGGCGTGAGATCGCCGACGCGACATGGATCTGCGGCGACCCTGGCCTCCAGTTCGACACCACCATCCAGGACTGGAACGTCGTCCCGAACACCGGTCGCATCAACGCCACGAATCCATGTAGCGAGTTCGTCTTCCTCGACGACACCGCGTGCAACCTGCTTTCGCTCAACCTGATGAAGTTCCAGTCGGAGGACGGCACCTTCAACATCGATCGATTCAAGCGCGCCGTCGACATCTGCTTTACGGGTCAGGAGATCCTCGTCTCAAACGCCTCCTACCCCACTCCCGCAATCGGCAAGAACTCCGAGGCGCTTCGTCCGCTGGGTCTCGGCTACGCCAACCTCGGCGCCCTGCTGATGTCGATGGGCCTGGCCTACGACTCCGCTGAAGGCGCCCGGTTTGCCGGCGCGGTCACCGCGATCATGACCGGTGAGGCCTTCGCCCAGTCGGCACGCATGGCTCAGGTCAAGGGACCGTTCAGCGAGTACGCCAAGAACCGCGAGCCGATGCTGCGGGTGATGGAGAAGCACCGCCAGGCGGCGCACCAGCTCAGCACCTCTCCAGAGTCAGCGGACGTCGTCGATGCCGCACGCATCACCTGGGACGAGGCGGTCAAGCTCGGCCGCGCCCACGGCTACCGCAACGCGCAGGCCACAGTCCTTGCACCAACGGGGACCATCGGCTTGATGATGGATTGCGACACCACCGGCATCGAGCCCGACCTCGCGCTGGTCAAGTACAAGAAGCTCGTTGGCGGCGGACTCCTGAAGATCGTGAACGGCACGGTGCCCGCCGCCCTGCGCAAGCTGGGCTACGACGAGCACCAGGTGAAGGAGATCGTCATCTTCATCGACGAGAACGACACGATCGAAGGTGCCCCACACCTGGCCGAGGAGCACTTGAAGGTCTTCGATTGCGCCTTCAAACCCGTCAATGGCACGCGCTCGATCGCTCCGATGGGACACGTGAGGATGATGGCCGGAATCCAGCCGTTCATCTCCGGTTCGATGTCCAAGACCGTGAACCTCCCCACCGACGCCAAAGTGGAAGACATCGAGCAGACCTACTTCGAGTCCTGGAAGCTGGGCCTCAAGTGCATCGCGATCTATCGCGATGGCTGCAAGCGCTCACAGCCGCTCTCGACTTCACGCGACAAGGAGAAGGTAGCGCCGGTCGAGGTCGAGTACCGGGCCATGCGGCGCAAGCTGCCCGACGAGCGCAAGGCGATCACCCACAAGTTCGACATCCAGGGCCACGAGGGCTACCTGACGGTCGGCCTGTTCGAGGACGGCACGCCGGGCGAGCTGTTCGTGACCATGGCCAAGGAGGGCTCGACTATCTCGGGCCTCATGGACGCCTTCGCCACCCAGACCTCATACGCGCTCCAGTTCGGAGTGCCGGTGAAGTTCATGGTCGACAAGTTCAGCCACATGCGGTTCGAGCCCTCCGGGTTCACCAAGAACAAGGAGATCCCGATCGCAAAGTCGATCGTCGACTACATCTTCCGGTGGATGGCGAGCCACTTCCTGCCGCTCGACGCGCAGGACGAGGTGGGCATCATCCGGCGCGAGCCGGCGCCGTCAGTCGATCCCATCGCTCTTTCGGCCCCGGCGGCATCAAGCAAAGAAACGCAGACGGCGACCGAGCTGAAGGTCATCGCATCGCCGGTGACCAATGGCAACGGCGGCGGCAGTTTCCAGCGCATCGCATTCGTCAACACCGACGCCCCGGCCTGCGCCGACTGCGGCGCGATCACGGTGCGCTCAGGCTCGTGCTACAAGTGCCTGAACTGCGGAGCGACGACCGGCTGCAGCTAGACGATTAAGCGTTTCTCTGAAGGGCCTGAGGGTAGGTCGGCAACAGCCGACCGGTAGTCCTCCCCGCTCGCCGGGGAGGTGGCCCAGCCGGGGCCGGAGGGGACGTCCGGCTAAGCACTACCGGCATCGATCGACTTCCGCAGCTCCACCAACGATCGACGCTGGCGGCCGGCCTCGTCGAAGTTCTCGGGCGCCAGCCAGGCCTCGAAGGCCGCCCGCCTGACCGGCCACTCGCCATCGGTCATCGAGAACCAGGCGGTGTCGCGATTGCGACCCTTGACGATCATGTGCTGGCGGAAGATGCCCTCGTACGTGAACCCGAAGCGCTCGGCCGCCCGCCGCGAGGCAAGGTTGAGAGAATCGCACTTCCACTCGAGCCGGCGATAGCCGAGGTCATCGAACGCAGTCCTGGCCAGGAGGAAGATCGCTTCAGTCGCCTGGCGCGTGCGCTGGAGCTCGGGCGCGAACCAGATGTGGCCGATCTCGATCACGCCGTGCGCGGGCTCGATCCGCAAGTAGCTGGCCATCCCCAGCGCGCGCATCGACTCCCAGTCGATCACCGCGAAGAAGAGCGGATCGGCCGACGCGGCGCGCTGCTCGAGCCAGGCGGTGAACTCCACCTGGGCGGCGAAGGGACCGTAGGGGAGGTGCCGCCAGAGATCGTCGGCGCCGGGCACATGCGACGAGGTGAACAGAGAAGCAGCGTGGCGCTCGGGATCGAGCACCTCCAGCCGGACCAAGTCCCCGTCGATCGCCGTCCGAGCCGGCTCACGGGCGGGCGACCAGGTGAGCTTCGAAGGCGGCGGCGATTCCACGGTACCAAGCATGCCCGAAAAGCCCTGGAAGCCCGCCATTCGGGCACGAACGGTCGGGTCCTGAGAAATCGGGCGTCCAGAAGGGCATTTATGGTCGTCCGCTGCCGAACAAACCCCCAGTCCCCCCGGTTCTGGTTTCGAGTGCCTCCAGCGGAGGTATGAGGAGAGAGAAATGAAGCACCAGCTAATCCAGAACGTGACGCCGCGCGAGCGCAGCTCCAAGCCTATCGACGCCGGAGTGAGCATCGGCCACGTCCACCTGAAGACCGCCGACATCGATCGCGTTCATTCCTTCTACGTGGGCGTCCTCGGCTTCGACGTCATATTCCGGATGCCACAAGCCCTGTTCCTGTCCGCCGGCGGGTACCACCACCACCTCGGCTTCAACACGTGGGAGTCAAAGGGCGGCAACCCTCCACCGCCCGGAACCACCGGTCTCTACCACGTCGCCATCAAATATCCGACGCGCGCCGCCCTGGGCGACGCGTTTCGCAGGCTCGCGGCTGCCAACTGGCCGCTCGACGGGTACAACGACCACGGCACCCACGAAGCTCTTTACCTGAGCGACCCCGATGGAAACGGGCTTGAACTGGCCTGGGACCGGCCTGAGGACCAGTGGCCGCGCGACGAGGACGGCCATTTGACATTCGGCAACCGGAAGCTGGACCTCGAAGGTCTGTTCAAAGAAGGCGCCGACCAAACCTAAGCCGCAACGCATTCGGTTCGGTGCCACAGTTGGCACATGCAGTGGCCAAGGCTCCCGGTGAGCGACCAGGTTCAAGCCGCGGACTGGATACGTGACAGTGTCCACCCGTTCGCGCAGGACGTCGGCTCTGTGGTCCCGCCAGTCTTCCGGGCTTATGCACGCATCTTTCACCCGGCCAATGCCGGGCACCCCGGCGTTGACGTTCGGTGGTCCGATGTCGCCGCCCAGAGCGGCAAGACTGTTCACCCGGAGATGCAGTTCCACACTATCGCGCCGCCTGACTTGGATCCGGACCCCCCGAAGCTCGGCGTCCTATCGGACCGCCAAGCCGCAGCGCTCGTCGCGCTGCTCTCAGCGCATACGAGTACGCCAGACTCGTGCTGGTTCTGCCTGTGGGACGGATACGGCTATCCGGGTAGTGCAAATGTTTTTGTCGCGGCACGGCCGCCGTTCGCACGCTTGCGTATTGCGCTAAGCCGCGTTCAGCTTCGCTTGTCGACGCCGCGGCCTCCCCGGCCCGACGGTCCGCGGGTCCGGCTGCCTGGTCGCGACTATCTCATCTACCACGCACCCTTGACCAAAGCGCTGAGTTGGGAGGACGGACCGAACCTGTGGTGGCCTGACGACCGAGCCTGGTGCGTGGCTTCTGAGATCGACTTCCCCTACACCTATGTCGGCGGACCGCAGGCGCTGATCGACGCCATCATCAACGACCCTGAGATTGAAGCGTTGGCGGCGACGCCGGCAGACGGCATCACCTACGACAGCGACAAGATCAACAGCTAATCGGTCCAGGCCTTGCCGCCCGGGTACTCATAGACCGCGAGCGATTCAGGCTTCATCTCTGCGCTGTAGCCGGGTGCTGTTGGCGGCATGTAGCGTCCGTGTTCCACCCGGACCGGATGCACGAAGTGCTCGTGGAGATGGTCGACGTATTCGCACGTTCGGTTGTCGAGCGATCCGCCGACGGCTATGTAGTCAAAGATCGCGATGTGCTGGACGTATTCGCACAGGCCAACCCCACCCGCATGCGGGCATACCGGCACCCCAAACTTGGCGGCCAGCAGCAACACGGCGATAACCTCATTGACCCCGCCCAATCTGCAGCTGTCGATCTGGCAGAAGTCAATGGCCCCGGCTTGCAGAAATTGCTTCCACATCACGCGGTTGTGCACGTGCTCGCCGGTCGCGACACCGATGGGCGCTACCGCCTCGCGGATGCGCCGGTGGCCGAGGACGTCATCGGGACTGGTCGGCTCCTCGATCCACCACGGCTTCACCTCAGCCAGGCTCCGCATCGCATTGATCGCCTCGTCGACTCCCCAGACCTGGTTCGCGTCGACCATGAGCTGCCGATCCGGGCCGATGGCTTCGCGCAATATTCGTGCCCGCCGTAAGTCCGACTCCGGGTCGCCGCCAACCTTCATCTTCAGCTGCGTGAAGCCCGCAGCCATCGCCTGCTCGGCCAGGACCCGGATCTTCTCGTCCGAGTAGCCCAGCCAGCCCGCCGAGGTCGTGTACGCCGGGAAGCCTTCTCGAAGCATCTCCACCTCGCGCGCGGGTCGGGTGGCAACGTTGAGGCGGAGGATCTCGAGCGCTTCGTCGGGCGGCAGCACGTCATCGATGTATCGGAAGTCCACACACGCCACCAGCTCATCCGGAGACATATCGGACAGGAGCTTCCACAGAGGCTTGTCCTCGACCTTCGCGTAGAGGTCCCACACCGCATTGACGAGTGCCGCTGTGGCGAGATGGACGACGCCCTTCTCGGGGCCAAGCCACCTGAGCTGGCTGTCTCCCACCAACCCGCGCCAGAAGCCCGACATGTCGGCTGCGATCTCTTCGATGGTCCGACCGACGACCTGAACGGCCAGCAGCTTCGCCGCGGCGACGCAGAGCTCGGTGCCCCGCCCTGTCGTGAATGTGAGCCCATGCCCCTCCAGGCCGGAGGGATGGTCCGTCTCGAGGACAACGTAGGCGGCCGAATAGTCTGGGTCAGCGCTCATGGCGTCCGACCCGTCGAGCGTTCGTGAGGTGGGAAAGCGGATATCTCGTGCCGTCGCCCGCAGGATCTTGGTCGCCATGTCCGATATAGGCTAAAGCCCATGTTCGACGCGGGAGACATCGCCTGATGAATCCGGGCGAGCGCGCACGGCTCGGACGCACTTCCCTTGAAGTGACCCGTTTCGGCCTTGGCACGGCGCCGCTCGCCGGCCTTTACGAAGCCGTGCCCGAGGAGCAGGCCCTGGCTGTGATCTCTCGGGCGTGGGACGCGGGCATCCGGCATTTCGACACCGCGCCTCTGTACGGATTCGGCCTGGCTGAGATGCGTCTCGGGAAGGCCCTCCATGACCAGCTGCGAGAGGAGTTCGTGCTCGCCAGCAAGGTCGGACGCCTGCTCCGCGCTGACGCCCCGCCAGAGCCCAGCCAGAATTTCCAGGGCACACCGCCCGTCAACCCGGTATTCGATTTCACCTACGACGGAGTGTTGCGTTCGGTGGATGAGAGCCTCGGGCGCTTGCAGCTGGGGCGCATCGACATCCTTCACATCCACGACCCGGACGACCATTACGACGACGCGATTCGCGGCGCTTACAAAGCACTGGACCATCTGCGCTCGGAAGGAGTAATTCAAGCAGTCGGCGCCGGCATGAACCAGGCCGAGATGCTCGCCCGCTTCGCGCGAGAAGGGAATTTCGACTGCTTCCTGCTTGCCGGCCGCTACACCCTCCTCGACCAGGTCGCCCTCGACGAGCTCCTCCCCATCTGCGTCGAGCGCGGCATCGCGATCATCGCAGCCGGCGTCTACAACAGCGGGATCCTCGCGGATCCCAAGCCAGGCGCGCGATATAACTACACGGCCGCGCCGCAGCCTCTCCTCGAGCGCGCGCGAAAGATTCGTGCCGTCTGTGACAGTCACGGTGTGCCACTCAAAGCCGCGGCACTGCAATTTCCGCTTGGCCATCCTTCAGTGAGCTGCGTTGTCGTCGGTTGCCGATCGGTGGATCAGCTCGACGAGAGCCTAAGCATGTTCGAGGTGGACATCCCGCCGGCGCTGTGGCACGACCTCAAGGCCAAAGGGCTGCTGCGAGACGACGCCCCCACCCCGTGACGATGGTGGGCCTTTCGTTGGAGAGCTAGGCGACCTCTTCCACCAGCGCCGCCCACCGCTCATCGATACGGCGCGCCTTGTAGATCACGAATGCGGCTGCCCAGGCCAGCACGAAGGCCGCGACTATGACGTAGCCCGCCCTGCCGATGAGGTCGAAGCCGGCGATGGCGCTGAACACGCCACCTTTCAGGTTGAGCGAGTGGATGAGAACCTGCAGCAGCTCCACGAGTCCGACGAAGAGCGCCACGAACACCGACAGGCTCGTCATCGTCAGGTTGTAGAACACCTTGCGGACGGGGCTGGCGAACGCCCATGAATAGGCCTTGGCCATGAACGCTCCATCGGCGGTGTCCATGAGCGACATGCCGGCCGCGAAGATCAGGGGCAGAGCGATGATGGCCCCAAACGGGATGCCATTGGCGGCAGCGCCGGCCGAAACAGCAAGGAGGGCAACCTCCGACGCGGTGTCGAAGCCGAGGCCGAACAGAAATCCCACGAAATACATCTGCCAGCTGTGCTTGATGACCCGGAACAGGCGCCCAAAGATTTTGGTCATGAGCCCGCCGGCGGTGAGCTCGTGCTCGAGCGATTCGCTGTCGTATTCCCCACCTTTCATGCGGCGATAGACCCGAACGATGTCCAGCAGGATCACGAGGTTCATCAGCCCGATCACCACGAGGAACCCGCCGGAGACCAGGCCCGCGACGAGGCTCCCGACGATCCGCAGCTCTCCCCCATTGCCGGAGACGCCTTCGACGATCCACTTGACCGCAAGGCCCAACGCAGCCGCAATCAAGAAGACCACCGAGGAGTGGCCGAGCGAGAAGAAGAACCCGACTCCAACCGGCTTACGACCGTCCTGAAGAAGCTTGCGGGTGGTGTTGTCGATGGCCGCGATGTGGTCGGCGTCGAACGCGTGGCGCAACCCGAACGTGTACGCAAGGCCGCCGAGCGCCAGGATCGTGGGGTGGCCGGCGCCATAGAAGATCAGGAGTCCCCATCCGGCGACATGGAGCAGCCCTACCCCGCCGAAGAACGCCGCCAGGCGGCTGCGCTCTCCGCGGTCGAATGACTGTCGTAGAAGGGCAGTCATGGAGGCCACACGCCGAGGTTAACCGTTATCGCGACAAGGTCGCAAGTAGATATTCAAATCACCCTCCTCGAAGGTGCGAATGGCTCGCACTTGCGAAGGAGGCGGCTGGGCCGGGTAACCTGTTCTCAGATGGACCTTGACAAGCTGCCACCACAGCTGCGCATGGTCCTCCACAGCCTCTCTCGCGCCGTGAGCAACCGCGAGCCGGCGATTCGCTCCCGGGTCCGGCTGTTGCAGGAAGCCAATCCGCACCTCACAAATGACCAACTGGCGCGGCGGCTGATCCGTTCCACCCGCAGGCGGGTGGCCACGACTGGTGCTATCAGCGGCGCGGTCTCGATTGCGCCGGGGCTGGGCACAATGCTGGCGGTCGGGACCCTCACGAGCCAGGCGCTGTACGCGCTCGAGCAGGAGATCGAGCTGGTGCTCGCCATCGCGATCATCTACGGACACGAGCTCGGCAGCTCCGACGACCGCGTCCTCGAAGCTCTCGTCGTGGTCGGCATCACGAGTGGCGCTGTGAAGCTTCGAGAAGATGTCCTGGTTGCGGGCGGAGAGCGGGTCGCACTTGCCGCGGTCCGCCGGCTGCCCGCGATTCTTCTGACCCACGGCGGCGGCCGGATTCTTAGTCGCATCCTTGCTCGTGTTGCCAGCACCGGAGTGGCGAAGGTGGCAGCGCGCGTCGTGCCATTGGGAGTCGGTGTTGCCGCAGGCGCCGGCTTTGATTGGCTGGCGGTGACCGGCCTCGGCCACGCCGCGATGAAGTACTACGGACCCGGCGGAGCCGGGGCTCGACCCCTGCTACTTGCTTCCGAAAATCCCTCGGACGTCGAACTCAACGGCTGACGTGATCTGGTCGAAGCCGCATTTCTTCGGCGGCTTATCGGTACGCCAGCGCAGGAATCTGGTTGCATGTCGGAAGCGCTGGCCGGCTTCCAGCTTGTCGTAAGCGACCTCGCACACCAGCTCGGGTCGGACCGTCACCCACTCGGCCTCCTTGCCGCGCGACCACCGACTCTGCCCGCCAGGCATGCGGCCATCCGCCTCCGACCATTCTTTGGGCGTCTCGGTCGTCAGCGGCTTTAGCTTGGCGATCAGCTCCTTTCTTTCCGCGGCGCTGAAGGAGGAGGTGTGGCCGACGTAATGCAGCGTGCCTTTGCCGTCGTACAGGCCGAGCAGAAGGGACCCCAGCGACTGTCCATCATTTGACTTGCGCCAGCCGATGACGACGCAGTCGGCGGTGCGCTGGTGCTTGATCTTCACCCAATTCCGCTTTCCCGGAACGTAAGCGCCATCCCACGACTTCGCGATCACGCCGTCGAGACCCGCGCCCTCGAACTGCTCGAACCATTTCTCGGCGGTCTTCGGGTCTCGCGTGTAAGGGGTGAGAAAGATCGGCGACTTCGCGCCCTTCATCAACTTCTCGAGGCGCTTGCGCCGCTCCCCCAATGGCAGAGCCCGTAGGTCCTCGTCGCCCTCCGCCAGCAGGTCGAAGGCAACAAACCACGCCGGGGTGGCGGCGCTGAGCATGCGGACCCGCGAGTCGGCGGGGTGGATGCGCTGCTGCAGGGCGCCGAAATCGAGCCCTCCTTTACCGACGACGATGAGCTCCCCGTCCAGGACCAGCCGGTTTGGGCCCAGCGAACGAAAGGCCGGCAGGACCTCGGGAAAGTAGCGGGTCATCGGCCGGGAACCGCGGCTGATCAGGGCCACCTCATCACCGTCGCGGTACACCAGGGTGCGAAAACCGTCCCATTTTGGCTCGTACTCCCAGCGTTCCCCCTTGGGAATTCCGGTGTCGCTGGGGGCCGAGAGCATCGGTTCCATGTCGAGCGGGATCGGAGTTTTCAACGGATTTGTCCCCAGTTGTCTATATCTTGTGGACGGCGGACCTCTGTGCTACCATATCGTCCGCCGGTAACCCGGCCACCAATTTCGACATCACGCCCCCACCCCAGCCTTGGGAAGCTCGCGCAAGCGGGCTTCCCGCTTTTAA
>PLJM01000009.1 GCA_003139695.1 Candidatus Dormiibacterota bacterium | reverse complement strand
TCAAATAGTGTCCCGCCTCCCCGGGAACCCGGGATTTGAACCCGGGGCCTCACGGTCCCGAACTCTAGGCGGTACCGTCCAGCGAGACCGTTTCCGAGGGTTTTGAGCTCTATTCGCGCAGTTAGGTAGACGTTAGCAACCGATTTCGTCCACCGATGTCGCTCGAATTACTACATGAACTACTAGATGAGATGCGATCACCAGGTCGACGGGCGCGGTCAGAAACGGCGGCCTCAAAGTGATGATCTGGATCTCATGGGCCTATGTAGTCGAACGATCCGAAGGCGGCGTACTTGCCACTGTGGTCGTAGTGCACACCCTCCTGCACGCGAAATAACTTTGACGACGCGAAGCGCGGATCTTTTGTGATGAAGCCTTCCGGCAGAACTGCGCCCGGCGTGACCTCAGCCGCGGTCACCGGGTTTCGAATCGGCTCCATCTCGAGCTCGAGGATGTCCCCGGCTTTCACGTGGCTCCGTTGCTCGGCCAGGTTGATCTCGAACGCCACGTATCTCGGCTCATGCACTTTGGTCCAGGTGTTCTTGAGGATGCCCCAGGGGCCGCCTGCCGACCCGGACACCAGCGTCTTGAGTGCTTCGCGTTGGGCCTCATTCGCCCGCTCGTCGATTAGCACAGCAGCCTCGCCGTTGCCGTCATGGATCGCCTTGGGCCAGTCAGCGGCAATCGAAAAAGTAAGTCCGCTGAGGTCAAGCCCCCCGTAGCGGCCGTCCATCACGTGCCAGGCCCAGCCGCCTTCGCAGTGCCCGTGGGTGGGCAGAGCGTTGAAGTTGCACGGGCAGCCGTAATCGCAGTTGCACGCGATCAGGACGGTGCCCTTCAGTTTCCATTTCTCCGCCGGGGAATGTGCCATTTTCTAAGCCTCCTTCAACTGTTCTGACTAGATCCCTATGCCACCGCGAAGCCACATCGAAAGATCCGGATGTACAGCCACTACTACTGCCAACAACCCAAGCCCAGCTCCAGTCAGGTGCGCGCCCCGCTCGCCGAAAGGCATCAGCTTCTCCACGAATACGATGAGCCCGATAAGCACCACCCACAGCAGGCTCATAGCGCCCGCGATCACCAGTACCGCCATGAGGCCCCAGCAGCAGCCGACGCAGTAGGCGCCATGTTCGACTCCCAATCGGAGAGCATCAAATGCGCCCGCACCGCGCCAGCGATGCATCAGAAAGTCAAGTGGGGAACGGCACTCGCGCAGGCATGCCTGCTTGAGTGGAGTGAACTGGTAGACGCCCGCGATAGCGAGAATCCCAGCCACGGCGTAGGGTCTCGCATTGCCCAACGTAGCGTTGGACTGGACCACCGCGCCAAGCGCCTGTTGCGCGGCGTATACCAAGGCGCCGAAAACCGCCCACGCGACCAGGTAGCCGGCGACGAGTGGGACCGTATTTGCCACGCGCCCATCAGCTCCGGCCGCGCGATAAAGCAGCACTAGTGGCGCTGCCGACGGCAGCATCATGGCGGCCATCATCACGACCCATGCGGCAATGAAACCAGTCGCGCCGGCGAGGTCCGCGCCGGAGGACATCGTGTCCATCGCAATGCTGGTGGGCGAAACCGCCTGTGCCAAAAATGCAACCCAGGCAGCTACCGTGACTGCGACAAGCGTCACGCCGACCAGTACCGTCGCTCTGTCAGCAGGCAAGCGCACTTTATTCAACCGGCTTACGCGCTCGAATCGAATAGCCCAATGTTCCGAACTCCCTCGCGCTGGCCTCTCCGCTGGCACCGGCAAAGGCGTCGATCGGATTCGCCAGCTCGACATCCATCAGCCCGGCGGCGCTGATCACCGTCTCCCACCCTGCACACGGCAGGGCACCTGCGATTCAACCAGTCCAGAGATCAATGTCATGGAGGGCTTCCTCGGGAACTGGACGCTCCAAGCAAATGTCAGCCACAGTCATCCTGCCGCCCGGCTTCAGCACGCGGAAGATCTGCCTGTAGACGCCAATCTTGTCAGGGCAGAGGTTGATCACCCCATTGGAGATGACGACATCCGCCCAGCCGTCGTCCACAGGGAGATCTTCGATCAGGCCTTCGCGGAACTCGACATTCTTCAAACCCATCTTCTCGGCGATCGCACGGCTGCGATCGAGCATCTCGGGCGTCATGTCAACTCCGATAACACGCCCCTCGCTGCCCACCCAGAGCGCTGCCAGGAGAGAATCCATGCCGCCTCCAGATCCAAGATCAACAACCTTCTCGCCGGGTTTGGGGCCGCCCCAAAAGAAGGGATTGCCCATGCCCGCAAATGCATCGCATGCTTCGTCCGGAAGTTCGCTCAAGGGATGCGCTGGGTACCCGAGCCGCACCGCGTGCGTTCGGCCGGTGTGGAAGTGATGGACATGCTGAGTGCCGCTCGGATCGGCGGCCACATCGCGGTACTTTTGACGGACTTGGTGACGAAGTTCGTCAATGTCCACCACGTTGAGAATGTCAGCCATCGGTCTCTCCCGGTGTCTGCATGCCAGCATCAGATTTCCGAGCCATCGCCATAACCACGTCGCCCGTGTACACGTATTCGTTCTCATCCGCGCCGGATAATCGTTTGCGAATCCGGCCGAGGCACGCCTCACGCACACCCTCGTCCAACGACAGGAGACGCAGTCGCGAGGTACTGCGCGTCTGGTAATCGAAGTAATCTTCGCGCCGCCATCGATATTCGATGGACTCTGACCACACTCGGATCACGACAAAGCCCGTTTGCTCCAACAGCGCCGTCACCTTTTGCTCGGTGTCGCAGCATGCGCGGTTATCGGTGGCCGGGAGCTCGATAACTTGGGCGCCGACTGCTCCCAGCTCCTCGTCCCACACGGCGCCGGCCGTCGGAGTTCGCTCGGCCGCCCACGTTATCGTGCCAACCACGCCTGCAGGCTTCAGCACGCGATTGACCTCACTGAGACATCTTTCGGGCGTTGGTAGATGAAACAAGATGAAGGCGACAACCGCCGCATCGAATCGATAGGCGGATAGCGCCAAGTTTTGCACGTCCATGAGCGCCAGCCAACCTGGGTACTTTTTTCTCGCCAGGCGAAGCATGCCTTCCGAACGATCGACACCCAGGATCGTTGCGCTCGGAGCCGCTCGCGCAATTGCGGGGAAAAGCGCGCCCGCGCCGGTGCCGACGTCGATGATGCTGCTCGCAGATCCGAGAGGTAGCTGACTGACCAGACGTTCGCCGGCGGGACGGATCACCGGGCTCCAGAACTTGTCATAGGCCTCGGCCCGTTGCGAGTATCGCTCGGCCAGGATCGCCGTCTGCTCTTCCGCGGTCAGCTCGGCCGGCATCATCTACACAGTCTCAACACGGCGCCCCTGCTCAGCAGGTGCAATGGACGTCGGCCTTGCCACAGTCCTTGCACTTCAACGTGCAGTAACGATCCGAACCGGAGTGGGTGTGCTGTGGATCATGCTCGTCGGCTTCGGCACCGCAGATGGCACACTTCCAACCCTCAGTCTCGCCACCACACTTGGGACAATTCATTTCATCACCTCCTGATTCATGAGACGCCGGGCGCCGATTTCTTATTGCATCTCACGGCGATCGCAATAAATGAGCAGGTCAGCGTCGTCTCTTAAGAGTGATGACTTTGCGCGAGTCTAGGCTTTGACCATCATGGCGGGTGGAAAGACAGCGCAGGCGGGCTTCTCCGAGGTCGCCATGGCCAGCCTGCCGCGGATCTACCGCCTCGCCCGCCGACTCGCGAACCGCGGCGCGGAGGACCTCGTTCAGGAAACTCTCATGCGCGCTTATCAGCGGTTCGGCCAACTCCAGCATGTCGAAGCTGGGCCGGCCTGGATGAGCGCGATTATGCTGAACGTCTACCGGGACGGCCTCCGGCGATCGAAGCGGTCGATCGACGAGCTCGCGTTTGATGACGTGGACGAGTATTCGCTCTACCGAAAGGTGGAGGAAGAGGACCCGTTCCCTTACTCCGATTCGCTGCACCTCGATTTCATCGCACAGTTCGGCCGCGATGATGTCCTGGCGATCCTGCTTGCAATGCCTGAGATCTACCGGGCGCCGCTTGTACTGCATTACGTCGAGGGGTATTCCACCAAGGAGATCGCCCGCAATCTGGGGGCCCCTCTGGGAACTATCCTCGCCCGGCTGCACCGGGCGCGGAAGCTCTTCGAGCGGGACCTCTGGAACTATGCCGATCGGGAGGGGCTGTTGACGAAATCACACATGAAGGAGAGTGTTGTGCCTTGATCACCTGCACTGAAGCGGTCAAACAGTTCTGGCAGTACCTCGATGATGACCTGGCACCCAAGCAGCAGCAGTTGGTCGATGACCATCTAGGCATCTGCAGGCAATGTTGTGGAGAGCTGGAGTTCGCCAGAGTCTTGCAGAGTGTTCTCGAGGATCAGCGGTCGGTCGATGAACTTCCGGCCGAAGTCAGGGAGCGGATGGCGCGATTTGTCAAGGAGCTGGAAAGGTGATCCGCGGCCTCGGGCACATCGCCGGCGAGACGGATCTCCTTCACCAACAGCACATCAAGGCCGCGGTTGCCGACGCCTACCAGGCGATCGGCACGGGAGCCGGCGAAGCGGTGGTCGCGCGCCTCTACAGTGAGGATGAACGACGGCTCCTGCCCGAGGGCGCCGTGACCTGGGCGCTGGGCGTTGGCAACCCGGTCCGCCGCGCGGAACTGCGGCCGGGAGAGACCGTGCTCGATGTGGGTTCCGGAGGTGGCATCGACTCAATCCTCGCGGCGAACTTTGTGAGTCCCGGCGGCCGCGTGATTGGGATCGACGTGATTGAGGAGATGCTCGCGCGAGCCAGGGCCAACGCCGCCGCCGCCGGTGTAGGCGATAGTTGTGAATTCCTGCATGGCGAGATGGAGGCGATACCTCTTCCGGCTGACTCGGTGGACGCCGTTATCTCGAACGGTGTCATCAACCTCTCCCCGCGCAAGTCTCGCGTGCTGGCCGAGCTCTATCGAGTTCTCCGACCGGGCGGCCGGCTCACGATGGCCGACCTGCTCGTCGAGTCAGAGCTGCCGCTGGAGGTGAAGACCAGCGATGCCGCCTGGGCCGGTTGAATATCGGGCGCTGTGGCGGAGCGTGTCTTCGCCAGAAAACTCTCCAAAGCAGGTTTCGTCGCGGTGGAGTTCTTTGGTCACACCGGGTACGGAATCGATGAGATCTCGGACTATCCCCTGTTCACACCAAACCTGATCGAAGTCATGCGGCAAACCCTTTCACCGAGCCGGCAGCGGCACCTGGCCGTCGCCGTAATCGTCCGGGCCAGAAAACCGGCGCTGGGATAGACAGCGTTTGGCGCCTCGAGACGGTCCTACTCACCCACTTATTGCACGGCAATCACTGAGCTCGTCGCCGGCGTCTCTTACTTACAAGAGGCTCACAACAAGAGGCTTCATTGAGCCGTTAACAAGTGGAGGTCTGGAAGATGGCGACGGTAGCGATACGTAACGGGATCAACGTGGACCAGCTGGTGGCGACGATCGGAGCGATCCAGGAGAACGCCTCGGTCGCGAAAATGACTTTCAAGGCCACGACCCTGTGGCAGGAAGGCACCCATTCGGTGGCCGAAATCGGACCCTTCACCCACGCCGGCAAGGCGGACGGGTCGCGCCGCGAAGGCCAGTTCAAGCTGCAGGGCGACGAGCCGCCTGTCCTGCTCGGCAACAATCTAGGACCGAATGCGGTCGAGCTCTGCTTGGCGGCGCTCGGGTTCTGCTACGCGGTCGGCTATGTCGCGAATGCCGCGGCCAAAGGCTACGAGATCGCCGAACTGTCGTACGAAGTGGAGGGTGACATCGACCTGCACGCCTTCCTGGGCCTCGGCAAGGGCCGCCCGGGCTTTACCGAGATCAGGGTCCGCAGCCGAGTGAAGTCACCGAATGCTACTCGAGAGCAGCTGGAAGAGCTCTGCCAGTACGTGCAGGACACGTCGCCGGTTCGCGACATCCTGGCCAACCCGGTGCCCGTCCACACCAACCTCGAAGTCCTCTGACAAGGAGCCGACGGGGGCGCGGCCGGTCCGCGCCCCTCCCGACTCTCACGCCGTGGGCGAAGAATTGGTCGACTTTTGTCCTGTCTCAAGACACCGAAGACAGATTTATCCAGGTCCTCGAATCAGCTGGCGCGGCGCGTGAACTCGACCAGTTGATCGTCCGGGAGTCGGCAGCCTTGACCCGATGGACTCAGCCGCCGTTGCCTACCCAGGAGTCGCGTCCGGTTCCGAGGTCTGGCTAACGTTCAAAGTAGCCGAAGTGGAGGTGTACGAGCTGTGCAGGTGACCTCGCTTCGTATCTACGCCGTCAAGTCAATGGCCGGTGTCGATGTGGAAACGGCGGAGATCGAGCCGTGGGGCATCGCTGGAGACAAGCGGTGGGGCGTGGTGGATGATGCCGGAACAAAGATCACGGCTCGTGAGATGTATGGGCTGCTGGGGATGCGCGCCGAGCCGGTCGGCTCGAGCGGAGTTCGCATCCTCGATCGCGCCGGCACGGCGACGCTCGTCGATGCTCCGCACTATGCGGCTCCGATTTCGGTGAGTCATTCCCGTCAAGGCCAGGCTCGGCCGGCCTCCGAGGAAACCAATCGCTGGCTGACGCAGCGGGTGGGCCGGCCCGTACGCCTTGTCTGGCAGGGGGACCCGACCGCGCGCAGCATTGCCGAACAGCACGGCGGCAAGCCTGGCGACACCCTTTCGCTGGCCGACGCGGGGCCTCTGCTGCTCGTAAGCGAGGCCTCGATGGCTCAGTTGAACGCATGGATCGCTGCCGACGCCAACCTGGACGATGTGCCCGATCTGGATCGCTCCGACATCAGCGCCGACACACTGCCCAACTTGCCGCTAAGCATCATTCGATTTCGGCCCAATGTGGTCATCGACGGCGGGATGGCGTTTGAGGAGGAGGCATGGACGCGGATCAGGATCGGTGACCTCGAATTCCGCAAGACGATGATCTGCGACCGATGCGTCATGACCACGATCGATCCGGTCACCCTTGAAGGCGGCAAGGAGCCGATCCGTACCCTGGCCAGACGCCGGCGCCGCGAAGGCAAGACGTGGTTTGGTATCCGACTCGCGCCTCTGACCACCGGCACCATCCGCGTCGGCGAGGCCGTCGTCGCGTCATGACCCGACCGCCGGCGATCCTCGCTGCCTCGGCGCCACCTGGACGCTTCCTTGGAGTAGCCGAGTTCTAATTTCATCCAGAGAGGCCGACCAAAAGTTGATCGCAGTCACCCCAACATCTAGGCGATCGAACCGGGTCCGATCCCAGATGTTGGGGCGCGATGGGTCGCGCAGCATTAGGGCAACGGGATTTGAACTTGGGGATGTCTCGATGGGCCCAATTGATAACAAATGATTCGGCCAAAAACGAATCATTCGACCCGAGGCCGGCCACAGCTTTCGTCTCAACTCACGAAGCCGAGCCTTCCTAGAGCGGCACGACTCGGCCAGAGCCGGGTGCCCGGTGTTCATCGCGTCGAGATGGTCGTGCGCCCCTCCTCCCCGGTTCGACCTAAAACCGGGAGATGCGCGAGCCGCGGGCGCTGGCCTCGGCCCCGGGGCTGGAGGTGGAAGGCGATGTCTTGATGTGCCTCCGACTGGATATACGACCCCGCTGAACTCAAATGACGGCGAAACTTGACCGAGTGCCGGCCAATTCCGTCCCCTTAGCTCGCCTCTTGGGGCGGGAAGTTGCCTCCCTCGTCACGCACGACCCTGGGTGGCGTGGACTGTGACTCAGCTTCGATCAGCGCGTCGCGCACCATGCGCGCACGCGCTTCATGTGTCGGCCATAGCGCTCGGTCGGCCGTCCGAGCGAGGCTGTGCCGAACGTCATTGACGCCACCAGCGCGCCGGCGCCGACGAGAACTACGGTCTCGTCTCTCCGGCGAGGCTCGCCACCCCAGTAAGTAGCGCATCGCGGTATCGCTCCCATGTCCACTGCCTGAGAGATGTCAATACCAAGGCCATCGGAGCGACCTCGCGGACGACTAGAGCGGGGTAGGCGACCGGGTAGCAGTGCAGGCTGGGCAAGTCAGACCCTAGCTCATGCAGCGAGCTATAGAGCTCCATGTGCTGTTGTGCCGTACCCGGCACCTCGCCATCGCGATCCCATCTGGCGCGGCGATTTCGCCGCAGGACGGGCCGGCTGCTGTAGTCGTCCCAGAGGCCATCCAACAACTCACCGACTTGCGCGCTCTCCGTCCAGAGTGCTGGAGGCGTGTTAGCCCGGAGAGCTTCCTTCATCTGGAGCTGCTCTGCAATCGTCGGTGGATCGGACTCATAGACCAGCATTGGTTCAAAGTCGCCTCCGACGCGAAGGCGTTCCTGGTCCTCCACGTCTCGGTTGACGACGGTTTCGAACCACCGTGCCCAGCTGGCCGCGTCCATGTCCAGCTGGCGCAGCCGCTCGTCTCCGTTGGGATGGATATCGAAGGGACGCACACGCAGACCATCGTGCAGGAGCACCCACACGCAGAAGTCAACCGACCGGCTGCCGGTCAAGCTCCATCCCCAGCGGTCCCCGCCGATCGGGTGCATCCTCTGGATGGTACGTCCGGCGCCCCTCGAGCCACTCGTTTACCTCCGAGGTACGCTGAGCGGGTTTCCAGACCCAGCCCCGAACGAGGGGCTCTGGTGCCGCAGCCTACCGTCTCCCCATATCTAAAGACACGCGATTCGCGAGCGGCGGGGGGCCGGACTCGGGCTCGCAGTCCACCTATGGGTCTCCCCCAGCTAGCGAAAGACATATCGGTAATAACCTTCAGCGCCGGCTGCGTGCATCGTCGAGGTCAGAAACAAATCGAGCCGCGACTGCGACCTATACGGATATGCGGGCTTGCAGTTGCTCGACGCTCGGGGACGCCCGTTGTCGGCGCGAGTCAGTTGGTCCACCGAAACATACTTCGGCACGGCGCCAGCCGCGGCCATTGTGGGACTGCCTGCCGGCACCGCGGCGATAACACCAGATCATCCGGTGGCAGGCCACGCCTACATCCCGATCATCTGGGGCGACAGCGCCGCCCAGTGCGTGAAACCCGCGCAGTTCAAGGTGACACCACCCGGCGCGGCCACGTCCCTTGTCATTGCCGCGTTCCCACCGGGCGGGGGTTCAGGAGAGGTATGGATCTGCTCAGGCGGCTCGGTGATCATCAACCCGACACGGGCTGCGATGGCTCCGCCGAGTTGACGGCTGGTTCAGCGAGCGAGCGAGTCGATGTAGCCCCGGTGGTTGCGCTCGAGCTCCGGCATCGAGTCGCCGCCGAACTTCTCGAGAAACGCATCGGCAAGCGTGAGCGCCACCACCGCTTCCCCGATCACGCCGGCCGCCGGGACCACGCACACATCGCTCCGCTCGTAGTGCGCCTGCACCTTTTCCTTGGTGTTCAGGTCGATCGAGGGCAGCGGTGTTTTCATAGTTGAGATCGGCTTGATCGCCACGCGCAGATCGATGGGTTCGCCGTTGCTGACCCCGCCCGTGATCCCCCCTGCCCTGTTGGTGCGGTGCGTGAACCTGCCGTCCTGGTAGTCGATCTCGTCGTGGAACTGCGAGCCCCGTCGAGCCGCGCCCTCGAAACCGGCGCCGAACTCGACCGCCTTGATCGCATTGATCGACAGGACCGCCTGCGCGAGGCGGCCGTCCAGCTTGCGGTCCCAGTGCACGTAGCTGCCGAGTCCCAGCGGCACGCCGCGCGCGATGATCCGGAACGTTCCGCCCAACGTGTCGCCCTTCTCACCCACCTCGTCGATGTCGGCGACCATCCGCTTCGAGGCCTCGGGGTCCGGGCAGCGGACGGGTGAAGCCTCGATCTCCTCCACGGTGACGGTGACGGGATTGACGCCGTCGTAGCCGATGTCGACAGTGCCGATCGACTGCGTAAAGCTCAGGATCTCGATCCCGAAATGGCCGAGCAGCTTGCGGGCCACCCCGCCGGCGGCGACGCGCGTCGCCGTCTCGCGCGCCGAGGAGCGTTCGAGGACGTTGCGGATGTCCGTGTGGCCGTACTTGAGCGCGCCTGCCAGGTCCGCGTGCCCGGGGCGTAGCTTGGTCACCGGCTTGGGGGCAAAACCCTCCTTGGAGGCGGTCATCTCGGCGGTCCAGTTCGCGTGGTCCTTGTTCTCGAGCACCAGCGTCACCGGGCTGCCGATGGTGAAACCGCCGCGGACGCCGCTGACGATGCGGGCGAAGTCGGTCTCGATCTTCTGGCGGCCGCCTCGCCCGTGGCCGCCCTGCCGGCGCGCGAGGTCGCGGCGCAGGTCGTCCTCCGAGATCTCCAATCCCGATGGCAGTCCTTCGATGATCACAGTCAGCTGGGGACCATGCGACTCCCCCGCCGTCAAGTACCGCAGCATTGAGGCGATGATAGGGACTCGCGTGAACCTTCCTCTTGAAGTGGCGCTCATCGATGTCGGCGGCACGCTCTGGCCGAACTCGTGGCCGCTGCGCCAGACGGATGGCGACGGACGGCACCGCCGGGTTGCAAGTGCCATGCGTAATTTGACCCCGGCCGCGGTCGAAGCGCTGGTCGCCGATCTCATCCAGAGCAGCCGCATCGGCGACGCGGCGCGGAGCGTCAACACGGAGCACACGGTGAAGATTCCACCGGCCGAGGTCATTGTCGCCACCTCGCTCTCTCGCCAGGGCCTGCCGTCTGACGCTGAGACGGTCGGGAGGATCCGGCGAGCCATGGCGCTGCCGGTCGCCGACCGGCTCAAGCCGCTGCCTGGCGCCGTCGAGTTGCTGGCGAACATCCACGCGCTCGGCCTGCGCAATGTGATTGCAAGCAACACGTACTGGCGCGATGCCCAGAGCTACTGGGAGGACTTCCGCCTCCTCGGCATGGCCGACCACGTTGACGCGATAGTCACCTCGGTTGACGCGGGCCACCTCAAGCCACACCCCGCTGTCTTCGAGATGGCAATGAGGGCGGGCGGTGCGCCGGCTGATCGGTGTGTCGTGATCGGCAACAAGGAGACGAACGACATCGAGCCGGCTCTCGCGTTGGGCATGCGCGCGATCCTGGTGCACCCCGACGACCCGACCCCCGTGTCCAGCCGCGCTCACGCAGTCGCGCCCGACCTCTGGGCATGTGCGTCTGTACTGAAAGCTATGCTCGCCGCATCGTGAGGGACGAGATGGCGCGCGACGTCGACCGCCAGGTCGTGGTACTCAATGTCAACGGCGAGCGCGCCGAGCTCCTGATCCCCGTCCACAAGACGCTGCTCGAGGTACTCCGCGAGGACATGCAGCTTACGGGCACCAAGCACGGATGCGAGCTGGGCGAGTGCGGCACGTGCACGGTGCTGGTCGACGGCAAGCCGGAGCTGAGCTGCCTGGTGCTGCCGGTTCAGATCGAGGGCAGGGCGATCACGACGATTGAAGGCATGGCGAACGGATCGGATCTGCACCCATTGCAGCAAGCGTTCGTCGAGCTCGGCGCCGCGCAGTGCGGCTACTGCTCGCCGGGCATCTTGCTGGCGGCGAAGTCGCTGCTCGAATCCAACGGCGCGCCATCTAGGGATGAGATCCGCGAAGCCCTCGCGGGCAACCTGTGCCGCTGCACGGGCTACTCAAAAATCCTGGACGCGGTGGAACTGGCGTCAGATCGAACAAGGCGATCATCCCCGCTCGCCGGGGAAGTGGCGGGCGAAACCCGCCGGAATCAATCAAGGCGATCCTCCCCGCTCGCCGGGGAGGTGGCGGGCGAAGCCCGCCGGAGTCAATCAAGGCGATCTTCCCCGCTGGCCGGGGAAGTGGCCCGAAGGGCCGATGGGGACGTTCAGTAAAGCAATGACCGCCCAAAACGGCTTCTCGGTCATCGGCAAGCCCTTCCCCAAGCCCGACGCCGTCTCCAAGGTGACCGGCCGCGCCGTCTACGCCGACGACATGCTCCCCGCCCGCACCCTCCACTGCCGCATCCTGCGCAGCCCCCACCCACATGCGCGCATCCTGTCGGTCGACACCTCGGCGGCGCGCCGAATGCCCGGCGTGCAGGCGGTGATTACCGGCGTCGACCTTCCCATCAAGTTCGGCATCCTCCCCGTCACGCAGGACGAGCGTGCCCTGGAGCACGAGAAGGTGCGGTACGTCGGCGACCCGATCGCCGCCGTGGCCGCCATCGACGAGGAGATCGCCGCCGCGGCGTGCGATGCGATCTCGGTCGAGTACGAGGTCCTCGAGCCCGTGATGTCCATCGACGAAGCCCTCGCGGAAACCAAGGACGAGCGCATCCAGGACTACGGCGGTCCCAACAACATCCACAAACTGGTCGCGCTCGAGTTCGGCGACGTCGACGCGGGCTTCGAGCGCGCAGACCACGTCCGTGAAGACGTCTTCTTCTTCCAGGGCAACACGCACCTGCCGATGGAGCAGCACAGCGCCATCGCCACCTTCGTCGATGGCCGCGTGACCCTGTGGTCCTCGACGCAGGTCGTCCACTACGTACATCGAGCCCTGGCCAAGGTCCTCGAGCTTCCGATGAACAGGATCCGCGTCATCGGCGCGGCGCACGGTGGCGGCTTCGGCGGCAAGACCGACCCCTTCGCGCACGAGATCATCGTCTGCAAGCTGGCCATGCTCACCGGCCGCCCGGTCAAATGCACGCTGACCCGCGAAGAGGTCTTCTACGCGCACCGAGGCCGACACCCCGTGCTGATGTGGGTGCGGACCGGCGTGACGAAGGACGGACACATCACGGCGATGCACTTCAAGACCGCACTCGATGGCGGCGCCTACGGCTCGTACGGCGTGGCCTCGACCTTTTATACGGGTGCCCTCCAGACGGTGACCTACGACATCCCCGCCTACCGCTTCGAAGGCTGCCGCGTCTTCACCAACAAGCCGCCGTGCGGGCCGAAGCGCGGCCATGGCACTCCCCAACCCCGTTTCGCGCTGGAGCTGCATCTCGAAAAGATCGCGGACGACATCGGCATCGACTCTGTCGACCTCAAGCAACGCAACTTCGTCAAGCCGATGACCCGTACGGTCAACTGGCTCCGCATAACGTCGTGTGGTCTCGACGAATGCACGGAGCGTGTGTTGACCGCGTCCGGATATCGCACCCGCCAAAAACGCCGCGGCCGCGGCATGGGTTTCGCGATCTCGAGCTATATGTCGGGCGCCGGCACTGCCATCTACTGGAACGACATGCCGCACTCTGAGGTGCAGATCAAGGTCGACCGCGGCGGCGTCACCGCCTACTGCGGCGCAATGGATATCGGCCAGGGCTCAGATTCCGTCCTCGCCGCCATAGTCGCCGAGGAGCTCGGCCTCCAACCCCGTGACATACGCCTCGTCACCGCCGACACCGACACCACGCCGATCGACCTGGGCTCCTACTCATCGCGGGTGACGTTCATGGCGGGCAATGCCGCCCTCCAGGCAGCTCGGAAGATGCGCGACATGCTTGTCGAAGCGGTGGCCGCGAAGACGGGCAGCCCCGGTGACACAGTGACTGTCGCAGCAGGCCGGATCGGCGACTTGAGCTTCGAGGAGGCGAGCATCCTCGCCGAGGCTCGGTTCGGGACCCTAACGAGCGCAGGCAGCTACACGCCGCCGAAGATCGCCGGTCCGTACAAAGGCTCGGGCGTCGGACCAAGTCCCGCCTACAGCTATTCGGCCTGCGTCGTCGACCTTGACGCGGACCCGCGCACCGGCATCGTGAAGGTCAACAAGGTGTGGATCGCGCACGACGTCGGTCGCGCCATCAACCCGCTGCTGGTCGAGGGCCAGGTCGAGGGCAGCGTCTACATGGGGCTTGGCGAGGCCCTGATGGAGGAGCAGGCCTTCCGCAAGGGCCTGCACAAATGGCCCTCGATGCTGGAGTACAAGTCGCCCACATTCATGGACATGCCAGAGGTCGAGACGTTCATCGTCGAGACCGTCGATCCTGAGGGACCCTACGGTGCCAAGGAGGCGGGGCAGGGCCCGCTCCTTCCGGTCATTCCCGCGGTCAGCTCGGCGGTCTTCGATGCACTCGGCGTCTGGATCGATGAGGTGCCGGTGACGCCCGAGAAGATAGTCGAAGCGCTGCGACGCAAAGAGAAAGGAGAGGCGCCTCGTTTCGGACCGGTGCGCTTTCCCTCAATCCCCTACCCGACCTGCATCAAGGTCGAGCCGCCACCAAGAACGCTGGAGGTCGGTAGTGCTTCGGCTGCCTCGATTTAGGTACCTGCGGCCGACGACTGCGCGCGAGGCGGCGCACATGGCGACCGAGCTCGGTCCACGCGCGATGTTCGTGGCCGGCGGCACCGACCTGTTTCCAAAGCTGAAGCGCCGCCAGTTCGAGGTCGAGGCGCTCATCGGCCTCGACTTCCTTTCGCGCCAGGTCCGTCCCGGCTCACATGAAACCGAGCTGGGCGCCGGGGTCACGCTGTCCGCCGCCTCTGGGGACGCACACCTCGGCTCGAATTTCCATGGCTATGCGGAGGCGGCCGGTCTCGTGTCTTCTCCACCCTTGAGAAACGCCGGCACCATCGGCGGCAACCTGTGCGTGGACACCCGCTGCAATTACTACGACATGACGTACGAGTGGCGAAAGGCCATCGGCTTCTGCTTAAAGAAGGACGGAGCCATCTGCCTGGTGGCTCCCAGCAGCCCGAGGTGCTGGGCGGTCTCGTCGTCCGACACCGGCCCGATGGCGATGGCGTTGGAAGGATTGGTGACCCTGGTCGGCGCCGACGGAGAGCGCGAGCTTCCCGTCGCGGCTCTGTATCGCGACGACGGCATCGATTACATGGCTAAGCAGCCAAGCGAGGTCGTGACCGCCCTGCGGCTGCCAGCGATCGAGGGAAACCACAGCGCCTACGTGAAGCTGAGGCGGCGGGGCTCGATCGACTTTCCCATTGCGGGCGCGGCCGTCGCGCTGCAATTGGAAGGCGATGTGGTCAGGCGGTGCCGCATCGTGCTCTCAGCGGTGGCCTCGCACCCGCTCGAAGCGCGAGCGGCTGACGATTTCCTGACCGGCAAATCACTCGATGAGGAGACCGTCCGAGCGGCGGCCGAGATAGCCGCCAAACCGGCCAAACCTCTGGATAATGCCGACCTCACCCACTTCTGGAGGAAGCGGATGGTCCGGGTCGTCGTCGAGCAGGCGATCGCACTCGCAGCGACCAGAACCGGGGGTTCAAGGGTTAAGCTTCTAGGTCAACAGACAGAATGATTACTTTTCCGAGACGACAGTCGGGCCAGGGCATGGTCGAATATGCCCTGATCCTTGCGCTTGTCGCGCTCATCGTGATCGTTGCTCTGATCGCCACAGGCGGCCAGATCATCAACCTCTACTCGAACATCATCCAGACGATGTGTCTGTACCACGCAGGCTGCTGACCGGACTAAGTCACCCGGCCCGTCGATCTGCGCAAATCGTCGCTAAGTCAGCCAGCGCTTCGCTAGCGTGGCAGGGTTGGCCGGGGTCCCCCCGGCCATGACTTTGTCTTAGCTACTCCATTCGTCGCCTCGAGCACCTAATTCTTAATAAATCCAATCCCGGGAAGGAGAGCAGAGCCTGCGGCGAAGCCGCACGCTCGATGAGAGGGAACAGTCTGGTTCCCTCTCATTCTTTAGTCTCCTCTCGCCGAAGCCGCTGCTTCCGCCGCCCTCTCCGCCTTACGTCGAATCGCGTCCCAGTCCTTGTGGGCCAGCACGTCAGCTGAGAAGAGCGCATCCGTGAGACCCACGACTCTGACCCCCAGCCTTATGTAGTCGGCGACCTGGCCGATCTCGACGCCGCCCGAGACCCAGTAAGGCACGCCGCCCATGGGCCCGTTCAGCGACCGGATGTATTCGAGTCCACCGACCGGGTTGATCGGAAACACCCTCACCAGGGCGGCGCCGGCCAGCCGAGCCTGGTAGATCTCGGTCGGCGTCAGCGCCCCCATCACGCAGAGCAGGCCTTCCTTGCGACACGCCTCGGCCACATCCGGGAGCAGGACGGGGCTGACGATGAAGTCGGCGCCCGCGTCCTTGGCCTCCTCAACGGCGCCGGGATCCCACACGGTGCCCACGCCGATGGCGGTCTTGCCGCCGGTGGTGGCGAGAATTCCGCGCACCATCTCAAAGCAGGACGGCACGGTCGTTGTGACTTCGATCGTGCCGACGCCGCCTTCGATGGCGGCCAGGCAGGCCTTGAACCCGGCGTCGGGATCGAGGGTGCGGATGACGCCACAAAGAGAGTTGGGAAATATCTCGTCGATACTTTTCACGGCGGGGCGATTATCCCACCCCCTGAATGAGGCAGCCGGCTCCCGGGCTGCGCTATGGTACATACGTATGACCGGGGCGACTGCGGCTGCCGAGACCACCCGGGAAGTGATCATCCACGCAGCCGCCGACTCCCTACTCGAAAACGGCTACTCCGGCACCAGCGTCCGGTCCATTGCCTCCAAGGCCGGGGTCGCGATCGGCAACCTCCAGTACTGGTTCCCCACCAAGTCCGAGCTCCTGGTCGAGGCCTGGCGATACCTGACCGCCAGGTCAGTCGAAGAGCTGCGGGCGGCGATGAACCAGCTCACAGACCCTCTCGAGGTCCTGGAGCTGGGCGCCGAGTCGATCTGGGCCTCACTCCGGCAGCTGGGCGACGTCCAGCTGGCCGCCTTCGACCTGCTGGTCCAGGCCCCTCGCACCGAGCGCCTTCGGGCCTACCTGCCCGAGCTGTTCACCCGCTACCGGGAGGTCATCCAGGAGCAGCTCGACCGGGTCGAGGCGGATGGGCGCATAAGGCTGACGGTGCCCCGCGAGGTGCTCGTGCCACTGGTCCTCAACACAGTCCTCGGGTTCGGCCTGTACTACGTGGTGACGCGGGACGACGAGTCCTGCCTCCGCGCCCTCTCCGCCTTCAGCCAGCTGGCAGCCAGCCTCATCGAGCCCGTCGAATGACCGCGCAAGCGCTGCAGATCGATCGGGAGCTCGAGCGCCTGGACGGCTTGTGGGAGGACGGGCTCCAGGACACCTACAAGTCCTACATGGACTTCGTCGGTGCCTATGAGCCCGCCGAGAGACCCAGGCTCGCCCTCGCCGCAGCGCTTATCGAGTCAGGACTTCGCTTGCAGGGATTGGGCGGGCCCGCGGCGGCAGCGGCACCGCTCTTGATGGGTGACCTCTGCCTGGCCCGAGCGTCGCGCCTCCTCGCCGACCACGCATCGCAGACCCTGCAGGTTGCCTTCGCCCGCGCCATCGAGAAGATGTCGGCCAACGCTGCTTCCGGGGAAGCCGGGGGGCCGGTGCGAGAATTCCTCGTCCTCGCCCTCGAGAGCGGCCGATGATCGCCCAGCGGCTTCGGTTCAAGACCTCCTCGCCAACGCAGTTCGTCGACATCACCGAGAAGCTTCGCGAGGAGGTCCGCAAGTCGGGCCTGCGGATGGGCCGCATTCACCTCCAGTCGCTCCACACAACAGTCGGCCTCGCCGTCAACGAGAACGAGCCGCTGCTGCTGCGCGACTTCGAATCGCTGCTCGAGCGGCTTGCCCCGACCGGCGTGGGCTACGAGCACGACGATTTCGCGCGCAGGTTCAAGATCGCGCTGGATGAGCCGATCAACGGCCACGCCCACTGCCGGCAGCTGCTGCTGACAGGCTTCGCGACTCTCCTGGTCGAGAACGGCGACCTGGTACTCGGCCGGTGGCAATCCGTGTTCGCGGTGGAGCTGGATGGCCCACGCACCCGAGAGCTGGCGATCCAGCTGGACGGTGACTTCGAGGCCAAGAAGTCAGAGGTGGCTAGGGCGCCGAGGGCTTTGTCCTCCCCGCTTGCCGGGGAGGTGGCCCGCAGGGCCGGAGGGGGCGTCCAATCGAGCACTTCGGCGGACAAGGAGCTGGTGGAGCTCGAGCTCACCCGCCAGCTACTCGCCGACCCCGACCCCGTCGCGGTCCCCATGCGCCGCCTCGTGGAAGCCGGCGGCAAGCGACTCCGCCCCCGACTGGTCCAGCTCACCGCCCACATCGGCCCGCGCCACGACCCCCTACGCGCCGCCGCCCTCGCGGCTGCCGTGGAGCTCCTGCACAACGCCACCCTCATCCATGACGACTACGTGGACGAGAGCACCCACCGGCGCGGCCGCCCAACCGTCGCCGCGGCTGAGGGCCCGGAGCGGGCGATCGCAGTCGGCGACTTCTATTTCGCGAAGGCGACAAGGTTGATTGCAGAGATCGGCAACAACGACGTGACCTCGACGATCGCGGACGCTCTCGAGGCGATATGCGCGGCGCAGATCGACGACGTCGCCTTGCGCGGCGCCTACCCAGGCGACCACGCCTCCTACCTGAAGGTGGTGCGCGGCAAAACCGCGGCCCTCTTCGCAGCCTCCTGCGCGTCAGGCGCACAGCTGTCGGAGGCCAAGCCCGACGAGGTCGAGACCCTGCGCAGGTATGGCGACCTCTTGGGCGTCGCGTTCCAGATGGCCGACGACATGGTCGACTTCAGCCCCAACTCGGGCAAGCCCGTGGGCCTGGACATCCGCCAGCGCGTGCTGTCGCTGCCGCTGATCTACGCGGCGGAGGACAAAGAGGTCGGGCCCGAGGTGCGACGCCTGCTGGCCGGGTCCTTAGGGGACGCTGAGGTCAACCGGGTCACCGAGCTGGTCAGGTCGAGCGATGCCTTGAAGCGAGTCGGCGACGAGGCGCGAGCCCTGGTCGAAGGCGCCCTGCGGGAGCTCGAGGCGATCGAGCTGGACGGCCTGCGCCCAACGCTGGTCGGCCTGGCCCGCTCAGCAGTAGACCGGGATTCCTAGGGACGCTCTCCCCAAACGATCCCGACGGTTCCCATTGCGAGGCCCTCGTAGGCGACGTTCGACCAGCCGGCCGCTTTTGCCATCGCGTGTAGCTCTGCAGGGGTTCTGTACGAATCGACAGTGTCGCTCAGGTATTTGTATGCGGACGGTTGTCCGCTGATCGCGCCGCCGATGGCCGGCAGCAGCGCCTTCAAGTACAGGCGGTAAGCAGTACCAACTGGACCTGCCGGCGGGCGCACGAACTCGAGCACCACGGCGCGCCTCCGCACCACCCGCAGCATCTCGCGCAGGCCGCCAACCGGATCGGCGAGGTTGCGAAGACCGAACGCAATCGTCGAGGCGTCAAAGGATTCGTCATCGAATGGCAGCTTCAGCGCGTCCCCTTCGATGAATTCGATGCCGGGATGATCGCGGCGCGCCACCTCCAGCATCTGGGGGCTGAAGTCCAGTCCGACCACGCGGCCTTTCGCGCCGGCGATCTTCGCAAGCTGCGCGGTCAACTTCCCGGATCCGCATGCAACGTCCAGCGCGGAACCGCCCGCGGTTAGACCAGTCACGCGCGCCGCGCGCCTTCGCCATCCGGCGTCAGTGCCACCCGACAGCACGGTGTTGACAAGGTCGTAGCGGCCCGCGATGCGATCGAACATCGCGCGCACGGCCTGCGGGTCGCGTTCCGCGGCTAGACCCTCTGCCAGACCGATGCGATGCCCTGGCCGACGCCGATGCACATCGTGGCGAGGCCGTACTCGACGTCGCGATGCGCCATCTCTCTGATGAGCGTGCCCACGAGTCGCGCGCCGCTCGAGCCGAGTGGATGGCCGAGCGCGATGGCGCCCCCGTTCACGTTGACCTTCTCCTCGTCGAGACCCAGCAGTCGTACGCAGGCCAGCGATTGCGACGCAAAGGCCTCATTGAGCTCGACGACTCCTATATCGGAGGCCTGAAGACCGGCCTGGTCGAGTGCCTTCATCGAAGCCGGCACAGGGCCGATGCCCATGTAGTCGGGGTGAACGCCGGCGGCAGCGGCGCTGACCAGACGCGCGAGCGGCTTCAAGCCACGGCGCTTCGCCTCGGCGTCCGACATCACAACGAGCGCCGTCGCGCCGTCATTCAGGGGCGACGAGTTGCCGGCGGTGACCGAGCCTTTCTCAGAGAACGCAGGGCGCAGCTTCGCCAGCGCTTCGAGAGATGTATCCGGACGCGGACCCTCGTCCTCGGTCAGGCGGAGGGCGTCACCTTTGCGCTGCGCCACCTCGACGGGCACGATCTCCTCTGCGAGCCGGCCGGACTTTTGCGCCGCGACCGCCCGCTGGTGGCTGCGCAGCGCGAAAGCGTCCTGGTCCTCGCGCGACACCTCGTATTTCTGGGCCACGCGCTCTGCGGTCTCCCCCATCTGCAGCGTCCCGTACATCTGCGCCATCTTCGGGTTGACCAGGCGCCAGCCGATCGCCGTGTCATAGACGGTCTGCTGACCGCGTGGAAACGCGCTGTCCGGCTTCGGCATCACCCAGGGCGCGCGGGTCATGCTCTCGACCCCTCCCGCGATCAGGACGGCAGAGCCACCCGACTGGATCTCGCGCGCCGCGGCGATCGTGGCCTGCATGCCGGAGCCGCACAGGCGGTTGACCGTCTGGCCCGGCACCTCGATCGGGAAGCCGGCGAGCAGCAGCGCCATGCGGGCCACATTGCGGTTGTCCTCACCCGCCTGGTTCGCGCAGCCGAGGATGACGTCGGCGACGTCGGCGGGGTCAAGGCCGGCGCGCTCGCAGACAGCCTTGAGGGCGACGGCGGCGAGATCATCGGGCCGCACATCCTTGAGCTGCCCGCCATAGCGCCCCATCGGCGTCCGCGCGGTGGCGACGATTACGGCGTCAGGCACTACTTCTTGGCGCGACGTGCGAGAAACGCCTGCACTCCGTCGACGAACTCCTGGCTCGCCGCCTGCGCCTCCTGCAGGTACGACTCGAACTCGAGAGCCTCTTCGTAGCTCGACTCGAGCGCGTGGTTGACCGCGCGCTTGGCGGCCGCCATCGCCTTGGGAGGCTGCGCAGCCAGCTGCGTTGCGAGCTCGCGGACCTCCTCCTCGAAGCGCTCCTGTGGAACCACGCGGTTGATCACGCCCAGGCGGTGCGCGTCGGTGGCCGACAGAGGCTTGCCCGTGAAGAACATCTCGTACGCGACACCCGTGCCCACGAGGCGAGGCAAGAGCCAGCTCACACCGCCATCGGGCGCGAGGCCGATGTTGATGAAAGCTTCAAGGAGATAAGCCTCGGGCACCGCAATGCGAATGTCGCACGCCAGCGCATAGCTCGCGCCGATGCCAACGGCCGGACCGTTCATCGCCGCGATCACCGGCTTGGGCATGGTGCGCAGTCGCGTGAGCATGGGCATGTACTCGTTGCGCAGGACGTTGCCTACATCCTCTGGGGTGCGCATCTGGCCATCGCCAACCATCTCCGTGACATCAGCGCCGGAACAGAAAGCGCGGCCTGAACCGGTCAGCACGACGACGCGCACGGCATCGTCTTTCTCCGCCTGCTTGATGGCATCGCCGAGCTGCTTGCGCGTCAGCGTCCCGATCGCGTTCATCTTTTCGGGCCGGTTGAACCGGATCCAACCAACGCCGCCCTCGACATCGACCTTTATGTGCTGCTCGACCTCAGTTGCCATCACTCACTTCCCTTTGAATACCCCGCGCCGCTTCTCCAGGAAGGCATGCATGCCCTCTTTCTGATCCTCGGTCGAGAACAGGAAGTAGAAGCTCTTGCGCTCGACCGCCAGGCCTTCGGCAAGAGGTGTCTCGAATGCCTTGAGCACTGCCTCCTTGGCCATGCGCGCCGCGAGCGGCGCTTTCTCCGCGGCCTGGCGCGCGATCCGCTGCGCGGCTGTGATCGTCATCTCCGCAGGCACCACTTTGTTGACCAGCCCCAGCTCGTAGGCACGCCGCGCTGTCACCGGTGCCCCGAGGAGCATCACCTCCATCGCCGCATGCTTGCCCGCGGTGCGCGGCCACCTCTGCGTGCCGCCCGCGCCAGGAATGATCCCGAGGTTGATCTCAGGCTGACCGAGGCGCGCCGAGTCGCCCGCGATTATCAGGTCGCACATCAACGCGAGCTCGCACCCACCGCCGAGCGCGTAACCGTTGACTGCCGCGATCAGTGGCTTGCTGAAGGCGGCGATCCCGGCCCAGCGGCCGGTCTGGTCGCGCTGCAGCTGGTCGACGGCCGTGCGGTCGGCCATGTCGGAGATGTCGGCCCCGGCGGCAAACACACGCGCCCCACCGGTGAGGACGACCGCCCTCACATTGGAGTCGGCGTCCAGCTCGCCCAGGGCCTCGTTGACCTCGCGGATGAGATCGGGGCTGAGGGCGTTGAGAACCTTCGGGCGGTTGAGTGTGATTGTCGCGATCGGGGCACTGACCTCGACCAGGATGTTTTCGTACCCCACCGCCGTATCATCCGCCATGTGGGGACGGCAACGTTAAGGGACTCCTATGGCCGTATTGCCGACGATCTCAGGATCTCGATCACCGATCGCTGCAACTTCCGCTGTATCTACTGCATGCCCGCCGAGGGTCTGAAGTGGCTGAAGCGAGACGATCTCCTGCGCTTCGAGGAGATCACGCGCCTGGCGCGCATCTTCGTGCAGAAGTACGGCGTCCGCACCATCCGCATCACCGGTGGCGAACCGCTGGTGCGTATCAAGGTTGAGGAGCTGGTGGGGATGATCAACGAGCTCGACCCGACCCTCGACATCACGATGACCACGAACGGTGTGCTGTTGCGCGACAAGGCGCAGGCTCTGAAGGACGCAGGCCTCAAGCGCATCAACATCTCGCTCGACACCCTCAACATGCAGCGCTTCCACGAGATGGCGCGCAGCGACCAGTTCGACCGGACGATGGACGGCATCGATGCCGCTCGCGAAGCCGGCCTGTGGCCGATCAAGCTGAACATGGTCGTGATGAAGGGCCACAACGACGACGAGGTCGTGGACTTCGCGCGGCTCGCGCGGGACAAGGGCTACGAGGTTCGGTTCATCGAGTACATGCCGCTCGACGGCGACGGCACCTGGACGAATGAGCAGGTCGTGCCGAGCCGGCGCATCCAGGAGCAAATCGAAGACCTCTTCCCGCTGGTGCCGGTGAACGACGCGCGGCCAGGGCCCGCGACCCGTTTCAAGTTCGCCGACGGCGCACAGGGCGGCCTTGGGTTCATCTCATCGGTCAGCCAAGCTTTCTGCACGACCTGCAACCGGGTCAGGCTCACTGCCGAGGGTGGCCTTCGCACCTGCTTGTTCTCCCTGCAGGAGACGCCTCTGCGAGAGCTGCTTCGCTCGGGGGCGTCAGACGAGCACATCGGGCAGGTGATCGAGACCGCGGTGTGGCGCAAGGAAGAGGGCCACCTCATCAACAAGCCAGGCTTCATCAAGCCGGCCAAGTCCATGTCTCAGATCGGGGGGTAGAGATCCGGTCTGGATTACTGAGCTAGCTTCCGTTCCGCGATGCTAGCAACCGCGAGCATGCTTTAGCCTTCACGACCGTTGAACTCGAAGTTGCGACTTCTCGCCCCGATCCTGACTCTGGCGGTTCTCTGCGCCTGTGGGGGAACGACCCCGACTGCCACGCAGCCCTCGCCGGCGACCTGCGATGCCACCGGGACCGCCTCGGTGTCATGGCCGCTGCCGCAACCTCCCCCAAGCACGATCCCTCCGATCGTTTCGGCAACCGTTTCGGGTGACACGCTGACGTTCAACTTCACAGCCGGAACGCCGCCGTTCCAGGTGATCACTCAGTCGGGCGCGGAGTTCGCCGAGGACCCATCGGGCAACCGGGTCGTCCTTGCCGGCACCGACGGGGTGCGAATCGTGCTGACGGGCTTTCGCGGAGACCAGTCCAACTACAAGGGGCCGAAGAAGGTCACGTCGACAGGGCCTCGCCTGCTCGAGGTGGTCGAGCTCGGCGACTTTGAAGGCATCCTTAACTGGGGAGTCGGGCTGCAGGGCCCGTCGTGCGCAAACGTCACCTCGAGCGGCTCGACGCTGACCTTCCAGTTCATCCAGGAAGGCTGAGCTTCCGACAGCTAACCGGCAAGTAAGCTAAACCTCGTGCTGCGACCCGAAGAAGCCCAGCGTCCCTACACGGTGACCGAGCTCGCCAACGAGATTCGGCGCGAGCTCCGGCCGCTCACCGCGCTGCTCGTCAAAGGCGAGGTCAGCGGCATGAAGCGCGGCACCGCCGGCCACTTCAACTTTTCGATCCAGGATGGCGTGAGCCGGCTGGATTCGGTCCTCTTCGCCGACGAGGCGAGGCGCGTCACGACGCTCCCTGAGGATGGCCAGGTTTTCATATTTCGGGGGCGCATCGACTTCTTCGGCAAGACAGGGCGGCTCAGCTTCATCGTCGACCAGGTCGAGTTCGACGATGTCGGCAAGCTGCGCGCGCGGCTCGAGGAGCTCAAGCGTCGGCTGGAGGCGGAGGGTGCGTTCGCACCAGGCCGCAAGCGCCGGTTGCCCTTCCTGCCCAGGGCGGTCGCGCTGCTGACGTCGCCGACGGGAGCGGTCATCCACGACCTGCAAGAGACGATCTGGGAGCGCTACCCCAACATGGGTATCGTCGTCTACCCGGTTCAGGTGCAGGGCGCAGCGGCGCCGGCCAGCGTCGCGCGGGCTCTGCGGCGCTGCAACGAGGAGGGTCTTGCGGACGTCATAGTCGTCGCTCGCGGTGGCGGCAGCTTCGAGGAGATGTACGGATTCAACAGCGAGGTGGTGGCACGCGCGATCCTCGCGTCGAGGCTGCCGGTGGTCACGGCGTTGGGCCACACGTCCGACCGCACCATCGCGGACCTTGTCGCCGACGCCGAGTGCCGCACGCCGACCGAGGCCGGCGCGCGCGTCGTCCCCAAGAAGTCGGACCTCGTCGCGTTGCTGCGCGAGCGCGGCCGGCGCCTCGATCGTGAGGCGGGGCAGCGGATCGCGCGGGAGGTCGAACGGCTGATGCTCAAGCGGCAGCGGATCCTATTGCTTCTGCCCACGCTTGTGCGCGTGCGGTCGGAGCGGCTGGCGCGGGCGGCCGCCGACCTGGGCAGGCTCAGCCCGGTCCAGCAGGTCGCGAGGCGCGAAGATGCGCTGCGCGAGCGGTCAAGGCGTCTGACCGCGGCAGCGATGTCGCGATTGGCGCGAGGCCGCACGACACTGGCAGGCCGGCGCGCGGCCGAGAGGCTCGAACGGGCGCTGGCGAAGCGGTTCGACGTCGCGACGAGCACCCTGAACCACCGCCGCCAGCAACTTAGCGCGTTCAGCCCGGAGAGCGTGCTGGCGCGCGGCTACAGCATCACGCAGGATGCCGAGACGGGAGCCGTCCTCCGATCGTCGGCAGACACAGCGGTGAAGCGCAGGCTGCGAATCAGGCTGGCCACGGGCCACCTTGGCGCGCGGGTGGAGGAGGTTGAGCAGTGAGCGAAGAGCTGACATATGAGAAAGCGCTCGAGAAGCTGGACGAGAAGCTGAAGCTGCTGGAGGACGGAGACCTATCGCTAGAAGACGCGCTGAAAGCGGTGGACGAAGCACGGGTCTACCTGAAGGTGTGCACGGAGCGGCTGGAAGCGGCACGCCACAAAATCGAAATCCGCCCCGAAGCGTCGGAGGAGTAACCACTCCTCCCCGCAGACCGGGGAGCGAATCGCCGCCATTCGTGCCCTTTCGGCGCCCCAAATCGCGATTACACGACCGTTCGTGCCCTTTTGGCTGCTTTCTAGCCAGCGTCTCAGGCCAGGCGTCAGGGCGCCGTTTCTTGCGCCTCCAGTTGCTCGTTCATCACCCGGATCCGCTGGCTCAGGTTCTTCACAAACTCCAGCAGCACCTCGGGGTGCTCGTGCACTACGGCTCTCAGCTTGTCGCGGCGCAACACTCGCACCGTCGTGTCCGTGCTGGCCTGCGCGCTCGCTGAGCGCGGCTGCTCATCGAACACCGCCATCTCCCCCAGCACCATGCTCGGCCCGATGCGCGCCAGCGTCACCTCGCGGCCCTCGTGGTCGAGATGGATCCTGATCTCCCCCTCCAGCACCACGAACAGCTCGGACCCCACATCGCCCTTGGTGAAGATCGGCTCGCCCTTCGTGTAGGTGCGCGTCACCATCAGGCGGTCGATGCTGGCCAGCTGCTCCAGCGTGAGCGTGCTGAACAGCGGCACCCTCTTGAGCGCGATCAGTTCCTTCATGCGTTCGTCGAGCCCGGTCGAAACCGCCGCCGCGGCCTCCTTGACCCACCTGTCGCCATGGTTCGCGAGCGTCTCGATCTCGTGAGGTGACAGCGGTCGCGCCGGCCCCGAATCGATAGCCTCGGGGTCGAGCAGCTGCGCCAGCGGCCCGGCAAGCCAGGCCGGGCCGAAGTTTAACAGCGTCTCCAGGCCCTCGACCCGCGCTGCAGGACCGGCCGACCGAATGCCCCGCTCGACCGTGGCAAAGCCCCGCTTGCCGTGGAGCGCGCGCATCGCCGCGAGCCCCGACTCCGCCGCATGGAGCGCGTAATCCTCGACGGTGATGCGCAGAAACAGGTATCGATCGTCAGGCGCTCCGTGGTCTTCCCCACTCGCCACCCGGGGCGACAGCTTCGCCATGTGCAGCCCCTCGCCCAGGAGCCGCTCGAGGTGTTCACGCACTCGCTTGAACATGTCGGGACGCCCGCTGCGGACGAGCGCCTCCACGGTGGCCGCTGCCGCGTCGCCGCGAAACGCAAGCAGCGGCAATGTTCGCTCCAGCGCGGCCGGCGCCTGCGTGGCCAGGGCCTCAGCGGCCAGCATGCGAATCTCCCGATCAGGGTTCGTGAGCCCGTCGATCAGCGCTTCCGCGTAGTCGTAACTGTCCTCCGGCGGCGGCGCCCACCTCACTGCTTGCAGCAGCGCCTCGCGCCGGACACTCGGGTTGGCATCGGTAAGGCATGCGATCAACGGCCCCGACGCCCCCGGCACATTGGCCTTGAGCTTGGCGAAGCTGAGAATCCCTTCCCGGCGGATGCGCGGCACCTGGTCCTGCAGGGCGGCGACGACCTTTTCGTTGTCGCCCTTGAAAGACGCAGCCCACACTGCGGCCGCGCGGTCCTCGTCATTCGTCGACGTCCAAAGGCGGTCGAGGATCTCCCCTACACGGGCCCAGGGCGGTTTGCGCCCCGCACCCGCCACTGCCGCCGAGGCAACCACCCAACCGTCCGGATCGTCGACGGCGGCCTCGAGCTGGTCGAGAGCCACAATCTCCGGCGGCGCCATCTGGAACCCAAGCCTGCGCACGCGACGGTCGTCGGACGCGAGCAGCTCGGGCAGCATGCCGGCGAACGTGTCGGGCGCCAGCCGCCCCAGCGCAGCCGCGGCAAACTGGCGCACCTTGTCGTCTCCCTGGCGCACGAAGGCCATCAGCTCGTCAATCTCCGACTGGCTGGGTCGCCCGACCGCTCGCTGGAAATCGCTAAGGGTCATCGCGTGAGTGCGAAGTCGTGCGTAGATGGCGCTCACGTACAGGCTACGTACGCGGAATGCGGCCGCGATGAACAGGATCGCGACCACGATCCCGATGAGCGCAAGTACCTCTTCGCTGGCGGCGATCGTGCGCTGAACGACCAGCAGGATGACGCCGCTCAGCACCGCTGCTCCCGGGAGCACCAGGTTGTCGAGCAGGAATTTGAGCTTCGGTCCGACCTGGGCCGGCACCGCGCCGCTGAGAACGCTCTCCGCCGGATCGTCGAGCCCCGTCTGGAGCCCATTACGGACGATGAAGAGGAACAGCGAGGTGGCCAGGACCGGGCTGATCGCGACTGCCGCGAAACCGATCAGGGTGAAGATCGGCAGGGCGAGGATCGCGTTCTTCACGCCCAGCTTGTCGAGGACCCATGGCGCAACGAACAGGCTGACGCCGAGCTGCACCACGTAGCTGGCGAGCCACGCGTTGCCGATGAGGATCGTGAGTGCCTGCAGGTTGTGGTGGGTCGAGTTCACAAATATCAGCGCGACCAGGTAGTCGCCCACGCGGCTGGCGATCTGCAGCACCAAAGCGAGCAAGACGAGGGCGAGCACGAGAGGGCTGCTCGTCATGTAGTGGATCGCCCCCCTCAGGAGGCTGATCGCGCTCAGCCGTCCTCGGACGATGTGCTCGTGTGCGAGGAACTCGTCGGCGTCGTCGTCGAACGACGGGCGGTAGAGCTCGCGCTCCAAGCGTATCGACAGGATGACCGCCACCGTCGCGCCGAAGGTCCACACCAGCATCAGGGGCTCGATTCGGCCGCTGAGGGCGATGAGGGTTGTCGTGAAGCCGGCAAAGATGTAGCCAATGCTCGAGCCTGCCGCAATCACTGGAAAGATGCGCTTGCCCTCGAGCAGGTTGAAATGCTGGCTGGCGAAGCCCCAGAACTGGAGCATCACAAGCTCGAAACCGACCGAGTAGACGACGTAGGCGGCGAACGCAACCGTCGGGCTCTCGTCGAGTAAATAGACGAAGAAGATCCCAAGCGCCGCCAAGCCGTTGAGCGCGAGGATCACGCGAAACGCTCGACCGACTCCAAGCCGGCGTGTCAGGGCGCCCTGGAGGGCGACCATGGGCCATACGGCCAGGGCCAGGATGATGAAGAAAAGGGGATAGGCCTCGGGCCCTGCCTTGTTCAGGAACATGGCTTGAGAGCCGTTGAACGCGGTGTACGCCCCCCAGCCGAGAACGATGGCGAAGCCGGCCACCTGAAGGGTGCGTGGGAGCTCGGTCCGCCGAACGTGAAGAAACTTCGCAAGGAGCGGCACGCGCGAAATTATGTGCGTTGGGGATTGGGGGTCCGCCTACTTAGCGGACAAATAGTCCTCCCCGCCTGCCGGGGAGGTGGCCCCGCAGGGGCCGCGGGGGACGCCCAGTCATGCAGAGGGGACGGAGATGCCTGCTTGCTTAGACCAGGCCCTCTCTCAACGCAGTCATCGCCTTGTCGATATTCCTCTGCCTGGTCTCAGGCGTCTTCCCGTTCGCGACCGGCAGGACCAAGCGCTGCTTCTTGCTGTTCGACAATCCCTCGAACACCTTCTTCGCCCGGCCATCCTTGTCAAGCGCCTTCGCGAAGTCCTCGGGCAGCGCGAGCTCACGAGGCTCCTTATCGAGCTCGAGATCGACGTCGACGGTATCGCCGGCTGCGACGCGCGCATTCCTCCGGTTCAAGTTGCTCACGCCGATCATGAACTTGCCGCCCATCACCGCCACTGCGCTGCGATAGGTGTAGTTGTTGATAGTGACTCGTACCAGCGGCACCTTGCTCGAGCTGAGCGCCTGAACCAACCTTGGTGGAACCTCAATGCCCGCGGCGGTCTTGCCGGCAGCGAGAATCTTGGTGCGGAACCTCATGCGCTGGAGTATGAAGAATCACGTTGGCCGGGCGCTCTGCCCTGTCCGCAGGTTGGCGGCGAGCATCGCGACAATCACAGATGCCGCGAGGGGCACGCCCAAGGCCGCGCGGAGACCCAGGTGGTCGGCGACGTTGCCTATCAGACCTGGACCGGCGATCGACCCGGCGTAGGCCGCGGAGGCGATGAAACTCAAGGCGGTACCGCTGCGGCCCAGGTTGGCGCCGGCGCTGAACGCGAGGGGCACAATGACTGCAACCCCAGCACCCACCAGTACAAACCCGAACATCGCGCCTGGAACGACCGGCCACACGATGGCAACGCCAAAACCGACGGCTGACAAACAGGCGCCGAGCCGAGCGACTGTCGTCGCACTCGTGCGGGCCGTGAGGCGATCGGCCCGAAACCGCACCGCCATCATTGCAACGCTGAATGCCGCAAATCCGACTGCCGCCAACCCTTGACTGGCGTGACCGTACTCGCGCAGATAGAGAGCGTTCCAGTCGCTGCCGCCGCCCTCGACGATGATCGCGCTGAATCCAAGGGCGCCGACCAGAACAGCCGAGCGGGTCATGAGCCTTCGAGTGGTCGCCTCGTGAACTGGCTCCGCGCCGCCACGCGTGTTCGGGAGCGTACGGAGGAGCGGAGCCGAGAGGGCGGCCACCAACAACGAAACGATGACGAAGTGCTCAAGAGGTGGAACGCCGAGAAATGCGGCCGCGCCTGCTGCGATTGAGCCAACTACAGCTCCCAGGCTCCAGAAGCCATGAAAGCCATTTAGCATCGGCCGGCCCGCGACCCGTTCCAGCTCTGCGGCCTGAGCGTTCTCGAGCACGTCGATGAAACCGGAGCATGCTCCAAGCACGAGGAAGGCGACCACGAGTACCGCGAAACTTGTGGCCAGCCCCGCTGGAATCAACGCCACACAGAGAACGACGGTGAACGTACGGACCCACACCCTGCTTCCTCGACTGAGCGCGACACGCGCCGTCCCTGCGCCAACAATGGCGCCGACTGCGCATATGAGCAGTGCGAAACCGATCTGCCCATCGGTCAGGTGAAGATGGTCCTTGAAGGCTGGCAGCCTCGGGACCCAGCTGCCGCTCACAACGCCGAACGCGAGAAAGGCTACTGAAACCGCGACCCGCTGACGGTCGTGAGTGCTTGGACCCACGCGCGACTACGTTTGCTGAACGTTCGCGATCTTCTCCAGGGCGGCGATCCTCTCCTCGATCGGCGGGTGCGTGTCGAACAGGTGGTTGAAGAAGCTGCCGTGGTGCTCCTTCGGGTTGTCGATGCACATCGCCGCGACCGCGTGGTTGAAGTTCTTCATGGGCTGCTCGTTGGCAGCGATCTTCTTCAGAGCGCTGAGGAGGCCTGCCGGGTTGCGCGTCAGCTCCACCCCACTCGCATCAGCCAGCGACTCGCGCTGGCGCGACAGTGCCATCTGCATGAGGGGTCCAACGATCACGGCGATCAGGGTGAAGACGGCGCCGACCAGCAGGATGATGAGCAGGGCGCGCGAGTCCCGGGTCCTGAATCGAAACGCTCCGTTCCACACGACGCTGGCGAGGAGGCCCGCCATGCCGATCATGGTGGTGACGACCAGGAGCAGCCGAACGTCGAAGTTCTTGACGTGGCTCAACTCGTGGCTCAGCACCCCCTCGAGCTCCTCGCGATTCATCATCTGGAGCAACCCCGTCGTCACCGTCACTGCGGCATGCTTCGGGTCGCGGCCCGTCGCGAATGCGTTGGGGCTCGGGTCCTCGATTATGTAGACCTTGGGCGGTGGCAGCCCATCGCCGATTGCCAGCGTCTCGACGATGTTGTAGAGCTGCGTGAACTGACCCCGATCAGCCTCGTGCGCCCCGGCCGCCGACAGGACGGTGGCCGAGCCAAGGTAATAGGAGTAAAGCGCCGCACAGATCCCCAGGATGCCGAGGATGATCGCGCCGCCGACCGCAGCCGTGACTCCGCCGCCGCCGAACTCGCCGATTACGAACCCGGCCAGCAGCCAAACGGCGATGAACAGCACGACCACGATGATGCTGTTGCGCTTGTTGCGCGCGATCTGGTGGTACATCCGCCTCTGATCCTACGAGGACGAGCGGTTGCTTTTGGTGACCGAGCCCCGGACCGAAGCAGCCACCCACCGCCCCCAGATCTGGGCCCACACCAAACCGTTGCCGAAAGCAGACACATCTTTGGAGTGGTGCTTGAAGTGGTACGTCCACATCGCACGATGGCGCTGGTAGTTCGCCTCACGCTGCGCCCTGGTGGTGGCGACTCGGCTCTGGTGCTTCGCGATGGCCGTGGGCAGGTAGAAAATCTTCCAGCCGCCCAGCTTCAGCCGGTAACAGAGATCGATGTCCTCGCCGAACATGAAGTAGCGCGGATCGAAGAACCCGATTCGGTTGACCGCGGCCATCCGCAGCATCAGGCAATCCGCGCTACCCGCGTCCATCTCATGCATGTCGGATTCGTCGAGGTGCCCCATGTTGTGGCGACCGAACCGCGGGCTCTTCGGAAACAGGCGGCTCAGCCCGAGGGTGCGATAAAAGAGCGATTTCGGCACCGGAAAGGCGCGTCGTGAGTCAGGGTCTCGCTTGCCGTCAGGCATCAGAAGCCGCGGACCGACTGCGCCCGCATTGGCGTGGGTGAGCAGGAAGTCGGCGAGCCGGCCGACGGTCTGCGTGTCGACGACCACGTCCGGGTTCAGCAGCACGGCGAACCTGCCCTGGCAGCGTTCCAGGCCGATGTTGGCGGCCCGGCCAAAGCCCAGGTTCTTCTGCTCGAGCAGCACCGTCGCCTGGGGAAACTCAGCCGTGACGGCTGCCGCGGAGCCGTCGGTCGACCCGTTGTCGACGACCACCACCTCGACTGGCACCTCAGCTGTCGAGTAGAAGGCGCGCAGGCACTGGAGTAGCAGCTCTTTGTCGTTATGGCTCACGACCAATGCCGAGACCATGGGCTTCGACTGTTCGGGCATCGCTGACGAATTATCACCGGCGGGACCCCCCAGGGGCGTCGGATAGAATGCCGAGGACTGTGCAGACCGGCGCACCACGGGGTCTCGGCCAGCGCCTGGCCCAGATTCGCGAGAGCCGGTTGGTCCGGCAGAACCTAACTCTGTTTGCCGGCGGCCTGGTCGCCGGGATCGGCGGTTTCGTTTACCACGCCATCGCCGGCCGCGTGCTTGGTCCGACCACGTACGGTCAGGTTGCGTTCCTGATCGCGGTGTACTCGGTGGGCACCGCCCCCGCACTGATCCTCGTCGTCGTGCTGGCCCGCTATACAGCGACGCTCATCGCGCGGGGAGACGCGGGCGTGCGGTCCCTGATGACCCGAACCATCCGCCTGGTGGCCATCCCTGGGCTCGCGGCCGTGCTCGTCACCACCCTCATCGCGCGCCGCGTCGCCGAGTTCGAGCACCTTGGCTCGGCGCTGCCGGTGCTGATCCTTGGCTTCTCGATCGCCCTGATCTGGCAGGTGGCGATACCCCGCGGGATCCTGCAGGGGCTGCAGCGATTCACTTCCCTGTCGCTGAACCTCGGCCTCGAGCTCGTCATCCGCACCACGGTTGTGTTCGGCTTGCTGACCGCCGGCTACGCAGTGTCAGGCGCCATGGCCGCGGTCTTCATGGGCCTGGCGTTCTGCTTCGGACTTGGTCTGTTCTCGCTGCGCGATCACTTCGGGAAGAGCGCGACGCGCGTGCCTTTGCGGGCGATGTTCGGCTTCTCGCTGACCGCTGCGGCCGGAATCATCGGCATTCAGGTGCTCTACAACCAGGACGTGATCCTCGCCGAGCACTACCTGAGCGGGCACGCGGGCGGGATCTACGGGGGGCTCAACAAGATTGGGACGATCCTGTTCTTCCTCACCTTGAGCGTCAGCCAGGTGCTTTTTCCAAGGGTGGTGGAGGCCGTCGCCAAGGAGGAGCACCCTGGGCGCATCCTGGCCCAGTCCGCGGGCATCCTTGTCGCGCTTGGGGCGGCGGCGCTGCTCGTGTTCGCCGTGGTGCCCGGGCTCGTGGTGGGGATTTTGTTTGGGCCCCAGTTCCGCGACGCCACGCCTTACGTGCTCCCGGTCGGGGTGATCGGCCTGGCGCTGTCGCTGGACAACCTGCTCGTGCAGTTCTTCATGGCGGTGCATGACAGGACTTTCGTGCCGATCCTGGCCGCCGCCTGCATCGCTGAGGCGGCACTGATCGTGCTGTTCCATGCGGGGGTCGGTCAGATCGTTGGGGACGTACTGGCCGCGCTGTTGGCGCTGCTGGTGCTGCTGAGCATCAGGTGCTACCTGCTCCTGCCGCACCTGCACGCGGAGAGCCTCGGGGACGCGCCGGTCGCGGTATGAAAATTAAGTCCCGCCTGCCCTTGCGAGCCTGCGGGACTTAATAAACGCTCGGCAACGACCTACTCTCCCACCGGGTTACCCCGACAGTACCATCGGCGCTGGAGGGCTTAACTACCGTGTTCGGAATGGGAACGGGTGTTTCCCCTCCGCCGTAATCACCGAACCGGCTAATTGTACGGAAAATGTCCTCCCCGCTTGCCGGGGAGGTGGCCCGAAGGGCCGGAGGGGGCGTGGGAACACATGAACGTTCGGCGGCTCTGGCTCAGCGCGGACTTTGGCAAGCTGTGGCTCGGCCAGGGCATCAGCGCGCTGGGCAGCTCGATCAGCGATCTCGCGTTGCCAACCCTGGCAGTGCTCACTCTGCACGCCGGCCCCTTCGAGGTCGGCCTCCTCGTCGCCCTCCAGAAGGTTCCCTTTCCTTTCGTCTCACTGTTGGCCGGGGTATTCGTCGACCGCCTGCCGAAGCGGGCCGTCCTCATCGTCTGCGACCTCGGGCGCGCCGCGGTGCTTGGCGCGATCCCGCTGGCGGCAGTCTTCGGCCACCTGGGCCTGGGCCTCCTCTACGGAGCGGCCTTGGCCAAGGGCGGGCTGACTGTGTTCTTCGACCTCGCCTACCTTTCTTATGGCCCGATCCTCGTCGGCCGTGAGGACCTCTCCGCGGCCAACACCCGCCTCGACATGAACTTCGTAGTCGGCAACGTCGCCGGTCCCGGAATCGCCGGTCTGCTGGTCCAGGCGATTGGCGCCGCCAGAACAGTGGCCCTTGACGCTGCCTCCTTCCTTGTCTCGGTCCTGACTCTGCTGGCCATCCGGCACAAAGAGCCACCCTCCGAGAAGCAGCCAGGCCGGAGCGTGCGCGTCGAGCTGGCAGCCGGTCTTCGTTACGTGCTCGGCAACGTGATCCTGCGGGCACAGTTCTTGACCATGACCCTGGCTCTGTTCGGTGCCAGCTTCATCGACGGGATCATCTACCCGTACGCGTACCGCGATCTTCACCTCACACCTGGCGAGCTCGGGCTGGCATTCACCATCGGCGGCCTGGCCGGGTTCCCGGGCGTCTGGCTGGGACCGCGCCTGGTGCGGGCGATCGGTGTCGGCCCGGCGCTCGTCATCGGCTTCTTGGCCATACCGGTCGAGATGTTTGTCTTCCCGCTCGCGGGCTTCCTCCCAGCCGTCCCCTTCCTCGCCGGGCTCTTATTCTTCAGCACCTTCTTCGGCGCCGGAGCCGACCTGAACCAGCTCACCCTGCGTCAGACATTGACCCCGGACCCATACCTGGGCCGGATGAACTCGATCTACCGGACGTTGGTCTGGGGCGCGCTCCCATTGGGAAACTTTCTGGGTGGGGCGCTCGCCTCAGCCGTCGGCATCGTCGAAACCTTCTGGATCGGCGGTCTCATAGCCCTGTTGGGATGCGTCGCGATGTGGCTCAGTCCCGTCGGCCGCCTACGCCAGATTCCGGTCGCCACCAACGCAGAGAGTTGAGCGCCCCCATCCCCCGGCTGCGCCGGGTACTTCCCCGGCAAGCGGGGAAGACGACCTACCTGGTTCTGCGGCGCCGGGCGCGGAGGCTCTTGATCTTGCGGGCCTCCGACGGCGGCACGTAGTGGGAGCGGCGTCGCATCTCGCGCACGAGCCCCTGCTCCTGCACCTTGCGACGGAAATCCCGAAGGGCCTGTTCGAACTCCCCGGGATCCTTGACGACTATTCGCACAGCCCGACAAGGATACCGGTTAGCAGAAGGACGTTGCCTACTCCAGCACGTCCGGGCGCACGGCGCGACCGATCGCGATGACCGCGAAAAGCACCGCCCAGACCCCGATCACGATCAGCGCATGCCGCCCATCAACCGGGTTGAGGGGAGGCGCGAACGCTGCCCGCCCAAGGTGATCCGGCTCGATCACGTTCAGCACGATGTTGAGATTTGGCCCCAGCAGGTACTCGGTGATGTTGTGCCAGGGTGAGTCGTGCCTGGTCGCCCGAGCCGCCAGCGCCATGATCCCGACCAGGAAGTTGTCAACGGGAAAGAAGGCCAACGAGGCAGCCATGGCGAACGCAAGCGAGCGGCCCAACCCGGCAGCAGCTGCCGCCAGCAGAATGACGACCCCAATGCTGATCCCCTGGACCAGGAGCCAGTAGCCGAAATCCTGCTTCAAGCCCGCGCCGAGGGTGTCAAGGCCTGCCAGGCCTCCCGTCCAGGTGGCGTACAGCGCAGCTACTATCGCGCCGACGACGAGCAAATACCCCACGAGCAGGCCAATCCCGACGATGACCAGCAGCACGAGCTTCGCCAGCAGCAGCTGAAGCCGGCCCACCCCACGCGCGTAGGCGACGCGGACCGTGCCGGACGAATACTCCATCGCGATCAAGCGCGACCCAACTATCAGGAGCACGATCCCAGACCCGATCTGGAAGATGGTGCCGTACACGTCGAGCATCTGGCGGACGAACCCGCTCGGGTCGGTTCGCGCTGTGTCGGGAAGATTCCCAACCGTGTTGATCCCGACGACCGAGATCCCAAGCAGCACAAGACCGGCAGCGATCATCAGCCAGAAGCTCAGCTGGTTCGACACCTTGATCGCCTCGGCACGAACCGCTCCGACGAAGCTGGGGCGCCTCATGAATCACCCGTCAGACTGAGGAAGATGTCCTCGAGGTCACGCTGGCGCTCTCCGACCGAGTCGGGCTGGTGGCCGTTCTGGACCAGGAAGGCGATGAGATCGCGACCTCGACCCTGGGGCGCGCGAGTGATGACCAGGCCGTGCTCGACGCGGGCTTCTTGCCCCCACGGCTGTAGGCGCAGCGCGACAACCAGCGCGTCGGGCGAATCGACCTTGATCTCGAACTCGCCCGGCGCGTCGAGCAGCTCGTGCACCGGCGCCAGGCGGATGAGCTTGCCGTGGTTGATGATCGCAACGCGCGTGCAGATCTGCTGCACCTCGCTGAGGACGTGGCTGGAGATGAACACGGTCTTTCCCTCTGCGGCAAGGCTGCGCAGCAGGTCGCGCATCTCCACGATGCCCGCGGGGTCCAAGCCGTTGGCCGGCTCGTCAAGGATGAGAAGGTCGGGGTTGTTGAGCAGCGCGACGCCGAGGCCGAGCCTCTGCTTCATGCCCATCGAATAGGTCTTCACCTTGTCCTTGTCACGCCCGGTCAGCGAAATGATCTCGAGCACCTCGTCGATCCGCTTCTCCGGCACGCCGCCGAGAAGATCGCCGAACACGCGCAGGTTGTTGCGGCCCGACAGATAGCCATACAGCGCGGGAGATTCGACCAACGCTCCAACGCGAGGCAGGACCTTGGAGCGGTTGTGGCGGACCTCGGCGCCGAGAATCTCCACAGTTCCGTTGGTCGGAGCGATGAGGCCGAGCGCCATGCGGATCGTGGTCGTCTTGCCCGCACCGTTGGGGCCGAGAAAGCCGAACAGCTCGCCGCGGTCGACCTGGAGGTCGAGACGGTCCACCGCCAACCTCTTGCCATAGGCCTTGGACAGGCCGATGGCGCGAAATGCGGGTTGGGCGCCGATCATCCCTGACTAAGCACCGCGCTCGCGGCTTTTGTGACGCTGATAAAAACGAAGTGCGGCGACGTCAACTCGAGGACATCGCCGCAGATTCGCTTCTTATTGAACTTGTTAGGGATTGACTCCCGCCAGCGTCATCGTCGTCTTGTGCGAGCCGGTCTGGTCGGTCCAGCTGATCGAGACGGCGTCTCCCGCCTTGTGTGAGCGGATCGCAGTACCGAGCGACGCGCTCGACGTGATCGTCGTGCCGCCGACCTTGCTAATAATCGCGCCGGGCGAGATACCCGCGGACTCTGCCGGCGAACCAGGCTGCACGGTCACGACCTGCGCACCGCCGGCGTTGGTGTCGCGGACCGAGACACCCATGAAGCCGACCTGGCCGTAGACGATGTCCGAGGCCGCCTGGCCGGACTGGATCCGGTTGACGACGGAGATCGCGGTGTCAGTCGGGATCGAGTAGTTGGTGGTGGAGGTCTGCGAGCGGAAGCCCTGCACATCGCCGGCCGTGATCATGCCCACGACCTGACCTGACGAGTTGACGATCGCTCCGCCTGAGTCGCCTGGCTGGATGGCAGCGTCGCTCTGGATCATGCCCGAGAGCTGCTCAGAGTTGGCGCCACCCTCGCTTGCGGTGATCGTCTGGTCGAGCGCGGTGACGTTGCCGCTGGTAACGCTCGGAGCGCCGCCCAGGCCGAGGGCGTTGCCGATCGCGACGATAGCATCGCCGACTTTCACATTGGACGAGGCCGCGATGGTCACAGTCGGAAGACCGGTCACGCCCTCAATCTGAATGAGCGCGACGTCACTTGCAGGCGCGACGCCGATGACGTGCGCATGGAAGTTGCCGGTTCGGCCGGCGATGACGACGCTGATGCTCGTCGAGCCATCGACGACGTGGTTGTTGGTGAGAACCTCGCCGTCCTGGGTGAGGATCTGGCCGGTGCCCGACGCCTGCCCGGAGGTCGTGATCGTGTTGATGTCGACAATCGCGGGAGTGACCAGCGCGGCGATCGCGTTGGCGTCGAGGCTGCCGCCGTTGTTGGGGGGCGTGGTGGGGCTGGCAATCGCAATCGGAGACGTGACGACGGCCGACGGATGGCGGAAGACGCTGGCGAGGCCCCAGCCGACTCCGATGCCGCTACCGCCGGCGGCTATGGCCGCTACCAGGAACGCGACAACGATCCAGCGACCGATGTGCGGCTGCGAGCTAGGGGGCGGCGGGGGCGGCGGTACCCAATAGGTAGCCTGGATCGGCGGGGGTTCCGCACGCGGCGCCAGGGGTTCTGCCGGATCCGGATACTGCTGCGACATTGGATTCACCTCCGCATCGTGTGACATTGGATTTCTTGTCCACACGATGCCTTCGTAACCTTTGAGCTTGCTGGACGGATTCTTACGGTTTGCTGAGAAACGCGACGAACACGTTGCCCGGCCGGGCTCGTCTCATATTCAGACTAGCCGCCGAAGCTAGCTCGTGGTGGCTGGGATATGCAGTACGACCATGCGGGTGGTCGCCCAGCTTGCGTTGTACTGGGCCAGAGTCCAGTACGCGTGGTAACGACTGTTGGTGTGAGCATCGACCAGATCCCACGACGTTCCATCGTTGGCGACGACGATTCCCTCGTGGTCGTAAACGCCGTCGTTGTTGACGTCATACAGGACGATGTCGCCCTGGGTGGCGTTATCGGCGACCTTCTGCCCCGGCGCGACGCCGTAGTACGACGCGACCTGGGTGACGCCCGGCAGATGCTGGAGCGCGAAGATGCTGTTGTCCTGGGCATTGACCCACGGCAGGGCGTAGGACCACTGGCGCTTGGACTTCACCATGTACCAGGCGGCATTGCCGCTGTTCGGAGGCGAAAGGCGCATCGTGATGCCGCCCGCGAAGAGGGCCTGGGATACGAAGTTCGTGCAGTCTCCACCACTGTTGGCGAATGAAGGGTAAGCCGAGTTGTACCTCTGCCAGTAGGTGTCGGCGTAGGCGGCTGCAGCGGCTCCGTTGTAGCCCGAGGCGGCGAATCCGGTCGAGGGGGCCGAGGCGGCAAACAGTGCCACCACGAACGCGATGAGCAGAAGCGACTTCCGGATCATTGACATCCTCCCTTGACTGCTACGAGCTCCGGCAATCTCGGAGTCCAGATTGTTACACGCATGGTCCCGCAATGGAATAGCCGGCCTCCTGCTTACCCGTGAAGGGAGCGCCGGGGAGCTTCACTGAATGGGGCGTCAGCCCGGTTGCCGCCGTCCAGCTCCAGACGTACTTACCGTCGACATTCGAGAACCAAAGGACCGATCCGTCGTACACGACATTGAAGGGGTCGAAGTCTTTCTTGTCGTTGGCGACGCCCGTGTAGATGTCGGTGCGCCTGCCATCGATGATCACGAAGTACGTGTGTTTGGTGTCCAGGCCGCCGATCATGTAGATCATTCGTTCCGGGTCGATCCCTGATGTCCCCCACTGACTGGCGCCGGTGAAGAGCGACAGATAAGGATTGAAAGTCGCCCTGTCGATCTCAGTCGCCTTGCCGGACTGCGGGTCAACTCTCCAATACCGCGGAGGGGCGCTGCTCCCCGAAAGGTCATCTGTGAATGCGTAGATTCCATTGTCCTTCCATCCCGTAGGAGTAGCTCTGACGCCCTTCAGCGTCCACACAACTCGATCCGTGTGATGGACCACGTCGAAGGTGTGCAGCGTCGACGCACCCCCCTTGATGGTCACATACACGTAGGACAGCTGATCCGGAGACAGGACGTCGCTGGGCAGCCAGCGCTTTAACACCGGGTCGTAGACGCCGCCAGTCGCCGAGATGGTTGCGCCGTTCGTGACCGTCGCGAGATCTGCGAACGACACGTCGGTGGCAGCGGAGAACTTGCCAGTCGCGACGTCGACGAATCCCGCGGTGTTATGGAACTGTTCCCCTGTCAAGAGGAAACCAAGGACCGGCAGGCGGCACGCGCTTGCATTCGGAGACGGAGAAGGCGCCAACGGTGACGGCGATGCGACCACTGCCGGTTGCTGCACACGCGTAAAGAGTCGAGGTCCAACCAGTGCGCTGATGACGGCCACTGCCACAACCACCGCGGCCAGGACGCCCAGGCCCTCACGGAGATGGGGCCGCCGAGTCACGGCCTGTGCTGGCGCAGCCCTCAACAGCACGGTCTGCATTCGAGCTTCAAATCCCAAGGCCGGCGAAACGTGGGCTCGCTCGAACGCGGCCTGGATGGCAGAACGCGCGTCGTTCTCGTTCATGTGGAAACCTCCCTCCCCTGGAGCGCCGGACGAAGCGCCCTGACAGCTCGGATGACACGCGATTTGGCGGCGCTCCTGGAGACACCGATGGTGGCCGCGACCTCATCGATCGGGAGGTCGAGGTAGTAGTGCAGCGCCAGCACCAACCGCTGCTGGTCGTTCAAAGTCCGCAATGCGCTTTCCAGGTCCAGCCTGGCGTCATCGCCGGCGCCGGAGCGGCCGGCCCCGTCCGGAAGGTTTGGCAATCGAATCACCCGCCACCACGGGGCGCGCCTGGTCGACCGGCACTGGTTGGCGACGATGGTCAGGAACCACGGGCGCAGGCTTGGAGTGCTACGTCTCAGGCGGCGGACGCCTCGCCACGCATTCAGCGCTGCGTCTTGGACAGCGTCCTCGGCCGCGGCCCGGTCATCCAGCATGGCAAATGCCAGTCGATAAGCCGGATCCCAAAGCGGGTCAAGCATCCGTGCGAAGGCGGCGACGTCGCCATCGATGGCATCTGCCAGTAGGTCCGGGCTCGCTAGAGAAACGCCCACCGACCTATACAACGATGCGGCGGCCCGAATGGTGGCAGCCGCGGCGGTTTCAGCTGATGGGCCTCAGCGGCGGTAGTCCTGCGGGAGCAGCCCGCTGCCCACCGCTATGAAGTAGAAGGCTACCGGAACAAAGGTCGCCCCAAACCGAGGCCATGACCTTCGTCGGGAACCGCCAGGCGGTGCGCCAGATACCACAACCCAACGGGATAGCAGGTCAAGAAGCTGATGATGAAGTAGGCGACGCTGGTGCCACCGTACTGCCAGTCCTTGTAGACGCGCTCTTCCTTGCTGTGCTGGATATAACGGCCTGCAGCCTACGCACAAGGCCCCGAGGTCGCAAGCCTTTGGGGCTGGGCGTCTACGGCCGCGTAACCAGGGCTACAGTGAGCCGATGTACAAAGTCGAGATCGCTTTTGGTCGCGGCCTGCGAATGGACCTCAAGAGCAAGGACATCGTCTTCGTGGTGTCAAACGAGCACGGCAAGATGGGCGAGCTGCGGATCAGCCGAGGCTCGGTCGACTGGTGGGCCAAGCGAAACAGGGAAACCCCGACGACGCTGAGCTGGGCGCGGTTCGCGGATGTAATGGAAAACCCGAGTTTGCCGAGACGGCGCAAAGTCAGGCGCCCAGTGAAAGCTAAGAGAGCGAGTTAGGAGTTCCTATGTCCTCGCCGCTTGCCGGGGAGGTGGCGCCGAAGGCGCCGGAGGGGATGCTCAGCTAGGCACTGACTAGTGGGCGTAGAGCGGTCGATAGTTTCCACGGTGTGACGAGCACGACCCGGACCTTCCGCCCGAGTGACTGAACGTCAGATCACGGCACTGAATCACATAGCCCTTGGTCGACTTCCAGAAGCTAGCGATGCAGTGGAAGTAATGGCAGAAAGATGATGGTGGCTTGTAGATGAGCTTTCCCGGCTTGCAAAAGCTGTAACGGAACGGATTCGCGGGCGCACCGCACCTAGCCGCCATCATTTGTGCCGACGAAATGTCTACCGAGGCGGCCCGCTGACCGGCGGTCGAGCCAGAGGCTGACCCAGCGCCCGAAACTGCCATCAGGCCAAGGAGCCCCAGCGCGGCGACGGCCGCCACCAGGTGGCGCGGTAATGACATGATCGGGCTGACGGATTCGCTAGCGATAGTTACGATCCTAACACCTAACCGTAATAAATTCGATCTTGTTACCGCAATTCTGAGGAAGCTCGGCGCCAGTCGCCGGCACGGCCGGAGGGGACATCCTCAGACGCCCGTCGGCGCCCAGTGAAAGCCAAGCGGGCGTCTTAACCCCGCCTAACTGCCGGCTAAGGCGTCGGGTTGAGCCAGCTATAGATCTTTTGGAGGCGGTAGCGGGAGCGCAATAGATCCACCGTCGCCGGGTCTCCCGCCGCGACGAGGATGAAAAGGCCGGCTTCGTCAAAGCCGTTCCCCATCACGAGGATGCCTCGCGCCTGGAGATCGGCAAGGTCGGCCATCAGAACCTGCTGGTCCCGAAAGCCGGCCGGGGTGGTCGAGCCGCCCACCATTTGGGCGACCGCCGGAGGTTTGCTTGCCGACCAGACTTCAATTTCGCTGGTGGCGGTCGCGGAGCGCGCCGGCGGAGCGCTCAGGGCGAGCGAGGTGCCAGTCCACGTTCCGGTCAGCCGCATCGTTGGCGTGAGATAAGCGCCTCGGGTCCTCGCGACGTGGTCGAACGGAAGGCGCGCGCTGCCGAGGCCGGAAATCGGAACACCTGATCCACAGTCACCCGGCAGTGACAGCTCGATGAGGTAGCAAGCGATAGCGGTGCCATCGGCATAGGACTCGAGAGTGGCTGAGACCGTGTAGCCGCCCGACGCGACGTGAGGGGCGGTGATCGGCGCGGCGGATGGGACGTGGGCTGTGGTGCCGCTGCAGCCGGTCAGGGCGATCGCTATTGCAATGCTGAAGACGCTAAACGACCGCATGGCGACACCAGCTTGCGCTGATTGGGCCAGCGGAACTTCCTCGGTCTAAGCCGAGCGGCGCCAGATCAGCGTGCGAGTTACCGGCTCGCCATCGGCGCTTGTGGTTGCCAGCTCGATCGTGAGCGTGTCGCCATCGACGTGCATCTCACGCGTGACCACCTTTCCCACGTCGCCCCGCGATAGCGCCCCATGCAAGACCTGGGTCACTGAGCCCGAAGCCTCGTCCACCGTGTAGCTGCCGAAGTAAGCGTCGTAGCCGTTCACGGCCGAGCTGTTGTTGACACCAGCCCGCTCCGTCACGGCGCCCGCATCGCTTGAACGATCTCGCTTCATGAACTGGGCAGCGAAATTGCCCGCGGCGTCGTAGACAAGAAGCGCAACTGGATCACCCCCAAGGCCTGGATCGATGCGGCGCTCGCCGGCTGCGGTCCGGTCCTCTCGCGACAAAAGCTGCCACGTGCCGATCAGTTGTGAGGCAAGCGTCTTCAAGTCGCCACTGCGTGCGCAATGGATCGGGGTGGCATCGAATGAAAAGGTAACGCGAGGAGTGCCAAATTGGACATCCCCTCCGGCCCTTCGGGCCACCTCCCCGGCAAGCGGGGAGGACTACAACTCCCCGCCGTTTATGAGGACTAGAACTCCCCGCCGTTTGTTATTAGGCTTTCGCCGGCTCCAGCTCTCTGGTTTCCTCTTCGACCTCGTCTTCGCTCTGGGGGACCGGTGATCCCTCGCCCAGCTGCGTCCCCGGCCTCTTCTTCGCCGCCAGCAGCGGCACGGTCGGCATGAAGATCGAGACCACGAGCGAGATGAGGATGGCGACTGTGCCGATGAGGAACATCTCATGCAGAGTTAAGGCGAGGCCCGCCTTCACGGCCACGATCACCTGGTCGAACACGGGTTGAGCCGCCGCGGGCAATGCCGCGCGGGTGGCCGCAAGGGTCGCCGGATTGAAGATCTGCTGCGCGCTCTGGCCGCCAATCTTGAAAGCGCTCGTGGCGGAAGCCGGCAGGTTGAGGGCGGCGACCTGGCTCTGGATGTTCGGACCCAGCCGGCTGGCCAGGATCGAACCGAAGATCGCGGTCGCGATCGTGCCACCGACGTTGCGGAAGAACTGGATGTTGCTCGTCACGACGCCGAGGAACTTGCGGTCGACCGCACTCTGGACCGCCTGGATGTAAAGGGGCATGGTCACGCCGAGGCCGATGCCGACGAAGACCAGCGAGGCGGTGACCTGAAGTTGGGTCGAGTGAACGGTGATTTCAGACAGCAGGTACATCCCCACGGCCGTGACGGCCGCGCCGACGGTGCCCAGGTACTGGTAGCGCTTGATGCGGACCATGAGCTGGCCGGTGAGGACGCTGGCTCCGATCAGTCCGAACATCAGCGGGGTGATCAACGCCCCGGAGTTGGTGGCGCTGATGCCAAGGACGCCCTGGTAGATCAGCGGCACGAAGATGATCGTGCCGAACATCCCGAACGACATGATGAATCCGATCAGGATCGACACCGCGTAGGCGCGGTTCCGGAAGAGGTGAATCGGGACGATCGGCTCCTTCTCACGCAGCTCGACCCAGATGAAGATGAGGAGGACCACGATGCCACCGATCAGCGGCACAAGGGTCTGCCAGCTGGTCCATCCGTAGGTGGTTGTGCTGGAAAGGGCGATCAGGATCGGGGTCAAGCCAAGCGCCAGAAGGCCGGCGCCGGCGAAGTCGATGTTGCGCCACGAGGCCTTGGTCCGAACGAAGGGCAGGAACATCGCAAGCAGCGCGATGCCGAGGACGCCGACGGGGAGGTTCACGTAGAACACCCAGCGCCAGCCCCAGTTGTCGGTGATGAAGCCGCCGGCCGTCGGGCCGATGATCGACGCGAGGCCGAACACGCCACCAAAGACGCCCTGCATGCGCGCCCTGGTCTGCGGGGTGAAGATGTCTGCGAGGACGGTGAACACGGAGGCGAAGAGAACGCCGCCGAAGAGGCCCTGCGCGCCGCGGAAGAGGATCAGCTCAGTCATGTTCTGGCTGAGTCCGCACAACCAGCTCATGGCCATGAATCCGGCCATGCCGGCGATGATGAAAGGCTTGCGGCCGAACAGGTCGCCCAGCTTGCCCGCGATCGGGACCGTGATGGTGGAGGTGAGCAGGTATGCGGTGGTGACCCAGGCGTAGCGGTCGAAGCCGTTGAGCTCGGCGATGATCCTGGGCATCGCGGTGCCGACGATGGTCTGGTCGAGCGCGGCCAGAAGCAGGGCCAGCATGACGCCAACGGTGACGAGGATCAATCGGCGACGCGGCATCTCCAACATTTCGGTCATACCTTTTCGAGCTCCTTGCTTGCAGTTAGGTTGCGGACCAATTTCAGACAGAGGTGACGGAGCTCCTTAAGCTCGTCGTTGGTGAACCCTGCAACCAGGCCACTGTTCTGGTTAGCCATTTGCTCCTTGACGGCGGCCAACTTCTGCTTGGCGGCCGGTGCGAGGCGCACGCGGGTCGCGCGGCGGTCCTCGGGGTCGGGAAAGCGCTCGATGAGGCCGTCAGCCTCGAGGTGGTCGACCAGGCCTGTGATGTTGCGGGGGCTGACGTCGAGCTCCTCGGCGAGGTCGCCCAGCGTCATCGATTCTTTGTGGCGCAAGCGCCACAGGACGCCCATCCGGCCCTCGCTGAGGCCGTGGTGCTCGAGCCAGCGGTCCATGGCGGTGTGGAGGGCATGAGAGGCGGTCCGCAGGGCGGCGAGGGCCTCGGTGGAGTCGGCCTCGTCAGCGGGTACATCCTGGTTCATGCGGTCGCGGACGCGGCGGTCATACAAACAGCCGGTCGCGTCGGTCTCGATAAAGGGCTCGTGCATCTCTGAAGTACTTCAATATTACCTACTTCAGGGTTATTCCAATCCAACCTGGTCGTCCTCCCCGCTTGCCGGGGAGGTAGCGGCGAAGCCGCCCGAGGGTAGGTCGGCGAATAGCCGACCGGTTGTCCTCCCCGCTTGCCGGGGAGGTGGCGGCGAAGCCGCCCGAGGGTAGGTCGGCGAATAGCCGACCGGTTGTCCTCCCCGCTTGCCGGGGAGGTGGCGGCGAAGCCGCCGGAGGGGATGTTCAGGCTCGCACGCACCGTGAATCAAACCCTCTCAGGCCGAGTTGTAGAAGTTGTGAACACCAAAGCCACCATTACCCCCGACATCAGCAAAGCCCTCTCCCACGGCGGCGTGATTGACATCACGACGGCCGGCGCCAAGTCCGGCACGCCCCGCCGGATCGAGATCGTCTTCCACAAAATCGACGGCCGGACCTATATCAGCGGCATGCCCGGGTTCCCCCGCGGTTGGCTGGCCAATCTCAAGAAGGACCCCCACTTCACCTTCCACCTGAAGGGCCCCGTGAGCGCCGACCTCCCGGCGACCGCCCGGGTCATCAGCGAGGACGCGGAGCGGCGCCAGGTCCTCCCCCACATCGCCAAGATCTGGAAGCGCAAGGACCTGGAGAACATGGTCGAGACGAGCCCCCTGATCGAGGTGACCTTTTAAGGGGGCAGCCGAAGGCTAAGCGACCGCTTAAGACGGCGTTCACTCCGCCCCCTTCGGGAGTATCGTGGCGCCGGAAAGGACGTGGAGGGCCAAAACCCCGCCGAGCCAGGGACCACCGGAGACGTAACGAGCGGCGAGGCACAGCCCGCCGTCGAGGCGCCGCAGCCGGTCCCCGACCCGCAGCCCGCCTACTCCGCGCCACCGGCCTACTCCCCACCGCCGGCCTACTCCCCACCCCCCGAATACGCGCCCCAGCCGCAATACACGCCCCCGTCCCAATACGCCCCCTACCCGGTAGCTCCCCCACCGGCCCAGCCGCGCCGGACCGGCCGGCTGCTCCTGATAATCGGCCTCATCGTGGTGCTGCTCCTGGCAGCAGGCGGCGTGGGAGCCGTGCTCGCCAATGCATCGCTAGCCAGCACCTACAGCGCTGATAGGACCGTGACCGACTACTTCGCCGCGCAGAAGAGCGGCAACACCGCCTACATGATCGCCAACGCCAACTACCTCAAAGGCGACGGCTCCTACAGCCAGTACTTCAACGAGGGCGGTCTGAGCGCGATGCTGGCGATCCCGCAGAACACCGACCTCCAGGACGTCAAGGTCGCGTCGACGACCATCGTCGATACCAACACCAGCACGGTCAACGTGACGATGACCTGGGCGGGGCATCACGTGGTGCAGGCTTTCACGGTTCACCGCGACCTCGCGCGCGTCCATTACAACTTCTACAACTCCTGGCGCGTCGACATCCCGTTCGCCTCGATCAACCTGACGCTGCCCAACCAGCCAGGCAGCATTGCGGTGGATGGCCTGACGCTGCCCCAGGGCGCCCTCAAGGAAATCCAGGTAATCCAGGGCTTCCACAAGGTGGCGATGGACGCCACCGATCTCTATAACAAGGCCTCAGCGGACGCCGACGCGATCGTCGGCAGCACAACAGTGGTCTTTGCAAGCGCGATCAGCGCGACCGCAACCGCCTCAGCCAAGAGCACCATCAAGAGGGCCTTCAGCACCTGCGACACAGCGGCGAACGCGCGGCAGGATTGCTTGAACCACACCTACAACGCGCCGAACGCCGCGAACACCATCTACTTCTTCGATCTGCCTGGCTACGGGCAGGTTTTCTACACGAGGTACGTGCTCTCGCTCACCAGCGACCCCACCAAGAATATGAAGCTCAGCGTCAGCGCCGACTCTGGCAAGGTGGCGGCCAGCGGCACCTGCGCCTACACGATGACTATCGACGGCAGTCGGAAATACAACTTCAAGGGCACCTGGACGGCGACGCTGACCATGTCCTCCGGCACGTTCGGCTACGACCTTGTTTACGACTGCCAGAAGTCGAAGGCCTAGGCCCCGCCGCTAAACGGTCGCGGTCGCGGTGCCTTTGAGGAGCCTCTCGGCCTGCTCGGCCAGCTCCGCCACGATCTCGGCCGCGGGCTGCACCCCCCGCACCTCGCCCACCGACTGCCCGGCGTAGCACGCCATCGCTCCGATGTTGCCGGTGAAACCCTTGGTCGGAACGGTGCCGCGGAACCTGGCGACGGGCTCGCCTTCGAACTCGGCGACAAAGGAACCGTCGTACGCCTCGGCGGCATCGAGCGCCGAGCGCAGCACGCCGTGGGTCGAGGGGCACAGCGGGCACTCGACTTCGAATCGGTTGGTGCGAATGCTGTCCTCGGCCTGCGCGGAGATGATCGCCCTCACGTAGTCGGGGTGCGCGTTGGACTCGGCGGCGGCGATGAAACGGGTGCCGATCCGCACGCCCGCAGCCCCCGAAGCCAGCACCGCGGCGACGCCGCGCCCGCTGCCGATGCCGCCCGCGCCGAGCACCGGTATCGAAACCTTGTCCAGCACCTGCGCCAAGAGCGGCATGAGGCCCAGCGTGCCCCGAATGTGGCCGCCGGCCTCGACGCCCTGGGCGATGATGAAATCGCAACCCGCCTTCTCCGCGGCCATCGCCTCGACCACCGAGCCGACCTGCCAGGAGGCAAGGGCGCCGGCCTCATGGACGATGCGGACGAGCTCGGGGTCGGGATCACCCCAGAAGAAGTCGATGACCTTGGCCTTGTGGGCGGACAGCTCGAGGATGTCGCGGTTGAGGTAAGGGATCAGCTGGTTGATGCCGAAAGGCTTGCTGGTCAGCGAGGCGAGGCGGTCGAGGCGCGCTTTGGCGTCATCCACCTCGATGCCGGCAAAGGTGAGCTGGCCGAGGGCGCCCGCGTTGGACACGGCAGCGGCGAGCTCGGGAGAAAGAATGCTGCCCATGCCCGCCAGCTGGATAGGAACCGTGCAACTGACAAGCCGGGTGAATGCAGTCTCGAGCATGGCCAACGCAAGGTATCAAATGAGCAGCCGATCTGAATCCCCCTAAACGAAGGGGCCGACTGGTTGTCCTCCCCGCTTGCCGGGGAGGTGGCGGGCGAAGCCCGCCGGAGGGGACGCCCAGCCTGGCTACTACTAGGCGCCCCCCGCCGGTCTTACTCGCAGAAGATCCGGATCTTGACGTCGTCCTCTTCCTGGTCGACGTCGATGGTGAGGTCCTGGAGCTGGTCGATGACCTCGTTGAGGTTTTCAGGCTTGATCTGCCTGATGTCGAAATCCATCCCGTTCTTCCGAAGCTCCTCATTCAACTTGTCCTGGGCACCGGCCGGAATCAGACTTGCCAGCCGAACCCCTGCGCGTAGTAGCGCGATCGGCACCCGCAGGTTGATGTGGACCGGCTTGTCGCTCTTGCCTTCCTTGGCGTCGACCATCACGCGGATGAACTTGGGCGCCTTGGACGGCGCTGTTGCAGTGGCCGTGGCGGTCGAGGACCCTCCCTGCACCGCACCGAGAAGGCGGTCGGCCTCGCCCGCGTTGATCTTGCCCGAGGCCAGCATCTCCAGGATCTGCCTGCGCTCTTCAGTCATTTCAATTCCTCCAGGAGGCGAATGGCGTCGTCGGCCGTGATCTCGCCGCGGCTGAGCCGCTCGAGGATCTCCACGCGCGACGGCGCAGGGTTGTTATCAACAAAGTTGAGCTGCTCGCCGATGCGGTTCAACCGCGCTTTGATCGTGGGGTAGCTGACCCCAAAGACCCTCTCCATCTCTTTGATTGAGCCGTGTGAGCGAACGAACGCGATGACGAACACCTGGTCGTCGGCGCTGAGGCGTGTGAGCTGGGGCAGCTCCCAAGCCCCTTCGATGGCAGCCCCACTCTCGCCAAGCCGAACCCGCTCCACCACCACCTGTCGACCCTGGGTGATCATGGTGAGTTCTTGCCATTCTTGAGTCTTTGCCATCACTAAGTTGAGATTATTAAGGAAAGCACCACGATTTGTCAAGTTTCTTCATCGCCCAGCTCGAAACCAGGCTTGGAGCAGAATATGTCGATGCCTTACTCCATCGACCTCAAAGCGATCCAGGCCCCCCTCAAAGAGAGCTACAAGACCGACCCGAAGACCGCCCTCGTCACCACATCGGCGCGAAGCGTGCCCTCCGACATGTCCGACCCCCGCCACTGCGCGGTGGCCCCAGTCGAGTACTCGAGCGTGGTCATCCGCTCAGGCCTCCACCCCGCCGCCGGCGGCGCCGGCGACACGCCCTGCTCAGGGGACATCCTGGCGGCGGCCCTGGCGATCTGCGAGGAGAGCACTTTGAGGTCCGTGGCGGCCAATATGGGCATCGAGCTGGAAGGGGTCGAGGTGCAGGTGGACATCGACTGGGATTTCAGGGGCACGATGGCCACTGATCGCAATGTTGCGGTGGGCGCAACCGGAATCCGGATGCGCACGAGAGTGACGCTGAAAGAGGGGCTCGATGAGGAGCGTGCGAGGCGTATGCTGGGAAGCGCGGAGCGATACTGCTCAACCCTGCAGACGCTTCGTAACGGAGTCAACGTGACGACCGATTTCGCCATCGCGAACCCTTAAACATCGCTCCACCCATCACCGCTGTATTGGGTTGCGTTTGGCAACACGGGGATTCAAGGAGGCTACATATGGCAGAAGCCAAAACCGCAGTAGCGCACAAGCCCGTATGGACGGACCTTGCGACCAGCAATCCGGAAGGCGCAAGGAAGTTCTACTCAGCAGTCTTCGGCTGGAGGGTCGAAGTCAACCCCGACCCGAAGTACGGCGGCTACGCGATGGCGACGGCCGGCGGCAAGGACGTAGCGGGCATTGGCCCGAAGCAGATGGAGCAGCAGCCCTCAGCGTGGACTGTGTACATCGGCACGGCCAACGCAGCGGAGTCGGCCAAGCAGGCTGAGGCCGCAGGCGGCAAGATCATCGCGCCGGTGATGGAAGTCGCGGACCAGGGCCACATGGCCATCATTCAGGACCCGAGCGGCGCATTCCTGGGCCTGTGGCAGGCCACCAACATGCAGGGCGCGCAGACCACGGGTTCGAACTCGATGGGTTGGGCCGAGCTCAACGCACGTGGCTTCGACAAGGCAGAGCCCTTCTACAAGAAGCTGTTCGGCTGGGGCGAGAAGAAGAGCCCGATGACCGAAGGCCAGAAAGGCGACTACACGGAGTTCCAGCTGCATGGCGATAGCATCGCCGGCGGCATGGAGATGAACCCGATGGTGCCGGCCCAGGTGCCGAGCTACTGGATGGTTTACTTCAACGTCGACAACGTCGACAAGGCATTCGACAAGGTGATCGCGGAGGGTGGCAAAGAAATGCTGTCCCCGCAGGACATGCCAGGCGGTCGCTTCGCAATCGTGAGCGACCCGCAGGGAGCATCCTTCGGCCTTCTGAAGATGGAAGCGCCGTCCAGGTAACCGACATCTAAACGCGCGGGCCGGCACGCAGCCGGCCCGCGTAACTACGATTCGTCGGTTGAGTCTTAGAGTCATGCCAAGGCTGGCGTTCCTATCTGTGGTGGTCGGACTGATGACCGCGTGCAGCACGCCATTCGCAAACGTCCCGACCTCGGGCGGACGAACCAACCCGCCCCCCGCAAGCGGACCACGCACCTCCTACCCGTCGCCAACCCCGCCCGGGGCGACCCTCGACTGTCCAGCCACAATCAGGAACAGCAGCGGCGCCTACAGGTTCGACTGCCCGGCGGGCTGGACATATGCCAACTGCGAGTCAAATGACACCCATGGCGCATTCACGTGGCTGATCAACCCCAATGGATGCAGCTCCGAGCAGAACGGCGCACGGATGATGGTGTGGGGCGTGCCGGGCCAAGTGTCGGCCGAGGGCGGCGGCGCAGGGATGTACGTCGGGACGAGGAAAACGTCGAAGAGCCTGGTGGTTGATGGGATCCAAGGCACGAGGCGGACGTACCTGGTCAGCAAGGCCCTGCCACTAGGGCCGGCAAAAGGCACAATCCAGGTCGTCTATGCGTTTGTCACGGGCGGCGAGACGCATTTCGCGATCTACAACCGCTACCCGAAAGAACCAGACCTGACGGCGGCCTTCGACAAGATGATCACGACGACGCTGCACTTCTCGGCCTAGTCGGCGGAAGCGCCGATCGACCCAGCGCCGGCAGCCGCCGCGCTTTGCTTCTCCTGATCAGCCCGCCGAGCCACCACAAGGATGGCGATGGCGATCGCCAGCATCAGCGCAGCCAGCACGACGAGAACCACGAAATCAGCGTGCAGCCCGGCCTGCAGCTGCGTGCGAGCGCCGAGAGGATCTTTGGCCGAGTTGACGTAGCGCTGCAGCAACACACCCATCAGCGAAACGCCGACAGCGCCGCCGATGGTGCGTGAGAACTGGTTGAGGGCGGTGGCGGCACCGCGACGGCTCCAATCGACGATGTTCTGAATCACGATGAGCAAGGGCGCGGCGATGGCGCCCATGCCGGCGCCAATCACAAGCGATGCCGCGGCAGTCCAAACGATCCCGCGACCAGGAGACCCGATGGCCAGCATCAGGGTGCCTGCAAGCAAGGCTAGGGTCCCAGCGACCACGAGCCGCTGGTAACCGATGCGCACCATGAAGAAGCCGGCGAGGGCTGAGACCACGGGCCAGCCGATCGACATCGCACCGACCGCAGCCCCGGCGTCAAAGGGCGAGCCGCCCTGCACCTCCTGCACCCAGAGCGGAATGTAGGTGGTGACGCCGAACATGACAGTGCCCATAAGGGCGCCGACGGCGATCGCAGGGCCGATGACGCGATGGCGGAGCAAGTCGAGAGGCACCGTGGGGTTGGCACTCACCCACTCCACGCGCGCAAACAACGCGAGAAGGACGACAGCAGCGACGACGAACAGCCAATTGGGCGTGGCCGACTGGCTGCCAGCCCCGAGGCCGACAAGAAGAAGGACGACGCCGGCGGTGAGCAGCAGCGAGCCGCGAAGGTCGAGCCCGCGAGCGCCCGCCTTTTCAGGCCGCCGCTCCTTGTAACCCCACACGAGCGCTAAAGCCACCAAGCCAAGGGGGAGGTTGATGGTGAAGATCCAGCGCCACCCAATCGTGGACACGAACACCGCGCCAAGGGCGGGCCCGATGATCGCCGCGATCGCCCACATGCTGCTGAAGAGGCCCGAAAGTGGAGCGCGCTGCTTGAGAGGAAAGATGTCGCCGAGGATGGTGAAAACGACGGGCTGGATACAACCGGCGCCGATCCCCTGCAAGGTGCGAAAGGCGATGAGCCACACCATGGAGGGGCTGGTCGCGCAAAGCGCGGAAGCGATGATGAACACCACGATCCCAACGAGCAGGACGCGACGGCGGCCGTGGAGATCAGCAAGGCGACCCCAAAGGGGCACGGTGGTGGTGGCAGTGATGAGATAACCGGCGACGATCCAGGGATAAAGCTGGAAGCTGCCAAGATCGCGAGCGATTGTGGGCAGGGCAGTACCAACGACGGTCGCGTCCATGGCCGCAACAAAGAGCGAGACCATGAGCCCGGCCATAACGCGATATAGCTGCGGCGTCCAGGGAACGCGCTCCAACTGAACGTTCATTTGGTTCAGGCTACCTAGAGCGACCAGTTCCGCAGGTGGGGTCAACCCAAAAGTCCTGGAGCAAATGTCGTTCGCACATGATCGTAGGCGACTGCTGGTCCGCCAATTTCCTTAGACCCTAGTCTCCGTCCATGACTGCCCTCAGTCGGGCAACAACACCAGGATGGTCGCTGATCGCCTTGCCATCCTCTGCGAGCGGCTCCCAGCAGTCGAACTCCCCGGCCGGAGCAAGATCAGTTGAAACGCAAACGTGATCCACCAAATGGTTGCGTCTCAGCCTGCCAGTCGCTACCGCGTCATCCATAGTCAGGCATCGAAGGCCAGCGACGTCAAGCCCAAGCGCGAGTTGTCGTCGCGTCGCCGGCGTCCCGTACCATTGCGCCCCATCCAGGTTCTGGTTGAAGTCACCAACAACGATAAGAGGAAGACCGCCGTGTTGGTGCCTGACTGCTACCCAGTCCTGTGCCTGCAACGACAATTCCCTGGAGAATTCCGCCCACACGGGTGACTCGCCAGCAACGTTGGTCGGCTCATGGCGATAAGGCAAGACCATGCCGTGGATAATCAATCGCCCGAACGGCGAATGCACGATTCCCGTCACGGACCACGGCGACACCCGGACGTTGGCAGTCTGAATCGGCCAGCGCGACCACACCGAAACCCAGCGTTCATCGGCGTCTGGCCGCCGAGATAGGTGCGCCGGTGAATGAATGCCGCAATAAGCCCCTCCAGGCGTTATTGAAGACCTCGTCTCCGTAAGCACCCAGATGTCTGCCGAAACCGCCTCCATTCGTCTGTGAATGGCCGGCAGCTTCTTCCACGACCTCGAGGCAACGCGCTGAAGGTTCCATGTAGCGACCGAAAGGTGCGTGCTCACTGAGCCGTCGACTATAACGTTGATCCTTTTGTGAGTCGCTGCGTGGGCGGAGTCCTCCGACTTATGAATTAGTCGAGATCCTCTCGGCTTCCTGTTGGGCTCATCGCATTTACGCCGGAACGGCGGCAGCGAAGAGTCCGCCTTTTGTGCTGAGGTCATCAAACGAGGTGGCCGGGACCGCACCGAGACTGACTTCAAAATGGACGTTGCTTACCCCAGCAGGAAGCGCCTCGACGGGTATCGACGGAATGTCCGCGACGGGGATGAACCTCAGAGATTCGCTCGCTACCTCACGATCGAATGTAACGTGAGCGCTACTTCGCCATTCGGAACCCAACGTCTCGGCTATGACGGTCTCTGCCCTGACGACAAGGTCTGGGCGATCCGCGATCAAAGCCTCGATTTCGGTCACAAGGTCTGCTACGGTCGCGCCACCCCCAACTCGCTCTGTAATCAAGCTGCAAATCAGAGCCTCAGAGCCCGTTGGAGCTTGCAATTGCTCCAGGCGAAAATGGTGGGTGCGCCGACGCGACGCACTTGTCTTGACTTCGATTCGGAACTGGCCGCCATTAAAGTCGTACATGTCAGTTGGTTCGACATGCCAAGCACTGACTAACTCGATCGGGTCGTTGCTCATCACAATCATTAGCAGTTCGCCCCATAGCCCCTGGATGGATTTCCTAGGCGGTTGGGACAGAGCGCGAAACAGATCGACCAGTTGCGCAACGAGTCTTGCGAGGGCATCTGGCGAAGGATCTCCAAACTCGGCTATCAGGCCTCCCATAAGCCGTAGGAAAATGGGCTCCAAGTCGGGATCCGCAGTGCAACGGATCAAGGTGACCTGCTCGACTTCATGGTGCCCGCCAGGAAAATCGATTTGGCATCGAACACCATGCGCGACCCGGAGGTGTTCCAGATCAACGCTCATCAGATTCTTTGCACTTTGAGCCTGTCTTATAAGGAGGGCGGGCGCCCCGGACGGGTCACGCCCGAGAAGATATGAGTTGTAGTTCGGAATCTGAACAACGCTGAATCGGTCTGAGGCATTCGAGGTTTGCGGGATAGCCAAACTGCTGAAAAGAGTTTGAAGATCCAAGCGGAGGAATCTAAAGTTTGGGAAGCGCAGAGAGCCAGGCGACTGACATCTTGCTGGGAACCCAGACGGCTATCGCGGGGACTTGGTAGCTGAGGCCGGGGATTGATAAGGTGTGAATCTGGATCGATAAGACGTTCTCCGTTCGAATTTTCTCGTCTCCCGGGTACTTCACGGGGCCGTTCTTGGGATTCTTGCCCTGAAATAGATTGAAAGTCCCATCCTTGCCGCTCAGCGTTCTCTTACGAGGCCGGCCTCCGCTCATCCTGTAGACCACTGCCCGATCGTCTGGGTGGTCCTCCAGATACGTGCGTAGTTGTAGCAAAAGGCCAGTGAACTTAATCGAATCGTGGGCATCGACCATCCGAAGCGGAGCAAGCAAGTGAGACAGGGCTTCAAGTGCGGGCACCTCAGTAACGAGGTGGATCTCCTCTACGGTGCGATCTGGGTGTCCACTGTCAGGCTTCCATCCGGTCACCGAGGTCACGAATTCAGCTACGAAACGCTGATTGCTAGCGACGGCCTCCGCATTGAGCTGAGGGGCGTTCGGCCGAAACCACTTATTCGCGTAGTCCCCTTGAAAAATGTCGAATCCGAGAACGCTCTTGCGCGTCGGGCTGTAACGCGTGTCGAGCAGAAAGGCCCGTTTCCACTCGGCCAAAGGTTGGTCACCGTGCTTCATTAGTTCGGAGCGAAGCGACTCCTCGTGGTCGATGTAATTGCGAAAGAGGTCGCGGACATTTCGCTCGAGGAATACCCTGCAGTACCCGATGTATGGACGCTTGTAACCATAGAAACGAGCCCTTTGCTGAACCGTATCCGCGTTGCCGACGCCGACCGAGCGTGGCATGTATGTGATCGTGAGCCCTTCGATTGTGAATCCGCGATCGAGTGCTTGGCCGCCGATGAGGATGTGGGAATAAGTGTCCTTCCAAGCGATATTCGGTGTGCCGCCAACTCCCGTGGAGTTCATCAGAGTAATTACGGTTCTATTGACAGCTTTGTAGAGGTACTTTGCGACTTCATCAAAAGGCGGAATGTCTTTTGCCGTCGTGGCCAACTCGCTGTACGTCACCTTGAAATCCGAGATAAAGTCCTGTCGATCGTGGTCCATTTGTGGAAGTGCCAGAAAATGGTTCCAAAGGTCCTGGGTAGATCGAACCCAACGTTCAAACTCCGCGTGGGGCAGCACGCCCATGGACGGGTGAATAAGCATTGACCGGTTGCCTTCCGGCATCTTGCCATCCGATTTCACGTATGCGGCTGCCACGCCGACGAAAAACAGTCGCATCGCGTTAAGCAGACTCAGCGGCGGCTCTTTCAGATTGTTCGCAGGGATAGGCAACTCGGAGTCAGGAATCACCTGTACCAGATCAGGAACCTCCAGAAAAAATTCCTGACCGCCGGTGTACGACTTGCCTGGAGTGAGAACTCGAGAGAATTCTGGCGACAGTGCGTCGATCAGGCTGATTAGGAGGGGGGCTTGCGGAGTAGCCGTGTACTGCAAGAAGGTGTGCAGGCGGAGCTTGCTCCTAACTTCAAGAAGCACACGGTAGGTCGTGCTCATCTCTTGCCGTTTAACCAAATTGTTCAGGCTGGCTTGATCTGCCTCATCGTCAACCACGAGCACGGGAATGTTCTTGAGGTCCAGCATGTCGAGTAGATCTGCCAGATTTCGTAGGTGGTTGTGATTCTTCATCACAGTTATGAGAATCGTTTGCGCAGTATCGCCTTCACGCCAATCACGAAGGGGTCCCCGGACTCGTTGTGCTTCTGCGCGGGTCGGGTTTGAGATTGGCATCCAAGCGCGATCAGAACGTTCGTCGAGCCGGAGATCGTGCCGCAGGCGTGCATCGGACTGGCGAAACAATGGAAGGGACGTGCCCGCGATGACGATCACCATCGCGTAACCGTTGTCGCGGGCTAATGCGGCGACGACGGTGAAGGATGATGTCTTGCCGCTCTGAATATGCCCAACTGCTAAACCAGTTGCCGTGGCGACCTTGGCAGTCGGTGCGACCGATCGCGCCATGATCGACAGGGCGTCGTCAAGGATCTGTTGGCGGTCGTCCGAATCACGTATACCTAACGTTGCGAGGAGTTCATTAGTCTCCGTTCCGACGTGGGGAAGCCATCCAGCCGCACCAGTGGCCTGTACTACTTCGGCCGTGCCCTGGCCAATCGTCTTAGCCATTGGCGGTTTGGCCTGTCATCCTTGCCGGGACAGACTACCCCGAAGGAGTTCGTTCAGTCGAATCCGGATCGCACTGGCCATGCGCACTCCCCCATCCCGCGCTGCCAGCTCCGCCAGGCCAATGCCGATGGCCACTCGCATCAGGGCCTCAAGCGCTTCGGATCCAGGTCCCGCAAACTTGACCATGAATGGGTGGGCTAAGGCTATACGGATGGTGACGTTGCGAGGCTGTCCTGCACCCCGGGGCGGATCGTCCGCAACCGACAACCAGTCACCGACGGCCGGATCGTTGGACGCCTCGCAAGTGACGCGCCAGGTTGCGTCACCAACAGTCAGGTCCATAACTCGTTTGAATGGCAAAACACTCGGCTTGAGATGTTGGACGGTCTTCGCCTCGGCTTGTGGTTCGCTAATCCTGGCGACGTCCTCAGCCAGTGTGATTTGAACCGAGGCCACTTGATTTAGAGCATTCTCAGCTGCCTTCTTAATGTCAACACGTGGCGGGCGAACCCGGTAGCCCTCCGCCTGATCCAGCATGCGGAGCGGGGGCCTGTTAAGTTCACGGTCGAGACTTTCGAGGAAAGCTTCCTCGTGACCGTCCCACTGGATCGCATCTTTCGTATGCGTAACGCCAAAACCTTGGGCGTGGACTTCCCCGAACAGCCGCTGATACGTATAGCTATTCGACTTCTTGAAAATCTGGTCGGGCCGATATCCGGTGTCGGCTCCCCCCTGGATCAAGCGTTCACGGCGAAAAATTGCCAGTCCCGCCTCCGAAACGCTCGCGGTCTCCCGCAGAGCCGCGAAGCCGTATACACGTCTGCGGCCCCCTAATGAAATGTCGAACTCCTTACGCCACCGGCGCTTCGGGCCGTCCAAATCTTTGAAGAAGGGAGCTTTCAGAATGCGAGGTTCAACATAATTGAGTGGCTCACCGTTGTAGTCCAGTTCGAGAAGGCCGTCCCTGATGAAGATCCGGTACATGCTTGCGAGGTGGGCTTTGACCTTCCCAATCGTCCGCGGATGTAATTGCCTATGCAAGTTCGTGAGCACGATTTCGGTGTAGTGCTCAGATGCGGGTCCGCGCCGAGTTTGGACCGTCAATTCCTCGACTGTGTGGTCAACGATGTCATCGATATCGAATCGAATTAAGCGCTCTTCGTTTTCACCTAGAGCTTTCGACCGCACTGCCCATGTCCGAGCAAACCAACAGGCGGCGCTCTTCATGCCCATTCCGAACTCGGCGAGGTTGCCGACGTCTGGCGGTCTCTCGGCCGTCTTGAATGCTCGATCATAATCGCGATCGAGAATGCCCCCTGCGTTATCTCGAACTGCAATCGTTCCCGCATCAGTTGAGTCGTACTCGATCTGGACCTTGAGTTTGTAGCTTGGCCCTTCGGCCTTCCTGAGCTCGTGCTTCTTGACCATCGCATCCTGCACTGCGTTGTCAACGAATTCCGCTAGCGCGTACCAGGGCTCATAGTTCAGATGGCGCAGAACGCTGAGAACGCTGACGCCGGGGCGTATGTTGATGCGCCGCGCTAGTGGCATTAGTACCTATCCGGCTGACGCGAACGCACGGACTTCCTCGCTAGCGGCCAGGTCAATTGAGACGAGAGGCGACGCGGTGGACGGAACTTCTTGACCTAGTAGTCGGGCTGCAATCACGGATGCAACCTGAACATGAACGGCGTTCCCCAAAGCCCGAAAGGCAGCGTCCCGATCTTTGGGGATTTGATGAGTCACGGGAAAGCCTTGCAGCCTCAGAGCTTCTACTCGGGTGATATAGCGGCGCGATGGACCAATAATCGGAATTTGCGTAGTTGTGAGGGCTACTAGAGCTGGGATACTACGCATCCGTTTAACACGAAGGCCCGATGGCCGAAATTGAAGCATGTGTGCCCACAAGTTGCGCTTCTCACCTTTGCAATTCCATTCAAGCTTCCGAAGGGAAGCAGGGAATTTACGGGTTCGCGCCAACCAACCCGACGGGAATGAGGCCCGGTACCGCCGGTACCACTCGCGATTCTGCTCAATGAAACGGACCTTCCAGTTAGGAAAGCGGGTGACTTCATCGCGGGCATAACTGGGAAGCAACTGAAGCAACTCATGTCGGGTCATTTCATCGGTGCCGCCAAGGTGGCGCGTCCACTTGATGAGCAAATCCTTTCGCGCCTTAAATGGCGTTGGACTCTCGTATGAGTAGTTTGCGCCGAACTCGTCACTCCATAGGGGAAAGGACGGGAACTCGACGCCCGGTGGGAGGGCTTGATGGAGCGCGCTCCAGTGGTCGATGCAGGCCACCTGCGATGCCGTCAGCTTGGTTTCGACCAGATCGTCCTGAGTCAAACGCGAAGCCGCCTGAAGATATGGACCGACGTCAGTGATCCGAAGCCGGTCTGGCAAAGGAAGGATATCGCCAGCAAGGGGCCCACGCCGGCAAACGGCGTAAAAACGCTCCCGAGCGTGAGGAAAGCCAAGGTGATGCGGCGAGATAAGGCCATGGCCCCCGCTCTTGACATGCTTAGTGGCTACGACGGTGTAACCGATGCGCTGGAGTTTTGCCTTCGCCACAGCCCACGTACGACCACTGTCATGTTGCTCGAAGTTTCCGACGTTCTCAAGGATTACGTACTTGGGCTTGTGCTCCTTCAAGATCGCGATGATGTCGTGGAACAGAGTCCCACGAGTGTCAAAGCGCCCATCTTGGAATCCTGACTTGGAAAATGGTTGACACGGAAAACCAGCGCAGAGGATGTCGTGTGGCGGGACTTTGTGGTGGTGAGCTCGAATGTCACCAACGACGTATTTGACCGCACTTGGAAAGTTCCGAACATACAGCGAACGTAATTCGTCGTCCAGCTCAGAGGCGAAGACGCATTTATGTCCAAGGCCTTCGAGAGCTAGATGGAAGCCGCCGAGGCCGGCGAATAGATCGATGAACTTCAAGCTTGTCTGGAAGACCCCTTCTGGTGAACTAGCCGGGCGCTCCGGAGAGAATAGCCCGAACGAACGTTCGGGTCAACAACTATTTCGCGTATTCGAATTTGGCTCTGGCGACATAGTGGAACGGCGGGCAAGCCTTGACCGTAGCCTTACCGCAGCCGCTACGCGCTCTGCGGCCTCGACAACCGACTCGTGCTCCCATACGTGAATTGGCTCCCATCCAGCGCGGCGAAGTACGTCATCGTTCAGTGCGTCACGTTGTTGGGTCCGCTCGATTTTCGGTATCCAGTAATCAGTGTTGGTCTTAGGAGAAGTTCCATGGCTCAGGCAGCCGTGCCAGTAGCAACCGTCTACGAAAACCGCCACCTTTGCGCTGGGAAACATAATGTCGACAACCATGTTCAGGCCGGTTGGTCGGGCATTGGCCCGGAAGCGAAGACCGAGCCGATGAATTGCCGACCTCAACTTCAGTTCGGGGCCTGACCCTACCTTTCGATTGGCCTGCATGACTGCCCGCACGTTTGCCGAAGCTGACCACGGAACGTACGCCTTACCCACAGGACGTCTATAAATTACGCGCGCATTCTCGACGGCGTGTAACACAATCGGTCACTGAGCATCTTCATGCCAGGGGGCTAAGGTCGGACGCGCACTGGCCAACGCCCTCCCTAATCGTTAGGACGTCGACTCAGAAACGCTGGCACCGATAGCGGGCACCCCGCCATCGCCTCCTGAGGTCGCCGCACCAGACCGCAGCTCGGCGGCGCTGCGTAGTGGTAGGTCACGCAGGATCAGGGTGCATACCAGCCCTAAAGCTCCGGCCACGAGCGTGATCCAGAAAAGATCGCCAATCGACAGAGCCAGGGCATTGTCGGCGCCCGCGATCACCTTGGGAATCAACGCCTGCAGTGGCCCCGGTAGCGCCTGCTCGAGCAAAGCGCGCCCGTTGCCCACGTTCTGTAGGGCACCCGCCAGCTTAACCAGCTGGGCGATCAGCGATTGCGGCACACCCTGTTCGGCAAGATTCGTCGGCAGCCTGCCGGCGAACGAGGACGAGAAGATGGTGCCTGCAGCGGCGAGTCCCACCGAGGCGCCGATCTGACGGAGGAATGTGAGCGTGCTGGTTGCCACACCGAGGCGATTCGTCGGAACCGAGTTCTGGACCACAACGGTGTAGCCCGCCATCGCCGGCCCGATGCCGAGGCCAAGCACGAGCATCCACGACCAGAGCACCCAATCGGAAACGCCGGCCGTCAAGTGCGTCATCAGAAAGCCGCCGACCAGCATTACCACCGCGCCGGCGGTCATCAGCCACTTGTATCGTCCGAGCCGGCTGATCATCAGGCCGGTGCCGATGCTCCCCCCCATCAGGCCGACCAGCAGAGGCCAGATGTAGTAACCAGACGCGGTGGCGCTGATGCCACGAACGGTCTGATAGAAGCGCGGCATGAAGATCACTGCCGCGAACATCGCGACGCCGAACACGAATACCGCCGCCATGCTCACCGAGTAGTCGCGACTCTTGAACAAGTCCAGCGGGAGGATGGGTTCTTTCGCCTTTGACTCGACGAACAAGAAGGCCGCCAGAATCACCAGGCCGAGCGCAATCAGCCCTCCGACGTTGAGGTCGGTCCAGCTAGCGAGCTGACCCGAGCTGGTCACGTTTCCCTTGTTGGTCAGCCCGAGCATGAAAGGCACCACCCCGGCCGTGAAGAAAACGATTCCCACATAGTCGAGATCCCGAAGCGATGCCTTCCGGCGCCCGGCGCTTGGAAGCACGATCGCCAATACAGTCAAGGCCGCGATTCCAAACGGCACGTTGACGTAGAACACCCAATGCCAGCTGATGTTGTCGGTGATCCAGCCACCGATAAAGGGCCCGACGAGGAAGCTCAGAACGAAGACGCCGCCGAACAGGCCCTGGAACCGGCCTCGCTCACGCGGGCTGTACAGATCTCCGATCATCGCCATCACGATCGGGAACAGGGCCCCGGCGCCAAGGCCTTGCACGGCCCGGAACGCGACCAGCTCGGTCATGTTCTGCGAGGCGCCCGAGAGCCAGGAACCGGCGAGGAAGATGCACACACCGATCATCAGCATTCGCTTGCGGCCGAAGACGTCCGAGAACTTTCCATAGATCGGAACCGTCACCGTCGAGGACAGCAAGTAGGCGCTCACCACCCAGGCATAAAGGCTGGCGCCGTTGAGGTCGGTGACGATTCGCGGCAACGCGGTGCCCACCACGGTCTGGTCCAGCGAGGCCAGAAACATGGTCAGTAGGATCGCCCCCAGGATCGTCAATTTCGCCCGTGGGGGCAACGACATCAGCGATGGCGCCGCGGCGCTTGGCTCGGTGCCGTTCTGCGCGACGTCTGGACCACGTTCCTCGATTGCTGCCAACTTCTTAGTCGCCGCTCATGCCGTTTGCGCCGAGGCGGCCGCCAATGGGACTTGCTCAACCTGGACTTCAGGATTCGAGACGATATAGCCCTCTCGCGGAAGCATTGCCTTCACCCTGGAAACAGCGACGTTTTTGGCGGCGGCCTCGGATTCGGCCGCAACATTTGGAACCGTGACGGTGAATTGGGCCGAGTCTGCGACCGGAGCGATCGAAAGGCCGCTGCTGGTGAGCCGTTCGAGCACCGTGGGATCTCCTGGCCGGCCAGGCTCCGGCTCCAAGAGGACGCTGACCGAGAACGTTCTGCCGACGTCATCGCCGGGCGTGGCGGCAGCCGCAAGTGCGGATCCGCGACCACCAATGGGTTTGAACCTGCGCTCCTGGGCTGCGTCCAGCAGCTCATCGAGATCCCTGGTCGAGCGACGGCTGGCGAAGCGGGACACCAGCGCGTACAGGACTGGGACCAGAACCAGGGTCAGCACCGTGCTGGTGAACAGGCCGCCGATGACGACGATCGCCAGCGGGCGGCTGATGAAAGCGCCGCCAATGCCGCCACCACCGCCGATCACGGCCAGCGGGACCAGAGCCAGCATGGTGGCAAAGGCGGTCATCAGGATCGGGCGCAGGCGGTGCCGGCCGCCCTCGATGATGGCGTCATGCAGGGTCAAGCCGCGGTCGCGGTACTGCTCTATGAGGTCGAGGAGGACGATCGCGTTGGTGACCACGATGCCGGTCAGCATCAGGATTCCGATCAGGCCAGGCAGTGATAAAGACGTGCCGGTGACGACGAGCGCGATGATCGCCCCAGTCGCTGCAAAGGGAATTGCAACCAGCAGCACCAACGGCTTCAGCAAGGAGCGGAAGGTCGCAACCATGATCAGGTAGACGAGCCCAATCGCCGCCAGCAGGGCAAGTGCAAATTGCGTCAGCACGGTCGAGAGTTGGGCGAAGACGCCGCCTGTCGACAGCGATGTGCCCGCCGGCAGGTGTAGGCCGTTGAGGGCGTCGGTGACGCTCGTCTGAACCGCACGCGTGTCGTTGGCCGTGATGGTGCCGGTGATGGTCGCGTCCAGGGCGCCGTCGACCCGGTTCACGGTCTGCGGGCCAGTCACCTCTTGAATGGTCGCGATCGTGGACAGAGGCACTATCCCGAAGGCGGTCGCCACCGGCAGCGAAGCCAATGTGGCCGCGGTGTCGGCGGTTCCGGGCGGCAGCTCGACGCGGACGATCATCGTTCCCTGGGGTAAATTGGCCTGGGTCGCCACCTGGCCGTTGACCGACTGAGCGACGAACGCGCCCAGTGATTGAATGTTCAGGCCCGAGGCGGCCAACCTGGCGGTCGGGATGAGCTGGTACTGCGGCTTGGAGACCACCAGGTTCGACGCCACCTCAGCCAAGCCGTTCACCTTCGAGAGGGCCGCGAGCACCTGGTCACTCGCGACCTGCAGGGTTGCGGGGTCGCCCGCGCTAACGTCAACCTGCATTTGACTGCTGCTGGCGTTGGCGCTGTTTTGCGCCTGCCCTACGAGCAGCTTGGCTGGCCCATTATAGGCGCCCAGAGCGCGGTTTACCCCCGCCACCGCGTTGTCGTACTGCCCGTTCTGGACCAGCACCAAAATCGATCCCTGGCTCGGATCGGCCGGCGCCGCGCTCGCAAAGGGGCCTCCTTGGCCGCCGACTGTCGCCTGGTAGGACGCGATTCCGGGCACGCCGGCAATTAGCGCCTCGACCTTCTGCGTCTCGGCGTCCGTCTCGGTGAGCGTGGAGTTCACCGGCATCGAGATCGCGATCGGGAAGGTGGGGCTGGAGGATTGGTCGAGCAGATTCACGCGCAGGAGGGGGATGAGTGCCATTGAAGCGATGAAAAACGCCAGCGCCGCGCCGAGCGTTATCAAACGATGGCTCGTGGCCCACTGGATCACCGGCACGTAGACACGCTGCGTCCAGTTCCAACGCAAGCGGCGCTCGACTCCCTCGGCTTTAACCGCCGGGAGCAGCCTCGAAGCCAGCAGCGGTACGACGGTCACCGCCACCACCAGCGAGGCCAGCAGCGCCACCACCACGGTCAGGGCGAAGGGCCGGAAGAAGCTACCGGCGATGCCGGTCAGAAAGATGATTGGCAGGAAGACCGCCACCGTGGTCAGGGTGGACGCGGAGACCGCAGTGGTGATCTCGCGGGCGCCTGTGTAGGCGGCGACGAGAGGGCGCTCGCCTTCGCTGACATGGCGGCTGATGTTCTCGAGCACCACGATGGAGTCGTCCACCACGCGCCCGATGGCGACCATCATCCCGCCCAGGGTGAGGATGTTGAGGGTGATCCCCTGCCACCACAACACGATCAGGGCCACTAACAAGGACAGTGGGATCGAGATCGCGGCCACCAGCGTGGCGCGTCCGCTGCGAAGGAACACGAATATGACCAGCACCGCGAAGACCGCGCCCAGCAGTCCCTCGCGCAGGATGTTGCCGATGGCCTGGGTAATCGGCGTCGCTTGATCCGAGACCGTCTCGAAGTGGACGCCGTGGCCGACTGACGTCTCGATCCCCGGAAGCGCATTCCAGACCTCATTGGCGACAGTCACCGTGTTGGTGTTCGGCCCATCGATGATCTGCAGGCCGATGCTCGGCTTGCCATTGGTTCGCGTGATCGTGTCGGCCGGCAGGGAGACCACCTGCACCGTGCCCAGCTGGGTGATCGCCACGGGCGGCGACGGCCGGCCGCCCGCCGCTGGGTTGAAGGGCGGGGTGACCGTGACCTTGCCGATCTGGTCGAGGCTGGTCAGCGACCCCGAGATCTGGAGCGGAATCGTTGCCGACCCCTGCTTTAGGGAGCCAATCGACTGCACGACGCTGGCCTGCTGCAGCGCTGCGGCGACCTGGGTGACGCTTACGCCATGGGCCGCCAGCTTGGTGGGATCAAGAATGACGTCCACCTCGTTGGTCGGGGCTCCGGTCAAGACGATCGAGCCGACACCCGCCAGACCTCTCAGCTTCGGCACGGCCAGGGACTGCAGCTGACCGGCTAGATCACTGAGTGGCTCGTCAGCGGAGATCGCGTACTCGAGGATCGGCAGGCTGTTGGTGGAGAAGGTCTGAACACTCGACGAGGAGGCCTGCGGAGGTAGCAGAGATCGAATCCCCGCCAGGGCGCTGCTGGCGTCCTGCTGAGCCGACTTCAAGTCGGTGCCGTCCTTGAACAGCACGATGACGAGCGAAGCGCCCTGACTCGAGGTGGACTGCACAGTGTCCGTTCCGGCGACGCCCTCCATCGCATTGACCACCGGGACGGTGACCTGGCTGTCGACGATTTGCGGCGAGGCACCCGGGTCGGGTGTGACAACGAGGAGTGCGGGCACTGAGATGTTTGGCAGGAGGTCCTGCTGAACCTGTGTCGCTGCGAAGATGCCGACTCCGAAGAGCAGCACAACGGCGAGGAACACGACGGCGCCAAGACGAAGTGACAGTCGAGTCACGAAGTGCACTCTGGTTAGCTCCCTTCAGCGTCGCCGCTGAGGTTCCGGACCAGCAGCAGGCAAAGGTGGCGTAGGTCGACCAGCTGGTCGGCGGTGAAGCCCTGTGCAATGGCGGCCTGCTTCGTCGTTGCGTCCCTGCGCATCGCATTGATTCGCTCGAGCCCCGCTTCCGTGATGACGGCTTGGACCGAGCGGCGGTCGGCGGGATCAGGAACGCGCTTCACCAACCCATCCCGTTCAAGGACGTCGATGATATCGGTCATCGTTCTGGGCGTCACGTCCATACCCTCGGCGAGCGCCCCCAACGGCAGCTGCCGGCTCGGGCGGTGGCACAGGCGCGTGAGCACACGAAGGCGGCTCTCCGAGAGACCGTGGCCTTCGGCGAAACGCTCCATTGCATCGTGGATCCGCTTCGCGGCCAGCCGCAGAGCCGCCAAAGCCTCGAAAACCTCGACTGAGCCCTCGCCTGCGTCCTCGACCACAGCACGTCGCATGGCCGCGTCATAAAGGTATCCAGACCCGTCGACCTTGAGGTCTCCGTGCGTCAGAGGAGCGTGGGATCTAATATCGGGGTGCCCCATAGTGAGGACACTCACTATAGTGAGTGGCCATGTCCTCAGCTGAGCTGCTCGCGAAGATTCCGCCGGCTGGGAGGTAGCCCCGTAATTTGCAAAGGAGTGCTCCGATGGGCATCTGGAAGTTCGACCCGTATCACACCCAGGTCGAGTTCTCGGCCAAGCATCTTGGGATGATGACCGTGCGCGGTCACTTTGCCGAGGTGACCGCAACGGGCGATATTTACCCGGAGCAACCGGAGCGCTCGACCATCGAAGCAACGATCAATACGGCGAGCATCCGCACCAACAACGAGCAGCGGGACAAAGACCTGCGGGCGTCCAACTTCTTGGAAGTCGAAAAGTTTCCAACCATGACTTTCAAGAGCACCAAGATCGAAGCTGCGGGCCCGGAGCTCTACACGTTGACGGGCGACCTGACCATAAAAGGCAATACCCGACCGGTAACCCTCAAGGTCGTCAAGTACGGGGAGTTCAACGATCCAAACATGGGTCATCGAATCGGCTACGCGGCGGAGGGCGAGATCAACCGAAAGGAATTCGGCATGACATTCGAGATGATGCTGGACGGCAAGTGGATCGTCAGCAACGAGATCCAGATCAACATCGAAGGCGAGCTCATCGAAGCCAAGGAGAGCGAGACCGCCGGCTCCGCAAGTAGCTGAGCCTACTCGGCGAGAGCGGCGTGGGTGATGCCGCGCCCGACTTCGAGCTCGATGGCAGCAGCGGGCGCGTCCGGTTGGCCGACTATCAGCGTTCGCGGAACGTTGCCATCTTCTTCATGCGTGAGTTTGGCTGAATGACGTGCCGCGGGCACGTCGCCCAGTTGGGGCGCATCAATCAGGAGCTGAAGTCCCACGACACCGATGTGCTGGTGATTGGCGGAGGAAGTGCGGCCGCGGCGGCCGGGCTGGGGCGTGCACTTAAGCTTCCATTCCCCGTGCTTGCCGACCCAGACCGGGCGGTCTACGGGAGTTTTGGGCTAGACAAGAAGCTGTTCATCCAAAGGTCAGCCACCGTTCTGATCGACAAGAGTGGGACGATTCGCTACATCTTGAGGGCGACGAATCCACGCACCTCCTTCGACAAGGACGAGCTGTTGAAGGCGATCGCTTCTCTATAGACCTGTCAACTCGAGATAGCTGACTCTGGTCGCCTAGGTCCCTTCGGGGCCATCATCGAGTGGTATGAACACCGTCGCCAACATGCGTCGCCGGCGACCCGGCTTTGGGTCGAAGGCTACGAAGCGACCCAGGGCTGCGTTGAGCGCGCTGGCCATTTCCGAAATCTCCTCGTTGGTGAGGTTCAGTACGACCTGGCGATAACCCACGCCGTCCTTAAGCAGGTCGATTTCGGGTCGTTCCAGGTACTGCTCGAACTGGGCAATCAGACCGGTGGCAAAGGCCGTGAAATATCCGAGGTGGTCATCCGGTGACGCCTTGGCGAGCTCCTCGGGTGAAAGCGAGGCACCGCCTTCGGCAAGAACATAAGTCCGCTCGACCGCACCGCGAACCCGCCGCTCAGAAGCAACCGCCAGAGCACCCCCTCGATAGAGCCGCTCAATCTGGCGGTAAAGGGTCGCCTGGGAAACGTCAGGCAGAACGGCCGCGACCTGCTGCGGCGTCAGGCGGCGTCCCCTGGCAAACGCAAGGATGATGCGCAGCCGAACGGGATGGAGGATCAGGTCAGCCCTCTTCATTCTCACTCATGATACTATTATCGAACATGAGAACGTTCCTGTTACTGAGCTCCCTACCCTTGGCAAGCCAGGTCTCCACAAACCTGCTGCTGATCCTCCTCCCTCTCGTCGTGATCGAGCTCGGATTGGTCGTGTTTTCGCTGGTCGACCTTTTCAGGCCCGAGCGGCGCGTTATCGGAGGCAACAAGCTGGTCTGGGCGCTCATCATCGTGCTCGTCGGCACCATCGGACCCATCGTGTACCTGTTGGCCGGACGCAAGCAGACCTAGAGAATTGGAAGCGGCGATCGTCTGCCACGGCCTCGTCAAGCGCTACGGCAGTATCACGGCGCTCGACCATCTCGACCTCGAAGTGCCGGCAGGGTCTCTCTTCGGCTTCTTGGGTCCGAACGGCGCCGGCAAGACGACCACGATCCGGCTGCTGACCGGTCTGGCATGGCCCAGCTCCGGTCGAGCGGTCGTGGCAGGACTGGATCCCGCTCGCGGTGGTATCGAGCTTCGGCGGCGGATCAGCCACCAGGATCAGCAGTCGAAGCTCTACGGCTGGATGAAGGGCCGGGAGCTTCTCGAGTTTGTCGGTCGACTCTTCGGCTTCCGTGGACCCGATCTCAAATCACGCGTCGATGAGGTGCTGGAGAAGACTGGCCTTGTCGAAGCGGCCGGCCGCCGCGTTGCCGCCTATTCGGGCGGAATGCGCCAGCGCCTGAACCTGGCGCAGGCGCTGATGAACCGCCCCCAGGTCCTGTTCCTGGACGAGCCCGCCAGCTCGCTGGACCCGGCCGGCCGGCACGACGTCCTCGACCTCCTGGCGGACCTGCGCGGCCAGGTCACCGTCTTCATGTCCAGCCACATCCTGGAAGACGTTGAGAAAGTCTGCGACCGGGTAGGCATCATCGACCGGGGCCGCCTGGTAGCGGACGCGACGATGACGGAGCTCCAAGCAAGATTTGCGGAGCCGGTGTTCGCGATCGAGCTCGAACCGGGCCAGGCTGCCGTCGCTGCGGATTTAGTCACCCTCCTCGGACAGTCGGCATTGGTCGGCGGCATCGGGCGCGACGGAGCCGTATTGCGGGTGGCCGTTAACGATGCCTCACGAGCCGGGCCCGAGATCATGCGGATCCTCGCCACGAGCGGCGTTCACATCGCCCGTTTCGAGCGGATCCGGCCGAGCCTGGAGGACGTTTTCCTGCGACTGGTTCCGAGTCAGCGGCCACCCGGAACTCGCGAATGAGAGGCTTTGCCGTGCTGCTCAATAAGGAGATCGCGGAGCAATGGCGCACCGGGCGGCTCCCCGTGGTGGCCGTGATCTTCCTGCTCTTTGGGCTCGCGTCGCCGGTGCTCGCCAAATACACGCCGGACATCGTCAAGCTGGCCGCCAGCACGATCGACATTCACGTGCCCACGCCAACCATCAAGGACGCGGTCGCTGAGCTGATCAAGAACCTGAGCCAGATCGGGGTGCTCGCTGCAATCCTGCTGGCGATGGGCAGCGTCGCTGGAGAGAAGGAAGCCGGCACGGCAGCTTTCGTCCTGGTCAAGCCGGTGAGCCGGTTTGCATTCCTTGCCGCGAAGTTCAGCGGTCTCGCCGTGACGATGGCGGCCGCTGTCCTCATCTGCGGACTAGCGGCTTACCTGTATACCGACCTGCTTTTCGCACCTCTTACGGTGGTTGGATTCGCGGCCGCGTGCCTCGTTATTCTGCTGGGCCTACTTGAGATCGCCGCCGTGACGTTCCTGGGCAGCACGTTGGTGCGGTCCTCAATTCCCGCCGCGGGCATCGGAATAGTCGCTCTCGTCGTCGCAGGCATCGTGTCCTCGCTGCCCAACGTCGGCCACTTCACTCCGTTTGGCCTGAATGAACTGGCAATGGACCTCGCCTTGCGACAAACAGCGACGGGGTGGGACTGGCCAGTGATCACTAACGCCGGTTTTGTGGTGGTCGCGCTGGCTGCCAGCTGGCTCGTCTTCCGACGTCAGGAGATATGACGCTCGCTCATCGCTGCACCACCTGAGTGTTCAACCTCAGGTCCCTGGATGAGCGACCTGCCCGGAGCGTGTAAGTGCCCGGGTGCGATGCCCACTCGCGCCGCGCCACGTCGAATCGCGCGAATGAGCGGCCTGGAACCGTGATCCGCGCCTCGGCCTGCTCGCCGGCGCCGGCATCCACTGTGGCGAAGCCCGACAGGATCCGCACCGGGCGGCCCGGGTCGTCGTCCGGCCCCTCCAGGTAAACCTGCACGACCTCCCGTCCAGCCCGCCGTCCCGTATTGCGGACCGTGACCAACACCTCGAGGTCCTCGCCCGCCGCGATCGCCTCAGGCGCGGGCGTGAACGATTCGTAAGTCCAATCCGTGTAGCCCAGGCCGTGGCCGAAGCAGAACAGCGGCTCGGCCCCATTTCGGTCATAGCCCCGATAGCCGACCAGCAGGCCCTCGCCATACGTGAGGGCGCCTGCCTGCGGGTGGGCGCTGAGCACCGGCGAGTCGGCCTCCGCGCGGGGCACCGACACCGGGAGGCGCCCGCCCGGCTCACCCGCTCCCACCAAAACATCGGCCAGCGCATCGCCGAAGGCCTGCCCCGGGAACCACACCTGGATGATGGCGGCGACCTCGGCGGCCCACGGCATCAGCACCGGCATGCCGGAGTTGACGACCACCACAGTGCTCGGGTTGGCGGCGGCGACTCGCCTCACCAGCTCGTCCTGCCGTCCTGGCAGCACCATCGTCTCCCTGTCGTATCCCTCGCTCTCCGTCCCATCGGGCGAGCCGACCACCACCACCGCCACATCGGCCTCCGCGGCGGCCTGGACAGCCTCGTCCAGCAGGCTTTCATCCTCGACTCTTGGCGTGATGCCCAGGCGCATGGCGGCAAAGCCCGCCTGGTGGCCTCGAGCGTTCGGGCCGTGCTCGAAGCTCACCTCGACCTCGCGCCCTGCCTTCAGCTGCAACGGAACCCGCAGCTCGGGGGGGCGTGACAAGGCCTCCACCACATCGCGGGGAGGCAGATTCGTGGCCTCGGCCAGCACTGAGCCGTCAACGCTGACGCGCAGCAGGCCGACCCCGGAGACACCGAGGACGTGTGGGCCATCCACCTCAGGCCGGTATCGCGCGCGCAGCAGCACCACCGAACCAGGAAGGTGCACCGCTTCCGGCAGGCCGTCCCACCACGTGACCGCGCTCCTCGAAAAGTGCGCGTCGTGGACGACGGCATGGTCGGCCGTGCGCACCTCGACACGGAGGCCCTCCTCCCCACTCACCGGATCTCGCAAGCTTCCCTCCGCCGGCGCCGCGGTCGTCGCGCTGGTGAGACAACCCTGGTGCACGCTGACCGTTGCGGCGCTTCCGAACGCAGCCCGCAGCGACTTCGCCAGGTCGGTGCGGACGGCCGGCAGGACACGCACGCTGCCGCCGCCCTGGGTCTGAGGGTCGATTGCATTGGGGCCGATCAGCGCGACCTTTCGGACCTTGCCACCTTCTAATGGAAGGAGCCCTCGCGGATTGGTGAGCAGGACGAAGGATCGCGCCGTGACCTCGCGCAAGAGGCGCGAATCGACGAGCGCCGGCGCCGCCGACGCGACACCAACGTGCGATCCATCCGGATGGCCGGCTCCGTCCAAAGCGCCGACCCGGCGGGCCAGGCCCAGCAGCCGGGACACCTTGTCGTCGACCTCGGCCTCGGGCACCGTGCCCGCGCGCACAGCCGCCACGAGGTGCTCGCCCCACGGCCCGTCAGGCCCCGGCATCACCAGGTCCAGCCCTGCTGTGGCACTCGCCACCGTCGTGCTGGTGGCCGACCAGTCCGACACCACGACTCCCCGGAATCCCCACTCCGTCTTGAGGAGGTCCCGCAGAAGAGTCAGGTTTTCGCTCATGAAGGCGCCGTTGACCGAGTTGTACGCGGCCATCACGAGGAAGACGTCCGCTTCGGCGACGCAGGCCTCGAATGGCGGGAGGTACAGCTCCCTCAGCACCTGCTCGGTGACGCGAGCGTCATACGTCCGCCGTTCGGTCTCCGAGTCGTTGGCAACGTAATGCTTGACGGTCGCCCCCACGCCCGCCGACTGCACGCCGCGCACGTAGGCGACTGCGATGCGGGAGGTCAGCAGCGGGTCCTCGGAGAAACACTCGAAACCACGGCCGTTGAGCGGAGTGCGGACGATGTTGACGGTCGGGCCGAGGATCACGTCGATGCCTTTGGACCGCGCCTCTCGCCCGAGTGCTCGGGTCACCTCCTGGACGAGTCGCTCGTCCCACGTGGCCGCGAGCCCGATCGGGGACGGCAGCGAGGTGGACGGATCGGCCGAGTCGAAACGCGTTCCGCGCACGCCGGCCGGGCCGTCGGAAAGCACCATCGGGCGTAGGCCGACAGCGCTCTCGCCGTGGAGCACCCACGAGTCCGCGCCCGTCAGCAGGCGGACCTTCTGCTCCAGCGATAGTCGTGATACCAGCCCCGACTCATCGCCGCGCACCCCAGTGGCAACACCCGTCATTACGTTTCTCCTCGGTTGTGGACGAGTGCGGCCGGCACGTTGCCGGCCGCGACATTGTCGTGAATCTGCAGGGCTCAGGCGACTGGCTTGAGCTGCATGAGGATGTAAGGCATCTGCGGGTCGGATGGCGACGGGTTCATGTACGGGTGCGATTGGTTGGGCCAACCTGTGTACTTCGCGCTGCTAAAGACGTTCCAGTCGGCGCCATAGAGCAGCGGCGCCTCAGGCACGTCGGTCGACATGATCTTCTCCAGCTGCTGCACGATCGGGTAGAGCGTCGCAGTGTTGCTGGGATCGGTGCTGGCGTACTGGGTCAGCGCTGACTGCGCCGCCGGGTTCGAGTAACCGATGAAATGCGCAGTCGAGTTGGCGTCCGTGTTGTCGAGCCAGTTCTGGTACTGGGTGTACGGGATGCTGCCACCCGAGCCCCAGTGGATGGCCGTCTGCCACTGCGAGGGCTGCGAGGTGATGTTGGTGTTCCAGTCGGAGTAGCCCTGGGCAGGCTTGGTCGTCACGTCCATGCCAAGTGGCTGAAGCTCCTGAGACATGAGAGCGGCGTTTTCCCAGTAGTCGGAGAAAGGCACTGGATCGTAGACCGAGAATTTGATGATCTTGCTGCCCTTGGTCCAGCAGTTGGACCGGTTGCTGCCGTCGCAGTTCCCGCCCGACTTGTAGGTCCCGGTGCCGCTGTTGTAGCGAGAGCTCGCCGGAGCGGTCCAGCCAGCACCCGTGAGAATGTCGTAGACGTCGGCGCCGGCGGGCAGGTTTTGTGCCTTGGCCGTGGCGGCGTCGGGCACGCTGCCGCTGATGGAAAGGTCGTTCTTGTAGGTGCCGTCGGTTGGCATGAAGGCTGCCTGGTTGGGAAGGATCAGCGCGCTCGTTGAGCTCGCCGGCTGCTCGTAGCCCGACTCGCCAAGCTGGGCCAGGGCGTTGCGGTCCACGGCATAGCTGACGGCCTTGCGGACCGCAGCCTCATTGATGCCAGTGGCGCCGCCGTTGCCGGGGTTCAGGTTGAACCACAGCGTGACGGTGCTGCCGGGGGCAAACCAGGCGTGGTTGGTGAGCGGGTTGAGGTTGACGTAGTTCGCGTAGACGTTGGGGATGTCGTTGCCGGCCCAGTCCAGCTGGCCGCTCACGAGCGCGTCGCTCGCCCCGGCGTTGGTGGCGATGGACGGGGTGTCGATCTCAGATTCCGGCGGAGTGCCGCCCCAGTAGTTCGGGTTTGGCTTCCACTTGATGAGCGAGCTCGAGTAGCTCTTCAACATGAACGGGCCGGTGCCGATTGGGTTGGCGATAGTCATCGTCGGGTTCGCGGCGATCTGAGCCGCGACCGACGCTTTCAGGATGTAGGTGTTGCCCAGGATCGGAAACAGCCCGGTGTACTGGGCGTCCTTGAAATGGAGCGTCACGGTGTTGCCGGACATTGTCGGGTCCGACGCCTGCGGCGGAACGCCCGTGGTGTCCATCTTGGGGTTCTCCAGGCCCTTGAAGGTGGCGGCGACGTCGGCCGGGCCGAACGCTGAGCCGTCGTTGAACTTCACGTTCTGGCGGATCGTGACCTGCAGGTCCTTACCGCCGTTCTGGAATGCGTAAGCGGTCGCCAGCCAGTAATGGGTGCCGGCGTCGGTCGCATCGAGCTGGTTGTACTCGACCAGCGGCTCGTTGACCATCGTCCGCGTGCCCATGCTGGAAGTAACCGAGTTGGTGTCGTACGGGTTGAAGTCTTCCGAGAAGGTCACTCCTGTCGTCGGCTCGGCGATGAGTGCTTTACCTGCCGACCCTCCCCCTGAACTGGGCGACGTGTCGCAAGCGCTGACCGCGACGGCCAAAGCCGCAGCCGCAGCCAGCCACAGATATGGTCTCCGATTCATCGATTTGTCACCTCCATGACGAACAGCCCGCTGACGGGCGGTGCAATGTGGACGGGGTACCGGCACGGGGACACCACATCCCTACCTCGCCTCCGATAGCCGGCGGCGACCGAAACACCAGGTCTAAATCCAACCTTCCTCACCTCTTTATTTCGTTCTCCATCGATGCGCTGGGGGTTGCAAGGACGCCGTTTTCGCCACCGCCGCGCTCGGCGGGGTCGACGTGGAGCCAGCACGCTGCGACGTGGCCCGGCGAGACGGCGATGCTCGGCGGGACCTCGCGCTTGCAGATGTCCATCACGAACGGACATCGAGGGTGAAAACGGCAGCCGCTCGGCGGGGCGCTCAGGCTGGGTGGCGCTCCGCGTCCCTCCAGGTGCGGCGGCGTCACACGGTCGGGGTCGGGCGCGGCCGATAGCAGCAGCTGCGTGTATGGGTGCGCCGGGCTGTCGGTCAGGGTGGCGCTGGGGGCCGACTCCACCAGCTGGCCCGCGTACATGACGACGATGGTGTCGGCCAGATAGCGCGCCGAAGCGATGTCGTGGGTCACGTAAAGGATGGCCAAACGCTCCTCGTCGCGAAGTTCGGCGAGAAGGTTGAGCACGCCAAGGCGGATCGATACGTCGAGCATCGACACCGGCTCGTCGGCGATCAGCACGCGCGGGCGGACCGCCAGCGCGCGGGCGATGGCCACCCGCTGCCGCTGGCCGCCGGAGAGCTCGTGCGGGAACTTGCCGGTGAAGTTTTCCGGGGGATTCAGAGCGACCCGGCGCAGCAGCTCGGCCACCGCGGCATCCACGTTGCCGCCGGCCATGTGGTGGATCTCCAGCGGCCGGACGAGGTGATGGCGGATCCGGTGCACCGGGTTCAGTGACGCGAATGGGTCCTGGAAGACCATCTGGACCTGCGACGAATACGAGCGCGGCCTTCCGCGGGGCGCAGGCCGGCCGTTAAGCAGAACCTGCCCCTCGTCGGGTTTGATGATCTTCGCGAGCAGGCGCGCCACCGTCGTCTTACCCGCTCCGCTCTCGCCCACCAGCGCCGTGACCTTCCCGGCGTCGAGGCGTACCGACACCCTGTCGACCGCGTGCACTGGCACACTCCGCGCCAGCGGCCCGCGGCCTTGTTTGACCCAGAAGTACCTGGTGAGGTCGCGCCCTTCCAACACCGGGGTCTCCGTGCTCATCACGCGTGGACCTCCGCGACACCGGGATCCGGCCGGGCCAGCTCCGCGGGGACTTTCGCGTCGCCCCTGTGCAGCCAGCACGCGACCTCCCTAGCCGACCCGTTCACCGGCGCCAGCTGCGGCACGTCGTGCCGGCATTGCTCCATCGCCCACGCGCAGCGCGGATGGAAAGCGCAGCCCTTCGGCAGATCGTTCAGGTCTGGCGGCGACCCCGGGATCCCCTGCATCCGCTCGCGCTTGCCGTGCATCGGAGGGAAGCAATGGATGAGGCCGTGCGTGTACGGAAGTCGCGGAGCGTTGAACAGCGAGGCAGCGGGCGCTCGCTCCATCAGCCTGCCCGCATACATGACCGCGATCTCGTCGGCAAGCTCCACCAGCAAGGACAGGTCGTGCGTGATGAAGAGAGCGGCAAAGCCGAGCCGGTCGCGCAGGCCGATCAGCTCTTCGAGGATCTCCCGCTGGGTGACGACGTCGAGGGCGGTGGTCGGCTCGTCCAGGATCATGACCTGAGGCTCGAGCGCCAGCGCTATGGCGATCATCGCTCGCTGCCTCATGCCCCCGGACAGCTCGTGGGGGTAGCTGCGCAGCCGGTCGGCGTTAATCCCCACCATGTCGAGCAGCTCTCCCGACCTCTCCACCCGCGCCGACCGCGAGAGCTTTGGGCGGTGCACGCGAAGCAGGTCGTCGAACTGCGCGCCGATCGTGATCACGGGATTGAGCGCGTTCATCGAGCTCTGCAGGACGACGGAGATCTCGGACCAACGCACCGAGCGCAGCTCCTCCTTGTCCGAGGCCAGCATGTCAATAGTCCCCCTGGGCCCATCTCCACCGATCGGCTTGGAGTGGAACAGAACCTGCCCGCCGGTGATCACGGCCGGAGAGCGAAGGAGGCGGATCGCCGCGAGTGCCAGCGTGGACTTACCGCTGCCGCTTTCGCCCGCGAGGCCGAGCACCCTGCCACGTCGAAGGACCAGGTCGCAATCCACGACCGCGTGGACGGCATCGTCGCCGTAGCCGTAATCGACGCTGAGCCCATGGATCTCGAGCACGGCGTCTCCCACGTTTTGCGAACGGGCGGCCAGGGAGGGCACGGCGGGGCGGTTGCCCACGACCGGGGTCATGCCCAGCGTGGCATGCGAGGTGATGCCGGCCTTCTTGGCAGCCTTACGCGTGAGGCCTGCGACGCGCAGGCGCGGGTTGATGAATTCGTCGATGCCGAAGTTCACCAGCGCCAGGCCGGTGCCGAGAAGGGCGACGCACAGGCCAGGCGGCGCCCACCACCACCACCACCCGCCGCGAATGGCGTTGTTGGCGAATCCCTCGCGCAGCATCTCGCCCCAGTTCCATAGGCCGGGCGGAGACGAGGTGGGCGAACCGCCAAGCCCGAGGAACGAGATCGCGACGTACGCGTAGATGGCGTAGAGGGTCGTGAACAGAAAAGACGCGGCGACGATCGGGACCAGGTTGGGAAGGATTTCGGCGAGGATGATCCGGAAGCGTCCTTCGCCTGTGACCCGCGCGGCCTCGACGAAGTCGCGGTTGCGCAGGGACAGGGTTTGGGCGCGCAGCACGCGCGAGCTGTAGGCCCAGGCCGTCACCGCGATGATGAACGCGACGAGCAGGATGCTCGAGCCCGCGCTCGGCACGTAGTCGGCAAGCACGATCAGCAGGGGAAGGCCTGGGATCGCGAGGAAGACGTTGGAGATGAGCGACAGGACCTCGTCGGCGTTGCCACCGAAATAGCCGGCTGTTACTCCGAACAGGATGGAGAGGACCGTGGCGATCACAGCGGCGATGAGGCCGACGAACAGCGTGGCCTGCGTGGAAGTCAGGACCTGCGACAACACGTCCTGCGCAAAGACGGTGGTACCGAGCCAGTGTTCGGCGGATGGCGGCAGCGGCAGCGGGTAGTAATTGGCAGTAATGCCGGTGCCAGGTCCGGTGCCAGGTACGAGGACATGCTGCACCCAGTGCTGAGGGTCGGTCGCGTTCGGGGAATACGGAGAGATCCATCGACCGATGACGGCCACCACGGCGAAGGGAGCGAGCAGCGCCAGCCCGGCGATCACCTTCGGGGAGCGCGGCAGTCTTAGTCCGACCTTCGGGAGCATCGATTTCGGAGTTGGACCGGCCAGCGGCGCCTGGGTGAGGGCCGTGCTGTCGATGGTCATGTCAGGCGGCCTGCCTCGCGCGTGGATCGATCAGGACGTAAGCCACGTCCGCGAGGAGGTTGGCGCCCAGCACCACCAGCGTGATGACCACGAAGATCCCCTGCACCAGCGAGTAGTCGAGCTTGGAGAGGGCGTCAAAGAGGTGGAAGCCGATCCCGGGGTAGTTGAAGACGATCTCGACCAGGATCTGGCCAGCGACCACCAGGCTGATGGCGATCGTGAAGTTGGACACGACGGGCAGGAGCGCGTTTCGCGCCGCGTACCAAATGACCGTGCGGGTGGGTAGACCCTTGGCCGCGGCCACCAGGACGAAGTCCTCGTCCATGGTGGTGACCATCTGGTTGCGCATCGACAGGATGAAACCGGCGATGGAGGAGAGGACCACCGTCGCCGCGGGTAGGATCGCGTGGCTCAAGACGCTTGTGATGTAGGGCCAGTTCGGCCCTGGATCGACTACGTAGATGTCGTATCCGAAAAGGCTTGGGAACCACTTGAGCATCGTCCCGGTCTGGCCGAAGATCAGGACGAGCACCAGCGCAAGGAAGAAGTAGGGAAGCGCCTGGAAGAACGTGGCGGCCGGCAGCACCCACTCAAACCACGAGCCGCGGCGCCAGGCCATCCAGATGCCGAGGGCGGTGCCCCCGAAGAAGCTGATCGTCGTCGACACCACGAGCAGGCCGAGCGTCCACGGCAGGTAAGAGAGGATGAGGTTGCTCACCGGGGCGTTCTCGGACCACGACTGACCGAGGTTTCCGTGGGCGAGATTGCCCATGTACTGGACGTACTGGTCCCACAGGCTCGTGTGGACGTTGAATCCCAGCTGTTCCTCGACGGCAATGACGCATTGCGCGTTGCAGTTCCCCGACTGAGAAGCCCTCGCGACAGCGCCGGCGACTGGGTTGCCTGGAACGACTCTTGGCAGGAGGAAGCTGACGGTGATCGCCACCCACGCGGCGAGGAAGTAGACCAAAAGCCTGCGCAGGACGGCGCTCATCGCTAGCCCTCCTCCCGACCGAGCGACCCTGGGCTCGTTGCCGGCACGGAGCTGCGCGGGCAGCCACAGCTCTCGCGGACGATCAGCTGGACCGGGAGCACGATTTCCGGCTCCCCTCCTGCTGCACTGATCCGCGAATAGAGGACCTCGAACGCCTTGGCGCCGAGCTCCTGCATGGGCTGTCGGACCGTGGTCAGCGGCGGATGCAGGTGGCGGGCCACGGGCACGTCGTCGAAACCGGTGACGGCGACGTCCTGCGGCACTCTTATCCCGCGCTGGGCGAGCGCGTGCATCGCGCCGATGGCGGTCTGGTCGCTGGCGCAAACGATGGCCCGCGGCAGTGCTTTGCCCGCGTCCAGGAGCGAGGTGATCACCTTGGCCCCGCCCGCCGCGCTGTAGTTGCCCTGCCACGCCGGTCCGACCTGGATATCGGCACCGGCGGCGGCGGCCTCGGCCTCGAAGATGCGGGCGCGCGCACGGTTGTCTGGGCTGTCGCCCCGTCCGGAGAGGTACGCCACGCTTCCGTAGTGGTGGTCGACCACCAGGTGGCGAACCAGCTCACGCATTCCCGACTCGTTGTCGCACCGGACGTTCATGGACTCTGGGGTGGGGCTTCCCGCGAGGGTCACGACCGGCACGATGCTCGCCACCCGAGCGATCCCGACGGCCGAGAGCATCCGGTCGTGGAGGATGAGACCGTCTGTCTTGCCGGCCATGGCGGCAACTCGCTGCAGCACGTTCTCGTCGTTGAAGGCGACGGAGCTCATCAGCACATCGAATCCACGACGTTGTGACTCGGCCTCGATCCCCCGATTGATGACGTCGATGTAGAGAAAGCTCTCGTACTCGTCCTCGAAGAGCGTTTCGTCGCCGCGGCGGAAGACGACGCCGATAACCTCCTTGAGTCCGTTGGACAGAGCGCGTGCAGAGCCGTCGGGCACGAAGCTGAGCTCGCGAACCGCGCGGATCACCTTCTCGCGCGTCTCGGCACGCGGGGTCCCGAGGCCGTTGAGCACGCGTGATACGGAGGCGATGGAGACGCCGGCACGGGTGGCAACGTCGTAGATCGTCAGGTTTCCCTTGGCTTTCTTAGGCTCCGCCATTTCGCCTGATGGGCCTCCCCCGAAACCGTCCACCGGAACATCGGTAAGCGCTTACCGGTAAGCGCTTAC
>PLJM01000026.1 GCA_003139695.1 Candidatus Dormiibacterota bacterium | reverse complement strand
TGCGCTGGCTGCCGTTCTGCGGCACCAGCCCGTTGTCCAGATGGTGCCAGGCAACGTCAACCAGGGCATCCGCCATCCGCCGGTCGTAAGGCCGCTTGTCATCGGCGCCAGATCGCCGCGCCAGCGGCTCGAGCACGGTGCGAATCACAGCCCCGCTCTCAGAGTCGAACTCACCGCTCAGTAAGACAGCGCCACTGTCCTGGTCGGTGCTGATGCGCAGACTGCGATTCTCGACCAGGTCAGCCTCGGTCGCCGCATAACCCTTGGGTCGGCGGCATGCCGGAGATGGCGACAGATGTGGTGGAACTTGCCCACAGTGTTGTCGAGCGCTTTGGCAAGCAGCCGCTGCTCGTCGAATACCTTTGCCGTGGGGGACAAGGCAAGGGCGTTGCTGGTCCTGGCCATGACCACCATGTGGCCGAAGCCAACCTTGCCTTCGGCCATGGAAACCACGGTGTTGGGCAGCTCGTCAAAGTGCTCGCCGGCAGCCACGTAGTTGGCAGCCTGCGGGCCGGTCAGGTGGCAGTGGATGCGGATCCAGTCGATCGGGGTGGTGGCGCCCCATTCCTCGTACTCCTCGGTGGCAGCGAACTCAGCCGCTCTCTTGGCAAACAAGAGCTGCAGGAAAGACAGGGCCTTGGCATCGGCGATCAGCTTCTCGCCTGGCGTGCGAAGGTCCTCTTCAGGGACCTCGAAGTCACAGACGTCTTGCGTCGCGAGCATAGAAATATGGTACAAACAGATGTTCGCCAAGTCAAGGTTTTTGGGTTGTTAATTTGGCCTTTTTGCCCGCTCTTTTTATTGAACTCATCTACGCCCGTCGCGCCAATGCCACCCAGCACGCCAGCACCCTCCCGGCGTCACGGACACTCCCTCTTCCCAGCTCGTTTTTGAGCGCACCCCAATTCCTACCAAGCGATCTCTCAGCCAGTTCGCTCTTTTGTTGAGCTCATCTACGCCCGTCGCGCCACTGCCACCCAGCACGCCAGCACCCTCCTGGCGTAACAAGAACTCCTCTTCCCAGTCCTTTTGAGCGCACCCCAACTCCCACGAAGCGATCTCTCAGCCCATTCGCTCTTTTATTGAGCTCATCTACGCCCGTCGCGCCAATGCCACCCAGCATGCCAGCACACTCCGGTCGTGACGTGCCTCTATGGGCGCGCTGCAGTCACCAGTCGCGCCGCTCGGCGCTGTGCAAGCACAGGGAGCCGCGTCCGAGCCTCCTTGAGCCGCTGACGAGAGATGTCCGCGATGGCGACCCCCTCACCGTCTCCCAGCCCCGCGATCTGCGCCCCGAGCGGATCGACGATCGCGCTCCGGCCCGCGTAACCGACGCCGGCCATCCCACCCACAGCGACGTACATGGTGTTGTCGATCGCCCGAGCCCGAGCGACCACGCTGAGGTGCTCTTCCTTGAGCGGCCCCGCGACCCAGGCCGCCGGCGCCAAGAGCAGCTCCGCGCCTTGGTCCGCGGCCCGTTCGATGAAGCTGGCAAAACGCATGTCGTAGCAGATGACCACCGCTGCCCGAAACCCCTCAACCTCGACCTGCAGCGGATCCTCTTCGCCGGCTCGAAACCGCTCGGACTCGACCTCCCCGAAAGCGTCGAACAGGTGACGCTTGTGAAACGTGCCGACCAGCCCCTTGACCGGATCCACGACGACCGCGGAGTTGTGGATGAGGCGCTCGCCCGGAATCGCCTCGAACATCCCTGCGACCAGGGTCATCTTGAATCGCGAGGCGAGCGCTCCCAGCGCGTTGACAAACCGGCCATCGAGCGGCTCGGCCAAGCTGCGAAGGTCGTCGGTGTTCTCGCCGAAGTCGCACATTGCCGCCTCCGGGAAAACCACGAGCCGCGCCCCGGCATCGGCCGCGCGGGCGCTCAGGTCGGCGATCCGCTCGAGGTTGGCCGGCTTGCTCATCCCTGCGCTGAACTGCGCTACGGCGACCCTCATCTGCACTAGTATCGACCCCCGTGATGGCCTCGTCAAAGCTGAAGGCCTTGATCGTCCAGCACGAAGAGCCGACCCCGCCCGGGCTGCTCGGGGAATGGCTCGACCGGCACCACGCAGAGGTCGACATACTTCGCATCGACCTCGACGAGGTGGTGCCGGACCCCCGCGAGTTTCAGCTGATCGCCTACCTCGGCTCGGAATTTGCCGCCTTCGACGATTCCGTGCCATATGTCCAGCGCGAGTCAGAGCTGATCCGTCAGGCCGCCAAACACGACGTGCCGATGCTTGGCCTCTGCTTCGGCGGCCAGCTGATGGCGCGGGCCCTTGGCGGCGAGTCGTTTCGGTCCGAGCGCCCAGAGATCGGCTGGCTGCGGGTGAGAACCAAAGATGCCGAGCTCATTTCAGAAGGCCCGTGGTTCGAGTGGCACTTCGACTCTTTCACCTTGCCACCCGGCGCAAAGCTCCTCGCGGACACCGGCGTAGGCCCGCAGGCCTACGTCATCGGCCGGAGCCTGGGCCTCCAGTTTCATCCGGAGGTGACGCCCGAGATCGTGGATGTCTGGATCCGGGGCTACCGCGACGCGGCCGGCGGCGATGACGTTGGCGTCGACCTGGACGCACTGTTGCAGGAGACGGCTCGGCGAGCGCCGGCTGTTCGCCTTGCCACCATGAAGCTGTTCGACCGCTTCCTGGAGAAGGTCGCCAGGGTAAGCGCCACTTCTAACTCCATTGACGGTGCATCCCACACCTGATAGGTTCCCGACGAGCCCCCCAGTAGGGAGCGGGCTATTGGCGCTGCTGCGCGGCGCAGAGGGGAGGAACCACGCATGAGTGTCCAGGCCCGGGATTCGGACGCCGAACAACTCCATCGAATGGGCTACGCGCAGGAGCTGCGCCGCAGGATGTCCACGTTCTCCAACTTCGCGGTCTCATTCACCATCATCTCGATCCTGTCGGGCTGTCTGACCCTCTACCAATACGGCATGAACACCGGCGGCCCGGTCGTCATGACCATCGGGTGGCCCCTCGTAGGCATTTTCGTCACGATCGTCGGCCTCTCCATGGCCGAGGTTTGCTCGAGCTACCCGACTGCAGGCGGTCTCTACTACTGGTCCGCCAAGCTCGGCGGTAACAACTCGGCGGCCTGGAGCTGGTTCACCGGTTGGTTCAACCTCCTGGGCCAGATTGCCGTGACCGCCGGCATCGACTTCGGACTGGCCTTCTTCGCGACCGCCCTGTTCCATCAGCTTTTCAACTACCCGACGACGCCGCCCTGGATCATCCTCATCTACGCGATCGCCCTGTTCCTTCACGGGCTGCTCAACACCTTTGGCGTGCGGCTCGTGGCCCTCCTCAACGACATCTCGGTCTGGTGGCACGTCGTGGGCGTCCTGATCATCGTGGGCGTCCTCTTCTTCGTTCCGTCCCACCACCAGTCGGCGTCCTTCGTATTCACCAAATTCGTGAATAACACCGGCTTCGGCAACTCCTTCTACGTGTTCTTGATCGGCCTCCTGCTCGCCCAGTACACATTCACCGGGTACGACGCGTCGGCGCACATGACCGAAGAGACGCGCAACGCGGCAGTTGCCGGCCCGCGAGGGATCGTCTGGTCGATCGTCGTCTCGCTGTTCGCGGGATGGCTGCTACTGATCGGTGTCACATCGGCCATCCAGAACTACGGCACGGAGGTGGCCGCAGTCGTGCCGCCGGCCCAGATCTTCATCGACGCCGTGGGTACGAACCTGGGCACGTTCCTCCTCTTCATCGTGGTCGGAGCGCAGTTCTATTGCGGCATGTCTTCCGTCACCGCCAACTCGCGGATGATCTATGCCTTCTCGCGCGACGGGGCAGTGCCCGGGTCGCAGTTCTGGCACAAGATCAACCCGCGCACGCGAACTCCGACCAACTCGATCTGGTTCGCGGCGGTGGGCGCGTTCATCCTGGGCCTGCCGTATCTAAAAAGCCCAGTCGCCTACTTTGCGGTGACCTCGATCGCGGTCATCGGGCTCTACATCGCGTACGGCATCCCGATCCTCCTCCGGCTGCTCGCGGGCGAGAAATTCCAGCGTGGACCCTGGCACCTCGGACGCTGGAGCTACCTGATCGGTTGGATCGCCGTGATCTGGATCGTCTTCATCGCCATCCTCTTCGTGCTGCCCCAGTTCGCTCCCGGAAACACAACGGCGTCCTTCAACTACGCCCCTGTCGCGGTCGGGGTAGTGTTGCTCTATTCGGGGGGCTACTGGTTCCTCTCAGCGCGGAATTGGTTCAAGGGACCCAAGGTCCAGGGGACGGCGGAAGAGCTTGCCAAGATCGAAGCCGAACTCGCCGCAGCGGGATAGGCACGACACGAATAACGGCGCCCGGCCGAAGATCGGAATAACGACCAGCCCGAGGCGGGAGGCCGATTACTACCTCACGTACGGCCGGGCGGTGGAGGCGGCCGGCGCCGAAGCCGTCTACCTTCCGCCCGGCACGGGCTCGCTCGCTGAAGTCGACGGCCTGCTGCTCCCTGGCGGCTGGGATGTCGACCCTGCCCTTTATGGCGAGGAGGCCGACGCCAAGGTGGGCGACATCGATCCTGAGCTGGATGAGACCGAGATCCGGCTCTTCAAGGATGCGCGAGGGAGGGAGATTCCGGTGCTTGGCATCTGCCGCGGGCAGCAGGTGATCAACGTGGCGATGGGGGGCTCCCTGATCCAGCACCTCGAGGGCCACGAAGTGCGGGCATACGGTCGGAAGCACCTTGCCCACACGGCCGCCGTTGATCCTGAATCCGAGCTCGGCCAGGCGGCAGAAGGCAAGGACATTCAGGTCAACAGCCTTCACCACCAGGCGGTCCGATCGGTGGCGCCGGGCCTGAGGCAGACGGCCACAGGAGACGACGGCACGATCGAAGGCCTCGAGACCGACGACGGCCTGGTCGTCGCCGTCCAGTGCCACCCCGAAGAGCTGACCGGAGACCTTCCATGGGCTTCGAAGCTGTTCGAGCGCTTCGTGGCGCGCGCCCGCGCGAGACGTTGACGTGCTGACCAAAGAGCAGCTCGGGGCCGCGGTCAAGAAAGGGGACATCGACACCGTCGTCGTCGCCTTCACCGACATGCAGGGCCGCCTCATGGGCAAGCGCGTCGACGCCGATTACTTCATGGAATCGGCGGCGCACGGAGAGCCGGTGGAAGGATGCAACTACCTAATGGCGGTCGACATGGACATGACCCCGGTGCCGGGCTACGCGATGGCCAACTGGGAGAGCGGTTACGGGGACTTCGAGCTGGTGCCCGACTTTGCGACTCTGCGACGGATCCCCTGGCTGGAGGCGACCGCGCTCGTGCTGAGCGACGTGATGTGGAATGACAGGGAGCCGGTAAAACCTTCGCCGCGACAGGTGCTGAGGGCACAAATCGCGCGCGCCAAGGCGATGGGTTTCGAGCCCATGGTCGGCACCGAGCTCGAGTTCTACCTCATGAAGGAGACGTTCGCGGAAGCGCACGCCAAGGACTACTCGAATCTGACTCCGTCGGTTCCCTACATCCTCGACTACCACGTTCTCGCGACGAGCTACGACGAGCCGTTCATCCGCGCGGTCCGCAAGGGCATGAAGGAAGCGGGCATCAAGGTCGAGAGCTCCAAGGGCGAGGCCTGGCCTGGCCAGCAGGAGATCAACTTCCACTTCGCCGACGCGCTCACGATGGCGGACAACCACGTCATCTACAAGAACGGGATCAAGGAGATGGCGCACCAGCACGGCTGCTCGGTGACGTTCATGGCCAAACCAGACCACACGTGGATCGGCAGCTCGTGCCACATCCACTCGAGCCTCTGGAAGGAAGGCCGCAACACGTTTGACGGCGAGTCCGACACCTTCAAGAGATACCTCGCGGGTCACATCGCGGGTGCTGCGGAGATTGCGATCTTCCTGGCGCCGAACATCAACTCCTACAAGCGATATGCCGCAGCCTCGTGGGCGCCGACGACGCTCGCATGGGGCCACGACAACCGGACCTGCGGATTCCGGATCGTGGGCCACGGCCAGCACCTGCGCACCGAGTCGCGCATACCGGGCGCCGACGTCAATCCGTACCTGGCGATCGCCGCCCTGATCGCCGCCGGGCTGCACGGCATCGAGCAAAAGCTCGAGCTGGGACCGGCTTTCCAGGGCAATGCGTACGAGTCAGACGTCCAGCGATTCCCCCACGCGCTGCGCGACGCCATCGCTGCCCTCGAGAAGGGGACGATGGTTCGCAAAGCCTTCGGCGACGACGTCGTCGACCACTACCTCAACTACGCGCGGACCGAGCAGGAGCAGTTCGACAAGGTCGTCACCGGTTACGAGCGCGAGAGGCTGTACGAGCGGGGGTGACGCCTCTCGAGGTCCTCAACCCGGCGACCGAGAAACCGATCGCGACGCTGGAGCGCGCGGGAATCGAGGAGACCGATCGCGCCGTCGCCGCCGCGCGGGCTGCGTATCCCGCCTGGCGCGCGGTTAAGCCGGCCGACCGCGCTCGCTTGCTGCGCCGGGTGGCGGCGCTCGTCGAGGAGCACGCCGACGGTCTCGCCCGTCTCGAGACGGCAAATGTCGGCAAGCCGCTCGGCGACTCGCGGTGGGAGATGGGCATGGTCGCCGACGTCTTCCACTTCTACGCCGGCGCCGTCGAGAAGCACTACGGCGACACGATCCCCGTTGCGGGCGGGGTCGATTTGACGTTTCGAGAACCGCTCGGCGTGGTCGGCTTGATCGTGCCTTGGAACTTCCCCCTCATGCTCGCCAGCTGGAAGCTCGGGCCCGCCCTGGCCTGCGGCAACACAGTCGTCCTCAAGCCGGCGGAGCTGACGCCTCTAACGGCTCTCCGCTTCTCAGAGCTGGCGCTCGAGGCGGGAATACCGGAAGGCGTTGTCAATGTGGTCGTCGGGCCCGGTTCGGTGGCCGGCGAGCGGCTCATCGCGCACCCGGACGTCGCCAAGATCGGGTTCACGGGGTCGACCGAGGTCGGCCGGCATGTCATGGAGGGCGCCGCCAAGACCATCAAGCGGGTGACGCTCGAGCTGGGCGGCAAGTCGGCCAACGTGATATTTGAAGACGCGGACCTCGAGCGTGCAGCGGCTGCGGCGCCAGGCGCCGTCTTCGGGAACGCCGGGCAGGACTGCTGCGCCCGCTCGCGGATCCTCGTCCAGAAATCGGTGTATGACCGCTTCATGAAGCTGCTGGTCGATGCCACCTCGAAATTCCGAGTGGGCGATCCCGAGCAGGAAGGTACTGATATGGGGCCGCTGATCTCGGCCGACCACCGGAGAAAGGTCGCGGCCTTCGTCAACGGCACGCCGCTGTTCAAGGGCAAGGTTCCTGACGGCGATGGTTTCTGGTTTCCCTGCACGCTCGTGGCGGCGACCAACGAGGATCCTGTCGCGCGCGAGGAGGTGTTCGGGCCGGTGGCCGCGGTCATCCCTTTCACGGATGAAGAGGACGCGGTTCGCATCGCCAACGACACCCCATACGGCCTTTCGGGTTCGATCTGGACTCGCAATGGGGCGCGTGCGCTCCGGGTCGCGCGGGCGCTCGAGACCGGCGTGCTGTCGATCAACTCGAACAGTTCGGTTCGTGTCACGACGCCGTTCGGCGGCTTCAAGCAATCGGGCTTTGGCCGCGAGCTCGGAATGCACGCGATGGCAGGTTACTCAGAGGTCAAGAACGTGTTCATCTCGACGGAGGCTTAACGGTGGGAAGGCTTGACGGCAAGGTTGCGGTGATCACCGGTGCGGCGGGAGGCATCGGTCGCGAGGCAGCGATCCTGTTCTCCAATGAGGGTGCTCGCGTCTGCGTCGCCGACGTCGGCGCCGAGGCCGGCGAGAAGGCGGCGTCCGAATGCAACGAGGCGTTCTTCTTCAAAGCAGACGTGAGCGATTCGAAAAGCGTGCAGGCGATGTACGCGGAAACCGCTAAGCGCTACGGGCGCATCGACATCCTCTACAACAACGCGGGCATCATGCCGGCCGACGATGACTCGATCCTAACCACTGAGCCCGACGCATGGGACAGGGTGCAGGCCGTCAACGCAAAAGGCGTGTTCCTCTGCTGCAAGTACGGGATTCCACACCTTCTTAAGGCAGGTGGCGGCTCGGTCATCAACGTGGCGTCGTTCGTCGCATTGATGGGTGCCGCCACGTCGCAGATCGCGTACACGGCTTCCAAGGGCGCGGTCCTGTCGATGAGCCGCGAGCTCGCTGTGCAATTCGCACGGCAGGGAGTGCGAGTGAACGCACTTTGTCCAGGCCCAGTGGAGACGCCCCTGCTCATGCGCCTTTTCTCAGAAACGCCCGGCGCTTACGAGCGGCGTCGCATACATCTGCCGATGGGGCGCTTGGCCAAGGCGAGGGAGATTGCGAATGCCGCGCTGTTCCTGGCGAGCGACGAATCGAGCTACGTGAACGGTGCGACGTTCCTGGTCGATGGCGGCCTGAGCGCCGCTTATGTAACTCCGGAGTAGCTGTTCGGGTAACTCTCTGCGGTATCGGGATGTGTCCTTCGGAAATATTCAGGAGCATCCAATGCAATCGAAACTTTTTGTCACGGCGACCACCGTTTTCATGGCCGCGATCTTGGCCGGCTGCGGAAGCACGACCCCATCAGCTGCAGTCGCAAGCCCATCGCCGGCGGCGAGTCCAGCGTCGAGCCCTGCAGCGGTGGCCGCGACGATCAAGGTGGTGGCCGATGCAACGCTCGGCCAGATCCTCGTTAACGGTGAAGGCATGACGGTCTACCTGTTCGTAGCTGACACGAGCACTGCCTCCACCTGCTACACGAGCTGCGCCACGATCTGGCCGCCCGTACTCACGACCGGCGCGCCAGTGGCAGGCACCGGTGCGAAGGCGTCCCTACTGGGGACAACGACCCGCACTGACGGAACGACCGAGGTGACATACGCGGGCCATCCCCTGTACTACTTCATCAAGGACAAGAAGCCCGGCGACACGACAGGGCAGGGCGTCAACGGCTTCGGGGCCCTTTGGTGGGTCCTCGCTCCGTCCGGCGCAGCAATGCACTAAGAGTCTCTCTTTCGCGCGAGGCCGCCTGCAGTTTAACTTCTGCAGGTGGCCGACGCGCCCGTTTTCAGTCCGGCTCGCCAAAAAGTGATTCGTGATGCGCTGGGCATCGCGATCGCCTCAGGCGCTTACGCGCTTTCGTTTGGGGCGATCGCGACCACCTCGGGGCTGTCCCTACTGCAGACCGTGAGCCTGTCCCTCCTGATGTTCACGGGCGCTTCGCAGTTCGCGCTCGTCGGCATCATTGGATCGGGCGGCAGCGTTTGGGCGGGAGCGGCCACTGCAGCCCTGCTTGGCACACGCAACGCGCTGTACGGCGTACGCCTGTCATCGCTCCTCAAGGTCAGCGGCCTTCGCCGCTTCGGCGCCGCGCAATTCGTCATCGATGAGACCACTGCGATGGCGATCGCACGGGACGACGAAAACGTCGGCCGGTTTGCCTTTTGGGCGACGGGTCTGCTGCTGTTCGCGTTCTGGAATCTCGGCACGTTGATCGGGGCGCTCGCGACCAACGCGCTCCCCGATCCCAAGGTGCTTGGCCTCGATGCAGCGCCACCGGCTGCGTATCTTGCCCTGCTGGCTCCGCGCCTCCGGGCGCGCGAACCTCTGGCGATCGCCCTGGCGGCAGGGCTCGTCGCGCTGATCTGCATCCCATTCGTGCCGGCCGGGATTCCATTGCTCATCGTCGCTGGCCTGGTGGTCCTGTACGGGCTGTTTGGTAAGTCCGCGTGATCTGGGCGGGACTGCTGGTCGCATCGGCTGCCTGCTATGGGCTCAAGCTGGCCGGACTGTCGCTGCCGCCGCGATGGCTGCAGGACGCCCGCATCCAGCGGACAGTTCCGCTCCTTCCTGTCGCACTGCTGGCCGCCCTGATCGCGACCCAGACCTTTTCGTCGGGGCAGCACCTGGTGCTGGATGTGCGCGCGGCAGCCCTGGGGGTGGCCGTGATTGCGGTCCTCCTGCGCGCTCCCTTTCTCGTCGTGATCGTCTCGGCGGCCGCGACTGCAGCCCTACTAAGGCTTCTTTAGGGCGGGCCGGGCGGCCACCAACTCCTCGAGGCGCTCGACCATGCGGGCGAAGGCCGCGAAAGCCGATGCGACCGGCTCCGGCGATGCCATGTCGACGCCCGCCACCTTGAGGCCCTCGAGCGGATACATCGAGCCGCCGGTCTTCAGGAAGGCCAGATAGTTACGCACTGCACCAGCGTCACCTGCCGCGACTTTCTCGGCGAGGTGATTGGCGCCCGCAATGCCGGTCGCGTACTGAAACACGTAGAAGTTGCTGTAGAGGTGTGTATGAAACTGCGCCCAGGTCGAACCGATCCGCTCACGATTGCGGTCGCCTACCTCCACCTCGGAGCCGTAGACCTCGGAGATGAGGTCGGCCATCAGGTGGTTGAGGTCGTCGGCAGTCAGAGCAATGCCCTTTTCCACACGCTCGTGGATCTGGAGCTCAAACCGTGCCAGCGTTGGCATGATGAAGAAGTAGCGATAGAAGTTCGCCATCGCCTCGTCGATCACCGCGATCTGGAACTCGGGATCCGTGTTGGTGGCCAGCAGGTATCGCCGTGTGAGTGCCTGGTGCATGTTCGAGGCCACCTCGGCCTGGAACAGGCCGTAGCTCGAATATACGTAAGGCTGAGTCTTACGCGTGTAGTACGAATGCATCGAATGCCCGAGCTCGTGAGCCAACGTGCTCATCGAGTAGATGTCGTCGTTGTAGCTCATGAAGATAAATGGATAGGTTCCCGAAGTGCCGGTTGAGAAGGCACCCATGCGCTTGCCCTTGTTGGGGTAGACGTCAACCCATCGTTCCTCGAGCGAGCCCTTGCGGAGCACTTCCACGTACTCCTCGCCGAGCGATTTCACGCCCTCGGAGATCCAGTCGACCGCCTCCTCGTATAGAACCTTCCGTTTCGACGATCCGAGACGTGCTTGCAGGTCGAATGGCTCGAGGGCTGACAAGCCGAGGGCCTGGCGCCGAACACGCCAGTAGCGGTGCCAGGTGCCCAGGTTGTCGCGAAACGCCCGGATGACGTTGTGATAAACCGCCGCCGGGATGTGATTGGGCTCGAGTGCCGCCTCCAATGAGGACTTGTACGCGCGCGCTCGTGCATAGAAGACGTCGCGTTTGACCCCGGCCGCAAGGTTCGCGGCCATCGCGTGCCGCATTTCAAGGTGGGCATCCGCGTAGCTCTCGAAAGCGGAGCGGCGCAGGTCGCGGTCGGGGCTCGTCAGCAGGGCACCGATGGTGCCCTGGGCGACTTCCTCCTCGCCTTCGGCGCCGCTCGCTGGCGCAAACCTCAGGTCGGTGTTGGCGAGCACGGAATGCACTGATAGCGCTGTCGCGAGGGGATCGGACGCCTGCGATAGGAGCTCTTCGACCTCGGGGCTGCGCACGTGGTTCTGCAGTTTTTCGAGGCGGTCGACGAAGTGGCCAAGGTGCTTGAGTCGGGGCGAGGTCGCCACCCACTCGCGGAGCTTTGGAAATTCGATCGCGATCATCTCCGGCACCGCGAATGCCATCGCGGCACCGAGCTGCGCGTAGATCGTGCGCGCACGATCCGCCCGGGCCGCCGCGGTCTGGTCGGTGGCATCGACCGAATAGGACATGGTCGCGTAGACGACCACCTTGCCCATCAACAGTTGGGCGCTGTCCGCTGCGTCGAACCAGTCAGCGAGCATATCGGGAGACTCGCCCAGGTGTCCTTCGAACTCGGCCAGGTCTGGAAGCCTGGCGAGAACCGAGCTGACCGCGGCCTCCCAACCGGCCCCATCGGGAAACACGCTCGCGCTGTTCCAGGTGAACCTGGCGTCCACCTCAGCTCGATTGGGCAGCGACTTACTCACGGCCGGTAAGCGTACCGATTCGGATTGGTGCCGGAGATGCCAACCGGATCTTTGGAGCCCATGCGGCCCGATACGTGCGTTAGGGGGCCCGTCCCGCCGTCGCTGCCCCCGCGCACCACGAGCGCGGGGACCCCAAAGGAACTGCGCTCCTAGTCGCTCCACCCCATTCCTCTGGGGTCCCTATGGCGAAGCCATGGGAGGGACCCCTGGATCTCCAAATCTCTCGGCCGGCACTCCGGCCCCACTCCGGGCCCGGCGGTACGATTCTGGGCATGCCGCAACTCAAGGCCAACGGAATCGAAATCGAATACGAAACTTTCGGCGATCCAGAGTCGGCGCCCTTGTTGTTGATTGGCGGCCTGGGATCGCAGCTGCTCAGCTGGGACGAGGAGTTTTGCGAGCAGCTTCGCGACCGCGGCTTCTATGTGATCCGGTACGACAATCGAGACGCGGGCCTCTCCACCAAGATGGAGGCCGCCGGAGAGCCGGACCTTCTGGCGGCTTTTGCCGGGAACGCGAAGCCCGCTTACCACCTCGACGATCTCGCTGCCGACGCTGCAGGCGTCCTGAGCGCCCTGGGTATTGGCGCGGCTCACATCGTCGGCGTTTCGATGGGAGGCTTCATCGCCCAGCTGGTCGCCATCAACCATCCGGAGCGGGTCCTCTCGTTGACGTCGATCATGTCCGGTCCGGGCGGCGAGGACGGCGTTCCGCCCCAGCCGGAAGGCGCCGACGTCTTGACCCGAATCCCACCGCCGACGCGCGAAGGGCGGATCGAGCATGGAGTCTGGATCCGAAAGTCGCTCAAGGGATCGGGCGATCCTTTCGACGAGGCAATCGAGACGCGCCAGGTCGTTCGCGCGTACGACAGGTCCTACTACCCGGTCGGCACTGGTCGCCAACTGGTCGCGATCCTCGCGGCTGAGGGCCGCGTCGAAAAGTTGAGCCGCGTCAAGGTGCCGACGTTGGTGATCCACGGCACCGACGACGTCCTCGTACCTGTCGAAAACGGACGCACTGTCGCGAATGCAATACCTGGCGCACGGCTGCTCGAGTTCGAGCACATGGGGCACAACCTGCCAGAACGGGTTTGGCCGGAGGTCTTCGACGCGATCGAGGAGCTGACCCGACAAGCGTCGGTGCCGCAGCCCCAGTAGGCAGGCTTGCCAACTCTGGACGGCATCAGCCCGGCCATCGCCTTCCTCGCGGGCCTGGTCTCATTCGTTTCGCCGTGCGTCCTTCCGCTGGTGCCGGCATACCTCGCTTACCTCGGGGCGCGTGCTGGACAGCCGGCGCTTGCGGTCGGCCCAGGCGCCGCGGCGATTCCGGCTCCGCCGGCGCTCCCGGTTGCGGCGGCGGGCGCCGGCTTCGTGGCAGGGCTGTCGCTTGTCTTCATCCTTTTCTTCTACGTCTTCTCGATCGCCGTGCAGCCGATTCGAAGCTACGTGCCGGTGGTCGCCGGAGTCTTCGTCATCGTTATGGCCCTGCATGTCGCGGGCTTGATCCGAATCCCGTTTTTGTCGGGTGAGTACAGGCTCATGAAGAAGGCTCCCACCGGCGGCGGTCTCGCCGGAGGGTTCGTCCTGGGGATGGGGTTTGCGAGCGGCTGGACGCCCTGCATCGGGGTGACGCTCAGTGCGGTGCTCAGCTCCGCGGTGTCTGCAGGCACGACGGGGCAGGGCCTCGTTTTGATGATCGCTTACTGCCTGGGCCTGGGCCTCCCGTTCATCGCCCTTGCGTTCGCGCTCGAGAAGGCGCGGCCAATCGTTCGCCTTATCAACAGCCACCGGCGGGCCATCGACCTCGCGTCCGCCGCGGTCCTGTTGGTGATGGGGTTGCTCCTGCTGACGAACAAGCTGACGATCCTGGCCGCAGGCATCTCACAGCTGGTCCCGTCCTGGCCATCGCCCACGCTTTGATCGAGCTCGGCGGTATTCCGGGGCCACCGATGTTCTTCGGCCAACCCGGAGCCACGACCACCTCCGTCGTTGCGTTCTGGGTCCTCTTCTACATCTGGGGCGGATCCGAGATGTGGCTGGGATATCGCCTGCGGCGGATCCCGAGCGACGCAACCAACCGTGATGCCGGCTCCAAGTGGTGGTTGATCGCGTCAGTCTGGACGACAGCCGCAGCCGGAATCGGCCTGGCGTTCGGATTCCCCGATGCCGCAATTGGAACGGGACGCACGGAGGTCTTCGTCGCGGGCCTGGTTCTGATGATCGCCGGGATGGCGCTGCGGTGGTACTCGATCCGCGTGCTGGGGGCTTCGTTCACGCTGGAGGTCGCCACGCGCCCGGGCCAGGCGATCGTGCAATCCGGCCCATACGGGAGGATCAGGCATCCGTCCTACACGGGCGCATTGCTCACGCTTCTTGGCATTCTGGTTTGCTGCGCGAACTTCGCTTCTCTTGCGGCGATCGTGCTGGCCTTGGCCGGCTACGCGTTCCGGATCACGGTCGAAGAACGAGCGTTGGCGACGCAGCTCGGCTCGCCTTATCGCGAGTACATGAGGAAGACCAAGCGACTGATCCCGTTCTTGATCTAGATCTCGCCGACGCTTTGATCGATCAGAGGCCCCCAGGCAGTACAGCGACAAAGTAGCCCGTGGCCTGGACGTGGGCCGAGGCCCCCGTGCTTACGTTGACGATCGACAGCACTGGGAAAGACGAGTTCGTGGTGTAGAGGCTGGAGTCGACCATTAGATAGGTGGGGTCGATCCAACCGGCCGGCAAGGCTTTCGACGTCACGGGCCGCGAGCCCATTTTCCCGAGTGCTGTTACGAGATAGATTCCTGGCCCTGAACCGCAACCTCCCTGAGAGCTGCTGACGATGGCCGTGGCGACCACACCGGTGGCGGACAGGGGGCCGAGGAGTGAGCAGTTGCCGCTCGTAGCGTCCGGCTTCCGCGCAAACGGAAGCGTCCGGGCCCGCCCGTCCCACGAAGTCAGCGACCCGGTTTGAGAGTCAATGCATACGGCGCCGCCGGATGATTGAGGCACGTACGACTCCTTGCCTGTGCACAGGGACAGCAGCCGCGCCCCGGTCTGGGCATTGACCACGTGATAGCCAGAGGCCGTCGCAAACCAGTCGCCGACGTTCTGCGGAGGTTCGTCGCCGCTGAGTGCGAGGACGAGGCGACCCGCGTGCCACCCGACCGGCCATTCAATGACGCTTGTTGAGAAGAACAGCTGCACGTGGTTCGTGCCGCCATGAAGATCCTCGACGTAGAGACGGGTGCTGACCGGGTAGCGCGTGTAGTCGAGCACTGACACAGCAATCCGCAGGTCGTCCGGGCTCACCGCGAAAGCCGCCGCTTGGTGCGGACCCAGCGCGATGTGCGTCACCAACCCGGTGCTGCGGTCAGGCCGCAAGAACCGCACGTCGGAGTCGCCGTCCAGGTAGTAGAGGGTGGTGTTCGACGTGCTCAGGTTGCCGACCTGCACGTTGGGCACCGTGCGTTTGCGAGCGGTGGCGCTGGCGGCGACGCGCCCTTTGGTGTCGACTATCGACAGGCTGTACGTTGTGCCAGGCTCGACCAAGAAGTTCTTGACCACCACGGCATACGAGCCCGTCAGCGATGGGATTGGGATTGGCGATGCAGTCGCCGGGGAGGGCGTCGGCGACGCGGCCGTCGTCGTTGCTTGGAGAGAGGATGCAGGGGTTGGTGTGGGCGCCGCCGCTGTCGGCTGCGAGCACGCTGCGATCAGAAAAGCGATGCCCACCACCACGGTCTTCATAACTGGCCGAACGCCGCAGTGGCCGATAAGTTATGGACCCGGTTCGATTGCGTCGTACAGACGGCGGCTGTAGATCATCGGTTTGGTGCTTTCGCGATGGTCGCCTTCGGTGACCAAACCGATCAGGATCCAGTGGTCGCCAGCCTCGATGGTGTCCTTGAGCGCGCACACCGCATAGGCGGATGTGTCGTTTTCGAATATCGGCCCGCCGATAGGGCTGCTGGGACGCCGCCAGGTCACGGCCTCGAACTTGCTCGTCAGCTTGGTCGCCATCCGGCGCGCCAGCTCCTCGCGGCCCGCAGCTAGGATGTTCGCGGTGAAGCCGCCTGTTAGCTGGACGGCCGGCAGCGTGTTCGAAGTCTTGTCGATGCACGCAAGCGCCAGCGGTGGCGTCATCGAGACAGCGCAAAAGGCGCTCACGGTCAAGCCCCGCGGCTGCCCATCCTCGCCGAAGGCGGTGAGGATCACGACGCCGCTGGGAAAGCTGCTCATGACGTCGCGAAATCGCTGAGGGTCGATCACCGAAGGGAACATACACAGCGAAGCGTTGACGAACACGTGTTTGTGGAACGGGAACGGCTCAAAATTGGGACGTGGGTAGTTCGATCGATCTCTTCGCGCCGGCCACGAGGGAGTGGTTTCAGGGCGCCTTCGCCGGCCCGACACCGGTCCAGGAACGGGGCTGGCAGCAGGTGGCGGCCGGCCGGCACGTGCTCATGGCCGCTCCCACCGGTAGCGGCAAGACGCTCGCCGCCTTTCTGTGGTGCATCGACAGGCTGACCACCGAACCCACGCCACCCGAGGCGGAGCGGTGTCGCGTCCTGTATGTGTCGCCGATGAAAGCGCTGGCCCACGACATCGACCGCAACCTTCGCTCGCCGCTGGTCGGCATCAGCCACCACATGCAGTCGCTCGGCCTTGTGGCTCCCGACCTCTCCGTAGCGATTCGCACCGGAGACACGCCGGCCGACGCACGCCGCTCGATGGAGCGCCACCCCCCCGACATCCTCATCACCACACCCGAGTCGCTGTACCTCCTGCTGACGAGCAACGCCAGGAAAATCCTCGCTTCGGTTCGGTGGCTGATCGTCGACGAGATCCATTCGGTCGCCGCCACCAAACGCGGCTCCCACCTGGCTCTGAGCCTCGAGCGCCTGTGCGCGCTGACCCGGGTCGAGCCGCAACGCATCGGCCTTTCGGCGACGCAGCGGCCGCTGGAGGAGGTGGCGCGGTTCCTCGGTGGGACGAGCCGCGAGGTCGCCATCGTCGACGCGGGCCGGCTGAAGACGATGGAGGTCACCGTCGAGGTGCCGGTCGACGACATGGCTCGGCTCACGGTCGAGGACGACAACGGCCGGCCCGCAGGCAGCATTTGGCCGGCGATCTATCCACGGCTGCTTGCCCTCATCCGCGAGCACCGCTCGACCATCGTCTTCGTCAACTCCCGGCGCCTGGCCGAACGACTGGCGGCGCGGGTCAACGAGCTGGCCGGCGAGGAGCTCGTGCTCGCCCACCACGGTTCGATCGCGCGCGAGCAGCGCTTACTGATCGAGGACCAGCTCAAGGCCGGCGTCATCCGCGGCCTGATCGCGACCTCGACTCTCGAGCTCGGTATCGACATGGGCGCCGTAGACCTGGTCCTGCAAGTGGAGGCGCCACCCAGCGTTGCGGCGGGTATCCAGCGTGTTGGACGGGCCGGCCATTCGGTGGGCGAGGTGTCACGCGGTGTCGTGATTCCCAACTTCCGCGGCGGGCTCCTCGAATCCGCTGCCGTGGTTGAAGGCATGCTCGAGGGGCGCATCGAATCGACGACTGTGCCGCGCAAGCCGCTTGACGTGCTTGCCCAGCACATCGTCGCAATGTGCGCGATGGATGAGTGGCAGGTCGACGAGCTGGCTGCGGTGGTGCGCCGCGCCTACCCGTACAGCGACCTCGGGCCGCTCGCGCTCGAGTCCGTGCTCGACATGCTCAGCGGCCGCTATCCCTCTGACGACTTTGCGGAGCTGCGTCCGCGCATCGTTTGGGACCGGGTGGCCGGCACGCTTCGCGGCCGCGCCGGCGCGCAACGGCTCGCCGTGACCAATCCAGGAACCATCCCCGACCGCGGGCTCTACACGGTGAACCTCGTCGACAACGGGCGTCGCGTCGGCGAGCTCGACGAGGAGATGGTTTACGAGAGCCGCGTCGGCGAGACGTTCATCCTGGGCGCGTCGACCTGGCGCATCGCTGAGATCGGCCAGTCGCAGGTGCTCGTGACCCCGGCGCCCGGCGAGCCCGGGAAAGTTGCGTTCTGGCATGCGGATGCGCCGACCCGGCCGGTGGAGCTTGGCCTTGCGCTGGGCAAGATGGTTCGCGAGCTGCGTGCGCTCGAGCCTGCGAAGGCAGCGGAGCGGTTGCGGACTCGCGCCGGGTTCGACGACCGGGCGATCAAGAACCTGCTCGCCTACCTTGACGACCAGGCCGCTGCCACTGGCGCGGTGCCCGACGACCGAACAGTAGTGGTCGAGCGATTCCGAGATGAGGTGGGGGACTGGAGGGTTTGCGTGCACACGCCGCTTGGAGGTCGCGTGCACGCGCCACTAGCCCTCGCGCTCGAGTCGCGCCTGCAGGAAAGGCTAGGCATCGATGCGCGCGCCATGTGGACCGATGACGGAATCGCGCTGCACCTGCCCGACGTCGACACACCTCCACCGCTCGACGAGCTGATGCTCGACCCCGAGGAGGTCGAGGCGCTCGTGCAGGCTCAGCTCCCCGGCTCGGCATTGTTCGCGGGGCGCTTCCGCGAGAATGCCGGGCGCTCGCTGCTTTTGCCGCGGCGCCGTCCTGGACAGCGCACGCCGTTATGGCAGCAGCGCATGCGCAGTGCGAGCCTTTTGAAAGTTGCCGGACAGTATCCGGATTTCCCCATCCTCGCTGAGACCTGGCGCGAATGCATGGCCGACCACTTCGACATGGGCGCGCTCATGACGCTGCTTCGCGGGATCCGATCGCGCGAGATTCGCGTCGTGGCTGTCGACACCGAGCGGGCGTCGCCCTTCGCGTCTTCACTCCTTTTCTCTTATGTGGCGGAGTTCATGTACGCGGGCGATTCGCCTCTGGCCGAACGGCGCGCCCAGGCGCTCACGCTCGACCGCGAGCTGCTCGCCGAGCTCCTGGGCAGCGAGGACCTGCGCGAGCTCCTGGATCCCGATGCGATCGCAGCGGTCGAGGTTGAGCTCCAGGGCCTGCTGCCAGAACGCTTCCCGCGCGACCCTGACGAGGCGCACGACCTGCTGGTTCGCCTCGGCGACCTGAGCGATAGCGAGGCGTCGGCTCGCGGGATCGCGCAGGAATGGCTGCGCAGCCTGGAGCGCGAGCGGCGCGCCATCGTGGTGCGGACGGCGGGTGAGGCCCGCTGGATCGCCGCCGAAGACGCGGGCCGCTATCGCGCCGCTCTCGGGACGAGCCTGCCGGTGGGCTTGCCCGAGGCGTTTCTCGCTCCCGGGCCGCGACCGCTCGAGTCGCTGGCGCGGCGGTGGGCGCGCACCCACGTCCCGTTCGTCACGGCGGATCTCACCACGCGGTGGGGTCTCCCTCCAGCCGCGGTTGAGGAGGCGCTGACCCAGCTTGCATCGCGGGGCGAGATCGTCGCCGGCGAATTCCGTCGCGCCGCCGAGGGCCGGGAGTATTGCCACCCCGAAGTGCTGCGGATGCTGCGGCGGCGGTCGCTGGCTGCGTTGCGTCGCGAGATCGAATCGGTGGCGCCGGTCGTGCTGGTGCGTTTCCTGCCGTCGTGGCACGGCGTCGGCGCCAAGGCTTCGGGAGTTGATCGCCTTCTCGAGGTCGTGTTCCAGCTGCAAGGACTGGCGCTTCCGGCATCGGTCATCGAGCGCGACGTCATCGCCGGGCGCGTCGCCAACTACAACCCACGCCTGCTGGACGAGCTCATCTCGATGGGAGAGGTCGCATGGGTTGGTCGTGGCGCGCTGGGCGCCAGTGATGGCAAGGTCGCGCTCTATTTGCGCGGTGACGCGCCGCGTCTGGTTGCGGATCCGGCCGACCCACCTGCGGACGACCTACACAACCGGCTGCGCGAGCACCTGCGGGCGCGGGGCGCGAGCTTCTTTCGAGATATTTACGGCTCCTGCGGTGGGGGCGACGACGAGGCGATGCTCGATGCTCTCTGGGACCTGGTGTGGTCCGGAGAGGTGACCAACGACACCTTTTCTCCGCTGCGGCTCCTCGGTCCTGTCGCCCGCCGGCCGGCACGTGGCCCCCGCCTGCCGCGCCTCACGCAACCACGCGCGTCAGGGCGATGGTCCCTGGTCGCGGAGATGACAGGTGCCGGAGCGTCACCGACGGAACGGATGCATGCGCAGGCCGGCGTACTGCTCCAGCGCCACGGGGTGTTGACGAGGGAAGCGGTGGTTGCCGAAGGATGGCCCGGCGGTTTCACGGGCCTGTATCCGGTACTGCGCGCGATGGAGGAGTCGGGACGGATCCGGCGTGGCTACTTCGTCGAAGGCCTTGGCGGTTCTCAATTCGCGTTGCCCGGTGCGGTCGACCGTCTCCGCTCCCTTCGCGAGCCCAATGAGGGAGTCATTGCGCTTGCGGCGTGCGACCCTGCCAATGCATATGGCGCGGTCTTGCCGTGGCCTCGAAGCGACGGCCGCATGGCGCGAGCTGCGGGCGCCTACTGCGTCCTCGACGCGGGCGAGCTCGTCCTTTATCTGGAGCGGGGCGGTCGCTCGCTGCTCACCAATGGGGAGGTGCGGCCCGAGCACGTTCGTGCGCTGATGGGCGTCGCGATCGCTGCCGGCAAGGTGGAGGTGCAGCGTGTCGATGGCATCGGGGTCATGGAATCGCCGCTTGCGGAGGTTCTGCGCGAGTCAGGATTTGCGTCGACCCACAGGGGCCTGGTCGCATATGGCGGGCGTCCCGGCCGCCAATAGGGGAGCGGCTACGATATCGATTCCATCATCGGGGAGTAGCGCAGCTCGGTAGCGCACCTGACTGGGGGTCAGGTGGTCGGGGGTTCAAATCCCCCCTCCCCGACCA
>PLJM01000021.1 GCA_003139695.1 Candidatus Dormiibacterota bacterium | reverse complement strand
CGGAGCTAACCGGATAGGCAGATGACTGTGCTATGCAATACTGCAAGCAGACGTGAGCAAAGTCCAGGTGAGCGATAGTCTGCTGAACACCAGGGAGGCGGCGCAGCTTCTGCGAGTCAGTGAGGCTTCCATCCGTCGCTGGAGCGACTCCGGCTTGTTGCCGGCGCGGCGCGTAGGCCGCCGTCGCGAACGTCGTTTTGAACGTTCCGAGCTTGAGAGGTTCCTGGGAGAAGCCAGCGGCCAGCGGTCAACTGTCCCGGCTTCCGTCCTCGGTCTCGGCGGAGTGTCGATTCCTTTGCGTGGCCACTACGCTCCGATCTACAGCACCGATGGCGGCGGCCTGAGGTTCACTGTGCCCTTTCTGGCCGATGGCTTACGTGCGGGACAGCATTGCTTTCTCGCAGCCTCAGGTGAGGTTTTGGGCCGCTACGCCAGGGCCCTGGCCGACGAGGGAATCGATTTTGAAGAAGTGACCCAGGACGGCCGGCTGGTGATTCTCAACTGGCCCGGCTCCAACGCTGCCGAGGTCATCGCCAGGTGGGAGCACCTCTTCGCCAAGGCTCTAGCCGGGCGCCCGTCGATGCTGCGCGTTGCCGGAGACATGTCCAGCGAGCGGCATATGTTTCCATCCGAAGCCGAAATGATGGCTTACGAGGAGGCCTACGACCGAATGGCAAGACGATTCCCACTGGTCACCCTTTGCGCTTATGACGCTCGAGAATTCAGTGGCGAGACCATTCTGCGGATGCTCAAGGCCCACCCCGACATGTTCCAGGGGAATCTCGGCTTTTTCCTGAGCTGACGAGCCGTGACGTCGCAGCCCGCGGTTTGGCTAGATAGCAGCACGCATCGCCCGCGAGGCCGGCTCGCTCGTGCTGGAGGCGGCGCTCAAAGCCTAGCGCCGGGATCGGAACCCATCGGTTCTGATGGGTACATGACCTGCTTTCGCAGGTCGACTTGCCGCGTCGCCAGGCGTATCACCTGTGTATGCGCTCAACGAACCGGACACGGCCCGTGGATTCCATTTGAGCCTGACCACGCGAAGCGGGATCCACAAGCGGCAGACGATCTTGATCGTCGACGACGAGCCCAACCTGCGCAACCTAGTCCATGCGACCATCGATTCCCCTGTTTACCAGGTGATCGAGGCGTGCGACGGCGAGGAGGCCTGGACCCTGATCAAAGAGAGGAAGCCCGCCCTCGTCCTTCTGGACCTGAACCTCCCGAGACGCACGGGCCTCGATGTTCTCAAGGCCATTCGTGCCGATCCCGAGCTGCGGGGCACCCAGGTCATGGTTCTAACCTCGAGCGACCAGCAGTCGGACATCGATGCAGGCATCCTCGCGGGAGCCGACTACTACCTCACAAAACCCTTCTCGCCAGCGGATCTCGTTGCCCGTGTGTCGGAGGCGATCGGCCAACGAGTGCCTTCCTGGTAGGCGCGAGGTCGAACTCAATGGCGATCCGACAGGTCCCACCGGCCGGTGCATTCGCATTGAGCGTTAAGTCGAGGTCGCCTCGTGGGGCCTCCGCAAGTTTTGGAGATTCCGATCAGAACGCGAGGCTTGGGCAGGCGCTCGCGGCCCGAGTCCCCGAATGCACCCGCATGACTGCCGACGCCGCAGCCGCCGCGGGCCTCTCGGAGCTGGCTTCGCGCAGATTTGCCAAACCCATCCGCCACATCCACAACCTGGCGACTCGCGGCGTCGCTAGGTTTCTCACCACTGGGCAAACCACCTCTGAGAAAGAGCGGAATTTCATCGGCCGTCTCGGGGTCATGGCGGCCCTGTATGGGCTGCCTGTCGCCACGATGACACGGTCCTATCTCCTCTGGCGAGACTCCAACCTCACGGTGCTCAATGAAGAGGTGCGAAGACTCGGCACGGCACCGACGCTCGCCGCCGAGGTGCGGGCGATCATCAGGTCGAGCGCCGACACCGGCATCGTTCGCATGGCGCGGGCCTATGACTACCAGATGCACCTGGTCGAGCGCCGCGAGGACTCGGTTACTGCCGCGCTCCATGACAGCGAGACACGACTGCAATCCGCGGTGGTCGACGTGTCGCGAAAGAACGAACAGCTGTCCGCTGCAATGACCGAGATCTCGATGAAGAACCTGCAGCTCAACGCGGTGAACCGGCAGCAAACAGACTTCATAACGAACGTGAGCCATGAGCTGCGGACGCCACTCGCCGGAATCCTCGGCTATACAGAGCTCCTCCTTGAGGGGGCGGATGGCGAGCTCCGAGATGAGCAACGTCGCGATGTCCAGGAGGTCGAGGCCGGCGGCCAGGTGCTGCTCAGTCTGGTCAACGATATTCTCGACGAATCCCAGATCGAAGCCGGGAAGATGACTCTGAAGCTGGGTTGCGTCGACCTCAAAGTGATGATCGCCTCGGTTCTTGCCAACCTGAAGATGCTGGCCGACCACAAAGGGCTTTTTCTTCACGCGAACATCCTTGACGGCGTTGATGCGCTTGGTGACGAGGGCCGCTTGAGGCAGATATTGACCAACCTGGTCGGCAACGCGATCAAATTCACCGACAAAGGAGGCATAACCATCAACTGCCTGCCGTGGTCGGGCTTCTGGCGCGTGAGCGTGATGGACACAGGCATCGGGATGCCTGACGACAGCCGCGAGCTTGTATTCGAGCGCTTCAAGCAGCTCGACCAAACGACCACCCGGCGATTCGGCGGCACAGGCCTCGGGTTGGCCATCGCGAAGGGGCTGGTGGCCATCCAGGGCGGCCAGATGGGTGTCGACTCCACGCTGGGCCAGGGCAGCACCTTCTGGTTCACAGTGCCGGCCTTCGCCCGAAGCTAGGGCGCTACCTGCGGGTCTTGGTCACCGCCATCGCGTCAGCGAGCTTTCGAAGGTCCGCCACCAGGGGATCTTTCGGGTCCGAGATCACCAGCGGCCGACCGCTGTTGGCGGCCCGGTCGAGGCTATCGGAGTGCTGGACCACGAAATCGGGCCGGCGGCCGAGAACGCTGGTCGCCGTGTCGATGTCGATGGCGTGTGTCGTGCTGTAGTTGAGGATCAGGCGAACGCGTCCAGCAGGCACGCCGAGCTTCTCGAACAGGTCGAGACAGCCCCGCGTCGCTTTCAGCGAGGGAAGCGATCCCGAGGTGACCAGGCAAATGAGGTCGCTGGTGTCAAGAGCGGTCAAGGTACGCTCGCTGAACGATGCCGGCGCATCGATGAGGACATATGCGCATGTCAGGCTCAAGCGGTCGATCGCCAGCTGTATCGCCGGCAGCGTGACCAGGTCGGCGCGCTCGGGCAGGTCCGCCCCCACCACGAGCCTGACGCTTCCGGACTCGGTGATGAAGCCGGCAAATTGGGCCTCGTCAACGATGGTCCCCGGAGGAGCCTTCAGGTCGGCAAGGGTCTGGTTCGGATGCACGTTCAGATACACGGCCGAATCTCCAAACTCGACATCAAGGTCGAGAAGACCGACCGGTCGCGATGACTGCGCCGCCAGCAGGACGGCGGTGTTGACGGCGAGCGAGGTGGTGCCGACGCCGCCTTTCGCATGAGCGAAGAGGATCACCCTGCCGCGGTTGGCCTGTGTCGTGGCGCTGGCTGAACGCCGCAACATCGACTCGACCTTGGCCTCCAGTATTGCCAGCTCGAACGGCTTGGGCAGGTAGTCGTCGGCGCCAACCGCGTACCCGGCGAGCGCGTCGCGCGCTTCGCCCAGGTCCGAGAACATAAGGATTGGAATGCCGGCCGTCCGGTGATTGCGGCGCAGGCGCGAAGTCAGCTCGATGCCGTTCAGCTCCGGCATTCGGACGTCGGTGATCACCAGGTCAGGTACGCGCTCATTGACCATCTCGAGCGCTTCGATTCCGTCGCTGGCTTTGCGCACGCGATAACCGGAGCGCTCGAGAAAGCTGCCTACCATTTTCTGGATCACGCGATCGTCGTCGACCAGGACGATGTCTTCGGCGGCCATCAGGGAGCTCCGGAGATCGGCATCGCCATTGCGGAGTCGGTCAGCTTGACGGCGATGGCGCGCGCGAGGTCGCGGCGCGTGTACCCGCCAAGCCCAGAGAGATCCTCGTTGCCATCGCCTCGCATCATCGCAAGTCCTGCGGCTCCGAACGCTCGACGTGCCTCACGCAGGTCGCCGGCGAGCTCCAGGGCGGCACCCAGCTGAAAGTAAGCCACTGCGACGTTCGGATCCAGGTATGTCGCTTGGCGAAACGCCCGGACCGCCGCCCGAAGGTCGCCGTTGGCGGCTGCCTGATCGCCTTCGGCAAGCAGACCGGAAAGGTTCGGAGCTGGACGTACAGCTGGTTGCGATCGGCCTGCGAGAGGACTCGTGTTTGCGGCCTTGGCGAGGCGGCGATAGCAGAGCGCGCCGGCCACTTGCACGGGCTCGAAGTGAGCATTCATCGGCCCGGGCGAGTCAGAGTGACCCAGGAACAGGTGTCCTCCCGGGGCAATGCGGCCGGCGATTCGCTGAATGCTGGCTTGCGACTCTTCTCTTCCGAAGTACATGAGGACGTTGCGGCAGAATACCGCCGCGGCCTCAGGGACAACGAATTGAGGATCGGCATGGGCGAGGTTCTGGTGCGCAATGCGCACGTTGCGTCGAAGCGACGGGACAATCTCAAAGCCGCTGCCCTTTCGCCGCAGATATTTCTGGCGACGCGCAATCGACAACCCCTGGAGCTCGTGCTCGGTATATTCCCCTTTCTCGGTTCTGGCGAGAGCGTGGAAGGAGACGTCGGTGGCAACGACGTGCCAGTTGTTGCAACCGATCTCGTCCAGCAGAATCGCAAGGCTGTACGGCTCCTGGCCGTTGCCGCAACCTGCGCTCCAGACAGTGTTGGGGGCGCCGCTCGCAGCGCGGGCGAGCTGGGCGAATGCAACGAACTGAGCAGGGTCTCTGAAAAAGCTGCTGTGCTGAACGGTGACCCGGTCCAGCAGCTCGTCAAAAGCAGCCGGCTGGGTGTCGACCATGGTCACGTACGACTGCAGGGGAACGCCGGCGAGGCTCGCGCTTTCCTGAAGCAATCTCTCGAGGCGAGCGCGGCTGGCAGGTTCGGCTTTCAAGCCGGCGCGCGACAGGATCAGCACCGCGGCGCGGTCCAGGGGGCTCGTACTCATCGCGCCTTCGCTTGATGGGTCCGGAGGGTGGAATCTGTCCAGGCGGGCGCGGCCGAGTCGTCTGGTCTGTGCGTGGTCGGGAACTCGCGACCCAAGAGCCGTGAGACCGCGCTCAGCAGGCCGGCCTCGTCGAACGACGTCTTGACTATGTATCCGTCCGCGCCCGCATCGAGACCGCGCTGATGATCCTCGGCGCTCGCGCGGGAGGAAACGATCAGCACAGGGATGTTGGTGAGGCGCGGATGCGCCCGGATGCTGCTGGTCAAAGCGAAGCCATCTAGATTGGGCATCTCGAGGTCGGTGACTACGAGATCGGCCGGCTGGTCCACGAGCATCGCGAGAGCTTCGGCCCCGTCGCTCGCCGTTCGAACCGCATAGCCGCCGCGCTCGAGTATCGAACGCTGGAGCTCGCGAACCATGAGGGCGTCGTCGACGACCATGACTGACAGCTGCCGCGCAGGCCCAGCTGCCTTGTCGACGACCCTCGATGCGTGCTCTGCGAGGGAGTCGCTGAGTTCGATCAGGGTCGGTACGTCCAGTACGAGGAGGATGGAGCCGTTCGGCTCGATGCTGGCTCCGTTCACAGCTTTGAGGTCGCGGAGGCGACCAGTCAGGCCGCGGACCACCACATCGCGTTTTTGCAGCACGGTTTCGATCTGGAACGCGTGAGCGCTGGCAGGCGTGCCCAGCAAAACCCACGGCCCCTTGTCAACAGAGGGGAGGCCGAGGAGCGCCCCGAGATTGGAAACCGGAACGGCAAGGCCGTCGATAACCGCCAGCTTTCGGCCACCCACCACTTGAATGTGCTGCGCGTCCAGCATGCGAATGATTCGATGCAGCGGCAGGGCGAAAGACTGTCCGTCAATCGCCACGATCAGGCAGGCCACCACAGTGAGGGTTATGGGTACGACGATCCGAAACTCTGCCCCCGAGCCGGGATGATTCGCGACCTCGACCGCGCCGTGTACCGCAGCGACGGCGGTCGCAACGACGTCAAGGCCGACGCCACGACCCGACTCCTCTGTGAGCACTTTGGCGGTGGAGATTCCCGATCGGAAGATCAAGTGGAGGGACTCTTGTTCTGTCAGCCCGCTGACGTCCACACCGCTCTTGGCGGCAGAGGCTCGCACCGCGGCGACGTTGATACCGGCGCCGTCGTCGCTGATCGCGATCACCACCTTGGAACCGACCTGGCTTGCCTGGAGTCGGACTGTCGCCTGCGGCGGTTTGCCGGCGGCGATGCGAACCTCGGGGAGCTCGACGCCATGTCCCACGGAGTTTCGAACCAGGTGCAGCAGCGGAGAGACGAGCTCGTCGAGGACGCCCCTGTCGACCTCGATGTCCTCGCCGAGCATCTCCCATCGCACGTCCTTACCGGCGGCGCGCGCGGAGTCACGCACTGTCCGGTGGAGGATCGGCTCGAGTGTGGCGACCGGAACCATGCGGGTGCGTTCGGTGACCTCCTGGAGCTGGTTGATGACCTTGGTGAGCTCGCGGTATTCGGTGACCGCCTCAGGATCCCTTTGCATCTCGGTGCCGAATATGTGTCCGACGCGGAGCTGTGCGGCGGACGCCTCGCCGACCAGTCGGTTGAGCTCATCGATTCTCGCCACCGGGACCTCGAGGGTCGCAGTCGCCGGGCGTTTGCGATCCGGGTATGCCCTTGAGGACTGGGGTACGGGCTCGGATGTGGTCAGAGCGGCTGATGGGGCGGCTGCTGGTGGAACCTCGAGAGGCGCCTGATCCGGCGTCTTGATAGGGGCGAATGTCGTTACAACCAATTCAGACATCGGCGCCACCGCCACGACGACAGGCTGCGTGGGGGCCGGCTCGGTCTTGACAACCGAAGGCAACCGCTGCGGCGAGGTTGGGAGCAGCCGTTCCAAAGCCGCCTCGTCGCTCGAGTCCTGATCCGAGCCCGAGGCGCTGGCGATAAGTCGACCCAGGCCGTCGACCACGAGGAGCATGGCATCTGTCAGCTCCGGAGTCGCCCGGCGCTTCTTGTCACGCAGCTCGACGAGCAGATCTTCCAGCCGGTGGGCCAGGCGGCTGACGCGCATCATGCCGACCATGCCGGCCGCACCCTTCATCGTGTGGGCCTCGCGAAATATCGCGTCGATCGCCGCTTGATCGTCAGGCGCTGCCTCTAGCGTCAGCAGTCCGGACGCGATGCGTTCGAGGTGGCCCTTGGCCTCCTCCATGAACAGCGGACGGAACTCGTCCTCTAGCTCGCCCGTTTCAAATCCAGCCGGCTGTTGACCAGCTCCCCGATGTCGACAAGCACCACCAGGCGCCCACCGCTGCTGTAAACACCAAGCTCACCCGGATGCGTTCCCGGACCGACTGGCTCCTCGAAGTCGGCGGCCATCGGCAAGGCCTCCGCAGCCAGCGCGACCATCTCCCTCTCGCCGCTCACGAGCACAGCGAAAGGGGGCTCGACAAGAGTGCCGGTTCCCGTGAGCACGCCCGTATCAATAAAGGGAACGATCTCTCCTCGCACGTTGACCACGCCCAGCAAGCCTGCAGGCGAGAGGGGCACGCGGGTCACCTTCGGATGACGCAGCACCTGGTGCACGGTCGCCATCGGCACCGCAAAAAATCCTTCATTGACCGCAATCACCAGCACTCGCATCAACCCACGCGCTCCTGGGCCCATCCGCGAGAAGCGAGGTCAGAAGCGATCGTCGCTTCGGCGGCTGCAGTGGCGGCCACCTCTTGGGCGGCCGCGGCAAGGCTTCTACTCGTGTCTGCGATGAGCTGGATGGCGAGCCTGCCGCTGCCGCTCGAGCTGGTCTGTTGCTGAACTGCCGGGACGACCTTGCCGCTCGCTTCTGCCAGGGCTTCGGTCATGCGCATCCAGTGGTTCAGCTGCTCGCCACGTCGCTCGATCGCCAAAACAGCCTCGCCACTGGTCGCCAGGGCCCCATCGTTGAGTTTGGCGATCTGAGCTGCCGCAGCCATCGAGCGCTCAGCGAGGCGGCGGACCTCGTCTGCAACCACCGCAAAGCCCCGGCCGGCTTCGCCTGCTCGCGCGGCTTCGATCGCGGCATTGAGCGCGAGCAGCGCAGTCTGGTCGGAGATGTCCTTAAGCAGCTCCAGGACCGTCTGGATCTCATCAACCCGCCTCGCGTTGGCTTGCGTGCGGTCACTGGACGCTTGAAGGTCCGTATTGGCGAGCTGGATGTTGGCGCGGAGCTCCACGGTCTTGATGACCATGCCCGTGACAGATTCCTTGATCTCGGCGGAGCTGGCCGCGAGTGATTCGAGCTCGGCGGAGGTATTGGCGGCCGCGTTGCCCTGCTCGCTGCTGGCGACCGACAGTTGCTCTGCGGCAATCGACAGCCGGGCCGCCGCGTCGCGTGCGTCTCCCAGCATTCGCGGCCCCTCACTGACGATGTTGTCGACCATCGCATTGAAGGTTTCTGCCAGGCGGCGGGTCTCTCCGCTGCCGCCCGGAATCGCACGGGCTCGCAGATCGCCGGATTGAAAGTCCGCGGCTGCGCTTGAGAGCGCCATCACCGGGCGCGCGGTGAGCCAGGTGGCAATCGCAAGCAACCCGACGAGGGCGGCCAGGGCGCCGATTCCAAGCCACGATGCCATCAGCCCCGGGTAGAAAGCTGCGAGGACGAAGAAGGGCAGAACCACGGTGGTTGAGGCGCCAAACGCCCAGGCAAAGAAGCTTTGCCAAGGTCTGTTGCGGGGAGCCTCCGATCGCCGCGGCCTGGAGATACTCAGCATCACGACCTCGGCTGGACGAGCCGCTGGTGCGGGAAGGCCTTTCCTAAGCTCCATTGTCGGCCTCTCCTCCGTGTTCCCAGCCGGAGTCGGCGAGCTCCGCCGCGAGCTCACCCTGCCGCGTGGCCGCAGACGCGATCTCCTGGGCGGTGATGGCCACCGATCGGCTGCCCTCTGCGATGCGCTCGATCGCCAGGCCCACCTGATCGGTGGATGCGCGCTGCTGTTGATGCGCGGCTTGCATATGGCCTCCCGCCTTGGCCACTTCCGCCATGAGGCCCAGGCCACGTTCCATCTGCCTGATGCTCTTCTCGAGGGCCATTACCGTCTCGCTGCTCTGGGTCTGAGCGCCTTCGACGATGGTCGCGATCTGTGCGGCGGCAGCTTTGGAGCGCTCGGCCAGCCGCCTCACCTCGTCGGCGACGACCGCGAAACCCCGACCGGAGTCTCCCGCGCGCGCAGCTTCGATGGCCGCGTTGAGCGCGAGAAGGTTGGTCTGATCGGCGATGTCGTTGATGAGCTCGAGGATGGCTTCGATCTCGTTGACGCGACCAGCCAGGGCCATGGTGCGATCGCCGGAAGTCCTGAGGTCGGCCTGCGCAAGCTCGAGGCTGGTTCGAGCTTCGGCAGATTGCGCCGCAACCCGGTTCATGGTGTCGGCCATGGACACGGTGCTGCGCGCCAGCTCCTCCATGCTTGCGGATGTCGCTGTCGCAGCGGTCGTCTGCTCGAAGGTGGCCGCCGCCAGCTCCTCGGCAGCCCCTGAAAGCTTGGTCGAGGAGTCGGCCACCTCTCCTTGCAGTCGCGACAGCACGCTGCTCAAGCGCTCCAGCATTCCGTTGAAGGCTGCGCCGAGCACGCGCATCTCATTGCCGCCGGTGAGACTCACCCGCGCGGTCAGATCGCCGGCTTCAACGCGCGCCGCGACTCGAGACAGCACGGTGATCGGACGGATCGTCAGCTTGGCAAGGAAGACGGCGAAAGCAACGACCAACAAGGTCCCTGCAAGCAGGATGACAAGCGTCAGGTGTCCCAAGGTATACGCAGGCGCCAGGCCCGCGGCCACGTCGGTGGACGCGACCACGACCAGGTCGGTGTTCTCGATCGGGGCGTATCCGGCGAACACATCGTCATTTCGATAGTCCGAGATGTGCGAGGAACCTGTGCCGGTGGTGAGCGCCTGGTTGACGACGCCGACCTCAGCCGGGGTGCTCAGCGCGCCCTTGGCAGCCAGCCCTTCATCGCTGGTGAGCGGACCCCAATTTGAGCTCAACACGAGGAGATGGTCGCTGTTCGCTACGTGGACCTCCTGATCAGCGGTGGGAGCACCCAGGAGTCCACTCAGCTTGGCGACCAGCATGTCGCCGACGACAGCGCCTTGCGAAGTGCCATTCGTGCCAACGATCGGCGCAGTGATTGTCCAGGAGAGCCCGGTCGTGCCGGTGCTGATCGGATGCTCGGTGGCGATGTAAAGAGCCTGCCCGAACCAAGGCGCCGCACCGACATCTTTGAGGTCGGAATTGGGGGACGTTGAGGCCACCACAGCGCCAGTCGCATTGATGATGTAGATGGCGTCGAACGCTCCATTAGACACGTTTTCCAGAGGCGTGCCAATCGGCCCCTGGCGCCCGGCCGGCGCGGCCGCTTCACGCGCAAGCTGGGCGAGGTAAGCCTGTGACTCTGAGATCCACAGGAAGATCCGCTCGGCGGTGGCCGATGCGACGGCTTCGGTCTGAACCTTGGCTTCCGCAGTGCTCGACTGCAGCCCCTGGCTGTACATGAGGAAGCCGAGGATGGCCATCAGCGGCAACGAGACAAGCAGGGAGGCGGCCAGGACACGGGTGAAGAAAGTGTCGGCCGGCAAGCCCACCCGCCGGCGCGGCGTTAAGACCAACGGATGGGCCACATTGACGGTTAGTGGAATCACCGGAGCGAGCTTTGGCCGATCGCTGTCTCCCGGCTCTTTTCGCTTTCTAAGCTCCACGTGGGCGACCCTCCGGTTTTTCCCAGCCGGAACCGGCGAGCGCAGCCGCCAGCTCGCCTTGTCGCGCGGCCGCCGACGCAATCTCCTGCGCGGTAGCGGCAACCGAACGACTCCCTTCGGCGATGTGCTCAATGGCGACCACGACCTCTTGAGTCGATGAGCGCTGCTGCTGGCTGGCGAGCCGCACTTGACCGCTCACCTCCGACATCGCCCGCATCATCGCGAGGCCGCGCTCCATCTGCTTCACGCCCTTCTCCAGGGCCATCACCGTCTCGCTGCTTTCCGCCTGAGCGCCCTCGACGAGCTTCGCGATCTGTGCTGCCGCGGCCTTGGACCGCTCAGCCAACCGTCGCACCTCGTCGGCGACGACCGCGAAGCCCCGGCCGGCGTCGCCTGCCCGCGCGGCTTCGATAGCGGCATTCAGCGCCAGGAGATTGGTCTGATCGGCAATGTCGTTGATCAGCTCGAGAATGCCCTCGATCTCGTTGACCCGACCGGCAAGCGCCAGAGTGCGATCGCCTGATGCCCTGAGGTCGGTCTGTGCGAGCTCGAGGTTGGTCTGCGTCTCTGAGGCCTGGCTCGCGACGCGATCGACAGTTTCCGCGACGGCTGCGGAGCTCCGCGCGAGCTCTTCCATGCTGGCCGAGGTGGCAGTGGCCGCTGTGGTTTGCTCGAAGGTGGCCGAAGCGAGCTGCTCGGCCACTGCCGACAGCTTGGCCGCGGACTCCGTGACCTCACCCCGAAGGCGGAAGAGCACGCCGCTGAGCCGGTCGACCATGGCGTTGAAGGCGTCATTGAGCCGGCGGACCTCGCCGCCTCCCTTCAGGTTCACCCGCGCGCCGAGATCGCCGGCTTCGACCCGGGTCGCGGCACGAGCCAATGCGGTGATCGGCCTGGTGGTCACGATCGCGAGTGCAATAGCAAATCCGACAAGCAGCAGGACGCTCAGGCCTTGCAGCAGCGAGGTCCGAACCTCCTGAGCCTGGACAGGGGCCAGCGCGGATGCCCTCTCAATCGAAGCGACGACAACCCAGTTGAGGGAGGGGATGGAGGCGTAGCCGGCGAGCACCTCGTGGTTCCTGTAGTCGCTGATCTGCCCCGCCCCATCCCCAAACCTCGTCGCTTGGTCGTAGATCGCGCCCTCCGCGGCCACGGTGAGGGCGCCCATGGGGACCAGTGCGGCCTCATCTTTGATGGCGCCCCACGCCGAGCTGTACAACAGGAAATGTTGTGCATTGATCAGGTGCAATTCCTGGTCAGTGCCTGTTGAACCATCGAGGGCGCTGGGGTTGAGCAGCCTGCCCAGCACCGTGACGTTCAGGTTTCCAACCGCGACCCCCTGCGGCTTGCTGTCCGATCCGACGATCGGCGCGGTCACCACCCAGTCGAGTCCGACGCGGCCTGAACGCACGATCTGGCCCACCGTCTCGATGTTCAGACTGCTGGCGAAGTTGGATCCGTCTGGCGTCGGGGAAAGGTCCAGGCCGGGCGGGGAAGACGCGATCGACTTCCCGGTGTCGTCATAGATCTGAATGCCGTCAAATGACGACTGGGCTTCGAAAGACGCCTCTAATCTGGCGTTCAGGCCGGGTTTCGAAAGCTCGCCCACGTTGTTCTGTGCGATGGCACGAAGCTGGGCCTTTCGCTCCGCGACATAATCGTTGATGCGGAGGGCTGCACTCTCGGCTGTCACCTCCGCGCGAGCCGATACGCTGTCGATGCTGGTCTGGGCGCTCCAGTTGGCCACGACAAAACCCAAGACGATGGCGACTGGGACGTATACCAACAGCACGCCGGCCACCACGCGAAGGAAGTAGCCGTCGACAGACATCCAGCCCCACCGCCGTTGCGGCGCGCGAGTAGGCCCGCCGGGGGCCTCGAGCACGCGGAGCGTCCGCATCTTGACGGGCGGTATCGGGGCCGTTGGAGGCCCTCGTCGAAGCTGCACCCTTTCGTACTACGCTCCGGGGCCTGTTTTGTCGCCATGCAGGGGCACTGCGAGCCCCCCCTGTAACGGGATGGCCCAATCGGGGCGGCTAGAGGTCGATCAGCCCTTTGCGCGCTGCCGCGATGACCGCCTGGAGCTTTGAGTGGACCTGCAGCTTTTCAATCACGTGGCGGACGTGCCACTCGACCGTATGGGGTGCGATTCCGAGGTTCTTCGACATCGCGGTCGTATCCAGCCCCTCGGCCAGCAGGTGGAGGATGTCGAGCTCGCGAGGCGTGAATTCTGCCATGAGCTGCTCGCGTTCGCGCTTCTTGCTGACCACCCCACGCTGGCGAGCAATCGCGCGGGCGAACAGCTCGACCGGGATGAGGACCTCGCCCCTTGACGCCTTCCGAACCGCCTCGATGATCTGGTCCGCTGTCGCATCCTTCGTCAGGTAGGCGGTAGCGCCGGCGTCAACGGCGTCCAGCAGCGCCGTCTCCGACTCGTCCGCGCTGTGGAACACGATCGCCGCCTCGGCGTGCTCGCTCTGGATCATGCGCGCCGCCTCCGGCCCGGTCACGTCCGGGAGCCGGAAGTCCATCAAGACGACGTCCGGCCGCTGCAATGCGGCTGACTTGACTGCGTCGGCCCCCGTTGCAGAAACACCTGAGACGGCGAAGTCTGCTTGTCCTTCGAGGACGCGGGCGAGCGCGGACGCCAGCAGAGGATGGTCCTGGACGATCAAGACGTGCACAAGGCGAGCGGCCGGATCACCCGCTGGCGCCATCTCCGCGTTCAATCGGCCGTCTCAGTCATTACTTGTCTGCAACTGTAAAGCGAATACTTAAAGGTTGCTGCAGTTTGGCCAGGCTGGATTGTTGCTACCTTGCCAAGTCGTGAGGGCACTGGTGCTTGGGGCAGGGGGACAACTGGGCTCGGAGCTGATGCGGCTCCTGCCGGGTGCCACCGGCCTTTTGCGCCACGACCTTTCGGTGTCGGACCGCGCCGGGATCGAAGCCGCGTGCGTTCACTACCGCCCGGAGGTGATGTTCAACTGCGCCGCCTACAACGCTGTTGACAAGGCTGAGATCGAGCCGAAGCTCGCTTATGCGGTGAACTCTTTGGGCGCGGAGAACCCGGCGCTCGCTTGTTCCCGCCACGGCGTGCGGTTGATCCACTTCTCCACCAACTTTGTGTTCGACGGCCGGCTTGACCGGCCCTACACAGAGAAGGACGAGGCTCAGCCCCTGAGCACGTACGGCAGGTCGAAGCTGGAGGGCGAAAGGTCGGCCCTGGCTGCTCTGCCCGCGGCCCTGGTGATCCGGACCGCCGCGGTTTTCGGTGATCGGGGCTCGGAGATTAAAGGAGGGAGCTTTCCCCAGCGCATCGTCGAGCGGGCCCGTCGTGGCGAGCGGATCCGGGTGGTTTCCGACCAACGGGTGAACCCGACCTATGCTCGGGACCTGGCGCGCGCCGCGATCAAGCTTGCGGCCGGCGACCTGAGTGGCGTGGTTCACGTCGTCGCCGCCGGCTGTTGCGGCTGGGATGACTTCGCCCGCGCAGCGCTGGCGGCGTGCGGGGTGGAGGCTGAAGTCGAGCCCGTCACCACTGCGGAGCTCGCGGCGCCCGCTGCGCGACCCCTCAACGGTTGCCTTGGGTCTGTGCGCACTGACGCGCTCAGGCCATGGCAAGAAGGAGTCGCCGACTGGGCGGCCGGCTGGGAGGGAGGACAGGGATGACCCTGGAAAAAAGGCTCGGGCCGGGCGATCTCTCGACACCGGCACCGAGCTTGGCTGCGGGGGGTGAGTTCTTATTTGGTTGAGACTCCTAGCCTCCATCCCATCTGAGGGGTCTCTTAGGGGAGTTTAGGCGCGGAATTCATGAGCACTATAGCTGATCACGGTGCATTTTCGGCGACAAATCGACGATTTCGCTAGGGGAATACCAAGGGGCTTCTGAAAGCGTGATCCGATTGTCATAATGCTGCGTTAGTCCTGCACACGTCTTGCACAGATTGATCAGTTCGAGGGAGGCGGCCGAGCGCCTGGGCGTCAGCCAGGCGACTGTTCTCCGCGCGGTTGCGCGGCGGGCTCTCATGCCTGCCGAAACCACGCCTGGAGGACACCATCGTTTTCGCCTGGAAGATATCGAACAGTCCGCGATTGCGGCTGCTCCCAATTTGGTCAACGGCGCGAAGCTCATCAGCACGAGCGCTGCGGCGCGCTTGCTGCGGGTGAGCCAGCACACGGTGATCCGGGCGTGCAGGGAAGGGCGGCTCGAGGCTGACGAGATCACGCCCGGAGGTCATCGCCGGTTCTCGGAAACACGGATCCGTGAGCTGGCGCCCCTTGCCTCAGACCTGGTCGGTACAGGAGCGGCCGCCCGCGCCCTCGGCCTGACCGTCGACAAGCTGCTGCGAGCGGTCCAGACCGGCGCGTTGAGTCCGGCCGCGATCACTCCCGGTGGCCATAGGCGGTTCGCGTCCGCGGACCTGAGCTCGATGGGAAGCCTGAACCTAAACGCTCATGTAAATGGCAATGGAGCGGCCAATGCCACCTCGTAGCCACGATCGCAACCCACTGCACCGGGTTGCATTTGGCTGCGGCGGCGGCCTGGTGCTGGTCGCCGGGGGCGTCGCCCTCGCAGTGCTCGGCATTTTCCCGCCGCTGACTCGGTACGCCCTGACGATCACGTTGATCCTGGCGGGGGTGATCCTCCTTGGCACCTCGCTCGTTTGGCTGCGAAGTCGACCGGATCGCGGCCAGCTGCTGTGGACCGCACTACTCGACGCGATCCTCGCCGGCGCTGTCGTCTTGGCGATCGCTCCGATCGCCGCCCTCATCAAGGGTTTTGTCGAGCTGGTCACGCAATCGAAGAACCAGAGCGGCGGCGACTGGATCGCTTACGCATTCGCCTTCACCGGCCTGTTCCTTGGTGCCGTGTTCTTCGCTTACGCGATCAAGTACTACCTGAGCACGTTGATGGTCCTCATCACGACGCTCGCAACCGGTCGCAACGGCAATGGCAACGGCAACGGGCACAACGGGAACGGCAAGCAGCACGCGGGACTCAACCGAATCGCCAACGGGAACGGCAACGGTTTCCATATCGACCTGGGTTATCACCCGTTCGTCTCGGTTCACGTCGCCGCCTACAACGAGAAACGTGTGATCGAGCGGCTGCTCACCGCGCTCTCACAGCTCGAGTACCCAGCGTATGAGGTGGTTCTTGTCGATGATTCGACCGATGATTCAAACCTGATCCTGGATCGATGGAAAGCCCAACCCGGGTTCAAGATCCTCCATCGCACCAGCCGCCAGGGTTACAAGGGCGGGGCGCTAAACGAAGCGCTGAAAGTGATGGATCCACGCACCGAATACGTGGTGGTCTTCGATGCCGACTCGGTCCCGTTTCCGGACTCGATCGACCGATTCCTCCCTCATTTCTACAACGTGAACGGAAAGAACGGAAATGGGAACGGGGACGGCAATGGGAATGGGCACAACCATGGAGAGATCACCCGGCGCGAAAGCGTTGCAGCGGTACAGAGCTACCAGTGGCACGTGCTCAACAAATCGGAGAGCTGGCTGACTGAGGCGGTACGGGCCGAGTACGCCGGCAGCTACATGATCGAGCGCCCGTTCCAGGACGCCGTCGGCTCGCTCAAGATGGTGGCCGGGACCGCCTACATGATCCGCGCGGATCTTCTCCGCGAAATTGGCTGGGGCCACAGCCTCACCGAGGATTGGGAGCTCACGCTCAAGCTGTACGCCCGCGGCTACAAGGTCGCGTACACGCCCTGGGCGGAGACGCCGGCCGAATGCGTAAGCACTTTCTCGAGGCTCGCTCGCCAGCGGATGCGTTGGGCCGAGGGACACACCTTCAACGTCCGCAAATGGTTTGTCCCGATCATGCTGTCGCCCTTTGTCACGCCGTTGGAGAAGCTGGAGTTTCTCTTCGACACGACCTACTACCTTCAGGCCGGGTTGTTTGTCATCGGCAGCCTTGCATGGCTGATGTCGGAGATCGTCTTTCACACGCACGTGCCGGGTTGGACGGCGACCCTCGGTTGGTCGCTCCTGTTCTCCAACATCCTTGCCTTGCCGCTGATGAACCTCGGTGGACTCATCCTCGAAGAGGCGCCGCTCCGCGACCTTCAGGGAGTGCTCGGCGCACTTGTGCTGTCATTCGCCCTGGTCCCCTTTCAGGGTTGGGCTGCTATGAAGGGCCTCCTCAGCAGGGAGGAGGGACCGTGGTTCCGGACGCCCAAGACCGGGCGGATCACCGACGAGGTGCACCACCTGCGCAGGCTGCACATGCTCCGGCGCTGGCTGCTTGGCCATCGCGCGCGGGTCGGAGAGGGACCACGGTCTCCAGCACGGCCGTCGGGCGCACCCACGGCGCACATGCGCTCGCGCCGCAGTCGCCGGCTGGGCTGGGTGGTGGTTGCAGCCATGACCATCGCTCTCATGGCGGTCGCGGTGGGCGCATCTCGAGCTCCGGTGACGGAGGCTGCGGGCTCTACCTTCTTTCTGTACGGAACCGGCGCCGGCCCGAGTCTTTTCGACGCTAACGTTTCCAACAACACCGTGCGAAGCCAGGTCTTCGACGCCACTTGTGCCCCGGCGTGCCCTGCCGTGTGGACCTCCGGCGTCGGCGCCCATCCAGGAGTCGCCACCCCGACCGCAAGTGCCCAGACGATATTCGCCGGGACGTATTCGTGGCAGTACTGGACAACCAACGCCGGCGCCAACGCCACAGTGAGCTGGACCTTCAGGTACGGCGACAACGTCGGCTGTACCACCAACCCGGTGACTATCGCGGCGTTTGTCAACGTTCCGGTGCTTGTCGGGCAAGCCGGTACCACTGTCAACGTCGGTACCACGGTCTCCAACGTGAACGTTCCGGCGGGCAAGTTCATTTGCCTCAGCATTTCGCGGACAGGCGGTGGCCCGGTGACGTTGAGGTACGGCAACAACAACAACCAGCGGACCAACTTCACCACACCGTCGGTGATCTTCATCCCTGAGTACGGCGCCGCGTTGCTTGGCCTGGCCCTGGTGATCCCGATGGCAACCAAGCTGTGGACGGGCCGCCGTCGACGCACGCGGGTGACTGCATGACCATGGAAAGGCGCGCGGTGTACATCGGGTTAATGGCGGCGGGCTGCGGGATGCTGCTGATCCTTCCGTTCGTCACCACGTTCGACGAGTTCCTGACCACCGCCACCAAGCAGTTCGGACTTGTGCATCCCCTACTGACTCTCGCTGCGCCGGAGGCGCGGGCGGTGGTTGCGATCCTCGGCGTCCTTGGAGTGCAAGCCCAAGCTTCCGGTGGTTCGCTGTACGTCTGGGACTGGAGCGGCCAGCGCCAGGCCCTGATGATCTCAACGACCTGCATTGGGTGGCAGAGCCTGATCCTGCTCGGGCTGAGTTGCCTGATCGGCCTCCGCGGCCCCTATTCGAGAGAGGCCAAGGTCCAGGTTCTTTTGATTGGCGTGCTCGGGACCGTGCTCATCAACCTGCTCCGGATGACGATCGTGTGCCTGGTCGCCGCTGATTTCGGTTTTTGGCCTGCGGTGCTCGTGCACGACTACGGAGGCACCTTGATCATCGTCGCCTGGCTGTTTGCGTTCTGGGCTTTCGCCCACCGCTGGATCCTTGGAATTCTGCCTTCTGACGAGCTCGAGATGGCCGCGTGAAGCGCTGGGTTCGGTTGGGGCTGCAGACGGCCATTGGGGTCCTCCTGCTTTGGTTGTGGCTTCGCACGGTTTCGCTGCCGGAGGTCGTCAGTCACGCCCGGGTGCACAGCTGGCCTGCGGTTGTGCTGATGGTCTGCTTGTTCCTCGTCACCAGCTTGATCAGGGTCCGGCGCTGGCTGCTGCTCCTGCGACCGCTCGCTCCGGTTGGGATCGTGAGGGCGTTCGCGATGAGCTCGGCGGGCGGTTTGCTCAACTACGTGATCCCGATCCGCTCGGGCGACGCGGCGAGGGCCTGGTGGCTTTGGCGTCGGCACCGCGTCCCGGCGGGCTCCGCCCTGGCGACGATCGTCATCGACAAGGCTTGCGACCTCGCCGGGGTCGCGCTCGTGCTCGCGATCCTCGAGATCGTCGCGGCCACCGGCGCAGTCAGCGCGCCAAGAGGCTTGCTGGGGGCTGCCGCCCTGGCAGTGGCTCTGCTGGGGGCGGTGCTGGGCACGGCCCTTCTCGGACCGCGGGTCGCACGTTCAACGCTGGCGCGCAAGGTGCTGCCAGCCAGATTTGCTGCGGCCCTCGCCGGCCAGGCTTTCGCGTTTCGCGCAGGAGCTCGCGGGCTGTGGACGCCGGTGCTTGCAGGGCGCCTGGCAGCGCTCACGATCCTGGCGCTCGGTATCGACGCCTTCAACTTCACTCTTCTATTTACTGCCGTGGGCGTACAGGTGCCGACGCTGCGGGCGATGGCTGCTTACCCGGCGCTCCTGCTGAGCTTCGCTATACCTGCGGGGCCTGGCTACCTCGGAAACCTCGAGGTGGCGGGATCGCTGGTGTTGGGAGGTGGGTTGGGCCTCGCGCCAGCCGTGGCAGCGGGGGCGATCGTCCTTTATCACGCGATCACCGCCGGCTACGCGCTTGTGGTGGGGCTTATCGGGTTTCTGCTGGTGGGTGGAAGACGGCGTTTGCGCGCGGGTGGGACGCGCCGGATCGCTGTCTTTCACTGTGGCTTCACCTACTCCGGAGGCGGGGAGCGGATCGTCATCGAAGAGGTGCTGGGCCTCAGAAGGCGGGGCTTCAAGGTGGAGTGTTATGCGCCCACGGTGGACGCCTCGCGCTGTTATCCAGACCTGATCGGCGAGGTGCGCGTGCGTACTTTCCTGCCCCAGCTCCCGCGCTGGTTTCCATATCGAGAGGCGATCCAGATGGCAGCCGCCTCGCTCTTGATGCCCTTGTACGCGTGGCGCCTGCGCGGCATCGACGCGATCGTCGCCTGCAATCAGCCGAGTGCGTGGATCGCATGGTGGGCGGCTCGCCTCATCGACGTCCCGTACGTCGTTTACCTCAATCAGCCGAACCGGCTGGTGTACCCGCGGAACATCGATCGTGAGACCGGTTGGGTGGCCAACGCCGATTACAGACTGCTGGCCGGGATCGTTATGCGCGCGACGAAGTTCGTCGCCTGGGCCGACCGGCGCTCGGTGCAGGAGGCGGATCAGCTGCTGGTCAACGGCGACTACATCGGCGACATCATCCGCGGGATCTACAAGCGCGATGCTGTCGACTGCCCGGCCGGCTGTCACGTCGCGGCGTCAGGTTTTCCACTGCCGCGCGAGTCACGTTTCACGGGTGGCCTGACCATCAACGGGTATCCGGTTCGGCGGCCTTACGTCCTGCTGACCAACCGCCACTACCCGCAGAAGAGGTTCGACCTTGCGATCCGCGCCATGCAAGAGGTGCGCAAGGTCGACCCCAAGGTCCAGCTCGTGATCCCGGGACCGGCGACGTCGCATACCGCAGTGCTCCAGGCGCTGACGCGCGAGCTGAAGATCAGCGACGCAGTCATCTTCCTCGGCGCGATCACCGAAGACGAGCTGAACCGGCTCTACGAGGGCGCGGCCGTGTACGTGTATCCCGCCCCCGAGGAGGACTTCGGCATGGGCGTGATCGAGTCGATGGCCAAGGGCGTCCCAGTGGTGGCGTGGAACCAGGCTGGGCCGACGGTGACGGTGGGACCTGGAACAGGGCACCTTGCCGAGCCGCTGGAGGTCAGTGACTACGCGGCTGGGATTTCGAAGTTGCTTGACGATCCCGCCGGCAATCAGGCGACAGGCGAGCGCGCCTTCGAATGGGCGCGGCGGTTCGACTGGGAGCGGCACATCGACACCCTGCAGCGGGCGATCATGGACGTTTCGCGCTCGCACGAGCAGGTGGCGGCGGAGGCGGCTACGGCATGAAGCTGTTGCCGAGGATCCTCGTCGACGACGAGGACGAAGATGAGCTCGAGGTAGAGGCGGGTCAGCCGATCGGCGTGGTTGAGCTGGCGCCGGTCGTCTCGGTCCAACCGCTGGCGTGGTGGGCGCTGGCCGCCGTTTGGACGGTGGCGTTGCTGCCCAGGCTCTACTCGCTCTTCTACTTGACCGATCCGCAGAACCCAGGCGACGGCTGGCACGGCGACGTGTTCCATCACTGGCAGATCGCATACCTCACAAAAGAGATAGGTCTGTGGGACCCGAACGGTCCGCGGCTCTGGGACCTGAAGGGTCTCGACTACTTCTGGGGGTTGATCCACCCTGCCCTGCTGGTCGTGCTGTTTTACGTAACCGGATCCGTCAACATCGTAATTCCGCGGCTCGTAAGCGTCTTTTTCGGTGCGCTGACAGCCGTGCTGCTGTTCAGCCTTTGCCGTCGATATTGGGGTCTCGGGGTCGCGGTGGCGGCCGGCCTCTTCGCCGCCCTGCTTCCCACCAGCGTCTTCATCGACTCGACCGGCTTCCTCGAGCCGATGGGCATCGCTCTGGTGCTCCTTGGCATCTGGTTGTGGCCCAAGGGAGGCCTATGGACGGGGGTCGCTTGGGCGCTCGCTGCGATGGCCCGCGCGGAGGCATGGGTCTTTAGCCTCGGCATGTTGGTGGCGACGTATTTTCGGCGCGCCCACGAACGTGAGCGCCTGCTGGCGACCGTCGCGTGGATCGCGCTGATCCTCGCTTATATGAAGCTGCTGCTCGACCGGACGGGCAATCCGATCTACCCGGTGTACTGGAACCTGCTCGCCAACATCTTCGGCCAATGGGAGTTCTCCACTCACCTCACACCCGACCAGCTGGCGGCGCGGCCGTACCTGGTGGCGCTGATGGTCTTCGGCCTCGCAGGCCTTGCCTGGACGCTATGGCGTCGGCCACCCTCGTACATGTTTCTGACCTTCGGGTATGGGTACCTCGCGTACACGGGTCTATCGCTGGGGCTGACCTCATACCTGAAGAGCTGGGAGTCGTGGTTCTGGCAGGAGAGGTTCTTTCTTTTCCCATACGAGTTCGCCGGCGTGCTCCTGGCGGTCTTGCTCCTGGCGGTCGCGCCTCGCCGCTTAGGACGCCGCGTGCTGCCTGCCGGCTGGGCGGTGGTGGTGATCGTCCTCGTCGCCGCGCAGCTCGAGTGGGCGCCGATTCTCAAGCTCTACGACGCAACTCGTGCCCAGTGGACCCAAACCCAGAGCGCCGCCTCGCAGCTGATGGCCGTGTACAACCAACCGGCCTACCGGGGCACCGTGCTGAACATCCCGCCCGACAATCCGGGGATGTTCTACGCGATGGTCGAGTACCACGGCCTGCAGGGCCGGAACGTGATTGGACAGCTGTACGACCCGTTCTATTACGCCAGTGGTTTCTCGTACGCTCAGCACCCAGACGTGGGCGACACGCTCATGCAGTGCTGGCTGACCTCAACGCACAGCCGGCTGTGGGCGGTAGATCCAAACAACGCGAATTACGTGAAGGTGATCACCGACCAGCCGGGGTGGTTTACGCAGGTCGGCTCTGTGGTCGCATCTGGGTGGGTGTTGGAGGACGTGCACGTGCCAGTTGTCAGTGCGCAGGAATGCTCGGCGGCGGGTAAGCAGGCAACTGGCTAGGGCACCGCTCGGGCTCAGCGTGAGTCGGGCAGTCGCAGGTGTGTCGCTGTCAGCTGTCCGGATCCTCGCCGCAGCCGCGATCTTGGGCGTGGTTTCTTATGTCCTGAGCTGGCCGATTCTCCTGAACGGCCTTCCTGGCGGAGACACTCTCTTCCACTTGCACCTCGCCACCTTCGTGGCGAACACATTCCCAGCATTGCCCGCCTGGTGGTATCCGTGGGACGGCAACGGGCTTCCATTCCGAGAGGGTTATCCACTCATATCGCATTGGCTGGCGGTAGCCGCATCTCGGCTCTATGGCACAAGCCTGACCGGAGGGATCCAGATCGTCGACTTTCTTATCAGCCCCCTGTGCGCACTGGGGGTGTATGCGTTCTGCGATTGGCGCTTGCGGCGGCCACTTGTTGGTTTGATCGCGGCGCTGCTTTACCTCCTGAGCCCGATGTCATGGTTCGGGCTCTTCAACCTCGGGATCTTCACCGATCAAGTCTCGACTGTCCTCTTCATGCCAGCGATCATCGCGTTGGACGCTGTCGCATCGGGCTGGGCGTCGGGCCGGCGCGGATGGGGATTTCGCACTGCGGTCCTTGCCTTTTGCCTCCTATCGAGTGGAGTCGGCTTGGTAGCACCTGCTCAGTGGCCAGGCGCACTGCTTGCCATCCCGATTTACGCGCTCGCGATTCCGGCGGCTGTCCGCAAACGCTGGGTGTTGGCCATTACCCCGGCCCTGTGGGCGCTTTCCGGTTTGCTCGCCATGTTCTGGCTGTTCCCAATCCGGGACTACTTGGGCTTCATAGGTACTCATTCGCCTTCTTTGGTCTTTAACGCCGCGGACCTGTCGCTTTTGCACCTGGATGCGGTCCTTCAACTGCATCCCCTTTCGCCGAACAGTGATAACCGCTACTCTCTCACCCCCGCGGCGTCGATTCCGGCCTTGCTCGGAGTCGTCGCAGCCATTTGGGAGCGCCGAGCGCGAGTCCTCGTGATTCTGGTCGGCCTTGCACTCGTGTTCGGTACACAGGCATGGGCGCTGGCGCCCCTCGGACTCATTCCGAATGCCCAGCAGTTCACGGGCGTCGTTTACCGTCCGGCGGTGCTGTACTTGCAGTTTTTCGTACCGATCCTTGCGGGGCTGGGATTGGTCCTCGTGCCTCAGGCCTTGCTCTCTCGAATGGTGCGCAAGGCAGGCAGGGCCGGACTCCGAGGTTATGACTACTCGGCCCGGGCGGCTGGCGCGGCTGCGAGCTTGATCGCAGTCATTGCTCTGGTTGCTTTGGTGCTGACGTTCGCAACCTACGTCAATGGCAATCCCGGACACCTCAGTTACGGTCCAGAACAGGCCGATCTGCGCGATATCTGGCAATCCCACGACTCCACTTGTCCCGCTCCGGGCGTAGGAGACAATCCGCTTTGCAAATCGAAGCTTCTCAGTGCCGCGTTCTCGGTTACCGAGCTGAGCGCGGCGTGCCGAGATGCGCAGGGTCACATGCGTACCGATGTCCCCATCTGTACCGCGATTGGTGATCCCGGCCACCCGAATCGCAACGTGCCCGACACCGTGGTCCAACAGGCGGTGTCCTGGTGCGCTACGCATGCGGATGCAATTTGCCGCGCCCGATACCTCTCGCTGCCCGACCAACTGCTCAATACGAACTATTGGCGTGCTCCGACAGTGGGCTGCTATTTGGCGGCGTGCCACGAGTTCGAGCAAACCCTTGCCTCACTGCAGTCAGCCTTCCCTCAAGCGCCGCAGCGCGCGGCTGTCAACTCCGACAACTACCTGTTGGGCATGGCGTTTCATGAGATCTCTGGAGGAGCGTCCGACTACACGTACGCGGGCCAGCTGGTGCCTTCCGAATCGCTCAATTCATGGCTGGTCGACAACACGCTTCACAGCCGCGGGACCGTAATCAAGTCAGAGCTCGCGCAGGCCCTAGGGCTCGACATGGTGGCCCTTGCCGGACCCACGCAGCTCGGCCTGGCGGATGACTATCGCGCCTTGGGCTGGCAGCTCGTCGGCCAGGCCAATGCGGTCGACGTGTTCCATAATCCGTCGCCAACCGGCCTGGCGGAGGAGTGGCCGTCCGGCTCAGACATTCTTGTCATCGGCGCGAGCCAGAGCTCGTCCGCCGACGTGTACAACAACATGTTCAAGTACGCGACCAGCGGTCGGATCCCATATGCAGAGGGCTGGCTGGTTCGCGGTCGATCGCCGTACATTGACGACTACTCGACTGCGGAACTCAGCTCGTATCGGGCTGTCGTGTTGCTGGGTTACCGCTATCACGATCACGACACGGCTTGGAACCGAGTCGACCAATTCGCGAAGGCCGGGGGTCGGGTTTATGTGGAAACAGGATGGCAGTACGTGAACCCCGACTGGAACTCGACCACTCCGGCTCCAGCTCTGCCCGTCGCGGACTTGCATTGGGGAGCTCTTGATCCAACGGCACCGGTGACAGTCAGCGGCGTGACCGATCCCGCCTGGGGTTCGCTCTTATATCAAGGAGCGGGATGGGGGGCTAGCAGCGCGACTGCCCTGCGCCCCGGAGCGGAAGCGCTCGTAACGGTTGGCAACCGGGTCGTCGTCGCACGCTGGGCACGCGGAAAAGGCGAGGTTGTGTGGAGTGGCATGAACCTGCTTGCCCACGATTCGTCCGCGCAATCGTCCTCTGAGGACGCATTTGTCACCGACCAGTTCCGGCAGCTCCTACCTATCGCGACGCCTCAAACAGACATCGCGCCTTCGTGGCAGGGCAACGATGAAGTCGTGCTCTCGCTCACACCGTCGACTGATCCTTCCCTGGTTCTTTTCAAGGAATCTCTGTTTCCTGGCTGGTCGGCACGGTTGGAGACCGCTGGCACGAGCCGGCCGGTGAGCATTGTGAGCAGCGAGATGGACTTTATGTTGGTCCACCTCGATTCAGTGCCTGTCGGGTCGCGTCTTGTGTTCACCTATGCGCCGACTCCTCGACTTGAGACGTGGTGGGCGGTGTCAGCACTGACCATGGCCGGCCTTCTGCTTTGGATGTTCAGGCCTGGTCTGGCAGCTCGTCCGTGGAGGTGGATGTCGGGGCGATTGAGCCGCCGTCGGTTAAGGGCGCGGTTCGGTTGGGAGGATGACGAGCAGTAGCCGCCCGGTTCTGCTCAGTCCCGGGCGAAGCGCAACCGAAAGACGGTGATCAAGGTTCGAATGACCTCGCCAAGCGTGACTTTGGAGTTGCCATACACGCGATCCACGAACCGGATCGGTATCTCAGTGATTGGGACGCCTAGCTGGCGGCATCGATAGAGCATTTCGACCTGGTATCCGTAGCCTTGGGCGGAAACTCGATCGAGCCCAACTCGGCTCAGCGTGGCCGCCGAATAACAGCGGTAACCAGAGGTGCAGTCTCGCAGCCCTAGTCCGAGAACCTGCCGGCAAACGACGTTGGCGACGCCAGACAGGGCTCGCCGAGCGGGTCCCCATCCAACAACCGAACCACCAGTCACATACCGGCTCCCGATGGCCACGCCGCCAGTCTTTCGCGCGGCTTCTACCAGAGGGTCCAGGAATTCTGGGAGATGTGAGGCGTCGGCATCCATCTCCGTCATGGCGTCGTATCGACGTTCGAGACCGTACTTGAAGGCAAGAATCTTGGCGCTGCCTAGACCCATCTTTGAAGGTCGGTGGAGCACGTGGAGTCCGGAATCTGCCTTCGCCATCTCGTCGGCAAGGTCACCGGTTCCATCTGGTGAGGAATCGTCCACGACGGCAACCTCGTAGCCGCTGGCCCTGATGCCGGCCACGACTCGCTGCAGGTTGCCGCGTTCGTTGTAGGTGGGCAGAACGACCAAGACTTGCGATCGGTCCGACTGCTTTGTCTGTTGTGGCTCTTGCAGGGGCCCCATCACGGCTTGCGTGCGACCACCAGCACGTTCGTCAGTCGGTCGCGGTTGCCTTCCAGCAGGCGTCGAAACGGTCGCAGGGCAGCCTGGCGGACGGGCCGTGGGACGAGGTTGAGTCTGCGCCCAGCCAGCGTTCGCGCGACTTGCGAAGGAACCGCGGTCACCAGCAGTAGCTCGAAAGCCAGCAATGCTTTTCGCGTCAGGATGTTGTCGACGGCGACGAGCTCGAATCCGGCATCGTGAGTCATTTGCACCCACGCATCTTTCGAATGAAGCGAGACGTGGCTGAAAAGACGGTGATAGGTAGTTGCGTACAGATGAGCAAGGCGTTTGACATGAATTCGATTGAACGCACGCGGCAGAAGCATCTCGTCGCTCATATGGCTTGTGACAACGGTGAACGCGAAGACGCCATGTGGGCGCAGCACCCGGAATGCTTCCGCGAGCACGCGCTCTGGTCCGCTGATGTGTTCAAGGACCGAGTTGGACAGCACAGTGCTGACAGAGGCATCCGGCAGTGGCAGCGCGCGAGCGTCGCCCCGAATCAGCAACGCATGTTTGCCAGCCGCCTCGGCGCGCGAGAGATCTACCTGCGATGGATCGACTCCGATGTCGACGGTGGCGTCGAAAAAGACCCCGGCGAATTCCCCAAAGCCGCAACCCAGATCGAGAACCGGCGGCACAACCTGCACCCGCTCCAGTGCCTTGGCCTCACTGGCCCGCCAGATTGCGAGCGCCAGTGGGGCTTTGTCGAGAAAGGAGTTGAAATAGTCGTGATGCTTCTCTGAGTCGAGTCGATTGGGGCTCGCCGAGTGCGACGGATCGAAATGGCCTGCGTTGTCTGTTTTTGGGCTCGCGATTGGCTCAGCGGTCACGAGCTTTATGTCGTCTGCCGCATCGCCCAAGCGATTAAATCCCTGAGCCCCCGATCGAACTCGACTTGCGGTCTCCAATCAAAAGCTACTCGCGCCTTGGTGATGTCGCTCACGTAGTACGTCTGGTCGCCTTCGCGCCAATCGGCGAAGGTGTACTCCGGGGTCTGGTGGGTTAGCGCCCCGATCTGTTCGATCACCTCGAGCAGGTTTCGCTGATTTTCCGGGCCGCCGCCAACGTTGTAGATCTCTCCGCGCGTCTTATCGATCTGCTCGATCACGGTCGAGTACAGGTTGCAAAGGTCGCGTGCGTCCAACAGATCTCTCACCTGAGTGCCGTCTCCGTAGATGGTCATCGGCCGCTTGTTGAGGATCGAGTGGACGAAGTGGGCCACCCACCCCTGGTCCTCGCTACCGTACTGGTGCGCTCCGTAGATGCAGCTCTGGCGCAGCACGACTGTGTTCATGTGGTAGCAGCGGGCGTAATCCCTCACGTACTGGTCGGCCGAACCTTTACTGCAGCCGTATGGGCTGTGAAAATCGATCGGCTGGCTCTCGTTACATGCGACGTTGTTCTTGTCCAGCTTTCCATACACCTTGTTCGTCGATGCGAAAACAAAAGGCACTTCCGGGTTGTGCTTCCGCGTCGCCTCGAGCATGTTCAGAGTGCCGCCGGCGTTGACGTCGAAGTCCGTAACCGGGTCGACGAGCGAGGTCGTTACAGCCACCTGACCCGCCAGATGGAGGATCGCGTCCTGATTCTTGACGTGCTCGCTCAAAGCGTTTGCGTTCCTCACGTCCTCTTTAATGAAGGTCGTTTCGGCAGGGTGCTCGTTGATGAGCCACTTCAGGTTTCGCTCGGTCCCAGGACGGCTGAGGTTGTCGAGCAGGGTGACGTGCCAACCGTCCTCGATCATTCGCACTGCAGCGTTGACGCCGAGGAATCCCGCTCCGCCGGTGATGAGGATCCGGCGCGCCGGCCCGTGTTCGGCTGCACGCGCCTTCCTTGGCTTGGAACGTGGGGTGAGACCGGAGTCGGCGCGCAGGTTGGCGGGCGTCATGGAGGGTCCCTACCTTAAGACAATCGGCCGCGCCCATCGCCTGCATCGCCCGACCCTGGATGAACAGGTGCCAGATTCGCCCGTCCGGCATCGGGCCAGCTGAGGGCATCCGCGATCCATCCCTACGATAGACACGTGGCGTCCCCCGACCGAGCCCTGTCAGAGCCAGACAGCAAATCGGTACGTGCGAACTGGGAAAGCGAGACACGAATGGCCGGCGTCTACGAGGCGCTCGCTGCCGTCGCCTCGGACTCAGGCCTCAAACGACGGTTGGAATCGCTGGCCACGACTGAGAAGCGACATGCCGACGCCTGGGCCGAGCTGCTCACGCGCGGAGGTGTGAAGCTTCCCGCGCGGCAACCGCGGCTGACCGCCCAGGCGCTTGCCGCCCTCGCGCGCGTGGCTGGAATCGGTCCGGCGCTGGCGCTTGCAGGCGCGGCGGAGGGCCAGGTCTTACGCGCATATCTCGGCCAGGTCTCAACGGTGTCGGACGCCGGCGCGCAGGGTGTGCTTCGAAAGGTGTTGCCCGAGGAGCTCGACCATCAGTCGCCTGACGAGATCGCCGACAAAAGCGATTCGCCCACGGCGGCAGGCAGTGTCTCAATCGACGATGGTTCGGAAGGCGAGTTCACCGACGAGGCGTGGCACGGCACTGGCATCGAAAGCATCCGAAATGTCATTTACGGAGTCAACGACGGGCTGACCGCAACCCTCGGAGTGCTGGCTGGCGTCGGCGGCGCCACCGTCAACCCGCGCGTGGTTCTGATCGGTGGGCTGTCGGCGATGGTCGCCTCTGGGATATCGATGGCGGGTGGCGCTTACCTCGCGAGCAAGTCGCAACGTGAGGTGTACGAGGGCCAGCTGGCGCGAGAGGCGGCCGAGATCGAGGCGATGCCCGACCTCGAGCGCGCAGAGCTGGTGAAGATTTATCGCTCCAAAGGCCTGACACCGGAAGAAGCCAAGACGATCGTCGCCCGTATCACAGCCGACAAGAAGGTGTGGCTCGAGACGCAGGCCCGCGAGGAGCTTGGGCTCGACGTTGCCCAGTTCGAGAATCCCGTCCGCGAAGGTGTGGTGGCCGGTGTCTCGACCCTGGTTGGAGGAGTGATACCGGTGATCGGTTACCTCGGTGGGCGGGCCCTCGTGGGCGAAGCCCTTTCCGGATTCGCAGCGCTCACCATCACCTTCGTCCTGTGCGCGGTGTTCTTGTTCCTGATCGGTTCGGCCCGGTCGTTCTTCACCGGCAAAGCCGGGGTGCGCTCAGGCCTTGAGATGCTGGCTGTTGGCACCGCGGTGGCCGCGATCACTTACGGGGTGGGCGTTCTCTTCCGAGCCTAGCCTCAGCCGGTGGCGATGCCGCGCAGGTACGCGATGCTGACGACCCAGGCCGCGCCGGCAAGGATCACCGCTTCGCGCCGGCGCGATCCGCCCTGCGCATACAGGTAGGCGCCCGGCAGGAAGATCACCGCGAATATGCCGTAGACGACATGCAGCAGCACGGTCGGCCGCCCTCCCGATACGAATGTCGCGAGGCCCACGAGTCCCTGCAGCGCAGTGAGGCCGGCCATTATCAAATAGCTGGCCCTGAACCCGCCACCCAGCTCCTGGTTGCGAAAGTATCTGTACGTGCCCCAAATGGCCAGCGCCACCGCGTACGCGAGGAGCACGCGCGCCCCAAAGCTATGAAGCGAGCCGAGCGTTGCTGTCACGACGTTGCCATTACACCGCCGGCTCTCATACCGGCGCCTGCAAGACCTGTTCCCGGAAGTAATCGACGGTCAGGCTCAGTCCCTCTTCGAGGCTGACCCGCGGCTCCCATCCGAGGTCGCGGCGCGCCCGCGTGTTGTTCAGGGCGATCCGGTAGACGTCGCCCTTGCGTCGAGGCCCGTGGTTGGGCGCGATCTTGTAATCCGTGAGGATGGCCAGTTTGCGAAAAAGGTCATTGACCGACACCGGCACGCCTGTGCTGACGTGAAAGATCTCTCCTTCTCCGCGCTCGAGGGCGGCGAGGTTCGCGGTGGCCGCGTCGCCGACGTGCAGCATGTCGCGCGACTGCTCGCCGTCGCCATCGATCGTGACCGGCTTTCTTTCCAGCATCCGGCTGGCGAAGATCGCCACCACCCGTCCTTCCTCCGCATAGAAATCCTGCCGCGGACCATAGATGTTGGCGTAGCGGAGCACCGTGAACTCCAGTCCAAATGTGCGCTTGAAGGTGCCGAGGTATTGCTCAAAGCTGAACTTGCTGGTGCCGTAAGGAGACAGCGGCCTGACCGGGTGGTCTTCGTCAGCGGGCACCACGTCCGGCTCGCCGTACAGCGCCCCGCCGGTTGAGATGAAGATCACCTTCTTTACCTTGTGATCGACGCTTGCCTTAAGAAGGTTCAGGCCACCGACGATGTTTATGTGAGCGTCGAGACCTGGGTCGGCGACGGACTTCGGCACCTCTGATTGCGCGGCATGGTGGTTCACGATCTCGGGCCGGAACGAGGCGACCACCTTTTCGACCGCGGCCTGGTCGCGTAAGTCGACGCGGTGCACTTCCGCGGCGCTATTGAGATTGGCTTCGTTGCCGGTGCTGAAGTTGTCGAGGACGGCGACCTCGTGGCCCGCCGCGACGTATGCGTCGACGACGTGGGAACCGATGAAACCGGCACCGCCCGTCACCAGAATCCGCACTGCAATTGACTGTAACGGGTTTACTTGATGACGGTGCCTGAGTCGCTCCGGCTTGCGGTTGAAGTGGTGAAAGCGGTGCGGGCGCCGGTCGCGCCCTCCTTCGTGCGGTTGGTGCTGGCACGCACAGCCTCGATACCGGAGGTCGCCGCCCGGCTGCCTGAGGGCTCGTCCACCGTCGCCGTCAGGATCACCGGGGACCGCGAGCTGCGCCGGCTCAACAAGACTTACGCGGGCCATGACGCCGTCACGGACGTCCTTTCATTCGGGGGTCCAGGTGAGCATCTCGGCGACCTCGCCATCTCGTGGGAGACGGTTGTCCGCCAGGCCGCCGAGTTCGGGCACGAGCCACTGAGCGAGTTCGCCCTGCTTTCCGTCCACGGCTTTCTGCACCTGCTGGGCTGGGACCATATGGCCGCCTCTGAGCGCAAAGAGATGGTCCGTCTCACGGTGGCCGCGCTCGAGCTTTCGCATTTGCGATTGCCGGCCGGCCGACTTTGATCTCCGCGTAGACTCAAGCCCCTCCCCCCGAAAAGGTGGAGACAGGTCTGCGGCGCTCGCCGCGGGCCGATTTGCGTCTATTCGGATTTGGAATGAATCAAAAAGTGCTTCGAGAAGAGCTGTTGATTGTGGGCCTTGGCAATCCGGAGTCGGACTATGCCGACACGCGTCATAACCTCGGCTTCGCTTGCGTTCGGGAGCTCGGCAAACGGCTCGGCATACGTGTCGACCGCAAACGTTGGCAGTCCCTTGTGGGGCACTCCGAAGGAAAAGGCATCTGGCTGGTGCTGCCTCAGACCTATATGAACCTTTCGGGTCAACCGGTGGCGAAGGCGGTGCGCGACCTCAACCTGACCCCTGACCGGGTTTGGGTGGTGCACGACGAGCTCGACCTGCCCCTATGCCGCCTACGTATCCGGCGGGGAGGCTCCGGCGCCGGACACAACGGCGTGCTTTCGGTGATCAGCTCGCTGGGCACAGATGACTTTGTTCGCTTTCGAGTCGGAATTGGAAAGCCGCCTCGAAAGGGTTCTCCCGCCGGTCGCAGTCATGTGCTGGGCCGCTTCACAAAAGCGGAGGCAGCTCGCATACCGAACATCGTCGTTGGGGTCGCCAGCGCGCTGGAGCTGGCGATCGAAGCCGGCCTTGAACGCGCCATGGACCATTACAACCGCCCGGGCGCTCTCGGGTGCGAGGAATTGAAATGACCGCCCTGTGGGAGGCAACCGTCAAAGCCGCACCTCTTCTGGAGCGCTGGCTCGACGGCGCACCGTCAGAGTTTCGCGTCGGGAGGCTGCCCCGGCCGGCGTGGCCGATCGTCGCCGGTTCAATCGCTCGAGCATGCCAGGCACGCGGTCGCTCCCTGCTGGTGTTGGTGTCATCACCAGACCGTTTTGCCGATGAGCTTCGGCCGTGGCTCGCCGGCCGGCCGGAGACGCATGTGTTTGCCGAGGTCGCAATTTCGTTTCTGGACCGGCCGCCTGCCAGTGACCCCGCCGTGAACAAGCGCCTTGACGCGCTGTCCGCGATCGCCGACGCGGCCTCAGGGGGGGTGCGCCGGGATCCGGCTCTGCCGGGCTCGCCGCCCCAAGGGGGGGAGTCCCCCCTTTCAAGACACCCGAGAGTTGTCGTTTCGTCGAGGCGGGCGGGCGTTCGTATGACTATCTCGCCATCCGAGCTGGCAGAAGGCACGCTGGTGCTGACCCCCGGCCAGGGCCCTGACCCAGTCGCGGTGGCGGGTCGCCTGGTCGAGCTGGGCTACGCGAGAGAGGCGCTGGTCGAGAACCGCGGACAGTTCGCGGTTCGCGGCGGGATCCTTGACGTGTACCCGGCGGCTGCCGACAACCCGATCCGAGCCGAATGGTCAGGGGAGATGATCGAGACCCTCCGGCTGTTCGATCCTGAGAACCAGCGCTCGGTGATGGCGGTCCCAAGCGTTTCGATTCGCGCCGGGCGCGAGCTGCTGCTGGGCGCCCGGCGCGGGTCCGCTGCGGTGACTCGAATACTCGCCGACATCTCGCTCGCAAAACTGCGCGACGATGTGCGCGGCGACTGGGAGGATGAGCTCGTCCGTCTCGGGTCGGGCGCTACGTTCCCAGGAGTCGAGTTCTACGCGGCGTATGTCGATCCTTCGCGCCCATCACTGTTCGACCACCTCCCAGTTGACGTGGTGGTGCTCGACTTCGAGGCCGACAGGCAGCGTGCAGATGCGCGGTCCCTCATCGACGAGACAGAGATGCTCGCGGCGGCCGAGGCCGGCGGAGGTGAGCTGCCGCGCGGATTCACGCTGCCGATGGTCCCGCTCGGTAGGCTCGAACCGCGGACGAGCTGGCATCACCTGCGGGTGACCCCCGGCGAGGCGGACGGCGCGACCGACCTCGGCTGGGTACCGGCCGAGCCTTTCGTCGGCCGGCCGCGCGCGCTCGCTGATGCCGTCGCCCTTGCCGACTCTTCCACTGTGGTGATGGCCACCGAGCAGGCCGAACGCCTGACCGCGCTTCTCGACGAAAGCAAGGTGAAAGCTCGGCTGAATGACGCGGACCTCGACCTGGATCTGGAGCTCAAGCCCGCGTTTCTGCGGGCGGACGCCGACATCACTGCCGGGTGCTCACAGCCAGAGATCAAGTTTTACCTGGCCACCGATGCCGAGCTCTTCGGCCGGCTTCGTCGGCCGGGCGGGCGCGGCCACCGCCCGGCGGCGACGCGCGCCCAGGATCTGACCCGCGAGTTCACCCTGGACTTCGCGCCCGAGGAGCTGGTGGTCCACGTCGACCACGGAATTGCGCGTTTCAAGGGGATGCGCCTCATCGAAACTGACGGCGCCCATCGCGAATATCTCGAGCTCGAGTACGCGGAGGGCGACCGCCTTTTTGTGCCGGTCGAGAACCTGGATCGCGTCCAGAAGTACCTGGGAGGCGAGGGCCAGCCCACCCTCCATCGGCTCGGGAGCGGCGACTGGACTCGCGCAAGGGGACGCGCCAAGAAAGTCGTCCAGGATGTGGCTGACGACCTGCTCCGGATCTATTCACTCCGAGAGGCCAGGCCGGGAATCGCGTTCGCTCCCGATACGGCCTGGCAGCAGGAGCTCGAGGCCTCCTTTCCTTATGAAGAGACACCCGACCAGGTGGCTGCCCTGGCGGAGATCAAAGCCGACATGGAATCCGACAAGCCAATGGACCGGCTGTTGTGCGGCGACGTTGGCTTCGGAAAGACCGAGCTTGCATTGCGGGCGGCGTTCAAGGCAGCGATGAGCGGCAAGCAGGTGGCTGTGCTGGCACCGACGACCGTCTTGGCGCAGCAGCACTTCCACGTTTTTCGGGAGAGGCTCAGCAAGTTTCCTGTCTCAGTCGAGATGCTGTCGCGCTTTGTCGACGACGAGACGCAAGCGCAAACCATCGAAGGTTTGAAAGCGGGCCAGGTCGACATCGTCGTCGGCACTCATCGGCTTCTGCAGAGGGACGTCCGCTTCAAGCGTCTCGGCTTGTTGATCGTCGATGAAGAGCATCGGTTCGGCGTGATGCAGAAAGAGCGGTTGAAAAAGCTGCGCACGCAGCTTGACGTGCTGTCACTGTCCGCCACCCCGATCCCTCGAACGCTCCACATGGCTGTCGGCGGCATTCGCGACATGAGCGTTATCCAGACACCTCCGGAGGAGCGTCAGCCGATCAAGACTTACGTCACGGCCGACGATGACGCGCTCATCAAGGAGGCGATCACTCGCGAGCTTCAGCGGGGCGGTCAGGTGTACTTCGTCCACAACCGCGTTCGCACGATCGAGAAGGCCGCCGACCGGGTTCGCGAGCTCGTGCCCAGTGCGCGAGTGACGGTCGGGCATGGGCAGATGCAGGAGGATCAGCTGGCCGAGGTGATGGTCGCTTTCGAGTCGGCCAAGTTCGACGTTCTCGTCTGCACGACGATCATCGAATCGGGTCTCGATATTCCTAACGTCAACACGATCATCATCGAGCGCTCGGACAGGTTCGGGCTCGCTCAGCTCTATCAGCTGCGCGGACGCGTCGGGCGCTCGGGCAGGCGGGCCTACGCATATTTCCTTTACGACCCCCGGCGTTCGCTGACCGAGCGGGCGGACAAGCGATTAGACGTCATGTCCGGGCTCCACGAGCTTGGGCAGGGGTTCAAGATCGCACTCCGCGACCTCGAGATCCGAGGGGCCGGCAACCTGCTCGGAACCGAGCAGCATGGAGCGATTGCGGCTGTCGGATTCGAGATGTACCTCCAGATGCTGCAGAGCGCGGTGACGAAGATGCGGTCCGGATCAGAGGAGACCACTGTCGGCGATGTGCTGTCGACAACGGAGATGAACCTCGACCTGCCGCTCGACCACTTCATCCCTCGCTCATATATTCGGGACGAGAAGCTTCGCCTGGGCGCGTATCGCCAGCTAGCAGGCACCGAGGACGAAGAAGAGCTGGAAGCGGTGCTGCGCTCCCTCGAAGATCGTTACGGCCCCGGGCCGGCGCAGCTCAACAACCTGGCTTATTCGCTGCGGATCAAATTGAAAGGGCAGCGGCTGGGACTCAGAGGAGTGGTCGCGGAAGGCCACGACATCGTCATTCGGGTCGACCCTCAGCGATACCTGGACATCGACGAGCTGACGCGTCGAATGGCAGGCCGCATCGCGGTTGCGCCCAACCGCCTCAAGTTGCGCCGCCAGGGCGAAGGTTGGCAGCGTGACCTGGTCGGCCTGCTGGACGAGATGGCCCAGCTCTATGAGGTCGGGAGGGCTGCGGCCGCGCTGCCAGGGGCCTGACGTTACATGCCAGAATCAGGACGGATGCCAGACGCAGAGGAGCGCGAGTTTTCACCCGGCGTCAACGCCATTTTTGACGTCGTCGCGCGGCTTCGCGCGCCGGACGGTTGTCCGTGGGACCGCGAGCAAACTCACGAATCTCTGCGGCCCTATCTGCTCGAGGAGACCTATGAGCTGCTCGAGGCCATTGACTCCGGCGACGACGCCAAGATAATGGAGGAGCTCGGCGACCTTCTACTCCAGGTGGCGATGCACGCCGAGATCGCCGCCAGCGAATCCCGCTTCGATGCCGCCCAGGTTTCGGAGGCGGTTGCCGCCAAGATGGTGGCCCGACATCCCCACGTCTTCGGGTCGACCAAGGTGGCCAACGCCGACGACGTCCTTCGTAACTGGGAGTACCAGAAGGCGCACGAGGCTCGCAAGGCGGGGCGAGAGGAAGAGTCTGTGGTCGACCGCGTGCCGGTCACGCTGCCGGCTTTGGCATGGACTCTCGGCCTACAGAAACGCGCAGCGCGAGTTGGTTTCGATTTCGCTTCTCCCGTCGACACCGCCGAAGCTGTTGCCGAAGAGGCGCGCGAGCTGTCGGGCGCGGCTGATGCACGCCAGGCCTTCGAGGAGATGGGCGACCTGCTGTTTGCAGTCGTTTCGCTGGCCCGCCGGCTGAAGGTCAACCCCGAAGATGCTCTGCGGGTCGCGGGCCAGCGATTCCGCAAGCGCTTCGCGCAGACAGAGGCGGGCCTTCGCAAGGACGGAGTGACGTTCAGCGAGCTCGACAGTGACGAGCAGGCGAAGCGCTGGGACGAAACCAGCTAGAAGGCCGATTTTGAAGGGGGGACGTCCCGTTGAGGGGGGACTTCCCCCCTCGGGGCGTCCGGCCTGGCGGAGCCAGATCCGGACGCACCCCCCTGCCTTAAGGCGGCGGGCCTGGCGGAGCCAGATCCCGGCGCACCCCCCTGAAACCGGGGGGCGTTTGTTATAGTCGGCACTCGTCTACGCGGATTTCCACTAACGACGCAGCATGAGACACAGCAAAGCAATAGTTGCCGCGGGCAGCGTCCGCAACAGCGGGCACGCAGTACGTCGCACCATCATCGTTGCGGTGGTTGCAGTCGTCGCATTGTGGACCGCCTATGCCTTCGCTCAAGAGGCATACGTCGGCCACAAGCTGAGCCAACAGGTGGCCGATCTTAACCGCCAGAACGCGCTTCTTGCGGCGCAGAACAAGGGTTACCACAAAGACGTCCAATCCATGACGTCGGGAGCGGCTAACGAGGAGGAAGCCCGCCAGAGCGGCTATGCCCGCCCAGGTGAGAAGGTGTACCTGGTAACCGAGGCTCCATCGCCCTCACCCGTGGCGCCGGCTGTCACCCCGGCGCCCTGAGCGGCCCGATCCAGGGAGCTCATAGGGCCGGCGGTATAATCCACGACGCGGAGTGGAGCAGCGGCAGCTCGTCGGGCTCATAACCCGAAGGTCGTCGGTTCGAATCCGACCTCCGCAACTTAAATCGAAGCGATCCCCCGGAGCCGGGCCCCCCGGCTCTTTTCATTATTTGGAGAGCAGTGAACAAAAGGAAGCGGGTGGCGCTGGCGAAGCGCCGGACCAAGAAGCGGAAGCTGAAGGCTCGGGCACAAGCCGCGCGATAGGATTTCGTGCTGGAGTGCGCCTTGTGCGCGCGCCGGCGTCCCGCGGTGCCGTAGCTCAGGTGGTAGAGCGCGCGACTCATAATCGCGTTGTCGCTGGTTCGAGTCCAGCCGGCACCACCATGCTGCCCACCGACCTTGACGAACCACTCATCCTCGCTCTTCGCCGATCGGCTCTGGTCCGACCTGGCGATCGAGTGCTGGTCGCCGTGTCCGGAGGTCCCGATTCGACTGCCTTGCTGGTCTCCGGACATGAGCAGGGACTCGATATCGTCGCCGCGCACTACGACCACGCGCTTCAGAATGGCTCGCCAGCCGCTGCCGAGCATGTGGCAGATCTATGCCGGCGGCTGGGCATCGAGCTTGTCACCGAGCGGCGCACCTCGCCGCTGACCAAGGGTTCAGTCCAGGCGGCGGCCCGCACTCTCCGGTACGAGTTTCTAGAACGAGCCCGGGCCGCAGCCGAGGCCGATGTTGTCGCCCTCGCGCACACCGCCGATGACCTCGTGGAGGGCGTCGTGCTGCACCTCATGCGAGGGTGCGGACTGCCGGGACTTCGCGGCATGCCCTCGAGTCGCGGATTCTTTATTCGCCCGCTGCTTTCGGTTTGGCGCCGTGAAGTTCTCGATTTTCTAAGCCGTCGCGGGATCGTGGCCTTGGAAGATCCGGCCAACAGCGACACCGCCTACGCGCGCGTGCGTGTCAGGCGCGAGATCCTGCCTGCGCTGGAGCGCGACAGGCCGGGCATCTCGCGCCGCTTCTACGCCGTTGCCCAGCGGGCCACGACGATCCAGGAATCGATCGCGCGCGAGGCTGCTGCTGCCCTCGTGGGTGGAGCATTGGATCGCGCCGCGGTCGCCTCGTCGTCTGAGCCGGTGGCGGTCGAGCTCATGAAAATCTTGTACGCGGAAGCGGGTGGAGAGCAGCCCGCACTTTCGCGGGTTCATTTGAAATCGATGCTGAGATTGGCGCAGCCTGGCCGCGGGGGCCGGGGCGTGGACCTACCTGGCGGCTTGAGGTTGCGTATCGTTGGGGAAACCATGGAGATCGTGGCGTCCGAAACCGCGTCCGCACGGCGAGACCGACCCGCCACGCGCCTCGAGGTCACGCGTTGTTCTGGATGCGCGGACGAGACCGCCGCTCACTTCAAGGCCGGCGTCGAGTTGCGACTGGGCTTTCGCCGGCCGGGGTTGACGATGCGGCCGCGCGGTGGGCGAACCCGAAAGCTGCAGGACATCTTTGTGGACGCGCGCGTGCCGCGCGAGGAGCGCGACACCTGGCCGTTGGTGTTCGCAGCCGAGAAGCTCGCCTGGGTGCCCGGGGTCGCGATCGACTCGGAGCTGGCGACGTCTCCTGGCACCATCGGTCAGCATGTATCCGTCGTGCCGTATCCCCTAAGTCAGAAGTCAAAAATCGCGGTGCTAAGATCGCTGCAGAGCCACGCAGGAGAGCCCACTTGAGCCGCTTCCCCCGCTCCAGCCTGTTTTACTTCGCACTGGTCGTATTGCTCGGCCTGGTGTTCTGGTTCACGTGGCAATCGCTGCAGGGCAACTCGGGCTCGAGCGACTGGCACTACTCGACTCTGATCAGCCAGGCTGACAACCACCAGGTCAAATCGCTCGAGATCAACGGCACGGATGGAATCGCCATTGGCGTGGATGGCAAGAAACACAATGTGGTCCTGCCCGATACAACCGGCAGCACGGCGGCGTGGCTCACCCAGCTCGAGACGGACCAGGTTGACGTCTTCTTCGATAAGAACAACGGCGGCAACTACCTGCTCAGCGTTCTGCTCCCGAACATCATCCTGGTCATCCTCATCGGCGCATTCATGTGGTGGGTCCTACGTCAAACCCAGAGCGGCAACAACCAGGCGATGTCGTTCGGGCGTTCGCGCGCCCGCCTGATCGCTGGCGACAAGCCGGCGATCACGTTTGCCGACGTGGCCGGGGTCGAGGAGGCCAAACAAGAGCTCTCGGAAATCGTGGAGTTCCTGAAATATCCTGAGAAATTCGTGGCCCTCGGCGCCCGTATCCCGAAGGGCGTGCTGCTCGTGGGCCCGCCTGGAACCGGAAAGACCCTCCTCAGCAAGGCGGTGGCCGGCGAAGCGGGAGTCCCCTTCTACTCGATCTCGGGCTCCGAGTTCGTCGAGATGTTCGTGGGCGTTGGCGCCAGCCGCGTACGCGACCTGTTCGACCAGGCCAAGAAGAACTCGCCCTGCATCGTGTTCGTGGACGAGATCGACGCCGTCGGCCGCCAGCGTGGCGCCGGTCTTGGCGGCGGTCACGACGAGCGCGAGCAGACGCTGAACCAGCTCCTCGTGGAGATGGACGGATTCGACACCAACACGCACGTCATCGTGATCGCGGCGACCAACCGCCCCGACGTCCTCGACCCCGCTCTGCTTCGGCCCGGACGTTTCGACCGCCACGTGACCCTCGACCGGCCCGACATCAAAGGCCGCCGCGCGATCCTGGACGTTCACGCGAGGAACAAGCCTCTCGACTCCACAGTCGACCTTGACGTCCTGGCGCGCCAGACACCCGGGTTCACCGGCGCCGACCTGGCCAACCTCATCAACGAGGCAGCGATCCTTGCCGCGCGCGCCAACAAGAAGACGATCGGCATGGAGGAGCTAGAGGAAGCGATCGCGCGAGTGATCGCGGGACCCGAGCGCAAGAGCCGCCGCATCTCCGACCACGAGAAAGAGGTCATCGCCTACCACGAGACGGGTCACGCGCTCGTGATGAAGGCGCTGCCGCACACAAACCCGGTGCACAAGATCTCGATCATCTCGAGAGGCATGGCGCTGGGCTGGACCCTGAGCCTGCCAGAAGAGGACAAGTACCTCATCTCGCGCGATGAGCTGATGGACGAGATCGCCGGCATCATGGGGGGCCGCGTAGCCGAGGAGATAGTTTTCGGCGACATCACATCGGGCGCTGAGAACGACATCCAGAAAGCCACGCAAATGGCGCGCCGGATGGTGACGCAGTGGGGCATGTCCGACAAGCTCGGCACCGTTGCGATGGGCCACCGCGAGGAGCTCGTGTTCCTCGGGCGCGACCTCGGTGAGCAGCGCAACTACTCGGAAGAGGTGGCCGCAATCATCGATGAGGAGATCCGCAGCATCGTCAACCACGGCTACCAGACGGCCAAGACCATCCTCTCCGGTCAGCGGGACAAGATGGATGCTGTCGTCGAGCGCCTCAAGATCGTCGAGACGCTGGACGCCAAAGAGCTCGACGAGATCTTGAACCGCCAGGCGCCCGTAGCCCCCGCCGCAGCGTCCTCGACCGCGTCCTGAGACGCCCGCCCACCCGCGGCTGATCGTCGCGGGCCGGGGCAACCTGGGCCGTAGCCTGGCCGGCGGCCTGCGCGCGGCCGGTCACCAGGTGCGCCTCGTCAGCGCGAGGGCCGGACTTCCAGCCCTGCTGCGAAGGCTTGTCGCCGCGGGACCGACCGTGGTGTTCCTGACGGTACCGGATGACGCCGTGGCCACGGTGGCGTCAGGCCTTGCGGCACTGGGTGAGAGTGTCCCGACCGACGTGGCTTTCGTGCACGCGAGCGGTGCGCTCGAGCTGGGGGTCCTTGCGCCCCTTCGCCGCCGACACGAGGTCGGCTCGTTTCATCCTCTGCGCTCGTTCCCGCAGCCGGGGCCGGCCGAAGCGTTTCGCGGAATCGTGATTGGAGTGGATGCGAGCAGCGAATCGCTGCGCCGGGCTCTCAATCGCCTGGCTCGCGACCTGGGCGCCAAGCCGATGCGGGTCGACGACGCGCAGCGGGCCGTCTACCACGCGGCAGCCGTCTTCGCGTCCAACTACGTCGTGGCTCTGCTGGCTGAGGCGGTCCTCCTCCTCGAGCAGTCGGGATGGACCGAAAAGGAGGCAATCCAGGGTCTGGTGCCCCTTGCGGAAGGCGCGGTCGCCAATGTCCGCAATCGTGGTCCGATCCGGGCGCTGACTGGGCCGATCCGTCGCGGCGATGCGGAGACAGTCACGAGGCACCTGGCCGCCCTCGCCCGGATCGACGCCCCCACCGGAAGATCTGGTAAAGGGCGCAAAAGCGACCTTTATCGTATGCTCGGCGACGTCGCGCTCGAGATCGCGCAACAGGCCGGATTGAAGCCGGCGGCGGCCGAGCAAACGAGAAGGGCGCTGACCCGAAAAGTGGCAGCGACCCGAAGGAGATCTCGTCAATGACAACGGTCCTGGACGTCCAGAGATTCAAGGATGAAGGCCGTCGTTTCGCGATGCTCACGGCCTACGACTACCTCAGCGCGCAGATTCTCGACGAAGCGGGTATCCCGATCCTCTTGGTCGGCGACAGCCTGGGAATGGTGATGCTCGGTTACCCGACCACCCTCCCGGTAACCATGGACGAGATGATCCACCACGCCAAAGCTGTGTCTCGAGGCTCCAGGCAAGCCCTTCTTGTGGGTGACATGCCTTTCATGTCCTACCACGCATCGGTCGAGCAGGCGATAACAAGCGCCGGGCGCTTCCTGCAAGAGGGCGGCATGCATGCGGTCAAGCTCGAGGGTGGCGGTCGCATCGTCGAGATCACCATGCGCCTGACTGCGATGGGGATACCCGTGATGGGTCACCTGGGGTTGACTCCGCAGTTCGTGCACCAGATGGGCGGCTTCAAAGTCCAGGGCAAGAGCGAGTCGCAGGCGGCTCGCATCCTCGCGGATGCCAAGGAGCTGGAGCAGGCCGGCGCGTTCAGCCTGGTGCTCGAAGGTGTGCCGAACGCAGTTGCCACTCGGGTCACGCGCGCCGTGCACATCCCGACCATCGGTATTGGCGCGGGTCCCGGGACCGATGGCCAGGTGCTTGTGCTGCACGACATGCTCGGTATGACGAGCGGCAAGCCGCCGAAGTTCGTCAAGCGATACGCCAACCTGGCGCAGGAGATTGGCAAAGCCGCTCAGCAGTACGCCCAGGAGGTAGGGTCGGGCGCTTTCCCGGGCCCCGAGCACAGTTACTCGGCCAACGGTGTGGCTCCGGTATCGAAGGAAACGCAAGTGAAGGAGCCGCGAGAAGAGGTCAAGTACGGCGCCGGCTAGCGCTCCGATCGTCCTCGTCAACCCTGGTGAGATGCTCGAGGCCTCGCGCCGGTGGCGGCGGGAGGGGCTGTCGATCGGGCTGGTGCCGACGATGGGCGCCCTGCACGCCGGCCACATGAGCCTTGTGGCCAAGGCTTGCAGTGACAACGACATGGTCGTCGTCAGCGTTTTCGTGAACCCGATCCAGTTCGGCCCCCGCGAGGATCTCGAACGATATCCGAGCAGCCCTGACCGCGACCTCGAGCTGCTCACGAAGGCTGGAGTCGATGCCGTCTACGTGCCAACCGCCGCCGCTATGTATCCGCCCGGCGCCAGCTCTCGCGTGAGGGTTGGGCGCGTGGCCGAGCCGCTCGAAGGGAGCTTGCGTCCTGGGCATTTCGAAGGCGTGGCCACGGTTGTCGCGAAGCTGCTCAACGCCACCCAGCCCGATCGGGCGTACTTCGGGCAGAAGGACGCCCAGCAGGTCGCGGTCGTCAAGCGCCTGGCGCTCGACCTCGACACCGGGGTCGAGATCTGCGTATGCCCGACGGTTCGGGAGGCCAACGGCCTGGCGCTCAGCTCCCGGAACGCCTACCTGGGGCCGCACGAGCGAAAGGCCGCAGCCTCCCTCAGCCTCTCCTTACGCTGGGCGGCCGAGGCGTACGCGAAGGGCGAGCAAGATCAGAGCCGGCTGCGGCGGGGGATTCTGGACATTCTCGAGGCCGAGCCGCTGGCCAAGGTGGCCTACGCGGAGCTGGTCGATCCTGAGACCTTTGGGGCGCCTGGAACCCTGGCTGTGCTGGCCGTCTGGATCGGAAAAACGCGTCTGATCGACAACCACGACCTGGCTCAGCCTTTTCCTGGATAAGTCGGATTTCTGCGGTACAATTGCGGTTCGTTACTGGCGGAGGCCGATCTGACGACCAACACCACACCAATAAACCTTAGGGGGAATGCGCGTTGTCAAATGAGTCCGGTGCTGTCCTGACTGAACAAGAGGAGGCTACCGAAAGAGACTCATCCAACCCGATGACGATGGAGGACTACCTCCATTACGAATCGGAGGCCTTCAAGACTCCAAACCACGGAGACATCGTGGATGGCATCGTGGTTCGTGTCGATGCCGATGAGGTTCTTGTCGACATCGGTGCCAAGGCTGAGGGTGTTATCTCCAGCAAGGAGCTTGGGCTCCGCGGCGAGGCCGATTCCGTCGGACTCGAGCCCGGGGACCAGATCAAGGTCTACGTCCTGCAGCCCGAGAACGAGGAGGGCAACGTCGTCCTCAGCCTTCGGCGGGCGCGAGCGGAGACCACCTGGATCGTCGCTGCCGAGAAGCAGGTCGACGGCTCGGTCATCGAGGCCGACGTTCGGGAGCAGAACAAGGGCGGCCTGATCGTCAACGTCCTGGGCCTGCGCGGATTTCTGCCTTCCAGCCAGGTCGCGCGGGCTTACGCCGGCAGCCTGGAGTCGCTGGTGGGCCAGCGGATCCCCGTCAAGATCCTGGAGGTCAACCGCAAGCGCAACCGGCTCATCGTCAGCCAGAAGGCGGCCGAGGACGAGGATCGCGCGCGCAAGCGCGAGGACCTGTTCAGCCGGCTGCTGACGGGCACGACGGTCAAGGGCACGGTGTCGGGCATCACAAGCTATGGAGCGTTCGTCGACATCGGCGGCGCCGACGGGCTTATCCACATCTCAGAGCTCTCTTGGGACCGCGTGTCCAAGGTCACCGACGTGCTTCAGCTTGGAGACGAGGTCACCGTGAAGGTGATCAAGCTCGACCCGGAGCAGACTCGCATCTCGCTTTCGCTTCGCCAGCTCCAGCAAGACCCGTGGGAGAAGCTCGTCCAGTCGATGCCCATCGGCTCGATCGTCGAGGGCCAGGTCACGAAAACCAAGAAGTACGGCGCCTTCCTGCAGATCATGGCCGGCATCGAAGGGCTGCTGCACATCTCCGAGCTCTCTTGGGATCACGTGGAGCGAACGGAGGATGTCCTCAAGGTGGGGGAGGACCTGCAGGTCAAGGTGATCGGGATCGACACCGCACGGCGCCGAATCTCGCTCAGCCTGAAGCAGCTCTCGGCTCCGCCTGCAACCCTCGCGGCAGCGCGGACCGAGCACCGGGCCGACGAGTACGAAGACGTGGAGGAAGAGTCCTAAGCCGGACTCGCCGGCGACGGTGCGGGCGTCCAGCTCAGCCTGATGCAGGCACGCCTTTGCCCGCCAGCCGATCCCTGGCTGGACGGAAGTAGGGATCGATGGTGACCGCCATCCGGTAGGCGGCCTGGGCCTCGACAGCACGGCCCAGTTGCTCATCGGCGTCGCCGATGTCCAGGTACAGCTGAGGATCGCTCTCACCCAGCTTTGCTGCCAGCTGCATCTGGGCCAGCCCACGAGATGTCGATCCGATCGCGACCAGTCCTTGGCCGAGGGCCCAGTGGTAGCGCCCTTGCAGAGGATCGACGACCACCGACAAGTCCAATCGACTCTGGTAGTACCAGACGTCAGCCAGCACGGGCATCGCGCCAAGCCATACGACAGCGGCGGCCAGCGCCACTGCAACCAGGGCGGGAGCGGCTTTAGGGCCTGAGGCCTGCCGGCCGGCGGGTTGGGGCGCCAACCCGGCTTCACTCTCCGCCGCCCTCACCCCCGACCACGCTATGCCGGCCAGCAGCCAGAACGCACCGGTGGCGGGAGCCCAGTCGAAGTTGAAGAGCACCCAGATGCTGTAGCCGACGCATGCTGCGGCGAGAGGCCCAATCGATCCGGCGAAACGCCAGCGCCAGAAACCGCGAAACAACGTCAACAGGACCCACGCCAGAGCGCCAAGACCGATGAGTCCCTGGGTGGCGGCAATGTCAAGGGGACCCGAGTGCGCACGGTCGACCTCGGGGGCCCAGTCGCCGCTGAGGAACCGGCCGTAGACGAGGCCCGTCGCATCTTCACCCCAGCCGGTGAGCGGCCGCGCCGCAATCATGTGTATCGCATCCGACCACAGGTGAAGGCGAGCGGGCCCGGGGTCGTCGTTGAGGAATCGGAGGGGCGAAGCAACGATCAGCGCCAAGCCGGCCCCGACGATCACCAGCGCCACCGCGGCGCCAACGAGCGCCTTTTTGCCCTTGAGCATGAACACGATCACCGCAAGGCAGCCGGCCAGCGCGCCCAGCCCGCCGCTTCGTGAGGTCGTCGCCACGAGCGCGCCGGACATCAGCGCCAGGCCCGCCCACCAGAGGACGCCGAACCGGGCCGCGAGCAGCCCTCGCGCGAAGGCGAGCGGTATCGCCATCGCCAGCAAAGCGCCGAGCAGGTTGGCGTTGCCGAGGTTGCCGTCCGGCCGGTAGTCGATGGAGTGGTTCAGGAGCAGGACGGCTTGACCGAGCGCCTGAACCGCAGCGATTGAAGTGCCGATGACAAAGGCGGGAATCACCCGGTCCCGCGCCGCCCGGTCACGCAGAAGCCAGACCGGCGTTGCCAGCAGGCCCAGGTAAGCGAGCCTGATTGGAAGCGACTCGTAGCGGGTATATGAGCCTTCCAAGCTCAGCGGCCAGGAAACCGAGAAGGCAAAGGCAAGGCCGGCGGCGCCGGCGGCGGCGATCAGGGGCAGGCGCAGCCGGCCCAAGGATGGCCCGCCAGGGAGCAGCAGCGCGAGGCCGCAGCCGAGGCCCGCGCCGGCGATAACGATGGCGGCGCGCGGCAGTATGTAGGAGTCGACGGCGACAGGTACGAATACGGTAGGCAGCGCCAGGGCGATCGCCGCGGGGAGGAAACCGCCGAGGCGCTGAAGTAGCGGCCTCAAATGTGCCTCCACCAGGGAATTACGCCGGTTGAGTTGTTCGTTATATTAGGGGTGCGGTACCACCCGGTACCTTTAACAACAGATCGAGGAGGTGCTGGCCCCACCCTAAGCAGGTCGTAGTCCAGGAGGAAGACCTTGTATCCCTTTGAACGATTCACTGAGCGGGCTAAGAAAGTTCTGACGCTCGCCCAAGAAGAAGCAGAACGATCGCACCACAGTTATATCGGAACGGAGCACCTGCTCCTGGGCTTGCTGCGCGAGGGCGAAGGCCTCGCCGCCAAGGTTCTGAACAACCTTGGCGTGGAAATTGGCAAGGTCCGCCAAACGATCGAGTCGGTGCTCGGCCGGAACGAGCGGATCATCATCCAGCAGATCATTCCGACGTCGCGCGTCAAGAAGGTGATCGAGATCTCCTTCGAGGAAGCGCGCCGGATGGGTCACAACTACGTCGGTACCGAGCATCTGTTGCTTGGACTGCTCATCGAGGGCGAAGGCATAGCCGCTCACGTGCTCGAGGACCTCGGCGCGACCCTTGAGAAGGTTCGCTCGGAGATCGAGCGCTTGCTGCACGATTCGAGCGCCGAGACCGAGGCCGAGCCGGCTCCCAAGAAGCCGTCGAAGACCCCCCTGCTCGACCAGTTCGGCCGCGACCTGACGGAGCTCGCGCGACGCAACCAGCTCGATCCCGTCATCGGCCGCGAGCTGGAGATCGAGCGCGTGATCCAGATCCTCAGCCGGAGGACCAAGAACAATCCAGCCCTGATCGGCGAGCCGGGTGTCGGCAAGACAGCCATCGCCGAAGGTCTAGCCCAGCAGATCAACCTAGGCAACGTGCCAGAGTCGCTGCAGCACAAACGCGTGCTCACGCTCGACATGGGCGCCCTGGTCGCCGGTACGAAGTACCGAGGTGAATTCGAAGAGCGCTTGAAGAAGATCCTCGATGAGATCCGATCCAGCCGCGAGGTTGTCCTGTTCATCGACGAGCTGCACACGCTCGTCGGGGCAGGTGCAGCCGAAGGCGCGATCGACGCCGCCAACATCTTGAAGCCGGCACTGGCGCGCGGCGAGATCCAGTGCATCGGGGCGACCACGCTCAACGAGTACCGCAAGTACATCGAGAAGGACGCCGCGCTCGAGCGCCGCTTCCAGCCGGTGTTCGTCGACCAGCCGAGCCTGGCCCAGACCATTGACATCCTCAACGGCGTGAAGTCGCTTTACGAGAAGCACCACAGGGTCACGATCACCGATTCAGCGGTGCACGCCGCCGCGGTGTTGAGCGACCGCTACGTCAGCGATCGCGCGCTTCCCGACAAGGCGATTGACCTCATCGATGAAGCCTCAGCGCGCGTGCGTATGAAGCTCACGACCATACCCGATGATCTCAAAGAGCTCCAGAAGGAAATCAAGAAGCACCGCACCGACCAGGATGAGTCGGTCAACAAGCAAGACTTCGAGGCCGCGGCGAGCGTGCGCGACAAGGTCAAGAAGCTGCAGGACAAGCTCGCTGTCAAAGAGGCGGCGTGGCGCGACAAGCTGGGCGAGACGGTCCCGGACGTCAACGAGGAGCACATCGCTCAGATCGTGGCCGCGTGGACCGGCGTGCCGGTTTCTCGACTCGTCGAAGAAGAGACTGCGCGTCTGTTGCGCATGGAAGAAGAGATCCACAAGCGCATGGTCGGCCAGGACGAGGCTATAAAGATCGTGTCGCAGGCCGTGCGGCGCGCGCGCGCCGGCTTGAAGGACCCTCGCCGTCCGATCGGGTCGTTCATCTTCTTGGGTCCGACAGGAATCGGAAAGACGGAGCTGGCTCGAGCCCTTGCCGAGTACCTGTTTGATTCGGAGGACTCGCTGATCAAGCTCGACATGTCCGAGTTCATGGAGCGTCACACGACGGCACGTCTGGTCGGCTCACCTCCGGGCTATGTCGGCTATGACGAGGGCGGACAGCTCACCGAGGCAGTGAGGCGCAGGCCTTACTCGGTGATCCTGTTCGACGAGATCGAGAAGGCGCATCCCGAGGTGTTCAACATGCTGTTGCAGATCCTCGAGGACGGGCGACTGAGCGACGCGAAAGGCAAGGTGGTCAACTTCGCGAACACCGTAATCATCATGACCTCCAACCTGGGAATTCGCGATGTGAACCAGGCGGGTACGTCGCTCGGTTTCCAGCCCGCTGTGGTGGATGAGGCCGGCGAGGTGGAGCGCCGCCACAAGAACACGAAAGAGAAGATCGACGAGGAGCTGAAGCGGATGTTCCGCCCAGAGTTCCTCAACCGTGTCGATGCCGTGGTCGTGTTCAAGAGCCTGACCACTGCTCAGATCCGGGAGATCGTCGACCTCCAGTTGAACAAGCTGAGCAAGCACCTGGTCGAGCAGCAGATCATCATCGAGGTCACCGATGCGGCCAAGGACCTGCTGGCCAAAGAGGGCTACGACCGCGTCTACGGGGCGCGCCCGCTGCGGCGCGTGATCACGAGCAGGATCGAGGACCAGCTGTCCGAGCACCTGCTGCGTGGAAAGATCGCCCGTGGCGACACGGTGCAGATCGACGTGGACGGAGAGGATGCGCTGAAGTTCACGCCGGTGAAGCACAAGCACAAGGAGCCCGCAGCGGCGGCAGCCAAGCCCTAGCTCGGAACTTCCTCCCCGGGCGTCCTTAACAACCCTCCAACGGGCGACAATGGCTCGCACATTGAGCGCTCCGGCCCCGCTTCGCCTGCGTCCCCTCGAGATCGGCGACCTCCTGGACGAGACGTTCAGGATGTACCGACGCCACTTTTTCCTATTCGCGGGAATCTCCGTCATCCTGTCGATCCCGCTCGCCGCGAGCGCCGGCATCAGCTTCTTCACCGTGTTCAACAACCTCGCTCAACAAGTGGCCTCGAATCAACCCCCGGACCTTGGCCCCATCTTTGCCTCGCTTGGAGTCTTCTTCGTGATCACAGTCGCGGTGTACCCGTTGCTGTACGGCTCAATCACGTACGCCGCTTGCGAATCCGCGCTCGGGCGGCCTGTCACTTTCTGGAGTGCGTTGCGCGCCGCGTTGCGCCGCTACCTTCACATCGTCGGGTACTTCCTGCTGGTGGCCGGGATGGCCCTGCTTTTCTGCGTGTTTCCGCTCTGGATCTGGATCGGCGTCAGATGGATCGCATGGATGCCCGCGATGTTCGTCGAAAACATCGGACTGGGCGCCGCATTGGGGCGGAGCTGGCGCCTGGTCGAGGGTCGCTGGTGGCGCACTTTCTTGATTCTTTTTCTGATGTACATCCTGGTCGAGGTGGTGGCCTCCGCCCTTCAGGCATTTCTCTACCTGGGACAGATTCTTTTGCAGGCCGTCGTTTCCTCATACCTCAGCCTTGCGATATCGGAGGCGGCAGGCATCCTCGTCAGCTCGCTCGTCAGCCCGATCCTCCTGATTGCCATCGTGCTCATCTATTTCGATCTGCGCGTGCGACGAGAAGGTCTCGATCTCTTTCAGCTCGCGCAACGCGTGGGAACCCCGCCTCCCGCGGCGTGACGGCTCACATCGCGCGCACACTCGCCCGAATCATCGCTGTCGGGTCGCTTGCACTTGCGTTCGCGGTTGTCATTCCGGCGCAGGCAGCGGCGGACGCGACGAGCCCTGCCGCTTACAAGCAGGCGGTGCAGGACACGCTGTCGTTGGTGCGTGGCGCCCTGCCGAATGACACCGCTACCGCCCAGCTGGCGCTCACGGTCTTCGAGGGCGGCACGGGCATGGCGCAGCGCGAGATCATCGCTGACCTGGAAGCCAGCCCGCCCGACTTCGCGGATGCCATCGACCGGCTGCAGGCTTTGCTCGATGCGCTCAACCACCCGGCGGACACGTCAGATCCTGCGCAAGCGCAGCAGCGACTCCACGACGTGCTGGCGATGCATCGCTACGACGCTTTGCACCAACCGGAGACCTGGCTCGATCGACTGCGTCACTGGATCAACGACCGGATCAACGACCTGCTGAACATTTTTCGACGTGAATCGGGCTCGTTGCCTCTGCCCGACTACGTCTACTACATCCTCGGTGCGATCGGGGTGGCGATCGTAGCCGTGCTCATATTCAGCTCCACCCGCGGGCGCCTACGTGAGGGCTCAGCGACGGGAAGCTCGACTGGGCCTCGGGCTCCGGCGGACTATTTCGCCGAGGCTGACCGCCTCGCGGCCGCAGGCGACCGAATTGGAGCAATACGCTCGCTGTGCGCGGGTGTCGCCGCGACGCTTGCGGGCGAGAGGACATGGGAAGGCAGCCCCCTAACCGTGCGCGAGATCTTCCAGCACGCCGCCGACCCCGGCAGCCTGCGACCCCTGCTGGCGCCATTTGAAGCGGCGGTGTATGGCGGCCGGGACGTCGACAGGGCAACCTACGAAATGGCCGTTCAGGTGGCGGCGCCGTTCCGGCAGCCGAAGGAAATGGCCGCATGAAAGGAGCGCGAGGCTGGTTGCTTGCAGCCGTCCTGTCCCTGGCGATTGCGGGATTGGCATATTTGGTCCAGCCATCGCAAGGCTCGCCGGAGCACAGCTCCACCAGCGACGCGGCCGATGGAGCGTCGGCAGCAGTCTTGTTCGCTCAAGCCATGGGGCACCCGACCATCGAGATCGCGGGTTCATTCACGCCACCGCCGGCGAACGGCCTCATGTTCGTGTTGACTCCCACGAGCCCATTCACCGCCGAGGAGGCCGACCGGACTGCCGCTTGGGTGAGGTCGGGCGGTGTCCTCATTTACGCGTCGGAGCAGGGCGATGCCGAGCTGGATCGCGCCTTTGGTGTCACCCGCCTAAATGGCATGGTAAGTAGCTCACCCGCGACAGCAGAGCCCGTCCTTGCTGGGGTGACCACAGTGGCAGGCGGCCTCTCCGCCATTCCGCTCGACCCCGCCAGCAACCAGGTATCGATCTTGCGTTCCCCCGGCGGCTTCGCACTCGGGTACATGAGCTCTCTGGGAAGCGGGCGAGTGGTCGTGCTCGCCGACCCGCTCGTGCTCTGCAACGGCTATCTCGACAAGCAAGACAACGGTCGGATGCTGGCTGATCTTTTGGGCACCGATCGGGGCACCGTGGCCTTCGACGAGTTTCATCACGGGCTCACTTTCAGCGACCTATCCCCGCAAGCCTGGCTGCTGACGCCCTGGGGTGCCGGGATCATGTGGCTGCTCGTGGCGGTGTTCGTGGGCCTGCTCCTTCGCGGCCGGGGCTTCGGACCCCTGATTCCACGGCCTGCGGAAACCGCCAGGGCTGACGCCGAATGGGCGGTGGCGGTGGGTGAGCTTCTGCGCAGGTCCGGCGCTCGCGCGGTCACGCTCGGCGTCCTCGCAACCGCCAGCGAGCGAGCGGTCGCAGCCCGGACCGGCCTACCTTTGAAACCACGTGAGCGCTTCTGGAACGCTTTGTGGATTCGTGCGCCGGAGCTCGCCGCCGACCTGGCCGAGGCCGAAAGCGCTCTCCAGAGCTCAGCAGGCGGGGAGGCCGACCTGTTGAAAGCGGCGCAGCGCTTGCACGACGTCGCCTATCCGATTTCCCCGGAGCGCAACCGGCTCCGTTCCACCGCGTCCAAGGAGGTCAAATGACCGCACATCCCGGCGCCGTCAGCGCTCCCGACTTCTACGCGCGACTTCGCGATCAGCTGATCAAGGCAGTAGTCGGCCAGGAGGATGCCATCCGCCTCTGCGCGATCGCGTTGGTGGCTGAAGGCCATGTCTTGCTCGAAGGCGTCCCCGGAACCGGCAAAACGCTGCTTGCGAAGTCGATGGCGCGCGCGCTGTCGCTCCAGTACAGCCGCGTGCAGTTCACGCCCGACCTGATGCCGGCGGACATCGTGGGCACCTCGGTCTATGACCTTGCGAATCGAACCTTTGCTTTACGGCGCGGGCCGATCTTCACCAACGTCCTGCTGGCAGATGAGATCAACCGAGCACCGGCCAAAGTCCAGTCGGCGCTCCTCGAGGCAATGGAGGAAAGGGGAGTCACCCTCGAAGGCGAACAGCTTGCATTGCCGGCCCCCTTTCTAGTCCTGGCCACGCAGAACCCTGTCGAGTACGAGGGCACTTACCCATTGCCCGAAGCGCAGCAGGACCGCTTCCTGTTCAAGATCCGGCTCGACTATCCAACTTCCGCTGACGAGATGGAAATCCTGCGGCGTTGGGAGTCGGGCATCGAGCTTCGCGATCCCTCGAAGGCGGGGGTGGAGCCTGTGCTAAGCGGCGCCGACATCGACGCGTGCCGCGAGCAGGTGGCGAAGGTCGTGATCGACGAGAAGATCCGCAAGTACGTCGTGGACCTCGCTTCTGCGACCCGGACCGCCCCGGAGATTGCGCTGGGAGCAAGCACTCGCGCGGAGGTCCTGCTGATGCTCGCGTCGCGGGCCCTGGCAGCTTTCGACGGATCCGACTTCGTCACTCCTGACCATGTCAAAGCGCTGCTTGCCCCGGCATTTCGCCACCGGTTGATCCTGCGACCCGAGGCCGAGGTCGGTGGTCAGACACCCGACAGCGTCCTCGAGGCGGTGGCGGCACGAGTCGTTCCGCCGCGCTGATCACTTGATTCGGGGACTCGCGCCACAACCCCGCCTGCTCTGGGCGATCGCGATCGGGGCCGTGCTCATCGCGCTGTCGATCGCATCCCCGCTGATCGGAGTGGTCGCCGTCGCGTATCACGTCGGACTCGTGCTCATCGTCTCGCGCGACCTCGCGCTGCTGCCAGGCCGCTCCGGCTATCGCGTACTGCGTCACGTCCCTGAACCGTTCTCTCTGGGCGAGCTGGAAGAGGTGACCGTGGCCGTTGAGAATCCGGCCGCCGCCGGCCTCTACGCCCGGGTCGCGGATCACGCCCCCGCAGAGCTAAAGCCATACCCGCGTGAGCTTGCGGGGCGGTTCGACAAAAGCGGCCGGCTGTCGGTGAGCTATTTCACGTTCTCACCGCGACGCGGCGCATTCCAGTTCGGCCCGGTCGACGTACAGGTGTCGAGGGAGGATGGCTGGTGGCGCCGGCAGGTTCGCCTGGCGCGTCCCGACGAGGTCGCCGTGTTTCCCAACGTCGTGGCCATCAAACAAGTGCAGCTGACCCTGCGCCGCGGCCTTCGGGCAATGGCCGGCTTGCGGCGGGCGCGCCCACCTGGTGCATCGACCGCGTTCGCAGGCCTGCGCGACTATGTGCGCGGCGACGACGCGCGACGAATTAGCTGGACCGCCACGGCACGGCGCGACCGGCCGGTGGTGGTTGAAGTTGAGGCGGAGCGCGGCCAGCAGGTGATGATCGCTCTCGATTGCGGTCGACTGATGACGGCACCTGCCGGCGAGCTCGACAAGCTCGACCATGCAGTGAACGCAGCGCTGATGCTGGCGTGGGTCGCGCACGCTTATGGCGACCGCGTCGGCTTGATGACGTTTGACGACCGCGTCACAGGTTTCATCAAGCCTGAACGCGGCAGCTCGCAGATCCGCCGTCTCACCGAGGCCCTGTACTCCATCAAGTCCGACTACGTCGAGCCCGACTTCGGCCACGCGTTCACTCACCTCGCGCTAAGGCTCGGGCGCCGCTCGATGGTGGTTGTGCTGACCGATGTTCAGGACCCCGAGGCCTCGAAGGAGCTTGTAGCGCACTGCCTTCGACTTGCCGCCCGTCACCTTGTGCTCGTGGTGGCGATGTCAGATCCCGGCGTCCTCAGGGCGCGTGATCAGCCCATCGCCACCTCATCGCGCGCCTATGAGTGGGCAGCGGCTGAAGAATTTGTTGCGAGCCGCCGCGAGAGCTTCGAGCTGCTGCGGCGGGGAGGGGTGCTAGGGCTCGACGTCGTGGCCGGCAGCCTCAGCCCGGCTTTGGTCGAACGCTACCTCGAGCTCAAGGAGCGGGCGCTACTGTAAGGCTCCGCCGACGGCCCACGAGCAGTAAATACGAGTAGAACAGCAGTCCCGTCGTCAGGCCGATCCCGAGCTTGACCGCGAACGGTGCGTCTGACGGGGAGATGTTGCCTTCGATCGTGCCCGCGACGACGAGAAGCGGCGCCAGGCCGATCAGCAGGATGAACGCGCGCCGGGCCGCGTCCACCAACGCATCGACGCGGCTCCGATTACCAGGCGAAACCAGCGCCCAGCCCATCATCAAGCCGGCTGCGCCCTCGGCCACGATCACCGAAAGCTCCAGGACTCCGTGGGCGATCACGAAGTCGAAAAGGCCGCCGGCCAGCCCGTATGCCGCAGTGAGGCCGAATAGGCCGCCAATGCTGATGCCGTTGGTTATCAGGACATAGATAACGGGCAGCCCGAACACCAAGCCAAAACCAAATGCCAGCATCACGACGATGATGTTGTTGGCCATGATCGCGCCGCCTGCGATCGCACGAACCGGAAGCGGAATGTCGGTCCACAGCTTGTGGTGCCGCACCTGATCGATGAGGTCGGGGGAGGCGCCCACGGCGGTGGCTGAATCCGGGTTGGCAAGGACTACGAAGAAGCTGACCAGGGCCGGCACGAAGAGCAAGGCCGCCGAAGCCAGCAGATAGGGCCAAGCTTCCCGATAAGTGCGCGGAAGCAACACCGCGTAAAAATCACGGATCCTTCTCCAGACCCTGCCCCCGCGCCTGTACACGACGCCGTGTCCCCGGCCGACCAGGCCGTTGAGGTAGCTGTGGACTGGCTCGCCGGGCCAGTCTCGCTGGGCCCGTGCGAGGTCGGCGGTCGCGCGCCGGTACAGCGCCGTCAGGGTCAACACCTGCGCCGGCGCAAGGGCATTCAGACGGCTGGCGCCGGCCCGCGCCAGCAGGTTCTCGAGGCGGTTCCAGTCCTCGCGCCGCAGCGCGACGAACTCCTCAGAGCGCACGGCAAGCAAAATACGCGACATGGAGCGCCCGCTCTCCGATAGCGATCTCGTTGTCGCTACGCCTGAGCGCGTCTCGTTCGATTTCCAGATCGCCGGCCTTGGCACGCGGGCGATCGCTCAGATCATCGACCTGCTGATCGTCGCGCTCGTCGAGGTGGCCGTGCTTTTTTTCGGCTTCGGAGCGAGCACAGTGACCAACTCCAGCACGGTGGGCGGCCTGGTGATCATCGTGTTCAGCTTCATCAACGTCTTCGGGTATTTCTGGGCCAGCGAAGCGCTGTGGTCGGGGCAGACCGTCGGTAAAAAGGCGTTCCGACTTCGGGCAGTTGGGGATCGGGGCGAGCCGCTCACTTTCATGCAGGCGGGGATCCGAAACATAGTGAGAATCGTCGACTTCCTTCCGTATGGATACGGGATCGGAATGGTCGTCCTCTTCGCCAATGGGAAGGGCAAGCGCCTGGGTGACCTCGCGGCCGGCACCCTGGTGGTCAAGGACTCAGACCATGTGAGGCTGTGGCAGCTTGCGGGCGGGAGGCGGCCGCCAACAGGGACCGGGATGCCGCCACCTCCGAAGGCGCCGCCCGACGCGACCAATGAGGAGCCCACTGCGCCCTGGCCCGTACCTGGTGCAACGGCGAGGTTCGCGCCAACTCCGTACGTGCCGGCGACTGCGGCCGAGCTGACGCTTCGCCGCCTGGACCCAGAGCTCCGTCGCTTCATCACCTCGTACGCCCGGCGGCGCCCCCAGCTGACACTGGGGGTTCGGGTGCAGCTGGCCGGGACGGTCGAGCGCAACTTACGTGCGGCCGCCCCTGAGATCTTCATCCAGCAAGGACCCCTGGCGACCCTGGATTACCTGGCCAATCTCGAAAGCCGGTAGCGCTGTCTGGCCGCCGGTTGACGGCGTTACATGAGCCAGCGGCGGATCTGGTCTCCGGTCAGGTTGCCTCCGCAGATCGGCGTGGCCACGCGCAGACCCTCGAGCTCCGTTCGCCGCTTCGCCACCGCGGCCAACCCGGCGGCGCCGGCAGGCTCGGCCACCATGCCGGTCTCGAGGAACAGCATTTTCATGGCGTCAAGCATCTCCTCGTCGCTGACCAGCATCACCTCGTCGACAGTGGCGCGCATGGCAACCAGCGCTTCGAGGATCGGCACGCGGACGGCGATCCCATCCGCGATGGTGGCTGCGGACTCAGTGCTGACCGGCTTTCCCGCGAGCCACGAGAGCTCCATCGATGGCGCTCCCTCGGCGCACACACCGACGACTCTGGTCGCGGGCGAGAGCTGCCTGAAACAGGTGCCGATCCCATTGATCAAAGATCCGTTGCCCAGCGGCACGAATATCGCCTCAAGACTTTCGTCCATGCGCGCGAGCTCCAGCGCGATCGTTCCGGCGCCCTCGGCGATCTCGGGCAGCAGGCCGTCCTCCACATAGAAGGCGCCGGTCTCGCTTGCATGCGCCTTGGCCGCCAACTTCGCGGCGTCGAAGTCGGCGCCTGCCAGCACCACTTCTGCGCCGAGCGAGCGCATGCCGCTGACCTTCAAAGGGTTGGCGGCGACTGCGGCAAACACTGTCAGGCGCTGGCTGCGCTTGCGGGCGGCGTAGGCCATACCTTGACCGAAGTTGCCGGCCGAGGCGCAGACGAATCCATTGGGCTGGTCGCCGATTCGGTGCATGAGGTAGTCGGTCCCGCGGCCCTTGAAGGAGCGGATCGGGTTGATGCACTCCACCTTGAGGACGATGTTTACGCCCAGGCGCGCGCTCAGGGTTTCGGAGAGGTACTGGGGAGTGTCTTTGAACGCGGGGTCGATCACCTCGGCCGCCTCGCGAAGTCGATCGATCGAGATCGCCATCAGACGCCCGACGATAAGACTTCTTGTCTGGTTGTGCCAGCCTGGGCATCCCCACCCGGCCGGCTCGCTCGGCGAGCGGGACGCCCTCCCCAGCAAGTGGGGAGGGTTCGTCCGGCTTCAGGCCGGACCTAAGTGGAGGGGCTTGTTCTGGCCCTTGGGCCAGAACAAGTGACGCCGCCCCGGGGGTAATCAGGGCGGCGCCGTACGGGTCAAGGAGCCGGGAGGCACTCCGGCGATTCCTCTCATTGAATAAACGATCGACCCTGTAAAAAGGCTACGGCTCAGCTTGTAAAAACCGGATGATGGTCCAGCGATGCCAAAGGCCACGATCACATTCGTCTGCACCGACTGCGGAGGCGAAACGCCCCGCTGGGCGGGACAGTGCCCCCATTGCCAGGCGTGGAACACCCTCCAGGAGTTCCAGGTCCGCAAGGCCTCCGGCAGCCGGCCGCGACAGTCGCCCATGTCAGCCGGCGCCCAACCGATCCCGCTAACCGAGCTGGCAACGGAGGCGGCCCCGCGCCTGACGCTGGCCTGGGGTGAGCTCAACCGCGTTCTGGGCGGTGGCATAGTCCCCGGCAGCCTGGTTCTGGTCGGGGGTGAGCCCGGCGTCGGCAAGTCGACCCTGCTCATGCACGCCGCTCACCAGGTGGCGGTGCGCGGCGGCCAGGTCCTCTACGCGTCAGGCGAGGAATCGCCGCAGCAGATCCGAATGCGAGCCCACCGGCTCGGCACGATGGAGGCTGGAATCCTGCTCTTTGCCGAAAACGATCTCGACGCCATCTGTGAGGCAATCCGGTCCTCGAAGCCGCAGCTGGCAATCGTCGATTCCATCCAGACGGTCACCGATGCCGGGTTCGAAGGCAGCGCCGGCAGCGTCACCCAGGTGCGGGAGTCTGCGGCTCGGCTGATGCGCCTTGCCAAGGAGGTCGGGGTCCCGATCTTCCTCGTGGGGCACGTCACCAAGGAGGGAGCGATTGCCGGGCCTCGGGTACTTGAGCATATCGTTGATACCGTGCTGTACCTGGAAGGCGATCGGCGGCAAGAGCTGCGCGTGCTGCGCGCCATGAAGAATCGCTTCGGCTCAGCCGAGGAGATCGGCGTCTTCGCCATGGGTGAGGCCGGCCTCGAGGAGGTCCCGGACCCCTCGGCGGCGCTTCTCAGCCAGGCCACCACCACATCGCCAGGATCGGCCATCGTCGTTGCGCTCGAGGGCACCCGGCCTTTGCTCATCGAGATCCAGAGCCTGGTCAACCTCAAAGGCGAGAGCGCGATTGTTCGCCGCATCGCCAACGGTGTGGATATCAATCGCCTGCACATGCTCATCGCAGTCATCGAGAAGCGGGCGGGCCTCAAGCTTGGCTCGTCGGATGTCTTCGTCAACGTCGCCGGCGGCATGCGCATCACTGAGCCTGCCGCCGATCTCGGTCTCGCCCTGTCAATCATCAGCAACGATCTCAACAGGCCCCTGCCGGACGGCCTGGTTGTGATTGGCGAGCTGGGACTGGCAGGCGAGGTGCGTCGCGTCGGCCAGCTGGAGCGCCGCCTGTCGGAGGCGGCCCGGCACGGGTTCACGCGCGCTTTGATTCCGGCCGGCGTCAAAGCCGTCCGGCCGTCCGGCCTCGAGGTGCTCGAGGTACGGACCTTGGCGGAAGCTCAATCCGCCGCATTTTCTTCACCCATCACGTCCGGCAGATTCACAAAGGAGGCCGGCGTCTCGGTCTCCTAGGAGGTTCCCCGTGAAGCGTTCAGAGATGCTGGCCCGCTGGCTTGGGGCGGCGCTCGGCTTGTTCGGCGGTTTTCTGCTCGGCTATTTCCTGGTACGCGGTGGAGCTCACTCGTATCCCGGTTACGTGATCATCGGGCTGACCAGCCTCGAAGGCTTGATATTTGCGTACCTCGGCACCCCGTACGTGCTCGGTGGCTGGAGGACGTTCAACTTCCGCCTGACCAGCACCCCTTTGCCCGATCTTTTGAGCGGGCTGCTGGGAGTGGTGATCGGGTTGGTGATCGCGTCCCTCATCGGCGTGTTCGTTCGTGACCTTCCCAACGGTGTGCTCCTCTCTGCCATCCTGGCCCTGCTGCTGGCCGCCCAGGGTGCCTCGATTGGACTGACGCGCCGGTCCGAGCTGGCGGCGCTCTTCTTCGGCGGGGCGACCCAGCAGAAGAGCCACCGCTTGAGCGGCGTCCTTCTGGACACGTCGGTGATCATCGACGGCCGAATTCTCGACATCGCGAAGACCGGCTTTGTCGACATGCCATTGATCATCCTCAGCTCCGTCCTGCGGGAGCTCCAGCAGGTCGCAGACTCCGCGGACGCCACGCGGCGGCGCCGCGGGCGGCGGGGGCTCGAGGTTCTCACCGAGATGCAGAAGGATTCGACCATCCCACTCGAAGTGGTCGACGACGACGTGCCCCCCAGCGTGGAGATCGACGCGCACCTGGTGCGCATGGCCAAGCGTAAGAGCTGGGGGATCATGACCAACGACTTCAACCTCAACCGGATCGCGCGCCTCGAGGGCGTCACCGTTTTGAACCTCAACGAGCTGGCTCACGCGATGCGTCCGGTGGCGATCCCCGGTGAGGAGATAGTGGTTATGGTGGCGCGTGAGGGCAAGGAGCCCGGTCAGGGCGTCGGCAGCCTGGACGACGGCACGATGGTGGTCATCCAGAACGGACGGCGCTTGCTGAACCAAACCATCACCGCGGTCGTCACGTCAGTGATCCAGACCTCTGCGGGCCGCATGATCTTTGCCGAGCCTGCGGCCCTGGACGGCCGTCGCAGCAATCCACGCCCAAAGGCGGAAAGTGGCTAGGTCGATCACCGTCGGCGCGATCGTCGCCGCCGCCGGCTCGGGCACACGCCTCGGCCGCGGCAGCAAGGCGCTCGTGCGCTTGAACGGCAAGACCACGCTCGCGCGCGTGCTCGAGCTCTTTCTCGCGCTGGACGAGATCGATCGCATCGTCGTGGTCGGCCCACCGAGCCGGCTCGAAAATGCGGAGCGCGAGGTTGCCGGCTTGCACCCTCGCAAGCCGGTGACGGTGAAGGCCGGCGGCGAAAGCCGCCAGGAGTCGGTGCGGGCCGGGCTGGCCGCGCTTGGCGAGTGCGATTTCGTGCTTGTGCACGACGCTGCCCGGCCGCTCGTGACTGCGACATTGGTTCGCCGTGTGCTCGCGGCCGCGGTGGAATCGGGCGCTGCTTTTCCAGCCATCTCTCCGCGCGACGCGGTCAAGCGCGTCGAGGGCAACCGGCTGGTGGAGAGCCTGGACCGATCGCGCATCGTCCTCGCCCAGACCCCGCAGGCCTTCGCCTATGAGCTCCTTGCGCGCGCCCACCGGGAGGCGGCCGACGCCGGCCTCGTCGGAGACGATGACGCCCAGCTCGTCGCCGCGACGGGCCATGCGGTCACGGCTGTTGAAGGCGAACCCGCCAACATCAAGCTGACGACCCCCGAGGACTTCGAGGTGGTGGAGGCGCTCATCAAAGAACACGAAGCCGCGACCACGTGAGGGTCGGCATCGGGTACGACGTTCATCCGCTGCGACCGGGGCGCGACCTGGTGATCGGCGGCGTCCACATCGTCCATCCGCTCGGCCTTGACGGACATTCGGACGCTGACGTGTTGACGCATGCGGTGATCGACTCGCTCCTGGGGGCAGCGGCGCTTGGCGACATCGGGCAGCACTTTCCTGCGAGCGACCCGGGTTACCAGGGTGCATCGAGCCAGGACCTGTTGACGATGGTCGTGCGTACCGTGCGCCAAGCCGGCTACCGCGTGGTCAACGTCGACAGCACGGTGGTTGCAGAGCAGCCGAGGCTGCAGCCACACATCGACGCCATCCGCAAACAGCTGGCCAAGACGCTCGGTATCGACTTCGGGGCGGTCAGCGTGAAGGCCACCTCGCCGGAGGGGCTCGGCGCGCTGGGTCGCGAAGAGGGAATCGCGGCCCATGCCGTGGCCCTCATCGAGGCAACCGGCTAAAGCTACCCTACGTCGGTGGCTCTAAAGCTTCACAACACCCTCACCGGCACGAAGGACCTGTTCGAACCTCTCGAGCCGGGACACGCCGGCATGTATACATGCGGTCCGACGGTGTGGAACTTCGCGCATGTCGGCAACCTGCGGGCGTTCCTCTTTTACGACCTTTTGCGCCGTCACCTGCAAGTCGTCGGTTACCGCGTGAACCATGTGATGAACGTCACTGACATCGACGACAGGATCCTCGACCAGGCCATGCACGCCGGCACGACGATTGGCGACTACGTCAAGCCCTACCTGAGCGCGTTCTTCGAGGACATGGCGACCCTGCGGGCACAAGCTGCCGAGCACTATCCACGGGCGACCGAGCACATCGGCGACATGGTCGCGATGATCAGTGCTTTGCTGGAGCACGGGCACGCGTACATCGCGGAGGGCGATGTGTACTTCAGGATCGCCAGCTTTCCCGCTTATGGCGCGCTGTCGCGTCTGGATCGGACTGGCCTTCGGGCAGGGACACGAGTTGCAGCGGACAAATATGACAAGGAGTCGGTCAGCGACTTTGCGCTGTGGAAGAAAGCGCAGCCCGGGGACGAGCAGCTCGGCGCCGCATGGGACGCGCCGTTCGGGCGCGGCCGGCCGGGCTGGCACATCGAATGTTCGGCCATGAGCAAGCGCTACCTGGGTGACACGTTCGACATCCACTGCGGCGGCATCGACCTGATGTTTCCGCACCACGAGAACGAGATTGCGCAATCAGAGGCGGCGAATCATCAGCCCTTCGCTCGGGTCTGGCTGCACTCAGAGCATCTCGCCGAGGCCGGCGGGGAGAAGATGTCGAAGAGCGCCGGCGGTTTCACCACTCTGCGCGACCTCGTCGCCGGCGGGCACGACCCGCTGGCGGTTCGCTTCTTTCTGATGGCCAACGCGCACTATCGAGCGCGCATCCGCTTGAGCAACGACGCGCTGTATGCCGCTGCGGAACAGGTGCGGCGGCTCCGGGACTTCGCCGGCAGAGTGAGGCGATCGGCTCCGGGGCCGAGTGAAGACCAGGCTCTTGTCCAGCGGGTCGCCGCCGTGCGCGCCGGCTACAGGGAGGCGCTGGACGATGACCTCAACCTGCCGCAGGGCATCGGGCTCGTGTTCGAGCTGATTCGCGAGGCCAACGCCGCCCTGGATGAAGGCAGGGTTGGCGAGCGCGGACACAGCGAGCTGCTCGCCTTGATGGACGAAGTCGACGCGCACGTCGACGTGATCGGTGCTGACGAGCCGGGCCTGGCGGACGAGGTCGAGCGTTTGATTGCGGAACGCGAAGCGGCGCGCGCGGCGCGGGACTTCGCGCGGGCCGACCGGCTCCGCGACGAGCTACGAGAGCGCGGCATCGCCCTCGAGGATTCAAAGGAGGGAGTTCGATGGAAGCGAATCCGCGTCGGGACAGAGTAAGGAGGCCAGGCGACAAGCCTGATCGCAGGCCTCGCCCCGTTTCTGCGGGCGCTAGACCTATCCCTGCCGGTGGCCGTCGTGAAAGGGGCCCGACCGGGATTTCAAGCGACAGGCCGGACCGCCGACCGCGCCCTACCTCAGGCGCAGGTGGTCGGGAGCGCGGCCAGGCGAGCTCGTACAGGCGACCTCCGCCTGCCGAACGCGAGGTATCGAAGGCACCGCTGATCTACGGGCGCAATGCCGTGCTCGAGGCAGCGCGCGCCGGCCGCGTGCTCAAGGTCCTGCAGGCATCCGGTCTCGGTCACGATCCGCGACTGGAGGAGCTGAGCAAGCTGGCGCGTATCGAGCTCGTTGGGCCCGACCGCCTCGACATACTCGCGCCAGGAGTGCACCAGGGTGTGGCCGCCGAGCTCAAGCCGCGCCGCCAGTGGACCCTGAAGGAGCTTCTGGCGACAAGCCCGAATCTCCTGATCGCCCTCGATTCGATCATGGATCCGCAGAACCTCGGGGCCATCCTGCGCAGCGCCGAGGTCGCGGGCGCTGATGGCGCAATCCTTCCGGAGCACCGCAGCGCGCCCCTGTCGCCGGCCGCGGTCAAAGCGAGCTCAGGCGCGACCGAGCTGCTGCGCATCGCGCATGTTTCCGGCATGCCGTCGGCGATTGCCGAGGTCAAGCGATCCAACATCTGGTGCGTCGCTCTCGATCCTCGAGGCGAGGCGCTGGCCTGGGAGTTCGACATGACCCAGCCCGTTTGCCTCGTCGTCGGCAGCGAAGGCGAAGGCGTCCACCGGCTGGTCAAAGAGCGATGCGATGTGCGCGTTCGCTTGCCGGTCAAGGGACACATCGCGAGTCTTAACGCATCGGCCGCTGCCGCCGCCCTCCTCTATGAGGTGATGCGCCAAAGACATGAACGGCTTTAGAGAGGTTTCTCGAGACGTTTTATCTAGCGTTGCAGGGTTGGCCGGTGCCCCCGGCCATGACTTTGTCCCACGCACTCCCAACCGTGGCGTGGAGAACCCAATTCGTAATTAATCCCATCCCGGGAGGAGGAGCAGGCGCGCGCGAAGCGCCCGCCGATGAGGGGGAACCGACTGGTTCCCTCTCATACTTTCGTTATGGCTGACGCCACGTCCGACCTAGCGAAGGCCTCCGCCGACATTTCTTTCACGCATTCGGGGCGCGAGGTGCTCGACCGAGCCGCAGCAATTGCGACCGCGCGCGGCGCCTCTCAGACCGAGCCCGTCGACGTACTCAAGGCCATCCTCGAGAGTCGCGGCACTCTCGCGGCGCAATCCATTCGCGAGCTCGGCGGCGACCCGGCGACCATCAGCGCTGACCTGGTAGTGCCTGACGGGTCTCCCAGCCTGCCGATCCGCCAGCTGCTCGTCAACGCCAACCGGGAGGCTGGGGTTCTCGGCCACTACCAGGTCGATTCGATCCACCTGCTACTGGCGATGCTCTACAGCGACACGCGGATCACCTCGGCCGCGCTTCAGAAGGCGGGCCTGACGCTTTACGACTTGCGACGCCATATCCAGACGGCGGCCAAGCCTTCATTTGCCGGCGACCCGCGCTCGGCGCGACCTCCCGACGCGTCGCTTCGACGCAAACCACTGCCACCGCTCCGTGGCGTGATCTCGGTCAGTCCTGTGTTCCTCGGGCTGCTGGCTCTGACCGTTGGCAGCGGCGCCCTCATATTTTTCGAAACAGTGCCCGCGGGCGTCCCGATTCTCACGGTGGTGTTCGTTACCGCAGGTTGGATCACCTCGGTGTGCGTGCACGAGTTCGGCCACGCATTGATCGCATACCTGGGTGGCGACCGGAGTGTTGTCGGGCATGGCTACCTCACGTTGAACCCTCTGCTCTACACGAGCATGTTCCTCAGCGTCGTAATGCCGATTGCGTTCCTGCTTCTCGGTGGCATCGCATTGCCTGGCGCCGCCGTTTACATCAATCGGTCAGCCCTTAGAAGCAAGTCGTGGGATTCGGCGGTGTCGATTGCCGGACCCGTCGGCACCGTGCTGTGCGGCCTGTTGATCGCGATTCCATTTCTGATTCCGGGCCACCTCGACTGGATGAGCTCCCATTTGAGCTTTTTCGCAGCGCTCGCGTTCCTTGGATTCATCGAGGCGTTCGCGCTGGTCTTGAATATGCTTCCGATCCCGGGCCTCGACGGGTTCGGAATTATCCGTCCCTGGCTTCCATACCCGGCACAGGATCTTGCGAACACCTTTGGGCAGTCGGCGATCTTCATCGTGTTCATAGTGCTGTGGTTCGTGCCTTCGGTCTCCCAGGCATTCTTCGATTTCGTGTTGCAGGTTTCCGCCGCAGCGGGCATCGACCCTGGCTTGGTTTCCATCGGGTCAGCACAAATGCCGCGCCTGCGCTGATGGAGCGGGTTATCGTCGACGGCTACAACATCATCCACGCGTGGGTGCCGCTCAAGCGACTGCTTGACGTTTCACTCGAGGTGGCACGCGACAAGCTGATCGAGCGTCTGGCCGTGTACGCAATGGTCACAGGGGCCGAGGTGACTGTCGTTTTCGATGCCCACCATTCGGCCGCCCAAATGAACTCGGAAGAGATGATCGAAGGGGTGAAGGTGATATTCACTCGCAAAGGCCATTCGGCCGACCACGTTATCGAGCGAATCGCCTATGGCGCCACCGAAGCGGGAGACGTCATCACCGTGGCCACCTCTGATCGCACGCAGCGCGACCTGGTGCGCGGAATGGGAGGCGCCGTGATCGACGCCCGCGAGCTCGAGCGCAGGGTCGTTGACGCTGAGCACGAGATGGGCCGTCGCGTGGACAGGTACGCGAGGTGAACCCGTGATACGCCGAACGCGGATCGTTTGCACGATCGGGCCTTCGAGCGCCTCGCCGCCGGTCCTGCGCAACCTGCTGAAGGCAGGCATGGACGTCGCGCGGCTCAACTTCTCGCATGGCGACGAGGTAACTCACCGCCAGGCGGCAATGGACGTGCGCGCCGCCGCCGAGGACGCCGATTGTCCTGTCGCTTTGCTGGGCGACCTGCAGGGTCCAAAGATCAGGACGGGCGCCCTGGAGAGTGCGTTTCAACGGCTTGTGCGCGGGCGTCGTGTCTTCTTGACCGGTGGCAAGCGCGAGGCAGAGAACGAGATCGAGGTCAGCCATCCCGAGCTTGTGGACGCCCTGCACGCCGGCGACCGCGTGCTCCTGGACGATGGCCGAATCGAGCTCGTCGTCCGCGGTCGCTCCTCAGGACGCGCGGAGTGCTCGGTGGTCCGCGGCGGCTTGCTCGGCGAGCGGAAGGGCGTGAGCGTGCCCGGCCGTCCCATAGCGATGCCGGCGCTCACCGAGAAGGACCTTCAGGACCTGAAGCTCGCGGTCGAGCTGGGTGTCGACTACGTCGCGCTTTCCTTCGTACGCCATCCCGAGGACGTCCTCGCCTGCAGGAGCCTTCTCGAGGGTCTGGGCTGCAAGGCGCAGGTGGTGGCCAAGCTCGAGAAGCTCGAAGCTATCCGCAACCTCGACAAGATCCTGGAAGTCGCCGATGCCGTGATGGTGGCGCGTGGCGACCTCGGGGTGGAGCTGAAGCTCGGCGAGCTGCCGGCCGTGCAGAAAGAGGTGATCGACAGGGCCAACCGCGCCGGCGTACCCGTCATTACGGCAACCGAGATGCTCGAGTCGATGGTCACCTCCACCCGCCCGACCCGGGCCGAGGCGTCAGACGTGGCCAACGCGATCTGGGACGGGACAGACGCGGTCATGTTGTCCCAGGAGACCTCGGTCGGCGCCCACCCCGTTGAAGCGGTGCGTGCAATGGCGCGCATTTGCTTGTCCGCCCAGCGGCACCCGGCGTTTCAGCGTCAGCGCCAGATCTGGCGGGAGCCGGGGGAGATCGGCAGTGCGATCGCCCACGCGGCCGCGACGAGCGCCGACGAGCTCGGCGCCCGCGCGATCATCGCCTTCACCGAGTCAGGTACCACAGCACTCCGCTGCAGCAAAGCCAGGCCCCGGGTCCCCGTGATCGCGGCCAGCCCCCATCCCGACGTGCTACGCAAGACGGCTCTGTATTCGGGGGTGATCCCGCTGCTGGTAAGCCACAGCAACGACACCGACCAGATGGTCGCCAACGCGACGGAAGCTGCGGTTCGAAGCGGGCTGGTTCGCCATGGCGACAGGGTGGTGGTCGTCGCCGGCGTGCCGGTCGGCCGCCCCGGTCAGACCAACCTGATGAAGGTAGAGATCGTCTGACCCAAACGTAAACGGGAACCCCAGGTGGAAGCTGAGAGACAGGCGGACTTGGTTACCGAAGCTGACCTCGCTCCGCTCCCGACAGATCCGGCAACCGTGGTCTTCCGAATTCCGGCTGAGTGCAAATCGATAATCACGCTGGCTCGAGGGGCGAAATTGCGACTTCGATTTGACACAGTGATCCCGCCATACCAGACGAACCCACCTCCTTACGCTGGCGATAGCCTTGTCGACACGGCCGTGAACCTGCAGACCTACGTCCAATCGGCAGTGCTCCCGGTCTTCAAGCGGTCTTGGTTCTAAAGGAAGCTGGCGAAGGCACGTTCAGCAACAGGGTTGCTAATTCGATACATGGACAGCCTCACAATCGTTTGTTAGTCGTGAGGAACACCCTGGTGTCGGCCTCGGTAATTGTGTCGCTCCTTACGGTGGCTTGCTCGACCGGAGGTGGTCATCAAGGTGATGAGCAATGTCCAGCAGTGGGCGTCTCCTGCGGCGTCCCTGCCCGGTACGACTTGATTCTGACCGAGGCCGAATCAGGTAAAACCGGAATCTCAGACGGCGAGGGCGTGGCCTTTCTACTCGATGGGCGCCGCGATCGCCTGATGACCTCCCCGGCGCTGGCGGTCAAGACTATTGACGACCCTTACAAGCAGTTTCCTGGCAAGCATGCGTTCGCCCTTCCGACCTACCAGGATGGTGTATTCGACGTGACCGCGAACGGCGTAGGCATGGCCCCGTTCACCTTTCACCTGGTCGTTGGAGAACGTCTTCCGTTCGCGACTGGGAACAAGGTGACAGTGCTGCATCGAGGCGATCTGGTCATCGAGGAGAATCAAGCGTCAGTGGGCCCTACGGACTTGCCATCGGCCCTTCGAGGACCGGCTTTCGAACTGGTCCAGAGCGCTGTCACAACGGGTGCCCAAGGGGAGCTTCTGAGCAATCGGCCAGTCCAACCTCGGCGGGCATACCGGGCGGCCCAGCTCGGCGCACAGTTGGTGAACCCGCCCACAGACATAGTGGGTGTCGGTTTTCGAGTGGTCGTCGCCGACGCGCCAACTGAGTTCCGGGATTTCGTGGACGGCGAAGCCCAGGTTCCGGATTCTCTGCTCGTTGATCCTGGACATGAATTCGCGATTGTTTTCATGGGGAACGTACGGCTGCTGTCGTGGAGGGTGCGGCCCGCTGATGCCGTCGTCCAGCTTCCGGATGGCGACGTTGGGCCGCAACCACCAGGCGCAACCCTAGTTCCGTTCAGGGTCATAATCGAGGGTGAGGTGTGCCTCGACGTTCGCACGACTTCGAGGGCATTCACCTTGTCGTTTCAGTTGGGCGTGGGCACATGCTTGCCTGTTTGAGGTCCCGCCCAACGCGGCGCGTTTAGACGGGGCCCGGCTCGCTTCCAGCCAAACCGACGTTTCCCAAACGCGGGTCTCAGGTCAATGCGGCGGAGGGACCAAAGGCGAGGGATGGTTTGGTTGGTACAGTCCGATCTCGCCCCCACCGGGCAGCCGGATCCTGGTCACCGATCCCCAACGTGCTTCTTCCACGTCCGAGCAACTGACGCCTTTTGCCTGGAGCGCCGCTATTTGGGCCTTCAAATCGGTGCACATGAAATAGAGCTCGTTCCGGACATCCTCGTCGGCGGGATGAACCGCCAGTTCTGCCGGCGGCAGCGCGAAGATCAGCCAACCGTGCCCCGCGTCCACGGATGAAAATCCAAGCACCTCCTGGAAGAAGGTGCGATCCGCCGCCGCATCGTTGCTGTACACGATCACGTGGGCTCCAAAGATCATGAATTGGCTCCTTTTGACTCCGATTATTCTCTAGAGCCGGTTCGCTCGCTGAAGCCGGCCGCCCGGGGGGGATCGGAACCTTAGAAAAGGTGGAAAACACGTGATTTCGACCGTCACGGCCAACTCGGGCTCTGTGGTAAGCGACTCTTAACACGGCCTGAACCGGACCTTCGCCGGGATACAGTTGAGAGGGCATGGCACAGTCGACTCATGGGCTTTTGGGCCGGATTCAGAGGGCCAATGACGACGCCTCGAGGCGCTTCGGTGCGAATACCGCCGAAGTCGAGGCTTTCATCGAGGCGGCCGCGCACCTGACTCCCTGGCAGTGGAGGCAGGTTCTGGCCACCAGGCGGCTCGTAGCCTCCGTGACCAAGGAGCCGTCACGCAAGGCTTCCGAGGCGCGGCGTGCCATCCAGGCGGCGATTCGCTCAACCGAAAGCGGGCTGTCAGAACCAATGGCCCGAACCGGGGAGGCACTTTTCGAGGCCCTCGAGAAACGAACGGATGAGAAGGTGGTCGCTGCTTGGCAGGCGGCATCGGCGCTCGTGCTGCGCCATCAGCTGCCCGCTCTGAAGTTCGCCGCCCACTACGCACCGTTTGCCGGGCTGATCCCGGTCTCCGCCGCCGACGCCCTCGACCCGACAACCCGGCGATTTCTGACCGCGGTGGAGGGCCTGACGATGGCTGAGTGCGAAATCCTGGCGAAGCCCTGGCGGCTCGACCACGATGCCTCGCGTGCGTTGACCCAGGCGGTGGCGAAGAGCAGGCACCTGAAAATCGAGGAGGCTGTCGCCCTCTCGGCGCTGGCAACGATCCCGGCCGTCCTGAGTGGAGACACAGGGTGGGCCGCGGTCCGGACCGCAGTCCATGGCGGGAGGGTGTTGAGCCGGCGGTCGGTGCTCTCGAGCGAAGAGATTGCGGCCCTGTGGGCGCCATTGGAGCCGGTGATCCGGTTCAAGTCACTCGATAAGAGCAGTGGCCGCAAAGGCACGGGGGCCGGCGTTCGCGCCGCCGTGACCAAGGCCATCGAGGCCATCAAACCGCCCAGGGTGGCGCCGCTCCCAGGCCCCAAAGCCGCAGCCCCTTATGGCCCGAACAGCGGTGAGGTGGCCGCGTTCCTGAAGGTGGTCATGGAGCTGACTCCGATTCAATGGCTCCGCGTTCTCGACCGCAGGCAGCTCGTCGCCAGCGTGACGAGGGAGGGCAGCGCCGAGCCGGCCAGCGTGGTCCGCGCGCTGCTGGCGACGATCGAGGGGACGCAGGACCTGGATAGTTTCACGCGCAGTCGGGCATTCGCCGCGGTCGAGCGAGCCAGCTTCGCGGTAGAGACCAAGGCTCGCACGAAGCACGACCAGGTGGTCGAGCACTACGAGCCGTTTGCCTCGCTTATACCTCTCGACGAGGTCGATTCCGACGACTTCGTCCGGAGGCTGGGATCGCTGAGCGTTGAGGACTGGACTCAGGTGGCCGGCTCCGTGCCATCGGTCAACCAGGATGTCGTTTCCCCGCTGGTCAATGCGGGGACCGCGCTACTTGATTTCCTGAGGCGGCGGTCGGATGACGAGGCGGTGGCGACGTGGCATGCGGTGGCGGCGCTCGTCCGCCGGCACCACCTGACCCCCATCAAGTTCGCCGCTTCGTATGCGCCTTTTGCGTCTGCAATTCCAACCACCAGCGCGCGGGCTCGCGGCGCGATGGTGCTGCGCTACGTGACGGCCCTAGGGCGGCTGGGCGGCACCCAGTGCGAGGCTCTCGCGCAGCCGTGGCAGCTGACCGACGAGATGTCCAATGTGCTGTCGCGCGCCATGATGGACGGCAGCGCGAGACCCGCTGAAGAGGCGGCTGCGCTCGCGGCAGTGGTGACCGTTCCCATGCGCCTCTCCGGCAGCGCCGGTTGGGCGGCCGTCAAGACCGCTGCCTTTGGCGGGCGGGTGATCGCATCGCGCGCGCGCCTCACGGCAGAGCAGATCGAAGCGCTGTGGAAGCCGATCTCGTCTGCGATCCCCCTGTCATCTTTGGGAGCACCGGCGAAGGGAAAGCCCGCGCGATAGGTGCGGCGGAACGTCTGGCTGCAGTCATCCCGTACTCTTCATTGGCGTGGCAACTAAGAAGACTGCAACGAAGACGAGACGCAAAACGGCTGCCAAGCCAAAATCCAAGGCACCGAAGTTCGACCGCGTCCTGGTCGTTTCGGCGCATCCGGATGACCCCGAGTTTTCAGCCGGCGGGTCGGTCGCGAAGCTGGCCAAGGACGGCGCCGAGGTCACTTACGTCATCGTCACCGACGGATCGCAGGGTGGAGAGGATCCAGACCAGAAGGACTCCGAGCTCACGGCCATTCGACAGAAGGAGCAGCGCGCCGCGGCCCGCGTGCTGGGCGTCAAGAAGGTCGAGTTTCTCGGCTACAAGGATGGGCATCTAACTCACGATCTCAAGCTGAGGCGCGACATCGTGCGCATGATCCGAAAGTACAAGCCCGATCTGGTGATCACGCATCTGCCGGGACGCCTGCTCGACGCGCCGATGGGTGGTTCCCACCCTGATCACATAGCCGTGGGCGAAGCGACCTTTGCCGCGGTCTATCCAGACTCGCGCAACCCTCGCGCCTTCCGGAGCCTCCTCAAGGAGGGATTTCCAGCGCATGTGGTCAAGGAGCTGTGGGTTCCCTTCTGGACATCGGGCGATTTCTTCGTCGATATCAGCTCGACCCTCGATCTCAAGATGCAATCGTTAAAGAAGCACAAGAGCCAGGTCGCCAAGCCCGGAGCCGAATGGGACTTCGAGAAGTTCATGCGCAAGCGACACCGCGACGTGGGGAAGAAGGCGGGCTACACGTACGCGGAGTCGTTCAAGAGAATCAAGGTCTAGACAGGGACGCGGCGGCCGTCCAGGGTTCGCGAACCGCTCTCCAGATCACATCGGCCCACGCCGCGTACTGGATGTCGCCAGGGTGCAGCTGATCGGATGAGATCCAGCCCGGTGCGCCTTGGCTTGAAGTGCTGATCTCGGTGATGTCGACCCAGATGAGCTGTCGCTTCTTCGCCTCCGTCTGTGCCAGGCCGTTGAAGTCGTCAGTGAGGCGGCGCAGCCGGCCGGGATCGCCGAAGCCGGCGGCTGCCGGCACGACCGACCAGTTGGGAATCGAGATGGCGACCACCCGGCCGCTCGCCAGGTCGAGAGCAGCCACAGCGTCGTAGATCGCGGCCAGAGATCTCACGTAGAGCTCGGCCGAGCGACCCTGGACGATGTCGTTCACTCCGATAAGGATCGTCACCAGGTGAGGTGTGAGGCGGGTGACGAAACCAAGCTCATGGTCGATGAGGTCTTGCGCCGTGAAGCCGTTGACCGCCGGGTTGGTCAGACCTACACTGGCGCCCGTCGCTTTCGACAGGCGGGCCGCGAGGATTGATGGGTAGTTGCCGGCCTCGCTGGACGCACCGGTGCCGATGGTGTACGAATCGCCAAGCGCCAGGTAGCGCAGCGCCGCCGGCTTATCTCTGGACGTCGGCGAGCGAGCTCCACACGTCGACCTTGGTGCGCACGCGGCGGACCACCTCGTCGCTGAACTCGGTCGTCGACGCGTGCCCACCCAGGTCAGCGGTTCGGATTCCGTCCGAGACAGCCTCCAGCGCGGATTCGTAGATCGCGCGCGAGGCCTGGTGAGCCTTGTCGTCCTTCATGTATCCGAGCAGGGCAGCGACGGCCAGGATCATGGCCATGGGGTTGGCGACGTTCTTGCCCTGCAGCGAGGGAGCCGTGCCGTGGGGAGCCTCCGTCATGGCCACCTTCACCGCGCCGTCGTCGTCAAACGCCAGCAGCACCGACTCCGCCCCCGCGATCGTGCCGAACATCTGCATCACCAGATCGGACAGGGTGTCGCCGTCTCGGTTCAGAGCTGGGATCACCAGCGGCTCACCCGTCGTCGCAAGCAGGAGCGCGTAGGTCGCATCGATCAGCTGCGGGTCGTAGCGGACGTCCGGGTTGCGCGTGGCCGCCGCGTCCAGCTCCTCCTTGAACATGCCTTCGTAAACCGGGCTGACCGTGAACTTGGGTCCGCCGAAGACCTTGGCCTGGATCCGCTTGGCATGGGCGAAGGCGTAGTCCGCGACTATCCGGCAGGTGCGGCGGTTGATCTTCTCGGTGCGAAAGGCCCACTCGTCGAGCCCATGCCCTTCGCGCCATTCCTTGGCGCCATAGGCGTCGTCCACGGCCATGCGGATCACCGAGATCGGCGCGTGGACTCCCGCCAGCGGCCTGACGCCGGGGATCCGCCTGCCGGTCCGCACTATCACCCGCCCGTCTACCTGCTTGCGAAGGATCGCGTTCGGGCTGCCGACGTCGCCCGCCGCTTCGGGCGTGATCGTTGCCGCTTTGAGGCCGAAGCCCGTCTTTTTCAAGGCCTCTGCGGCGTCCTGAACCACCTGGTTGCGGGTCTCCCGCCTGTGCTCGAGCGAAAGGTCGAAGTCCTTTTGCTTGACCTCGAACCCGAGCACTTCGGGTGCCAGCAGGCGGAGGGCTTCGAGGAGCAGCTCCTCGCCGGTCTGGTCCCCGTGAAGCACGACTACGGTTGAACCAGGCACAAAACGAATCATATTGGGCGACGAAGATCCCAGGCTTCACCCCCGCTGTGCATGCCTGGGATCCGTTCGTCTAAGCGGTTACTGGCGACGGCCGCGAGGGGAGGGTGATGTGGCCCAGCTGGATCATCATTCCCAGCTGGTCGGGGACGCCCCAATGCTCCACCATCTTTCCGTCCTCGAATCGGGCGACGTCGATCACGTCGGTGAAGGCCCTTTTGCCAGTGGCCGGATAGCCGGCGAAGCTCCCGAGGTTGGTGCCGCCCCCGCGCTGCCGGGCCCAGACCTTGTCGCCGACGCTGACCACCTCGTCGATGGTGATGGTGAAGTCTGGAAAGGCGCCTCGCAGGACCTTGATCATCCTTTTGAGGCCTTCCGGCCCGTCTCCGGCGGCACCTCGCTGGTGTTCGACCGCGCCAGGCGCGACCAACTCATCTGCAATCTCCATCTTTCCCTGGTTGAACCCTTCCTCGATGACCCGGCGGTAGATTGACTCATTGGTGACAGCGCTCATTTCGGCTCTCCTCTAATTCACCCTAGGAATACTCGGATGATTCTATGAATAGTAGGATGAACCCATGGGAAAGGTCAAGCCCCAGCGGCGCTACGACTCGGCACTGCGAAAGGAGCAGGCACGGCAGACTCGCGCCGCCATCCTGGAGGCCGCCCAGGCATTGTTTGCAGAACGCAGCTATGCATCGACGACCGTCGAGGCGATTGCCTCCCAAGCTGGAGTCGCCGTGGACACCGTCTACGCGGGGTTTGGCCACAAGCGCAGCTTGCTTTCAGCCCTGATGGATGTGCGAGTGGGTGGCGACGATGAGTCGATCGATCTCCTGGACCGGTCCGGCCCGCAGAGCGTCCGCGTCGAGCCCAACCAGAGACGCCAGCTCGAGGGCTTTGCCAAGGACGTCACCTCGATCATCGAGAGAGCGCGCCCAGTTGACGACATCATGAGAGGGGCGGCGGTTGTCGATTCAGAGATCGCCGCTATTCGAGCCGGCATCCAGCAGCACCGCTTCCAGAACCTGCTCAAGTTCGTATCCTGGGTCGCAGCCAACGGCCCGCTGCGTGGGGAGATGAGCGAGGAGGAGGCTGCCACCATCGTCTGGAGCCTCACGAGCCCCGAAATGCACCGTTTGCTCCGGGTCGACAGGGCCTGGACGATGGAGCGTTACAGGGAATGGCTGGCCGACACGCTGACCCGGACCCTCCTGCCCTGATACTATTGACAGCGCCTAGGTAACCTAGGCTTTTTTCTTTTCAGCCCCCACCAAAGAGCCAACTATGGAAGACATCATCAGCCTCGCATGCGGCGTGTGTAAGCGGCGCAACTACACCACCGTCAAGAACAAGAAGAACGATCCGGACAGGCTCGAGTTGAGCAAGTACTGCCGGTGGTGTCATAAACACACGCCGCACAAGGAGACCAAGTAGTGGCCGTAACCACCAGGAGGCGTGCCGAGCAGGCCCCCTCGTTCAACCTGTTGCGGTTCCTGCGCGAGGTCTTCGACGAGCTCCGCAAGGTCGTCTGGCCGACCTGGGGTGAGCTTTATCGCTACACCCTGGTCGTGATCGTGACCGTGATCGTGATCGGCGGCTTCATCGGCGGGGTCGACTATATCCTCGGCCAGCTCGCTCAGAAGTTCATTTACAGCGGGGTGGCCCACTGATGGCCGTCGAAAAGAGCACCGCACCAGAGGCGGAGCCCCAGTGGTACGTGGTACACGCGTACTCCGGACACGAAGAGAAGGTCAAGAAGAACCTCGAGAAGAGGATCGAATCCATGGACATGCAGGACAAGATCCTGCAGGTGCTCGTCCCCATGGAGGACGAGATAGAGATCAAGGACGGCAAGCGCCGCCACGTCCAGAAGCGAATCTTCCCGGGCTACATCCTCGTCCGCATGGTGATGTCGAACGAATCATGGTTTGTGGTTCGCAACACTCCCGGCGTCACGAGCTTCGTCGGCTCCGCGAACAGCCCTGTGCCGCTCCAGGAGAAAGAGGTCCGAGCGATCCAGAAGCAGATGAAGCAGGAAGCGCCCAAGATCCGGGTCGAGTTCCAGGTCGGCGAGTCTGTGCGCGTGGTCGATGGGCCGTTCACCGACTTTCACGGCAAGGTGGACGAGATCAACCCGGAGAAGGGCAAGCTCAAGGTGCTCGTCAACATGTTCGGCCGGGAAACTCCCGTCGAGCTCGACCTGCTGCAGGTCGAGAAAGTCCACTGATATGAGCAAGAAGAAGATTCGTGCGGTCCTGAAGCTCGAGCTACAGGCGGGCAAGGCGACTCCGGCCCCGCCGGTGGGCACCGCGCTGGGACCCCACGGAATCAACATCATGGAGTTCACCAAGGCCTACAACGAGCGCACGGCTCAGCAGGCCGGTGACGTCGTGCCCGCGGAGATCACCATCTTCGAGGACCGCACCTTCACCTTCGTCCTCAAGACGCCCCCCGCGGTGAACCTGCTCAAGAAAGCAGCGGGCATCGAGAAGGGATCCCCGAAACCGAATCGCGAGAAGGTGGGCAGGGTAACGCGCCAGCAGCTGCGTCAGATCGTCGAGGTCAAGAGGAAGGACCTCAACGCTTACGACCTGGATGCCGCCATGAAGATGGTCGAAGGCACCGCTCGTTCGATGGGCCTCGAGGTGATCGAGTAATGCCAAAGAAGCGCGGGAAAAAGTACATCGAGGCGGCCAAGAAGATCGAGGCAGCCCTTGCGAGCAACGGCAACGGGGGGCTGACCCCCGAGGCCGCCGTCCAGATGGCCAAGGAGACCTCGATCTCCAAGTTCGATGCGACGGTCGAGGCTCACATCCGGCTGGGGGTCGACCCCAGGCATGCAGAGCAGATGGTTCGCGGTTCGGTGGTGCTCCCCAACGGGACCGGCAAGAAGGTACGGGTGTTGGTGTTCGCCACCGCCGATCGAGCCAAGGAGGCCCAGGAGGCAGGCGCCGACTTCGTGGGCGGCGACGACCTCGTCAAGAAGGTCTCCGAGGGCTGGACGGATTTCGATGCGGCAATCGCGACGCCCGACATCATGTCCAAGGTTGGACCGCTCGGAAAGATCCTGGGGCCGCGTGGCCTTATGCCAAACCCGAAGTCGGGCACGGTCACCTTCGACGTCGCGCGAGCGGTTCGCGAGGTCAAGGGCGGCAAGGTCGAGTTCAGGACCGACAAGTTCGGCATCGTGCACGCCCCGATCGGCAAGGTGTCGTTCGACGGGCAGCAGCTGCACCAGAACCTGACGGCGCTCGTGGACGCCCTGATCCGCAATAAGCCGAGCACGTCCAAGGGCCAGTACCTGCGCAGCTTCTTTGTGGCGGCAACGCAGGGCCCGTCAGTCCCGGTAGACGTCAAAGAGGCAGCAAAGCTCGGGTCGTCGTCTAACTAACGACCGGGTCGGGCTCTTCCTGACTCTAAAACGGCCGATTCATACTTCGGGCATGAACGGACCGGTCATCGAGGGCAAGCTCGTCCACCTCCGGCCGCCAACATCAGACGATGCCGTGGTGATGATCACCTGGCTCGAGGACATGGAGGTCACCCGCTTCCTTCTGCGTCGTCACCCGCCTTCACTCGACGAAGAGAAAGAGTGGCTCGAAAAGATGGCGAGGGACCCCGACCACGTGGTTTGGTCGGTGGAGCGCAATGGTGCCTTGGTTGGGATTACAGGAATCCACGCGATCAACTGGAAATATGGGTCCGGTACGACCGGCACGATGATCGGTGACAGGACAGCATGGGGCAAGGGCCTCGGGCGCGAGGTGATGCAACTCCGTACTCGGTACGCATTCACACAGCTGCCGCTGCGCAAGCTGAAGTCGGCCTACTTCGATGGCAATGAGGCAAGTGCCAAAGCCCAGGCGGCGGCGGGCTTCCGCGAGGCCGGCCGGTACCGTGGCGAATCGTTCGTCGACGGACGCTGGGTTGACCAAGTTCTCACCGAGGTGCTGCGCGAGGACTGGCTGAAGGCGAACTCCTAGGTCCGGCCAGATGCCGGACGAGCCGGGTGGGGCGCGGGGGTTTGCACCAACGTTTGTATAATCACTTTTCTGCCCTAGACCGTAGGTGCCTGCCGATGCGCCGGCTTAATTTCCTACCGAGGCGAAAGAAGTGAAGGACGCTGGATCCTTCCTGCCTTTTGATTGTGGGCAGGGAGGATTTTTCATTTGCCGAAAGCCAGGAGAGAGCAGAAGGTCGAGCAGGTCGAGCTTCTGACCGAAAAATTGAAGGGCGCCAAGGTGGCGGTCCTCACGGATTACCGCGGGCTCAAGGTCAACCAGATCCAGGACCTTCGCAGCAAGCTTCGGACCGGCGAGGTCGAGTATCGCGTCGTCAAGAACACGCTCGCTCGGCGCGCCGCGGAGGCGGCCGGCTTCCCGCAGCTGCAGGACGAGATCAAGGGGCCGGTGGCGATTGCCTTCGGTTACGACGACCTCGGCGTCCCTTCCAGGCTGATCAACGAGTGGGTCCGCGCCACGCGCCTGAAGCTCGAAGTCGTCGGCGGGCTCGTCGAAGGCCGAGTGTTCTCGCCGAGCCAGATCAAGCAGCTGGCCGACCTTCCCTCTCGTGAAACATTGATCGCCCAGCTGATGGGCACTCTTCAGTCACCCGTCGCGCAGCTCCTCGGAATCATGCAGACACCGCTTCAGCAGCTCATGGGCACGCTGAATGCGTACAAAACCAAATTGGAGGCAGCGTAAACATGGCAACCAAGCTCACCCCGAAGGATTTCGTGGAGGCCCTGAAAGACTGGAGCATCCTCGACGTCGTCGAAGCCGTCAAGGCGATCGAAGACGAGTTCGGCATCAAGGCAGCGACGGCTTCCGTAGCAGTCGCGGCAGCACCGGCTGGCGCGGCGGCCGAGCCCGAAGAGGAGCAGACGGAGTTCACGGTGACCCTGTCGGCGGTCGGCGACAGCAAGATCAACGTGATCAAGGCGGTCCGCGAGCTCACGCAGCTCGGCCTCAAAGAAGCCAAGGACCTCGTCGACGCGGCGCCGAAGCCGGTCCTCGAGAACGTCAGCAAGGCCGATGCCGAGAAGGCAGTGGCCAGGCTCAAGGAAGCGGGCGCGACAGCCGACCTTAAGTAAGAGAAACAAGGGTAGGGGCATGAGAGCCGGGCCTTCGGGCCCGGCTCCTTCTTGTTCAGGGTCTTCTAAGGCAATCCTCAGTTGGCGCCCAGGGTCGCGACCTAGGTTCTGGTTTGTCGGAGTCCAGGTACTCGAGGAGATCCAAGATGGGCATCACTTACAGAGCCAGAGTGTGCGCTACCCGCGTCCATCGTCGAGGGTGGTCGCCAGCAGCGCAACACGGGACAGCTAGGTGGCCCCGGCCCTGACCTTATCCAGAACGAGGTCCATTCCGCGTTCCAGCTCGGCCTCGGTCACGCACCAGTGCGGCGAGAGGCGCACGCGACCTGGGCGCGAGTCGACGACGACGCCTTCCGCGTGGAGCTTCGCCTCGACTGCTTCCGGCTGGTCGCACTCGAGGGTGACGATCCCGCAGCGGCGTGACCGCTCGCGCGGGGTGAAGGTCTTGACCCCGGCCTCAACGCACCTCTCGAGGATCCGGTCGGTCAGGTCGCGCAGACGCTCCTGGATGTTCTCGACCCCGACCTCGAGGATCAGCTCCAACGCCGCCAACCCCGCGTAGTGCGAGGGCATCGCCCACGTGCCTGTTTCCAGGCGCCTCGCGTCGTCGGCGAACGTCAGCTCCTGCAGCGTGAACGAGAAAGGGTCGCGCGTCGCGAACCAGCCAGTTCCGTGCGGACGAATGCGAGGGATCAGGTCCGGGCGGACATACATGAAGGCATTGCCTGGTCCGCCGCTCAGCCATTTGAGGCAGCCACCGACGAATGCGTCACACCCCATCGCTTCGACGTCGAGGGGGACACAACCGCCCGTCTGGTAGCCGTCGATCAGGCAGAAAGCTCCGGCGGCATGGGCGGCGTCGGCGATGGCGCGCACGTCCTGGAGGTAGCCGGTCGTATAGAAGAGGTGGGTGGTCGCGACCAGAGCCGTGCGCTTGTCGATCCGCTCCGCGAACGCCTCGGGCGGGATCGTCGTGCCGTCCCGGCTGGGCACGAACTCGACCTCGTATTCCGGCCGGCTGAGCCACTGGTGGCCGATGGTCGGAAAGTCCAGCTCGCCGATCAGGATCTTGTCCCGGCCGGCGGGGAGAGGCAGGCCCGTCGCGAGCGTGGTCAGCGCGACAGACACAGATGGGGCGATGGCAGTGCTGCCAGCCGGCGCGCTGAGCAGCTCGCCGATCCGCTCCCGGAACCTCTCCAGCAGCGGAATCCAGTCGGTGAACCAGACCGGGGTGCCTTTTTCGTCCCAATCCTGGGCGTAGCGGGCCAGGGCGGCCCGGCCGCGGCGGGGGAGGGGACCGAGGGAGCAGGCGTTGAGGTAGATGTACCGATCCAGGAGGGGAAACTCGCTCCGCAGCGCTTTCCAGTCGGGCATTGGAGAAGGCTAACTCTCCCGATCGTGCAGGCTTGGGCGTCCCCTTCCGGCCGGGCACGCTGCGCGTGCCGGGCCACCCTCCCCGGCAAGCGGGGAGGCCAACGGTTCAGGCTTGTAGCCCGAACCTCGCGGTGCTATAGTGCCCGGAAAGCTCGGTCAGGCGACTCCTTCGCCTGGCCTCGATGACGCGTCCCCACTGGGGGGCCGATTCGTCGTATACTCACGGTTCGTGCACGCCCGGCCGCTCATCATGCCTATTTCCTGAGCGCGCCCTTTTCCGTTTAAGGAGAACCGAATGATCTCAGAGATGAGAGCACCCGCGCGCCTTAGCTATGGCCGTATCCCGAACCTGGTCGAGCTAAAGGACCTCATTGCGACGCAGGTCGAGTCGTTCCACTGGTTCAAGTCAGAGGGCCTTCGTGAGCTCTTCGACGAGATCAACCCGATCACCGACTACACGGGCAAGAACTTCGAGCTGAAGTTCCTGGACTACGAGTTCGGCCAGCCGAAGTTCTCCGTCGAAGAGTGCCGCAACCGCGACATGACCTATGCCGCGCCGCTGCGTATCAAGACGCGTCTGACCATTAAGGAGACCGGCGAGATCAAGGAGTCCGAGGTCTACATGGGCGACTTCGCCATGATGACCGACGAAGGCACCTTCATCGTCAACGGCACCGAGCGCGTTGTCGTGTCGCAGCTGGTCCGCTCGCCAGGCGTCTACTTCACCGCTGCTGAGGATCCCAACACTGGCCGCAAGCTTTTCGGCGCCAAGCTCATCCCGAACCGGGGCGCATGGCTCGAGATCGAGACCTCGGCGAAGGACCTCCTCACGGTCAAGATCGACCGCAAGCGCAAGGTCCCGGTGACGGTCTTGCTGAAGGCTCTCGAGCTGCCGCAGCTCAAGGGCACCGAGAACGACCGCGACGCTCAGAAGCGCGCGCTGATGGAGATGTTCGGGGATGTCGACAACAACCCCGAGCACCGCTATATGGAGTCAACGCTCGACAAGGACACGACCATGAAGACCGAGGACGCGCTCCTCGAGCTCTACCGCCGCGTTCGCCCGGGCGATCCCCCGTCGGTGGACAACGCCCGCAACCTTCTGCAAAGCCTGTTCTTCAACCCGCGCCGGTTCGACCTTGGCCGCGTCGGCCGCTACAAGGTCGACAAGAGGCTGGGCCGTGACGAGGCCGACATCCTCGCGCGCGTCCGCCAGCGTGAGCTGCGGATCCTGGAGAAGGGCGACTTCATCGCGTTCCTTCGCAAGCTGATTGAGCTGAACAACGCGCCACGCGAGAAGCAAATCCCTGACGACATCGACCACCTGGGCAACCGCCGGGTGCGCGCGGTCGGCGAGCTGCTGCAGAACCAGTTCCGTATGGGACTGATCCGCATGGAGCGAATCATCAAAGAGCGCATGACGATCAGTGACCCGCACACGGTCACCTCGGCATCGCTGATCAACGCCCGACCCGTGGTCGCCGCGATCAAGGAATTCTTCGGCTCGAGCCAGCTGTCCCAGTTCATGGACCAGCACAACCCGCTGTCGGAGCTGACCCATAAGCGGCGGCTTTCGGCCCTTGGGCCAGGCGGCCTCTCCCGTGAGCGGGCAGGGTTCGACGTCCGAGACGTGCACCACAGCCACTACGGCCGCATCTGCCCGATCGAGACCCCCGAGGGTCCGAACATCGGCCTCATCGGCAACCTGGCGACCTACGCCAAGGTCAACGAGTTCGGCTTCGTCGAGACGCCGTTCCGGAGGGTCTACAACCGAATGTCGGTCAATGACGACACAGCCCCGAAGCTGGACGGACGCACCCTGCGCCGCCCCGCTCTAGACACCAAGGGCAAGGAGATACTGCCGGCCGGGCAGCTTCTCGACGGTAAGGCGGTCCAGCAGCTCGTCAAGGCCCACGTCGCCGGCGTGGACATCGTTCCCTGGGTCTCCACCGAGGTCGAGTACCTCTCGGCAGACGAAGAGGACATGTTCGGCATCGCGCAGGCCAACGCCGCCCTGACTCCCGAGAACCATTTCGTTGAGGCTCGCGTGCCTTCTCGGGCCCGTGGTGACTTCAAGATCGAGGACGTCGGCAACATCCAGTACATGGACATCTCGCCGAAGCAGATCGTCTCAGTTGCCACTGCGATGATCCCGTTCCTCGAGCACGACGACGCCGGTCGAGCCCTGATGGGCGCCAACATGCAGCGCCAGGCGGTGCCTTTGTTGGTCACTGACGCGCCGCTCGTCGGCACCGGAGTCGAGTACTACGCCGCCAAGGACTCAGGCGAGATGATCGTCGCCGACGTCGCGGGCGTGGTCGCCGACATCGCACACCCCAAGGACATCAAGGCGGTCCATGCCACCCCGGTCTTCGAGATCGTGGTCAAGCCGGATGGCGGCGGGCCGGACCGGCACTACCCCCTTCAGAAGTTCGCGCGCTCCAACCAGGGCACCTGCCTGAACCACAAGGTGAGGGTGAAGCCCGGCCAGCACGTGGACAAGGGCGACATCCTGGCCGACGGCCCGGCCATCGAGAACGGCGAGATGGCGCTCGGTAGGAACGTCCTCGTGGCGTTCATGCCCTGGGAGGGTTACAACTTCGAGGACGCGATCCTGCTTTCGGAGCGCGTCGTCAAGGAAGACATGTACACCTCGATCCACATCGAGGAGCACGAGTCCGAGGCGCGGGAGACCAAGCTCGGACCGGAAGAGATCACTCGCGACATCCCCAACGTGGCCGACGATGCCCTGCGCAACCTCGACGAGCGCGGGATCGTTTACATCGGCGCGGAAGTCCAGCAGGGCGACATCCTGGTGGGCAAAATCACACCCAAGGGCGAGACCGAGCTCTCGGCTGAGGAGCGTCTTCTGCGCGCGATCTTCGGTGAGAAGGCGCGCGAAGTTCGCGACTCGAGCCTGAGGGTGCCGCACGGCGAGCGCGGCATCGTGGTCGACGTCAAGGTCTTCTCCCGCGAGAACAAGGACGAGCTTGGGCCGGGCATCAACGAGATGGTCCGCGTCTACCTCGCCCAGAAGCGAAAGATATCGGCCGGCGACAAGATGGCCGGCCGCCACGGCAACAAGGGGGTGGTCGCCAGGATCATGCCCAGCGAGGACATGCCGTACCTTCCCGATGGGACGCCAGTCGACATCGTCCTGAACCCGCTCGGCGTGCCGAGCCGTATGAACCTGGGGCAGGTCCTCGAGACCCACCTGGGTTGGGTTGCCCACACGCTGGGCATCAAGGTCGCGACCCCGGTATTCGACGGGGCGCCGATGGCGACGATCGTCTCCGAGCTCAAGCGGGCGGGCCTGCCGGAAGACGGCAAGGTCCGGCTGCGCGACGGCCGCACCGGCGAGCAGTTCGACGAGCCGGTGACCGTCGGAATGATCTACATGCTGAAACTCGCCCATCTGGTCGAGGACAAGATCCACGCCAGGTCCACGGGCCCTTACAGCCTGGTCACCCAGCAGCCGCTGGGAGGCAAGGCGCAGTTCGGTGGTCAGCGGTTCGGAGAGATGGAGGTCTGGGCGCTGGAGGCCTACGGCGCAGCGCACGTCCTCCAGGAGATCCTGACCGTGAAGTCGGACGACATCGTGGGCCGCGTCAAGGCTTACGAAGCGATCGTCAAGGGCGACAACACGCTCGAAGCCGGCATCCCCGAGTCGTTCAGGGTGCTGGTCAAGGAGCTGGAAGGGCTCGCGCTCGGGGTCGAGATCCTGAGCGAGGACGAGCGCCAGATCGTGTTGTCCGAAGAGGACATCCCCGAGATCCCGCTGGACCTCGGTATCAGCCTCGAGCGCGAAGAGCTCGGGGAAGACTCGGCCGAATAGGAGAGATAGAGAAAGAACTTGCTGAAGCTAGAGAACTTTGACGCTCTGAAGCTGTCGTTGGCATCGCCGGACACGATCATGTCTTGGTCGCACGGTGAGGTCACGAAGCCCGAGACCATCAACTACCGCACGCTCCGCCCGGAGCGCGACGGTCTTTTCTGCGAGCGCATCTTCGGTCCGACGCGGGACTGGGAATGTCACTGCGGAAAGTACAAGCGATACCGCTACAAGGGAATCATCTGCGACAAGTGCGGCGTCGAGGTCACCCGCTCCAAGGTTCGCCGCGAGCGGATGGGGCACATCAAGCTCGCCTCGCCCGTGAGCCACGTCTGGTACTTCAAGGGCATCCCGAGCCGCATGGGCCTTCTCCTTGACATGTCCCCGCGCAACCTCGAGAAGATCCTCTACTTCGCCAACTACATCGTCACCGACGTCCACGAGGAAGTCCGCAACGACATGTTGGCCGTTCTCAACATGGATAAGGACGAGCGCGCGATCCGGTTGCGCGCAGATATCGACTCCAAGAGCAAGGAGCTTCGCGCCGAAAGCGAGGGCAAGACCAAGAAGCTGAAGGGCGAGGTCGAGGCTGAGGTTTCGCGCCTCGAAGAGGAGCTCCAGGAAGCAGTCGACGCAATCACGACCCAGGGCAAGAAGGCCACCGAGCACATCAAAGCCGGCATCGGGACCAAGTCGCGCCGCGCCATGTCGATCGGCCCGGACGGCGACGAAGAGGTGGTCGTCGACAAGGGCGAGCTTCTCTCCAAGGAGATGTCGCGCGCCGTGCTCGGCAAGGTCCAGGAGAAGATCGAGAAGCTCGAAGCCAACACCAAGGCCCAGCAGAAGCGCGCCAAAGAACGCCTCGACGCGGACCGAAAGGGCCTCGACGTTCAGATCGAAGCCGCCACCAAGACACAGCGCGAAGCAATTCAGGGTGAGCTCGAGGCTCTGCAGCAGGAGATCGAGGCCACTCGCACCGATCTCGAAGGGCTGCACCCCAAGCAGATCCTTACCGACACCCAATTCCGGGACTTCCAGGAGCGCTTCGGGCGCGCCTTCAAGGCGGGCATCGGCGCCGAGGCAGTCCGCGAGCTCCTGTCGCGTATCGAGCTGCAGTCCGAGATGTACCGGCTCCGCGAGGAGTCGAAGTCGTCGAGCGGGCAGCGCAAGCAGAAGGCAATCAAGCGACTGAAGGTAGTCGAGGACTTCCGCAAGTCCAACTCGAGCCCCACCTGGATGGTGCTCGAGGTGCTGCCGGTTATCCCACCCGAGCTGCGCCCGATGGTCCAGCTTGACGGCGGCCGGTTTGCCACCTCCGACCTGAACGACCTCTACCGCCGCGTGATCAACCGCAACAACCGGTTGAAGCGGCTCCTCGAGCTTGGCGCCCCGGAGATCATCGTGCGCAACGAGAAGCGCATGCTCCAGGAAGCCGTCGACGCTCTCATCGACAACGGCCGCCGCGGTCGAGCCATCACCGGTACGGGCAACCGAAAGCTGAAGTCGCTCTCCGACATGCTCAAGGGCAAGCAGGGCCGGTTCCGCCAGAACCTGCTCGGCAAGCGTGTTGACTACTCGGGCCGCTCCGTAATCGTGGTCGGCCCCGAGCTGAAGCTGCACGAATGCGGCCTGCCCAAAAAGATGGCGCTCGAGCTCTTCAAGCCGTTCGTGATGCGTGAGCTCGTGAACAAGGGCTACACGACCAACATCAAGTCCGCCAAGCGAATGGTCGAGCGCAGCCGGCCCGAGGTGTGGGACGTCCTCGACGAGGTCATCCACGAGCACCCTGTGCTGCTCAACCGCGCTCCAACTCTTCACCGCCTCGGCATCCAGGCATTCATGCCTGTCCTGGTCGAGGGCTCCGCGATCCAGATTCACCCGCTCGTGTGTGCCGCATTCAACGCCGACTTCGACGGCGACCAGATGGCTGTTCACGTTCCGCTCTTCAGCGGCGCCATCGCGGAAGCCAAGAACCTGATGATGTCCTCTCAGAACATCCTGTCCGCGGCGGACGGCCACCCCGTGGTCGCACCGACGCAGGACGTCGTGCTTGGGTGTTACTGGCTGACGGCCGCGCGAGGGGAGATGCCCAGCGGCGTTGAGAAGCTACAAAAACTGCGCGCCTTCAGCTCGCAGAACGAAGTGGTGCTTGCTCTCGAGGCCAAGGTCGTCAAGCTCCAGGAGTGGATTCGCGTCCGCATCGGGACGGAGCTGATCGTCACCACCCCCGGGCGCGTCGTCTTCAACGAGCCGCTGCCCGTCGGCAAGGAACCTGTCGAGACGACAATGCAGCCACTCCCGTTCCAGAACGCTCACTACGACCGCAAGCTGCTGCGCACGCTGGTGGCCGAGCTGTTCCGCCTGTACGGCAGCGACACGACAGCGATTGTGGTCAACGACATCAAGCGGCTTGGGTTCCGCTACGCAACCCAGGCGGGAATCACCGTTTCCGCCATGGACATCCCGCACCCCGAGTCGAAGTGGCAGACGATCCACGCCACGGAGAAGGAAGTCGCGGACGTCGAGCGGATGTACCGCCGCGGCGTCATGACCGACGACGAGCGGTACCGCAAGGTCATCGAGCTCTGGCAGAAGGCTTACGAGGACGTGGGCAACGCCACCGAGCTGGCCTTCGACAAGTTCAGCCCGATCTGGATGATGATGGGCTCGGGCGCCCGCGGCAACATCCAGCAGATCCGCCAGCTTGCAGGTATGCGAGGCCTGATGGCCGACCCCACCGGCCGGATCATCGACCTGCCGATCATGGCCAACTTCACCGAGGGGCTCACCGTGCTCGAGTACTTCATCTCGACCCACGGCACGCGCAAGGGCCTCGCCGACACCGCCCTCCGTACCGCCGACTCCGGCTACCTGACGCGGCGTCTCGTCGACGTCGCCCAGGACGTGATAGTGCGAGTGGAGGACTGCGGCACCACCAACGGGATCTGGGTCCGCGACATCACCCCAGAGCGGGCGAAGAGCGAGCCCATTTTCGAGAAGATCGCCGGCCGTATCACCGCCGAGGACATCGTCGTCGGCGGCAAGGTGCTCGTCGCTGCGGGATCGCCAATCAGCGACGACGCGGCACGGCAGACGATCGCAGCGGGAGTCGCCGTCAAGATGCGCTCCGTGCTCGTGTGCGAAGCCCGCGAGGGCGTCTGCCGCACGTGCTACGGCCGTAACCTGGCAACCGGCAAGATCGTCGAGATTGGTGAGGCGGTGGGCGTCATCGCCGCACAGTCGATCGGCGAGCCGGGCACCCAGCTCACCATGCGCACGTTCCACACCGGCGGTGTCGCCGGGGTGGACATCACCCAGGGTCTGCCCCGCGTGGAGGAGCTCTTCGAGGCTCGTATCCCCAAGGGCAAGGCAATCATCTCCGAGATCGATGGAGAGCTCGAGATCATCCGCGCGGAGGGTTCGCGCAAGGTGCGTGTGACCTCCAAAGAGGAGTTCGAGGTTTCCTACCCGATCGACGCCAAGATGCAGGCCCTGGTCAAGAACAAGGACGACGTCATGGAGGGCCAGGAGCTGGCCCGCGACGCCAAGGGCAACGGCATCCGGACGCGGCACGCCGGAAAGGTGGCAGTGACCACCAAGGAGATCATGGTGCGGACCATCGACGAAGAGGTCCGCGAGTACGCGATCCCGCACCAGGTGCGCATCCGGCCCGAGCTCGATCGCCGGGACGGGCAGAAGGTGCTCATCAAGGCGGGTCAGCAGATCACCGAGGGCTCGATCTCACCCCAGGAGCTGTTGCACATCCTTGGCAAGGAAGCGGTGCAGACGTTCCTCGTCGACGAGGTTCAGAAGGTCTACCGCAGCCAGGGCGTCGACATCAACGACAAGCACATCGAGGTCATCGTTCGCCAGATGATGCGGAAGGTTCGCATCGACTCGGCAGGCGACACGGGCCTGCTCCCGGGCGAGATTGTTTCTCAGTGGGAGTACGAGGAGGCCAACGCAAAGGCGCTGGCGGAAGGTGGCGAGCCGGCCACCGCTCAGACGGTTCTGCTCGGTCTGATCAAGGCCGCGCTGAACACAACCTCATGGCTGTCTGCAGCGTCCTTTCAGGAGACCACTCGCGTCCTCACCGAAGCCGCGATCTCCGGCAAGATCGACAGGCTGCGCGGGCTGAAGGAGAACGTGATCATCGGCAAGCTCATCCCGGCCGGCACCGGGCTCGACTATTACAAGAAGCAGCGTGAGCAGGCCGCCAGGGTGCTCGAAGAGGAACCGATAGACCTGGAAACGCTGTCTGTCTGACAAGCGCTGAGCGGGAGGGAACCACGCGGTTCCCTCCCACAAATTGCCGGTCCAAATGACCCGGGTTTGAGTTACAGTCACCGGTACGTGCACAAGGGTCGCCCGCCACTCGGGTGGCCCTTCAAGTTTTATGAGAGGAAACCGAGGTTTCCTCTCATGGCTCTTTTTCCTGCTGGTTGGGATTAACTAAATGTTTCTCCAAGCCACGCAAGGAGGTCTTAACGACGATTGGCGGACAGCCCGGCGGAGCCGGGCCTACCGGCCACCCTGGGTAAGATGACTTTTGTGACTCCGGGCTCAAGGTTCGGTCGCGCCATCTCGCTGGCTGCGCTTGTTCTGATGGCCGCCGTGGCTTGTACCCCTAGCACTCCTTCGCTTACTCAGGGGGCGAAGCTGGACCCCGACCAGTCGCTTCGGGTTTTGCTCGACGACCAGCCCACTTCGCTTGATCCGGGCCAGACGCAGTATCCCTACGAGACCTCCGTGCTGCGCACCATCTCCGAGCCTCTCTTGAGGCCCACCGCCGACATGAACGGAGTAACGCCGGCAGCCGCCGAGGGTTTCGACGTTTCCTCGAGCGGAACCATCTACGCGTTCCACCTTCGAAGGAATGCCCAGTACTGGGACGGCACTCCGGTAAGAGCCCAGGACTTCGTCTTCGCGTGGCAGAGGCTGATCGACCCCAGGCTCGCATCTCCCAGCGAGGCGTTCTTCGCAGACGCAGTCCTGAACGGCGACAAGGTGTCGCTGCTGGATCCCCGGCGAGACGCATCGAAGCTCGATGCCGCAGTCGCGTCCCTGGGTCTGAAGGCGACCGACGACTACACGTTCCAGGTGACGCTCTCGCATCGGGATCCGGCTTTCATCTGGCTCGCGGCCATGCCTGCCGGCGCGCCGATACGGCCAGATGTCATCAAGACGTCGGGCGACAAGTGGGCGACCTCACCCGACACCCTCGTGACGAACGGCCCCTTCAAGGTGGCCGAGATGGTGGCGGACCACATCAAGGTGATCCAGAACCCGCACTACTGGGGACCGCGTCCAACCCTGACATCGATCGATTTCGTGATCGTCAACGACGGCGCCGCCGCCCTCGCGAAGTACAGGAGCGGTCAGGTTGACGTGATCGACGTCCAGCCGGCGCAAGCGGCAGGCGTTGCCGGCGACGCCACGCTGAGCCATGAGCTCATGAAGACGCCATCCCTGAGCGTTTTCTGGCTGGTGTTCCACGTCAGCTCTTCGCCGCTGAACAATGTCAGGGTTCGCAGAGCGATCGCGGAGGCGATCGACCGGGCCGCTTTCGTCGCCCAGGTTTTCCAGGGCCAGGCGATTCCGGCCGAGTCGTTCATTCCGCAAGGCATGCACGGCTACGCACCCGGAGTGGGGGGGAGTGCTCAGAAGTCGGACGTTGCCGCAGCGCGCGCCTCGCTCGCAGCGTCGGGTGTGAGCACCCGGCAGCTCTCCGGAATCAAGTTTTCGTATGACCGCTCGTCCGATTTCCAGAAGGCAACCGCCGTTTTCATCAAGGCCCAGCTGAAGGCAAATCTGGGCATCGACATCACCTTGCAGGGACTCGACACCAACACGTTCAGCTCTCGCCTCAGCAGCGGCAATTTCCAAATTGCGGGACCACGCGGCTGGACCGCGGATTATCCGGACGCCTCTGACTGGTACCCGGTCTTCTTGACGACGAGCTTCCACAACGTCGGCCTGTATCAGAACCCGCAGTACGACAATTTCGTGCGAGCGGCGAGCGGCGACGTGCAGCCGGACCGGCGGGACCAGGAGTACCAGCAGGCGCAGGCGATGCTGGTCAGCGACGCTCCGGTGGCCTTCCTGGCACAGACGGTCAGCTGGGACCTGGTGCGGCCGTATGTCAAAGGCATCACCCCGACCTCGATCGACGAGTGGCCTGGCGCTTTGTTTCCAACTCAGATCTATATTGCCCCGAGATAAGGTCCGAACCGAACGGACGTTCCGGTCTGGATAGACCATACTTGACACGTACTGGTGGGGAGCCAGAGAATTCGACTAAGCCGAAGAGGCTGTGTGAGTAAGACCTGCTGCCGGCGCACTCTCGCCCCGGTCCTTTGGATCCGGGAAGAAGGCCGCAGGATCGTGAAGAGAGGTAAGACGCGTATGCACTTAGGCACTCGAGTACGAGCGATCGCGCTCACGTCCGTAGCTTTGTTGGTGGCAGCCGCCTGCGGCGGCTCCGGCGGCGGCACGACGACCACCGTTCTGTCCAACTACAAGCCGGTCCCCGGCGTTCAGGGTGGACAGCTGGTGTACTCCGACTGGGAGTCGGTTTCGGACCTGAACCTTGTCTCCTCGACCGCGCAGACCACCCTTCAGGTGGCCGAGGGCCCCATCTGGGCCGCGCTTTGGACCTTCGACCCGCAGAGCAACCCGATCCCAGACCTCGTGAGTGAGGTGCCGACCGTCGCCAACGGTGACGTCAAGCCGATCGATAGCACCCACATGGATGTCACCATCAAGCTCAAGTCGGGTCTCAAATGGTCCGACGGCCAACCGCTGACCACCAAGGACCTCAGCTTCACCATCAACGCATATTGCGATCCCCTCACTGGAGCGGCAAGCCAGACTGGGTACAGCTCCATCGCGTCCATCACGGACACAAGCGACACGGTCGAGGTCTGGCACTTCGGACCAGAACTCACCAAGTCGGCCACGGACGCGAGCGGACAAGCGGTCTACCGCTGTGGCATGTCAGCCCCGCTGGCGTCAGGCATCTACGCCCCGTTCATTGCAGGAATGGGATTCAACCCAGTCCCGGAGCACGTGCTGACGAGCATCAAGCACGCTGACTGGGCGACCTCTGACTACTTCACCAAGCAGCCGACCGCGACCAGCGGCCCGTACATGGTGCAGAACTTCACACCCGGGCCTGCCGCTCAGGTCGTGATGATTCCCAACCCCAACTACGCGGCCGGCCGCAGCGGTGCGCCCTACTACAACCACGCACCGTACCTCGACAAGCTCATCTACAAGATCTACGGCGACAAACCATCGCAGATCGCAGGCCTCAAGTCCGGCGACACCGACCTCGGGCTTGACCTGATCGCCAACGACGTCCCTGCACTGACGGGGATCACCGGCTACAAAACCATCGCCGCCACCGGGCTCGCGGATGAGTTCCTCACCATGAACCTGGGCAACCACAACGGCGCGCCGACCATCTTCAGCGGCGACAAGTCACTGCGCCAGGCAGTAGCACTCGCCATCGACAAGAACACCATGAACACCTCGCTCGTGGGCGGCGTCGGCAAGCCCATGAACGGGCCATTCGTCAGCGCCCTCGCGCCGTACACCGACACAACAATCCCTCCTTTCCAGCAAGACGTGGTCAAGGCCGGCACACTCCTTGACGCAGACGGCTGGGTCAAGGCCGCGGACGGCACCCGCAGCAAGAACGGAAAGAAGCTTGCGTGGGTCATCAGCACTACCTCCGGCAACAGCCAGCGCGCTGCAGAAGAGGAGCAGCTGATCAAGAACTGGGCTGCCATCGGAGCCACAGTCACGACCAAGAACTGGCCCGCCGGACAGTTCTTCAACGGCTTCGTGAACGGCGGCATCCTGGCCACCGGCCAATACGACATGGGCATGTACACCAACACCTGGGCGTCGGACCCTGACGGCTGGTGCTCGACAGTCGAGTCCGGCCAGATCCCGACCACCGCCAACGCCGCCGGCCAGAACTGGGGCCGCGCGACCGACCCGACACTCGACACTCTTTGCGCCCAGGGTGCGAACACAGTGGACGTGACCGCACGGGTCGCGATTTACAAGCAGGTCCAGACTGAGGCGAAGGACTACCAGGTATACATCGAGCTATACGAGCGTCCTGACGTCTTCAGCGCCGCCGACACCTTCGGCAACTTCGCCGCGACAGTCAACCTCTGTGTTGCCGTCTGCAACGCATCTGACTGGTTCAACACCAAGGGCAAGTCCTAGCCGCTAACGCGTCATTCCGAGAGGGGCGGCCGAGTGGCCGCCCCTCTTTCTTTATGAGGTAGGGGTCGCCCGCAAGTGATACGATTCCGGGCGACTCAATGGTCGGTTACGCTGTCCGTAGACTGCTGCAGTCCGTGCCCACCGTAGTGGTCATGTCGATCGTGTTGTTTGCAATCATGCAGGCGATACCGGGTGGTCCGATGGCCGCTCTCGCCTTCAACTCCCACCAGTCCGAGGCGGCGAAATTGGCAATCATTCACCGTTGGGGCCTCGACCTGCCGGTTTACGAGCAGTACTTCAAGTGGGTGGGCGCAATGTTCACGGGGGATTGGCAGAACTCCTTCTTTCTCAACCAACCGGTGAACAAGGTGATCTTCGCCCGCCTCCCCGCCACTGTCCTTCTTATGACAGTTGCCTACGCGCTGCAAGAGTTGCTAGCGATTCCGGCGGGGATCTTGGCCGCGCTCAAGCGATACTCGTTCTTCGACCAGTTCGTGACGTTCTTCGCATACGTCGGCAACTCGATGCCCACCTTCTGGCTAGGCCTCATGCTCCTGATGATCTTCGGAGTCTTCCTCGCCATCCTCCCGATCAGCGGAGTCATCGATATACGTGTCGCGGGAGCACCCTTCCTCACACCCCAGTACAACGACTGGTTTGGCCAGCACCCACTGCAGGGGACGCTCGACGTGGCCAAGCACATCATCCTTCCAGCGACTACGATCGCCATCGTCGGGATCGCTTTCGACTCGCGCTTTGTGCGCGCATCGATGCTCGACGCGATCCACCAGGATTACGTCAGGACGGCGCGCGCCAAGGGCCTGAGTGAACGGTCGGTGGTGCTAAAGCACACGCTGCGCAACGCCCTGCTCCCCCTCATCACGAACATCGCGCTCGAGCTGCCGATCCTCTTCTCCGGAGCTGTCGTGACCGAGCGCATATTCTCGTGGCCGGGGATGGGACAGCTCTTCTTCCAGGCGCTCGAGGGTTATGACTATCCCCTGATGATGGGCATCCTCTTCCTGACCGGCTTGCTGGTCATCTTCTTCAACATAGTCGCCGACATTGCCTATGCCATTGCAGACCCGAGGATTTCCTATGCTTGAGCGAGCGATAGAGAACCAGATCCAGTTCGAGCATCCGACCGAAGCTCCGGGTGCCGATTACGACCTTGCGGTCAAGCAGTTCAGCCTTCGCGAGATCATCTACCGGCGCTTCATGCAACACCCTCTCGCCAAGTGGGGCGTGCTGGGGTTGGCCATCATCATGGTTGCTTGCTACGGCGCCCCGCTGTGGCACACGCTCTTTCCGAACTTCATCCAGCTGCCCACGGATTTCGACCTCGCCCAGGCGGGTAAAGGCCCATCCCTGGCACACCCCTTCGGCAGTGACTCCCTCAACGGGCACGACATCTTCAGCCTGGTCCTCTACGGTGGCCAACTGTCGCTGATCATCGGGATTGGCTCCATGATCCTCGCTGTCGTTCTGGGTGTCACAGTCGGCGCGGCCGCCGGCTACTTCGGCGGCTTCCCCGACGCCCTCATGATGCGTGTGACCGACGTTCTTTTGACCCTTCCTGCGCTGCTCATCGTTCCCCTGGCGACCCGCATCTTCGCCGCGGACAACCCCTTCTACATCGCGCTGATCTTCGGGTTCCTGAGCTGGCAGTCGATCGCCCGTATCGTCAGGAGCCAGTTCCTGTCCCTGCGCGAAATGCAGTTCACCGAGGCTGCTCGCGCCCTCGGGGTGCCACCGTCGCGAATCATCTTTCGACACCTGCTGCCCAACGCCGTCGGACCCATCGTGGTTGCCTTCACACTGGGTATCGCGGGCAACATCGTGCTCGAAGCCTTCATCAGCTTCCTGGGCTTCGGCATCCAGCCCCCGCAGTACAGCTGGGGCTCCATCCTGAGCGGCGCCGAAGAGTTCCTGATCGTAGGCAACTGGTGGTGGATTACGTTCCCCGGACTCATGGTCACCGCGACTGTGCTCTGCGTCAACTTCATCGGCGACGGCCTGCGGGATGCGTTCGACCCCAAGATCGTCAACTAGGCAGTACCGGGCGGGCGGCGCCTGCTAAGCGAAGTGGCAGGCAGCGAAATGCCCGGCCGTCTTCTTCTCCGCCAGCGGGGGCCGCTCTTCGGCGCAGATCCCGTCCTGCGTGCCCTTCTCGCGCGCCAGAGGGCAGCGCGTACGGAAGGGACACCCCGACGGCGGGTTGAATGGGCTCGGGACGTCGCCGGTGAGAACCGTCCGGTTTCGGGGATGGTCGGGATCGGGCTGAGGGATGGCTGAAAGCAGCGACTTGGTGTAGGGGTGCAGGGGGTTTCGATACAGCTCCTCCGCATCAGCCAGCTCCATCACCTGACCGAGGTACATGACCGCGACGCGGTCCGAGATGTATGAGACGACGGCCAGGTTGTGGGCCACGAAAATGTAGGTGAGTCCGAATTCCTTGCGGAGATCCACAAGCAGGTTCAGCACCTGGGACTGGATGGATACGTCCAGCGCTGATACGGGCTCGTCGGCGATGATCAGCTTTGGCGAGAGAGCGAGCGCCCGCGCGATGCCGATACGCTGGCGCTGGCCGCCGGAGAACTCGTGGGGATAGCGGTTCGCGTACTCCTGCCGCAGCCCCACTTTCTGCAGGATGTCTCGGATGATCTTCTGCCGCTTGACCCGGTCCTTCATGCCGTGGACCAGGAGGCCTTCGCCCACGATGTCACCCACTGACATGCGCGGGTTCAGGGACCCGACAGGATCTTGAAAGATGATTTGCATATCGGCTCGAATCGGCTTCATGTGGCGTCGATTCAGCTTCGTGATGTTGCGTCCCTCGAACTCGATTGTCCCCGCGGTCGGCTCGATCAGCCTGAGAATGGAGCGTCCCAGCGTTGACTTGCCGCAACCCGACTCGCCGACCAGCCCGAGCGTCTCGCCACGTGCGACGTCGAGGTCGACACCGTCGACGGCTTTGACATAGCCAATGACGCGCTGGAGAAATCCGCGGCGGACAGGAAAGTATTTCTTGATACCGCGAACTCGAAGCAAGGGCTGATCGGAGCTGGCGGCAGGGAGGGGTTTGACAGCCTCTGCGGTCATAGCTCCCCCGCTTTAACTGAACGCTTGCTGGTCGCACGCCTGCCGCTCTCGCAGAGCCAGCAAGCGGACCGCTGGCCGCCAACGTCGAAGAGGGGTGGGTCGTCGACGCACTTTTCGTAGCGAAGATTGCAGCGAGGCGCAAAACGGCAGCCAGGCGGCCAGTTCATGGCGCTGGGCACGGTGCCCCTGATCACTGCCAATTTCGCCGCCGACGTCATGCCCAGATGGGGAATGGAGCGGAGCAGCCCCTCGGTATAAGGATGCTGCGGCGTGTTGAAAATGCCGCGGACCGGCGCCTCCTCGACCACCTTCCCGGCGTACATGACGACCACGTTCTCGCAGATCTCGGCCACGACGCCGAGGTCGTGCGTGATCATGAGGATCGACATCTGGAACTCTCTCTGGAGGTCTCGTAGCAGATCCAGGATCTGGGCCTGGATCGTGACGTCGAGCGCGGTGGTCGGCTCGTCGGCGATCAGGAGCTTGGGCGTGCACGACACCGCCATGGCGATCATGACGCGCTGGCGCATACCGCCTGACATGTGGTGGGGATAGTCGAAGACGCGCTTTTCGGGCGAGGGGATCTTGACGGTCCTCAGCATCTCGATTGCGTGCTGCCAGGCGTGCTTGCGATCCATGTGCAGGTGCAGCTGGGCCATCTCGGCAATCTGGTCCCCGACCGTATAGACCGGGTTTAGCGAGGTCATGGGCTCCTGGAAGATCATCGCGATCTCTTTGCCACGAATCTTGCGCATCTCATCGAACTCGAGACCGACGAGGTCATCGCCTTCGAACTGGATGTGTCCCCCGGCGATCCTGCCCGGGTGGTCGATGAGTCCCATGATGCTCAAGGCGGTCACGCTCTTGCCGCAACCCGACTCTCCGACGAGGCCCATGGTCTGTCCGGCGCCGATCGTGAAAGAAACTCCATCCACCGCATGAACCACACCGTCGTCGGTGCGGAACTCCGTTACCAGGTCCTGCACGCGAAGAAGGTCTGTAGCCACGCCGGAAATATACTCCCGGAATCAAGATCGCCTGCCGTTCGGAGAGCAGTTCCGGCTTTGGGCTATGGCGTTATTCCGCGCCGCCGACTGAGAGCACCCTGTAGCCCTTTTTCGATTTGAGGCGCTGGACCCTGTAACCCTGGGCTTCCAGCCAGGTGGCCAGCGAGTCGGCGCCGAGGTTGCGCTGCACCACCAGGTAAGCCTGGGCACCCGGCGCCAGGCGCGGCAGCCAGCGCTGCAGCAGGTCGTGTAGCGCGGCTTTGCCGACGCGGACTGGCGGGTTCGAGTAGATGGCCGCAAATCGCAAGTGGGCGGGCACCTCGTCCGGGAGGCAGGCGACGACGTTAGGGGTCCTGGCGGTGGCGGCGTTGGCCCGCGTCAGCTCGAGCGCCCTCTCGTTGACGTCGACAGCCCACACCCTGGCGGCGGGGGACCGCCGGGCCAGCGCAATCGCAATCGGCCCGTATCCGGAGCCGAGGTCGAGCAGCTCGCCTTCAGCCGGGGGCAGCGGAGCTTCCTTGAGCAGAGTGAGGGTCCCCAGGTCGATGGCACGAGAACCGAAAACGCCCCGGTCGGCCTGGAGCTCGGCCGCGACGTCCCCGGTTCTCAAGCGGAGGGTGCGCCGCTTCGACTCGACCTCGGGCACGGGGTCGAAGTAGTGGGCGCGCTTGCCCGCGCCTCCCGCAGGGCGGGAGCGCAGGGTAGAGGTCGCTTGGGGGGGTCGGTTTTTGGGTATACTCATCGTTTGTCGCCCAATCGGCTACTGCCGCGTGGGATTTGAGCCGTTATTCGGAGATGCATTTGCCCACAACCCAGCAGCTGGTCCGCACCGGACGTAAGGCGGCCAGAACGAAGTCTAAGGCGCCGGCACTAAAGGGCTCACCGCAGCGGCGGGGAGTCTGCGTGCGCGTCTACACCCAGACGCCGAAGAAGCCGAACTCCGCCCTCCGAAAGGTCGCCCGCGTGAGGCTCACCACAGGGATCGAGGTGACTGCATACATTCCCGGCATCGGACACAACCTCCAGGAGCACTCGGTGGTGCTGATCCGGGGCGGAAAGGTCAAGGACTTGCCCGGCGTGCGGTACCACATCATCCGCGGCACCCTCGACACGGCCGGCACGAAGAACCGCAAGAAGGCGCGCTCGAAGTACGGCGCCAAGCGCGAAAAGAGCAAGGCAGCCTAGATGCCGCGCCGAAGCAGTCCTGTCAAGCGTGTCATCGCGCCCGATCCTGTCTACCAGTCGGAGGCGATCGCCAAGTTCGTGAACGTGGTCATGAGCAAAGGCAAACGCTCGACTGCCGAAAAGGTCGTATACGAGGCGCTCTCACGGGCCAGTCGGCAGGCCAAGAAGGAGCCGCTCGAGGTGTTCGAGTCGGCGTTGCGCAATGCCACCCCCTTGCTGGAGGTGAAGCCTCGGCGAGTCGGCGGCGCCACCTACCAGGTGCCCGTCGAGATCAGGCCGGAGCGCAGGCTCGCGCTCGCGCGCCGGTGGATCGTGCGTTTTGCGCGCCTCCGGGGCGGGAAAAGTATGTCTGAGAAGCTTGCGTTCGAGATTCTTGACGCCTCCCAGAACACGGGTGGGGCCGTCAAGCGCAAAGAGGAAACCCATCGGATGGCTGAAAGCAATAAGGCTTTCTCCCATTTCCGGTACTAGTTAAGAGAGATGAGCTTGGCACTGAAGATGGCGGAGCGGCCGGTGTCGATCGAGAGGACCCGGAACATCGGGATCATGGCCCACATCGATGCGGGCAAAACGACGACGACCGAACGCATCCTTTTCTATGCTGGCCGGATCCACAAGATGGGAGAGGTCCACGAGGGGGCTTCGACCATGGACTGGATGGTCCAGGAGAAGGAGCGGGGGATCACGATCACGTCAGCCGCCACCACTGCGATGTGGCGCGACCACACGATCAACATCATAGACACACCCGGGCACGTGGACTTCACGGTCGAGGTCGAGCGCAGCCTTCGAGTGCTGGATGGCGCGGTCGCCGTTTTCGATGCCGTCGCCGGCGTGGAGCCACAGTCCGAGACTGTTTGGCGCCAGGCCGACCGCTACGGTGTGCCTCGCATCGCCTTCATCAACAAGATGGACCGCATCGGAGCCGACTTCTACAGCTCGTTGAACTCCATCCGCACCCGGCTGGGAGCCAGGGCCGTGCCCATCCAGCTGCCGATCGGGGCCGAGGACGAGTTCATCGGGTACGTCGACCTGATCACGAAGCAGGCGATCGTCTACACCGACGACCTCGGGACCACCAACACGGAGTCCCTTGACATTCCCGCTGGAATGGGCGAGCTGATCGAGCAGCACCGCCACGACCTCATCGAGGCGGTCGCCGACTTCGACGACGCGATCATGCACCTCTACCTCGAGGAGAAGGAGCCCACCGAGGAGCAGATCATGGCTGCCCTCCGCAAGGGCACTGTCGCCGGGCATCTCGTGCCTGTCCTGTGCGGCGCCGCGCTGCGCAACCGCGGCGTGCAGCCGATCCTGGATGCGGTCATCGACTACCTGCCGTCGCCCGCGGACGTTCCGGCGGTCGAGGGGACCGACCCCAAGTCCGGCACGCTGGTGGTGCGCGAGCACGACGACAGCGAGCCGTTCTCGGCTCTTGCCTTCAAGATCCAGATGGACCCCCAGGGGGTCGGCAAGCTCACGTTCTTCCGCGTCTACTCAGGCCGTCTGAAGGCCGGATCTGGCGTGCTGAACGCCTCCAACGGACGCAAGGAGCGGATCGGCCGCATCCTGAGGATGCACGCCATCCGGCGCGAGGACGTCGACGAGGTGTTTACGGGCGACATCGCCGCCGCGGTCGGTCTCAAGTACACGACCACGGGCGACACCCTGTCCGATGAGAGCCATCCGATCCTTTTGGAGTCGATCACCTTCCCCGAGCCTGTCATCTCGGTGGCGATCGAGCCCAAGACCAAGGTCGACCAGGACAAGCTCGGCATCGGGCTGCAGCGCCTCACCGAAGAGGACCCGACCTTCAAGGTCCATACCGACGACGAGACGGGCCAGACCATCATCGCCGGCATGGGCGAGCTGCACCTCGAGATCATCATCGACCGCCTCATGCGCGAGTTCAAGGTGGACGCCAACCAGGGCAAGCCACAGGTCGCCTACAAGGAGGCGATCAAGAAGCCCGCGCACGGTGTTGGGCGGTTCATCCGCCAGTCGGGTGGCAAGGGCCAGTTCGGCCACGCCGAGGTGGACGTTCGTCCCGGCGAGACCGGGACCGGGTTCGTCTTCGAAGACAAGATCACCCAGGGCCGCATCCCACGCGAGTACATCCCCGCCGTCGAGAAGGGAATCAGGGAGGCCCTCCAGTCCGGCGTGGTCGGAGGCTACCCGGTGGTTGACATCATCGTCACGCTGGTCGATGGCTCCTACCACGCCGTCGACTCGAGCGAAATGTCGTTCCATATCGCCGGCTCGATGGCCGTCAAGGACGCGATGCATAAGGCTCACCCTTACCTGCTCGAGCCGATCATGAAGGTCGACGTTGTCATGCCCGAGGAGCACCTCGGCGACGTGATGGGCGATCTTTCCTCGCGTCGCGGTCACATCCTTGGCATGGAGGGACGCGGTACATCGCAGAACGTCAAAGCGAGCGTACCCCTTGCCGAGATGTTCGGTTACGCTACCGAACTTCGGTCTATGACCTCGGGGCGGGCGACCTATTCGATGGAGTTCAGTCACTACGCAGAAATGCCCGGAAACCTGGCCGAAGCTGTCGGCCGCCGCACCACGTCGCGAAGTTAGTTAGGAGGAAACAGTGGCGAAGAAGAAGTTCGAGAGGACCAAGCCTCACCTGAACGTTGGGACCATCGGTCATATCGACCATGGCAAGACGACGCTGACGGCTGCTATCACAAGGGTTCTGTCAGAAAAGGGTTTGGCCGAGTTCCAGGCATTCGACCAGATCGACAAGGCGCCTGAAGAGAAGGCTCGTGGCATCACAATCTCGATCACTCACGTCGAGTACGAGACCGTGAAGCGCCACTACGCGCATGTGGACTGCCCGGGACACCAGGACTACATCAAGAACATGATCACCGGCGCCGCCCAGATGGATGGTGCGATCCTGGTCGTGGCTGCCAACGACGGCGCCATGCCGCAGACCCGGGAGCACATCATCCTGGCTCGCCAGGTCGGTGTTCCTTTCCTGGTGGTCGCGCTCAACAAGTGCGACATGGTCGACGACAAGGAGTTCATCGAGCTGGTCGAGCTCGACCTGCGCGAGCTCCTCACCAAGTACGAGTACCCCGGTGACGACATCCCGATCGTTCGTATCTCCGCGCTCAAGGCCCTCGAGGGTGACCCCGAGTGGAGCCCAAAGATCATGGAGCTCATGGACGCCGTCGACACCTACATCCCCGAGCCGGAGCGCCCTGTCGACAGGCCGTTCCTGATGCCGATCGAAGACGTGTTCACCATCGAGGGTCGTGGCACTGTGACCACTGGCCGGGTTGAGCGCGGTCGGCTCAAGAGGAATGAGGAAATCGAGATCGTCGGTATCCACCCGAACAGCACGAAGACGGTCGTGACCGCCATCGAGATGTTCCACAAGGACATGGACGAGTGCCAGGCCGGCGACAACGTCGGTGCGCTGCTGCGTGGCGTCAAGCGCGAAGACGTGGTGCGTGGACAGGTGCTCTGCAAGCCCGGTTCGATCAAGCCGCATACCCAGTTCCTGGCGCAGGTTTACGTCCTCACCAAGGAAGAGGGTGGCCGTCACACCCCATTCCTCACCGGCTACCGCCCGCAGTTCTACATGCGGACGACCGACGTCACGGGCGAGGTCAAGCTCCCCGACGGCGTCGAGATGTGCATGCCGGGCGACAACGTCGTCATGGAGATCACTCTCGGTGAGCCGATCGCCATCGAGCAGGGACTCCGCTTCGCCATTCGCGAAGGCGGCAAGACCGTGGGCGCCGGCGTCGCCACGGAAGTCATCAAGTAAGTAGAAGGGGACAGGGGCTCAGCAAGTGGCGCAAAAAATTCGGATCCGGCTCAAGGCCTACGACCATCGAGTGCTGGATCAGGCTGCGGACAAGATCGTGGACACCGCACGCCGTACGAACGCGCGCACAGCGGGTCCCATCCCTCTTCCGACCGAGATCTCCAAGCTAACGGTCATCCGCTCACCGTTCATCGACAAAGACTCGCGTGAGCAATTCGAGATGCGCACACATAAGCGCATCATCGACATCCTCGACCCCAACCCGCGGGTGGTCGACGCTCTGATGCGACTCAGCCTTCCGGCCGGCGTCAGCATCGAGATCAAGTCGTGACCACCCCAAAAAATCTTCGATTATTCCCACCCCACGAAATCTGCGATTTCGTGGGGACCCCGGTCGGGGACCCCGAATGAAGGGCCTGCTCGCGAGAAAGCTGGGTATGACCCAGCTCTTCAACCCCGACGGGACAACCTCCGCGGTAACCGTCCTCGAGGCCGGCCCTTGCAAGGTGCTCGGGCTGCGCACCACCGAGAAGGACGGCTACTCGGCTGCGCGCATCGCATTTGAGGTCGCGCCCGAGAAGAAGTTCACCAAGCCGCTTCTTGGAGAGTTCAAGAAAGCGGGCTTCGAGCCGCACAGGCAGGTCGTCGAGATTCGTGGATACGACGGTCTCGAGACCGGGCAGGAGCTGAAGGCCGAGATCTTTGCCGCAGGCGAGATCGTGGACGTCACCGCCCACTCCAAAGGCAAGGGGTTCCAGGGACTGATCAAGAGGCACAAGTTCAGCCGCGGTCCCGAGTCGCATGGCTCTATGAACGTCAGGCAGCCCGGCTCCATCGGCGCCACCGACGCCGCCCGCGTCTTCAAGGGCGTGAAGATGTCAGGGCAGATGGGCAACGTACGGACCACCGCGCGCGCCTACAAGATCGTGCGGGTTGACGCGGAGCGGAACCTGCTCCTCGTCGAAGGCGGCGTCCCAGGCGGCAAAGGCGCGCTCGTCCTCGTTCGCCAGTCGACCAAGCCGCAGAAGGTGAAGGGCCCCGCCGGCAAGCCGACAGGAAGAAAGGTATGAACACCCCAAAAAAACTTCGATTATTCCCACCCCACGAAATCTGCGATTTCGCGGGGACCCCGGTCGGGGGCCCCGACTGATGGCGGCAAAGAAGCCCGCGACGAAGGCCGCGGCAAAACCGTTGGCGCGAACCACTGCGACGAAGAGCACGGCCAAAAAAACCGTGGCGACAAAGCGCACCACCAAGCCGGCCGCCACGAAGGCAGCCGCTACCAAGCGCGCAGACAAAGAGAACGAGGATCCGCTCCAGGTGCCCTTATTCGATTCGGCCGGCGCATCGCAAGGCCAGATCCAGCTGCCCGAGCACATCTTCGCCGAGGAGCCGAACGCGCCGGTGATGCACCAGGCGTACGTGCGGCAGATGGCGAACGCGCGCCAGGGCACCGCCTCGACCAAGAGGCGTGGCGAGGTTTCGGGTGGAGGCGCCAAGCCCTACCGCCAGAAAGGTACCGGACGGGCTCGGCACGGCTCCATCCGCGAACCATCGATGAAGGGCGGCGGCGTGGTCTTCGGACCTCATCCGAGGGACTACAGCCAGAAGATGCCGAAGCAGATGCGCCGCCTGGCCCTTCGCTCAGCCCTCTCGCAGAAGGCGATCGAGGGCCGCGTCAGGGTGATCGACGGTTTTGGCTTCGAGGAGCCCCGCACCAAGCAGGCGGCAGAGCTCATCGAGGCGATCGGCTTCGACGACACGACCTTGATCGTTCTCCCGGCGCCCAGCTATGTGGTCAGCCGCTCGTTCGAGAACCTGAAGGGCTCCAAGATCATCCTCGCCCGAAACCTCAACATCCGCGACCTCTTCACACACACCTACCTTCTCCTGCAGAAGGATTGCCTTGAGCTGCTCGAGGACAACTTCGGGCGGCCCGAATCCCGATCCAGGTCCAAGGCCCACGCAAATCATGCAAGCGACGCCGACCACGAAGAAGTGAAAGAGGGGGCGAAGTGACTACCCGAGCCGCCTCAGAGATCGTGATCGGCCCGGTCATCACCGAGCGCACCTACCAGCTCTACACGCAAGGCCGGTACACGTTCCGCGTCTCCGCGCAGGCCTCCAAGACCGAGATCAAGAAGGCGCTCGAGGAGCAGTACGAGACGCAGGGCATCAAGGTCAAGGATGTAAACACCGTGAGCATGCGAGGCAAGAAGCGCCGCAGCATGCGCCGAGTCGGCTCCATCGGCCACACCGCCGACTGGAAGAAGGCAATCGTGACGCTCGGTCCCGGCCAAAAAATCGAAGGGCTCTTCGGGAGCGTATAGAACACATGCCACTTCGCAAGTTCAAGCCGACCAGCCCAGGACGTCGCTTCATGACGATCTCGGGGTTCGACGAGATCACCACCGACGAGCCCGAGAAGACGCTCGTGGAGTCGATCCCGTCGCACGCCGGCCGCAACAATCAGGGACGCATCACAACGCGCCACCAGGGCGGCGGCTACCGCAAGCTCTATCGCAAGATCGACTTCAAGCGTGACAAGCACGGCATCGAGGGCCGCGTCGCGACCATCGAGTACGACCCGAACCGCAGCGCCCGCATCGCGCTCATCCATTACAAGGACGGCGAGAAGCGCTACATCCTCGCGCCGCTCGGCCTCAAGGTCGGCGACCCGATCGAGAGTGGGGAGGACGCGCCGGTTCGCATCGGCAACGCGATCCCGTTGGCGAGCATCCCTGTCGGTTCGACCATCCACAACATCGAGCTCACGCTCGGCCGTGGAGGCCAGCTCGTCCGGTCCGCCGGCACCTCGGCACAGCTCCTGGCGAAGGAAGGCGACTACGCCGTCGTCCGCATGCCGTCGGGTGAGCTGCGCCGCATCCACGTCCGTTGCCAGGCTACGATCGGCCAGGTCGGTAATATCGACCACGAGAACGAGTCAGGCGGCAAGGCCGGCCGCAGTCGGTGGCTGGGCGTGAGGCCGACGGTCCGCGGTTCGACGATGAACCCCCGCGACCATCCGCACGGTGGTGGTGAGGGCAAGACCGGACCGGGTGGCCATCCGCAGACCCCATGGGGCAAGCCCGCCCTCGGCTATCGCACGCGCAAGCCGAAGAAGACCTCCGACAAGCTGATCATCCGCCGCCGTGAAAAGAAGGGAAGAAAGAAGTAGATGTCGCGCTCACTAAAGAAGGGACCGTTCATCAGCCCTCAGCTGAAGGCCAAGGTCGACAAGATGAACGCCACCAAGGACAAGAAGGTGATCCGCACCTGGGCGCGCGCGTCTGTGATCTACCCGGACATGGTCGGGCACACGATCGCAGTGCACGACGGGCGCAAGCACGTGCCGGTGTTCATCAGCGAGAACATGGTCGGACACCGGCTGGGCGAGTTCGCACCGACACGTCACTTCCGCGGCCACGGCACCCATACCGAAAAGTCAACGGCACTTAAGTAGAGATAAGTGGCAACGATGGAAGTTTCAGCAGTGCAGAGGTTTGTCCGGCGCGCGCCACGTAAGGCGAGGCTCGTGGCCGACTCCGTGAAGGGCATGAAGGTGTCGGACGCCCTCGCGCAGCTCGAGTTCTCGCCCAAGCACGCCGCGCGCGACGTCGCCAAGGCGATCAAGTCGGCCGCGGCCAACGCCGAGCACAACTTCAATTTGAACCGCGACGACCTGGTGCTCAAGCAGGTCTTCATCGACGAGGGCCCGACCTTCAAGCGCCGGCGGCCGGTCAGCCGGAGCATGGCGCATGAATTCTTCCACCGCACCTGCCACATCACAGCGGTCGTCGAAGACCGCTCCGACGCCGAGCGCGCGCAGGGCGCACAAATCAAGAGGTCGAAATAGTTGGGTCATAAAGTCCATCCAAACGCGTTCCGACTGGGAGTGTTCAGGCCCTGGGAGGCGAACTGGTTCGCCAACCCCAAGGACTACACGAAGATGCTGCACGAGGACCTGGAGATGCGCCGGGTCATCCTGGCGCGCCTGCGCAACGCGGGCATCGCCAAGATCGAGACTGAGCGATCGTCCAACGCCCAGCTGACGGTGACGATCCACACAGCCAAGCCGGGCATCGTGATCGGCAAGGGTGGCGCGTCGGTCGATCAGCTGCGCGAGGACCTCGAGAAGCGCTTCGGCAACCGGGTGCGCATCTCGATCCAGGAGATCAAGCAGCCCGAGCTTGACGCCCAGCTCGTCGCCGAGAACATCGCATCCCAGATCGAGCGCCGTATCAGCTACAAGCGCGCGATGAAGCAGGCGATTCTCCGCACGATGCGCTCGGGTGCCAAGGGCGTCCGGATCTACTGCGGCGGCCGCCTGCGCGGCGCTGAGATGGCTCGCCGCGAGTGGGACCGCGAGGGCCGCGTGCCCCTCCACACGCTGCGCGCAAACATCGATTTCGGCCGCGCCACGGCCAGCACGACATTCGGCGCGATCGGCGTCAAGTGCTGGATCTACAAGGACGTGGCCGTGCCCCTGAAGAAGCTGCCACCCGCTGACGGCACGCCAATCGCCGATGCGATCGCTCCCCAGCCGGAACCCCCGGAAATAACTGACCAGCTGGTCCCGGAGAAAATTGACACGACGCTGAAGGAGGCGGCCCCCGTCGTTGCGACGCCGAAGCGGACGCGAGCCACGGCAGCTCCGGCCCAAGAGGCCGCAGCCCCCGAAGCCAAGCCACGAACGGCGAAGGCAACCGTGAAGGTTGAGGCCCCAACGAAGCCGGCAGCCAAGGCCGCGGCTGCTGTCAAACCAGCACTCAAGGCCAAGCCCGCGGCCAAGGCCAAGGTCGAGACCAAGGCCGCCGCCAAGCCCGCCGCCAAGNNAAGCCCGCCGCCAAGCCCGCCGCGAAGAAGACGACTACCAAGAAGGACAAGAGCTGATGTTGATGCCGAAGCGCGTCAAGTACCGGAAGATGCACCGCGGCCGCCGCAAGGGCATCGCCACGCGCGGCGCCACGGTGGCGTTCGGCGACTTCGGTCTGCAGGCGATGGAAGCGTGCTGGATGAGCAACCGCCAGATCGAGGCGGCCCGCCGTGCCATGACCCGCCACGTCAAGCGCGGCGGCCAGATCTGGATCCGCGTCTTTCCTGACAAATCAATCACCAAGAAGCCAGCCGAGACTCGCATGGGATCTGGCAAGGGCAACCCTGAAGGCTGGGTGGCCGTGGTCAAGCCAGGCCGCGTTCTGTTTGAGATGGGCGGCGTGACGCAGGAGATCGCCAAGGAGGCGATGAAGCTGGCCGCATCGAAGCTGCCGATCAAGACCCGCTTCGTGAGCGTGGACTCTGCCGCGGCGGGAGCTGCCAGATGAAGGTTGACGAGTTGAGAGTCCTTGAGGTCGATGAGCTTGGCGGCAAGCTCAAGGCAGCCCGTAGGGAGCTTTACGAGCTCAGGTTCAAGCACGCCGTCGGCCAGCTCGAGAATTCGAGCCAGATCTCCAAGGCGCGCCACGACATCGCGCGAATCATGACCGTGCTCCAGGAGCGCGCCTTCGGCATCGTCGCCCAGGTCGCGCCCGAGGCCGTTACGGTCGCAGTCGCCGAGCCCAAGGCCAAGAAGGCTTCGGCGAAAGCAGCCGAGGAGCCCGCCGAAGACACCAAACCGAAGCGCGGCGCCAAGGCCGCGAAGGCCAAGGCGGAGAAGAGCTCATGAGCGTGATGACGCCGGCACCGACCGAAGTCGAAACGTCTATGCGCGGCCAGCGCAAAGTCCGGCTGGGCACCGTGATCTCGGACAAGATGGACAAGACGGTGATCGTCCAGGTCGGCTCGGCCAAGGCGCACCGCCTTTACAAGAAGACAGTCCGGCAGCGCACCAAGTTCAAGGTCCACGACGAGAAGAACGAGTGTGGTGTCGGCGACCTGGTTCGCATCACCGAGACGCGCGCCATCTCCAAAGAGAAGCGCTGGCGCGTACTTGAGATTGTCGAGAAAGCCAGATGATCCAGCAGGAGACACGCCTCAAGGTCGCGGACAACTCGGGAGCCAAGGAGCTCCTGTGCATCCGCGTCGCCGGAGGCCATTACCGCAAGTACGCCTCGGTGGGCGACATCATCACGGCCACCGTCAAGTCGGCGCAGCCGGGCGGCCAGGTCAAGAAGGGCGAGGTCGTGAAGGCGGTGGTGGTACGCGTCACAAAGGAATATCGCCGCCCCGATGGCTCGCTCATCCGCTTCGATGAGAACGCCGCGGTGCTGCTTGCACAAGCCAACAACCCACGAGGCACTCGCATCTTCGGCCCAGTTGCACGCGAGCTTCGCGAGCGCAACTTCATGAAGATCATCAGCCTCGCCCCGGAGGTCCTCTAAACACCATGCTGCGCAACAAGTTGCAACCCAAGCGTCGCTGGCTCGACCTCGCCCCGGGCGATCCCGTGATCGTCGTGGCCGGCAAGGACAAGGGCAAGCACGGCGATGTTCTTCGCACTTTGCCGGACAAGCACAAGATCGTGGTCAAAGGCGTCAACATCCTGAAGCGCCACACCAAGGCGGGACAGTCCCGCGGTGGTGTCAACGTCGCGCAGGGTGGCGTCGTCGACTTCGAGGCGCCCCTCGACTACTCCAACGTGATGCTCCTCTGCCCCTCGTGCTCGAAGCCGACTCGCACCAAGCACATCGTGCTCGAGTCGGGCGCGCGCGCCCTGGTGTGCCGCCACTGCGGCGAGCCATACGAGCGCGTTCGCAAGACGGAGGCCCAGTGAGCAAGCAGAAAACCGCCCCGAAGCAGAGGAAGGCCGACTCGAAGCCCGCCGTGTCGCAGGGTCCTTCGACCCGTGCCGAAGGACCGCCGCGAATGCTGAAGGCGTACCGCGACTCAGTAGTCCCTCAGATGACCAAGGAGTTCGACTACGCCAACACCATGGAGGTGCCGCGCGTCGCGAAGGTCGTGGTCAACATTGGCATCGGCGAGGCCAAGGACAATGACAAAGCCCTGGATGCCGCTGTCGGCGACGTCGTCACGATAACCGGGCAAAAGCCGGCGTTGATCAAGGCACGCAAGTCCGTGGCCGCTTTCAAGCTGCGCGCGGGTCAGACTGTTGGGATCAAGGCCACGCTGCGCGGCCGGCGCATGTGGTTCTTCCTCGACAAGCTCCTGAACGTCGCGTTGCCTCGAATCCGCGACTTCCGCGGCGTCAGCCCCGAGGGCTTCGATGGCCGCGGCAACTACTCGCTTGGCCTGCGCGAGCAGGTCGTATTTCCTGAGATCGACTACGACAAGATCGACAAACTCCGCGGGCTGGAAGTGTCGATCGTGACCACAGCCCGCACCGATGACGAGGCCCGAAGCCTGCTGACACGGCTCGGAATGCCATTTAGGAAGAGGTAAGAGAAAGCTTGGCCAAGAAATCTTCGCTTGAGCGCTGGAAGAGAGACCTCGTGCACCCCAAGTACAAGGTCCGGTTCCATAACCGGTGTCGCCTGTGTGGGCGCCCGCGCGCTTTCCTTCGCAAGTTCGGCATGTGCCGAATCTGCTTCCGCAACCTTGCCGCCGAGGGACGCATCCCCGGCATCACGAAGTCGAGCTGGTGATGGCCACCGCAGTCGCGAAAGTCGCAAAACCCGTCAAGAGAGCTCCGATCGGGGTCATCAGCGACCCGATCGCAGACATGCTGACGCGCGTCCGCAACGCGAACAGCGCGCGGCACCCCGAGGTCAAGGTGCCGGCGTCCAAGCTCAAGCTCGAGATCGCTCGTGTCCTCAAGGACGAGGGCTACATCGCGGGCTTCGAGGTCGAGGCCGATGGTGCAACCCAGACGATGCGTATCATCTTCAAGTCTCGGCCCGATCGCGAGCGCGTGATCTCCGGGGTGAAGAGGATCAGCCGCCCCGGCCTGCGCGTCTACGCACGCAAGACTGAGATCCCCAGGGTCCTCGGTGGGCTCGGAATCGCCATCCTCAGCACGGCCGAAGGCGTCATGAGCGGGCGCCAGGCGCTGCGCAAGGGCGTCGGTGGCGAAGTGCTCGCTTACATCTGGTAGGAGAAGAAAGAGAGAACTTGTCCCGCATAGGAAAGCTGCCGATCGACGTGCCGGGTGCGGTGAAGGTCACCTTGCAGCCAGGCCGCGTCATGGTCGAAGGGCCGAAAGGCAAGCTCGAACGCACCCTGCCGGCGGACATCACGGTCAAGCAGTCCAACGGTCAGCTGGTCTTCGAACGGCCTTCCGACGGGTACAAGCACCGCGCCCTGCACGGCCTTGTCCGCAGCCTCGTCGCCAACATGGTCACGGGAGTGAACACCGGTTTCACCAAGCACCTGGAGCTCGTCGGTGTCGGGTACCGCGTCGCCAAGCAGGGCGATGATGTGGTGCTCAGCCTCGGCTACTCGCACCCGATCAAGTACAAACCACCGCCGGGGGTATCGATCGAAGTCCAGGACCCGACCAAGTTCTCGGTGAATGGGATCTCGATCGAGGACGTGGGCCAGGTGGCAGCGAATATCCGAGGGATGCGACCGCCCGAGCCTTACAAGGGCAAAGGCGTCATGTACCGCGGCGAGAAGATCCGGCGCAAGGCCGGCAAAGCCGGCAAGGGCGCCAAGGCGGCCGGATGATCAAGCAAACCGATCGCAAGGTGAACCGTCTGAAGCGCCACAAGCGCGTGCGCATCCACGTGAGCGGCACCAAAGAGCGCCCGCGGCTGGCGGTCTTCCGAAGCCTCAATCACGTCTACGCGCAGCTCATCGACGACGACGGCAGCCGTACCCTGGCAGCCGCATCCACTGTCGGTCTGAAGGCCAAAGGCAACGGCATGGCCGAGGCGATCGAGGTCGGCAAGGCGATTGCGGCCAAAGCCAAGGCAGCCGGCGTCAGCAACGTCGTCTTCGATCGGGGCGGCTTCCTCTACCACGGCAGAATCAAGGCTCTGGCGGACGCCGCGCGCGAAGCCGGACTGGAGTTTTAAGGGCTAATGGGCAGCAGATACCCGCACTCGAGCGGCGAGCGTTCTGAGCTCGCCGATCGCGTCGTCCGCGTCAACCGCGTGGCCAAGGTCGTCAAGGGCGGCCGCAAGTTCTCGTTCAGCGCGCTGATCGTGGTCGGCGACATGAATGGGCGAGTCGGCGCGGGCATCGGCAAGGCGCGAGAGGTGACCGAAGCAATCCGCAAGGGAATGGAGGTTGCCAAGCGCAACATGATCACAGTGCCGATGGTCGGAACGACCATCCCGCACGAGGTGCGCCTCAAGCTGGGGGCCGCGAGGATCATGCTCAAGCCGGCCGCGCCGGGCACGGGGGTTATATCCGGCGGCGCGATGCGCGCCGTGATCGAGACCGCTGGTATCAAGGACATCCTCACCAAGTCGCACGGCACGAACAACCCGATCAACACGGTCCGCGCGACCCTCGCAGCCCTTCAGCAGCTGCGCACGGTGCAGCAGATCGCCGAGCTCCGCGGCAAAGAGGTTGAGCAGATCGTCGGCCGGCGCCTCGCCAACGTCTATCGCAAGGCGGAAGGCAAGGGCGAGCTCAACGGCTCCGCCGAGAGCGCCAACGGAGAAACCAAGTAGTGGCCGCCACCAAGTCCCCGAAACCAGCCCAGAAGACCGAAGGCAAGACGCTCAAGGCGACCCTGCGGAAGAGCTCCATCGGTGCCATTCCCTCGGTCAAGGCCACCGTCGTGTCGCTAGGCTTTCGGCGTATGAACCAAACGCGTGAGCTGCCCGACAACCCTGCGGTCAGGGGCATGTTGAAGGCGGTCGACTTCCTGGTTGCAGTTGAAGGCGAGCCGTATCTGAGGCCGGATCGCAGCCGCTACAAGATCTGGCGGTCGCGCTCGAACAAGAAGCACCAGAGGGGCAACTGATGGAGCTGCACGACCTCAGGCCGGCTGCCGGAGCGCACCGCAAGTCGCGGCGCATTGGCCGCGGCACCGGATCCGGCAGAGGCAAGACGTCCGGGCGCGGTCAGAAAGGCCAGAACGCGCGCAGCGAAGGCTTTCGCCTTGGCTTCGAGGGTGGGCAGATGCCGCTCTCGCAGCGCCTGCCGAAGCTGCCCGGCTTCAAGAACCCGTTCCACAAGACATACGCCGTGGTCAATCTGTCCAAGCTGAGCCGTTTCGCCGACGGGACGACAGTCGATGGCGCGCTGCTCACCGAGGCGGGCCTGGCGCGTCCCGGTGAGGAGATCAAGATCCTGGGAACCGGCGACCTCAAGCGCAAGCTGACCGTCGAAGCCCACTCGTTCAGCCTCAGCGCGCGCGAGGCGATCGAAGCGCGAGGCGGCAGCGTCAAAGTCCTGGGAGAGCCGCGGAAGATCGGCCCACGCCGCACCGCTGCCAAAACCGCCAAGCGCGTGCCGGCGCCGGAGGAAGAGGAGCCCGTAGCCGAGAAGCCCGAAACCGCGAAGCGCGCGGCCGGGAAGCCTGCAGCCGTCAAGGACGAGCCCGGGGAGGCCGCTCCCCCAGACGAGTAGTGGGCACGTCTAGATGAATCTCCTAGAGGCTCTGGTCAACGCGATCCGCCTGCCGGAGCTTCGCAACAAGCTCTTGTTCACCGGCGGGATCCTCGTCGCATTCAGGCTCTTCGCCAACATCGCCGTGCCTGGCGCGAGCCAGACCGCGCTGACCCAGCTGTTCTCCGGCCAGGCCCTGCTCGGTCTGCTTGATCTGTTTTCGGGCGGCGGCCTTTCGCGATTCAGCGTGGTTGCCATGGGCATGAACCCCTACATCAACGCCACGATCATCATGCAGCTGATGACGGTGATCTCCGAACGGATCAAGGAGATCTCCAAAGAGGGCGAGGCGGGGCGGCGCCGCATCACGCGCTGGAGCCGCTACCTGACGGTCGCGCTCGGAGCGGGGCAGGCATACGGCTTCACGGTCCTGTTCCAGAACACAAGCCCTCCAATCCTTGGCGCGCTCGACTGGTTCCAGCGCCTGCAGATCGTGCTGGTCCTGACCGCGGGCACGGTGATGCTGATGTGGTTCGGTGAGCTCATCACCGAGTACGGCATCGGCAACGGCGTGTCGCTGATCATCTTCGCCGGCATCATCGGGCGCGGCCCGCAGGGCGTCGTTGCCGTGTTCAGCGCTCGCGGAACGGGCGGCGGTCTCGCCGACTACGTCCCGTTCATCATCTTCGGCCTGATCGCACTCGTCATGACCGCGGTGATCATCGAGGTGCAGCAGGCGGTGAGGAAGATACCCATCCAATCCGCACAGCGCACAGTCGGCTTGAAGCAGGTGCAGAGCAGGGCGAGCTTCCTGCCACTGCGTGTCAACCACGCCGGCGTCATCCCGATCATCTTCGCGATCTCGGTGATGTTCCTACCCACGATCGTCGCCAACTACTTCACCGGTGCCCCGACCAATACGTGGTATTACCAGGCGGCGGCATGGATCCGAGGCAACTTCGCGCCAGACACCGCCAACGTTCCCATGGCCATCACGTACAACGCCCTGTATTTCGCGCTGACGTTTGGGTTCACCTACTTCTACACGGCGATCACGTTCGAGGTAAACGACGTGGCCGACAACCTTAAACGCTATTCAAGCTTCATCCCGGGAATCCGCCCGGGACGTCCCACCGCGGACTATCTGGCCTCGGTGATGAACCGCGTGACATTTGCCGGTGCGTGCTTCCTGGGGTTTATCACCGTCATCCTGCCCATTGCGACCTCGACCATCTCCGGTATCCCGCATCAGCAGATGTACCTCGGAGGTACGGCCATCCTGATCGTGGTCGGTGTTGCGTTGGACACCATGAAACAGCTGCAAACGCAGCTGGTGATGCGCCAGTACCGCGGCTTCATAACATGATCAAGGCGTCCTCATGAATTTGTTGTTGTACGGAGCCCCCGGCAGCGGCAAGGGAACCCAGGCGAACATGCTGCGATCCAAGTTCGGCATCCCGCACATAGCCACCGGCGACATGCTCAGGGCCGAGATCGCGCACGGCTCGGAGCTCGGGCTCCAGGCGCAGCCTCTGCTGGCCGCGGGAGGCTATGTGCCGGACGGCATCATGATCAACATGATCCGCGGCCGCCTCCGTGAGCCGGATTGCGCCAGGGGCTTTATCCTCGACGGCTTCCCGCGGACCATTCCCCAGGCCGAGGCCCTCGACGTTTTGATGCACGAGCTGGGAAGGAGTTTCGACAGGGTGCTCTACCTGAAGGTCGACCTTGCTGAGCTGCTGCGCCGTCTTTCCGGCAGGCTGGTTTGCCCCGAGTGCCAGCGAACCTACCCCCCCGGCACCAAAAGCTGCCAGGCGGATGGCACGCGGTTGGTTCAGCGCGAGGACGACAAGCAGGAAGCCGTGCAGCCGCGGATCGAGATCTACCTGCACAAGACGATCCCCGTCCTGGATCACTACCGGTCCGAGGACCTGGTTTCGGAGATCGACGGTAGGGGCAGCATTGATGAGATAAGCAGCCAGGTCATGACCGCGATTGGCCAGAATGGCCAGGTATCACGAAAATGATCAACCTCAAGACCGCGCACGAGATCGACCTCATGGGTCGAGCAGGCAACCTGCTCGCTTCGGTGCTGCCTCCTCTCCGTGAGGCCTGCGTTCCAGGCATCAAGACGATCGAGCTGGACCGGATCGCCGAGCGCCTGATCCGAGATGGCGGTGCGACCCCTGGCTTCCTCGGCTACCACGGCTTTCCTCGGTCGATCTGCGTTTCGATCAACGACGAAGCGGTCCACGGCATCCCTGGCAACCGCAAGGTGGCCGCCGGAGACCTTGTGAGCCTGGACCTCGGTCTGGTGCTCGAAGGCTTCTGGGCGGACGTCGGCATCACGGTCGGCGTGGGCAAGATCAGCCGCGAGGCCGAGAAGCTCCTCAGGGTCACCGAGGAGGCCCTTTACGTCGGCATCGACAAGGCCAAGCCGGGCGGCTGGCTCGGGGACATCTCGTCCGCAATCCAGAAGCACGTGGAGGCGAGCGGTTTCTCCGTGATCCGCCAGTTCGTCGGCCACGGGATCGGGCGCCAGATGCACGAGGACCCCCAGGTGCCCAATTTCGGCACCCCGGGCACTCCCCCACGCCTCAAGGCGGGGATGACCCTGGCGATCGAGCCCATGGTCAACGCGGGCTCTCACGAGGTCTACATGAAGCCGGACGGCTGGACCATCTGTACAGTCGACGGGGGCCTTTCGGCTTACTTCGAGCACACAGTGGCGATCACCGATAAAGGCCCTTTGATTCTCACAGCCCAGCCGACCTTGTCCCGCTCCGGGCGCGGCTCGTAAGCCCAGCCTGACCGCGAATACGAACTTGACGTACAATCATCGTTCGTGCCCCAGCGCCCCCCGCTCGTGAAGGGGGTCGTGGTCGAGCCTCTTCCCAACGGTGTCTACCGGGTTGAGCTCGAGAACGGGGCCAAGGTCCTGGCTCACGTCGCCGATCGTGCAGGCACCCACTTTACCCGGCTACTGGCTGGGGACAAGGTGGGGGTAGAGCTTGCCAGCAGCGATCGATCGCGCGGGCGAATTCGAGAGATTTGGAGATGAAGGTACGTCCGTCAGTCAAGAAGATGTGCTCGAGCTGCAAGGTGATTCGGCGCAATGGGGTGGTCCGCGTGATCTGCTCCAAGACGCCGAAACACAAGCAGCGACAGGGTTAAAGGAGAGCTGAGCTAAATGGCGCGTATCGCCGGCATCGACATCCCCCCGCAGAAGCGGGTGGTGATCGCCCTCATGTACATCCACGGGATCGGGCGCACCACGGCCGAAAAGCTCGTGAAAATGGCCAACATCAACCCCGACACGCGATCGAAGGACCTCAGCGAAGAGGAGGTCGGACGGCTTCGCCAGATCATCGACCGCATGGCCTCCGCAAAGGAGGTCCTCATCGAAGGTGACCTCCGGCGCGAGGTGGCGATGAACATCAAGCGGATGACAGAGATCGGCTCCTATCGTGGCGGCCGCCATCGCAGGGGCCTGCCGGTTCGCGGCCAGCGCACGCGCACTAACGCCCGCGGTCGCCGCGGTCCCAAGCGCGCTGTTGCAGGCAAGAAGAAGGTGAAAGCCGGGAAATAATGGCAAAGACAAAGAAAGTTGTTCGCACACGCCGCCGCGAGCGGAAGAACGTGGTCGCTGGCCAGGCTCACGTTCAAAGCACGTTCAACAACACGATCATCTCGATCACCGATGTGGACGGGAACGTGATCTCGTGGGGCTCGGCTGGAGCCCAGGGCTTCAAGGGCAGCCGCAAGTCGACGCCGTACGCCGCCCAGATGACTGCTGAGGCGACCGCCAAGAAGGCGCTCGAGCACGGCATGCGCTCGATCGAGGTCTTCGTGCGTGGACCAGGCGCCGGCCGCGAGGCGGCCATCCGCTCGTTGCAGGCCACCGGCCTCGAGGTCAGCGCCATCACCGACGTGACGCCGATCCCGCACAACGGCTGCCGGCCGCCGAAGCGGAGGCGTGTTTAGTGGCCCACAACGTCCGCCTGGACCGCATCTCGGGGCTCAGGACGCCGATACACGCGTCAGGGGGCCCGGCCCGTCGTCGTCACGCATTTATCAATGCGCTCCTCCTAGTTCCACCCCTTCCTTCGTCTCGGCGCCCGGACCGGCGACCTAGCGGTCGCCTGCCCCGAGCTACGGCCCATTCGGCCGCTGTGAGCCACTAATGGCGAATTACAGCGGCCCCGTCTGCCGTTTCTGCCGTCGCGAGGGCGCCAAGCTCTACCTCAAAGGCGAGCGTTGCTACACCCCGAAGTGCGCAATCGAGCGCCGCGCTTTTGCGCCTGGCATGCACGGCCAGGCACGCAAGCGCAAGACGTCGGACTACGGCCTGCAGCTCCGCGCAAAGCAGAAGGCGCGGCGTACGTACGGCCTGCTCGAGAAGCAGTTCCGCAACTACTTCGAGCTTGCGGAGCGCGAGCCTGGCGTCACCGGCATCAACCTGCTCCGCCACCTCGAGCTTCGCCTTGACAACGTCGTGTACAGGCTCGGCCTGGGCGCGTCGCGCAAGCAGGCAAGGCAGCTGGTATCGCACCGCCACTTCGAGGTGAACGGCAAGACGGTGAACGTGCCGTCGTACCAGCTCAAGCCGGGCGACGTGCTCAAAGTCAAACCGGCGAACACCGTCACCGACGTGGCAATGGAAGCCTCCAAGGTGCGTCCGGTGCCGGGATGGCTCTCCTTCAGCTCGGAGGACAAGTCCGGAAAGATTCTCGCCCACCCGGAGCGCCACGAGATGGAGTCGGGCGTCGAAGAGCAGTTGATCGTTGAGTTCTATTCACGGTAAAGGGAGTTCCTAATTGGCTATTGACACTCAGATGACAGTTACCCCGCAGGTTCGCAAGCTCGAGACGAGCGCGAACTACGGGAAGTTCGACATCGAACCGCTGGACCCCGGCTTCGGGACGACGCTGGGCAACACGCTTCGCCGCGTGCTGCTTTCGTCGCTGTGGGGTGCGGCGGTTACCTCGATCCAGATCGATGGCGTGGCGCACGAGTTCACGGCCATCCCGCACGTGAAAGAGGACGTGACCGAGGTCATCCTCAACCTCAAGAAGCTCTGCCTCAAGAGCCACACCGAGGACCCCGTGACCTTGCTCCTCGACGTCAAGGGTCCGGCCGAGGTGCACGCATCGAACATCCAGGCGAACTCCGACGTGGACATCGTCAACCCCGATCTCTACATCTGCACCCTGGCCTCGAAGGGCCACCTCCGCATGGAGCTGAACGTCGAGCGTGGCAAGGGCTACGTCCCGGCCGACCGCAACAAGCGCGAGGGTCAGCCGATCGGGGTCATCCCCATCGATGCGATCTTCTCGCCTGTCGAGAAGGCCAACTTCACAGTTGAGAAGACCCGTGTGGGCCAGTCGACCGACTATGACCGGCTGCTGATCGAGGTCTGGACCGACGGCACGATGTCTCCGGAGGAGGCTGTCAGCCACGCCGCCTCGCTGTTCACCCAGCACCTGGCGCTGTTCGTTCGCTTCGGAGCTTCGATCGCGGAGAAAGAGGCCAAGGACAGGGGCGCCGCCGGCGGCCAGAATCGCCTGATGGACACCCCGATCGAAGAGCTCGACCTCTCGGTCCGGGCCTTCAACTGCCTCAAGGCAAACGAGATCCAGACCGTCGGCCAGCTCCTCCAGAAGAGAGAGGAAGAGCTGCTGTCGCTCCGCAACTTCGGACGCAAGTCGCTGGATGAGATCAAGGAGAAGCTCGTCGAGAAGGGCTTCATCAAGCCTGAGGAGATGGGCACAGTCCTCCGCGGCTAGCCATGCGACATCAAAAGAGCGGCCGCCGCTTCAACCGAGACACCGACGCGCGCAAGGCGCTGATGCGCAACCTGTGCACGTCCCTGCTCGAAAGCGGGCGGATCACGACGACTGAGGCCAAGGCCAAGGAGCTCCGCCGCTGGGTGGAGCGCCTGATCACCACAGCCAAGGGCCAGGACCTCACTGCACGCCGAAAGGTGAGCGAAGAGGTCTCCAAGCCCGAGGTCGTCGAGCGCCTTTTCTCCAACCTGGTGCCGCGGCTGGCAGAGAGGCCGGGCGGCTATACGCGAATCATCAGAAAGGGTCCGCGACTCGGGGACTCAGCTCCCATGGTGGTAATCGAACTGGTTGATTAAGTCGAACTTCCCCACTCGCTGGGGAAGTACCCGGCGCAGCCGGGGGATGGGGGCGGTCAAGCTTCCGCAAACTGCAGATTTCAGAAGTTAAAAAGTGAATATCAAAGTCGTGCTGGAGTACGACGGAACCGGATTCGCCGGCTGGCAGCAGCAGGCGCACGGCCGCACCGTCGAGGCCGAGCTGAAGCGGGCGCTGCGCGAGCTCACGGGCGCCGATCACAAGGTTTACGCGGCGGGGCGCACCGATGCCGGAGCGCATGCGGAAGGCCAGGTGGTCAGCTTCGAGATGGATGGGCGGATCACGCCGATCCGGCTGGTGGCAGCCCTGAACGCCAGGCTCCCGGGAGATGTGGCGGTGCTCACCGCGGAGGTCGCGCCTGATGGTTTCCACGCTCGCTACTCCGCTCGCTGGCGGCGCTACCGATACCGCTACCTGGACCGAAGGCCCAGGCCCGCGCTGGAGCGGGGACGGTGCTGGCATGTGGGCGGACCGCTGGACGTCGATGCGATGTCTGTAGCTGCGAGGGCTCTGGTGGGCAAGCACGACTGGACCAGCTACTGCTCGGCCTCCGAGCCGCCTGACGGAAGGGTGCGTGAGATGCGCTCGGCCAAGGTGGCGCGACGAGGAGACTTCGTCGAGCTGGAGCTGGTGGCGGAGGGGTTCCTCCGCGGCCTTGCGCGAAGCATCGCAGGGGCTCTGGCCGAGGTGGGCAAGGGCCGCAAGCCGCCCGAATGGGTCGGCGAGGTGCTGGCGGCAACGGACCGGCACCTGGCGCCGCGAACGGCGCCGGCCGGGGGCCTGACATTGGTGGAAGTGATTTACTGAAGGAGCGCCGGGTGCGCGCAGGGAACAATTTCAAGGAAAGATGAGTAAACAGAAGACCTGGACGGCAAAGACGGCGGAATTGAAGTCCGACTGGTTTGTGGTCGACGCCACCGATCAGGTACTTGGCCGCCTAGCCAGCTCCGTGGCCAAGATCCTTCGGGGCAAGCACAAGCCCATCTTCACGCCACACCTCAACACCGGCGATCACGTGATCGTGATCAACGCGGCCAAGGCCAAGGTCAGCGGCGCCAAGCTCACCGGCAAGCACTACACCCGCTACACCGGGTACCCGGGCGGCCTACGCACGCGCAGCCTCCAGGTGGCCAAGGACCTGGACCCGACCTTCCCTCTGATGAACGCCGTGAAGGGAATGTTGCAGCACAACACGCTCGGGGCGGACATGCTCACCCGACTACGCATCTACGCCGGGGCCGAGCATGGGCACCAGGCCCAGCAGCCGAAGGTGATCACCTTCGACTCAAAGGGAGACATCAAACTTGGCTGACGCCTTTCTCAGGGGAACCGGCCGTCGCAAGAACGCGGTTGCGCGCGTGCGCATCCAACCCGGCGAGGGCCGCGTCCTCATCAATGACAAGGAAACGCTCGCATACCTTGGCCGCCGGGTCCTGGAGATGGCAGCCCTCGCACCTCTGCGCGTCACCAGCACCCAGCGCAAGTTCGACATCAGCGTCAAGGTGGTCGGCGGCGGTACCAGCGGCCAGGCCGGTGCCATCTCGCATGGCATCGCCCGCGCACTCATCAAGTACGACCCAGACTTTCGGCCGGCCCTGAAGAAGGCAGGCCTGTTGACCCGTGACCCCAGGATGAAGGAGCGCAAGAAGTACGGCTTGAAGAGGGCCCGCAAGGCTCCGCAGTACACGAAGCGCTAGTCGTGCCGTCGCGCCGGCTGGACTGGCCGGACTGCCGTAACACGCGGGATCTCGGCGGCCTTCCCCTGGCAGGTGGTGTCACTCGCAGCGGCATGTTCGTCCGCTCCGACAACCTGCGCAGCCTCACGGCCCAAGGCCAGGAGGCGATGGTCGCCTACGGAGTAACGGACGTCATCGACCTGAGAAGCGAGTCCGAGGTCGCATCATCGCCTAGCCCATTTGCCGCGCAGGAGCCCTTTGACGGGCCGGCGCCCACGTACACCCACCTGCCCCTGGTCGACGACGCGACCATGCGCAAGCTGGCCGAGGCGCCGGACATGTTCGACCGCTACCTGATGATGCTCGACCGACGTGCGGACGCCTTCAGAGGGATCTTCACCGCATTAGCCAGGACCGAAGGCGCCGCCGTCTTCCATTGCTTCGCCGGCAAGGACAGGACGGGAATGGTGGCGGCGATGAGCCTTTCGCTGGCGGGAGTTGACGTCGACTCGATCGCGGCGGACTATGCCGAGACCGATGCTCAGATGGCGACGCGTTATCAGGAATGGCTCGCGGCGGCCCCACCGGAGCAGCTCGCGGAGATGCGCGAAGACCTGCGTTGCCCGCCCGAGCGGATAGTCGGCGTCCTCGACCACCTCGAAATGCGGTGGGGAGGAGCGGCGGGTTACCTCGAAGCAGCAGGCATGTCGGCGACGGAGATCTCGACCCTGCGGTCAAAGCTCACCAACTAGTCGACCCCTTTGCCAGCCTGGCAGTGTTGGCCGGGGTCCCCCCGGCCATGACTTTGTCTCCATCACTCCTAATCGCCGCGTTGAGAAACTAGTTCGTAATGAATCCCATCCCGGGGGAGAGAGCAGAGCCTGCGGCGAAGCCGCACGCTCGATGAGAGAGGACCGACTGGTCCTTTCTCATACTTCGCCTCAGGCGCCGGCTAGTTCGCCCACCGCTTCGCTGAACACCTCGTGGTGCCGGTCCACGTCCTCTTTGGTCGTCGCCGGCGACATCAGCGCCATGTTGTGGAATGGGGTCATCAGGATCCCGCGGTTCGCCAGGTACACATGTAGGTAGTCCTCGAGCTCGCCGTCGGTCACTGCATGTGACTCGGTTCCGTTCGAGGGCGGCGGCGAAGTGAAGCGGTACTCGGTTCGCGCGCCCAGCTGGCTCACCGACCAGGGCAGCTCATTCTTATCGATCACTTGCTGCACGCCGGCTGTAAAGCGGGTGCTGAGCGAGATCATCGCCTCGAACGCCTTGTCGGTCAGGACGTGCTCGAGTGTCGCGCGGGCCGCGGCAATGGAGACCGGATTGCCGGCCAGGGTACCGCCGACACCACCCACATCGACCATGTCGAGGTCGCTTCGATTGGCGAGATGGTGGGCGAGCTCATTGGACATTCCGTAGGCACCGACCGGGATGCCTCCAGCGATCGCTTTGCCGATTGTCAGCATGTCTGGGGTCAGTCCCCAGGCGCGCGTCGCACCACCCGGCCCTGCCGAGAAGGTGTGCGTCTCGTCGTTGATCAGAAGAGTCTCGTATTTCTTCGTGAGCGCTCTGACCCCGGCGAGATATCCGTCGTGTGGCAGCACGATGCCCATGTTGGTGAGGGCCGGCTCCATCAGCACGGCGGCTACGTCGCCGTTGGCCAGCTCGCGTTCCAAGCCTTCGAGATCGTTGTACTCGGCGACCCTGCTGGTCGTCGTGACATCAGAGGGTGCCCCGACGTTTCCCTCGCGATTGGTGCCATGGCCGTTGGGGCCGACGACGATCAGCGACTCGTCGACGGTGCCGTGATAGCAGTAGCTGTTGAACAGGATCTTCGGGCGCCCGGTGATGGCGCGAGCGAGCCGGATCGCCCACCGGTTGGCGTCGGTTGCGGTCAGCGAGAAGCTCCAGAAGGGCAGGCCGAAACGCCGCGTCAGCTCCGTGCCGACCCAATCTGCATCGGCCGTGGGCATCATCGTGGTCACGCCGCCTTTGACCGCGATCTGCTCGACCACTGCATCGACCATGGGTTTGGGCGAATGGCCGGCCATGGCGCCGGTGTCACCAAGGCAGAAGTCGATGAGCAGGTGCCCATCGATGTCCTCAACTCGTGCACCTTGGGCTTTCGCGGCGTAGAGGGGAAAGCCGCCTGCCGCTTTGTTCATCCAGGTCATCGGAACGCGTCCAAAGAGGTGATTGGCTCCGTTGTACGCAGCGAAGGAGCGAGGGTTGCGCTCCTTGTAATTCGCGCGCTCGCGCTCGAGAAGATCAGTCAACCGGCCGCGATCGATCGGTGCCGTTGCTTGCATTCGGGTCGGCCATCCTCCATTTCGCGTTAACAGGCTGGGTTGGCGCTATAGCGAGCGGCCTTGAGAATCCTATGCGACTCGTCCATTCCATCAAGAGGTTTGCAGGAGGATCGAATGAAGGACAAGACCCCAGTCGTCAAGCAGCTGTACAGGCTGAGCGTGGAGCCTCGCGTCGTCGAGCGTCTGGTCACGCTGGCGAACCGTACCGGCGAGCCCAGGAGCCGGCTCGCCAGCAGGCTTTTCACCGAAGCCGTGCTGTCGGCCAAGCCTGCGGCATCGCGAACCGCGAAGAGGTCGCGGGCCTAGCCCTTAGCCACGCTCCCGTTGTGCTCGGCGTCCACAGAATGGCCTCCCGGCGGATCGGCGTACATGGCTTCGACCTGGTCCTTGTACTTGGCATGGATGATGCGCCGCTTCAGCTTCATCGTCGGTGTCAGCTCTTCCGACTCCGGCGACCATTCGGCCGGCAGGATCGTGAACCTCTTGAACTGCTCGATCCGCGACAGGTGAGTGTTGGCGACTGTGAGCGCGCGCCGGACTTCGGCGATCGTCGAAGGATGCTCGGCCAGCTCGGCCATTGACGTGGACGAGATCCCGTGCGCCTTCGCCCACATGGGGGCAACCTGCGGATCCAGCACAACGAGCACGGTGATGAAGCTGTGACCGTCGCCGATGGCGACGGCCTGCCCGATGATCGGGCTCGACTTGGCCACCGCCTCCAGATTCGCGGGCGAGATGTTCTTGCCGGAGGAAGTGATGATGAGCTCCTTCTTCCTGTCGACGATCCGGTAGTGACCGTCCGACCCGAGCTCTGCGATGTCGCCGCTGTGCACCCAACCGTCGGAGTCGATCGCCTCAGCCGTCTTTTCCGGGTCGCGGTAGTAACCGACCATCACGTTCCCGCCGCGAATCAATAGCTCTCCATCCTCACCGAGGCGCGCCTCGACTCCCGGCATCGGCACGCCGACGGACGGCGCGCGGTGATCGTTCTTGGGCACCGTTGTTGCGGGCCCTGTGAGCTCGCTCATGCCCCACACCTCGTACAGCGGCATGCCGAGCGATGCCCAGAACTCATGCACCTCGGGCCTGCAGGGCGCAGTGCTGGTGACGGCCAGATGGCAGCGGTCGAGGCCGACCTTGGAGCGGAGCAACATGAACAGCGGCTGCGCCTGCTCGACCACCGCGCTCAGCTCGGCCGGCACAGGCTGACCATCACGCCGCAAGCGGTATGCCTGCATGGAGGCCGCCAGCGCTCCCTGCGCCATCTGGCGCTTGGCCTCGTCGGGTTCGGCGCCGAGGCCCGCATTGATGCCGGCCATGAGCTTCTCCCAAACCCGAGGCACTCCGACAAACGCTGTCGGCCTGGCCTCGAGCAGATAGGGCAACAGCTCGGCGACGTCGGGGCACAGGTAAACCTCGTGCCCGTTGTAGATGCTTCCCCACTGCGAGGTGAAGCGCTCCGCGACGTGAGCGAGGGGCAGGTAGCTCACCAGCTTCTCGTTGTGCAGCTCCAGGACCCTGCGGGCTGACTCCAGGGTCCAAACGATGTTGTTGTGAGAGTACACCACCCCCTTCGGTGCGCCGGTTGTGCCTGAGGTGTAAATCAGGCCGACGGTGTCTTCAGGACCCACCGCGCGAGCGGCCGCCTCGAACGCGGCCGGATCGCGCTCATATGTGGCGCGGCCCTCGGCGACCAGCGAATCCCACGACAGCACGCCTTCAGGAGCCTCGCCTCGAATGAGGATGAGGTGGCGCAGCTTAGGCGTCGAAGATCGAATCTCGAGGAACTTGGCGAGGAAGGCTTCGTCTTCGACGAAGGCAACCGTGGCTTCGGAATGATTGGCGAGATACTCGACCTGCTCGGGCGCAAGCGTGTTGTAAACGCTGACTGCGGCCCCCCCCGCGTGGACGATGCCCAGGTCGGCGATCACGTGCTCTGGCACATTGCGCGCCATGATCAAGCCGAACTGCCCGGGCCCAAAGCCGAGAGCTCTGAGCCCCATCGCGACCGCTGCGACCTCAGCCCGGTATCCCTTCCAGTCAAGGCTCTGCCATTCGCCGTCCCGCTTCCAGCGGAGGGCAGGAAGATCGGCCCACTTCTTGGCCGCCTCGCCGAAGATCGTGCATACGGTCTTGCCCGAAACAGCGGCGTCGATGTCCGCGCGCTGGGTCATTACGTCCATGTGTTCCACTCCTATTCCTCTGGCACCCCGGACATTCGATTAGGGGTCCAAAACATCATGCAGCCCAGGGGGGTCGCATGTCACGGGGGAGCCTAAACTACCGATGGTGGGGCGTCGATGATCTACGTACGGTCGCGCCGGCCGATGGTGACCCTGGGGGCTTCAGGACTTGCCTTCGCGCTGCTCTTCGCGCTTCTGGCTGCCGGCGCTGCGCGCCTGCCTGGCGGCTGGGTTGCGTCGATTGCCCTGGCGGCGGGTTCGATCGCCGCAGCTGCTGTGACCGCCTCGGCTGCGCTGAAACTTCGATCCTGGCCCCTCGGACGGCTTGGCCTCTTCCGCGACAGGATTGTGATCATCCAGGGAAGGCACGAGATCAGGGCGGTTTGGAACCGCATGGAGACGGTCACGCTGGCCGACCCCGACTCCTGGCCCGACCTCCACCTGACCGACCGCCTGACTATTCAGTTCCGCAACGAGCCTGCGGTCGGGTTCAAGCCGGCGCAGTTCGGACTGCAGCCCGTGGCGTGTAGAGACCTCATCCTCCGCTTGCGGGATGACGCGAAACTGCGCGGCCGCCTCCCGGAATTCGACTCGGTCCGCGACCTGGCGGTTAGGGACGTAATGGCCGGGGAGCTGATCGAACCGCGCCTGTAGCCGGGCGCGGCATCATGATCCCTTCTGTGGGCGCTCTTTCAGGCCGCGACTTCCTCGACGTCGCCGATCTCGAGCCGGCCGAGCTCCGCGAGCTGCTCGACCTCGCTCATGCGATCAAAGCCGGCCGGTGGACCGGGCGGCCCCTCGAGGGCCGCCACATCGCCCTGCTCTTTCAAAAGCCCTCGCACAGAACGAGGGTCTCGTTCGAGGTGGGGATCGGGCGCCTTGGCGGTGGGGTGACGTACCTGACCGAGCAGGACGTCCAGCTGGGCGTCAGGGAGACGGTCGGTGACGCTGCCCGGGTGCTCGACAGTTACGTGGACGGGGTGGTCGCACGTTTGCGCTCACATGCGGACCTGCTCGAGCTTGCCGCCGCTTCGGAAAGGCCGGTGATCAACGCATTGACCAATCGTTCACACCCCTGCCAGATCCTGGCCGACCTCATGACGCTCGAGGAGGTAAGTGGCTCGCTGGCGCAGCAAAAGGTCGTGTACATCGGCGATGGCAACAACATCGCTGTCTCTCTCATGGAAGCCGCGGAGCGCATGGGCTTCTCCCTGACCGTGATCACGCCGCCTGGTTACGCCCCTCCGGCCGATATCGTGGATGGTCGCCTACCGGCAAGTAACAGGGGATCCGGGGTTACCCTGAGCACAGACGTCGCGGACGCGGCTGTCGCGACAGCCATTTATACAGACGTGTGGGCGTCGATGGGGCAGGAAAGCGAGCGAGAGGTGAGGCGCAAGGCGTTTGCCGGCTACCAGGTCAACCGGGCGGTGATGGACGCAGCGCCGGACGCTGTTTTCATGCATTGCCTTCCGGCCCACCGGGGTGAGGAGGTGACCGACGAGGTCATCGACGGCCGGCGCTCGGTCGTCTTCCAGCAGGCGGCCAACCGCCTGTACGCCCAGATGGCGCTGATGGCCCAGCTTTTCGGAGCTGCACCGTGACGGCGATAACGGATTTCCTGCGGCAGCTAAATGAGGTGGTCCACCACCTCGGCTGGGTCGAGGTGATCGACGTGGCCGTAGTCGCGTTTGTTGTGTATCAGCTGCTGCGCCTGCTGCGGGGCACGCAAGGCACCCAGATCCTGGTCGGCCTCGTCCTTCTCGCCGTGGTGGGCGTGCTGGCCACCCAGCTGAACCTGGTCTTGTTGAGCTGGCTCTTCAAGAATGCCGGCTTCTTCATCCTGATTGGCGTCATCGTCATGTTCCAGCCCGAGCTGAGACGAGCGCTGGACCAGATCGGCCGCCTCGGCACGCTTGGCCGGCCGCTCTCCAGCTACAGCACGAGCCTTTACAGCCAGGCCATCTCGGAGTCGATCCGCGCGGTCGAGCGCTTGAGCGCCCGCAAAATCGGGGCCCTCATCGCCTTCGAACGGGACGTCGGTCTGGAGGACTATGCGGCCACCGGTGTGAAGATCAATGGCGAGATCTCGGCCGAGTTTCTTCAGTCGATCTTTTATCCACACTCCCCGCTGCACGACGGAGCCGTCATTGTGCGCGGCAACCGGATTATCGCCGCCGGATGCCTCTTGCCCCTGCCCGAAGAGGGCTTGGTGAGAGAGCGGTTGGGCACTCGGCATCGCGCGGCGCTCGGCCTGTCGCTGGCATCGGACGCGCTCGTGCTCGTAGTGTCTGAAGAGACGGGTGCAATATCGGTGGTAGAAGAAGGCAAGATCATACGGAATCTGGATGGCGACGGTCTTCGTCGCGTCGTCAGCGTCAAGGTTCCGGGGCCACTGTCGAACGGAAACGGATTCCTGGGCCGGCGAAAGTGAGCTGGGTTACAGAAAGCTGGCGCCTCAAGCTGCTCGCGATTGGGCTTTCCGTTTTGATGTTAGGAGCTGTCGCTTTCGCGCAGAACCCGTCCACCTTCAAGACGTTGACAATCAACACGATTCAGTACAACAACCTGGCTGACAACCTGGTCGTCATCAACGCACCGACGAAGGTGACTGTCAGGGTCAACGGCCTGGCAGACGCCCTTCAGTCCGTAACCGCGAGCAGCCTGACCGCCAGCTTCGACCTGACGAAGGTCAAGCCAGGTCCGGCAGTGAAGGTGAACCTCATCGTCACGCCGGTATCCTCGGACGTCACCGTTCAGACGCCGTCGATCCCGTTTGTTCTTGACGTCGATCGTCGCGCTACGGTCGCTCTCCCGGTTCAGGTGCGGCCGCCGGCTGCGGCCGCTGGGTGGCTGGTGACAAAGTCGCAGGCGGAGTGCCCATCGACGTCGTGTGTCGTGAACTTCGACGGCCCCGTGGGCTGGGAGACCGACAGCCACGGCCTGCCCAACTTGAAGGCATATGTGGATGTCAACGCGCCGATAGGGGGCGAAAAAATCAACTTCAGCAACTTGCCGGTTACCCTGGTCCAGGGCGGCACGCCTGTAGACAGCACGAACTTCGCGAAAACAGTCCCACCGTCGGGGTTGGACCAGCCGTCGGTAGGGGTCGTGGTGCTGGCCACGACCTCCACGACCAGAAAGCAGGTGGTGTTTGTGGTGGCGCCACCGATACACCAACCGCCCGCCGGCTACAACCTCACCGGTATCTCCTTCAACCCGATTTTTGGCGTGGTCATCGGTCGGGCCGATATCCTCCTCAACGTCACGAGCGTGATCCTGCCCGGGGCCGACCTGAGCGGCCACACCTCAACTTTCGCGGTCACTGTGACGGTCCCTTATCCGGCAGGCGTCACCGGGGCCCAACAGACAGTCCGCGTGACGTACACGATCTCGCGCTTCCCCACGGCCCAGCCCTCGCCCACACCTTCTCCCACACCTTCTCCTTAGGCCCCTTCTGTAACCTGAACCCGGCCGGGTCCGTTGCACCATGGAATGCGTCGAAATAACCCCCGGGTAGGAGTTCTGTAGATATGTGCGGAATCATCGGCTACCTCGGCGACCAGGAGGCGACTCCGATCCTGATGGAGAGCCTGAAGCGCCTCGAGTACCGCGGCTACGACTCGGCTGGCGTCGCCGTGCTGGAGATGCCGGCCGCCGGCAAGGCCAACCACACGAGCATCACCAAGTCCGAGGCCAAGGTGGACATGCTGATCGAGAAGCTCAAGGCCAACATGCCGACTGGCAAGCTGGGGATCGGCCACACGCGCTGGGCGACCCACGGGAAGCCGACTTACGTCAACGCCCACCCGCACACCGACTGTCACAACCGGATCTTCGTCGTCCACAACGGCATCATCGAAAACTTCGCCGAGCTGAAGGCCGAGCTGCAAGCCGCGGGCCATGAGTTCACCTCGGACACCGACACCGAGGTCGTTCCTCACCTGATCGAAGCCAACTACAAGGGGGACTTCCTCAGCGCCGTCCGCGCCGCCTTGAAGCGCATCCGCGGTGCTTACGCGCTGGCGATGTTCTCGACCGACGACCCGGAGCTCCTCATCGGGGCGCGGCTCAACGCGCCGCTGGTGGTTGGACTCGGCGACCACGAGTACTACATCGCGTCGGACATCACAGCGATCATCCCTTATACCAAGCGCGTGCTCGTGCTCGGCGAAGGCGAGGTGGTCGCGGTGACTCCGCTCGGCGCGCAGGTCTCAACGCTCGATGGCGTCAGCGTCCAGCCCAAGCTGATCCACGTCGACTGGGATCTGAGCCAGGCGCAGAAGGGCGGCTACCGGCACTTCATGCTGAAGGAGATTCACGAATCGCCTGAGGCGGTGGCCAATGCGATGCGTGGAAGGCTGACCGACGACGGCATCGTCACGTTCCGCGAGTTCGACGTTCCCGATGAGGAGATGCGCCGCTACCGCGAAGTTCTCCTGCTCGGGATGGGCACGTCGCTTCACGCGGCGATGGTTGGGGAGTACATCATCGAGGATTGGGCAGGCATTCCGGCCAAGGCGATGGACGCCTCGGAGTTCCGCTATCGCCGCCCGACATTTTCCGAGGATGGCTCGCTCGCCGTAGTGCTCACGCAGTCGGGTGAGACTGCCGACACGCTGGTTGGACTGCACCAGGCGAAACAGCGCGGGGCACGGACAGTTGCGGTTACTAACGTCGTCGCCAGCTCTGCCGCGCGCGACGCTGACGGCGCCATCTACCTGCACTCGGGTCCTGAGATCGGAGTCGCGTCCACCAAGACTCTGCTCGCGCATCTCATCAGCCTGTACTTGCTCGGCCTGCGCATGGCAACAGTCCACGGGCGCGTTTCGCTGGAGCGGCGTCACGAGCTGGTCGAATCTTTGCGCGCGCTCCCGGACCACGTGGAAGGGATCGTCGCGCGCGAGAACGAGATCGCGAAGATCGCCAAGAAGTACAGCCGCTACCGCAACTTCATGTACACGGGGCGTGGGCTCGGATACGCGATCGCCCTCGAGGGCGCAATCAAGCTCAAGGAGATTTCGTACATCCACGCGGAAGGCGTCACCGGTGGCGAGCTCAAACACGGCCCCATCGCGATGCTCGATGAGAATTTTCCTGTCATCGCCGTGTGCACCTCGAGTGCGACCAAAGACAAGATGGTCAGCAACGTGCACGAGATCGTTGCGCGCAGCGCCCCGGTCCTCGCGCTCGTGACCGAAGGCGACCACTCACTGGATGGCGTCGCAACGGACGTGTTCGTAATGCCCGCGGTCGAAGAAGCGGCCGGCGCAATCCTGAACACGGTGATGCTGCAGCTGTTCGCCTACCACGTGGCAGTCGAGCTCGGCCAGGATGTAGATCAGCCGAGGAACTTGGCAAAAAGCGTCACAGTCGAGTAGTTAGATAAGGCGATCCTCCCCGCTCGCCGGGGAGGTGGCCCCGCAGGGGCCGGAGGGGACGCTCCGTAAAGCACTCGCCGCCCAAAGCAGACAATGAGACGGTGCAAAGAATCGGAGTCGATGCAGTTTCAGTTGACCGAGTCGCGCTAGCGGTCAAGCGCTCCGGCCCCGGCTTCCTGCGCAAGGTCTACACGCCCGCCGAAGTCGCCTACTGCGCCGGCAACTCCGAGCGCCTCGCCGGCCGCTGGGCGGCCAAGGAAGCGGTGATCAAGTGCTTTGACGGAACGGGAATCTGCTTCCCGCGCCGGCGCATCGAGGTCCTCCCCGGGGCGAGCGGTGCACCGCGCGTCCGCCTGCTGGGTAACGATCGCGGCGCCCGCGTCGAGGTGAGCATCACCCACCACAGCGCCCTGGCGGTGGCAACCGCCCACCTCGAGATGCCCGATGTCGTGGACGACCTTCTTCCTGCCCCCGAGGCCACGGTTCTTCCCGACCGGCCTCGCGACGCCCATAAGGGGACCTTTGGCACGGTCGTCGTGCTGGCCGGCAGCCTCGGCTTCACGGGCGCCGCCTACCTTTCGGCGACTGCGGCGGCCAGGTCTGGCGCAGGGCTGGTGAGACTCCTGGTCGCCGAGACCATCTATCCGATCCTGGCCGCAAAGTGCACGGAGGTCATGGCCACGCCCACGCCGGAGGTCGCGCCCGGCGCCGTCGGCCACGCCGCCTACGACTCGGTGCTGCGCCAGCTCGCCACCGCCGAGGCCGGCGTGATCGGCCCCGGTCTGGGTCGCGACCGCTCCACCTGGCGCCTCGTGCTCGACCTCGTTCAGCACGTCACATGCCCGCTGGTCGTTGACGCCGACGCCCTCAATGCGCTGGCGGATGCTCCTCGCTCCAAGTCCAAGCTCGGCAAGAATCGCGTGCTGACCCCTCACCCCGGCGAGATGGCGCGCCTTACCGGCAAGACGGTCGAGGCCATAGCCGCCGATCGGGTCGGCACGGCGCGCAAAGCAGCGAAGGAGTGGGGGGCTGTCGTGGTGCTGAAGGGGGCCAGGACCGTCGTCGCGCACCCCGACGGGCGCACCAGCGAGGACCCTCATGAGGTTCCAGCGCTCGCCACCGGCGGCACCGGCGACGTGCTGGCGGGAATCATCGGGGGCCTGCTCGCGCAGGGATCGAACCCTTATGAGGCGGCGGTCACCGGCGTCTACATCCACGCCGCCGCGGGCAGACGGTTGTCGCAGCGCCTGGGGGAGTCCGGGATCCTTGCCAGCGACCTCCTCCTCGAGATCCCACTCGTGATGAACGTGCTGCGGCAGGGCGGACTCTGACCACCGCCCTCCGTTGGGCCGAGATCGACCTCGATGCGGTGCGCGCGAACACAGCGACGATCCTGGCGCACCTGCCCAAGGGCACCAAGCTGTTCGCGGTCGTCAAGGCAAATGGGTATGGCCACGGCGCTCACCGCGTTGCCCGCGCGGCGTTGAACGGAGGCGCCTGGGGCTTGGCGGTGGCCACCCTGGAGGAAGCTGAGGAGCTCACAGGCCTGGTCAAAGCCGAGCGGGTATTGGTGATGGGCGGCTTGTCACCGCGAGCGGCCGGCGCTGCCGCCGCCAGCGGCTGCAGCATTGGGGTCTCGAGCGTCGAGCTCGCGAAGGTCTTGGGCGATCGGAACGAGGTGGTCCCGGTTCACCTCAAGATCGACACGGGGATGGGGCGGTTTGGCTGTCGCCCAGATGAGGCCGCCGCGATCGCAAAGTTCATCGACAAGGCGCCATCGCTGCGCCTGGCGGGAACGTGGACACACTTCGCGTCCGCTGACTCAGACGAGGCGCTGACCCACAAACAGTTCGATCGCTTTATCGCTGCGCTCGAGGCATTCGAGGTCGAGCCGGGCCTGCGGCACGCATGCAACTCGGCGGGCGCTCGCAGGTTCCCTGGGTTTGCGTTAGACGCCGTGCGCACCGGGATTGCCCTGTACGGGTGCGAGTGGCCGGGAACCAAGCCGGCGCTGAGCCTGCGGTCGCTGGTGACCCACCTCAAGACGGTCGTGCCGGGCGATACGGTCGGCTATGGGGCGACGTGGCGTGCCACTGCACGGACTCGGGTCGCCACCATCGCGATCGGGTACGCGGATGGCGTGCACCGTGCTCGATCCAATCGCGGCCACGTGCTGATCCGCGGGCATCGCGCCCCAGTGATCGGGGCTGTGAGCATGGATGCGATCACCGTCGATGCGTCCAACGTGCCGGGCATTCAGGTCGGGGACGTGGCCACGGTGATCGGCGGCGACGAGGCGGATCATATCAAGGCCGAGCAGGTCGCAACGTGGTCCGAGACGATCTCATGGGAGGTGCTTACGTCGATCGGGTCGAGGGTGGAGCGGCGCTACTCGGAATAAGGAAGCACCGTCGGCCGATTAGAGATGGCGCAAGGTAGGTGTACGTAAACTGGCAGTTCTAATGGCGGAAAGCCCGGCGCGCACTGCCTTTGCGGAAGAGGCATTGACTCATCTCGACGTGTTGTACCGCGGCGCACTCCGCCTGACCCGTGACCCTGACCAGGCCCAGGACCTGGTGCAGGAGGCTTACCTCCGCGCCCTGCGTTACCAGCACAGCTACCAGCCGGGCACGAACATGAAGGCCTGGCTCTTCGCGATCATGCGAAACCTGTTCTGGGACCGCTTCAAGGGATCCCGCAAAGAAGACGTGAGCCTCGACGACGTCGGCGAGTTCGTCCTTTACGACAAGCTCCGCGACGAAGGCGCCAAGCCGGAGGCTGACGTGCTCGACAAGCTCGCCGCTTCGGAGGTCGTCGAAGCGGTCGAGAAGCTCCCTCCGCTCCATCGCGAGGTGGTTCTCCTGGTCGACGTTGAAGGCTTTTCCTACAAGGACGCGGCCCAGACTCTGGGCGTGCCCATCGGCACGGTAATGTCGCGCCTGCACCGCGCCAGGCAGCAGCTTCAAAGATCCCTCTTTGACTATGCCGTCGAATCCGGTATTGTCCACCGCAACGGCACCGGGCAGGTGCCCCAGCCATGAACTGCAACGACTGTGTGGAGAAGTTCGACCGGTACGTCGACCGTGAATTGAACAACACCGAGGTTTTGGAGCTAAAGCTCCACCTCGAGGGGTGCCCCCCGTGCGCCGATCAATATGAGTTCCAGGCCAGTCTGAAGCGGCTGGTCAAGGTCTGCTGCGACAAGGACACCGCCCCCGCCGCCTTCAGGGAGAAGCTCCGCCAGATCTTGCTCTAGTGCCCCTTTCGGGTCTTTTCCACAGCCTTTTCCCCTCATTTCGCCCCAGAGGGGGTTGTGCTGAAAGCGTTTTGCAAGCGGATGTCGCAAGATCTGATCTCAAATGGCTCAAATCGCCGAAGTCAACCACGAGATCGAACTAAGCGACCAGCGGCGTCGCAATCAGCGCAGCGAGACCGAACGGCTCACGACGATAATCAGGGCGATCGACGAACTCATGTTCTCCCTGGAAGAGCTGAACCTGCAAGGGATCGACAGGGTTCCGGCGCGCCTTCGGGAGCGCGCGGGAGCGCTGATCGAGCTGGTCCTGGCCCGGCCGGCACCGGCAGAGGTCCGGACCGACCCGTTCCGGATCCGCTACCGCGTGGTTCCGATGATGGACGTCCTGTTCGAAGTCCAGGATCGCGTCCTGCGCCTGCGGAACCCCATCCGCATAACCGACCCCGAGGACGTACAGGAGAGCGCCTAGCAGTCGTCCTCCCCGCTTGCCGGGGAGGTGGCTAGGTCGATAGCTGGACCGTTGTCCTCCCCGCTTGCCGGGGAGGTGGGCCCGAAGGGGCCGGAGGGGACGTCCAGCTAGCCACGGCCGTTCGGTAGATTTACTGGGCCACGCCACACCCACTCCAAGACCGCCTCCTCGCCGCCCACCTCTACGTCATCACCCCCGACCAGGATCCCGACCGCGTGGAGTCCGTGGCGCTCGCCGCCCTTCGCGGTGGCGCCGAGGTCCTCCAGCTCCGCCACAAGGCACTCAGCCGGCGCGACCTCCTGGCACTGGCTCGACGACTGCGTGACCTCACTCGCAACGCCGGCGCCCTTTTCGTGGTCAACGACCACGTCGACCTTGCCCTGCTCAGCGATGCCGATGGCGTGCATCTAGGAGCTGACGACCTGAGCATCGCCGCTGCCCGCCAGATCGCCGGCGACCGCCTCCTGATCGGCGCCTCGGCCTCGACACCTGACGCCGCCCGCGCGGCCATTAAGTTCGGCGCCGACTACATCGGCTCCGGACCGGCTTTCGCGACGCCACTCAAACCGCAAAAGGCGGTGATCGGACCGAGCGGGGTGGCTGCGGTAATGAAGGGCGTCGGGCCTTCCGTCCCGGTCTTCGCGATCGGCGGCATCGACGCGTCGAACATCGGCCAGCTCACAGCGGCCGGCGTGCGCCGGGCATGCGTCGTCAGGGCGGTGGGGGAGGCGCCCGACCCAGAGGCGGCCGCTCGCGTGCTGCGTGCCATGCTGGAAGCGTGAACGTCGAAGGCACAGGCGAGCTCGAGCTCCTCCAACGGATCCTGCCCTTCCTCGCGACCCAGGGATTCGAAATTCCCGCGGGCGAGGACGACACGGCGGTGTGGAGCGACCATGGCTCTTACACGGTTGCCAGCTGCGACATGGCTGTGGAGGGGGTTCACTTCGACCTCACGTGGATGACCGCCGAAGACGCCGGGTGGCGAGCGCTCGCGCAGGCCCTCGGCGACCTCGCTGCGAAAGGCGCAACCCCCGCCTGGGCCCTGACCTCCATCGCCGTCCCGAAGACGTGGCAGGTCGAGAATTTTGTTGGTCTGTACAAGGGCATGAGCGCCCTTGCCCACGAGACGGGCTTGTTGATAGTCGGCGGCGACATGAGCTCGGTCGACGGCCCGGCGGTGCTATCGATCACGGTCGTTGGACGCACAGTGTCCAGGCCGCTGGCGCGCTCCCAGGCCAAACCCGGGTGGGCCGTGGCGGTGACGGGGCCGCTGGGGGCCGCCGCGCTGGCGCTCAAAGCGCGCAAACCCTTGCGCCTGATGCCCCGTCTCGACGAGGGCCGTCGCCTGAACCAGGCCGGGTTGTGCTGTGGTGATATCTCGGATGGGCTTCTCAGAGAGATGGAGAAGTTTGCCGCTGCGTCGCATGCCGGCTGCATCGTGCGGGCCGCTGACATCCCGTTGGTCGAGGGCGCCGGTTGGGAGGACGCGCTTGCGAGTGGGGAGGAGGCGGAGCTGGTCTGCGTCGGGCCCGAGGATCTAATTCGGCGCGCAGGGCTCGTCCCGTTTGGCCTGTTGACCGAGGACGCGGCCGTCAAGGTCGTCGGCGCCGACGGATTGCCGCTGCAGCTGCGCGTGAGCGGCTTCGATCACTTTGCTTGACGTAGTCACGACCTCTCCCGCGGAGACCGAGGCGGCAGGTGAGCAATTTGGAGAGCGGCTGGCGCCGGGCGACCTGGTTCTCCTCACAGGCGACCTCGGTGCGGGCAAGACGACGTTCGTCCGCGGACTCATGCGTGGGGTGGGCTCGCCGGCTCAAGTCGCCAGCCCAACCTTTCAACTGGTGCGCGTCTATCCGGGACGCGTGCAGATTGCACACGTCGACCTTTACCGCCTCGAGGACGGGGCCGACCTCGTCGACCTCGGACTGGAAGAGCTTCTCGACCAGGGGGCTGTGGTGGTCGAATGGGGTGATCGTCTGGAGGCACCCGAGGCTGCCTTGCTCTCGATCGAGCACCTCGGCGGCGACCGGCGTCGCCTCCGGTTGATGAGAGAGCTACAGCGATGATCTTCGTCATCGATACCTCGTCGGCCCGCTCGGCGCTGGCGCTCATCCGTCCGGATGGCACCATCGTCGCCGAAGAGACCCATGAATCCGGCCGCACGTTCGACCTTCCAGGGAGATTCCGCGAAATGACGGCTGGTCACGCTGTGACCAAAGTCGCGGTGGCGACCGGCCCGGGCTCGTTCACCGGGCTGCGAGTCGGCGTCTCGTTCGGCCTGGGCGTTGCCATCGGTTTAGAAATCCCCATCGTCGCCCTGAGAACGCTGCACATCCAGGTGGCGCGAAGCGATCGCCCGGTTGTGGCTGTCGCGGAGGCGGGGCGAGGTCGCGTCTACAGCCTGGCGCCCGGCTCCGAGCCACAGCTCACCGGGCCGGAGGACCTTCCCAAGGATCTGCCGGCGGTGGGTTGGTTGCGCCCGGCGACGGAGTCATCGCTCCGTTCTGCCGGCGTCGATCTTTTGCCCGATGCCGAGCTGCGATCCTTCGGCGCGGCCGCGTCACGCCTGCTCGAGTCAGCTTTGGAAGTTGCCTATGGTAGTCTCAGACTCGAATACATGCAGGCCTTGGGGAGCGCATTCACGCGCAACCGTTGGACGCGGACGTGATGGTTCAGATAAGACAACAGCTGGCACTTGAGCTCATGCGAGAGGCCGACATCGCCACGGTGCAGGAGATCGAACGTGAGATCTTTTCCACCCCGTGGCCGCGGAACGCTTATTACCGCGAGCTCGCCTCGCGCTCCAGCGCTCATTACCTGGTCCTTCGCCAGGAGGGTCCTGTCGAAATGCCGGCCGGCATCCAGGGCTCCGATTTCGATCCGAGCATCGTCGGCTACGGTGGGATGTGGCGCATGTACGACGAGTCGCACGTGACCACGATCGGCGTTCGCCACGATCTTCAACATCGCGGCTTCGGCCGTGTGCTGTTCGCGGGCCTGGTCCAGGCGGCGTACGACATGGGCGCGAAATGGGTGACCCTGGAGGTGCGAACCTCCAACGAGAACGCGATGAAGATGTATGAGGCGTTCGGCTTCAAGGTCATCGGGCGGCGCAAGGGCTACTACACGGACAACGGCGAGGACGCAATCGTCATGTGGTCGGACTCGATCCACTCGCCCCGTTTTCGCCGCGCCTACGAGTCAAACCTGGAGCGGATCGATTCCGATATCCGCGGCCTGCGCCGCGACCTTCTGACGCGGGAAGGGAATTAATCAAGGCGACTTCCCCACTTGCTGGGGAAGTACCCCCGGCTTAGCCGGGGGGGATGGGGATGACCAGGTTTGGCACTGACGCTGGCGATAGAGACAAGCTGTGATGAAACCTCAGTCGCTGTCGTGGTTGATGGCCGCCGCGTCCTCGCCAACGTCATCCACTCCCAGGTCGACCTCCACGCGGAATTCGGCGGCGTGGTGCCCGAGCTCGCCGCCCGCGACCACCTCGAACGCCTCCCTCACCTCCTGGACACGACCCTCGAACGCGCCGGTATCGGCCACGACGATCTCGACCTCCTGGCCGTCACCCGTGGTCCGGGCCTCGCAGGTTGCCTGCTGGTGGGGGTCGGCGTCGCCGAGGGCCTGTCGGCTGCCTGGTCTCGCCCGCTCACCGGCGTGAATCACCTCTGGGGCCACATCTACGCGGCGATGCTCGCCCGCCCCGACCTCGAGCCGCCCCTGCTGGGGCTGGTCGTAAGCGGCGCCCACTCCGACCTCGTGCTGATGCCGGAGCACGGCCATTTCGAGGTCATTGGCCGCACCCGGGACGACGCCGCGGGCGAGGCTTTCGACAAGGCGGCCAGGATGCTGGGCCTTGGTTACCCCGGCGGGCCCGCGCTCGACCGCCTGGCCAGGACCGGACGGCCGGAGCGGCAGCCTTTGCCCCGCCCCTCGCTACCCGGGCTCGAGTACAGCTTCAGCGGCCTCAAGACCGCCCTGCTGTATCGCCTGCGCGACCTGGGCGATGGCGCTGGTCCTGAGCAGCGCGCCGACCTTGCCGCCTCATTCGAGCAGTCGGTCGTGGAGTCGCTTCTGGAGAAGCTCGACGCAGCTCTTGCCAGGACGGGCTGCACAGAGGTCGTCGTTTGTGGCGGCGTCGCCGCTAACACGCTGTTGCGCCGGCGAGCGGCCGAGGTGGTGGGGGACAGGGCCCGCCTGACCATGCCGCCCCTGGATCTCTGCACTGACAATGCCGCGATGATCGCTGCGGCAGCCCACTTCGCGGTGAAAGCCAAAGGTCTCCAGCCAACGACCGTCGACCCCTCCTTGAACTGGTAGGCACTGGCTCCGTCTGACCTTGAGGGAGAGGGCCGGGGACAGCGGCGTAGGCTTCGTAAGACAGTGGGTGTAAAAGGCTGGGAGGTCGTTTTTCGCGGCGATCGCATGCAGGCCGATCTCCTGGCAGCCGTCCTGGAAGCGAACGGCCTCCGGGCCGAGGTGTTTGGGGACACCGCCTACACCATCGCCATCAACTTCACCGAAGCCAGGGTCATGGTCCCGGAGGACCAGCTGGCCACCGCCGAAGCCCTCATCCGCGACGCCCAGGCCGAGCTCTCGAGCTCTCCCGAGGTTTAGCCCTCACCTCCTGGCGGTAGTAGTATTAGCAGTCGAACCCCCCGAGTGCTAAGCGCTCGGGCCCGGGGAGTGCTAACACCAACAGTCACCTGAGGAGGGGCGTAGATGAATCTAAAGCCACTAGGCGATCGCGTAGTAGTCAAGCCGTCCGACAAAGAGGAGAAGACCAAGAGCGGGATCTTGCTTCCGGACACCGCCAAGGAGAAGCCCCAGGAGGGCACCGTTGAGGCGGTGGGTACCGGAAGGGTCCTGGACAACGGCACCAAGGTGCCGATGGAGCTCAAGGTCGGCGACAAGATCCTTTACGCGAAGTACGCCGGCAACGAATTCAAGATCGAGGAAATCGAGTACCTGATCGTCTCCGAGAAAGACGTGCTGGCGGTCGTCGGCGCAAACGGCAAGAAGAAATAAAGGAAAGAGGGAAAACAAAATATGGCAAAACAAGTCACATTTGACGTAGAGGCCCGACAGGCCCTGAAGAAGGGCATCGACATCGTTGCCTCGTCAGTCCGCATCACGCTCGGCCCCAAGGGCCGCAACGTGGTCCTTGAGAAGAAGTTCGGCGCCCCGACCGTCACCAACGACGGTGTGACGATCGTGCGCGAGATCGAGCTCAAGGACCCCATGGAGAACACCGGCGCGCAGCTGCTGCGTGAGGTCGCTACCAAGACCAACGACGTAGCCGGCGACGGCACGACCACCGCCACTCTGCTGGCGCAGACGATGATCAACGAAGGCTTCCGCAACGTCACCGCGGGCGCCAACCCGATGCAGCTGAAGATCGGAATCGAGAAGGCCGTCGAGGCCGTCGTCGAAGAGATCAAGAGGCTTTCCGTTCCCGTCAAGGGACACGAGGATGTCGCCCACGTGGCGGCGATCTCCAGCCAGAGCGAGCAGATTGGCAACCTCATCGCCGACGCGATGGACAAGGTTGGCAAGGACGGTGTCATCACCGTCGAAGACAACCAGACGATGACGACCGAGCTCGAAGTCGTCGAGGGCATGCAGTTCGACCGCGGCTACAGCTCGGCCTACATGGTCACCAACCCTGACCGCATGGAGGCTGTGCTCGAGGAGCCGTTCGTGCTGATCACGGACCGCAAGATCTCGGCCATCCAGGACCTGCTCCCCGTTTTGGAGCGCGTGGTCCAGCAGGGCAAGCCCCTGCTGATCGTCGCCGAGGACGTCGAGGGCGAGGCGCTTGCCACCCTGGTCGTCAACAAGCTGCGCGGCACCTTCACCGCCGTCGCCGTCAAGGCGCCGGGCTTCGGTGACCGCCGCAAGGCGATGCTCGAAGACATGGCTATCCTCACCGGTGGCCAGGTCATCAGCGAGGACCTCGGCCTCAAGCTCGACCAGACGAAGGTCGAGCAGCTGGGCAAGGCTCGTCGCGTGACCGTCACGAAGGACGACACAACGATCGTGGAAGGCGCGGGCAAGCCCGAGGCCATCCAGGCTCGCATCAAGTCCATCAAGTCCCAGGTCGAGGAGACCACCTCCGACTTCGACAAGGAGAAGCTGCAGGAGCGCCTCGCGAAGCTTGCCGGCGGCGTCGCCGTGATCAAGGTTGGAGCCGCCACCGAGGTGGAGCAGAAGGAGAAGAAGCACCGCATCGAGGACGCGCTCAGCGCGACCAAGGCCGCGGTGGAAGAGGGAATCGTCGCGGGCGGAGGCACCGTGCTGCTGAACGCGCAGAAGAAGCTCGACGGCGGGCTCGGACTCAAGGACGACCAGCTGACCGGCGTCAACATCGTCCGCAAGTCGCTCGAGGAGCCAGTCCGGCAGATCGGCATCAACTCCGGCAAGGAGGGCTCCGTGATCGTCGAGGAAGTCCGCAAGGGCAAGCCCGGCCATGGATACGACGCCCTTAACGACAAGTACGTCGACATGTTCGCAGCCGGAATCGTCGACCCGGCGAAGGTGACCCGCTCGGCGCTTCAGAACGCGGCGTCGATCGCAGCGATGGTGCTTACCACCGAGGCGATGGTGACCGAGATCCCCGAAGACAAGAGGGGCGGCGGCGGCGGCATGGGCGGCATGTCTCCGGACATGATGTAGTCGGAAGAAACTAGGGACGTTCCACACGAGCCCCTCGCCGGTGCGGGGGGCTCTTTGTTTTTCCGGCCGGTTCGTCCACCGGGATGATCCCGCCCAGGCCCACCATTCGCCGGCCGGCAAACGTCAGCGCGAGCGGGAGCAGCAGCATGATCGTTGCCACCACCATCGACAGCGTGTCCGGCAGGCGGCGCGGGTCGCGCATGCCGAGATAGGTCAGGTAACCGCCCCCGGTTGCCGTCAGGGCAACGATGAGCACCGCCATCCCGATGGCCCACCGCCGATATTCGGCGAATAGAGGCCCCGCGCTGCGGCTGGCGAGGCGGAGCAGCCACCACGCCGTGAGCCCGTTGAGGACCAGGCCGCTGAGCAGGGCCAGGGCGGCGATGCCGATGCGGAACTGGGCGAGGTGTGCCATCACGAAGGCGGAGATGTTGACGGCCAGGATCCCCAGCGGGGTGATCACCCCAACGGCAAGCAGAACCGACTCACGCAACCGCCTCGATTGGAGCATCCCAAGAAAAGATAAGGGCGCCGCCTCTCGGCCGGCGCCCTGTCGTTAGAGATCTAGGGAGTTAGTGGCCGCAGCCGCAAGCCTTGGCTTCGCCAGAGTCCTCGCCGGTGTCGAACGATGTCCCGCATGAGCAGGAGTGCACCGCGTTGGGGTTGTGGACCGTAAAGCCGGCCCCCATGAGGCTGTCGACGTAGTCGATCTCGGAGCCCCGGATGTAAGGGGCGCTGAAGTCGTCCACGACGATCTGGACACCATCCTGCTCGACCACCAGGTCGTCAGCGCGGCGAGTGTCATCGAACGCCATGCCGTACTGCATCCCGGAGCAGCCACCGCCGCTTACGAAGATGCGGAGAGCGAGCTGCGGGTTGCCTTCCTTGACGAGGAGCTCCTTGAGACGAGACTGAGCGTCGGAGGTTAGTGAGACGACAGCTTGTTCGATCACGAGGAAAAGTCTAGCAGGAGGCGGCGCCTATTACCTCCCCGCTTCCGCGGGGAGGCGCGCATTAAGTCAAAGCCCTACAAATAAGCGCGGGAGGGGGCCATGAAGATAGGCACCCACGGCCCGATTTCGCTTAACTCTTGCCGAGCTTGAAGCCGCCCCGCTTGGTGCTCTTGGATTCGGCGGCCGTCTGGCCCGAGATCAGCTGAGCCAGCTGCTCCGCCCCCCTCGAGATCGCGCTCTTGGGATCCGTGAGGACGAGGATCTCGCCCTTGACCGCCGCCTCATCCGGCTTCGTCCCGTCGAAGTCGATCTCCACGGCCAGCTCCTGCTTGAGGGTCCGCACGACGTCCTCCCTGCTCACCACCGACTTCGGCACCTTGTTGTTGAGGGCGAGGATCACGCGGCCGGGCACGATGTTCAACACGTTGGTGAAGATGTTCAGCAGCTCGCCGACGTCCTTGAGAGACGACAGCTCTGGGGTGACCAGGACGAGGACTCGCTGCGAGTGGTCGAGGACGCTGATCACGATGTCGGTGAACGCGACACCGAGGTCGAACACGATGTAGCGGAACGCGTTGACCAGGATGCCCATCGCACGGTTGACGAGGTCGACAGTGATCAGGTCGGCCTGCTCGGCCCGCAGCACTCCGGGCAGGAGCATCATCCCGCCCGGGTGGTGAAGGATGGCGCCCAGCACCGCCTCCTCGAAGTTGGCGGGCGGCACCTGGCTCGCAGCGGCCAAGCACCCGGTCGGCGTCAGGTATGAGATGAGCGCCGCATGGTTGTAAGGAAGGGCGAGGTCGACGAGCAGCACCTCACCGGGGAAGCGCTTGCCGAGAGCAGCCGCAAGGTTGACGGCGACGGTAGTGCGGCCCGCTCCACCCTTGGGTGAGTAGACGGCGACCGTCGATGCGGCCTGCTCCGGGGCGACCATCCTGGCCCGGGCGATCAGGTTGGGCAGCGTGTCTTTGCGCTGCTCGACCAGCTTAGTGAGCTCGATGATGGCGTCGGAATCAGCGGGCAGGGTCTCGTAAAGAGTCTTGCGGTCGAGCGTGAGCAGCTGGCAGTCCTCCAGCGCTCGGACGCTGGCGGTGCGCGTCTCCTCGGAGATCAGAGCCATCTCGCCGAAGAAGTCGTCGGGCCCCATGAGCGCGATCGTGATCGTGTGCCCGGGGGACTCCTCGACGAATACCTCACAGCGGCCGGACTCGACCACGAACATCGTGTCGCCGGGGTCGCCCTGGTGGACGATGACCGAGCCCTTGGAGGCCGAAGCCGGCGCGAGGCGGCGGGCGAGCGCGTGCAGGATGTTGTCGGGCAGCGTGAAGAAGATCGCCACACGCTCGAGGATCTGAAAGCGCTTCCTCAGATCGTCGGGCGAACCACCTCCTATCCGCTGGGTGTCGCTCACCGCCAACGAATTATAGGTGTGAGGTTCGGTCCTCCCCGCTTGCCGGGGAGGATGGGCCCGGCTTTAGCCCGGACCAGGAGGGGACGTTCAAGCCGGCAAGGCCGTCCACCGGAAGGCGAAGAACCACCCGCTGGTAGACTTAGCCGCCGTCGGTCCCGTGGTGTAGCCTGGCCAAACACGCGGCCCTGTCAAGGCCGAGAACGCCGGTTCGAATCCGGTCGGGACCGCCATAAGTGCCCAGCCCGGCGGCGCTGTCTGGAGAGGTGGCCGAGTCCGGTTGAAGGCGACGGTCTCGAAAACCGTTATGGGTCACTGGCCCATCGAGAGTTCAAATCTCTCCCTCTCCGCCACGCTTTCTGGGAGGGACCCTCGTGCTCATTGAGTTCAGAAGACCGGCCGCAAGGCCGGTTTTCGTCGTTTCCGGGCACCTATATGGCCGGTGCTCAGAAAAGGGCGAGGGAGGCTCAGATGTCGACTGAGGCTGGGCGGATGGTTGCTCGAGCACCTCACGCGTTGGGAACGGGATCGTCTGAGTGATCTAAAGCTCGGCGGGCTCGATTTCGACCCCGAGCGAATCGATGAGAACGTGGCATAGGGTGGTACCAGCCGACAATGATCGCCAGATCTACTACTTGTGGCTGGGGGAGATGGTCGGTCACTTCCGCGAACGATGCATCGCTCACGCGACGTTTGGTGGTTGCCTCCGATGCGAACGCTATGACGGCCCGTTGTACCGCTGAAAAGTTTGTCGACTTGCGCCAGTTGGGGTAACTCCTCGCCCCTGTTGGCCGGACGGGACGACGAGGCGGTCGGCTCATAAGCTGACCGGTAAAGATTTCCAGTCCGCAATCGGCTGAAGAGGAATAGTCTCTGCTCATGACAGTGCGCAAGTTGGCGTTACTCGCAGCGGCTGCGGTGGCAGCGGTTGCGTGTGGAGGCGGCACCTCTACTGGACAGACGACCATCACCCTAGGAGCCCCCCTCGGGCTCACCGGATCCCTGACCAAGGAATCGACCCTCACTCAGCAGGGCTACAACCTGTGGCTCGACTGGATCAACGCGCGTGGGGGCATCGTCGTGAACGGGGTCAAGCACCCAGTCGTGATCAAGTACTACGACGACACCAGCAACGCCAACCAGTCGGCGGTGCTGATGCAGAAGCTCATCACCGAAGACAAGGCCCAGTTCCTCTTGGGCCCGTATGGCAGCGCCGCCACGGCCACCGACGCCGCCATCGCCGAGCAGAACCAGATCCCCATGGTCGAAGCCAACGGCGCAGCGCAGTCGATCTTCAACCAGGGCTACAAGTACACCTTCGGCGTGCTCAGCCCAGCCAACAAGTACCTCGAGGGCGTGATCGACATGGCGGCCACTCTCAGCCCCAAGCCGACGACCATCGCGATGCTGAGCGCCGATGACAACTTCAGCATCGAGGTGGCCGACGCGATCAATTCCTACGCGCCCACCAAGGGCATGCGCGTCGTCCTATATAAGAAGTACAAGAACGGCGCCACCAACCTCTCGGCCGAGGTGCAAGCGGCGAAGGCGGTCAATGCCGACATCGTGCTCAACTCTGGCCACCTGCAGGAGGCGATTGCCATCAACAAGGCCGCCAAGGAGCAGAAGCTGAACGCGAAGATCTTCGCCTACTCGGTGGGTCCGTCCACGCCTGATTTCATCGCCGCGCTCGGTAATGACGCCAACTATGTGTACGACGGCTCGCAGTGGACTCCGCAGGTCAAGTACACGCCGGCGTTCTACCTGACGGTGTCCGACTACGTCGCCGCGTACAAGGCGAAGTACCCGGGATTGGGCGATCCCGATTACCACGTCGCCGAGTCGACGGCCGCGTGCTTGGCCCTGCAGCGCGCCATCGAGAACGCTGGTTCCCTCGATCCGAAAAAGGTTCGCGATGCACTGGCGGCGCTGGATGTGACGGTCTTCTTCGGGCAGATCAAGTTCGACAGCCGCGGGATCAACATCTACAAGCCGATGGTCGTGGAGCAGATTCAGGCCGGCGTGCATCACACCGTCTTTCCTGCGGACGTCGCGGACGCTCAGGCCAAGTACCCGACCCCTGCCTGGGACCAACGCTGATCCGAAAGAGTCAGCAGTAGGCTTTGGCCGACTTCGTCCAGCTGGTCATTCTCGGCCTGCTGGCCGGAGGGGTCTACGTTGCTGTAGGCGTGGGCTTCGGCCTGGTGTGGGGCGTCCTCAACATCGTCAACCTCGCACACGGGGCGCTGGTGATCATCGGCAGCTACATCACCTGGCAGCTCTTCACCGCCCTCCACCTCGATCCGTTCCTGACCCTGCCGGTGGACGCGGTGGCGCTGTTCGTGCTCGGCTATGCGCTCCAGCGCGGGGTGATCAACCGGATCATCAGAGCTCCGCTGCTGTTCACCTTCCTGCTCACGTTCGGGTTGAACCTCGTCGTCATCAACGTCCTTCTCTTCATATTCGGGTCTGACTTCCGCTCGGTCACGCCCGCGTACTCAGGTCAGGGGCTCGAGTTCGGCAGCGTGGTCATCCCCTACGTCCCGCTCATCTCTCTCGGAGTGGCCATCCTGCTGTCGGCCGCGCTTGCCTTCATCCTGAACCGGACCCGGATCGGCCTGGCGATCAATGCGATCGCGGCCGACCGTGACGCGGCCCAGCTCGTCGGCATCGACCTGCGTCACGCCTATGCGGTCACTTTCGGGCTCGGGGCCGCGTGCGCGGGCGTGGCCGGCGGCCTGATCGCCATGAGCCAGGCGATCACCCCGACCGCCGGGGAGCCATACACCCTGCAGGCATTCGTGGTCGTGATCCTCGGCGGTCTCGGGAGGGTCAGCGCCACCGTGGTCGGAGGCCTGGCCTTCGGCCTGGTCGAGGTCTTCGCGCAGTCCATCCCCGGCTCGGGTTCCGTCTTCGCCAACGCGATCGCCTTCGGCCTCATGGTCCTGGTGCTGGTCACCCGCCCGCAGGGTCTGCTGGGTCGGCTGCGGTGATCGCGAGGGCCGATTCGAACCGCCGCTGGCGGCGCATGTTCTTGATCCTGGGGGCGATTCTCGCCGCGTACGCATTGCTTGCTCCCCTGACCTCTCTCGACGCCGCTCAGTCGGCCAACGTTCCGCTCTTGGCGGACCGGCTCTGGTTCCGGATCGCGACGATCATCGCCATGTTCATCGTGATGGCGACAGCCTGGAACATCATCGGCGGGATTACCGGATATGCCGCTTTCGGCAACGTGGCCTTCTTCGGCATCGGCGCCTACACGACCGGCATGCTCATCGCCAAGGCGAAGTGGCCTTTTCTCGTCGCTTTGCCATTCGCGCCGCTGGTCTCTGCCGGCTTCGCCGCCCTTGTCGGGCTCCCGCTGCTCAGGTTGCGCGGTCACTATTTTGCCGTTGCCAGCCTGGGAGTTGGGGTGGCCGTGGGCGAGCTGGTGCAGAACATCGACTATGGTGGCCAGCCGCTGTTCGGCGGCGCCAGCGGCCTGTTCCTTCCGATCTACGCGATCGACAACCGCGGTTTGTTCTTCTTTTATTTGATGGTGGCGGCGGCGACGATCGCCATCGCCGTCACCTGGTGGGTGCTGCGCAGCCGGTTCGGCTACGGCCTGATCGCCATCCGCGAGAACGAGGAGGCGGCGGCCGTCCTTGGCGTCAACACCACCGTCTACAAGGTCGCGGCTTTCGCGCTCTCCGCGGCCCTGACGGGTCTGGCCGGAGGGATCTTCTCCCAGTGGAACGTCTTCATCAACCAGGACAACACTTTTCCGATCGATTACAACGTCCAGATGATCCTGATGGCGCTGCTCGGCGGCACGGGCACCGTTTTCGGCCCGGCGGTGGGCGCCGTTCTCCTGCAGCTACTGATCCAGTTTCTGGGAGGCAGCCTGCCGATTTCTTTCGACATCCCGTTCGTTTCGGCGGACGCGCGTCCGATCCTCGCCCAGGTCATCCTCGGCGTGCTGCTGGTCGGAGTCGTGATCTTCGTGCCCCGCGGCGTGATCGACTTCTTCGGCGGTCGCAGCCGGTTGAGCCTGTCCTACCTTCGCCGGTCGCTTCGGGAAACCTCCCTGTGAGCGCGGGCGTAACGACCCAGCTGGAGCTACGCGGCGTCACCAAGCGCTTCGGAGGCGTCGCCGCGGTCGACGGCGTCACCTTCGAGGTGGGAAAAGGTGAGATCGTCGGCATCATCGGCCCCAACGGCGCCGGCAAGACGACGCTGCTCAACTGCATCAGCGGCTTGCATCGGCTCGACGGCGGCGACATCCGCTGGCAGGGCGCCTCGATCGCAGGTATGGCGCCGCACCGGATCGCGAAGCTCGGGATCGGCCGCACCTTCCAGATCGTCCGGCCGTTCGGCTCCATGACCGTGCGCGAGAACGCTGCCGTCGGCGCCCTGTTCGGAAGCGCGGCCGGTCGCCGCGGACCAAAGGAAGCATTCGAGATGGCGGACCAGGTGCTGGACCTGGTCGGCCTCAAGGCCAAAGCCGGCCATCCAGTTTCGGCGCTCACCATCCCGGACCGCAAACGACTCGAGGTGGCCCGGGCGGTGGCGACCAGGCCGCATCTGCTGCTGCTGGATGAAGTGATGGCGGGACTCAACAACGTGGAGATCGACGAGGCGCTCGAGATGGTGAGGGCCGTGCACGCCACCGGCGTGACCGTGCTCCTGATCGAGCACGTGATGCGGGTGATCATCGGTGTGTGCCGCCGGGCGGTAGTCCTCGACTTCGGACAGGTCCTGGCCCAGGGGGAGCCGGAGGTCGTGCTTCGCGACGAGCGGGTGATCCAGGCCTACCTAGGTGAGCGCTATGCGAAACGGCTCAAGTCCTGAGCCGCTGCTCAAAGTCCGCGGGCTGACGGCCGGTTACGACGCCGGGCCCGTACTGTTCGGGATCGATCTTGACGTCGGCCCGGCCGAGCTGATCGCCCTCGTCGGCGCGAACGGCGCGGGGAAGTCCACGCTGCTTGGCGTCCTGAGCGGCCTGGTCCGTGCCACCTCGGGGACTATCACTCTTGCCGGCGAGGACGTCACAAACGCTCGTCCCGAAGTCTTCGTCCGGAAGGGGGTCGCCCACGTGCCGCAGGGCCGCCGTCTGTTTGGGACGATGTCGGTCGAGAAGAACCTGGTCCTCGGCGCTTACCTGCGGCGGGATCGGGAGGTTGGCGACGACCTTGCGCGAGTGCTCGACCGCCTGCCTGCGCTCAAGGACAAGTTGTCCCGCGAGGCGGGCACGCTTTCGGGTGGGGAGCAGCAGATGGTCGCGATCGGGCGGGGCATGATGGGCCGGCCAAAGCTGCTGATGGTCGACGAGTTGTCGCTCGGTCTCGCCCCCAAGGTCGTCGACCGCCTGATCGACGTGGTCCAGCAGATCAACCGCGAGGGCACGGCGATGATCCTCGTCGAGCAGGATGTGCTCGTGGCGCTGGACGTGGCGAATCGCGCCTACGTGCTCGAGAACGGACGGGTCGCGCTGAGCGGAGACGCTACCGACGTGAAAGACGATCCTGGCGTGCGCCGGGCCTACCTTGGGCTCTGACCGAGGCCATGCCATGATCACGGCGGGTAGCGGCGAGCGATGACTGTCAAAAAGGGCTGGCACGGCCGTTTCTTCGAAAACTTCGCGGTGGGCGACGTCTACGAACACGCGCTCGGGCGGACGATCATATTGGCGGACAACACCCGGCCATGGCCGCCATCCAAGGGTTGGTTGACATAAGCCTTTGGCCCCGCCGACAATCGAGGGCACTCCAGCACCAGCTGGACGCCAGGTTCGGGTGGGCGATGCCCCGCCCTGTACCTATCTATCCAATCAGGGGCGGAAGATCAGCGAGTAGCCGCGCCCAGGCTTGTTGACGATATCGACGGGAATCGCAAGGTCGATAAGGATCTTGCGAAGCCGCCTGATGTAGTTGCGTACCTCTTCAGGGAAGAGCGCCGGATCGGCCCAAGCCTGTCCAAGGATCTGGGTGGTCGTGAAGTACCGGTGGGGGTGAGTCAGAAGGAACTGAAGTAGCTGGAACTCGCGCTTCGTCAGTGAGATGCTTTGGCCCTCGTGCCTGATCATCCGCCCGGTCGGGTCAAGCCACAAGCCCTGAAGATCCCAGATGCGCTTGTACCAGAGGTCGAGACGCCTCTGGTAGCCCTGCATCTGATCGTCGATTATCCGTAGGTCGACCATCGCTGCTTTCCGAGCCTCCGGCCGCAGGGCCGCTACGTCCCGCTCGACTCGATCCAGCAAGCCCCGCTTGAACTCGAGCAGGTCGGCGTAAATGCTCATCCAGTGCCGGGCGTCTTCCCAGTGAGTGGTCTTGAGGTCCTCACCCTCGAGGGGACGCCCCGCCCGCACCCTGGTAGGAGGTGCCATTTCAGCCGATTCTAAAACAGCGATTGTTCTATGTGCAATGTCTCACGGAACAAATTGGAACCAACAAGGGGAGCGTTTGTTGCTGAACTTCTTACGGCAAGGCCCGTACAACGTACGAAAGATGGCTAAAACTCTGAGCAAAAGGGATCGACCAGACGTGGATGCAGCCGAGCGCGGTGGCGACTGGACAAAGCGAATGGACGGCGAAGGCGTACCAGGCGATGCGAACCTGCAACAGGCCGTCTACTGGAGCGAGGTCTACACGGAGATCCTCGCGATGGAGGAGAAGGTGCTGGCGCGCATCCGCGAGCTGATGCTGACCCAATCGGATACAGCTCGACGCGAGGTCGAGCTCACTAACGTTCCTGTCGTTGTCGCCCAGGCCGAAAGGTTCCGCCAGCGCCTCGGTTATTGGGTCGCGCGCGTGGCGGATCTGCAGCAGAGAGCCAAGTCGGCCTAGGAACCGCTCACTCGCCCAACTTGCAGATGAAGCGAATGATCGCCTCGATGCCTGTGTGGTAGTGGTCGATTGCCAGGTGCTCGTTCGGTGAGTGGACGGCGTCGTCAGCCTGCGGGATCCCGCTGATCATCAACGGCGCACCGACCGCCTCTTGAAAGTCCAGCGATACCGGGATCGAGCCACCGCTTCGAACAAGAGCTGTCTCCTTGCCGAAGGCCTCGCTATAAGCGGATCGGAGCGCGTTGGCAGCGGAGTGATTGACGTCGCACACTACAGGCGGGGCTGAGCCGAGTAGCTTGACCTTGATCTCCACTCCTGGCGTCGTGAGCGTGTTGACGTATTTCTCCAGGGACGACAGGATCGCCTTCCAGTCCTGGTCGGGTACCAGCCGCATGCTGACCTTTGCCATCGCACGTGCGGGAATCACAGTCTTCTCCCCGACGCCGGTGAATCCCCCAATGATGCCGTTGGCATCCAGTGTCGGCCGGCTGCCGGTTCGCTCGATTCCGAGAAAACCTGATTCACCCTCCAACGCACGCGCTCCCGTCACCTTTTGAATCATTCGGACGTAGTGCTCGTCTTTCTTCTTCCAATCCGCCAACTCTTCGTCGCTGGGCCGGCGCACGTCGTCGTAAAAGCCCGGAATGGTGATGTGTCCATTGCGATCCTTTAGCTCCCCGAGGACAAGAGCCAGGGTGTTGATGGGGTTGGGCGCCACGCCGCCGTACATTCCGGAATGCAGGTCGACTGCGGCGCCGCTGGCATGAAGCTCCACATAAAGGATGCCGCGGAGAGCGGTGCCAAGGGTGGGGTTGTCGGCCTCGTCGAAGCCGCCATCCCAGATCAAGACCGAGTCCGTCTTGAGCTTTGAGCCGTTCGCGCGCAGGTATCGCTTCAAGGACTCGCCGCTGACCTCTTCCTCACCTTCGATCAGGAAGCGGAGGTTGACCGGTGGTCCACCCGCGGCGAAAAGGTGCTCGACCGCCTTGAGCGTGGCCATGTGGTTGCCCTTGTTGTCGGCGCACCCTCGTGCATAGAGGTGACCGTTGCGAACCTCAGGCTCGAAAGGTGGCGACTTCCATTCGTCCATTGGGTCGGGCGGCTGCACGTCGTAGTGGCCGTAGATGGTGAGGTGGGGTTTCCCTGGGCGTCCGTTCCAATCCGCGACCACCACCGGGTTGCCATCCTTGATGACGTCGACGATCTCGACCTTCATTCCCAGCGCGACCATGCGATCCCGCAGCCACTCCGCGTTACGGATGCAGTCGTCCCGCCGTTCGGGCAAGGTGCTGACCGACGGGATACGAAGCTCTTCCACGAGGTCGGCGAGGTCGGCGTCGCGGGATGCCTTCGCCTTCGCCAGGGCGGCGTCTCTAAGGGCGTGTGTATTGGCCATTACGATCGCCCTCGCGAGCGCTCGATCTGCTTGGCGTGATCGTGCCCGTGGCTGGCATAGATGGTGAGCCAGTCCTCCACCGAGTAGCGGCTGCGCTCGCTGTGGGTTCCCGCCCTCAGCCAATCCTCTTCGGTGAGCCGCTCCAGGATCTGCGCCGTGGACTCGCGCGCCCAGCGCATCGCTTCGAGGGAAGGCTCGATCGGGCGATCAGAGGTGAGCTTCTTGGCGAACGCGACCTCGTCGTAGCCGCTGATCACGGGGCCGTCCTCGGCGACCAGTCTCCGGAGCCTGATTGCCGAGGTCATCTCGCTGTCGGCGAGGTGGTGAGCGATCATCCGGGGCGTCCACTCATCGCTGGCGGAGCGATCGAGCTCCTCGTCCGTCAGACCTTTAAGCGCCTCAACCACGGCGCTGTGCCCCTCCCGATACCGCCGGATCAAGGCCTTACGTTCCTGAGCGTCCACAAACACCCTCCTGATTCAATCGCCGGCCGAGGTTGGAGCCGGCAACAGGAATCGAACCCGTAACCTGCTGTTTACAAAACAGCTGCTCTGCCAATTGAGCTATGCCGGCGTCTTCTCGGAAGGTTAGCGCAAGCCCTCTCTAGGTAGGCTCAAGTCGATTTGTCGTGGTAACGGTCTCCGCGCTCGGTACGTGCCAGACCTCACCAAGCGCCTCGTCGTGCTCTTAGAGTGCGATCAGGCCCGATGCGAAATCGTGAATGAATGTGTAGGTAGTGCGCTCGACTTTTTCACGCAGAGTTGACAGTGGGTGCTGCGGTCGTGCGCCGTCGCCCGGGTATGCGCGTGGCGGCGAAGCAGAGGAACGCCAGGAGCAGTGCCGACGGGCCGAGGAAGAATCGCTCGCCGACGGTTGGTGAGGCAAAGTTGGCGAGAGCGCTGAGCGCCATCCCGCCGACCAGGACCCACGTGCCCCATCGGAAGATGGCGGTCGGCACCCGCGGTCCCCAGTACCCAGCTCGCCCGAAGACGATGAAGGCGGCCAGGACGAGAACGATCGCGGAGACCGCACTGGCGAGCCGCAGCGTTGGCGTCAGCGTCGCGCCACCCCACGCCGCGCCGCTAAAGGCTATGCCAAGGGCAAGCAGCACCTGATACCCGGCGACGATGAGGAAGCCGACCGCCGCGATCGCTCCAGCGACCCTGGGCGGCCGAGCCTGCCGCGCATCAGGTGCCGGATTAGCCAAGTTCGGACACCCCGCCTCGCGCAGAACGCATTTGGAGAAGCATCACTCATAGCTTGAGCGTGCATCTGCGCCTCGACAGGTGTCTTTCGGCCTGAGGTTCGAAGGACCATCGGGTCAAGGCAGCGGCCCCTTTTGGAATCGTGATCTGAGGCCGTGTAACTGCTCCAGGTCATGTGGCCCTTTGCGCCCGGGCCCCTCGCCTCTACCCCCAGCAGGCTCCCGCCCTGAAGCTCTTGTCAGTGGACTCGTACCAAGGGAGGTAACCCTGTTGGTCGACGAAAAAGACAAGCCGCTCTCTCTCGTGATGTTCTCCGGGACCGATGACAAGCTGACTGCGGCGGCAGTGCTGGCGGTGGGAGCAGCGGTCATGGGCCGGCCGGTCAACCTCTTCCTGCAGTACTACGCCCTCGATGCTTTTCGGGTTGGCAAGGTCAAGGCCGACCATGCAATTTCGCCCGAGGCGACCGAGTCACAGGCTCCGATCATCCGGGGGCACAAGGGGCAGCACTGGAGCGAGCTCCTCAAGCAGGCCAAGGACGTCGGCGAGGTGAACATCCAGGCGTGCGCACTCTCGATGGACATGTTCGGTATCGGGCGTGAAGACCTGGACCCGATGGTGGATGGCATCGAGGGAGTCGCGGCCTTCATGGCCTCGGTGTCGGATGGCCAGGTCGTATTCATCTAAGGAGGCCGAAATGAGCACATTAATGAGCAAGCTGCAGATCGACAAGACGATCGACGCCCGAGGGATGGCATGCCCCGGTCCCCTGATGAACCTGATCGGGGCCATCCGCCAGGGCCAGGTCGGTCAGGTCTTCGAGGTCCTCTCGAGCGACGAGGGCTCCAAGACCGATATCCCCGCCTGGCTGACCAAGGCCAGGCACGACCTTGTTGAGGTGGTCCAAGACAACGGATATACGCACTTCATCGTGCGGAAGGCAAGGTGAGACATGGCTGCTGAAGTCGTGATTCTCGGCGGCGGTGTCGGAGGGACGATCCTCGCCAACCTGGTGGCAAAGCACAGCTCGGGAAGCGCGCACGTCGCGGTGGTTGATGCCACCGGAATTCACGTGTACCAACCCGGATTCCTGTACGTCGCCGTAGGCCAGGAGCTGCCGTCGGCGCTCCGGCGCCCGGAGGCAAAACTGCTCCACCACGACGTGTCGCTGGTCATCGATCGCGCCACCCGGGTCGATCCGGTCGCCCGGAAGGTGCAGCTCGAATCGGGACGGACTCTGCGTTACGACCAGCTGCTGCTGGCTACGGGCAGCCGCACCCTGATGGACGAAGTCCCGGGGGCAACAGACGCACATGACTTCTACACCATGGATGGAGCAAGTCGGCTTTTCGAGGCACTGAAAGCGTTTGCAGGCGGAACCATCGTCATTGGTGTAGCCGGCATCCCCTACAAGTGCCCTCCCGCCCCGGTGGAGTTCGCCTTCCTGCTCGATGACTATCTAAGGGCCAGGGGTATCCGGGACAAGACGGAGATCAAGCTGCTGTCTCCGCTCAACCGAGCATTCACCATCGAGGCGACATCCAAGCTGGTGCAGCCGATTCTGGCTGAGCGCGGCATCGAGCTGACAGGCTTCTTCAACGTCGAGTCCGTCGATCCTGCAGCCAAGACCGTCAGCTCGCTCGAAGGTGAGACCGTTGCCTACGACCTGCTGGTGCTGGTGCCACCGCACCGCGGCCAGAAGGTGATCGAGGACTCGGGCCTCGGAGACGAGCGGGGTTGGGTTCCGGTCGACAAGAACACCTTGAAGCATTCGAAGTTGGAGAACATCTGGGCGATCGGGGACGCGACCAATATCCCGATCTCCAAGAGCGGTTCGGTGGCGCACTACGAGGCCACTATCGCGGCGGCGGAGATCGTGGCCGAAGTGAAAGGAGAAGCGCCTCCCGCACATGTCTATGACGGAAAGGTCATGTGCTTCCTGGAGACGGGCCGGGGTCAGGCCACCACGATCAGCTTCGATTACGACCACCCTCCGGTTTCACCCACGCCGGCTCGCCGCTGGCACTGGGCCAAGGCTCTTTTCAACAAGACTTACTGGCACACCGTCCCCCAAGGGCGGTTGCCGTGACACACGAGATGGCGATGAGCATGACGATCGCAACGAGCCTGGACTTGAAGGGGCTGTCGTGTCCGATGCCGATCATCAAGACGGCGAAGGCCATGAAGGAGCTGGCTCCCGGCCAGCTGCTCGAGGCATTCGCCACCGACCCGGGTTCCGTCCCCGACTTCAAAGCTTGGGCACAGGCCACGGGCAACCCTCTCGTCGAATCAAGCCAGGAGGGCGGGGTCTTTCGCTTCGTCCTGAGAAAGAAGGAGATCTGAAATGAGCATCGCAACCATTGAAAAGGCGCCGACTGAGGAACCAGCACCGCAGCTGGGCGAGAAGAAGCCGGAGGTGGCCGAGAAACTGGTCATCTTCGCCTGGAGTGGTGAGCTGGACAAGATGTGGCCGACCCTGATCCTGGCCACGACGGGCGCCGCGATGGGGAAGGAGACCACCGTCTTCTTCACTTTCTGGGGACTGTTTCCACTGGTCAAGAACCAGGTCCGCATCACAGGCGAGAACTGGATGCAGAAGATGCTCTCGATGATGAACCGCGGTGGAGACGAGCACTTGAAGCTGTCCAAGATGAACTTCGCCGGCGCGGGTCCCGCGATGATGAACCACCTTGCAAAGGAGCACCACGTCGCCAGCCCACACGAGCTCCTCGAAGTGGCCAAGGAAATGGGCGTCCACCTGATTCCGTGCCAGATGACCATGGATTTGCTTGGCTTGAAGCGCGAAGACCTGATCGACGGCCTGGATGAGCCGGCGGGCGCGACCCTGGCCCTGGCCCAGGCGCAGGGCGCAATCACGCTGTTCATCTGATGCGTACCAACACAGCGAGAATCGGGGTTGCTGAGTCGAGGCCTGAGCTGGAGGAGATTCCGGAGGCGGAGTGCCTCGAAATCCTTGACCGGCACACCCTCGGTCGGATGGCAATCGTCGTGGACGGGCAACCCCAGATCTTTCCAGTCAACTATGCAATGAGCGGCCGGATCATCACCCTTCGCACCGGCGCCGGCAGCAAGCTGTCGTATGCGCCCACCTCGAAAGTGTGCTTCGAGATCGACGAGCACGATTCCTCCGGCGTCGGATGGAGCGTGATGGTGCAAGGCATCGCCGTTGATGCCACGGATGCCTTCGACGACGTGTCATGGGCCGCTCGCGCTGTGGAAGCCTGGCCGCTCGCACCAGGTGTGAAGCCCTATCGGATAGCGATCGAACCCAGCAAGATCACGGGCCGCCGATTTCGAGTGGCATCCTCAGCGGTGAGCTAGGCCGCCGCCGAGATCACGAGGACCGGCCGCTTGGAGTGGAGTACGAGCTCATGGCTCGCGCTTCCTAGCAAGAGTTCGGCAACGCCTCCTCGACCGCGCCTGCCGACGATAACGACATCGGCTTTCTCGCGGTCGGCCACCGCGGCGATCACTGACGCCGCCCGCCCGTCCTCCATCACGGTGCGATAACGAACCCCCGAAACCTTCAGCGGCTTGCACCACTTGTTTTCGAAATCCGACTTCATAGCGGCGCGCCACTCCTCGTCGAATTGAACCGGAGTGCCATATGGCTGAGGGAAGTATGTCGGGACGTCGACCGCGTAGACCGCGGTCACTTGGGCGCCCATTGCCTTCGCCATTCGCACCGCCCACTTAAGAGCGGCCGCCGACGACCCAGAGCCGTCCAGACCGACCACGATCCGACGGACTCCAGAGTTTTTTGTTGCCATTTGCGACTCCTTGTGAAATGTCAGCGTTTTTTCGGAGGGCTGCCGTGCTTCGCTTGGAGTGTATCGACCGGGAGCATGGCGTCCATATCTCCGATCGTCCGTCCGGACGAGGGCCAACGCAAAGGTCTAATTGCCCGGGCATCAGGGGTCCAACGACCCTGCCTCCAGCTCTGCCGCAAGCCCAGGCTCGACGAGTGCTCTATCCCGCTGATCGCGTGTCGACGATCGTGCTTCGGGATGGTTCCACGGTCTCAGTGCGCCCGATCAAGCCAGAGGACGAGACGGGCCTGGCGCACTTCTTCTCCGCGTTGTCCATGCAGTCTCGCATTCTGCGTTTCTTCGCCCCCGTCGCCAACGCTGACTCCTCGGCCAAAAGAATGGTCCACGTCGACTACAAGTCGCAGTACGGCCTGGTGGCGGTGGCCGGCCTACCAGAACAGATCGTGGCTCACGCGATGTACATCGAGATTGAGCCGCGCAAAGCCGAGCTGGCCCTGGCGGTGGCCGACTCCTACCAGGGCCGCGGCCTGGGCACGATTCTGCTCGGCCAGCTAGCCGAGATTGCCTCGGCGGCTGGGATCGATGTGTTCGAGGCCATCGTCATGCCGGACAACCACACGATGCTCAGCATGTTGCGTGAGAGCGGCTTCCCGGTTCATGGCCGCTCTGAACCGGGTGAGGTGCACGCCGAATTGCCAACGGCGCTGACTCCCGAGGGTTTGCATCATTTCGAGGACCGCGACCGCATTGCGGCCGTCGCGGCCGTTGGCCACATGCTCGCCCCTCACTCGGTGGCGGTCATCGGAGCATCGCGCCACCGTGGCGGAATCGGCGCCGAGCTTCTGCACAACCTGGTAACGAACGGCTTCAAAGGATCTGTTTACCCGGTCAACCCGGCCGCGACCACGATCGAGGAACTTCCTACGTTCGCGTCGGTTCTCGACATTCCTGGTGAGGTCGAGATGGCCGTGATCACTGTGCCGGCCGCGGCCGTCCTGGAAGCTGCACGCCAGTGCGCAACCAAGGGAGTGCGTGGGCTGGTTGTGATCTCGGCGGGATTCGGCGAAGCCGGATCTGAAGGAGCCGAACTTCAGCGGCAGCTCCTCGACGTGTGCCACCAGGGCGGAATGCGACTCGTGGGCCCCAACTGCATGGGCGTTATCAACACCGCGCCCGAAGTAAGTCTTGATGCCACGTTCGCACCGGATAAGCCGGTCAAAGGGCGAATTGGCTTTCTGTCGCAGAGCGGCGGTCTCGGCATCGCGGTGATGGCCCGTGCGCAGGCCCTTGGATCGGGCATCTCGTCGTTCGTGTCCGTCGGCAACAAGGCAGACCTCTCCGGCAACGACTTCATCCAGTACTGGGAAGCCGATGGTGAAACCGACCTGATCATGCTTTACCTGGAGTCGTTCGGAAACCCGCGCAAGTTCGCGCGCATCGCTCGGCGTGTCAGCCGGTCGAAGCCGATTCTGGCCGTGAAAGGCGGGCGCTCTCCGGCCGGGAATCGGGCCACTTCGTCGCATACGGGTGCATTGCTTTCAGCGTCGGATATCACGGTCGACGCACTGTTCAAGCAGGCGGGCGTCATTCGCACTGACACGCTCGCTGAGCTCTTCGATGTCGCGTTATTGCTTGGCAGCCAGCCGCTGCCCGCGGGCAACCGGGTAGCCATTCTCACGAACGCCGGCGGGCCGGCCATTCTCTGCGCAGATGCGTGTGAGGCCAACGGCCTCATCGTCCCTCGACTGCCAGACAGCGTGCGCGAAGCGCTCGCGGCATTTCTACCCGCGGCCGGCTCAACCGGCAACCCTGTCGATATGTTGGCCGCGGCGACGGGCGAGGACTACGGCCGTGCAATTGCGACGTTAGGTTCGTGCGGGGAGATAGACGCTCTGATCGTGATCTTCACGCCACCGCTGGTGACAAAGGCGGCAGAGGTAGTGCGCGCAATTCAGCGTGGAGCACGCGATCTGTCCCGGCCCATTCCTCTCCTGAGCGTGTTCATGTCGAAGCAGACTGGCCCCCGCGTCATCTCCTCCGGAGGCGTCGCCGTCCCCCATTACCCGTTCCCTGAGGAGGCCGCGCGCGCCCTGAGTCTCGCCGCCCGTTACGCCGCGTGGCGCGCGATTCCGGAAGAACCGCTTGCCATCCTGGACGGCATCGACCGCGACCGCGCCACAGCGGTCATCGCCGCGGCTCTGGCCGGCGATCCGGGCTGGTTGGAGCCGGCTGCCGTTATGGACCTGCTCTCCTGCTATCGCATCCCCGTGGTCGACACGCGCTTGGCCGGCTCGCCCCGCGAGGCTGGGCGAGAAGCTCGTCGGCTGGGATCGCCAGTGGCGCTCAAGGCGATCGTGCCGGGCTTGCTGCATAAGTCGGACGAAGGTGCCGTCGCGCTCGGCCTCAAAGGCGCCCCCGCCGTCGAGCGCGCGGCCGCCGACATGGCGGCTCGCTTCGAAAAGTCAGGCCGCCGTGTTACGGGGTATCAGGTGCAGCCGATGGTGCCGGCGGGAGTGGAGATGATCGTGGGGGTGGTTCAAGACCAGCACTTCGGTCCCGTGCTGGCGTGCGGAGCCGGTGGGACCGCGACCGAGCTCCTGAAGGACGTCGCCGTGAGCATCACGCCAATTACCCGAGGCGAGGCGAGCCGAATGGTGCACTCGCTCAAGACGTTCCCGCGGCTCGATGGCTACCGCGGGGCGCCGAAGGCAGACGTGGGGGCTCTCGAAGACGTCCTGCTTCGCGTGAGCGCGCTCGTTGAAGATCATCCGGAGATAGCCGAGATGGACCTCAACCCGCTAGTGGTACATGAAGCTGGGTCAGTCGTCGTGGACGCAAGGATTCGTGTGGTCCGGGCGGTATCGCGGCCGACCCTGGGCGCTCACTGACCGGCCCTCCCATCCTGGGACTTTCGGCCCTATGGCCGCTGCCCAAATGGTGGAACGCTGGCGTCATGAACACTGCTAAAGGTTTCAAGAGAATCCTCCTCGCCACTGACGGTAGCCCCGAGTCCGAGGCAGCGCTGCTGTCGACCATCGCGATCGCACACACCTCGTCGGCCAAGGTTCGCGTCGCGCACGTATGGAACCTGGAACTTCGTCACCGCCACGACTCCAGTGACGTCGAGGTCCGGAACGACGCGACGCGGCTGGTCGACACGGCCGTCGGGCGCCTGGAAGCTGCCGGAGTGCTGGCTGACCGCGAGATCGTTCGTGCCGACGTAGACCACGTCGCTGCGGCGATCGCCGCCACCGCCAAGTCGTTCGAAGCAGATCTCGTCGTGGTCGGCTCGCGGGGCCTGTCCGATTGGCAGTCGATGTTCAAGCACAGCGTGAGCCATCGGCTCCTGTGCGCGGTCGATTGCCCAGTCCTGATCGTCAGGAACCAGCTCGCCGCCACGGCTCACCAGTCGCAGCGGGTAATCCTGGCGATTGCGGGTGGAGATGACATCGCGCCGGCGGCCCATGCGGCTATCGCTGCGGCTGCCGCACCGGGATCCGTGGTTCTCATCGTCCACGTGGCTCAGACCATCGTCGAGCCGCAGGGCTTCGTGTTCGTCGAGACTGATCAGGAGACGGAGGCGACCATGTCCGCGGCCATCCGGATGTTTACAGATGCCGGCATCGCTGTGGAGGGTGTCGTGGCTCACGGACGCCCGGTAGCGGAGACCGTTGCGGAGACGGCCGAAACCTGGAATGCGGACATCATCGTGATCGGCTCGAGTCGCATGAGTAAAATCGGAAGCCTCGTGTTCGGCTCGGTTTCTCACCGCCTCTTGAGCACCACTGGGCGCCCGGTCCTGATCGCGGAGCGGATCAGGACGTGACCAAATTTCTCGAGCCGCCGGTCGTGTCTGCTATCCCCCGATCCCGCCGACGAGGCGACCAACCGCCGCGGTGACCGCCATTGCCAATCCGCCGCCAACGCAGACTCGTACCGCCGCGCGCAGTATCGGCGCGCCGCCGGCACGCGCCCCTGCGATGCCAAGCGCCACCAGAGCAAGGAGAGCGCTCGCCACGACGGCCGCTGTTCGAGCTCCGGTCGGCACCAGCAGGAAAGCGGCTATCGGCAACACAGCTCCTGCGGTGAAGCTCATCGCCGAGTAGAGCGCCGCCTGGACTGGGCGAGCCGGGATTGCAGCCATGCCGAGCTCGTCACGGGCATGCGCCCCCAGCGCATCAGAAGCGGTGAGTGCTTCGGCGACCTCGTCGGCCAGCTCGATCGGAAGCCCGCGTTGGACATAGATCGCAGCCAGCTCCTGCTTTTCGGCCTTTGGATGCGTCTTCAGCTCTCCGCGCTCCTGCTCGAGATCGGCGCGCTCGACATCTCGTTGCGAGCTGACAGATACGTATTCACCGGCGGCCATTGCCATTGCTCCGGCAACCAGGGCAGCTATGGCGGCCGTGAGCACGAAACTCGTCGAGGCTCCGGCTGCAATCACGCCAATGGCGACGCTCGCGACTGAAACAATTCCATCGTTGGCCCCTAGCACGGCGGCTCTCAACCATCCGGCGCGCTGCCCTCGGTGACGGACTCTGGCGACGGTACCCACCCGACGCAGTCTATCCACGGGCGCGCCGGCCGACACTTAGTTGTGCGCGGTCGCCGAGCAGTCCGGGCAGATGCCGCTGAACAGCAGCTGGTGGCTCGTGATGGTAAAGCCGGTGTCGCTCTCAACGGCTGAGGTCGCGTTCTCCAGGATGCAGCCGGGAACCCCGACGACGCGTCCGCAGGAATCGCACCTGATGTGCTCGTGGTGGTCTTCACGAAGCTCAAAGTGGGCCTTGCCGTCCCCCAGGTCGATCCTGTCAACCAGGCCTTCTCGCTGCATCCCCGCTACCGCCCGGAAGACGCTCGAGTAGTCGGCGCCGCCAAGCGAGGCGCTAACCACTTGCTGGAGCTCGTCGATCGACCAGACATGCCGGTCGGGGGTGGAGAACAGAAGTCGGACCTCATCTCGGACTGGGCTTGGAGGGGCCATTTCGTCAACTCTAGCAAGTGCAACGACATTGCGCAAATAGGTTGTGCAATACTCTTGCGCAATGCTGATCAAGGGGTTCGCCGCAGCTGCTGTGGTCGTGGCGCTGGCCGGCACCGCCTGCGGAAGCGGCGGGGTGGGGGCGACTCCTGGAGTGCTCAACGTCGTCGCCGGCGAGAACTTCTGGGGCAGCATCGCTGTCCAACTCGGAGGGTCCAAGGTGTCAGTGCAGAGCGTTGTCACCGACCCCAACGCTGACCCGCACGAGTACGAGAGCAGCACGGCAGACGCTCGAGCCTTCGCCGAGGCCGACCTGGTGATCCTGAATGGCGCCGGTTACGACGATTGGGGCCAGAAGCTGCTGGACGCCAACTCAAGCAGCCACCGAAGCGTGCTGAACATCGCTCAGCTCCTCGGTCGCAAGCCTGGCGACAACCCTCACTTCTGGTACAACCCCGGTTACGTGCTGACGGTCGCGGACAAGATCACCGCCGAGTACAGGGCCATCGACTCGGCTGACTCGTCGTACTTCGACCAGCAACGCAGCGCGTTCACGGCCGCGCTGAAGCCATATACGGATCGAATCGCGGAGATCAAGAGCAAGTACGCTGGGACGCCAATCGGATCGACCGAAAGCATCTTTGTCTACATGGCCGGCGCGCTTGGCCTCAACCTGATTTCGCCTCCAGACTTTATGAACGCGGTCGCCGAGGGCACTGACCCGCCGGCATCCGCGGTCGCCACCTTTCACGACCAGGTCGCCGGAAAGATGATCAAGGTGCTCGTCTACAACATCCAGGCATCGAGCGCGCTGACCGCGAGCCTGAAGCAGCTGGCGCAGCAACAGCACATCCCGTCGGTCGGTGTCACCGAGACCCTGCAGCCGGTCGGTGCGACCTTCCAGGCCTGGCAAACGGCGCAGTTGACCACGCTCGAAGCGGCGCTTGCGTCGGCGTCTTAGACATTGAGCGATCGAGGCGCCGCGATCGAGGCGGACGGGCTCGCAGCTGGATACGGGTCGACCGCGATCTGGTCTCAGGCGAGCTTTTCGATCCCGGCAGGATCGTTTACGGCCATCCTCGGTCCAAACGGTGCCGGCAAGTCGACCTTGATCAAGCTGATCCTCGGCTTGCTCCATCCGATCGCCGGCAAGCTCGAGGTGCTTGGCGAAGCGCCGACGCGCGGCAACCCGCGCATCGGCTACGTTCCACAAGGTTCGGCCTTCGACCCCGAGCTCTCCATTCGCGGGCGTGACTTCGTCGGGCTCGGCGTCGACGGCCACAAATGGGGGATGAGGCTGACCGGTCGTCCGCAGATCGCATCGGCGACCGACGAATCGATTCGCGCGGTCGGCGCCGAAGCCTATGCGGACCGGCAGCTTGGCCGACTGTCGGGTGGGGAGCAGCAGAGGCTCCTCCTTGCGCAGGCGTTGGTGGGTCAACCCAGCCTGTTATTGATGGACGAGCCTTTGTCGCATCTCGACGTCCGCAACCAGGGCGCGATAGTGCAGCTGATCAGCGAGGTTGCGCGGCAGCGAAATCTGACCGTGCTGCTCATCGCTCACGATGTGAACCCGCTGCTGTCGCACATCGACCATGTGCTCTACATCGCACAGGGCAAGCTCGCGATGGGGAAGCCTGCCGACATCATCACTTCGGAAACCTTGTCGGCGATCTATTCAGCGCCAGTGGAAGTCCTGCGCGATAGGCTCGGCCGGGTTTTCGTGGTCGGCCTGGAAGAGGAGGTCAGCCACCCTCATGGTTGAGCTGATACCGATGTCCGTGGCGACAGCAGCGACGGATCTCAGCTGGAATCCCCTCGATGACCTGGCATTGCTCTTCCACTACGAGTTCATGGTCCACGCATTCGAGGCGGGCACTGTCGTGGCAATAGTGGCCGGAGCCATCGGTTACTTCGTCGTGCTGCGCGGCTCGGCGTTTGCGGCGCACGCGCTTTCACACATCGGCTTTGCGGGTGCGACCGGCGCTGTGGTGGTCGCGCTCAGCCCGATCGTCGGCCTGCTGGCTTTCACGCTCGGCGCCGGCATCGCGATCGGAGCTTTGGGAAACCGCCTGCGCGGGCGCGACGTCACCATCGGGATCGTTCTCGCGTGGGCGCTCGGTCTTGGCGTGCTGTTCATATCGCTCTATCGCGGCTACGCCACCGAGGCGTATGCGCTTCTGTTCGGCCAGATCCTCGGCATCAGCACTTCAGATGTGATCGCCACGCTCGCGGCCGGGGTGGTGACGATCGTTGCGCTGGTGGTCGTCTACCGCCCGCTTCTGTTCTCATCGGTCGACGAAGATCTCGCCAGCGCCAAAGGAGTGCCCGTAACCCTTCTCTCGATCGTCTTCATGGCGATCCTGGCGGTGGCGGTGAGCGAGGCCGTGCAGGTGGTCGGCGTGCTGCTGATCTTCGCTCTCATCGTCACGCCGGCGGCGATCGCCGTGCGGTTCTCGAGCCGGCCGCCGATCGCGATAGGAATTGGAATCCTGCTGGCGCTCGCATTCACCTGGTTCGGGTTGGCGATCGCTTTCTTCTCGCCGCATCCTGTCAGCTTCTTCATAACGACCCTGGCCTTCGCCACGTACCTGGCGGTCAGGCTCGCGGAAGCGCTGCGGCTGCGCTTGCACGCCAAGCGCCTGGCGAACTCCTAAGGCGGCACTGCCGCGATCCCGCCATCCGGGGTGATACCCAGCCGCCAGCC
>PLJM01000031.1 GCA_003139695.1 Candidatus Dormiibacterota bacterium | reverse complement strand
AGCTAACCGGATAGGCAGAAGCCACCGCTATCAGGAGCCAATGAGCTGGGGAGACGGCGGGATAGCGGCCGCAGACAAACGTTGACGAAGGCAAACGCCGCGGCAGAGTTGACCGACCTGTCTGGCCCCCCTCTAACTGGTCTATTTCCTGCGAGAGTCCAATTGGAGGTACCCGGACTCCTCTAGTCGGTCCAAGTCTCGTGCTGTGATTGGACCCAAGTGCCAGCCTGGTTGACCCGAAAGCCTATAAATCTCCCGGTCCGATGACGTCGACGATTTTGGACCCAGCGCTCTTTAGTTTCGAGTCTGTTGTCAACAGGCGGCACGTCAGCATCCGCGCCAGAGCCAAGTACTCCGCGTCGTACGTCTTGGCCCAGCCGAGACGGTCAGCGATTCGCCAGGCCTCAGCGACTAGCCCCTTGGGTCGGCGCGGGCTCACCGGGGCACCTCTCAGCCGATCGAGAGCTATCGTCGCCAGCTCGCCGGAGATCTCTCTACGCCAGCGCAATTCATGCAGGACTGATGAGGCCTCGGACCACATTAGATAGGGGGCGACGAGATCGTCGCGTGCGATGGGCTCGAGCCCGGCCTCAGCCAAGCACGCAGTGATTACAACAGACGCATCGACGACCAGCACGTTAGCGCCCGACGCGTGAGGAGCGAATGGCCGCCAGCACATCCGGCATCGGTTCGCCGGTGGCCGTACGCCTCCAAGCCGCGGGGAGAGATAGGGTCGAGGCCCCTACGAGGCGGGCCAGGTCATCCTCGTCGATGATGTGCTGGGTGCCGATTCTGGTCGCCTTCAGGCGGCCGGATCTGATCCAGCGGCGCACGGTTTCCGGGTCGCGCTTGGTGCGGCGAGCCGCCTCCGGCACTGTCAGCATTGTGGCTCGATACTACAACAACTACAACAACCAGGTGCGGCAACGCTGGCGACATAGGGCGATAAATGACGGCACTCAGCGGCACTCGGCGAATTCGGGTCGCCATTTCTGAACGGGACGCAGCTATGTGTTAACCGCAAGGTCAGGGTTCGAATCCCTGCTCCGGAGCCAATTTCAATAGAGGCATCAAGCGGTTTGTAATCGCGGCGCAGATGGCTGATATCGATCCGCCGCTCTTCGGCACCGTAGGTCGGAAGTCCCGAACGCGTGGGGACCCTCGGCCCTCCTTGGCGGCGATCATCCACCGCAGTATGTGGTCCCAAGTGTTCCTGCGATCCTACGTAGATGTGGCGCGCCCGAGTGAAGAGGTCGAGGCTGAGATGGCGGCCGGCGTCGAGGAGTGGATGCCTGACATGGCGAAGCATGCAAACGGGGACGGAGAGAAACTTCTCTCCGAACTGGGGTTCAACCTGGGCAAGCGCCGAATCGGCAGGCACATCAAGGTGGAAATCGGAGCACCGACGGTGTCGTCCGGGCTCATGTTGATGCCCATCAGGTGGGAATCCGCAACCGAGGCCGGACTCTTCCCAACTCTCGATGGAGTCTTGGAGGTCGCGGCGCTGGGCAGCGCCAGAACTCAACTGGGCGTCAGCGCCAACTACCAGCCACCTCTTGGGCTTGTCGGGAAAATCGCCGACCGCGCTCTGTTTCACCGGGTCGCAGAGGTCACTGTTAAAGACTTCCTCGAACGGATCGGCGCGCGACTCGAGCGGAAGAGGTAGCGGGCGAGCCCTTGGCGACACCACGGGGGTCATGAAGGCTCAGCACGTGTGGCGCCTTGGTCGCTTAACCAACATGACCGGGCCAGACTCGTTTAAGACATCTTGGCCCAACTTCGGGATTCCGGCGTGGCCAGTTCGCGCCTGTCGATTCCCTCCGCGAGTAGCAGCCTTCAATTCCGGGCGCCGGCGTCGTTGCCGAAGCAGCGGCGGGGGCGATCTGGGGGATGTTACTGACTTTTTTACGGTCCCGAACCGAGGCTAGGCCGCACGGGGAGTGCTTTGGCCAGATTCGTGGCCGCGGCTATTGGCATGGTCCAAATGGACCTGGGGAGTACGAAAGATGAGACGTCTGGTTTTCAAAGCGCGGTTTCTTTGGCTCGTCGTCGTGGCGGTGCTCGCGGGGGCGTGGCCGATTGTCGCCCAGGCGTCTATCCCCACCATTCCGCCCCTGTTAACAGCTGCCAACTTCGCCGCCATTGCCGGCATCGCGCTCACGTGTACTGACTCCAACGTCACCGGACAGGTAGGCGTCAACTTCGGTACACCGGTCACCTCGACCGGGTGCACCATGCAGGCTGCTCAATACGACCCAACCGGCATTCAGGCTTTCAAGGACTTTCGCAGCGCATACGACGCGATCGCAGCCCATCTCGGCCCGAGCACAACGCCATCAGGTTGCGACCAAACTTTCACCATCGCCAACACGCTTGACGGCGTGACCCTGGGGCCAGGTACCTACTGTTTCGACTCGTATGCGCAGTTGACTGGAACGCTACATCTCAAGGGCGGTGGTCCCTGGTTGTTCGAAATCGGGACTAGTGGCACCGGTTACATAGAGGCCACCAACTTCACGGTGATTAGCGACAACCCGTGTAACGCGTTTTGGTGGGTTCACGATTACGTGACACTCACAACTTCGGCGTTCCAGGGCACCATTCTCGGAGGCAGCGCCATCACCACCACCGGCACAAGCCTTGTAGGCAACGCTTGGGCAACTGTTGCGCTGAGCATGACGGGCAGCAACATCTTGGGCTGCGGCGCGATACCTTCGGGGACGACACCGCAGTGTTTGACAGCCCAGCAAGCGCTCGACGTCGCCAAGGCCCAGGACGTCATCGAAGACGCGAGCGAGCGGGCTAGCGACAAGAAGAGAGGGAAGGACAAGGACGACGAGGACAAGGCACATGGGGACTCGCACGACTCCAAGAAGGACAAGAAGGAGGACAAGGCTGAGAATGCCCTGATGAGTTCACTGCAGCGGGCGGTGCGCAAGGCATGCAGCTCCGAGCACGACGGCTAGATCTGAAGAGCTAACGGGAGGCCCGGCCATGCCGGGCCTCTTTTCTTGTAGGGGGCGGCTCCAGCGATCTGTTAACGCAAGGTTCAGGGTTCGAATCCCTGCTCCGGAGCCAAAACTGAATACGAACTGACGACGCGAAGGCGGGACGCTGCGGCTCGCTACATCAGTTTTACGTCAGTTCTACATCAATTGGCTACTAGATCCACCTCGTTGCGGAGGCGCGACTGCGGACCGTTGGTGGCTCTGGAGATCCCCGTGGTCGGCCGCGAAAGCTGATCTCGCGGTGGGTCCCGCCTAACCTGTTGTTGCTGCAGATGTTCTGGGAGAAATCAGATAGTCGGGTGAGTGCGAACGACTATACAGTTGGCGCTTCGGTGGCAAGTGTGGCGACCACGAACCCGATTGCGGTTGATTCGGCTGCTCATGCGAGCCGAGGATCGCGACGCGATCCCAGCCAACCTTAGGAAAAGCGCCTTCTCCTAACGTGACCTCGCAAGCCCCTGGCATCGCCATCGTCTGCGCGCTCCTTTTTTTGGAAGAGGCCGGCCTTCCAATCCCAGTGGCACCCGGAGAAGTTGTACTAATCGGGGCCGGAATTCTGGTCGCAAGTGGATCTACTCCGGTCTGGTTGATGGCCCCACTCGCATATCTGGCCGTGATCTGTGGCGTGCTGACCGGCTACGCCTGGGCGGGGCGGATCGGGCCGAAACGGGTGCACGCGCTCGCCGCTCGGCTGCACGCCGGGGGGCCGTACGATCGAGCCGCTGCGAGGCTCCGAAAGGCCTCACCACTCCAGGTTGCCGCTTCCCGACTCTTGCCCGGGCTCCGCGTCTACACGTCTTTGGTCGCCGGCGCGGTAGGCTTGAACCTCGCCAGGTTCATGACTGGAGTGCTGCCTGCGAGCGCGCTTTGGGTCGTGACCTTCATGGGGCTCGGACTTTTCGTAGGCGCCCCCGTGGAGCGATTGCTCGGTCGCTTCGAAGCCTATGGTTTGCGAGCGGCAGTAGTCGTTATCGTGGTGCTTGTCTGGGTCGTGGCCGCGCGCTGGATGCCGGCGGCAAAGCCTTCCACAGCCGCAGATCCCGGTCGTGGCAGGTGGCGCCTGGCGGTCGCCTTCGGTCTCGATCTCGTTGCGGTCAGCTTCGCTGCCGGCACTCTCAGCCTGTTCACAAAACTCGCGGGGGGCGATTCTGACGCCCTGACTTTCGTCGCTGCAATGTTCGCGATCCTGGGCGTCCTCTACCTGGTGGTGGCCCGCCAGACAGTTGGGTACACGCTGGGCGAGGCAGTGCTCGACGTCCGATATCACCCGCCACGCCGGCCCCGGTTTCCGCGGCTGGCTAGGTAAGGTGCGACGGGTTCAGTGGTGAAAGAGGCTGAGAGGGCCGCGGGAGCTAGGAAGTGGTTCTCCGACTCCGTTGGGAGATGCGATCAACCGCTGACCCAGCTGGATGACATGCGCGGGCAATAAACCCGAAAATAGGCTGGTTGGCACCCGAGCGCGACATCGACGACCCAGCTCTCCAGCGGATGAAGCTCGGCCCGGATGTCGAGCCGTCGGAAACCGAGCTCCTCAAAGCGCCGCATGAGGGTGGTGACGTGGCGGCCACCGGCGGACCGGCCGCCCCGGAGACCGGCGTTGGCGCCGCCCGGCGCCTGGGCCTCAAGGGTTTCTTGCAGATCCTGGGACCAGGCCTCATCACCGGGGCGAG
>PLJM01000002.1 GCA_003139695.1 Candidatus Dormiibacterota bacterium | reverse complement strand
TTCAAATCCCGGGCCCCCGACCACTTTCTGAATACGAATCCCGTGATCCTCGACTGTCACGGAAGTCGCCGGGTCACAGCCGGGTCACAATTTCCCCGGGAAGTAAGACGAGGCGGACGTGCTAGTCCCGCCACAACGCTGCCAGGTGTCGCGGAGTCGAGCCAAGTCAGGGGACTCGATGCGACTTGGCAGCTGGGGACCTGCGCGCCCTCGACCGCGAGCCAGCACGAGCAGGCGGCTTCCCTCTCCGCGAGGTCCTCGGATAAGCTCGAAAGCCATGCCTTCGCTTCCTCGACTCCTTATCGCCGCGGTGTTCTTGGCGGTTGCCGTAGCCGCGGTCGTCACCATCGTTCGGCCGCGATCGCGTATGAGTCTCGTTACCCTAATCGCGGCCTTTCTCTTCGATGTGGCTGCGCCGGGCGAGGATACGACGACGCGCGTGTGGGCGTCGGCGGTCGCTTTCTTCTTCCTAGTCTTCGCCGCCATGGCGCTCTGGTACCACACCCCGCACTACGGGCACAGGCTGTGGTCGACCTGATGAGCAGACGTTCCAGTACAGAATCGTTGAGGCGATTGTCAACGCCAACTTTCCGCCGACGCTGGATACGGGAACTGCTTGAGCGGGAGTCCGTGGCCCAAACCCCGCTTCCAGTACACATCGTCACCGAGAAGCCAGTGATACAGATTGACGTACTTCAGATCAGGATGGATCTTGAAGCCACTTCCACCGCAGGTGCCGAGATAGCCGCGGGCCAAGAGCGGCCTTATGTGATTGAAGACTGCAGGCGAGAATCGATTCTCGCCCGATACATATGCGACGCTGCAGGAAGCGACGATGTCTGCCAACTGCAACATACGAACGAGTTCAGATGCCGTCGTTAGTACGTTCATCGCGATGTGGTCGTGCTGAACGAACCTCGTCCCTGCCTGTAGCGATTCGAGGCAGCGAATCAGGTATCGCGTCTCCTCCGGACGGTCTCCGCCGGGTCGATCGACGACGACCACTCCGTGTCGTCTTCTGTTCGACAAGGCGTTGTTAGATCGCTCCAGAAACATTGCCACGACGTCCATCTCGTGGTCGCCCGACTCACGAATTGCGAGAGCGTAGTTGGTGTCTTCGACGACTACGAGAGCCTGTGCCCGGTTGGTCGCCGCCAGCTCCAAGGCTTCAATGAAGAAGGCGGTACGTCTCTCAGCGACGAGCTGATCCCGCATCCACAGCTTGGGTCCCGGCGACCACTTGAATTCCTGGCCGGGAGGGAACCCGTAACCCTGGCATAGCGCGCCAAGTCCTTGTTCTAAGTCCCGAAGTGATTCTCCGGGTACGAGCAGTCCGCCGACGGCGACCAGCGGACCCATGCCATCACGCGACGGCCTTGTCTGGGCTGAGTCGTCCGCGAAGACGAAATCGATTGCCGGTTGTTCCACTCAGTCCGGAGGATAAGAGAGAACGGTGGACTATGCGCACGGTGGCGAGCCTGCCGTGTGCTACGTGGATCATGCGGTTCGACGCGTTCGCGCCGTTCAAACGTGGCACGTGCCACCGTGGCGCGCCATGCGCCGGTCATCGGCTACTGCGTACCGGGCCAACAGTCATGATCGGGCCGCTCAAACCGTTCGGGAACATGCTTCCCTCGTTCTCCCTTTTCGTCAATCGTGTTTGCGCCCTCGCAGAAGGTGACCACCCAGTCTGCTACCTGTCCTTTGGTACTGCTCTCCGGGATCTCGAAACGCCAGTAGGACCCGCAACAGCTACAGAACTGATACCAGTCGGCAACCTCCCACGGACTGCCTGCGCATCGTCGTTCTAATGCGACGGACCCGACGCACATCGGGCAGACCGATTTGATGATCCCTATCTGGTCGACCTTCATCAAGTCGATTGAGCCGGAGCAGCGCTCACAGTGTGATGTTGCCATTGTTCGAACACCTCCTACCCATCAATCGATTCCGCACCGGAGGTGTCCGGGATGCATCCTGTCCGCTGGGTAGCGGCTGGCAGCTTCGCGGCGGAACCAATTCAATTTTACGACATACTGTGAGGTGTGCGAAACGACTACAACCGGCCTGGACCCCTTCTGCTCTTGATGGTCGGAATTTTGGTTGCCTCGTTGCAGGAGCACCTGCGGGTTGCGTGGGCGCTGGTCGGGACAATCGCGCTGCTCATCGCCTACGCGGTGCGCAACGCAACGCGTCCAAGCTTTTATCTCACGGAGGCCGGCGACTACATTCTCACGGAGCCGGGCGACCGTTTTATTCTGGAGTAAAGAGGCCTAAGCGACCGCGACGAACCTCAGCACAGGGAGGTCAAAGAAGATGACGCGGTCGAACGTCGAACTAAACATGCTGGCGCTGAGGAGCTCCCTGTCGAAAAAGGCCGATCTCATGAACCACGCGTAGACGATCAGCCAGCGCTCGTCTGCGGTGACGCTGTATCGGGCGAAGTCTGACTCCTTGCCGCGGATCGTTCTCTCGATTTCGGTGATGTCGGCGCCCGCCATTCCAGACAGCGAACCCCACCAGGCGTCCTTTGCTTGCCACCAGCGCACCAGGGACACGTTGGCAAGCACGTTTCCGAGGCCGACGTGATCTATCGCGTCCCAATCTGCGCGCCCCATCACCAGGCGCTGCGCCACTGATGGCTCGGGCGGTAGCACGTCCCACACCAACTGGGCCAGCGCGAGCGCGTAGCGTTCGACTTCAGGAGGCTTGATTTCGTCGATCTTGAAGAACGGACTGACGTTCACATAGACGCCCATGTGTGCCGTCTCGAAGATTTCCTTGGCGCGCTCGACGACGCGCATTTCCATCGCCTCGCGCTTTGCCTCTGGCGAGCCGCGTTTGCCGGCACGCTGGAGATAGCGCGTCATCTCGACTGAGGTCGTTCGCGAGGCGTCGGTGATCAGGAAGTCAGGCGGATCTTGAACGATCGGCTCAAGGGTGCCCGTCAGCTGGCCGGAGGCGTCGCGAAAGCGCGTCAGCGCGAGCAACTCCTCGGCCTTCTGAAGCTCTCTCGGCGTGGCTATCGGGATCTCAGTGGAGACAGTTTAGTCCGGCCCTCATTATTCGCTGGATGCCACCAAAACAGGATCCTTACGGCGTGGCTTCCCTCTTCCTTTCTTCTCAGGCGCAGCGTCGGCAAATGGCTCTACGCTGGTCATCGACTTCAACTCGCTCGCGACTTTGGCGTCAGTAGCCTCCACGACTCTGCGTACGTGGTTGAGTGCAAGAGTGACTCGTACCTTCTCCACGTACTTCAGCGTCGTGCCGCGGTGAGCTATGTCGTTCCTTAGCGCGACGACCAGATTTAGTCGGCGCCGGGCCATCCGCGTATTAACCCTCCACCAGTGCCACGAGTCGCTGATCTTGACAATGCCAAGTGCGTCCTCGAACCACTCGTCTACTTTGGTCGCGCTCGGGTTACTCCACTGGCGGTTTCGTTGCTTCCTTAGGACAGTCAGCCTGTCACGGAGATGCACTTTCCACCCGTCGCCCGCTAGCCACCATGGACTCAGATCGTGCTTTTCCTCTTTCAGTTCCTTCGCAATTTGTCTCCGCAAACCCTCCGGCAACGCGGAAGGATCTTGGAGGTGACTCAGGAGGTGGTGGAGCGCTAGGTCGGCAACGTCTTCGCAGTACGCCTCCCAGATGGCACAGAGCAGGACAATCCCTGACTTGTTCAGCACTTCGAGGTCGCGGCGCCCCTTTCCAATGCCGCTGATTTCCTCGTGGATGGCGCGGAGTTGTGCGATCTCCTCAGAGCTGGTCATGAAGGTTCTCGCCGCTTCCGACTCGTAGTGACCCACACCCGCACCTGTCCCAAAGTGAGTCTAGCCGTCAAGTTCGAGGTTCGCCGTTCGTCGCGACAACTGATAACACCGCGTCGCGTCGTTCGATCGTTCGTATTCGGCGCTACGTCGTTCACGCCGCGTTAACGCGGAGGTACGTGGTTCGAGTCCACGGCGGCCCCACACAATCCGACGAGGGTTTCCATGATAAGAACCAGCACGGCTATTCAGACTCGAGCGACATACTGGGCGGGTGACCACTCGGGGCCAGCTTGGCCAAGGCGCTGAGCCCGGATCTGACGGATCCAGATCCTCGCCGCTGCCTGTCGGGCTCATCAAATGACCTTGACGATTCGCGAGCCCGAGAGGCTCGCTCTTGCGATCGACCGAATACACGACCGGTGGTTTGACGTCGACGCGATCGCGTATGACCCAGGCACTCGCGTCGTCAAGATCCCTTTTTGGAACAAGCCGACTAGCAGGCCTCTGGTGAATCGCATGACTGGCGAACGGGAGCCCTTCGATAGTCTCCTGGTGGTACATGACGCTGACGAGCCCGGGATCGAAGATAAGGAGCGCATCGGGACGTACTCTTTCGACGTAATCGCCTACTTCAATCGCGAGATCGTAATAACGGCGGAACCGAACCTGCGAATTAGCTGCAGCGTGAGAAGCCTCCACATAGAGTTTGGTCCGGATGCGGTCGATCAACTAGTCGCCAAATTGGCGAGATACCCGGAGGCAAACGTCACCCGTGCGGAGGACTCGATCAGCATCCGACCGCCAGGCGATACCGGATTCACGGTTGAGCTTCACGTTGGTGCGGCTCGCTACACCGTTGTCTTCGACGGCGGTTGGCATGAGGAATTCGACACCGAGGAGGAGGCGATCAATTGCGTTGGCTTTGGCCTCTCTTCGTCTTGCAGGTTGGCTGTGACATATCGGGGCTCGACTCCCAATAGCTGGGCTGTTCAGTCGCGCCAAGGAAGCGACTGGAAAACCGACAGCGTCACTGGATTGCTGATCTTTCCGTTCTGGCGGCGCCCGCGTGTGGTCTTTAAGCAGAATGACCTGGTCGCATCTGGATCTGAAGAACCGCGATAGAGAGAATGTGTGCGAATGCCACCAACCTCTGGGCTGTGAATTCAGTCAGCCGACAGGCAGTTCAACCCGCAGTCGGTCGTAGCGGGTGTTGTGAGCTGGGCGCTCAATGCGGAGACATGGTCTGGTATCAACGCTCAGAGTGCATAGAGCCTGGGCCGGAACGATTTTGCTCAGGTCTGTCGTGACATAGATATGACTACCAAATCTGCAACCACTCAGCCTTTCTTGTCCGAAACCGCCGAGGATAACCCAACGACCGAGGCGGAGATCGACTCCTTCACGCGGAACAGCGTCCTTGCCGACGAGGAGGCGTCTGGTTCCGATCAGTACCCGCGGATGTGGAATATCTCAGCCGGCTTCTTCCACGAGCGTGTCGTTCGCGCCGACAACCCGCAGCCCGTTGAAGTCATTGCGGTACCGCATCGCCCTGGTGGCGGGGAACGTGGCCTGGAATTGATGGTCGCGATGTCGCGGTGGAACATGATCTGGGAAGCAGCGCAGTTTCGACGCCGTCACTTTGGTCCAGAGGATCTTCCCTTCCCGCTCTACAAGATTGCTGATCGTGGCGATAACAACATCGTCTTCGTGCCAGAGACTCTGAGCCGATACCATGAGTATTCGCCGATCTACCATCTGCTCTCACGCGCCGTGTGTGAGCGACATGGCCTCCCGCTGTTGCGCGGCGGCCAATGGCCTTACCTCACCGATCTTGGTATCGAGAGATATCTACCGGCGGACTTTGTGGACCGGCTCTCGCGTGCCTGGGCATCTGTGGTCTGGCACCGCATCGTTGGCGGATCGAGCCTCAACGCATTCAGTCCGAATGATTCACTCAAGCTCCTTGCGCACAACCTCGATTTCTGGCAGCCGGCCGTTGTCACAGTGATGGAAGACATCCTCCGTGAATTTCACATCTCCGCGGCCGCTGACCCCGAGGAGGGGGTCGCCAAGACGCTGGACGGGATGGTGGTAGGGACTTACGGTCCGGCCCGAATGGGGGGCGATATCTGGAGAGGGGAAGAAGAGACCTTCGACGTCATTGACTTGGTTGTGGCCGAAGCGGATGCAACGGGCAAGTTGCGCGCGATCGTAGATGCCATCAAATCAAATCGGGTCGAAGATGACTTTTCTGACCGCTGGTCTTATGCGCGCGAGGATTTTGAGCGAAAGCTCTATCGCAAGCGATCCAAGATTCGCGTCCGTTTTGTGGAACTCACCGATTCACTTCCCGTGCAGAGTCGCCACACCGAAGTCAGCGACGGGCTTGTACTGGGTGACTTCATGTCCGTTCTCGACCCCAAGGAGCGACAAATCGTCGTCCTGGTCTCCAGCGGCGTAACGCGGGTAGGAGAGGTGGCGAGCATTTTGGGATACGCGAATCACAGCCCGGTGTCGAAGCGCCTAGCGCGCATTCGGCGGAAAGCCGCATCCTATTTCTTGGAGTAGTCGAGTCAATGCCGGCGCGCATCGAGCGACCTCTTTAGCCAGCGTTCACCGGAGCCGCTAACCGCGTTGGGCGCTGGCGCGCCGGCTCCGATCTGACCAAACATTCTTGCCACGCGATCTCTTGTCGCCACTGGGTGATGCCTGCTTGCTCTGCAGCTCCCTCAACGGTCCGGCTTCGAAGCGGTCGGCCTTGCCGCCGACTGTTCAGCTCTAGTTCAACGCCGACACGAACTGAGTGATCTCGACCCGAGCTAGGAACGAGGGGGCGGTTGCCACCACCGCAAGCTCGATGGTCTTCTTGAGTTGGCAGGTCTGAACCACGTTTCGAGCGAAAGTGTTAAAGAGGCTGTTTCTGAACGAGGTTGGGTCAGTCTGGAAATACTCCCTTCCACGCGTGATGAGCAGGTCGCGCACCGTGGGTTCGACCAAAGCTTGCTTGTCCGGCGTCACGTCAGCAGTGGATGCGAGCAATTTCACCGACTCGCCCACCAATTCTTCGGTCAGGTCGTCTATTGCGCTCGGCTGAAGCCCCTTCTTGTTGGCCTCGCTGATGGTGGCCGTTATAGCCAACGCAAAGTATTCCCAAGAACCGAAGACGAATGCGTCGTCTGAGAGCCCTGGCGCGGCCTGCTCAAGGTCTTCCATCGCGGCAAGCGATTCACGCAGTACCCGCTTGAGATAGCTGGTTGTGTCGCCGCTCAACGTAGGCGTGAGTCTAGTTCTCAGCGCTCATCGGCGCGACAGCTGGAGCAACCCGAGCGCTATTGAGCAAGGATCCGAAACGCGCGGCTGCATTGGCTCGCATCTTTGGCGTCACGTGGCCGTAGAGCTCGAGCGTGGTCTGCACGCTGTCGTGGCCAAGCCGCTCGCTCACAGTCTTGACGTCGACGCCCTCCTCAAGCAGTAGCGTGGCGTGCGTGTGACGAAGCCCATGCAGCCCGATCGCCGGCAGGCTGGCAAGATTGCGGATGCGTCGACCGAATCGTCGACCGATGACGTTCGGATCCTCAGGCGAGCCACCCTGCCGGCAGAAGACCAGGTCAAGGTCGGCTCGGTAAGCCTTGCCCCAGGCGCGGCGCTCGAACAATTGGCGCTCTCGCTGTTCGCGCAGGAGGTCGATGGTCTCTCCGTCCAGGTCGATTGTGCGGATGCTCTTCGCGCTCTTTGGCGGACCGAAACCGAGGGATTTTCCTTGTCGCGTGTACTGTTGCCGGACCGACAGCCGAACCCCATCGAGATCGACATCGCGCCACCGGAGGCCGAGCAACTCGCCACGCCGCATGCCCGTTGCGGCGGCGACGTGGTAGAGACCAAGCTCCCGGTCTTGCGCCGTGAAGGCCAGGAAGGTAGCCAATTCGTCAGCGGACCATGTCCGCATCTCAGGCCTGTCCTTCGGTTTGGCGTGTGCTCGCTCAGCGGGATTGCGACGCAACAAGCCATCGTCGACGGCGTCTTGCAGCGCTTTGCGAAGACAGATGTGGACGTTGTGCACTGTCTTCTCGGCGAGCCCGCTCTCTGCAAGCTGCCGATAGAGGCCGCGGATGCGGAGCCGGTCGACCGCCTGCAGCGGTACCTCACCGAGTCTCGGGCCGATGTGGTTATGGATGCTCACGTTATAGTCGCGAGCCGTGTTGGCACGAATATCGCTGCGTGCGGCCAGCCAGTCTTCGAGGTAGGCCCCTAGGGTGCGCCGGCTTCGCTCGACGAGCGTGCCGTCGACCACGGCCGTCTGAAGCCGGTTCATCGCTTCGACAGCGGCGGCCCTCGTCGCAAAACCACCACCCTTGTGTTGCTTGCGCTTCGATCCAGGCAGGGCAACGTCTACGACGAACGCCCAGCTGATTGAATCGCCGCCGCACTTAGGGCAGACCCTGGCCCGCGCAGCAACTCGCCCCCGGCAGCCGTCCTTTGTACATCTTCGAAATGCCGATCCAGCTCTCATCGTTTCTTCTCCTTGACTCGCCGTGTTGACAGTGGTACCTGCGGCCCACCGTCGCGGCCCTTGGCAGTGCCTGCTTTGTGAGCTTCCTGCGGTTTTGGAGGCGTCAGCTCTTCGAGCAGCTCCTTCTGCAAAAGGCCAGTGATGTGCCCGCGCCTGCGGGCGAGGTTGCCCTTGCCTTGTATGGCCTTTAGCCGGCGGTCGCGTTCCTCGTCGAGACGTCGTCCTTCCCATAGAAGTTGTGCCGTGGCGATAAGGTCGCGTACCGAGATCGTCGAGTTAGTCGCTTTCGAGAGACTCTTGGCTGCCTTCCGCTCAGCGTCGGTTGCGCCCATCTCGACTATGGGAGGTGTGACAAAGAACACCGACTCAAGTTCCGTTAGAGCACCGCCGTGTCCGATTTGATCCATGGCGGCCATCGTGACCAGAACGCCATCGACATCGGCGACCTCGTCCTGGTCGCCAGATACGAGCTCGGTCAGCGGGACCTGAAGCAAAGTCGGCAGCAGGAGCAGTTCGCCCGCCGTAATCGGACGGCGGCCGATCTCGATAGCCGTGACCGTGGAAGCGGACCATCTCAGACCACGTGCCCTCGCCCCTAGTGCGAGATCCTCCTGCCGCAAGCCGAACTTCGTTCTGAGGCGCCGCAGGTTTCGGCGGATAAGGGCCTGGTACGGGATAGGTCGAGGGGACACGTCGACAGCTTAGCACTGCTTGGGCCTGTTGGTATAACAGGCTTGAGAGCCAACTACTCAAGTACAGAGACTGCATTAACTTGTCAAACTTGCAGGCGTTACGGCCCTAAATGTCGCCTCGCCTCAGCGCAGACTCTGCGCGGGTTGGTGGTCTGGATCGGCTAGCCACGCCTCGAGGCTCGAACGCGGGATCCTGATACTGCGGCCGAACTTGACCGTATGGACGTCCCGTCTAGCGATTGCCTCGTAGAGCTGCCGACGCCCTATGCGTAGGACTCGGCGGGCCTCGTCGACGGTGAGCACCAGTGGCAGCTCGCCGAAGCTCACGCTCGCGCCGCCGGCACGCACAGACACGGTCGCTGGGCCGCCTTCCACATTCATGTGCGGGTGCCTCCTGCGGAAAGGGTTGGTTCGAGGGAAACGAGGCCTAGTCGATCGAGAGACCGGATTAATCGTTCGTCAGAGGCGACGTTGATCGTGAGGTCTGCATCTCTGTCTCCAATAAGGAGACTGGGTTCGTTCTCGATCCGAGCCAGCAGCACGAGTTCATCGGCGAGCCGAAGGCGATTCACGAGCCGGGCCTCGACGTCTCCGCTCTCGTACGCGGGGTCGTCAAGCATGGCGGCCACGAGTCCACGGAAACTGTCGGCTTCGCACGCCTTGAGGAATGTCCCGTTGCCCAGAGGCTGAAACAACATCCTCATTGGGAGTTGCTGTCGGCTTGTTGGGTTGATCCGTCGGTACATCAGGCGACCCTCCTCGCCGGCTGCCAGGCGGAGCGCTGGAACAGCCAATAGAGCTTCAGCTTGTCCTGCGGCCGAACGAAGATCGTGTCCGCGAATCGGCGGAGCAGGCCGTCATTGGAGTCAGTCACCTGGCCATCAGCGTGGCTACCGAGGCGCAC
>PLJM01000019.1 GCA_003139695.1 Candidatus Dormiibacterota bacterium | reverse complement strand
GGTCGACACGAGCACCAATATGTAGTGTCACAGAGTCTCAAAGAGTCTCTATGCGGTGCTCAGAGTCTCAAGTGGTCGACGTCAGCTTGTCGCCAATCGGTGGTTGACACCCTATTTGACACCTTGACGGTTGAGAACGCGCCCGCGGATCGCACCCGACCACGTGCAAATTGAACTCAACAACCGCGTTCGTCAAGGCCTAAAACCCCCCAGCAGGGGATCAGGAATCGCACTGTCCACTGTTTCGACTTCGAGTCGGGAGGACCGCAGCTCATGTGGCTCGAACAGCGATCTCATTGGAACAGCCCGGCTCAGTGTTGCGACGATCCATCGGTGCGGGCCCGCCACGTCACATGACTCCCCACCGGTTAGGGAAGTTGCCCAAGAAAATCACGTTGGCGGCATCGTCGACGCTGTAACGCCACAACACCTGCCCTTCGCTGGGCTCGCCTCGAAACGCCCAGTACTCCGTAAGGGTCACGACCCACAGGTTCCCGTTGCGGGCCGCCGACGTTTGGCAGCTGGCCGTGTAATGTATCCCGGGTGCCGCGTCCGGCACGATGCAGACGATTCGATCCAGATACTCCGGGAAAGTCATCGAAGGTCTGGAGACACCTGAGGCAAAGACGGCCCTGATGGCGGCGCTCTCGTCCAGCGCGCTGGGCGACGCAGACACAGGGCCACTCACACGGTTCGGTCCGGCAGGACTCGTCGTACAGCCCACAAACATGATGCTCGCCACGACCATCACCACGGCCTGAAAACGTCGAGTCATAGTTGCCACCCTGAATTGTGAACCAGAACCGGGGTCCCCAGGCAACGCGAATGAGGCAGCGTGCAATTGACAAGAGCTAAGTCGGGATCGCATGTCCCACACCCGGCGGAACCATTTGCAGGGTGGCTGCGTCTAATAGGACGGTGGTAAGTACAGCCTCAATGGATGAGGCGGGCCTGATCCGTGCGGCGCGGGCGGGAGACGAGATGGCTTTCGACGCTCTCGTCGGGCCCCTCGTTGATCCCGCATTCAGGCTGGCGATGGTGTTCTTACGCGATGCGAACGAGGCTGAAGACGCGGTGCAGGAGGCGACCTTGAAAGGCTGGCGGAGTCTTGGCCAACTGCGTAAGGACGCGGCAGTCCGGCCCTGGTTTCTCTCGATCGTCGCCAACCAGTGCCGCACGATGCGCCGTGCTCGCTGGTGGTCGGTCGTCCGGCTCGGAACAGTTACCCGAACGGAGCAAGGTGTCAGCGAAAGACTCGACCTTCAGATCGATCTCGACCGAGAGCTGTCTAAACTCCCGGCGACGGACCGGGCAATCCTATTCCTCTTCTTCTATCTCGACCTGTCGCTTGGCGAGGTCGGCCGGATTCTTGGAATCTCACCCCAGGCTGCGAAGTCGCGTGTGCATCGCGCGGTCACCCGACTTCGGATAGGCATGGTGGAGGTGGCGAAATGAGCAATTCCGCACGCGACCGTATCGCAGCTGCATTCGATAGAGAGCTCGGGGCCAGTCCCGTGCCGCCCGCTCTACGGAATCGGTCTGTCCACGCCGCGGTGGCCCTTCCGCGCCACCAACCGCGACAGTCCAGGCTGCTTGGCGTTGTGGCCGCGTTGCTAGCGCTCGCGGTCGTCGTTACCTTGGTTGTTAGCTCGCATCTGCTCCGCACGCACCAGATACCGGCGGGATCGACAGTGCCTCCGCCCGCGCGAGGCGGCGCGGGCGTGGCCTACGACCAGTCTCATGGAGTCATGGTGGTTTTCGGTGGCAATCCAGCGCTCAACGACACGTGGACGTGGGACGGGAAGTATTGGACGCATCAGCATCCATTGGCAACCCCACCAGCGCTTGGGGGAACGCTGATGGCTTACGACTCTGCGCGCCACAACGTTCTGCTGTTAGCCGACATGTCCTGGGCGGCCGGCATCGCGATTAATTCCGTGCTCGATGACACATGGATCTGGAACGGCTCGACCTGGCAGGACAAGCATCCCCAGCACGAGCCGGCAATCGGCTTCGACTGGCAAGCCCCGACAATGGAGTTCGATCCGATCTCACAGACCGTGCTGCTCTATGGATTCACCAAGGACTACCAGGCGCAGACGTGGTCGTGGAACGGCTCGGACTGGGCGCAGCTCAAACCGTCGGCCTTGGCGCAGCTCAGACCGTCGGCGACGCCAACCTCGGCGGGAACGATGGCCTTTGACGGGCACCAGATCTTGTTGCTGGCCGCCTCGTCAGGTCAGGTTGGCGGGCGCTACCTGACTCAGACGTGGGCGTGGGACGGGTCGAACTGGAATCTCCTCAATCCGAAGGTGAACCTCCCGCTCCTCGGGTTCGTGTCAACCGCATATGACCCCCAGCGATCGCAACTGGTCGTCCTAACCGGTGGTGACACATGGACCTGGGACGGTTCGTCTTGGTCCCGTCAGCATCCGGCGCTGCAGCCACCGTCGGTCGGTTACATGGTCTACATGAGTTCCCTTAATGAAGTCGTGTCATGGGGTGACATCTCGAGTAATCAGGACAACCAGATGTTTGCGTGGGACGGCACCACTTGGAGACTTATCGAACCGGGAACGACTGTGCCGCCGACTGGCAACAACGGGAAGGGCGGACTCCTGGGCCGGTTTACGCCTGCTGCGGCGGAAGCCACAATTCGCGCCTCAGTCACTAACACCCGCCCGGTGCTGCTGCCGCAATCGTTTCCAGATACCTTCGATGCTCAGCTGCCAGACGTCAGTCCGGATTCGTTCTGGGTCATCTACGACAGTGATCTCCGAGACAAGATGATCACCCTGAGCGTCGAGGTTCCCAATCCGCCGCCTGCGACGGGTCCGCACGCCCGCCTCACCACGGTGACGTTCCGTGGCGTGACGGCGAAGTATCAGGTCTACGACACGACCTCGCCGGTCAGCATGCGGTGGCTGATGTGGAACGAGCCGGGGACAATGGTAAATACCATCAGCAAGGCTCCCGGAGTGCCCTACTTCCTTTCGACCAGTGGCTTGACGGACCAAGAGTTCTGGCAAATCGCGAATTCACTGAAGTAGAGGTCAAGCCAGCCGGGCCAGGCAGGGCGTTACGCTTCGAGCGCTGGAGACGTAGCTCTGATATGCCGAGGTGGTTGGTTGCGCTGATGCTGCTCACAGCATGTGGGCCGGGTACTGCCCAGCCACTCCCTGCACTTTCGCCGCCCAGCCCGCCGACGGCAGCGCTCACGGCGTGGAACGACTTTCCTGCCAACGCGAACCCGCGTCCGATCATCGTGTTCGACCGCACCCTCGAGTACATCGGCCCGGCGGGCTTCACCACCGAACCCGACCGCAAGCTCGACTGGGGCTGCAACAAATTCGCTCTCGCGCCCGGCGTGACACTGCCAGCGACGGCGCCTGGCAGCGCCACTGCCGCCGGGATCTCGTATCCGGCGCTCGGAGCCGTCGAAGCCTATTCAGAGCTCATGGCGACGCGCGCCGGGCTTGCCTCCCAGGCATCTCAATGTCCGACGGCGCGACCGTTTGTGATCAAGGACGTGCGTTGGCAGGTCACCGGCTTTCCGACTGACCGCGGAACGATGCAGATGTCCGCATGGCTCTTCGACATCAGCGAGATCGATGCGTACCTGGGGTATTCGGCCGTCGAACCGGGAGCTTTCTGGCGAAATCGAGTCAGCTCCGAGGGCGTGGCGGGTGGCCACATCAGCGCCGACGGTTTGACACTCACCCTGGGTACGACTGGTGGCCCCGAGACCCCGGGGCCGTGTGGCGAGGATCTTTCCGCCTCGGCCGCAGAATCCAACACGGCGGTTGCGGTCGCCATCGCGAGCCGTTTTCACACTCCGCCGCCGGGCGAGGGGTGCTCGCTCGTAGGGTATTTCCGAACAGTGACGGTGCGCCTATCGAGGCCGCTTGAAGGCCGCGTTCTGGTCGACGCGAATGGAGACGCCAGCGCCGTTTGCGTCGAGGGGACAGCCTGTTAATCGATGGGACGCGCGGGCGCGGAGGCCGTGGCATCGGGCCCATCAAACGCAAATGCCGAAGCCCGAACCGAGCCTGGAGTTCACACCCTATTTGACACCTTGGCCGTGAGACTCCCTGACACTCCAGGAGACTCTCTGAGACTGTTGCGTCATAAATTCAAGTTCGATTGAGACGCTCTGAGCCTCCCTGAGGCTCCCTGAGACGCTGTGTCGACAGACTCTTAATCCCAAGGTTCAGGGTTCGATTCCCTGCGCGAGCACCAATATGTGTGTGCAAGTTCGGCTGATAGGTC
>PLJM01000003.1:2206-29083 GCA_003139695.1 Candidatus Dormiibacterota bacterium | reverse complement strand
GGCTCACCGCCGAGGAGTGGGTCGTCCACCGCCGCGCGCTTCTGCAAGTTGCCGATGCGAGGCGTGGACAGCGATGGCGCGTGTGGCTTTCCGGCCGGTCCACGTCGGTTGGCATCGGCGGTCTGGTGCGTAGTTCGGAACCAGACCGCCTGCTTCTGAACCTCGGCTCCGACCGAATGCCGGTCACCACTGAGGCGGTGGCTAGGCGGCTTCTCTGGCTGGCGGGCGGCGGGGCCGCCGCCGGTATCGTCGCTATCACGGCACTCACTCTGGTCGAGGGTGCTTACTGGCTCGCTGCAGCCGCGCCGCTCGTAGGACTTGTTGGCGCCGTCACATTGCCGGCGGGGCAGCTTGCATCGTGGAGCTACCGAGCGCGCCGTCGTCGGGCAGAAGTCGCCAGGCGCCTTCCACGTGTTCTCACGGGCGCACGCGTCCTTCTCGAGAGCGGCGCAGCCACCGCCGAGGGCGCGCTTGCGGCGGCGGTGGCGACATACGCGGACCCGTCGGCAGATCTCGTGCGCGAAGCCCTGCGGGTCAAGGAGGTCCAGCGGCTGGAACTGGAAGCGGCCTTGGACGAGGTCGCCGAGCGCTATAGCGTCGAAGATCTGCACCGCCTGGCAGACAGCTTCCGGATCGGCCGTCGGTATGGAACTGGCATGGCCGCGCTGCTCGCGGACTTCGCGCAGGCCGCCCGGAGCGGTTGGCATGCGCGCTACCGGGAGCGGATCACACGAGCGCCGGTTCTGATGACGGTGCCGGCGCTGGTCTTCTTTGTGATGCCGCTGCTGGCACTCGTCATGTATCTGGTGTTCTCGCCGTTGCTGGGGACATTGAGCCGGCTGTGAGCGAGCGCGGGCAGTCGATGGTCGAGTTCGCCTTCACCGTCGGCCTGCTCATGCTGCTCGTCGTCGGCACCGCTCAGGTTGCGATCTTCCTCAACTATCGCTCGAGCCTGGACCTCGCCACGAGCGAGGGTGCCTTCCAGGCCAGCTTGGTGGGGCATCAACCGGGTGACGGCAAGCTCGAGGCGGAGACTTTGTGGTCGCGACTTGAGCCGGGCGCGGCGCCGGCCGATGTCTCGGCCTCAATCCAGGGAGACCTGGTCGTGGTGACTGCGACTGCTTATGCGCCCGCGATCCTGCCTTTGCCGTTCCCGCCCTTCAACCGCTTGCCGATTCAGTCACGCTCGGTGCACACGATCGAGCGTTTTCAGCCGGGTTCGTCGTGAGAGTCCAGTCCGGTCAGGCGCTAGTCGAGTGGGCGCTGAGCGCTTTCGTCCTGCTCCTCTTGGCGCTTGGGATCCTCGCGGTGGGCCAGGTGGTGGGCGAGGACATGGCGATCCGATCGGCCGCATCGCAGGCGGCTTTCGCGGCTGCCCGAGCACCGAGCGCCCAGGCCGCGCAGGCCGCGGGTCTGGCCGCGGGGCAGGAGGCCGTCCGCGGAGCGCAGATCGAGGACTTCCAGCTCACGATCGACACCGGCAGCTTCCAGCGCGGGACTGCGCTCACGGTCACAGTGCGCGGCTACGTCAGCCTCGCCGCCTTCCCGATCGCGCGGCAGGTGCTCGGCAACCGAGTGCTCATGACCTGGCAGGCGCACGCGCTGATCGAGCCCTACCGGAGCCGAACTCCATGAGCCACGGTCTGGCGCGACAGGAGGGCCAGATCCTCGTCATGTCGGCTCTTGTGATGGCGTTCCTGTTTGTCCCGCTCTCGGTCTTCGTTATCGATACCGCGCTGGTCGAGTCTGGCTACGCTCAGCTCGGGGAGACTTTGCAAGCGTCGGCGGAAGATGGCGCCTCGACGATCGACGAGGCTGCATACCGGAGCAGCAACGGCCGGGTTGTCGTGCTCGACCCGGTCCAAGCAAAGATCGTCGCCGATGTTTCCATGCGCGCGGCCGCAGTGCGCGGCCTGTCGTCATGGTCGGTCGAGATCCAAGGACAGCGGGTCACGATCACCGGCCATCTCGCTGTACAGCTACTCGTCCTCGGGGCAGCCACACTTACGGAATCGCGGAGTGCGACCTTCGCCTATGGCCAGTAACGTCGCCCGCGGGGTCCGTGTGTTCGTGTGGGCCGGGCTTTCGGTGCTCGTGGTCATGGTTGTTGCCATGGCGGCGAGTCATGCATCTCAAGTCGCCAGGGGACTTGCGCTCGCCTGGCCCCCGGCGACTCTCGTAGTTGTTGTCCTCGCATTGGCGGCCGCGGTGGTGGCGGCTGCGTTTCCATGGCCAACCCCAGTACCCGGAGAGCCGATTGACGCTGAGCCGTTGATTCCTCCGCCATCGCTGCCGGCTTGCCGTCGCGTGTCACCAGTCATCGCGTTTCACGCGCTGGAGCCTCGGTGTGGCAGCACGACCCTGGCGTTCAACCTTGCCGTTCAAGTGGCGGCTGTCGGAACCGTCGCAGGTGATCGACGACCGCGTCCGATCTGCTTGCTAACCGCCGGCCAGCTGACGACTTCTCTTGGCCTCGATCCGGCGCCGCTGAATAACTACTTCCTCAGCCACCGGGCCAGCGTCGATGAATCGGTCGTCGACCTTGCGGTCCGGCATCCGAGCGGCTGCGAATTGCTGTGCGTCGGTCCAGACACGCTGAATGGTCAGCGCCTGCGCCTTCTGATCCCGGTGCTTCGGCGCGCCTACGACCTGGTTGTACTTGAGGTGCCATCGGGAGATCGATGGCTCATCGACGTCGCGGTCGAAACCAGCGACGTGTCGCTCTTGATCGCCAAGCCGACCCTCAAGTCGGGCTCGGCCGCCGCTGCGTGGGCCGACCGGGCGTGGGAGCGGGGCCTTGAGGGCAAACTGGCGCTCATCGCCGACCAGGTGGCGGCGACGCAGCCAGTGCCGACCTCTCTGATGTCGGGTCTATTGCACTTGGCAGTGGTTCCGCACGATCCGGTCGTCGCGACCAATGATCTGAAGGGCTTTCCGTGGGTGCTTCGTTTCGAATCGCGTGCACGCGATTCGCTCGCCCGGTTCGCACATCAGCTCTTGCCTGATCTCATGAACCAGGAGGCCGATCGTGCTGCCTGACTTCCCTCTGGTGCTCGAAGTTGCCGACCTCTGGCTCCTCGTCCTTCTATTAGTGCCCAAGCGCCGTCTTGACGATCTGCTTCTGCGCCTACATGAGCTGAGGGCTGGTCGACGCCGGTGGCTCTTCGAACCGCCTCGAGGGTTTGGCAGCGGCCGCCCGTCGGGCGCTCAGCGGGCGTTCGCTGAGGCGGCTCGCGTATTCGAGCTGGGGGTCCCGTTGTACGTGGCTGGACGGCTTGCCGAAGAGCGGTCCGCGCATGTCCGGCTCGAGGCGCGAAGCCAATGGCCGGAAAGCGTGCCGGCACTGCTCGCTGCACACGTTTTGGGGAGCAATGCGGACTCGGAGCTGGCCGTCCAGCTCCGAGCTCGCGGCCTTCCACTGCCGGCGGAGAAGGTGGTCGGCCGCCGCGTCGAGCAGCGCCCTGCGCTCGGGATCAAATGGTGGTTGGAGCGCGGAGTCGACCAAGCGCCGAGCAACCGCTCTCCACACGAGGGGGACGGAGTCCAGCCCCAGGAGGACGCGATCGAGGAACCCTCCGAGGAGGAGCCCGAAGCACCTCTCGCCGTGAAGCCGCAATCGCCGGCGATGCCTCCGACCTACCTGGGGATCGACACCCTTGGCCGTCTCGAGCTGCGCCACGATGGCCACGACTTCGGGCCCGAGGTGATGAATCGCCCTGTGATCGCTTTTATCTGGCTGTACCTCCTGCTCCGGGCCCTGACGAACCCGAAGGATCGGGTGATGCGAGCCGACCTCGCGGACGAGCTGACGCCGGGGATGTCGCCCGAGAAGCAGCGCACCCGGCTCCGGAACCGGCTCAGCAATATGCTGAACGGCTGGCTACCGCCGCCGCTGGCCGCTCGGGTAGTGGTGGATTACGACGAGTCGGTGCGGCTCGACCTGACCCAGTGCAGCATCGATCTCCTCCGCCTCGAGGAGATGGCGGCGGAGTGCGTAGCCAAGGAGGGCATGCTGTCGCGGGACCTCGTCGACGATGCGACGGCCCTTCTCGACGAGTCGGCGGGCGAATTCCTACCGGGATGGGAACAGCTGGAAAAGGAGGTGAACGGCGCCCGCGGCGCGGCGGGCGATCTCGTGCGCCAGCTTCGGCAACGCGCCGAGACGGCTCGAATCGACCTGATGAGCGCCCTCGCGGCGAACCTCATGGCGCGCCAGGAGCCCAGCCGAGCGATTCCGCTCCTCGAACAGGCCCTGGAGCGGCAGCCCGACAGGGAGGACCTAGCGCGAAAGCTGCGCGCGGCTTATCTAGAGACCGGCCAGCACGCCAGAGCTGCCGAGCTTCAGAGGGACCACGCCCTCGACGCTTGATGTTTGTCGGCGGTTGGCGGCGCCAGCCGAGCCGCACGTTCACAACTGAATAGCCGCCCGGCCTGGGGCCACCGTCCCGGCAATATCATTCGAATGTATGTTCGACCGAGCCAAGGCGATTGCCCAGGTGAACGAAGGAGTTTGCGCCTGCGAGAAGTGCAAGGGCACGTTGACGGAGGCCGCCCTGAGCCCTGGCAGATGGCGATTTTGCCGAATCTGTCGGTGCGCATGGAAGGTGTCAACAATTGATCGCCAGGTGTACGCGACGGCCATCCATGCTCCAAGTCACACCCTGGGGCCGACTGCGGAGTCGCGATAGCGACTCACAGCTGTCACGGGGTCAACCTAAGATTCGGCTGGTCAATGGGGAAAACGAAGGACGGGTGTCATGACCACCACTCTTGAGCTCTTAAAGCCGGGAGCTCGAGTTCGCGGTTTGCTTGCAGACCGGCCTGTCAAGGTCGTTCAGGTCGAGTGGCATGGCAACGGCGCAGTCACGCTCACCTACACCGACGATGGCGGACGGCCTGGTCAGGCACTGGTCTACCGCGACGACGAGGCACGCCTAGACATTGACTCGAGCGGCCAAATGTGGTCGCTGGACGCCGATGGGCAGCTCTTCCGGCTGGTGTCTGAGGCGAAGCGGATCTCACTTGCCCACCTCTTCGATCCCTTCCTGGCTGTACAAACCTCGAACCTTGATCCTCTGCCACATCAAATCGAGGCGGTCTACGAAAAGATGCTTCCCCAGCAGCCCCTGCGCTTTCTTCTCGCCGACGACCCTGGCGCCGGCAAGACGATCATGGCCGGCCTCTTCCTTAAAGAGTTGATGCTCAGGGGCGATGTTGAGCGCTGTCTGATCGTTGTCCCGGGGAGCCTCGTCGAGCAATGGCAGGATGAGCTCTGGCAGAAATTCCATATCGACTTTGGCATCATGACCAACGAGAAGGTCGAAGCCTCCCGCAGCGGCAACCCATTTGCAGAGCAGCCGCTTTGGATCGCACGACTAGACCAGCTGTCCCGTAATCCCGACCTGCAGATGAAGATGCAGGCGGTTGACTGGGACTTAGTAATCATGGACGAGGCGCACAAGCTGTCTGCGCACTACTTCGGCAACGAGTTGAAAGAGACGAAGCGCTACAGGTTGGGCAAACTGGCCGGCAGCGTCACGCGCCATTTCCTCCTCATGACAGCCACGCCGCATAGCGGCAAGGACGCCGACTTCCAGCTGTTCATGGCGCTCCTCGACGCCGATCGCTTCGAAGGCAAACCGCGTGATGGCTCGCACGCCATGGACACCAGCGACATGATGCGAAGGCTCGTCAAGGAAAACCTGCTTAAGTTCGACGGCACTCGCCTTTTTCCCGAGCGGCGGGCCTATAGCCCGACCTATCCGTTGTCCCCTGCCGAAACGCTCCTGTATGCAAAGGTCACCGAATACGTGCAGGAACAAATGACCCGCGCCGACATCCTCAAGCAAACGGGCGAGGGGCGGCGTGGGGCCATCGTCGGTTTCGCGCTTACGATCCTTCAGCGGCGGCTCGCGTCGTCGCCTGAAGCCATTTATCAATCGCTGCGGCGCCGTCGGGGCCGACTCCTGGACCGCGTCGCCGAGGCGCGGCAGACAAAACGCGTAGCCGAGGCGCTGCTCGAGACCGCCGAAATCGCGGTAGCCGCAGGCATCGGCGAACCAGACGACGACTTCGACCCAGACGATCTCCCTGATGCCGAACGCGAGGAGCTCGAGGAAGAGTTGGTCGACGAGGCGAGCGCTGCACGGACCATCGCAGAGCTTCAGCGTGAAATTGAGACCCTCGTCGTCCTCGAGGCACTTGCGGAGGGCTTGCGTGCGTCAGGCACCGACCGAAAGTGGGAGGAGCTCTCGCGCCTTCTTCAGGACGCGCCTGAGATGCATGCACCCGACGGATCCCTTCGCAAGCTAATCATCTTCACGGAACACCGCGACACGTTGAACTACCTTGTCGGCCGGTTGCGGAGCTTGACCGGCCAGCCGGACGCTGTGGTTGCGATCCATGGCGGCCTTGGGCGTGAGGAGCGTCGCAAGATCCAGGAGGCATTCACCCAGGACAAGGACGTCTCGATCCTAGTTGCCACCGATGCTGCGGGTGAAGGTATCAACCTGCAGAGAGCCCACCTGATGGTGAACTACGACTTGCCATGGAACCCCAATCGGATCGAGCAGCGCTTCGGTCGTATCCACCGCATTGGCCAGACGGAGATGTGCCACCTCTGGAACCTGGTCGCCGACGACACCCGTGAGGGACAGGTCTTCCAGCGTCTCTTCGAAAAACTGGAAGAGCAGCGAAAGGCGTTAGGCGACCAGGTCTTCGACGTACTTGGTGAGGCGTTCCGCGGTCGTTCCCTACGTGACCTCCTGATTGAGGCGGTCCGATATGGCGAGCGCGATGACGTCAAGGCAAGGCTGACCGAAGTAGTGGACGACACAGTCGGCCCCGCCCTTCAGAGGGTCGTGAGGGAGAGGGCGTTAAGCACCGACGTGATGACGAGCGCAGACGTCGAGCGCATCCGCGACGAGATGGAGCGAGCGGAAGCACGGCGGCTCCAGCCATACTTCATTCGCTCCTTCTTCCTCGAGGCGTTTGGACACCTTGGGGGCTCAATCCGGGAGCGTGAGACGGGCCGTTTCGAGATTACGCATGTGCCGGTCGAGCTCCGTCGTCGCGATCGCCAAATCGGGCTCGGTGCGCCACTTCTGCGGGCGTATGAGCGGATCACCTTCGACAAGGAGTTGATCACGGTCCCTGGTAAGCCGCTGGCCGAATTCTGCTGCCCGGGACATCCGTTGCTGGATGGGGTGATCGACCTCGTAATCGAGCGCCACCAAAGCTTGCTCAAGCAAGGTTGCGTTCTCGTCGACGAGCGAGATATGAGCCAAACTCCACGGGCGTTGGTCTATCTACAGCATGCGATCCAGGATGGCCGCGTAGGCGAGGGCGGTGACCGCCGGGTCGTTTCCAAACAATTCGAATTCGTAGAGGTCGATCCCGAGGGCAAGGCTCATGGCGCTGGCTGGGCTCCGTACCTAGACCTGCGGCCGGCGGCGGCCGAGGAGCTCGAGCTGCTCAAACCTGTCGCTGCCGAGGGATGGGTGGAGCGCGACTTCAACTCGGCCGCCTTGGAGTACGCAATCTCTGACTTGTCCCGCGCGCACCTCGAGGAGGTCAGGCGCCGGACTGTAGACCGGGTCGACCGCACCGTCGCGGCTGTGACGGATCGCCTCCAAGCGCAAATCCGTTTCTGGGACCACCGAGCCAACCAGCTGCGTGAGCAGGAGCTTGCGGGTAGACAACCGCGGATGAATTCCGACAACGCACGGCGTCGGGCCGACGAGCTTCAGGGTCGCCTCAAGCGTCGCATCGAGGAGCTCGAGGCAGAGCGCCAACTCTCGCCGTTGCCGCCGATCGTAGTTGGCGGCGCGCTCGTAGTGCCCGCAGGACTATTGACCAAACTGAAGGGCGGCACGGACGGATCGGTTCCACCCGCACCGACGGCCGGTGACACCAAGCGAGTCGAGAGGGCAGCTATCGACGCCGTGCTCGCGACGGAGAAAAGCCTGGGCCGCGTGCCTGACGAAATGCCTCCCAACAACAAGGGTTACGACATCGAGAGCAAGGACGCTGGCGGAGTTTTGTTCTTCATCGAAGTCAAGGGACGAATCGAGGGTGCCGACACCGTGACTGTCACCCGCAGCGAGATCGGGATTGGCCGGAATAAGCCCGAACAGTTCATTCTCGCGTTGGTAGAAGTGCCGGCTTCCGGTGAAGCAATAGTGCGCTACCAGCGGCGTCCGTTCGATGAGGCGGGCGACCTTCCCTTTGGCACAATCAGTGTCAACTTCGACTGGAAGCGCCTCATCCAGCGCTCTGAGGTTCCCTCTTGACTTACAGGAAGAAGCTCATAGAAGTTGCCTTGCCATTAGAGGCAATCAATCTGGCCTGTAAAGCAGACAAGAACAGGAAAACGGGCACGATTCGCAATCTCCACAAGTGGTTTGCGCCGATGCCTCCACCCGCATGGCGAGCAGCCCTGGCTGCAGCCATCATCGACGATCCCGGAGATAGTTCATTGCGGGCAGAACTTCTCCAGGTAATCGAGAACTTATGCCCATCCGACGGGACCATGCCGTCTGATCAAGCTTTAAATCGCGCGCGAAAGGCGATTCAGGATGCTCGCGGAGGCCAGCCTCTTTCAATATTCGATCCGTTCTGCGGCGGGGGGTCAACGGTGATGGAAGCGCAGCGGTTGGGTTGCTGGGCAATTGGAGCGGATCTCAATCCAGTTCCCGTCCTAATCACCAAGTTTCTTACCAACGTGTTGCCAAGAGTCTCGCGCCGCACAACACCGCTCAAAGGACAAGTCTTGTCCCTAGGTGATGAAGCCGGGCCTAGCCTCGGAGCCTTTGCCAGTGACGTACGTCACTACGCCTTACGCGTTCGTGAGACTGCCTGGGCCAAGATTGGCCACTACTACCCTCTGGCTCCGAACGGCGACCCAGTAATTGCTTGGCGCTGGGCGCGGACGGCACCCAGTCCCGACCCTAGATTTCAAGGGGCTGAGACGCCTCTAGTTGGCGATTGGTGGTTGTCGAAGAAGCCCGGTCTCCGGGCCTTTGTTCAGCCAGTGGTTGACCGACAGCGCTTCAACATCACGTATGAAATCCGCACCGATGGCGAGCCGGAGGCACCTTCAAAGGATCGTTGCCTATTCTCGAACGCGCCTCTGACCTTTGACTACATCAGGCGGGCCGGGAGAGATGGCCACCTGGGAGTCACCCTGCTCGCGACGATCGCTCATGGGCCGCACGGGCGACAGCACTTTCCACCTTCTGCCGAACAACTTGAGGCTGCAACTCGCGCACAGCCGGAAAATGTTCCAGATGTCGAACTACCGAATGGAGGCCTCGGTTTTCGGGTTCAGGAGTACGGACTGACCAAATGGTCACAGGTCTTCACCGATCGGCAGCTTACTTCTCTTGGCACGTTTGCAGACCTAACCGCACAGGTTACTGACTGGGCTCTTGCGGACGGGGCCGATGCAGACTATGCAGCGGCCCTAACAACTGCAATCGGTATCTGCGTGGGTAAGCTCGCTTCGTTCGCATCCACCCAGTCTTTGTGGCGTCTCGACTCTAGAAACGGCTCAGGAAAAGCGGAGGCCGCCTTCGGCCGCGCGGCCCTACCAATGTCCTTTGACTTTGTAGAGACGAATCCCTTTGGCGGCTCAGTAGGCGACTGGCTTCAGATTGTTGACACCACGATTCGAGCGTATGACAGCGCGGTATTGGGGGGCCGTCCATCCCTGGTTGCCCAAATGGACGCGCGTTCATCCGCCCCGTTAGCAGCGGATGCGCTTGTCGCTATGGACCCTCCGTACTACTCGCAGATTGGATACGCCGATCTCTCCGATTTCTTCTATATCTGGCTGCGGCGAGCCTTGAAGGATATTGAGCCAAACCTGTTCTCGACGTTGCTGAGTCCAAAGTCCGGGGAGTTGATCGCTGATCCTGATCGCCACAAGGGCTCTTCAGACGCAGCTCGCGACTATTTTGTGGCGGGCTTCACGAATACGTTGAAGGAGCTTTCGGCCTCAGCCAATCCCGAATACCCGCTGTTGATTGTTTACGCATACCGACAACAAGAGGTCGGAATTGACGGACATGCATCGACGGGCTGGGACGCCATGCTCGAAGCCATGATCGGGGCGGGTCTAGCCGTCGTCGGCACGTGGCCCATTCATGGCACGGGAACTACGCGCCAGCGAGCGCAAAACAGCAACGCGTTAGCAAGTTACATCTTGGTCGTCTGCCGTCCGAGGGATCTCGCGGCGGTCGACGCGACTCGGGCTGACCTCTTACGGACTCTTAGGTCGGATATGCCTAAGGCTGTAGCTGACCTTCAGGCTTCGGCGATCGCGCCTGTGGATTTGGCGCAGGCTTCCATAGGCCCTGGCATGGCAGTGTTCTCAAACTACGGAAGGGTGGTCGAGGCCGATGGTACGGCGATGTCCGTCCGAACAGCTTTGAGCATCATCAATCAGGTTCTCGACGAGACACTAGCGCAGCAGGAGGGGGATTTCGATTCCGACACAAGGTGGGCAGTAGCTTGGTTTGAGCAGTTTGCCATGAGAGCCGGAGACTACGGCGTCGCAGAGGCGCTATCCAAAGCGAAGGACTCCGCCGTCAACGCGCTGGACGAGGCTGGAATCGTTGAGGCGCGTGGGGGAAAGGTCCGTCTTCTAGGTAGAGATGAGCTGCCCGCCGATTGGAACCCGGCCGCAGACCGGAGGCTTACTGTCTGGGAGGTGACTCAACGCCTGATCCACGCGCTTGAGACAGGCGGCGAAAGCGCGGCAGCACAGATGGTTGGGCGTGTAGGTGGTCGAGCCGAGATGGCGCGCGAGCTTGCTTACCGCATGTACAACATTTGTGAGCGCAAGCAGTGGGCAAAAGACGCGCTACCTTACAACGGCCTCGTTGTTGCCTGGCCATCGATTATCAGGGCCGCTGCCGAACAATCCGGTCAGGCAGTCCAGTTGAGCCTGGGGAGCTAGTGCGATGGCAGCTACAAACCACGAACGAGTAGGTGCTGCTCTTGCACTACTCAGCCAGGGCCTCGCCCCCTTTGTAGAACGGGAGTGTGCATCTAAATACGGCCAAGGATGGGTTGAGACGCTGGCCGGTAATGAACCGGGCGTGCAAGCGTCGAAGAACGATGCCCAATTCCTGCTCAAGGCGATGTGGGACGCCTGGAACGACGTATTTAGGGCAAAGCTGAGCCAGAGCGATCGAACCTACGTAAGCGAGCTCCGCAATATCCGCAATCGTTGGGCTCACCAGGAAACCTTCTCGACCGATGATGCCTACCGGGCCCTCGACACTGTGCACCGGCTGCTCCTCGACATCTCAGCGGCTGACCAAGCCGTCGAGGTCGACCGCATGAAACAGGAGTTGCTTCGCAATCGCTTCTCTGAGCAGACTAGACAGCGCGAGCGCAAAGCTGCGGTCGCGCCCATCGAGGGTCAGCCCGCTGGTGGCCTGAAGTCGTGGCGCGAGATCGTTACGCCCCATAAAGACGTTGCATCCGGGCGCTACCAGCAAGCCGAGTTCGCGGCCGACCTCCACCAGGTCTGGCGTGACGAGGCGGCGCCTGAATACGGTGACCCAGTCGAGTTCTTTCGGCGCACGTTCATAACTGACGGGCTGAAGGAGCTTATTCTCAATGCGGTTCGCCGCTGGGAGATGAAAGGCGGCGACCCGGTAGTCGAGTTGCAGACGAACTTCGGCGGTGGCAAGACGCACTCGATGATCGCCTTGTACCACCTTGCCTGGGGATACTCACCAAGCAAACTCCTTGGCGTTGAGGCGATTCTTGCTGAGGCGAAGCTTGTGCCTCCGCCCAAAGCAAACGTCGCTGTCTTGGTCGGTCACATGGTGAATCCCGGTGCGGTCCAGACCAAGGCAGACGGAACTAAGGTGCGCACTCTTTGGGGAGAGTTGGCGTGGCAACTCGGGGGTGCCGAGGCTTTTGCACTTGTTGCAGAAGGCGATGCCAACGGCACTAACCCTGGCGAGGCGCTGAAGGAGCTGCTGCGCCGCTATGCACCTTGTCTCATTCTGATCGACGAGTGGGTCGCGTACGCGCGACAGCTATACGGCATAAGCGGCCTGCCGGCCGGCTCGTTCGACGCACAGTTCACGTTCGCGCAAGCGCTAGCTGAAGCGGCACGAGCGGTGCCTGGCGCCCTGCTGGTCATGTCTGTGCCGGCGTCCGACATCGAAGTCGGCGGTGAGGGCGGGCGAGCAGCCCTAGAACGTCTTGCCAACGTTCTTGGACGCGTCCAATCGTCTTGGCGACCTGCGTCAGCCGAAGAGGGTTTTGAAATTGTGCGGCGCCGGCTCTTTGATGAGCTGCCTGCCGACTTGGCCCCTGACCGCGACGCCGTCGTAAAGGCTTTTGGCAACCTCTACCGTACCCAGAAGGGGGAGTTTCCAGCATCATGTGGCGAGGGCGACTACGAGCGTCGGATGACGGCTGCTTATCCCATTCACCCGGAACTGTTTGACCGACTCTATGGAGAATGGTCGACGCTAGACAAATTCCAACGAACGCGCGGGGTGTTGCGTTTGATGGCTGCCGTGATACACGAACTATGGGAGCGCAACGACCAGAGCCTACTCATACTGCCCGCCAATGTTCCGATCGACGCTCCAGCTGTAGCTTCGGAACTAATGAGATACCTGGAGGACGGTTGGGCACCCGTCATAGAGACCGATGTCGATGGTCCCAATGCGCTGCCACTCCGAATCGACCGCGAGAATCCCAACTTGGGTCGCTATTCTGCAACGCGCCGGGTGGCCCGAACGATCTATCTCGGGTCCGCCCCGACACAACAAGCGGCCAACCGAGGTATCGACGACCATTCAATCAAGCTGGGATGTGTCCAGCCGGGAGAGGCACCCCCGATCTTTGGCGACGCGCTCCGGAAACTCGCAGATCAGGCGACGTACCTCTATGTCGACGGCCAGCGCTACTGGTACTCGCTCCAGCCGTCGGTTACGCGTTTGGCGCGCGACCGTGCGGCATCGCACTTCAATGCGGACCAGGTCGACCATCTGATCAACGAGAGACTGAAAGCCCTACGCGACATTGGGGAATTTGCCGCGGTCCACGCGGCGGTCCAGAGCGCAGCGGATGTGCCGGACGACCCGCGGGCACGACTCGTCATCCTTGCGCCGCGATACGCCCACGACTCAAAGTTGGCGGATAGCGACGCCAGGACCCAGGCAGACACGATCCTCAAACAGCGCGCTGCGGGGCCTCGGCTACATCGCAACATGCTGGTCTTTCTCGCTGCGGACAAGACCAGACTCGGCGATCTCGAACAAGCGGTCCGCCAATATCTCGCGTGGAAATCGATCGCTGATGAGAAGGACACGATGAGCCTGGACAGATTCCAAGAGAGGCAAGTCGAAACGCAGGTGAAACACTTCGGTGAGGCAGTTGGCCAGCGTATCGGTGAGACGTACCAGTGGGCGCTTGTGCCGGGCCAAGACAAAAATGAGCCCGATGTCCGTTGGTCGGAAACAAGGGTCACCGGCTCCGAACCACTCGCAACGAGGGTGTCGAGGAAGCTTGTGGCTGACGAGGCCTTGATCCCCAAGTATTCGGGGGTGCGACTGAGCATGGACCTAAACGACACGCCGCTCTGGCGTGGCGACCAGGTCGAGCTCAAGGAGCTTTGGAGTGACTACTCGCAATATCTCTACTTGCCGCGCCTGCGCGATTCCGCCGTTCTGGCGCGGGCAATCGAGGAAGGTGTTTCGGCAACAACGTGGGATCCAGACACGTTTGCCTATGCGGGACGAGTCGATGCAGATGGTCGCTACGTGGGCTTGGTGGCCGGCAAGATCCCGGATGTCCACATGGATAGCACTGCAGTTCTCGTTAAGCCCGATGCCGCTCGGAGCCAAATGACGCCAGCCCACGCGCCCGGTGGCGACGGTAACAATGAGCGTAGCCCTAAGAAAGACGAGTCAACAACGACTGAAACTAGGCTGCCCAGTAAATTCTTTGGGCGCGTCTCGCTGGAGCCTGTCCGGTTGCTGCGCGACGTGGGCGATATCGCCGAGGCGATCGTCCGTCAGCTCGGGAAAGCTGGCAAGACGGATATCAGGATCAGGCTCGAAATCGACGCCGACAGTGAGTCGGGTTTTTCCGAAGAGGTTCAGCGAACGGTTACAGAGAATGCGCGCACGCTGAAATTTGACAACCACGAGTTTGAAGACTCGTAACTTAGAATTACTTGGCGTATGAGCGCATCAGAGGGTAGGCCCACGGCTCTACGTCCTCAAATTCCAATCCCGCCACACCTAACTTTGTACGTGCCGCATCCCGAGTCCAGGCTTTCAAGTGATCTGGCACACGGATCGGCGATTGTTGGCCTACCGTTGGCCACGGGCCAGATCCGAATCTATTACGAGGGGAACGTGATTGGCGCGGAGAACCTAACGCGCTATCGCGACAAGGCCGCTCAGGCCTCCGGAAGGCTGCTCCACAACTATCCAACCGGCTATCCGACTCGGGCACGAGAGGACGTTGACCCACGCGAAGTCGTGGAGATCGGTGTAATCGACATCGAAACGCATCAAATCGACATCGCTGCGCGGCCGGCCGACGTCAGCTGGTGGATCGACGTGGATGATCTAGTCGATTTAGGACTGATCCAAAAGGCCGAGTAGCTCGACTGGTCGATTGAGAGGTTCTTGCTGTCGCTGGTTGGCAGCCGAAGACCAAACGACCGGGTCGACAAATAGGGGCTTACGTAAAGCTTGACGTCTGCCGTCCCTAGACTCAGTGGCAATGGGCGCCCGTAAGAAGAGCACAAGGCGCCCAGACGAGACTACCAGTCGGTCAGCAGGCGGCGGTTCGGCTACTGCCGCCGGCATGGCATTCCAGGCCGAGGTGGCAGCCGCGTATGCACTCGCTGTTCTCGCAGAAGAGCCCGCAAACATCCGTCTGGATCTTCCGGCTGGCGCAATCTTTAACAGCGTCCGGTGTGAATCAGGTATGGAGACGGACGATGTGCTCGTCGGTCACTCATTGGATGGGTCCGTCTTCGTCCAGGCTAAGCGGCATGTAGACGCGTCTGAGGCTGCAACCTCCGACTTTGGCCAGGGTATCAGGCAGTTGACCCGGCAATTCCGCCTCGGCACGGACGAGATCGGCAAGCCGTATAAGCCTTTCGATCCGGTCGTTGATCGGCTCGTTTTCGCAGTCGGACAAAGTTCATCAAGCAAGGTGCGAAACGTGCTCCCGGTAGTACTTCGCCGTCTTGCTGGCGGTGGCTCGGCCGAGCCAAAGTCGGCAGAGTACAACCAGGACGAGGCGGATGTTCTGGCGAAGGCGCTGTTGCATATCCGGGCTGCATGGGGCGGCGAACCGACCTTGGAGGAGGTCCGCATGCTCGCGAGCGTCTTGCGTGTGGATGTGCGTGCCGACCCTGGCGATCCTGAGGGGCCATCCGAGGTCCTGAGCTCAAATATCCTGGTCCGGCGGGAGCAAGCCCCCGCAGCATGGACCGCACTGACACAGGAGTGCCTTACATACGCTCGCGAGCGACGAGGCGGTACGAGACTCGTCCTCGCCCAGCGGCTACGCCAGATAGGGATCGACCTAAGGTCGGCGCCCTCGTTCCAACGCGATATCAGTACGCTCCGTGAGCACACCGATCGAGTCCTGTTAAAGCTCGGGTCTCGATCAGTTATCCACGCTCCAGAGGGCGAAGTTGTGGTTCCTCGTTCAGCTGTGGGCGCGCTCGCGTCCGCAGTTGCGCAGGGATCCCTTCTCGTAATTGGCGATCCAGGGACCGGTAAGTCGACCATATGTCGCGCAGTGATGGAACAGTTGCGTTCGGGTCACGCCGATTTGGTCGCGCTCGCGGTTGCGGACCTGGTGGCCGGCTCGTCGGGGGAACTGCGTCAAGAACTTGGCCTCGACCATGAACTCATGGACATCCTCGAAAACTGGGAAGGCCTCAGCCCAGGCTACGTCCTCGTTGATGGGCTGGACGCGGTACCAGGTGCTCCTGCGGCCCATCAGCTTCGCGAACTGGCTGGCTCACTGGCAAAGGGTGAGAGTCGCTGGAAGGTAGTCGGGTCGGTACGAACCTTCGACCTTCGTGAGGGCGCGCGCCTTCGTCACGCGTTCAGCGGCCTGGGCGGGGTCGACGCCGAGCCAGCAAACATCGACAGCTCAGTCAGTTCCGTAAGGCACTTCAAGGTCGCTGTCCTGAACGATGAGGAGCTCGATGTGGTGATGAGCAAGAGCCCGACTCTTAAAGTGTTGTTGACCAGTTCTCGACACCAGCTACGCACGTTACTCAGGGTGCCATTCAACCTCGACGTGGCGGGCGAATTGCTCGGCGCAGGCGTGCCTCTCGCGGATCTCGGTGAGCTTAGTAGTCAAGTTCAGCTCCTCGACCGGCTCTGGGAGCTAAAGGTCGCCGGCGACGGCAAGCGGATCCTACGAGAGGGGGTACTTCGACGCCTTGCGGCGAAAATGCTGGCTGCGAGGTCATTACGACTAAGCGAGGCGGAGATTGAGATGTCGCCCGGCGACGCCGCGATCGTTACCGAAATGGTGAGTGCTGGCGTTCTGGAGTCGGTCCCCAACCCTATACGTGGCCGCGGTAGCATCGCGTTTCCGCATAAAGCGCTGCACGACTTCGCGGTGGAACGACTGCTATTCGATGAGGCGCATCTGAGGCAAACATTGGCTGCCGATAAGGAGGTCCCGCTGATCGCGTGGCCGAGCCTTCGGCTCCATTTCCAGAGGCTATGGAACTCGGACGACACCCGTGAACGATTCTGGAAAGTCGCTTTAGAACTCGAAGTGAGCCGCGACGTGCCGGACTTGGCGAAACTGGCGGCGCCAGCGCTCGCGGCGGAGGAAGTCCATGTAGAGGCTGACCTTGAACCTTTAGTCCAGTCCGTTCTCGCGATCGAGGTCACCCGCCAGCAAGCCGCCCGACGCGCGCTGCGGCGTCTCGTCAGCGCTGCGCTTAGTCTCCCATACGCTTTGGGGCCAAAGAGTGCATTTCATCGCCTGCTGGGCCGCTTGGCATCGGTTCTGGACCTCGAGCTAGCACGCAGTCTCAAGCCACTAGTCTGGGAACTCACCGAACGACCAAGCGAGATCGATGCGGCAGATCTCTCTGACTTGGGAGCGGTCGCCCGGGGGATCCTGGAAGTTGCGTGGTCGACGCCCATTAGAGACTCCTTCTTGGTCACGACCGGAATCCTGGCGGCCGGTCGAACGTTCGAAAGCGATGCGACGCAATCGACGACATTACTGTCCCGAGCGCTAGAACCTGATCATCTCGCGATGCACGGTTTCGACGAGCTGCATAGGATCGCCGATGTCGTACCACGGCTAGTAGGAGTCTCTCCAGACTTCGTCGAGAGTGTGTACGTTGCCGCCTTGGGGTATGAGGAAAGTTCGACCGCGGCGACGCCGATGACCGCCAGTCGGATCATGCCACTGATTTCAAACCGAAGACAGGATTACGCCTCAGCGCTATACCAGCTCGGAGAGGGTTTTCGGAAGTACTTCGATGCTTCGCCTGTAAGCGCGACACGAGCGCTAGGACGCTCGGTGGAAGGCTATGTCCGCCGCGAGCACAAGTACGGCGGGTGGACTGGCCAAAATGAGACATTCAAGTTTGGGGCCCAGGTGGCCCGGATCGTGGCCGACCTAAGTCATATCTGGGACAGCAAAGAGATGGCTCATCACGAGCCAGTAATCAGGATGCTCAGTGCTTTTGAATCGGGCATTGACGCTCTTGCCGAGGCGCATGATGTTGCGGTACTTCAGGCGATTATCGACGCCGTATGTGCGGGGCCAGGGATGAGCGCAATGTGGGTTCGCCTGATGAGCGCTGGCACGCGGAATCCGGAGTTGCTAGGCAGGGCCCTAATGCCGCTAATTGAAGCTCCCGCCGTGCTCGGGGGTATGGATACAGCTCAACCAGCGACGTCAATGGCGAGTGTCCTTTGGCCAACACTGAGCGATTCCGAGCGCAAGAGGGTGCTGGCTGCAGCGGATGCCATCCCGGCCCGATTCCCTGCGGACAAGCGCGACATCGGAGAGAGTCGCCGCGACTCGATCTTGGCGGAGCTTGCAACGAGCTCTGGCGGGTCTGCCGGCGGGCCAAGTTGATCGTCATTCACTGATCGCATGAATTCCATCGCTGAGGCGATTGCATGGGCAATGCAAGAAGTCGATATCACTCGGCCGACGAACCTCCGGGTTCGCGACCTGGCGCTTGAGGTCGCGGGGGAGGCTGACCGCGACGACCCTGGCTGGATTAATCGCGCGCGGGCCCTTGCTGTGGAGCTGCAGCATGGTGGGGTAGTCTCTATGCCTCTGCTTGACGCAGGATGGGAGACCTTGGTTCGCGGCAGTCAGAAGTTGATCCGGCGGCCCGCAAGCGTCACCGACGATTTCGATTTTGCGACCGAGGTCGCCATCACCGCGCTCAATCTCCCTGTGCGGGACGCGAATCGGGGCGCCAGTCGACAGCGCCGTGTCCTTGCGGCAGAGCTTCTGGTCGCAACCGTGGCGCACGCTAAGGCTGTAACCCCGCAGGTGGATGCTGTTATCCGAAAGGCGAGCACCGATCCTGACGAAGCTGTGCGTGCCGCTGTGCTTGGCGGCATCGGCTGGGCTGCCGCATTCGCTCCGGACCTCGCGTGGGATGTGATCGAGAAGGCATCGCTTGAGGAAGACAGCGCTCCTGGGCAGGCGAACACTGCTTTTGCTCTGGAGCGCATGGCCCAATTCGACCTAGGACGATCCTGCTCGATAGCACTTGCCGCTTCGCAGCGAATCGCGGAGCGTCAGATCAAGGATGGTGCCCAGTCGGTCTGGATCAGACTGCTCCTTCGTCTGTATCTGACGACTAGCCGTCAAGATGTCCGTCTCGCGCTCATCAATTTCACTGCCCAAACGGATGACTTTCATTCGCTTGCGGGTTCGAGTCGTGCCTACATCGCCATGGGCAACCCGGGAAGCGCCACTGCCTATGAAGAGCAAGCGCGGCGGAACGTGCACGACCTCCTGCACGACCTCTGGAAGGACGCGGCTTCCGAGCTAGATCTGCTGATCCAGACCCAGGAAAGCGGTGCAACATTAACCGACGCCGATGGAGATCGCGGTCGGGCCGCAGGCGACCGCATGCTCTCAATCGTGCGGGAACTCTACTTCGGCTCCGGATTGGAGGCAGCTCGAACCGTCCCTGGCGATGTAACGAAACTCAGTCGCTTCTATGTCGAATACTCCGATTTGCTTTCCCTCGCTTCCCAGAGTGTCTACCCCGCAATGTCATACCAGTTGCTCGAGATCCTGGAGCCACTCACCGAGTTCGATCCCGAAGGCGTCTTCCTGCTTGCAGCGCGATCAGTCGCCTCGGCGGAGCGGGGCGGGATTCAGGTCGAGCAGATGGCTCTTGAGGTGATCGTGCGAATGGTAGAACGATGCCTCGGGGAATACGCCGGCCGGGTCCAGCAGAGCGCCGAATGGCTGCGAGCGTTGCGCGAAACCGTGGAGACGTTCGCTCGCGCTGGCTGGCCCCGCGCTTTCCAACTCGCCTACCGGCTGCACGAGGTTCTTGTTTAACGGTGAATTGAGGCGATGAGTCAACCGCAGGGCTTCAGCTCGTGAAGCGAGCCATCCGGGTCTCGAATGACGATCACGCGCGTCGGCACGCGGTCAGTCCTGTCCCGCCATAGGCTTAAGCGGATCTGGGTGCTCGGCAAGTAAATGACCGGCGTGGGTCAGCAGGTCGGCCGTGAGGCCAACGGTAAACGCAGCTTCTTCGCGCCGCGGAATGCGCGATCCGTAGTGGTGCCGCGGCGAGGTCCAGGACCACACGGCTCCGTACAGCGCTGCGAGCAACTCACCAGCCTCTTCGTCGTCCGGCCATGCGCTGCCCAGGCGACCTCGGAGTTCCTTGAGCCGCTCGCGCATGGACTTGCCAGGCGGCACTTGCACGCCCCATTGCTGCGCCAGGACGATGCCGAGGCCCTCGACCACTTGGCGGCAAGTGGCGATGGCGGCCTCGCTCTGGTTGGCGGCGAGCTCCGTGGTCGCTCGCTCGAGCAGGCGCATGCACTCAGCCCACTTCGGACCGACCACGCCAGATGCGACGGGCAGCTCGACTAGTCGAGTACGCTCGAAACCTGCCGATGCGAGCAGCGTCAGCCATTGCTCGCGGCTGACCGTGAAGGTCGTGCCCGTGCCGTTGTCCCTAACGGCAACGGTGGCCCACGGAGGGGCACCGGTTTGTAGCAGCCGTGGCGGCGGCTGGTAGGGGATGTTGGCCAGCCCAGACAGCGTGATGAGGCATTGGACTTCGGCTCCTGCGCGCCGGAGATCCGCGTACGCCATGTCGCGAAGCGTCATCGGAACCTCGATATACGGGAAGTTCACCACGTGCGCCTGCATTGGGATCTTGATGCCGGCGTTCTGGTGGGTGCTCTCCGCGAGCTTTAGCCAGCCGTGGACCGCCAGTAAGGTGTTGCCATAACCAGAGTCGACGACGTCTGGCTGGACCTTCACGGGGATGCGCAGCACGCAGCCCTCGTTAGTCCTCAACGTTGTCATGGAGTCGAGCTCGAACTCGACCTGAAAGGAGTGTTGAGCGATGTCGGACCAGGGCTCCAGCCGCAGCATTGGGTTGGGCATCGACCCAAGAATACGAGCCCCAGGTAATGCTTACCCGCCGGGGCCGACCCTACTTCCAGAGAGTGCGCCAGAGCCCCGCCCTGCGCAACGCACGGCCGACGGCGATGTTCTTTACGCGGCGGGCGACTCGGCGGGGCTTCCAGCTCGCGATGGCCGATACCGTGGCCGGTACAGGCATCGGCGACCGTGCACATACTGTTGCCTCAGGACGCATGATCGCTTACCAGTACGCAGTACGAGATGAGATCAACCGAGTCGTCAGCTACGCCGAAGCTGTGCGTGCAAAGTTCAGTAGCGGGGCCGAAGCGACCGACCTGCTTCGAGACGCTGAGCACTTGGCGACCCTATACGCGTCTCTGATGAATGTTTTGCCTAATGAGATAAGCAAGAAAATAGGCAAAGAAGGGAAAGCGCTACAACACCTTCATTGGATGCGCAGGTTCCTAAGAGAGGGCAAGGTGGATCGCGCCGAGGTGGACATCCTCGACATTTGCCGCATCGACCTTCCAGCCGTGGAGGGCGCTTTCCGAGACTGGATCGAGCACGCCACGGAGTACGACGCCGAGTTGAGGGACAAGACAACCCCCTTGCTGATTCAACGCGAGTTTGATTCCGCAATTCGCAAGGCCTTTGTCATCCTCACTAGCCGACTTCGCGCCGCCTACGATGTGCCCAACGCGCGCGACGGGGTCAAGCTGGCTAACGCAATCTTCGGCCCGGATGGCCCGGCCGCTGCGACCCTAGGCGCATCCGACCGCGCGGCTATGAGGGATTTGGTGGCGGGGCTTTATGGCGTCTACCGCAACCGATATGGCCATGACGATGTTGATGCCCCACTACACGAGGCCGAAACCGTAATCGGGTCCGTTAATTGGCTCCTGCTGTGGCTTTCTGAGAATGGTGCGAACTAGCGACCGAGATCATCTGCACATCGGGCAACCGCTGAGCGGCTGATGTAAGACCGCGACGGCATCGCCCGATTGTGGGCGTGCCGGTACCAGGCCAAACGAGCGGTATGCTCTCGGCGCGATGGTAAGCCCGGACCCAATTGCGGGACCACTTGCGCGGATGAATCGAGCAAAGGTGCACCTGGACTTACTTGTGGGGATGATTGGTGCCTTCCTGAACAGCGCGCCCTACACGACGACGACCAGACGTGACGAGAACCGACGCCGATTCGTCTTTGATGTGCATATCCGCGATACTCCGCCGGACCCTCTACCGTTCATCGCGAGTGACTTCGTCCACAATGCCCGTGCCGCTCTCGACAATATCGTTTGGGCACTGGCGCCAGGATCGGTTAGGCGTCGTAACCCGAACTTCCCTCTGTTCGACGATCCGATTCGCTTCAAGTGTGACGCGCTGCCAATGCTTAAGGGTATGAAGCCCGAGCTCATCGACGCGATCGAGTGGTGCCAGCCGTATCACGGTGATGAGCACTTCGTTGCTTCCGAACGACTACTACACCTCAATCGACTCTGGAATTTCGACAAGCACCGAGCGCCCTTTGCGGTGGGATGTGTCGCGGACATGGCATCTCTAGCTGTCTAGTACGTTGCGATCGATTTTCCGAGCCTGCATGTACACATGGGCAGAGTGCTTGAGGAAGGTAAGGAAATCGCGTGGATGCCTTTTCAAGGGACTTCTACTCAGGAGCCCGATCCCCGTTTCAACTTCGCCGTAGCCGTCGTCGGCGCTGAAAAGCGACCCATTCCCTGCTACGGACTAATGAAGATGTATGACCTAATTACAAACCAGGTCGTACCGGCGATCCGCACCGCGCTCTAAGCCGCGCCCTCGACCAATCTCGGCCTACGGATTCCGGCTACGAGGCTTACTGCAGGCCACATAACACCCCCACACAGCGCATAGCTCGCCACTTTGGGACCTACAGCACATTGACTGCCTTACCGCGGAGGTCGGTGGTTCGAGTCCATCGCGACCCACCAATACGATTTGTATTCGAAATCAGGCCTTCTGACCAAGTGTTCATGCCGCCACGTCGTTCGCAGGCCGGATAATTCGCTCCGGAAAACACGATGGCACGCCTGCCGTCCCGCCCCGCGATTGCGATCCCTGAGCACGCGAACGCGTTCGCCGCCGCCTGACGCGGCACAGCGCGCCACGCGCCGATCGCTTCACATCACGCACGCCGCGATGCGACCAGCAGCGCTCAGCGGTCTGGTGGTTGACCTACCGATGGCAAAAGGTTTAGGAGCTGGGCTGTGAGCTCTGTTCGGATCCTCTCCAACACCTCAGCGTACGAATCGCCCGGCGCGTATGCATATAGAGTCGCGTTCGGCTGTGGGGCGTTGTCCTGCACGTCCGACCATTTGAGAGTTACTGAGAGCAGTCCCTTATCGGGGTCGGACGGCGGCCGGGCTTCAATTTGACTGATTGGCTCTCCGACGACCATTGAAAACGCGTTGTAGTCCTTCGACCGCTGCATATACGAGAGGGCTGCCGAAGCGCTTCCACCGAATCCTAAGTAGTTCATATTGATCGGGGTCGGCGATAGGAACATCTCGATCTTGCGGTAGTTCGGCGTGTCATCCGGTTTCGTGTCGGCCTTCCATCCGCGGAGTTCATGGTTGCAAAGGCTCTGAAGGGATTGGTCTTTCAGCTTGATAGCGAGTTGCAAGGCCTCGGCTAAGCACTGAGACAATGGAACGGCGCGAGACTGGACCTTCGCGATTAGCTTGGCCACCTCATCTGCAGCTGGTGGCGTCTGAAGAACAACGGGCGGACCTGCCACTGGTGAAAGTGAAGGGTCGATGGCGCCAATAAGTTGAACCAGACCGACGGCGTAGTTTCGTAAATCCGCGTATTTCTTCGGGCCGAGCAGTAAGGGAATTTCACAATCCTCTAGCAGAACCGGAAGGACCATCACCCGGTCTGCTAAGACCTCGGCCCAATACTTGGCTTTCCATTCGCGGTCGACCCAACCTGACTGCACTGCAGCGGGCGACAGTAAGACGGCAACGAAATCCGCATTCTGCAAGCCCTCCTCGATCTTGCCGGGGATCGAGTCTCCGACCCGTATGGCGTATTCATCTAGCCACGGCTCGTGACCTAGCGCCCGAAGGTCGTCAACCAGTTTCCGAGCGACGGCTTTGTCATGGGACGAGTGGCTGATGAAGATCCTCGCCATGCGGAGAGAATACGCGCCGGATTCGTGCCTGATCCGGAGCTGGATGGGGCCCAGGTCGAGAGGGTGCTCTACGCGGCCATCAATCACCTGCAGCAGGAGAATCAGCGTCGAAAGGCGGCCGATGCAGCCTTAGCTGCGTTCGAGCAATGCGTGGGATGCAGGGTGCAACTGGCGCCACGAGCGGTGAGCCTCAACCTAAGAGGGCACTGAGGCCCAAGGGACCGAGGCTCAACGCGATCCTCGGTCCTCACGAAGCGGTAGTACGCTGCCGACGTGGCTGGACAACTTCACCGGCAAGCTGAAGCAGCGAGGCGTTGCCAGGCGCACGGACGCGATAGCGAGCATTGGCAGGTGGTTTGAGCGAAGCGCCAGACATGACATTCACGCGTTTTACGGATTCGGCGAGCTTGAAATACCGCCGAGCGCAGTACCACTACCGCTGCCTGATTCGAGCGTACACGCGACTTCAGAACACGAACCTCCGATTAGGGCCGCACAAGCTCGGCCCAGAGGGCGGAAAGATCATGCCCCGAATCCAACCGAACCAACGCTGGGGCTTGATCATCGGTGACTGTGCGCAGAACCTGCGTGCCGCTCTCGACCACGCTGTGTATCAAGTGGTGCCGGAAGCCACCCGATCGGTTCATGCCAAAGACATCGAATTTCCGATTTTCGACGACTCTGGGAAGTACGCCGCGTGGAAGAGGAGACACTCAAATTGGCTGAGCACGATTGATGCAAACGCAATCCAGATCATCGACCAACTGCAGCCGTGCGACCCCTCGGGTCACGATCCGCACGGACACATCCTTTGGAAGCTCTCTCGGCTGTCCAACATCGACAAGCACCGGAGCTTGCTTCCTGCGTTCCTTGGCCTCGGTGCGCTCAGCCCCTCCGAAGCGTTCGTGGTGCAAGCATCGCAACCGGACACCGGCGAGCTGGTGATTACGCCAACACCGAAGCAGGGACAAACTGACATGAAACTCCGAGTGACAGTTCAAGTAGCGTTCGCGGAGGGCGAGGACATCGCGCGCCTGCCGGTCTTTCCGATGCTCGTGCATATCGGCCAAACGGTCTCGCAGACGCTCAACCGGTTGCGCCGCTACACGGTCTGATCGTTCACCTGCGGTATAGCGTGCATCGCGAACACAAGCGGGAACTGATAACACCCCGCCACGTCGTTCGATGTCGCGTATTCGACGCTACGTCGTTCACGTCGCGTTACCGCGGAGGTAGGTGGTCGAGTCCACCGCGGCCCACCTCTAAGGACTCGAACCGGATGTCGCCGGGCGGGTTAGGTAGTTCGCCGTGGCTGTATATCCAGTCGGATGCACTTCAAGACATCGCCTTCCACCTCCGCGTGTGACCGAGTCCGCCCCGCGGCTGGCTAGATCGTAGTTTTAGGTCGAGGTGGGGAGGAGAGCGCACGGGCCCTCGATGGCGATGAATACCGGGCACCCCAGGCGGGCCTGACCCCGCCCTCCTAATGCACCGTCGTTACCAATGTTCGCGGGCCCTCGTTGGGTGTTTATGAAGGACAGCTGTTCACAATTCAGGGTGCAACCATGATTGGACGTCTTGGCGCGGTACTGATGGTTGTTGCGAGCCTGACCTTTGCGGCCTGTACGACGAGCCCAGCCGAACCGAATCCCCTGAGTGCAATCCGAGCCGTCCTCGTTGCTGCTGGCTTCGCGAATAGCTCGCAGACATTTCCCGAGCAGCCGGGTCGAATAGCTTGCGTCATTCAGGGTGGGGGCCCGTACCCCGGGATTCGCGTGCCGGGCACCTGCCAAACGTCGGTGGCCTGGAACGGTAGCGTGTTCCTCGTGACGCTCACGGAGTATTGGGACGCGAGTGTGTTCCACGGCGGCGATACCGACCCCAGCAACGGGCAGTTGTCGTTCTCATGGCGATACAAGGTCAACGGCACAGGCAACGTGACGTTCGTGGACAGCTCGGGCAATTTTTCTCCTGGCGAAGTGAGCTGAACCCGCCCGTTATAGACGAGCAGTCCATCGCTTTCAGGAGTCCGACCATCTCTTCCGGAATCGCCTTCGTCGCGAGGTTCAGTCAGCCGGATTCGACGCCAGCCGCGCCGAGCAGACGCTCCTCGAGCCGATCCTTGATCCCCGTGCCATCTAGTGCGGAAACGGAGCATTGACACACCTTCAACGGGGTCTGCGCCGGCCGCGAGGCTGAGGCCGAGCCGCTGCGGCTTAGCCGCCGGGCGATGCTCCTGGGTTGACCACGAACAAGATGAACTCGGTGAACACGTCTCCGTCCACCTGCAGCCCAAAGCATCCAGGGCTGTCGGTGCTGAGCAACCCATTCCAGGTTCTCCACGAGGATGTCGGCACCAGGGGGCCTAAATACAAGCCGCCTCCCGTTGTGTGGAGTGCGGGAACCACGGTCACCCGGGGCTCCTGCTTGATTACATCGGTCGGAGGAAGATCCGCGAGAGTGACCGTCGATTTCCCATCACCCGCTAACTGAAACGGCCGCACCAGCAGGGGTCCGGAATATTTGGAGTCCACCATGAGGACGGCCACCTGGCCGGCGGAGTACCAGCTGTCCTGTCCCGACAGGTAGGCGGGCCCGACCCCCGCTCCGTAGTTCGGCGCGAGCGAGCCTAAATCAACTATCGACGAAGCCGTACAGGTCTCACATGGAGCGGTGATGGCACATCCCGGTGGCGCTGAACGAGGCGGCTGGGGCGAATTTGGTGCCACGATGGGCGGCCTCATCGGCCTCTGCTGCAGCGCCGTCATCGCATCGAGTCCGGCGGGCAGCGGTGACGCGGGTTCATTCGGGAAGGATTGCGTATGAGCTGGCCCGACCGCGCCCGGCTGGCCGACCACTTCTCCGCAACCAGCCAGGCCGGCGGCCAGGCTGACCAGAGCCACGAAGTGCGTCACGCTGCGCGTCACAGGCATCGCCCGTAGACATAACGGTTACAGGCCGGTCGAGTTACGCAGCCTCAGCCTGGGGACGATCAGAATCGGCGGCTAGCCCGAGTTGTCGGGCAGCTGGGACAGGCGGTAAGTCCGTACACCTTAAGGAAATACGGGGCAGGC
>PLJM01000003.1:426-2171 GCA_003139695.1 Candidatus Dormiibacterota bacterium | reverse complement strand
AGGCTGCGGTGACCTGGCTCAGCCACGCTGCGGACGCACCGCGACGATTCCGATTCGATCGGCATGGCGCGTCGATGATGGACTTGTGGAACCCCACAAGATCATTGTTGAGGTCAGACGTGGCATGTAGACGGCAACGGCACGGAGGACCATGAGCACAGTGCCTTGCCGGGTGGCGGGCGTTCGAGCATAGGATGCAACCGTGCCACAACGTCTGCGGCCGGAGGAGGACAGGGCGGCAGGCATCGTTGTGGCCTCACTGAAGGCGGTCCGCTTTGAACGACGGGACGACGGGCGGGTGCAGAACGTCCGGGACTTCGACGTGGTCTTCGCCGATGGTCACTCTGAGCCGCTGGAGGTGACTACATCAACCATCCCCGAGCTGAAGGATGCCAAGGCCAAATTCAAGAAGTACGGCGATGAACTGATCCAGTTGCCTTCCCTTCGCAACGAGTGGCACGTTTTCACGTCGATCGGCACCCAGTTCATCGGATTCGACCTGGCCGTCGAGCGATTTCTCGTCGCGCTGGAGGCGGCGGGATCCACATCGTTCAGCCTCTTCACCGATTCACATGACGACGCCGACATCACCGCGCTGGCGCGCAAGGCCGGTATCGAATTCGCGCGGGGTGCGCCGAGTCCCAGAGGGCGGGCCATCGTCTCTCCACCATCGGACGACACAGTTTGGTCAAGCGATCACGAGGATCCGGGTTCGCACGTGTTGGCAGAGGTTGAGCGGCATGCGAGTGATGAGGGCAATCGCCGCAAGCTGGGTGGGCAGGGAGGAGGTTCGAGCCATCTGTTCATATGGCTCGACGAGGGNNTCCGAAATCAGTGCCGTCTGGGTCGTCACCCGTAACCGCGACACCTCGATCACCGGGTGGGTCTTTGATAATCGCGCCGGCTGGCGGAAGGTTTAGGCGAGGCTCCTGCAGCAAGTGGTGCTGTGCCGTGCCTGCATTGGAGGAGGTGGGCGAGCGCTGGAGGCGTGCAAGTCGAGCGGAGCCGACACGGTCTACATCGAACCAGCCGGCCCCTGGAAAGGACCCTTCGTCGAAATTCTTCAACAGCCGAGCAAGCGATTCCGGGGTCACGCCATGACTGACGAAGAGAAGCTCGCCGCAATCAAGAAGATTTTCGATGGCTACGGGTTCGGCTCTATGAGAGCTGGCTCGGCCCCTAACCCCCTTCGCGCACTCGCCGCCGATGTCTGTTGTAGATCTGGAGCTGGATTAGCAGTCCGCCGATAAGCACCAACCCCGGGATCATGGGCACGAAGAACCCCCACCAGTGCCCTATCAGAGGGTTGGTCGCCCGGGTCTCGTACTCGATACCGAGCGCGACACCGCCCAAGAGGCCGTATATCGCGTACGTCGCGCCCACGACTGTCCAAACTGCGCCTAGCCTTCGAGCTTCGCCCGATGTCCAGGCCTCGCCCCACATGTTGAACGGCACCCGACCGGTCGCCAGGGCGATAAGTCCGAGCGTGAGCACCCCACCGGAAAGGAGGGCAAATATCCAGACCCCCGCGATCAGGACTCCCATCGCCTACTAAATCTAATTCAGAGGCGACTGCTGGTCAATCGGCTCCGAGCTNNCAGCGGCGCAGCGTGATGCTGCGCCCGACGACGATGGCGTTGCGGTTCGCGTTACCGAAACCCCGGCCCACCCGGACGATTCCGAACCGCCTGGGGATGATCAGAATGGGGCGACTGGCCCGAGCTGTCGGGCAGCTGGGACGGTCG
>PLJM01000003.1:0-368 GCA_003139695.1 Candidatus Dormiibacterota bacterium | reverse complement strand
ATGGACTTTGTGAACTCCACAGGATGCGGAGTAGCGCGGACGAGATGAGCAGCCGTGGCACGTTACGAGTTGGATCAGCGGCAGCGCCTTCTTGTCGACCAACACGGCTCCGCTGCCGAACTCAGCCCCGCGACTGTTATGCAGTCTGCCAACGCACGGTCCCTGACGGTCGCCAAAGGCACCGAGCCGGTCCTCGCGACGAACACGGTCCTCACGGAGCATTGTCGAATCGTGCTCACCGAAAGCTGCCGAACGGTGTGCAAATAGCTCTGCCGTCAACAGGGCTACCCGGAGTGGCCGTAGCTAGCCGCTGTCGGGCGAGAGGAGCGACCCGCGCCTGGGCGATCAGCCGCCTGGCGATGTTCCTG
>PLJM01000007.1 GCA_003139695.1 Candidatus Dormiibacterota bacterium | reverse complement strand
GCGGAGCTAACCGGATAGGCAGAGCAGAGGGTTATCGATAGCTCGTTCGAGATGGGCCACGAGCTCCCTGCAAGCCTGAACGAGAATTTAGCTATGAAGGACGCCCCGAATCCAAAATCTCGACCTGCACCTGGTCGGCGGTCAAACAAAGGCTGGATGGGGGCAGCGTTAGGCGGGCCCCCGGACGTGGCGTTCGCGTTCATCAGGGAGTGGAACGGTGCGCTTATGACGAACGCCGCGGATCTGCTTGCCGATGCGGACATGTTGTTCGACGGGAAGAGATACGCCCGCGCTGTGGCTCTGGCGCATTTTGCAATGGAGGAAATGGGCAAGGTCGTTTCTCTCATGAGCCAGGCGGTTGAGTTGGCAATTGGAAATGAACCGGATTGGGCAGCCGCTGAGAAAGCCTGGTCCAGTCATGACGTGAAATTCGAACTCTTTCATGTGATCGATTTGGTCACCCAGGCATCGACCGCGAAGGCGTTGTCTGCGAACCTGGAGCTGTTGCACGAATTTGAGCTACGACTTGCAGGACGTCCACTTCGCGAAATGTCGTTGTACGTCGACATCGAAGATCGTTTGGCAAAGGTTCCGTCAGAACGGTTCGATGAGCAGTTGGCCAAGCTCTATCTTGGTACGGCATTCCACACTGGAAAGATCCTGATTGACATTCTGCCGGCGGCGGGCGAGCGTCTTGAGAAGCTGGCTGAGCAGTTGTCCGACCCCGAAGCCAGAGAAGCGTTCGATCGCGCTAAGTCGGAGTTCGCCTTTGCTTTTGCCGAAGCTAGATCCAAAGCTCGAAGGAAACTCATTCAAGATATTGGCTCGTGGCCCGCTGCTAAGGACGCGTGAGCCGGAAAAGTCTGGCTAAGGGGTAGTTATCAGGACCATCCGTTAGCCTGCGGATCCGCCTCGAGATGAGCCGCATAACAGGGAATTGGAGTAGCCACGCGCAGCTTGAGCCCGGCGGGCGGGTTAGGTTTGGCCGAGTAGCAGTCGAGCGGAGTTCTACCGTTACTGGCGGCGGGCCTGGGTGTGGTTGGAGGAAAGTATTGCTGTGGAGTACTCCAAAGGCGCCCGCGAAGTTGTCGAGGCTGTCAAGTCGGTCAGGGAGGCCGATGAGGGGATCTGGCTGGACCGTGCGATGGTTGCGATTGCAGACCTCTTTCCATCGAGCGCCATGGCATTCGCGCTCCACCGTTCTGAGGTCTGGGCTCGAGAACGACGACAGCAGGTCCGGACAAACAAAGCCCCGACGGTTCGATCTGGATTCTTCCTTGAAGACTGGATCTCCGGCGCAGAGGCGGCTGCTGGAGCTGAAGGAACCTCAATAGTCAGGGAATCGCATCTGGCAAAGGCCGTAGCGGAGTGGGCCCAGCCCCTCATGGCCCTAGGCATTACTGCTGACGGCCTGATCGCTCGCACAGCCGAGCGAGAGCAGGCACCGCCATTAGTCGCTGGCGCCAAACGCTCGCGCATTGTGGGTGCCGCCAGGTTCGAGATTCTTGAAGGTGCGATAGCGGGACGCGACTTGGCGGAACTCCTAGCCCTAGACGAGCGCACTGGAACAGTTGAACGGAAAAGATCGATTTTCAACCTAGATCCAGGTGCCCTCGCTGACCACGAGCAGGCTGCCGTTGCCCTGGTCAACGGCAGTGCGGAGACTCCTGTGTTTCTAATCTTTGGCCAGGAAGACGATCACACAGTCGTGGGACAAGTGGATCACAAGCTAATACCGATGAAGCCAGAGACAATTAGGAAATGCCAAGGTCGGTTTAACGACCGACTGCAGTCTTGCTTGCCTCCGGTGCTTATGAAATGGCAAGAGATGCTTTCAGATGGAAAGCGAGTCTGGATTGCTTGCATGCTGGGCCGAGCCCGGGGGTCCGCAGTCCGCACCACGACAGGGTCCTACCCATATCGCTCGGGGGAGAGCACGCACCTTGCGACTCCCGAGTTGATAACAGCGTGGCAACGCGAACCAGTCGATCGTGATCCCGAGAGCGCGCCCGTCGTTGAGGACGTCGTGGTAGTCGGGTCAAATCGAACTGAGTCGGCCGTTGCTGAGCGACGCTCAGAGGACGGCATCGATCAGCGGCAAGCTTTGGCTGCGCTCAGCGAGAGCATTGACTCCTTTCTCAAGTCTCCTCCGGACATCCCAACGTCAATCCGTGGCCACACGGTTTCGGACTGGGAGCCTGTCTTTGGGCCAATCCTGGAGCATTTTGGAGGAGCGATCGAGCATGTGGTGGCCGCCGGGCTGAGATGTGATGGCACAACCCTCGAGCGGCTCGCACGCGGCTTGAGAACTGCATTTCGCCTGTCGGAACAACGCAGCGGCCTCACTTGGATCGTCGAGGCGCCGCGATTGGTTACGAGACTGATTGGCGATCGTTTGTTGGTCGATGCTTACTGCACCGAGCGGTGGACCAGAATCAGCCGGATCGGTCAACCTGCCTTTGACAGCGTCATCGGCAGAGTTCCGTGGGTACTCGCACCTGAGTATCGTCATCCCGAAACTCTTGGCAATAAAGCCGACTTGGCTCACGAGCTATCACTGCGAGAGATCGAAGGACACAGCTCGTTGCTACTTCAGCAAGGAGTAACAGGCGCCAACATCGCGTCGGCCTACGCAGCAATGTCTCTCGGGCTGGCTTTAGGGACCGTAGCACGCGAGGACGCAAGCTCAGGGCATAAAGGTCAAGTCGCCTGGGCATTTCTCCGAGGAGTCTGGAGCGAGCTGGAACACTGGGAGGACGAGCCCGACCTCGTCAATGCATTCGCCGCGCTAGGGGGAGAACGACCCGAGGAGTTTCGCGCGGCTCTGCAGCCCCGCCTAGCAGCGATTGTTGGGGCCTACCACTCAACAGGCTACTTCGTAGACATTCCGACGCAGGCCGAGAAAAGCATCGAACGCATCGCTCGGCAAACCACCGCGTGACGGCCTTTTCTATGACTCCAAGTACACGACGCGACGCTCAGGAGCAGGTCTATATATAGACGCGCAGTCGTGGCGAATTGTTCTCGCTAACGCGGCATTATCGATCGCAACGGTTGCCGAAACCGTTGCGATGCCGACCCTAGCGTTGTGGCCCGAGAGTAGCCTGTGTGCGAGTGGTCCGTACTGGCATCACCCGCTACGGATGGTGGATCGCAGCACGTCTTGGACTTTGCCTGGCTGGGATTGACGATCTCGAAGTGAGTCGGGTGCGCCTTAGGCGGCTTCGCGTGACGATGCCGTTGGTCGCAATGGCTCTTGTTCTAATCGTGTTGGGCGCAGGCCTTAGCGCGAAGCCACCCGCAGACCTTCAGGCCGGGTCGCCTGGGCTGCTGACAAAGCTGCAGACCTGGTGTTACATAGCGGCGCTCGCTGCAAGCGCATTGGCGATCTGGATTCTGCTGTACGTACGCGCGATGGTCGCGCGCGCCGTTTCGGATCGAGACAAAGACCCTTTGGCCCGACGGGCCACTTTGCGCAATCTCATTCGATCTCGAGAAGGTGGCCTTCCGGTACGTGTTCGCTGGGACGACGGTATTTGGATGTGGCTCACGGGAAGTGACGAGGTTCTGGCGCCAATCGAGCGCCACGTGGTGACTACGTCCCATAAGGGTGCCTACCGCTTGACTGTGGCGCTCGTGTACCACCCTCGCTCTCGCGTAATCAAGGAGATTGCTGGTCTCAAAGTTGAAGTGCTCGAGGGAGCGTGGTCTTCGATCGAAGGAGCTGCGCCCATCCCGCTCAGCTATCGGGAGCAACCTTCGGCCTAGATCCTCGTGGGCTTGCTGGAGAAGGAGAGGGCAACTATCGAGGCCCTCTGGCTCTATCAGCCTGCCGACCGTTTCTTAACCTTCCAACTTATGGAAGCCGCTATCTTCCTTGGGCTCAGCGCGATATGTCTGTTTGTGGCCGCGGGCTGCCTCAGATTCAGCCTTTCGAAATCGCGGTAAACACTGTTTGTTGGTGTCCTGAATCAGAGTCCTTGATTCTCGAGGTCCTCTTGCAAGGCGAGCCAGCTTAGAACCGCCTGGGTGCGGGTGTGGATTCCATTCCTAACAAACAACCTACTGAGGTGACATGACACTGTCTTGACTGATAGCCCAAGCACGCGAGCGATTTCCTTGTTGGAATTTCCTTCTGCGACTAGAGCGACGATCTCCTGCTCTCTGTTCGTGAAGTGACGCGGCTTCGGCGTGCGTCCGTTCATGGCTACGCCGATTCGCGCGGCAGCCTCGCTTCCACGAGATCTGCCGTCAAAGGAATCTGTTTGGCTACGGATGGTGGACTCCTGAACGCTCCGAAGGACAGGGCCAGTCGTTGACGATCGTCAGGACCGTATTTGGCAGGCGAAACCTCGTCGCGAACCGCGGTTCCTCTCGGATCCAACTAGCAACGTCCTTGCCGCGTCGCTAATTGCAGCTACGACGCCAGTGCCGCGACCTTGCATAACAACCCCCCCAGCCTGAAAGGCAACCCCACGGGTGAGGCTACTCGTTGGTCAAGTCACTGTCAAGTGGTTACTTAACGCCTATGCGCGAGCGTCGCAGATCGCAGGAAGGCGCCAGGATTCACGGGTGATACCCGAGGGCTAAGGAACGGGACTACGGCTAGCGATAGTAGCGGTTAGTTATCGCAAACATCGCATGGCCGTGGCCGAACGGCTCTTTGATCCTTAAGGACGCGCCGCGTTTTCGAAACCCGACTGGTGCACGGCATCCGCCGCCGAGCCGACAGGACCCAGCTACATCAATTGCGACCTACAGGACGGCCGGATCCAGGAAGGGACCCCTTCGTGTAGTAGACGTAGGTGCCGGCAAGAATCAGCGCGATCAACGCTCCGCGTGCGCCAAGAGCGATCAGCGGCAGTCGGCGAGGCCCGTCCTGCATATCGGTGGAACGTCCTGGAGGATCGTGGGTTACGAAGTCCAGACAAGCGATGTGGTGGGCCGCGGTGGACTCGAACCACCTACCTACGCGTTGACCCGGCCTATGCGGGTATCGGGTCCAGATATCGAAACTGGATTGGAGCACTCGGGCTACCACCCAATGACGGACGTGGGGCCCCTCAGTGGTACCGGAACCAAATCTTCCAGCCAGACGCAAAACGTGTGAGGAACAACTGCCCATGGGACAAGTCGGCACTCGGGAGCTCTGCCGGAAAGTAAAGCTCCGCAATCCACGTTCGGGATCCGACTGCCTGCCCACACATCCCGAACGGTAGCCCGCCAAAACCTAGCCCGGGTGACGCTTCATAGACCCGAGTGATTTGGTAGCCGGCTGTGTTGATGTTGCTGTAGACGCGTAGCAAATTCGTTGCAACGGTGACACGAACCGCGCTTGCGGCATCCGGTCCGGGATCAAGAGGGGTGGCGGTCGGACATGCAATGGGAACCATACTGGCCTGGGCAATGACCTGTCCGTCAGCATTCGTCGATGCCGGGGGTACGGGGTACACGTTACCTTGACTCCGCGTCGTGTTGGCGCCACCGCAAGCCGAAAGAATGCCGAACACAACTGTTGCCAGGATTGCCACGGTGACCCGGCGATCGGTCGGCCCTCTCCTGATCAGCATCGCGTCTTCAGCCATAGTAAATCCGCGTGCCTGCATCTTGCCACACGTGCTGAGAGTCGGCGATGGCACTTTCCTCGCGCGGCCTGGTTACCAATAGTGATGGTCACGTTGATGAACTCGACTGCCGACCAAGCGACGCCTTCAATCTTGCCCTCCTTGCAGGCGCGCCGGTCGCACTCGCTCAGGCTCTGCTCGATGAAGCCAGCGTTGACCCCGGGACGGATGTCTCCCCATAGCTCCGCCACCGTGAGCCGGTCGACACTCAGGGCGTGCTTGTCGGAAACCGCGAGGACGTTGCTCACGAGATGCTCCCGCTTAGGGGTCCCCGCGAACTCACGGTTGCGCCTCTGAGTTCCGTTTCCAATGAAGGCCACATTCCTTGGCCTCGCCCTGCCTCCCACCAACACGGGGCCCGCCCCGCTCGTCCTCTCCGGCCGTCGTGGCCCGGGTGCACGGGCTCGCAGCCGATCGAGTCTATCCCCGCTCGTAGAGCGGGTGGTACGGGGACCTCGTGCGCACGGATATAGGCACAGACCTGGTCTTTCGTGCACGGGCGCGACGACCGCAGGTGTGGGACCGCGTCGCGGCCTGCTGGCGGCCGAGTCAAGGAGCACGATCTTCGTCAGCCCGCGATGCTCGAGGTCGGGCGCACGCCCGTGACCCAGGCGTCGTACCCGTGCATGGCCCGCGCGAAGCGGCCGCGACTTGCGGACCTCGCAGCAAAGCCGCCGCAGGTCCGGCGGCCGAAAGAACAGGTTGACGCCGTGGCTGCCGACCGTCTCGGCCGGGTCGGGCGACACCTCCTCGAGCTCGATCGCGTAGCGATCGCGGACGAGATCAATCCTCTCGTAGGTCTCCTGCGGCAGGCGGCCCGTGTCCAGTGTAAGCACATGCAGGTCGGACCCGCACGGAGACTTGATGGCTGAAGCGCGACTTGTTATGCCGGATCCACGTCCCAAGAGAAGCCAAATAGTGGTGCAAATTCCTCAGGCCCGCCGCGCGCGCTCTGTGCATAACCATCTCCTCAAGGTCAGGGCCAGGTAATGACTCGATGAATGCCTGCCAGTTCGCCGGTGTATTCACCACATCAGTCCGCCAAATGGCACCATCAGGACCGACATAGACTCCTTGCGGTGTCCTCAACACATGCTCGAACCGAGGCGACAGTCGAGCAAACAATTGGTAACTCTGCTTGGTCACTGACCAATCGTTTCGTAGCAGCATCCCACCGGATGGGGCGCCGATATCCAGCCAAAGCCAACGGACACCTACGCCGCCCATAAGGCCGGCCTGCTCACCCTCGGTCTCTGCAAGATGCCTCCGCAACCGCCAGGTGCCAACGCAGCGACTAGAAATTAATACATATATTCCTGCTCGATATTGCCGCCACCTAGCCAGTCCGCTAAAACTGTGTCGAAAAGGGACGCCTAGGGGTAGCAGCCAGCTCACATTGCCGGCCGCAGGCTGGACTTGCCACTGCGTGCGCAAACGGTAGTAGTAGACTGCCAAGGGGATGGCGAGGACCAACCCACAAACTGCGACTGCCAGACTAACTACGCTTAGCATGAGTGCGAATGCCGCAAGTCGCGAACCGTTGTTTGGGCGGCTTCACTGCTTCCGGCATAAGGGATGAAATCAGGGCTTTTCGCAAGGTCGGCCAGGGTGATCCGGTCCGGGACCTCGGCGCGTGGGACAATTTGAATGCCGAACGCCTTCCAGGTGGAACTATACTTAAACTCTCGATTAATTATCGCGTGGCCTTCCCTGTAGCTTAGTTCGACGATACGGGCGTTGTTCGCGTCGAGCACCAAAGTCGTTTCATCATCCAAACCTATTGCATCCTGCACCCAATCGAAGTCGAGTTCAACTACATCCAAAATCCTGAACTGATCATCCAATAACACGACTGCATTCGCACCTGTATCGCAGACGGTCCAGCCACCACCTGACATGCGGGGCCGAATTGCATGAGGTTGATCTAGTCCCGAGACGACGACGTCGTAACGCTTTGTACGCCGGTCTATCATCACTACGATCCCCTGTAGAAACAGGGTGGCAAGAATCCTGTCATCGTCGTAATAGATTGCTGAATTGATGTGTGTAGCCTGCAATGCGGTGACAGGTTGGGGGCGGCTGTAATCGAACCGGCGATCCACCACTCTTCGCCTGCGATCCATCAGTTGGTCAAAGCCGTGTTCAGTCCCTAACCAATCCCAAGTCACCCTGCCACAACAATCTAGTTCCAGTATCCCGTCGATGCCGGAAGAGGTGAGCAGCAACCGTCGGCCTGGGCCACTTACGATGGTGTGCAAATCGGCAAATAGAGAATGGTGCCATATCGCGTTGCAGTTCATTTGTCGATCAAACACGGATATCGCCTGTCCTAACATGCTCGCGACATAGAGTTTCTCTGAGGAAAAGGCGACACCCGAGGGCGATTTGTGCCGTCGGGTCCAGATGACTTTCTGCTGTTCCCAATCTATGAGACTTATATGCCCATTTGTGAGGTCAGCCTGCGTGAGTGCTTGAACCGTTGGCCGCGGCTTGCCCCATGACTGGTGTAACACCGACATTAGAATTTCCATAGGTAGTGCTTCTAGCTTGGCGCGGAAGGAGCAAACCTAGCCATAAACCGTAGCTTGAGTGACGTTGGCTGCGTCGTGTGGCCGAGCCTGATCCGTGTCTCCGCTGTATGAATCCCAGCTCGCCAAAGTCTGCCCTGTCTTTTCAGAAACCAAAGCTGCCCGAACCAGGCGAGGAATGCTCCGATGGTTGACCCCAACGACGAGCGTCAGCGCGATCCCGCGCGGAGTCGATAGAGCGAGGAACGACCAGTTTCCGACGTGCCAGTGGAGCGCATCTTTCCAGCTAGTCGTCACACCGGTTTGCGTTCCGTTCTCCAGATACTCCTCAACGATGCTGGCAACTCCACTCTGCGAAAAATGCTGTTGGATTTGACTGGCTGACAGTCCTGAGCCCTTGAGTCGTTCAGCGGTGCGCCTAACGATCAGGGCCAGTTTGTGCCTGCGTCGCCATGACTCTGATGCGACCAAGATGGCTACCCCTCCCGCCAAAACAAGCCAACCGATCGAATGTGTTGGTAGCCGCAGCGAGTTTGGCCGAGGCAACATTAGTAATGAAGCTGAAGCTCCGCATAGGACTCCCGTCCGCGCAACCGCCAGCCAAGTGACCCGATCATCAGCCCGGAGACAACCGCAGCTCGCCGCCGGCAACCGCCATAAGATAAACGCAAGATACAGAAGGAATGAGCAAAACAGGCTGGCCGAGAAGGCGGCAGGCCAGAGTGAACCGGGGTCAGTCAGAAGTCCGGTAGCGGCTGTTAGCTCTCCGATGATCAGCAACGTCCATGCCGCGAGCCTTGCATGGGGAAACTTAGCGAATGGCCGCATGAATGCCATATCCGCTGCGACGCGTCGAACGTAGGCTCGGCGAGGAGACGGAGCGAATTTTGCCGCCGCACCAACCAGTAGGGTCGGTGCGAGTATTAGGATCTCGGCATCCGCAATGTCTCTCAACAAACTGACGGAATCCAAACCAACTCCCCCCTTTATCGTGAGCCCAGCGTCAACTCAGTAAGACGAACTGAGGGGTGGTCTAGGTTGGCCAGATGCGTGTAGCCGCTAGGACTCCCGAGGGCAAGACGGTTCCTAGACATTCGACGTAGCGTCCCGTGAATCGTTGCGCGCTCCAGACCTGCGCCGGCGATCCCTTCTCGAACACAAGCGTCTTGTTATCTAGCTGCACCTTGGAGGAACCGCCATGAGCTCCGATTGGACTGACAGCCATCAGGCCTGACGCGGTGGTACCTTGCGACTCGCCCCTCACCCATGCCATGTTGGCCCAGATTTGCCTCACCTCGATCTCTGGACTATGCCCGTCCCGATATGTTTGGACGTACAGGAAGTCACCCGCGTTCAAAGCGTTCGCTCCACTTGCGCCCCCTTTCCATATGCCAGACCTCGGAGTCAGTTGGACAAGTTGGTCGCCAGTTCGAGTCTTAATCCACAGACGTGAGGCGTCTTCTTTGCCGCTTACGAAACCTTCAAGGAAGCCGTATGGTGCATTCTCCTGAGTGTATTGCGGTAGTGGATTAGAAAATCCTGGAATATTCCGGTATCGGATCCCATCCTTGACAAACACGGGTTTATTCAAATTGGCGGCCAAGGCCGGGCGCACCCCAAGGAGCGGCAGTGCCGCCGCACCGGCGCTTCCTATTGCGGCAGTGGTCAAAAATTCACGTCGCGTCTTCGCCGAAGTCAGTCTCATCCCTTCTCATCTCCTGTCAACAGTGCCAATCCAGGTTCGAATCAAATGCGGCCGCTGTCTTTTCAAAAGTAGACCACGACAGTAAGGAGTCCGACTCCCAGCGGAGCTAATTGAGCAAAAGCGGCAGGCGTAAGGTCAACGATCCGATGTGACAAGGGCTTGCACGTACTTTGCCCGGTACAAGCACCGGGTCCGTGATCCGCTATCGACGGCACAACGCCCGTGGCGTAGCAGAGAGAGGTAACAGAGATCAGGCTCCCACAGCTCGCGGCCACTTGTTGGCCGCAGTAGGAAGTTGGGAAACCGTTCAACTTCTGCCATGCAGCCTGAAACTTGGGGTTATCACAGGTCCCGCACGCTCCGCCGCCGGCGTGACCACATGGACCCCAAGAATGCGGACCGCAGCAAAACCAACTTGCAACTCCCTGTGCCATGCCGCAACCTCCTTGTGTACACCTCATCCTCCGAAGCGCGCCTTCGGAAAGGGATTCAGAGTAAGGTTCCTATTGGATACTGAGCATTTACCGTCGCCGCCTCGCCGTCAAGTCGGATGAATGCCCGACACTGCGTTGGCTGGCTAACGGAAGGCGAATTCCGGCGCTCGAGGTGTGATTGGGCAGTGCTAGTTGTGTTCAAGATGCGACTGTCCCGAGGTGACTGACGATTCGCTCTTCTATGTTCAAGCGATTGACTCATTGTTCAAGCGATTGACTCATTTCGCTTGGTGGGCTGCTCGTGAACCCCCCGATCTTGAAAGCGGTCACGCCCACGGTTGTCCGACGAACGTCCGGGACAGACTCTGCGGCCGGAGTTGCGGCAATCGCTGCCCATTTCCCGGTCGCGAACAGCAATCCGGAGACGCTGCTACTCCAAATTCTCGAGCTCCGTATGAGAGCACACCGAGAGCCTCTCGCTGGCGCAGACCATCCTCAGCAAGGCGCCGTCGCTTCGCGCTGTGTCCGGACCGTTGAATCCGAATGGCAGCTCGTTGACCGCCGCCGAACTGGCCAGCCTGCTGCCAGAAGACTAGAAGAGAACCTCCAAGGTCCCGATACGGATTGGTTATCGCCAGAACCTCAAGTGGTCAGGACTTCATTTCGGCTGCCCAAGGTTACCTACCGAATGCAAGAGCATGGCCATTAGTGGCTACGGACACTTAGAGACTATCGTCACTTGTCGCACATTGGTTATCGGGCTTGCGGCGGGTGACTTTCCGATTTGCAGGGTCACGACTCCATTCAAAGTGGCAACCACCCCGCATCGGACATCGAAGTCACTCACAACGATTGCGTGAACGGGCTGTGGGGCGACCGAATTGACTGCAGATAGCCACGTGACTCCCATAGCGAGGGACACCAAGAACAGGACCACGATCACCAGATAACGGGACCATCTCACCTGCGCAGCGGCCTGTTGAGCTCGCTGAAGAGTCAGATTCTTGTATTTCCAGCCGTCCAAGTCCTTTTGCCACACGGGGACACCCTGCTCAGCCAAAGCCGCGAGGAGTATCGCAATCATCGCAATGCCGGCGGCCGCCAAAATCATCCAGGCGGCAACCTGTGCTTGCCATCCTCCGACGGCCGTTAGCGAATCAGGCCCCTTGACCACTGCAACCGCGGCGAAGACGCCGAGCAGCGCCGCGATGCTCGCTCCCCAACCTTTAGCAGCGGCGCGGACGCTCGCCAACCCAAAGTCGCCGCCAGCTTCGTTCATCTTTGCCGTCCACACCTGAGCCTCGGGCGAGGCTGGCCAGTCGTGGGTGGGTTTTTCAATCGGCCGCGGACCAGAACGGCGAACCACGAGCACTAGCGTTACCAGCAATACAAACGACCCGACGAAAGACACGATCCAGATGATCATTTCTTGGCCGTTTGGGGACGGCCAATCATGCCCGACTGGCCACAGCCGACGGCAAGACGTGGGGGTCGGCCCTCGTGAGGCTCCCTGCAGTCACAAAAGGCATAGAAGTCAGCACTGCGCACCGCGTGACGACCCCGCTGCAGCTCGCTGATTAACACGACGAGCTTGTCCTCATCTATCAGAAGCTTCTTGCCCGAACGCGCCCATTGGACATTCGAAACGACCTGGCCCTTTTTCGTTACGTCCATTCCGTGACCGCAGCGCGGACAGGGACCCACCTTTTGCCATTCGTCGTTCCCTATATCGAGCCAAGGCCACTCATCAACGTCAAGTAATATGTAAAGCGCTCCCCGACCCGGGACAAAGGCCACACCCGACGAATCGGGTGGAGAGCGGAGCCCGGTAGGTGGGTGGCCGACCGTGGCGTGAAGCAGCAGCTGGGCCCGTTTTCGTCACGAAATTCAAGAGTGGCGCCGGCAAGACTAGGCCTTCGGAACCGCAATTTCAGCCCCAAGCCACAGGCCCCTTGCCGACGGAACGGGCTCGGTGTGCTTAGGCGGAATTTGTGCCACCGACCTGCGGCGCAAGACCTCACACCGTCAGTTGGACGCGCCTGAACGAGTGGGGGCCGCAAGTCAGACGCCAAGCATGAGTTGACACCACCCGTTAACTCAACCGACACTCGGCTCATCAAATTGAGGAGGTTTTACTCATGCGTAAGTTCATGGTGTCCGTGTGGCTGACTGTGTTGGCTCTGGCGCTGACGATCGGGCCGGTCCTAGCCGACTCGATCGGGCCGACGGGTCGGTAAAGTCAGCCACTTTTCCATAGCGCGGTGTCGAGTGTGGCGGTATGCTCACTGCCATACTCGACATCAAGCACCGTGGCCGACGTAAGGGAATAGCGGTCCGTGAAGGCTCCGTCCGTCAAGCGAGGACTGAGGCTGGCCTCAGTCTGGGCCAGGTGGCGAGCCATAAGGTCAGCCGGACTGCCATCCACCTCATCGAGACAGGTCGATCTCGGCCCTCACTTGAGACTCTCGACCTGATTGCGCGTCAGACGCGCAAACCGGTCGAGTTCTTCCTGCTCAGTCCTGACGGCGCACCCGAATTGACCCAGCGGAGGAAGGACTTGAGCGAGCTCGATCGACTGACCTTGATGCGGGATTTTCAAAAGGTGGTCGACTTCGCGCCGGCCCTTCTCGAGCAGAACTGGGGCGACGAAGATGCGACTCTGATCCACTTCTATTTGGGCCAGGCGTACTGCCGGCTTATTCGACCGACCGACGCACTCCAACACCTGCCGTTGGCTCGAGAAGAGTTCGAGCGAGTCGGCGACGAATGGATGGCCGTCGAAGGGCTGGACTGGGAATCCACTGCGCTGGGATTCATGGAGGATCCGCGAGCAATTCTGCTTGCGAATGAAGCGCTTGTTCGTTGTCGTCGACTTGATCCGAAGCCCCCCCAAACCGAAGCACGCATTCTTGGCCACATCGCGAACATGTATATCGTCGCCCACGCTTGGAGTGAGGCTGTTCGCTACTACGAGGCTGCGGTTGAGGCATCCGGCGGCTTGAAAGATCTTCTTCAACTGGCCAGGATGCACCACGGCTTGGGAACCGCTTACCAGCGTATGCGCCAGCCGATCAAGGCACGTCAGCAGTTCGACAAAGCGCTCGCCCTGTATTCCATCGAGTCCGACCTATCTGACGTTTACCGACTCGAGAATGACCTTGGAGACTTGCTCCTTCATCAAGGGCACCTCGACTCGGCTGAGCAGCACTTTCGCTCCGCGCTAGCTGGTTCGGCGGCACCGAATATGGATCGACGCGGTCGGGCGTACATTCTGACCAACCTCGGCGAAGTCAGCCTCCGACGAGGTAAGCGGGAGCAGGCGAGGTTGCAGCTCGCCGAAGCAATGGAGGCTGGCAGGGTCGTGGGAGAACAGGTGGTAATGGCCAATGTGCACACACTCTTGGGTCAGCTTGAGGCCCAGGAGGGCAACCTGGAGTTGGCGGCTGAGCACTTCGGCTCGGCGATCCAAATCCTCGAGGCTCTGAACATGCCCGATCGACTTCGCGAGTGCCACCTTGCGTGCGCAGAATCGCTGTACGAGCGCGGTGACATCGCAGCAGCGGCACTTCATTGGAAGGCGGCTACCAGCTAGGCGTAGCTCACCCGCTTTGGCGCCGGCGAATCCGCCTAGATGACCGGCCGCTGAACTAAGGGATATGACGCCTGCCACATCGGACGAAGGCCAGTCTTAGCCGGGTACGTCTACCCACGGCGGAGTCGTCAGACCACCAGACTTTGATGGGCCCGCATACGGCCCACTGCCCCGGGTACCGGCCCCTGACCAAGACGCGTACTTAGGCGTCCTGAGCTCAGGGCTTGGCCAGACCAAGGAGGTGTCGCGGGTTCTGATGGAAGCAAACTCCCGTCGGCGTCAACTAATGTCAGCCAGTCACTTGACGCAACAGGTCATGCAATGGAGGATGGCGCCAAGTGCCAGCTTATCAGGCTGGCTTTAGATGGAGGCGCACACATGCGCAAGATCATCTTCTCAGCCCTATTCGCGTTTGCTCTCCTGGTCGCCAACCTCGGGACGGTCCTGGCGGACAGTACCGGACCGCACATCTAGGCTTGACAGCCTGCGAGGCTTGACAGCTTAACTTTCGAATCTCTCGTGAAGGCGCTGGTAAACTGTCTCCATAAAACCACACACGCTCAAACCACGCCGGCGCCTTCCGGGAGTCGAAATTGTGCCAGCCTCAGTGCGCCGCGCACGGCTTGAGGTCGGCATGACGCTGAGCCAGCTCGCCGGGGCGGAACTGAGCCGTCAAGCGATTCATCTCGTCGAGACCGGGAAGTCCAAGCCCTCGATGCCCACTTTGGAGTTAATCGCAACCCGCACTGGAAAGGCCGTTTCCTACTTCCTGTCGCCAGCGCGAGGTGGCCAGCCGGCGATGCTGGACGAGCGGGTTCTGGAACTTCAACGGCTATGCGTACAACAGCAATTCCAAGGAGCTGTTGAGTTGGGCGAAAAGATCCTTGCGGACAGTCTGCCACCGAGCGTCGCGGCGCAGGTCAATCACTACCTTGGACAGGCACTTGCAAAACTAAACCGGGCCGACGAGGCCCTCACTCACCTGCACCGCGCCCAGGCGCTACTTGAGGTTGAGCCCGACCCTTGGCTGGCGGCGGACTGTGCAGATTGGGAGGCTTGCGCACTGTACTTAAAGGAAGATAGCCGAGCTTTGACGGTGGCAGAGAAGGCTCTTCACCTTTGCCGTGAGACAGATCCAAGGCTGCCCGGGACCGAGGCGAGAATTTTGGAGCATCTGGCTACGATCCACGTCAAGAATCATTCATATGACCGCGCGATCGCGTACTACGAAGAGGCCTTAGACACCGCAGGAGCTATTCGCGATTTGACCCGCATGGGGCGCACTTATCACGGTCTCGGTATCGCATACCAGCAACTCGGTAACTTGCAGCGAGCCACAGAGTTCACTCACAAGGCGCTCGCTCTTTTTGCGCTTGAGCGCGACCAAGCACTGATTGCTAGAGGTGAGAACGAACTCGGGCTGTTGATGATGCGACAGGGACAAGCCGCACGTGCCGAGGAACTCTTTCGAGGGGCCATCGCCCATTTCGAGGCGGCTGGAGTCGAGCAATCAAAAAGTCACGTCCTTCTGAGCCTCGCCGAGCTCAAGATGGGCGCCGGCCACTTGGACGAAGCCGGCCAATTACTGGACAAGGCTATTGAACTGGCCACTCGGCTCGGCGAAACACTGGCCCTAAGCACGGGTCATCTACTGCGAGGTCGACTGTATACGCACCTGGATCGCCATGGGCAATCAGATTTGGAGTTTGCGGCCGCCTTTAGGCTGCTTTCCGAGGCAGGCCTGCATGATCGACTTGCCGAGAGTCATGCAGATTATGCGGAGGTACTTGAACAGCGTGGCGACGCTGCAGGTGCTTCTGAGCACTGGCGGGAGGCAGCCCAGATTGCGCTGCGAAAGTCAACACAACTACCAAGCCGGGCAGATATCGCCCAAGGTTCCAACACGGCGGTCTAGGTCTCCAAAGTCAGCGGCCACCGGACGTTGGACGTGAACGTTGACCAGCCGGGACCGAGCAGGACCAACCCCTGGGAAGCGTCCGGGTGGTCAGGCACCGCCGAACTGCAAAACTCGGTCCGATATGCCTCTTTGGGAACATCCTAACGCTCGCTTGGTCAAGCCAGGGAGAATCCGGCTGGTACTCGTCGTTCTGCCCCCAGCAAGTCCTTGACTTATAGAGCGATTACGGGGACACTGTCAAGTGACATCCGACAGCGCCGCTTTACTCGTTGCAGCGAGTCTTGAGGAGCAGGTAATGAGCGCACATGACCCAGCGATAGTCGAACTCTTGAAGGGCTTGCCCAAGATGGATCGCGAGCCCAAGGTTCGTGACGATGAGCTCTTTGCAGTTGCGCAAATCGTTAGCGCGCTGCCAACCGTTCGGTTCCCGATCAAGTCCGCTGATGAGCTCATCAGCCAGATTGGAAAGGGTCGAGTGGAAATTCTTGGGGTTAAGCTCGACGCCACGAGGCTGGCGCGGAGAATGCCCGCGAACTTGTTCCCTGTCAAATCGTTGCCGGAGTTCGTGGAAAAGACAGCGGCGGTCCTTCGCCGCAACCGACGGCTCGCGCGGCTGGGCCGTGAAGTCGATGAGCTCACGCGCCAATTGTCGGATGTCCACTTCCCAATCGCCTCAGCCGAGGCCCTCCTGAAGGAGGCCGGACCTGAGAAGAAGTACATCTATCGCGGCCGAACCTTTCGACCGAACGAATGGATCGATAGGATCCCGGCGCGTTTCTACCCTATCCGCTCGCCGCTGGACCTAAAAGCGAAGGTCGGGGCACTTACGATTCGGGCTGGCTTGTAGGGCGAATCCAACTCCAGAGATAAGTCAGAACTAGTTCTGTCGAGCGTGCAGCGGCGATGGATCCGCAGTTCGACTCTAGTGCGACGACGGCTGCTGTAACGCTGCGACCTAGGCGCTCGACCGCTTCAGTGACGTACTTCCAGTCGATTTCGCCGTTCCCGTCAATGATGATGGCGTTCATGTCCCCAGCTCGCTGATCTCGCTCGAGATCAGCGAGGTCATCGACGAGTGCGAAGGTTGTGGCGAGTTCCTTCGTGATTGCTAATGCCCGATCTATGGAGCTGGTCGGGGCGGCCGGCTCAGACAGGCGCGCGACCTCAAACACAATCTCAAACGGTGCCTTCGCCTTGCGCTCGGCAATTGCCCTGGCTGTGGCCCGAGACGGCCACGGCCGGGCAGTGCGCAATTCCGCCTCGTAAGCGGAAACGAGCAAATCGCCGAGATGGTGAGGCGCCGGCGCGTCCGGTGGGAGCATCGCGCGAACGCGACGAAAGAAGGCCTGAACCACCGTCAGGACAATGGCGCGGCCGCTGCCATTGGTACGTCGGAGCTCAGCGTCCAATTGCGTGCCGCCTGGCAACGCTATTGGCATCTGGCGCAGTAGATCCGGCGTAATGACCGTGCTGACAGCTACCGCGGCGCTCGCATCGAAGAGGCGATCGATCAGCACAATGCCGAGGTTGAAGAGCGCGCTGATCTCGGCGACCTCTGTACGCCGGCCGAAGCCGCAGCCAAGCGAATCGTGGACGATCGAGCCGATGTCGTAGCCGAAAGCGATGATCCGTCCAAGGCGACGGCCGAACGACGGGCCGGTGGCGGCATTTGACTTGAGCCGTAAGTAGTTCCTCTTGCCGAGGAGGGGAACCAGCAGGCGTCTCGCAATGTGGAGGCCGCGGGCTGTCTGCGCCGCAACGTTCTCGCTATGGGTTGCCCCGGTCCGGACCAAGCCAGCCGGCGCCAGCGCTGCGATTAGTGCTCGATCGATCGCAGTTGAAAGCCGTCCCTCAGCCGGGAGCGGGATGCCGGGCATCGCTATCGACCCGGCATCCCACAAACGCTCCGTCGTTATCCGCCGTCTCCCGTGTCGCCAGTGTCTCCCGTGTCACCGCCGGAGTCACCCCAGGAGTCGCCGCCAGTGTCGCCCGTATCGCCCGTATCGCCCGTGTCACCACTTCCCCAAGTGTCACCCCCACCATCACCGCTCGGGGGCGGGCCCGACGGACCCCAGAGGTCAACGGTGCAACTCCAGTTGCTATCCAGGTCAATCTCGATAATGCCAACAGCGCGATTGTCACCCGAGCCGTCCCAGACGCACTGATTGAAAGCGTTGTTGGTGACCTGGATATTAGCCGCCGATCCCGACCAAACGAGGCCGTTCGCCGACTCGGCATAGAAATACCAAATGCTGTTCAGCCAGGCGCAGTCACCACTCCACACATCCGTGGAGCCTCCGGATGGCACGACGTACCAACCTTCCTTACGGAAGTTGCCGTCGCAGTTGCTGTCCAGGTAGGCGTACAGCACATAGATTGTGTCGCTCGGTACGTGACTCTGGAAGGTCAATGTCATCCTTGGTTTCCCCCTGTCATGTATTTCGAATCCCTAGAGGCAAGCCGGCGGCTACGAACCTCGCTTGGCGCGGAGCCGGACCGTGCCAGTAGCCTTCCTGGACGCAGGGACGTTGGGTTGCGCTGCAACAACAGCCTTCTTCCCGCCCGCCGCCAGATGCACATGTACGTGGGGCCGATTGTCGGGTGCCTCCTCAGAACCGAAGGCGACGCTGCGGCCAACTGGACCAAAGTCTTCTTCCTTGACATTGCTTGGCGCCATATGACTCTTACCTCGGAGACTTGCCGGGAATGGCCACACTTGCTGCCAACTTAAGCATCCCGGCACTTTACGGCCTGCTTTACGCAACTGTAAAGCGACCGCCGGCTATTGTCCAGAGCGAGCTTGCTTTCAGTGCATACGCTGCTGTAATCGCAGAGCTGGCGTAGAAGGACAGCGGGCCCGCCTTGTGCCGTGCGCGGCCGAGGTTCATCACGATGAAAGGCGTCGCTTTCCAGCCGTGCCAGTTGATACTCCGACTGAGCCGTTCGAAGCCGCGACCCAGTACACGGGTCTCGTTACGCGACGTCCGCGCGTATGCGTCAAGAGTGGCCAGAGCACATAGGGCAAGACTCGTCGCAAGCTGGTCAAATGCGCGCTGGGCCCAGCCACCATCTTCACGCTGGGAGTCGATAAGGAAGCGGCGTGCTCCTTCTAACGGCTGGTCGTGACCGAGCGCAGCCAGCAGCCTTACACAAGCGTAGGTGCCGTAGTAAGCGCCCGCGTACCACGTGCTCGACCAGGATCCGTCACTGGCTTGCTGGTCCTGGATCCAGCGAGCGCCGCGCGCGATCACGTCGCTGAAACGGACCGCGTCGTAAAGGAGCAAGGCGTAAAGGAAATTCGCAATAACTTCCACGTCCGAAGTGTCGCCCCATGCCTCGCGGACAAAGCGAGCTTGGCGCTGCTCCATTGGCAAGCGCGGTTGGGCCGGCAATATCCAGGTGCCTACGGTGCCGTCCTCGCGCAGGCTGGAACGGAGCAGCAACTCGAGCGGTTCCTCGAGGTGCGCCTGCAGGTCGGTGGCGCGCCCACAGCGGACCCACACTTGTGTGACTTCGGCAAGCACATCAGTGTCGCCGGGCAATTCAGGCAAATCCGGGAAGTATGCCCAGCCACCCGGTGGGGGCCGTCTCGCCTTGACGAGGTACATGCACTCTTCTTCCAGCACTTCGGTCAGGCCAGCGGCCCCAGCATCGCGCGCGTCGCAAAGCGCGTCAGCGAGAAGGGCACGGGCGAAGACGTCGCCGCGCTGCACCTCTTCCGGCCCGGTGAAGCCTAGTTGGTGCGGAAAGCGCATCGTATGCATTGCCTCGGCGTAACCGCTGTGGCGTTCGCGTTCGAGCCGAGCAAGCGCCAGGGAGGTCAATCCCTGGATCGTCTCGTCAATGGTAGGCCCCACCCCTGGCTCGAGCATTCGCGGCCCAGTAGCGATCGAGGCTCTCGGCCTGTACCGCTGCGTAACCGTGCAGGCCTTCGAGGAGTGCGATCTCCTCGGGGCTGAGGTCTGGATGCCAGAGATCCACAATCAAAACGACTCGTTCGCTCGAAGTGTGATTCCAGGCCTCGTGGTCGAACGAGTCGTCGAAGACGATGCATCGCCCTTCCTCCCAGCGGCGCGTGTCCTCGCCCACACGAATCGCGCAATCCCCGTCGGGGACTAGCAAGGGTAGGTGGCATCGCACGCGCATGTTGGTCGGGCCTCGGTGAGCAGCGATGTGCGTGCCCGGAGCCAGTCGAGAGACGTAGATCAGACCCGCGAGAGTGCGCACCGTGGGGTGGCTCTCGATGATCTCGCTGGTGATCGGGCAATGGGTGCAGGTCCGCTGGTTCTTGCGACCGCGCTCGTAGAACATCAGCACGTTCCACGAACCGGAGCGGCCAATCCGCTCGGCTTCACGATGGAAGGCGTGCTGGTCGAGGGACCGGATCTCACGTCGAATTTCAACGAACGCGTCTTCGAGGGCCGCGACGACGGAGAATCGGGCGGGCTCGTGCCAAGGCAGCGCGGCCAAACCGGGATACACCCCTGAAGTGCGCTTGAGCGGCCCTTTCGCCAGGGACCTGAAGTACGCGTGAAAGCGCTCGGCTGCCGAGTCGTGTCCTTTGGTTTGCGGTGCGTCGACTTCGTCCTCCATGGAATCGGCGAGCGCCTCACGCAGGGACCTCAACGAGATGGTTGGATTGTCAAAATCGAATGCGGGCACGCTCGCGTTGGCTCTACTCGCAGCGGTGTGAAGGAGCGTGCATAGTAAGATCCATTCGTCGTAGCTGAGTCGCTTGTCCCAGGAGACTCCGAGAGACGACAAGCATCTCTTGGCCTGGTTGCTCCACATACAAGCGTTGGTGGACAAGCCTTGGAGCAGGGCCACGTACGCTCGCCACACTAGTGGCTCGCCAAGCCAAGGGCACGCATCGCTGGCGGCTGCGAGCTGGTCGCGCGCGCCAATCGGGTCAGTCCCGAGCATGCCCGTGCCAGAGACGTACGCGGCGCATGCCCGTCTTTCGGACTCCGTGGAGACAACCGCTCGGCAGCCGTCGAAGATCGGAGGTACTCGAACTGCGGACGGTAGCAACTTCGACCCAAGCCGGCTCACATTGGCTATCCAGATACCGGGGCCACCCTGTGCGCCGTAGGCCTGCTCCGCCTCATTTGCCATATGCAGCAGCAGAAGGTTGCAGATATCAGCCTGGCTAAGCTCGATCTGGTTTCCCGATCGGGTGACGCTCTCGAAGCGGGAGTCCGATTCATCGAGACGATCGGCCAGGTGTAAGAGCTGGCGGCGCGGCAACAGGCCGAATAGGTGAGCCAGCCGTTCGGCACGCGCACCGACCACGGCTTGGACCCCGCTGCGACTAGCCTCTTCGAGAAGTCGGAAACGATAGCTTTCAGTCGAGTAAACGCTGTGCAGAGCGCCGGCATTTTGGAGCCAATCGGGTAGCAGCCAGCGCCGGAGAATATCTCTTGTGCCGATCAGGTGATCCAGCAGGGTGCGCTCGTGGGCGTGTTTGACGCTTGCTGCGCCAGCGCTGCGGAGGAACTCGACCACAGGGTCGCGAACGCCGGATTCGTTCAACTCCAGCTTCTCGATCGTCTCGTTCACCGTTATCCTCCTTGACCGAGGCGTCGCGTGGACCGTGGTGGATGTTCGATGAGGGATGAGCAGGGTGTCATCGGATCCGGAAGAACTCCCATTCAGAAGGTCATGAGTAGTTGAAGAAGTCAGCGGACCAGGCGACTTTGGGTGATTATCTCAGCAAGCGGCGAAGTGTCAAGTGGCATTGGCCTAATGGAGTTAACATCTTGTCAAGCAATGCGCAAGGTCGATCCTAACCCTTCGAGTCCACGACGTCAGCGACATACTCCGGCCTCAGTAATTGCTTGTCATCGCCTGGCCGGACCAGTTCCTGATAGCAATCAGTCGTGCCTGTCCGCTTCACTCCGCTGGCCGGCCCGATCGAAATCGGCCAGCACTAGAGCAGCCACCCCCCCGTTCCCCTAGCACGCGGCTGAATGCGCCAGGCGTTTCACGGAGCTCGAACTCAATTGTTGTTGGCCTTGGTGGCCCCAAGCCATACATCGGCGCCCAGGACCTTAAGGATTCTTGTCGCGACATTCGCCAATTGCATTTGTTCAACGAGTGGCAACTGGCCGAGAGTCATTTCGCCAAAGTCGGTCGGCTTCCAGCTGTCTCCAGCCTGAAGTCCAAGCCTGGCCGCAACGTGCGTTAAGTCATCAGTCAGACCGTATGCGGTAAAACTTTTCGCAATGCCCCCAAGTTCCGCCCACGCAGGGAGCGCGTAGAAGGCTCTCAGGGCACCTTCGACTGCTGCCTCGGCCTGCCCGGGGTCAAGGCCATACGCCTTGAGTCCCGTACTCATCCAGTTGAGCATGCACACAAAGCCAAGGGCGAAGTCCGATCGACGGAGTCCCTCATGGAAGAAGCCGCCGAATGACTCAAGAAACTCGCCGGCGAGTATCTGGTCGAGCGCGAGATCGGCAGTTCCTACCGCCAAAAACGGCGAGACAACTTCGATCCCGACGGGGTTCTTGCCAGCGAAACCGCTCGCCCTTTCATACACCTTACGAAAGAGTTGAGATGCCAAAGGTCCGTCGACTTTATCCCTTGGAGTGGTGGGCCCGTCCGTCCGGTGGCGGGCCATCCCTTTTACGTCGCTCTCGATGTCGTCGGTCAGCGACTGAAGACGCTGAGCCCACCGATCTTTCTGCTTGGCTGACAACGAACCAATCAGCTCATCCATCGCCTTCTCCAGAGAGCTGCTCCAAACGAGCCGCGAATTTGTCTTCTCGGCCTGCCTTAGGTCGCCATAGAGGTTCTGGCTACGAATGATTGTGAATGCTCGCAGGAGCGTACGGGCCCAGGTCGGTTTGGACTTCTGATCGGCCCACACCAAGCTGGTGCTCGGCGGAGGCGAAGCGGGAAACGGATGGATCAGAAGATGGATCCGCTGGTCATCCGAGCCCATCGGCGTTTTCGAATCAATGTCGTTAGTTAGATCCATCGTGCGACCGAGGGGCTCGTTATCGATCGTTCCCCCGTCCGTGTACCACAGGAAGTGGGCATTGCCCGGAAAGTTATCGAGACCCGGAAAGTCATCTGAGGTTCTGGCTAGCCGCTTGGGAGGGAACCCGAACTCGTTGGCACCGGATGCAAGCGCGGTGTCAAGGGGGGACTTGTCGGGGGGCTGGGTGAAGCGCTCAACTGCGTCGTCTGGAGCGAACTCAAAATGGCCCCAGTCAAGGTAGGTCGAAGCCCGAATGTCTGCGCCAGAAAGCTTCGTGATCTTGTAGTCGAGTCCCCTCAGGTTGGTCAGTGCCAGATCAATAGTCACGTCGGTGCCGCGCTGGACCTTGTTGAGATCACCTGTCGCATTGAGTATTTCGGTTGCGGTTTTGGTCAAGCCGTCCATGCTAAAAGGGGCATCGATACCCGCGCCTTGGAGTAGCGCATTGACCGAGTCGGAGCTCACCCAAGACTTCAGCATCACTTCGGTTGGGTTTTGCCCGCTGGTCAAGATCCGGGCCGCAGCGACGGCAGTGATCGAACCAGCCGAGGCGGCTCCAATTGCGTCTATGCGCACATCTGCGGCTTTGTTACCGCTATGCGGATTAAGTACTTGCAAGCCGGAGATGAGAGCGGCGAGCGCGCCGCCTTCAAAGGATCCTAGTGAGACGGCTCCACTTATCGTAAGACCGATACGGATCTGTCCCATAGCTACTCCATAACGGCTAACCGCTGTCGGGCGGTACTGCAATTCATATGAGCTGCCCGGCAAATGTCTGCCCCTGATGATCTATCGGTACAGAGCCGCTCATGACACCGTGGTGATTGCGTGCTTAGCCAACTTGTCGTAATCGCTGACATTCAAGCCTTCCGAAACAATCCGATCGAGGTCTTGTGGAGCGATGCCTACTTCCGCAGCGACCTTGGGGTCCCCCGCTTCAGCGCGCTTTGCGAGGCTGGCTGTTAACGTGACCGCCCTCTTGTGTTTGCCGGGCGAAAGTGGCGAATCTAGTAGAACTGCGCGATCAACCGCTAACGCAGATTGATTGCCAATGTCAGCGCCGGCTTGGGCCAGGTCAGCGGATAGCAATAGGCGTGTCCAAACCCAGCTTGCCAAGAAGCCCACTACCGATGAAGAGATGACAACAGATAGGCCGAAGCCTTTTCCGGAATCGGTACCCCCGAACACAGGGGCCAGGTAACTTGCAAGTGCCTGCAATCTCGATGGAATCTCAAATAGCTGGGTCAAGCCGACTCCGACGAGAATCTTCGTAAGCCAGTCGGAGATCTGATCGAGACTCGTATTTGGTATTAATGCCCAGGTCGACATAGATGTCGTCGAGTTCTCGGCCGAGTGGGGGACTCCGAATAGCAAACCTAGTAGCGAACCCACGGCAAATGCCCCGATGGCAACTAGGGACCCGGCTGCGAACAAGGCCCACCCATGCTCAGCTTGGTTCGCAAAGAGAGCGATAAGAACAACTATCACTCCAATAGATCCGAAGAGCACGTATAGAGCCCATCGAGCATCGGCCCTGTACGGCACGGGCTGGGATTTCATTTGCTCCGGCGCACCGACATATGAGATACCTCCTAATCAATCCGCTGCATCTGTGCGATGCGCGATGGACTCACGACTCTCTGGAGGGGTGTTCGGGCAACATCGCACGTGACCATCGATGGCCGCCCGGGTCCCCGGAAAACAACAGGATTCACGCCTACTCCCGGTGCGGACGGGCCGCACGAAGAACGGCAACTTAGACTCGGGCGAGCCACTACCCAAGCGGCATTATAGGGTCGACTAGCGGTGTGTCAAGTGCTCCACTTTACGGCACCGCGCCAGTCAAGCTATTACTTGACGCAGCACTCCGCAGGGAGCATGCTGTGTAGCCGACGGCGTAGTCAAGGTTTGGGCGGTTCACCGAGGGTTCATTGGACCGGAAGTGATTTAGCGGCGCACGTCATTTAAGTCCGCCTCCGCGTCCAACGTCCAGTTCGTTCTCGATATAGGAGGGACCCCATGTGTGACTCCAGCCCTGTCAGAAATTGGCTGTTTGGACTAATAGCTGCGCTCGTTCTTGCGGCGGCTGCGGTCGGCGCAGCCATGATTGCTAATGGCTCACTCTGGCTTATCTGGACGTCAGCAGGCTGGATGATTGTCGCCGGATTACTAACTCTTGGAGCGATCGGCATATGCGTGGGCGCCGGGTTAGCGTTAGACAAGTTCTGTAGCTGTGCGGGGACACGCTGCGAAGGCCCGTGCGGGAATATGCGCAGACTAATATCGGCAATTCAGGCCGTCCTTGGCATTCAAGCAACGGCTTGCTTCACGGTTGCCATCATCGCGTCGATTCCTTGGCTTCCCCTGGGGCTGATGGCGATCATCATCGGGGCGCTCATTGCCCAACTGCTGCTCGCCATCTCCTTAATCCCGTTCTATGCATCGCTTACCAGTTGTCAGATTTCCTCCGCGCAACCTGTGTAGCGGCAATGCCAACTGGTCGCTCGACAGCGCTCGCGTCAGCCCTCGAACATACGTGCGTCGCTTGGACGAACGCAGCCGCGTTATTCAGGATTGAAGGAGTGAACCATTGGCACCTGTAGCTGAATTTCACACGACAAGTGCGGAGTACCCTCCGACTCACCGCAACGTCTACCACGATCGGTCCGAGTGCCGATACGGCCAAGAGATTAAGCGCGACGGAAACGACGTCCTCGGTAGGGGCGGAAGACCTCGGTGTGACGAATGCAAGAGGTTTGGGTAGGAGCTCGAGAAACTGGGACGGGTGCGCCAAAAAGAGCCTCCTCGCAGGTCCCTGCAGCGGTCCGGTATTGAGACGGTTGCTGCAGCTGTCGGGTCGATTCAGTGGGACACGGCCACCCCCTGTGCCGCCTCGGGGACGAGTTCACAATTCACTGTCGGCCATCGCGGAAAGCTGAGTTGCTGCAACTCGTATCCAAACATATGTTTGCATAATCTCGCGTTTGTGGTATACAGGGGCGTGAGCCCCGCTAGCCCGCGTGCAGGTCAACTTCTTGAGGCCGCGGCCGAGCGGCTGTTCGCGACGGTCAGCCACCGGAGACCTAACCGAGACGTGTCGGCCTGGATCTCGGATCGACTAGTTGCGATGTACGGCCCTGACGAATTTGTGCGGATCGAGGACTTGCTCGAGGCGTACGTAGCTCGACATTGGCTCTTGCTTGTGGCTATCTTTGGCGGCCGGTCGCAGCAGGTGGTGGACGACGCTCTCATGGAAGCGCCGGCTACGATCGCCGTTCTCGAGCGTTTGGAGGCCCGCCCGCTATCCGCGAGCCGAGTTTGGCGGCAAGAGATCGGGACAGTCGACGAGCTCGAGCGGTTGGGTTCCCTCGCAGGGTATTCGTTGGGCCTGTGAGGATCCCTGTCGCGCCTCTGACACGGTCAATTTGGACCCATACAGATCTTTGCGCTCAAAATGCGGCTTAACTAGATCTCATGTTGTTGGATGCCGTTCACTTGAAGATCAGCACCCTGATCGTCCACGATGTCCCCAAAACACCGCTGGGCGGCGGGCAAGCTGCGCCAATCCTGAGCGAGATTGACTTCGAGCCTGACGACGAACTCAAGGGGTACCTCAAGGCCAAGCTAGCCGAGACCCTGGGGCGCGTAGCCTACTGCGCTAAGTTCGACCCGAGCACCACTTCTCCAGCTCCCAACCTGATTACCGATCGCCTGACTGCGCAGACGATCCCGTTGGTCGACATGTCGCAGCAATTAGCCCACCACTTGAACACCTGCCAGAACCGGCAGAATCCCGCCGGATTGCTCACCATCATTCAGGCTACCCAGAGCGGCCAACAAGTCGTGATGGTCATCAAATTCGAGCGCGAAGCTGGCGTGCGCATGAGCCAAATTGAACTCAAAGGCAAGCGCACATTTAACGTTTCACAGATCAAGGACCTGGTCCTGAGCGACAAGACTCGACTGTTCAAGGTCGGTTTCTTTACTAAGAAGACCGATGGGCATATACACGCGGAGGTATCGGATACACAGACTGGCTTTCAATCCGACCGACCGATGGCCGACTTCTACCTCAAGCAGTTTCTCGGCTGCATCTACTGCAGCGATCCAATCATGGTCACACAGTCCTTCTACTCGGCTGCGGAGAAGTTCATCGACAGCGTCAAGGACCCCCTCCTCAAGACCAAGTACGAGCTAGCGTTGATCAGTGACCTCGCCAGTGCTGACGCGACGATGGATCCTCGGAACTTTGCCCAACGTCACATGGACCCAGTGGACCAGGATATGTTCATTGCGGCTATCCGTGTAGAGGGATCTCCCACGACCACATTCCGCAAGGACACCCAGGCCATCCGCAATCGGATCCAGAAGATCCAATACGACTTCGCCGGAGGCGTCTCGGTCCTCGGGTCGCCAGAGGCGATTGAGAGTACCACGGAGCTCCAAAGCCTCCAGGATGGCCGGTCCAGGCTGATAGTCACCGACGAACTGCGCCGTACCAAGGGCCGGCGATGAGCCGACTTGAGGACTTGGCCCAGGAGTACGCAGCCGAGCAGCCCAGGCACGAGCGCCTAGCCCAAGTGGTGGCTGCAAAATGTAAGGAGGCAGTTGCTCGGCAGGGCATCTTATGCGACGTCAGCCATCGCGCCAAAGAGGTCGACAGTTTTGTCAAGAAAGCGCTGCGGCTGGACCGTGCAGGTAAGCCGAAATATGGCGACCCGCTTCGGCAGATCACTGACAAGGCCGGAGTAAGGGTCATCGTCCCGCTTAACGTCGATGTCGATCCGGCCGTCGATGCAATCTGCCGAGCTTTTGATCACCGACCAATCGAAGACAAGCGGAAAGAGCTCGAATTCGACCGTCTCGGTTATCTCGGTGTTCATGTAGACACCAGTCTTCGCGAGGGGGAAGCGGTGGGCCAGCACACCGAGTTTCGCGGTCTCACATGCGAGGTCCAAGTACATACTCGAAGCGGACACCTATGGTCGGAGGCCAACCACGATCTGCTGTATAAGGCGGCGCTGAACGTCCCCGTAGAGCTGCAGCGCCGCATCTATCGGCTGCTGGCTCTCGTCGAACTTTTCGACAGCGAGCTGGTTGGTACCAAGCGTCTCATCGAAGATACACCGGGATATGAAGACGCTGTGCTGCTGACCGAACTGGAGAAGCGGTTCTACAAGCTCACTGCTGTCCGATTCGATCGCGAGTTTTCGCTGGCGAACTTGAGACTACTTCGCAGCTCCTACGACGACGCCCAGAATGGGCCAATCATTGACCTAGTCGACGCACTGATGCGCGACCAATGGCGGCGTTTGGAGGATCTGTACCGGGAACAGTTGAAAGTCGGCGGACGAAGTCCGTTCATCTTCCAGCCCGAGGGTCTAATGATCTTCGAGCGTCTAGCCTCGACCCCGTTGAAGCTCCAGGTCGTTTGGAAAGACGCATACTCACTTGAGGACCTCCGGCCCATCGGGGCACTCTGGGGCGTCCCCATAGATACCACCTAAGGCACTCGACAATCGCAGAACGGCGTATTCGCGAGGTTGACAGCTACTTGAATCCTGAGAGGCAGCGGTATGTTCGAGAAGGGCACCCCGAAGTGACCTTCGCGATCATGAACGGCGGCCAGTCGATGTCGCACCCCAAGCGTCGCCCGGCCGGGCGGGAAGAACGGATCGGTCTGCTTCGTGGGCATTTTCCAGACGTGCTCACCGCGCTGGCGGCATTCGGACGATTTGAACAAGACGCCGTCGACGCCTATGCGATGTTGTGGACGGCAAGACGGCTGGTTGAACACGCAAGTCGGACGATCCCGGTAGCGCCGGACGTTGACCGGCGCGACCTTCGCATGGAGATGGTGGCCTAATCGGCGGTCGCTCGTCGAGGCCTATGCGACGGGTTCGTTCAGCTTGGCTCACAAAAAGATCTCGTTAGTTGCCTCTTATCCGTACCAAGGGGCGCCGGACCGATTGGAAATGCGTCAGCAGCGCATCAAGGAAGGACGATTCCGAAAAGCCCCAAGACGACCTTCACTGTCGCGGCGACTGGGACCGCAATGGCCGCTACATTCTGTGCGGCCTTGATGAGAGACTCACCGTGGCTCCGAAGCACTCCCTTGCGAGGCTTTACCCTAGTCACCTCCTCGGTCATGGCTTCTAGGTTGTCACTTGCTGCGCTAGCCGCTTCCGGATCTTGCGCAGCCAACTGCGCAACAAGGTCTCTCACTTGATCGTGCATGGCCTTGACTGCCTTTCCAAGGTCATCCTGTTGGGGATGCTTTTGCGTGAACTGGTTAATGCTGCCGTCCACACGGCTTTGGACCAGGTGCACTATGTTGCTATTCGTAACGGGACCGTAAAACTTCTGACTCTGATCCATGATTTTGACCTCGCTTAGGATTTCGCGCCAGAACTTCTGGCGACGTATTGCAGAGGACGCCTGATCGTAACCTTCAATGAAACGCTGAAGACCTATTACGTCTGCGTACACACGAAAGAATTCGCGGTGCCTAGGAGGTAGTCCTTCCGGGAAATTCTGTAATTGATCCATGAGGCGCAGTACGCGCTTAACTTCATCTATTGCTCCATCGGACGGCTGCGTATCTAAGCTCAGATGTGAATTGAGATGGTTGCGCGCGACAGGGCACAATGCTCGGTGGAGCTGCACGAGTTCTGCGATGGCCACGAGCCTCCAGAAGAAACCCGATTGTGCGCCCTGTCCCACATCCGGATCGATGTTGATGAGAGTGCCCCGGACGGTGGGCACAACGATATCCCCTGCGTATCGCCCGTATCGCTTTTGGAACGAACCAACGTAATTGCTGTCCAGATGCTGATACTTAGGGTCCAGTTCGATCAGTCCAGCGATTGTTTGAAGGTCCAGTTCAGCAGGCTTGACGCATAGCCCAAGGAAAAACGACGTGCCACTGGCCTGCAGGCGGTTGACGGCACCGGACGATCCAAGTATCGCGGTGGCCGCGACGTGGGCAACCTCGTCGGTGACCGCTGTTGCGGTCCCCTTGATTTGAGTGCCAACCAACTCGATTTCAGCCGGCTGGTTGCACTCCAAGTCGGCCAGCTCTTGAATCAGCAAGATCACGTCCTTCGTTGTCAGAACGGTCGAGCTTCGAATCACAAATGTAAGCATCACGCTGATGACACCAAGTGGGTACAGATGGATCTGGAGTCGCGAAACGATTTTCGGGGCCGTTTGGTTAGGAGCTACCCGCGTCAGTCGAAGTCGCCTCGGCTCGACTGCCAATGGAACCGGCCATAGAGTCTCATCATGCTGGCCGTCTGGCAGCCGGTAAAAGGGAGGCCAAGAGCTGACTCCTCCATCGCCCTGACAGAAAATCCACTCATGCGCTGGCAGCGAGCGGTGGGTCAGCAATACGGGTCCGAGATATGGCAAGAAGGGCGCTTCGCCGATCTTTGGTGGCGGGACGCCTTCCGCACCGGCGAACCCCTTGATGAATCCCATGCTGGCGAACTGAGTCAGAACGGTCTTTGACCTGAGATCTCGGAAGGCTCGCTCGAGAGTTTCACCGTTACTCCAGAGGAGTTGCAGCATCGGGTATTGGCGCCGCACGACGACCGCGAAATCCTGCAGCACAACCCCTCGATGACCCAGGCCGCTTCAACCTGAGCTAGAGCGAATCTAGACTCTCTGTCGCCACACACACGACTTCGACAGTCACTGCGACCTGAGCCGGGTTCATTTTATCCCAGCACTCCGAGGAGCAGAGCATTGACGTGTCGATCAGGATCGCGGAACATGCGTTCGTCCGCGTTTGCCCTACGGAGTTGAATCTTGGCTCCTCCAGCGAGAAGATTTCAACGATTCCGTGCCACATCAACACTTCCTCGGTGCCGCCTTCATCGGTGGGTTCTCGCTCGATGGGAGTTTTCCCGCGCGCAAGCGACCGATCTGGGTTCGCAGAAGGAATGGCCAGGATGTTTACGAAACGAAGCCGCACAACGTCGCGTGGCAGCTAGACCTATTCACGATCGGAGGCGTGGGCGACCTCCGCTCAGTCGATGACCATCTAGGGATGACGGATGCTCGCATTGCGGCCGTAATAGATAGTCTGGTCGAAGGAAGCCTCACTCCCCGCGACTGGATCAGCACCTTGGTCCCTTTCGTCGCGACTCTTTTTGTTCGGAGTCCGGAGTTTGGCCCACGCTTCGTCAGGCGACTTCGACAAATCTACGGTGGGACGCTGCCCATAGAAGCGTGGGGGCGCCGTGACAACACCAATCTGGCGCGCGCCTTAGAAATGCAGCGCCTGCTGTCTCCCGTAATGCGGGCAGAATGGACCCTGCTGCTCAACCAATCGTCTGTGCCTCTTATTGCGTCCGACCTCGGATACACCGTGATGACAAATCAAGCAAGTGGTCGGTGGGGGTACGCGATCCCACTCCGCATTGACGCGCTGGTCGCAATCCTTGCACCACCAGCAGAGTCGCCACAGTTCCACCTCACGGACCCACCTAAAGCAACCCGCATCGGAAGAGTCGCCCTTGGGGCCGACGCGATTCGCGGCCTCAATAACAGCATAGCAATCGCCAGCGTCGATGAAGTCTACGGAGCCACTAGGCCTGTCCTACAAGGGCTCGAATGGCCAAGCCGGCGGATGGAGATCTCTGATCCTGCAGCAGGATTAATCATTCCAGCAGGGTTCAACTTGAGGCAGCACGATCAAGAGTGGCTACATGCTCTTGGATCTATCTCTGACCATTGGGTTGAGCCGTGACGCAGCCGTGAGCTCTCATCAGCAAACTGTTGCAACGGGATCGATATCCGACGCTTCTGCCTATCCGGTTAGCTC
>PLJM01000001.1 GCA_003139695.1 Candidatus Dormiibacterota bacterium | reverse complement strand
TTGTCCTCACGGTCGTCGGTGGGGACGACGAAGAGAACGTGGTGCAGCTCAGCGTCGCGGTAATGCTCGAAGTGGCCGACGTAGGAGCCGACCTTCTGACGCAGGCGAGCCAGCGACTCAGTCGCCCGGTCCCACTCCAGGTCGAAGAGGATGCGGCCGTCGGCCGCCAGATAGACCCCACAGCCGTCCGGCGTGGGGACCGGCGACTTGTACTCGCGGGCGGTCGCCCGGCGCTCGGCCCGGACGTGCTCTTCGCCGTACCAGATGAGCAGGCCCTCGTCCTTGCGCTCTCGGCTTTGCGTGATCATGGCGACGAAGAACTGGTTGGCCTCCAGGTCGTGGGTGGCATGCCAGCAATGGTCGCGGGCGTCGTGGCTGCGTTCGACGTAGCCGCGGGGATCGTCGCCGTGCCAGTCGGCGAGCACTCGTGCGCCGCGGGCGGAGATCAGGAGCAGCGAATGACGACGACGAACACCTGGGGTTTCGATGACTTTCCAGCGGTAGATGAGACCGAGATCTTTGAGGTGCTGAAGCCGCATCTGGCAGGAGCGGAGGCTGGGGAAGAAGAGCTCTTTGATCTGGAGGGTGTTCAGGTAGCGGTAGTCGTAGAGAGATTGGAGGATGAGCAGGTCGCGTTGGTTGAGAGTTCGATGCAGACGGCTGAGCTGAGCTTGTGTGGGATGAGACTCGGATTGAGGAGGAAGGTCTCGCAGGATGATCGGATGAGTTGGGATGAGAGACCGTCCTGGTCCCTGCGGCGGGCCGAATTGAGTTCGGGAGGCCTGCGCTTCGTCCTTCGCTTCCTGAGGCGCAGGCCGCAGCGAATCCCCAGAACCGAAGGCCGGAGCGAACTCGAGCTCAGACGCGGCTTCTCCCGCATCCTCCTCGAGCGGGTCTGCGTGCGACGACATCATTGACTTCGGCTCCCCAAGCCCATGGCCGATTCCGTGCGGGCCATCGATCCCGCCGTGCGTTGGCCAACGCTCTTCCTGGGCGATCGTCCGTTAGCACTTTCGAACGCGGCTGCGTGCGCACGCTGTGCGCACGCCGTGCGCACTCTGCTCGCTATGCATCGACTGCGGCGGGGGCCGGAGTCTGACCCCCGGCGCATACGCGCCCACACCTGATCGCGCCTGGGGGCCGGCCATCGGTCTGAGTCGATAACGAGTGTGGAGGACGAGATCGCCTTCGGCCGACCCCTGTATTGCCACTCGGCTCCGCGCCGAGGGCCCCGGGTCTTCGAATGCCGAGGGCGTGCCAACAAGCTCTATTGCTTCTACTTATTCACAATGTGGGCGATTTGTGTCCTTGACCTTGAAACTGTAGGAGTGATTAGAGAGCGCGACAGCTCGTGAAGGGACGCTTGCTCAAACTCGACCAGGTGGCTGAATTGCTCGGCTGTCACGTCGAGACGTTGCGGCTGCGAATACGAAGCGGCAGATTGAAGGCCGTTCGCGGTCCTCATGGCGCGTACTTCATTTCCGGTAGATCGCTCCGCGGTCTGCGTGTGCGCAAGCGGCCGCCTCGTCAACGACGCTCGCCAACAGCTGAGGATCTGGAGGTGGGATGGCGGGCGGTGGAGAGACGGCTGCGGCGGGCGCCCGCCGCCCACGAAGAGGTGGTGCCGTTTCTGGAAGCGCTAAAGATCAATCGCGCCATCAACCTAGGTGCCTATCGGCTTGTCTGCGCCGGTGGCCTCCACGAATTGGGCTTCCAGGTCGACGACATCGCAGCCGAGCTTGGCGTCTCAGCTCGTCACGCCCGGCGGTTGATCGGTAAGGACACCAGTGTCGCAATCGCCAAGGCAGCCCACCGGTGGGCGTCGGTCGAAGCGCGTCGCATCGTGCGTGCCCTGCGCGCTCAGCTTCAGGCCGAGGGCATTCGATTTCACAAGTGGGTGATGCGAGGCAGGCGTCGGATCGGCCCACCGACCCACCCCGATCGGCCACGACCGGCTTTCAAGGTCAAGCGGCTCCTGCAGGACGAAAGGTTTGGACTTCGGCGCGCCGGACTCTCGCCCGAGCAGGTTTGGGCCATCAACATCGTCGGCCTTGGCTCTGACGAACTGAATGAGCTCCTGCTCCGTGGCTCTCGATAACAGCCCCGCAGCATCTCTAGTGCCGCCCGCCGCGCCTACGAAAGCGCTGTGGAAGTCGGGTCCTATGGACGACGTAGTTCCTCGTTTAACAAGGGCTTAGCGTTGGATTAATTGATGACTTGACATTCACAATTGACAGTGTATGTTTTGGTCTGCTCGGTACGACTTGGCGCAATCAGCCATCTAGGGACTGTTGGCAGGGGTGAGGCTCAATGACTAAATCTAATTACGCAGCTACAGAGGTTGCAAAAGGGGGCCGTAGCCCCCGGCGGCATCAACAGTCGCGACTCATCACCAGAAGTCTTACGGCGTGCCTCGCTGTTGGAACAGCAATATCCATGGCTGGTTCGGTTTCGATTTTCAATGCCAGACCTGCTCAGGCCTTCTCCCTAGAAGGCTGCCAGTGGTCTTCAGTTAGCCCAGTGCATTACTACAACCGCAGCAGCGGCACCTACCACACCGTGAATGATCAAGCGGCCAACAATTGGACCGCTACTCCCACAGCTGTATGGCTTGCACCATCAGGGAGTGGCTCGCCGATCACGCTGTACGACTCAAACGATGGCAACACCGGCTATTCGGGTTGGGCGAACTATTACTGCTACTACTCCCTGATGTTTAGAGCCGATGGGCATAGTAATACTTACTTGACGAATCAGTCGCAATACAGTTACGGCGCCAAGGTCTCCGTAATGACTCATGAGGTTGGCCACGACTTAGGCCTAGGGCACAACGACAACACAAGGGTGTGCAGTCAAATTCCAGTCATGTATTCGAACGACAGCCCGCGGTGGTTCGGGTGCAGTATCAATACACCACAAAAAGATGACATAAACGGCTTGCTGTACATGTATGGCTAGGGAGTATCACAAGATGCATCGAGACTTGTTGTCTGCTGGTCGGGCTGTCAGCCTGATGATAGCTTTGAGCGTGTCAGCGATTGTTAGCTGCGGAGGCTCCGGGACAAGCTCGCGAACAACGGCAGGTGCGGTCATGCATATCGATGCTAGTCGCGCCAAGATCTATCACTCACTTCGCGAGGTGGCTGCAGATGCCGAGTTGGTAATTCGTGTGACCGCCACGACCCAGCACTCGGTGGACCTGGTTCAGGGATATCCAGGAGATCCGATTCCTACACCATTTACAGTGACGACGGTCGCTCTACGAGATGTTCTGAAGGGGCCCGCCAATACACCGAACGCATTGATGATCCGGCAAATAGGTGCCTCGAATGGAACCACCGTTGTAGATGGTGCGCCTCCGATCCTACAGTCAGGTCGGCAGTACTTGCTATTTCTCGACCAGTTTACTTACGGTCCCGGGCGCGCAACAGACCAGTACGTACTGGTGGGCGGAGGAGCAGGGTTATTCGCTGACAACGGGGCGACAGTGAGTTCACTTGACCCGGAGTCGCCAGATCTACCTAGAAATGCTACCGTCGCTGACGTGACAGCTGTCCTATCAGCTTGACAACTTTCGCGCTGCGATCTGGCTAGGGCAAAGTCGGGCGAATCCAATCCCAACAATATCGTTCGGCCCGATAGGACCGGCCCGTCCCCCGGCCGTGCCGAACGACACAGCGCCGACTCGAAGTTGCGCGCTCGACAGATCGTGGCGATGAGAATGAATCTGGCGCTTATCGGGACTGTGATGCTCCTACCTGCTTGTGGGATATCAAATCCGTTTGCGGCATCCACGTGCTACCCGCCCCAGTTGCAAATCACACCCGTCGAGGTAGCAGCCGGCTCTACAGTGACCGTGCAAAGCGGTCCTTTCCAATGCCAAGGTTCTTACGCACCTGGCAAGACTTACCGGCTCATCCTGACCGCTGAGGGCCAACCCGGACTAATGATTGATCTGGGCACTCACCCAGTCAATCGCGATGGATCTTTTGAGGCTATCGTCCGCATACCGCTCACCGCTCCGGCGGGTTCTGCGAACGTCGTGGTTGTAGGTAGTCCTTACGATCATTGCGCAGATTCCGAAGGGTCGTGCGCAGCGTATGCGGCCAGTCTAAGGATCGATCCTATGCCTGGGCCCGGTCCAATCCCTACCTCGTAGCGGTCACGTCCGGCGAGTCGTGTAAAACCCCACCTGTAAGCGTCATTTTCATCGGCGGGGCAGGCTACTCGGAGCAGCGCAGCCTCCGCAATAGGATTTCGCCGGCAGATGAGGAGGGCGTTGACCCAGGGTCAGATCTCGCCAACTAACCCGCCCTCCTGAGCGTCGGCCGTAGCTACACCTGCCGCAATCCTCTGTCCCTGAGTCGGGCGATCAGCTGCTGAGAGGTCTGGCTGGACAGCCTGGTCAAAGATCGGAACGTCTGGCCCGTGGTTACCATCGTGATTGTGGCCAGAAAGAAGCTCGACGATGTCAGTCGTGGACCTCTGCTTCAGCATCAAGGGCGCCAAGTCGAAGCTGAGGGTGCTGTGCCCGGCATCCATCCTTCGCCCAATATCCAGGAGCACCCGGAGATCTACGAGTGGGAGAACCTCGCCGCCGACCCTGAGGGCAAGCTGGAGGCTGCGATGTGGCGCCTCGGACGGTGGTCTGGCAAGGCCCTCTTGGATATCGGGTGTGGCACCGGCTTCCATCTTCCAAGGTTTGCCACAAGGGCAGCCCGAGTGATCGCCGTGGAGCCGCACCGCTCCAGCCTACGGAGAGCGCATGTTCGCGTCGCAACTCTCACCAATGTCGAGGTCCGCCATGGATCGGCGGAGGCGCTCCCAGTCGATGACGCGAGCATTCACGTTGCGCACGCGCGATTCGCCTACTTCTTCGGGTCTCGGGCCAAAGCCGGCATTACCGAACTGCAACGGGTCATGCGACCGGGCGGCTCCGCCTTTGTCATCGACAACGACCCTTCCTGGGGTGACTTTGCCCAGTGGCTGGGCCGGTCAAGTTGGATAAAACCGCCTCTGCCCACCGATGCGGGGTTCTGGGAGGAGCAGGGCTTTGAGACTCATACGATCCAAAGTGATTGGAGGTTCAAAACCCGGAAGCGATTGGAGCAGGTGATGGGGATCGAGTTTCCGCCAGACCTGGTGAACCAGATACTCGCCGAGCACTCGGGCTTGGTGATTACGTATGGGTACTTGCTTCGACACCGGAGCTATTAGGCGAACCTTGCGTCAAATGGCGGGGCTCAACTTGGCCACCGAGTTCCGCGCTGGCCAATAAACCGAAGACCTTCGATCGTAATACCTGGGTGATGCGAGGCAGGCGTCGGGCCGGGCCACCGACCCATCCCAACCGCCCGCGGCCGGCATTCAAGGTCAAGCGGCTCTTGCAGGACGAAAGGGCAGGACTTCGGCGAGCCGGACTGTCGTCCGAGCAGGTTTGGGCCATCAACATCGTCGGCCTTGGCTCTGACGAACTGAATGAGCTACTGCTCCGGGGCTCTCGATAAAAGGTCCCTGCGATGCAGCGGATCTACGCTCTCGACGCGATGAATACTGGGCACCCAGGGCATCGTTGCCGCGTAACCCGTGACCAGGCCACCACGAGGATGGCCGGGTCGTATACGAGGTTGTACAGGTCGTCGAACTGACGATTGGGGGCGTCCATCGCCCATTGGTGCAGCTTGGTCTGGATCTCCAGTACCCGCGCCTCGGCCTCATCGAGACCCGGCCACGATGCGTCGGTGTTCACCGGCGACCTCCTGGCATTCCAGCAACCGCCCTGCCGTCTTGCTGGGTCCCTTCGCCATGTGGCTGGCTTTTCCAACCTCGGACTACTACGGACCCTAGTGTCGACTCCGGCGGTTAGTCCTCTCTGCCAGCACGGCTCTCATTGCCGCGGCCGTTAGGTGTCATCAAACGCAGTCCTTACGGCAAATCGGCGACGTTGATGTCTCTCCAGACAGTGCCTTCGAACGGATTACTCGCGTTCGGATTCGGCTGATATTCCCAGTCCAGCGCTTGATCACTCATGGTTGGATAGAAATCGTAAAGATTGGACAGTTGCACGATCACGCGCAGCTTTCGGTCGTACACGAAGGTGCCCTGGTCCTGACCCCAACCGACCAACCTACTGTTTATGGTCGGAAACTCTAAGTAGCGGCCGCCGGGATTGAGCTGGATCGGCGCCGAGTCTATTGGCGCCTGTAGAAAGATTTCGTTGGTATTCGTCGGGATCCACGCCAATGCCTCTCCGTCATAGGCGAAATAGCTGACGTCGGCGGGTCCGGTGATTTGTTGGACCTCGCCGGTTTCAAGGTTTTGGCGCACCAAGCGGTCCGAAGTACCAGCCGTGGCCGGTTGCACGTCGTACACCACCCAGGGCCACGCGATTTGGGGACCGCTGGCATTCTCCGCAATGACCCGAAGATCGCTGCCGTCTGCATTGATTGCGTAGACACGAAGGATCTCGTCGCTCGATTCAGCGGCCGACCAAACGATCACACCGTGAGACATCGAGATCGAGAAATATGGGGTATTTGGGTATGGTCTCGGAGCAGCGGCGAGGGTGCGGATCTGGCGCGTGTGGCGGTCATAGCTGTACAGCGTCCAGTCGGCAAAGCTCGGATTGAGGCTTGCTTCGGTCCAAGCCACCCAGTCGTTGTCGCCCACGATCGAGACCACTTGATTGTGTCGGTTTGAGAAATAACGGATGACCGTTACCTTTCCCGTTGTGCGATCCATGATCGCCGGTCCTAATGGTAAGTCGAGAAGACGGTTAGGAGTTGCTTCGCCAAGCGCTGTAGTACCGTCAGGCGTGACTCCGGACTCAATCCACGTATTCGATGTGTCCCATGTCCTAACCGGCACGTGAGGCCAAGCGGTAGAGAGACTGATGACCGTGGGTGGAGTTGGGGAGGGAGACGCTGCCGCTGGCCGGGAAGGCTGCTCGCCGGCAGTCACCGGCGAGCAGCTCGACGTTGCGAATATGAGAAGAAGCGCGATTCGCCTACCAGACAATTCCGAACGGTCCACCGAACCGGTCGGCATCAGTCACCATGATGTAGATATTGCTCGACGAGTAACCGGAGTTGTACGCGTTCGCGTGGAAACCGTAATGGCCGTTGAGCGGACTGCCAGCGACCGGGTCCACATAATCGGTTCCAGAGCCACTGCCGGTGTATCCGTACATCGCGATCCAATGCTGGATGTCAAGAGCCATTGGGTGGCCCGGTAGATGGAGGCCGTTCCCGATCTCCTCCGGGCACGTACCCTCTACCAGAGGCGAAACTCGATCGCTTCCTGATCCGGATGCGGATCGGTTATCCCACCGCGGAACATGAGGTCGACATTCTTGAACGCCGCGTCGAACGCCAGGAAGACAATGTGGTGATTCGACCTGTGATCTCCAAGACTGAGTTGCTCGCGATGCAGCGAAAACTCGAGCAAGTCCATGTGTCAAGGGCGGCAATGAGCGTTGCTGGCCGACCATAAGTCCGAACTCACTGATCCACGATCGGGACAAGAAGTACCCCAGGCAGTTTGACCAGGTCTTCGGGGCGGATGGTGCCAGGGTCATTCTCACCCCGATCCTGGCCCCGAAGGCAAATGCGGTCGCGGAGCGCTGGGTGGGATGGATACGCCGAGGGTGCCTCGACTGGATGCTCATCGTCTCCGAACGCCATCTGGCCACCGTTCTCCGCGAGTACTGTGAGCATTACAACGATGAGCGCCCGCATCGCAGTCGCCATCTCCGCCCTCCCAATTCGTCCAGGAGCGAGGCCTGCGCCAGCACGGGCGCCATTATTAGTAGACGCGCGAGGCTCGGCGGCCTGCTGAATTCCTACTCGATTGCCGCCTGATGAGATTCCTGAACCCCACACCCAATTTGGTCGAGCTGATGGATTGGTCAGGTGGTTTTGGTCGACTCTTAGCTCGCCTCTTGGGGCGGGAAGTCGCCTCCCTCGTAGCGCTTGGATACATTGGCGTGGGCATCGACATCGAAGGTCACGCGGTAGGACAACGTGCCAGTGTTTGGAGGGCCCGAATTGAACTGGCTAGCGTCCCAGTATTGCGTGAATGTGACCAACCATCCACCGGCGCCATCGTTCGCGGCCGAAGTCCCGCACGAACCGGGAATATGGAGGCCCGGGTACGGCCCTCCACCTAGGATAGTGCAGTCTTGGCGGCCAGGCTGCTGGGGGAAGTCACCAGGCGCCAGAAAGAGCGGTTGCGTGAGCGCCACCTGGATGGCCTGAGCCTCCGTTAGCGCGGTCGGCGGTTGGTTATGTGTGCCAGGTATAGGTGTCGACAGCGAGTGTTTGCTCCACATCGCAAGTCCCCACACAAGTACGACTAGCAACAAGGTTGCGGCTGCGACAGCCATCGACTTGGCAGCCGGTGACAGTCCAGGCTCCGCCTCAGACGCACGCCTGCGGAGTCCGGTGATCACATTGGATTGGAGCGATGGATGTGGGTGGCCAGTTAGCTCATCGAATGCTTCGGAAAGGCGTGCCCGCGTTGAGTTCTTCATGGCAACAAGATCTCCTGGTCTTCGAGGTTGAGTCGCAAGCGCTTGAGCGTCCTGTGGATTCGGCTCTTGGCTCCACGAGTGCTAACGCCTAGCGCGCGGGCGACTTCGTCTATGGGCAGGTCTAGCCCGAAATAGAGATGCAAGGCGACGCGATCCTCGCGACCCAGTTCGGCGAGGGCATGAGCGAGGTCGCTTCGCTGGAGCGCCGCGTCCTCAGGTTCAACAGATTCCCGAACCAGTGTTGGACCGCGGACCACCGACCACCATCTCTCGCGTCGCGTCTGTCGGCACTGGTTTGCAACGATTGTCAAGAACCACGCTTTCAGGCTCGCGCGATCTCGCCGAAACGATCGGATGCTCTTCCATGCGCGGAATGCCGCCTCCTGAACTACGTCCTCAGCTTCAGTTCGGTCCCGCAGCATGAGCACTGCCAAACGATAAGCCGGGTCCAGGAGCGGCTCGAGCAGGACCTCAAACGCTTTCAGATCGCCTGCCTGGGCGTCTCTGAGGGGGCTTACCTCTGGTTCGGTCAATAGCTCATGTTCTGCCAGCCACATTTCTTGATAACGATTAGATGCGGCTGACGACCATTTGGATTCGCCGCGCCGTCAAAAAGCTTGATTTGCGTGGCCGCGCTTGCTCGAAAGTGTGGATGGGCCGATCTACAGCGATCGCTATCCTGTCCTGTTATGCCAAAAGACGTCATTTGCGGCCAGGCGCGCCCCCGAGGCCCTCTACAGGCGTGGCTGCGATGCATTCGAGATGTCGTCTGGTGTTCGATCGCGAGGCCGACAGACCCCCGCCGCCAATCATCCAAGCATCGGCTCATCAGCCCCGACAAAACGAATAATGAGCTGAAAGGCGGGTTATGCTGCCTTCCAGCTCAATCTTTATGTCTCTATTGCGACAGGCTGGTAACTGGACCTAATGCAGACAGATTGCCCTGATTCTCGCTCACGCCCCAGTCGAGCACCGCGCCACTGGAGGCATCTACGGTGAAAGTCAGATAGTGTCCAACAGGTGATCCCTGGCCTTGCGGCACTGAAGCGTTAAGCGCAGTGAAATGTCCTTGATCCTGAACCAGGTAGACCGCTTGGTCGGAGTTGACCCCGGCTCCTGATGCGATGGTGTTCGCCTGCTGTCGTGTCGTCAGAACCGCTTGGCTTAGAGTGACACTAGTGGCACCCGCGTTTGCGGCCATTGTGCGGGACATCGCGACTAGGGCGCTAACGGCGGAGGCAGGAACGGGCGATATGCTGTTCGTCAGCTTTGTCGGCTCTGCCGTGGTGTGGACGGGCATTACTGGCAGTGGCCGTGACGACCCATTCCCTGCCAACGGACTGGCCGGGGTGAGCCCACAGTATGCTTTGGACTCGACGCTGTTATAGGCCGTATTCCAATATGCATACGCAGGCGAGTTGGGGGTGTAGTAGACACTTGAATAGTTACTGCCAGACTCCCAGTTGGCGTGATTGCCTCCAGAGGTGTCGAACCACGAGAGGTCGTCTGACGAGGCTTTGAGGCTGACCGAGTTGCTTGTGAACTCCTCGCCCGTTTCCAGGGAACGCGAGTACGGTGGGTTGTACGTAGAAGTTCCAACGTGGGTAGTGTTTTCGTATAGGTACCATTGGTTGTTGCTGACGTAAAATATCTCCGCAAGGTATGAGGTATAGGTAGAGACTGAGCCACCGGAATGCTCGTGGTAGCCGCCTCCATTGGGTCGGTTGTCAGCCCAGAACCAATAAGGCCCACCTTTCTGAGTTCCGTTTATCTCGCCGTAGCGCATACCCTCCTCGACCCAATAGGCGAAATTTGTGGAGTTGTCGGTTCCTTCCCAGAGTTCTTGATTGGCAAAGTTGGTGCTATCGTTGGGGCCGCTCAGGCAGACAGAATAGAGGTACACATAACTGCCCGAGTTCGATGGGGTACCCGTCCAAATGGCGACACCGTAGCAGTGGTGACCTGCGGTTGGTGCGCAAACATATGAGGCAGCTAGGACATTTTGGCTGAAGGCAGTTGACGTTCCGAAGAGAGTTACCGCAACCAGAATTGCTAGAGTGCGCTTCTTCATCTGTAGCCCCTCCGTCTATTCGCCGGTGGAAGCACAGGCGGTTTGTACGTCCGTCCCGTAAGCTGGCCTCCTCTTGAAACCTATGCTGCTCGAGCGGGCATCGCCACCGTAAAGGCGGCCACTTCACTTGTCAAGCAACACTTAATAAGCGACAAGTACGTAATCACTGAGGTCACAGGCGTCGCTAATGACTTGGAACCCAGGTAACCAAGATACTTGGGTCTCCCATGTTCAGTAATGAGCAGTGAAGGCGCTTACGAATCTTGAACAGACACGTGTCCCGTTAGCTCTATGATCGGCGAGCTCCACAAGGGCCGGTACGTGTATTACCGATGCACGGGCTATAAGGGCCGATGCCCCGAGAAGTACGCCCGCGAGGAGTCGATCGCCAACCAATTCGCCGAGCTCCTCAAGGGTCTCCAACTCGACGCCGACGTCCAAGAGTTCCTAACGAAGGCGCTACTGCAGAGCCATCAGGACGAGGAGCGCTTCCACGGTGAGGCGCTCACGCGCCTCACCACCGAGCACCAGCCACCAACGCACGGCGATCACCTTAAGTGCACAGCGGCGCGCCAAGATGTCGAGCAGCCCATGGATGATCCAGGATCTCGCACAGGTTCGAGGATGGGGCGAGGAGAAAAGTTCGAAGAGCGTCCACTAAGGGGAGCCAATCCGTCATTTCCGCATGCGAAGCGTATCGGCCGGTCGAGTTCGCGTAAATCAGGCCTCAATCTCGGCCACGCCGGGACCAGTTGCAGAATCCCATTGAAATCCAAGAGCGCTTAGCCTGCCGATCTCGGCAGCGGCCTTCCAATGAAGGGCGGCGGAAGCGAATTCTTCACGCGCGTACAAAGACTCCGCGTACGCCATTTGGCAGTCGCGAAGCCGATCGGGCATATCGAGTGCCTCGAATATACGAATTGCCGAGTCGAAGTGTTCGCTCGCCAACTTGAGCTCACCGTGCCTGGACTCCAGCTGACCCAAGAGCGAGTGAGCGGCGCCAACTAGGAGCTGTTCTCCAATAGCGCGGCCGGCATCCAATGCCTCGTCTAGCTGCTGTCGAGCTTGTTCTGACTGCCCTCGCCGCATGCTGACTTCGCCCAGGCCGGCCAAAATGTACCCTCGGCCCCGTCGGTCCAAGTGCAGGGCGGTTGATCCTGCAAGCGCGCTGCGAAAGTGCTGCTCAGCCGAATCGAGCTGGCCTTGATGAAGCAGTAAATCGCCAAGATCATTTTCGAGTCGATAGACGGCGCTGAGGTCGCACTCGATCGAATACAGTGCGAGCGCTTTATCGAATTGCTGACGGGCCTTGGACGGTTGTTGCATACGTTGGTAGGCGGCGCCCAAACCGTGGTGCATCTTGGCGAGCTGAAGCAGGTCCTTCACGTCGCCGGCCACCTCGACCGCGTCCTCGTAATAACGAACCGCCTCGCCCCAGGCATGGGCGACGACGTACATGTTTGCAATGTGGCCAAGGATGCGTGCTTCGGTCTGGGGTGGTTTGGGATCGAGACGACGGCAACGGACAAGCGCTTCGCCGGCCAGTGCAATAGCCCTTGGATCCTCCATCAGCCCAAGAGCAGAGGCTTCCCAGTCCAGGGCGTCGACGGCCATCCACTCGTCACCCGCACGCTCGAACGCCTGTCTGGCTATCGGCAGGTGCTCAAGGGCTTCGGTGGGCCGAACGAGTCGGCAGTATGCCTGACCCAGATAAAAATGGACCAAAGCCGTGTCTTCCTCGCCCCAGTTGCGATCGAGAAGCGCTGGGGCAAAGTCGGTCACCTTCTGAAAATCGCGTATCGCCGTAAGCCGCTCGAGCTCGTCGAGATCTCTCCTGCGCTCAGTCAGTTCGGGAGCGCCGTCCCGACTGAGCAGGAAGAACTCGACCGGCTTGCGTGTCTTACGCGAGATCAGCTCAAGGGTTTCAAGCGACGGTCGCGAACGCCCGGTCTCGATCAGATGGATGGCGGTCCGGCTGATTGTTTGGCCTGCCACTTGGGCCAAGCTCAGGTGCGCTTCTTGCCTTGCTTGACGGACGGAGCCTTCGCGGACTTCCACACCCTTCCGTCGGCCACGGTGCTTACCGTCGAGCATGGCGGTGAGCATACCGCCACACTCGACAGTCCGCTAGCCGAAACCTCAGTGACTTTACTTGGGGGTCGGCCCGATCGTTTCGGCCAGCACCGGCGCAATCGCCAGCGCCAAGCCAATCACGGACAGGCACAGCGACAGGATGAACCTACGCATGAGCGCACCTCCTTTAATGTGATGGGCGGAGTGTCGGTTGAGTTAACAGCGCTGTCAACTCATCGGTTGTGACCCGGTCCAGAGAGGCGCGCGCTCTGGGACCCAAGGAGGCGCTACGGCTGACCCAACGTCCAGCCGAGTTCAGGTCCCGGATGCTTGCGATAAGCCACCGCTCTGCCTATCCGGTTAGCTCC
>PLJM01000006.1 GCA_003139695.1 Candidatus Dormiibacterota bacterium | reverse complement strand
GGTCGACACGAGCACCAATATGTTGTGCCTGTGCCGGTCCAACGACCTATATGTTGTGGTCGGTCTGCCGCAATGCGTCACGTTTGCGGCATTTGACAGCTTCGTTTGACAGCTTCGTTTGACAGCTTCGCCGGGGCATACAGCGCCGCACGTACGTCGAAAATGGCACAGAGGGTGATGGAGTCCCTCACTTCCCGCGCTTCGCCTCTAACGATTCGAGGTCAGCCCCGCACAGCCAAGGCAGGCGTCGCCAGCCGGTAAACCGGTTTCGGCATCAACGTCCATCGTGACGGGGCTCGCAAGCCTCGCCGCCACCCGTGGAGAACCATCGGTCCAAGCTTGCCAATGAACAGTCACGATCCATAGCAGTCGATGCTGGTTCCAGCTACTAATGCCAAAGATTGGTTCCGCTGCGGCGCGTGTCATCAGAGCGGAGAACGTGACCGCAGTGTCCGGGGCGCCGAAAGCGTGACGAGCAAGTGTTTCCGCGACACTCCGACAGACAGGGAGCACCGCCGGATTGGGTGCGGCCCTAAGAAACGTATCGCCAACCGCTGAGTAAGGTGTCGAATCCAGGCGGCACGTTGCTTCCTGACTTTGCGACGTCGACGCGTGCGGGGAGCTTCCCGCCCGCTCGATCGAGGCAGCTGGAGTCTGACACCCGACCAGGAGACAGACACCCAGGCACCCGAAAACGATCCGCCGCATCTTCTTCTGCTACAGCTTAAGTCCGCATCGAGCCATTGGCACCGCTGTTTCCATAAGGCAAACCGGCGTCGTGGAAGCCGCCTTTCGCCCGCCACCCTGGCAACGCCAACTCGCCCGCTCGCGAATCGTTCCACAAGGCTGCGGCGTTGTATAGATAAGGTGGAGTCCGCTGTGGCGAGCCGCGATCTTGTGGCCAGCGCCCGGGGCGGCGATGCCACGGCATTGGCTCTACTCCTAGAGCCGTTGTGGGAACCGGCTTATCGACTGGCCTTTTCGATGCTACGGGAACGCGAAGCTGCTGAAGACGCAGTCCAGCAGGCGGCCTTGAAGGCGCTGCAAAATGTTCGAAAGCTGCGCTCGGACACTGAAAGTCTGCGGCCGTGGTTCTTCACGATTGTTGCCAACCAGTGCCGTTCGACCCGGCGCAGCAGATGGTGGGGCGTGCTGCGGCTAGCCGAGCTGCCTTACTCGAAAAGCCCCGAGAACACTCTCTCCGAGGAACGCGTAGACCTCGCCAACGCTATGCGTCAGCTCCCGGTAGAGCAGCGGCTCGCACTTGCCCTGCGTTACTACCTCGACCTTCCAATGGAGGAGGTCGCGGAAGTGCTCGGCATCTCGTTGGCGGCCGCCAAGTCGCGAGTCCGTCGCGCCCTAATGGCGATGGCACCAGCACTCAATGCAGAGGGCGACGCGGGATGAACGAAGACCAGGCAGGTCGACAGGTGAGATCAGTCTTTGAGAATGAACTTGAACCAGCGTTAGCGGGCTTCGAGGCAAGAATGCGAATCGCAGTGGAACGGGCGCCCGCCCGAAAGGCCCGGTCTCTTTGGCCGGTGCAACTGGCAGCCGCGGTCCTCGCGCTCATAGCCATTGCGGTGCTTACGGTCCCTCGGTTCTTTCCGATCGCAACGCACCCGCAAGCTCCCAGCCTGAAGGTCACGCCAACGCCGGCGACGCCCTTTCTAGTTGGCTCACTGTGGGATATGCAGGTAACCCGTACCGGCGTGGCGTGGCTCTTCGGAGGCCAGGTCGTTTATCGAAGCGCCGACCAAGGTGCACATTGGGCGGATGTCAGTCCTCGCGGCATGACTGGGCAGCCTCTGGCTGCATTCGCCCTGGGCAATAACCAAGCCTGGCTCGCCGTGCCGTCCGGACAACTCGGCCCACTTGGCAGCATTACCTTTTACGGAACACTCGATGCTGGTACCAGCTGGCAAAAGCTCGGAACAACGCCTATCGCCGGTTCGGGGATACACCAGATGACTTTCGTCGACTCCACGCACGGCTGGTTGTTGATCTCCCTCGGTGCAGCAACCGGTTCCGAGGCAGTCAGCGTCTGGGGGACTACCGACGGTGGGCGTTCATGGTCCAAGCGCGCCCAAAGCCCAAGGCCACAGACGGAATCCGCGCCTGGTCAACTCTCTTCGAGTTGCGACAAGACTGGAATCACCTTTACCACCGAGACAGCCGGCTGGTTGACCAGCGGCTGCGCCGCCGGTGGGCCGTCTATCTACAGGACCCTTGATGGCGGCCACACCTGGACCTTTCAGCCTCTTCAGGCTCCTCCCGGCCAGACTCAGGAGAACCTCGGCAACTCTGCCAACGCCGAGCCGCCCGTGTTCCTCAATCAATCATTCGGGCTATTGCCCGTGGTTTTGGCGCTGGGCAGCAAGAACACGCCATCCCTGGTCGTTTATGCGACCCACGATGGAGGACGCACCTGGATCCCGAGCGTCCCTGTGACCTCTGGCCGGCTGATGGCTGCTGTAAGGCCCGACTACTGGGTTATCGAGGTCTCGCCGAGCCGGATCGCCACTACTCAGGACGGCCGGCGCTACAACTTCATTCCATCTGACGTCGACCTCAGCCAGACACAGCAACTCACTTTTGCAAATGAACAGACCGGCCTCGCGCTCACTGTGGTATCCCCCAGCGGGGGCTACGAGCTGTTGCGGACGACCGACGGTGGTGCGCACTGGTCTGCAGTTTCGTTCGGTCCTGAGGCTGCGATCAGCGCGGCGGGTGATTCTGGTCTTGGTGCCGCTGGTTTGTTTCCAAATCAACCTGGACGCACGCAATGCGTCATCCACGGAGGCGGACCAGCCCCCGGTATTCAGGTGCCGGGGATTTGTGCGACGGCGGCCTCTTCGGACAGCACTACCGGTGCCTGGACGGTGACCTTTACCGAGTCCTGGGACGCTCGCCAGTTTCACGGGCAAGGCGATCCGTCAACAGGACAACTGGAGCATTCATGGGCGTACGTGGTAAGCGGTGACGGGAGTGTTGTCCTGAGCGGCCAATCTGGCAACTTCCCGCCCCAGGATGTACGGTGACAGGCCGTCATATGCGGCCCATTTGAGACCCGGCTCCGGGATCCGTAGGCGTAGCACACCCGCTTCTACCCATGCGCATCTCACCGTTCGCATCAGTGAGCTCGGCCACCGTCTGATGAAATTCATATGTCGATTTGACAGCTTCGTTGACAGCTTCGCCGGGAGACTCTGTGAGNNTGTCGGGAGTCTCTTAATCCCAAGGTTCAGGGTTCGATTCCCTGCGCGAGCACCATTTGCGCCGGTTTGGTCTCGTCTCGCCCCTAAAACAGCTCAATTCATGGCTCCAGTGGGGAAAGCGAATGAAATGAGCCTGCGTTTGACACCCTATTCGACACCTCGAACTGCAGGGGATTATGTAACGCGACGCGTTAAAGCGCCGCCTGATCAAGGGCGTCATGACTGGTCCGGTGGAGCGTTACGCTTCGAGCTCGGGAGACGTAGCTCTGATATGCCGAGATGGTTGGTTGCACTGGTGCTGCTCACAGCCTGTGGGCCGGGTACTGCCCAACCACTCCCTTCACTTTCGCCGCCCAGCCCGCCGACCGCAGCGCTCACGGCGTGGAAAGACTTCCCCGCCAACGCCAACCCACGCCCGATCATCGTGTTCGACCGCACCCTCGAGCACATCGGCCCGGCCGGCTTCACCACCGAACCCGACCGCAAGCTCGACTGGGGCTGCAACAAATTCGTTCTCGCGCCCGGTGTCACGCTGCCAGCGACGGCGCCCGAGAGCGCCACTGCCGCTGGGGTCTCCTATCGAGCGTTCGGAGCGGTGGAAGCCTATTCAGAGCTCATTGCGACGCGCGCCGGGTTTGCCTCCCAGGCATCGCAATGCTCGACAGCTCGACCGTTTGTGATCAAGGACGGGCGTTGGCAGGTCGCCGGCTTCCCGACCGACCGCGGGACGATGCAGATGTCCGGATGGCTCTTCGACATCAGCGAGATCGACGCTTACATCGGGTACTCGGCCATCGACCCGGGGGCTTTCTGGCGAAATGGGGTCAGCCCCGAGGGCATGGCGGGTGGCCAGGTCAGCGCCGACGGCTTGACACTGACGCTGGGTACGATCGGCGGCCCCGAGACCCCTGGGCCATGCGGCGAGGATCTCTCAGCCTCGGCCGCAGAATCCAATACGGCCGTTGCAGTTGTCATCGCGAGCCGTTTTCACACCCCGCCAGCGGGCGAGGGGTGCACACTCGAAGGGCACTTCCGAACAGTGACCGTGCGCCTGTCGAGGCCGCTTGGAGGACGCGTGCTAGTCGATGCGAAAGGAGACGCCAGCGCCGTTTGTGTCGAAGGGAAAGCCTGCGCGTAATCGAGCAGTTGTCGACGCAAGTCTAAGCAGGCGCTAGGTACCTGATGATTCACGAAGGCGAGACATCGATCTTCGCCCAGCTGTGGCCACCGTCACGGGTCATGAGGAGCTGGAGCCATTGCGGATATGCAGGCCCGCCAAAAATGACGACGCCTTGGGTCGGTGTAGTGAATCCCAGGTCGGACAGAGGAAGACCACCGGTCTGTGGCAAATAGGTAGTCGCCCAGTCGCGGCCCTCATTGAAGCTGGTGTAGATGTAGGTGGCTCCCGAAGCAGCGGCAACCGAGAAAGCGAGCGGCGAGGCAGCCGCCTCGTCGAAATCGCCGGCGAATGGTGGGTCGCCCACGCGTTTGTAGCTGGCGCCGCCGTCAGTGGATAGATATGCCGTCTTGATCTGCGATCCTGCCGCAACCCCACCGGAGCAGACGATGAACACCCGCGTCGACGTGGCGGCTGCAACGCTCGCGACGGTAAGGGGTGGACATGGCAGCAAACTGTCATGCCAGGTGACGCCATCGGTGCTGTGGTACAGGAGAGAGTGGACTTCGACACCGTGGTCCTGGGATACGACGCCGGGATGCAGCATCGCCCACATGGCCCCCTCAGCCACAGAGATCTCCCCCGGGTAGCCGGCTGACCCGGTCGCGACGTTCCCCACCGCTGCCCACGAGTCCTTTGAGACCTCAGTAGAGAACAGCACCACCGGCCCGTAGGCGTCCGGGTCGGTTCCCTCGGCGACCTCGGCGAAGACTCGACCGTCCGCCACCTCGAGAGCCCCAACCGACCCAGTTCTCGACCCAAGGCCGGGAAGCGCGATTTGGGTCCAAGTCCGGCCTCCGTTGTGGGTGGCCAAGAGGAATGGCCCCGAGATCCACCCGTTTTGGGCATCTGCGAACCGCATCTGCCATCGGTCAGCCAGTGATAGGCCGGACAGACCTCCGCCGGTCACCCAGATCCAGGTGTAGCCGCCATCGGCGGTCTTCGCCAGCCGAAGGCACTGAACGTCGCCGCAAGTTGAGAGGCCGATCACCAAACCGACATCAGCTGAGACAAACGTGACGGACTCGGGGCGAAAGGGTGCCACTGCTGTCTTGTTCGTGCAGCCGGCGACCACCAGGCCAGCCATGACGACGGCGACCCAGCGTGGCAGCAACATGACTGTGCAACGCGGCCGCTCGAGTGGCGGTTACACATACCTTATTTGACACCTTGGCCGTGAGACTCCCTGACACTCCAGGAGACTCTCTGAGACGGTTGCGTCATAAATTCGAGTTCGATTGAGACGCTCTGAGCCTCCCTGATCCTCCCTGAGACGCTGTGTCGACAGACTCTTAATCCCAAGGTTCAGGGTTCGATTCCCTGCGCGAGCACCAATATGTTGTGTCACAGAGTCTCAGAGAGTCTCTATGTGGTGCACAGAGTCTCAACCGCCGGCCGCCGGCGTCGAGAGTGTTGGCGTTTGACACCTTGTCTGACACCTTGACGGTCGCGGGGGAACCCACTATCCGGAGTCGATTTGGTGCTTATCTGATCTCTGCTGATCGGCAAAACAGCACGCCAGGGGATGTGAAATCCCCACGTCCCCGCTCAGAAGACCGCCATCGGCGCATCTAGCCGGTTGACTTCGCAACCTTCGACTCGTATTGTATCAATGTGCTGATACACGGATACAGAGCCTCGTAGCCAGTGGCAATTCCGTTGCTTCCAATCGTTGCCGCGCTGATCGTGATGGCCGCGGTTGCGACTGCCGTGAGCTCTCGGCTTCGGGCAAGCAGCCGGCGCCGCGCTCAGCCGCGCAATCCGGGCCGCGGTCGGCGCCGGGTCGTGCGATGGGGCTTCGGCGCGGCTGGGGTCATCCTCGCCGTGGGCGCGGGACTGGCTCTGGGGCAGCGCGCAATCTTTCTTGCTGGCCCGCTGGCTCTAAGCGGATATCTCGCGGGCCTGCTGCTGGGCGAGCTGATGATGGCCCCAGCGGCTCGCGGCGTACTCCGTCGTGGATCGCTGGACCGTCGCAGCCTTGACCGCTACATTCGGCCAGGCTGGGTGTGGGGATGGAGATTGGCGGCCGGAGCTGCCTTCATCGCGCTCGCGGCAGCTGGCGCAGTTGGAGGCGCGGACGGGAGGTCGCTGCCACTGGACTGCGCCAACAGCACATCGAGCGTCAGCAGCCCTTGGCCAGGATGGTCATACGGAGGTCCGGCGCTCGTCGCTCTGATGATTGGCGCGCTTCTGGTCGAGGTCTCGATTCGGCGAATTCTGTCCAGGCCGCGGCCGGATGCAGCGTCAGTCGACGTCGCCGCCGACGAGGCCAACCGGGGAGCCTCGCTCCGGCGAGCAGTGGCGGCCGGAGCTGCGATCGCCCTGGTGCCGCTGGCAGGCGTCTCGCTGTCCGCAGCGATGATTTTGAGCTTCGCCTGCTCCGAGCCCAATTCGCTCGCCTGGACGACGCCGGCGGCGCTCGCACTCGCCCTCGTTGGAGTCTTGGCGGGAATCGGTGCCGTGGTCAGCGTGGCCACTCTCATCCGTATCACGGAAGACGACCTTGCGACACCTCCCGCCGGGACTGGCAGCGTTCCGCAATGGAGCTGACGGTCGACGTTGAATCGCCCGTTCCCGTCTACGAGCAGATCCGGGCGCAGATGACCGAGCTAGTAGAAAGCGGCCTCCTAGCCGCAAACGCGCCGCTGCCTTCCGTTCGGCAACTGGCGGCCGACTTGCAAATTGCGCCCGGCACCGTCGCGCGCGCATACCGAGAGCTCGAGGCCGGGGGCATCGTGCTTTGCAGCCGGTGGGCTGGAACCCATGTGGCGGACGTCGCCCCCGTCGCGCGTGTCGAGCGCAAGCGCCGCCTGGACGAGACCGTGACGCGCATGGTGGCGGCGGCACGCAGGCTTGGTGCTCGCGACGAAGAGATCGAGGCCGCGATCGCGCGAGCTCTGGCGAAGGCCAGCTCACACCGATAGCCGCGCGCGTCAGTCATACAACTCCCTATTCATGGCGTTTGGAATGGATGTCGACGTGTCTCGCAGCGGCTTATGAGGACACCTTATTTGACACCTTGACCGGGAGACTCCCTGATCCTCGCTGAGACTCTCTGCGACGGTCGCGTCATAAATCCAAGTTCGATTGAGCCTCCCTGATCCTCTCTGATCCTCCCTGAGACTCAGTGTCGACAGACTCTTAATCCCAAGGTTCAGGGTTCGATTCCCTGCGCGAGCACCAATATGTTGTGTCCGACAGCGTCAGGACGTGTCTCTGGTGTACCTGACGTGCCAAGCGTTGCGGGCGGCTTGCCGCCAATCCGGTGTTGACAGCTTATTTGACAGCTTACGGTTTGAGAAAGAAGCTCCCAAACGGCGGTGGACAAGGGCCTGTTTTGAACTCGGCTAGCGTCCATTCGGTGGACTAGGACCGGATCGCAGCGAACCAATAATCCCCTGCCTCTGTGGTAAACGCGCTGCCTTAGCTGAACCCACCCGTGGCGCTGGGCCGCATAGATACGGGGAGCTGGGGGAACATTCCGGACAGAGCCGACTAGAGGGCAAAGGCGGCGAGCAAGCCAGGCGACACGAAGCCGTCGCGGATAGCTTTCTCGGCCAACGCCGTCTGAGTTTTCGTGAAGGAGCGGCGAGCGTCCGGCACGTGCTGAGGCGCTCGCCGTTTTGACCGTGGTCAGAATGCCAGCGCCGTCGCCGGCTCCGCCGAAGGGACGGTCTCCGGAGCGGCATCCCAGTCGGCGTCAGACGTCAGCAGCACTTTGAGGCCGACCGCGGCGAGGCCCGTAACGAATATGCCGTCGCTAAGGATGGCAATCAGTAAGTCCGGGAGCCCGATCATGCCGCCGACGATGTCGAGCACCACGCCGATCGCAATCGCCGGTCCCGCCCAGCGGTAGCCGAAGCCGGAGCGCCAGACGGCGATGCCGAAGAGGATGATGCCAAACGCGAAGAGCTCGTGTCCAATCACCAGCGGCAGGGCGGCGGGGTTCTGCATGGTCTTGTCGAGGAACGTGACCATGGCTTGGCGGTCGACGCCTGGACCCGCCATCGCCCAGAGCATGAGCTGCAGCCCGCCCAGCGCCAGGTGGGCGAGGCAGATACCCACCACGGCAAGAATCGCCGCCACGTGGCCGAGCACGACGCCCCGCCTTCGGGTCACGTGCAGGAGCGCGTAAATGGCGGGGATGAACAGGATGGCGGAGGTGATGCCGATAAAGACGTCGGCCAACATCAGGTTCTGATTGCGGGCGGCCGTGTCCAGCTGCTCCGCGGCGGTGCCATTGCCTACCGGGTAACTGATCTCCGTGATGGCGAACAGGATCGGAGCGAGGATCAGGCACAGGCCTCCCAGCGTCCGCCTGAAGTTGGTCGGATCCCAGATCTTGAGCATTGGCGTCCTCCAGTCGTTTTCGAGCTCGGAAGAGCCCGTCGCCGCCAACGTAGGCGCTGCTCCCTCGAATCCCTACCCGGCCCCTTGTAGAACTCGTTGCGGCAGTCATTGCGGATTTCCGCGGCGTCTTTTGCGGTACACCTCCGCGACCTCGACGCACCGGCGGGCCAAGATGTAGCGGTGACTGCTCGGCGCGCCAATGCCTGGTGGCTGCTGCCCGGCGCATTTGCCCTGGTGGCGGTGGCGGTGCTCGACCTACGCGGTGGGCAGCTGTCGGGCGCTGCGGTCGACGTCGGCACGGGCGTCGCCTGGTACGTCGCGGGCGCGCTCGCGTACATGGCGCGGCCAGCCAATCGCGCGGCGTGGCTCCTCCTGGTCATGACCACTTTGCTGGCCATTGACAAGGGCGTCGGCAGCGGACTGTCATTGGCGGCCACCGCGCATCCCGAGGTCGCCCATGAATGGACCGCCGTCGTGTTCCTCGACGCGGCCGGGTGGGCGGTGCTGGCCGCCGGCGTTGCGGTCTTTGTGACCTTCCCCGATGGGAAATACCAGCGGCGGTACGAGCGATGGGTGGTGCGGGGGCTGCCGCTGGCCTATCTGCCGGTGCAGGCGTTGGAGTTGCTTGGATCGCCACGGGTCGGCGCCAGCCAATTCGGTTGGGTGGCGTTCGACGCCGCCAGTCCGATCCACGTCCACGGGCTGGACCCGATCGGGGCGGCGGCGGGTGCGGTGATGGCTGCCAACCTCGTGGCGATCGTCCCTGCGCTGGCGCTCCTCGTCCTGCGCTACCGCCGCTTCGGCAGCGAGCAGCGCCGGCAGATCAAGTGGCCGCTCTACGCGGTGTCCGTGTCCGCGATCAGCTTCGTGCTCCTCTCCGTCGGACCCGGGCCACCAACGATCCCGTTCTGGGTGGGGGCGGCGCAGTACCTAGGCACGCAAGCCCTGCTACCGGCCGGCCTGGCCATGGGCATCGTCATGCACCGCGGGCTCGACATCGAGGACGTGATCCGGCGCTCGGTCGTCTACGGCGCCCTTTGGGCGCTCATCGCCGCGGTGTACGTGGTGGTGGCCGCGGTATTCGGGATCGCCGTTGGGCAGCGAGTGCCGCTGGCGCTGGCGGTGCTTCTCGCGATCGTCGCCACGCTGCTATTCCAACCCGCCCGCCGTCGCCTGGAGCGGCTGGCAGACCGGTTTGTGTTCGGTCCGCGCCTCTCCGGCTACGAGCTGATCAGCCAGCTGGGCGTCCGCCTTCAGTCCATGGTCGCGGCCGAGGACGTGGCCGGCAGCGTGGCTGGGGCGGTGCAGGCCGGCTTGGGTGCGAGCTGGGTGCGGGTCACGCTCAATCGGCCCGAGCCGACGCCGATCGCCACCGCCGGGCTGGTCCCGGCCGGGGCCGCCGCGGTCGCGATCTCGGCGCCACTCGTACAGGGCGACCGTGCAGTCGGCGTGATCGAGGGCGGCCCCAAGGTTGAAGGCCGCTACGAGGACGGTGACCAGGAGCTGCTGAACATGCTCGGCCGCCAGGCCGCGTTGGCGATCCGCAACTCGCAGCTCTCGGCCGAGCTCTCAGACCACCTCGAAGAGCTGGCGGCGTCGCGGGCGCGGCTGGTTCAAGCCGAGGAGGTGGGCCGGCGGCGGCTGGAGCGCGATCTCCACGACGGCGTCCAGCAGGAGCTGGTGGGTTTGCTGGCCCGCCTCGGACTGGCCCGCAACCAGCTGCGCCGGGACCGCGACCTGGCCGAAAGCACGCTGCGCGAAGCGCAGGTCGACGCCCAGCGGGCACTGGAGGGCCTGCAGGAGTTGGCCCGCGGGATCCACCCTGCGATCCTGACGGACCGCGGCCTCGTCGAAGCCGTCGAGGAGCGGGCCACGCGTATGACGGTGCCGGTCGAAGTCCATGCCAACGGACTCGGACAGGGCGCGCGCTTCCCGCCCGAGCTGGAGGGTGCGGCATACTTCTTCATCTCCGAGGGACTGGCCAACATCCTCAAGTACGCGTCCGCCAGTCGCGCCCACGTCCACTTCCACTCCGAGCCCGGGCAGCTGGTGATCGAGGTCGGGGACGATGGCAGAGGGTTCGAGCCCGCCGGCGTCAAGAAGTCTGGGCTGCGAGGGCTTGAGGACCGGATCTCTGCGCTCGGCGGGCGAGTGGAGGTCGCCAGCCGGCCCGGCCACGGCACGGAGCTGCGTGCCTACCTTCCTGTACGTGATACTGCGCATGCCTGACCGACTGCGGATCGTCATCGCGGAGGACAACTACCTCGTGCGCGAGGGCACTCGGCGGTTGCTGGAGGATTCGGGCGAGGTCGACGTTCTGGCGTCAGTGAGCAATGCCGAGGAGCTGCTGCAGGCGGTTGACGGGCTGTGCCCTGACGCCGTCCTGACCGACATTCGAATGCCTCCTGGCCACCAGGTCGAGGGTATCGAGGCGGCCCACGCGATCCGGAAGAAGCATCCCCGGATCGGCGTGGTCGTGCTGTCGCAGCATTCAGACGCCGCCTATGCGGTGCAGCTGCTGAAGGATGGTACCGAGGGCCTCGGCTACCTGCTCAAGACACGAGTCGGCGAGCTGGACGAATTACTGCACGCGCTGCGCGAGGTCGCAGCCGGGCGGTCGGTGGTGGACTCCGGCGTCGTCGAGCGCCTCGTCGATTACCGGTCGCGGCAGGCTGAGTCGCCTCTGCGGCTGCTCAGCGAGCGCGAGATCGACGTGCTGCGCGAGATGGCAGAGGGCAAGTCGAACTCTTCGATCGCGGGTAGCCTCCACCTGTCCGAGTCGTCCGTCGAGAAATACGTGAACTCGATCTTCTCCAAGCTAGGCCTGTCCGAGGAGCGGCTGCTCAGCCGCCGGGTCGCCGCCGTCCTCGCGTATCTTCACGCGGCACCACCGGAGAGCATCAGTGGGAGTCGATAGTCCCCATCGCAAAGTTGCTAATTGACTGTTGAAGTCAGGTCCGGCTCGTCGCATCAGTTAGTTGAGTTGACAGCTTAGCCAGGACACTGTGTGACACGCCTGGACTCTCTGTGGCACGAACGCGTCAGACCGCCGAATACGTGAGGCACGGCCTGACATGTCCTGACGCTTCCTGGCAAGGAAGGTCAATCTCCTCTTAATCCCAAGGTTCAGGGTTCGATTCCCTGCGCGAGCACCAATATGTGGTAGTTCTGTATTCGAAACGGGGCAACATATGGGTCGGCCTGACGCGCTGCGGCACAGGGCACACCTTGTTTGACACCTTGGAGATTGAGAACCCGCCCGCCGTTCGCAACCGAACGGACCGAGTCTGATCTCAACTGATCGACTAAATCGCCCACCAAGGGATCCGGAATCCCATGCTCTGGACTCTCGCCACCGATTGGATTCACGGCAGACCGGGTGACCGAGACCTTGGCCAGTGACTTCCAAGTCTTCGGTGAACTCACTCAGATGGATGCGCCACGAATACGAGTCAGTCGTGAGATCGCTCAGCGGGATTCGTGGCTTTCAGCAGAACGCTTTGGATTGCCTCACGCACTATGATCGGCGTCATGCGCCGCGTGCGTGCGGATCCTCGTGTTGTTTTGGCGGTCATTACGACAGTCAGCGCATCCCAACTCGGGCACTTGATCTCGTACTTCGTACGGTTCGGCTCTGGAACTCTCGCAGCAGAGAGCACCGGTGTCCACACTTATTACCCGAGTGTCGGGGTGGTCGCCGGTGGCCTTGGCAGCGCCGCCATCTTGTTCGCTCTGGCGGCAATTGCACTAGCGCGGCTGATCGCCGGTCGCGCCGCCGGGCTGCGGGTTACCTCCGGCTGGCGGGTTTGGGAACTGTTCGCTGCCCTTTTCACTATTCAACTCGTCATTTACGCCAGTCAGGAGACGTTGGAGTCAATTCTTGGCAACGCGCCCGTCCCCGGGGCCCTTGATCTGATCCTGCTGGGCGCGATCGGGCAGTTGCCCGCCGCGTTGATCGCAGCTGTGGCCCTCTCCTGGATCTCCAAACGCTTTGTCGGAGCCGTGGCCGTGCTGCGAGCTGCGATTCGTCCTCGCGTCATCCGGCTCAATTTCGCGGTTCCGATTCAGCCGATCGTTGCCGGCCAAACGCGTCTGGTCGTTCTGACCCAATCGTCTCCACGCAGCCTCGCCAAGCGAGGCCCACCGCCAGCGCTCCTCTCCCACTAACCGATCTAGGCCGGACCAACTCCGGCGCGTTCGGTTGCAGCTGATCGCATCTGTTAATTCAGCTTGCTCGAAAGGAGCGAAAATCGATATGCGTAAATTCTCTGCGTTCGCGCTGGCCGCAATGGTCGGTGCGCTCTTGGTGGCGACCACGGCCACCCCGGTTTCCGCCCATGAGGTCGTCACCCTCGGGCGCTATGTCCTCACGGTCGGATGGCAGCACGAGCCGACCTATGTCGGAGTCGAGAATGGTGTCCAGACCTTCGTTCACGATTTACATGGCAATGCTGTGGCGGACCTCGCCGACGGCGCGCTCAAGGTGACGGTCAGCACCGGCAGCCAGACCAGCGGCTCTCTGGATCTCGTCGCGACGTGGGACCCCGATACCGGTCTTGGGACCAAGGGTGAGTACGACACAGCTCTCCTGCCCACCGCGCCCGGCACTTACACCTTCCACATCACGGGATCGGTTCACGGGCAGGCGATAGACCACAGCTTCACCTCGTCCACGAGCACGTTTGACGACGTCAAGGACCCGACGCCGATCGAATTCCCGACCCAGCAACCGACCGCGACCGAGCTGGGCCAGCTGACCAGCCAACTGCAGTCGCGGGTCGCGGCGCTGCAGACGTCGATGGCAACGACACAGTCGAACCTCAATAGCGCCCAGAGCATTGCCAACCGAGATCAGACAGTCGCCATCGTGGCCGTAGTTATCGGCCTCGCGGGCCTCGTCCTCGCCGCCGTCGCCTGGCGGCGAAAAGCCGCATGAGAGCGGGCCATAGTTGATGCTTCGCAATCGCCGCTACGTTCTCGCGTTAGCGGTGGGGATCATCTTCGTGGTGGCACTCGGCTACCTCGCGTTTGGGCACTCAAAGAGGACGCCGGAGAATCGGACTTTCACGCTCTCTATCACCGGCAACACGATGACCCCATCGCGCCTTGTCGCCTACGACGGAGACACGATCACCGTGATCGTGTCCGCCGACCGGACCGAGGAGATCCATCTCCACGGCTACGACTTCTACTTCGACACACAGCCGGGCGCGCAGATGGTGAAGACCTTCCCGGCCGACAAGGAAGGCAATTTCACAATCGAGATCGAAGGCAGCACGCTCACCAACGGCACCCCGTTGGGAGTACTGGACGTTTATCCCAATTGAGACCAATTCGCAGCAGCCTTCGCGTCGGACCGATGGCCACGGGCCTCGCGATGCTGCTGTTGATCCTCCTGCCCATAGGAGCATCGGCTCATGCTCTTGTCAGTAGCTCCGATCCAGCCGACGGTGCGATTCTCGACCAGGCCCCGCCGGCGGTGACGATCACCTTCACCGAAAGACCTGACCCCAAGCTGTCCGGCATCCATGTGCTCGACTCCTCCGGGCACCAGGTGGACAGCGGACCGACCAGCCAGGTGCCGGGCAATCCCCTCAAGCTCACAGTGCCGCTCGGCAAGATCCCGGACGGCGTCTACACCATCACCTGGCACACGGTTTCTGCGGTCGACGGCCATCGCGCCGGCGGGATTCTCACCTTCGGGGTGGGCGTCACGCCGGCGGACCTGGCGGCGGCGCCCAAGCCGGCCGCATCTTCCAACACCCCACCTCCCTCGCCGCTCGGGGTAGCCGGCAACTGGGTGTTCTACGTGGGCTTGGGCTTGATGCTCGGAGGCACCTGGATCTCGCTTCTCGCCTTCCGAGACGTGCGGCGCGGGCTCCGTCGGCTTGCGTTTGCGGGCGCGCTACTAAGCATCTGCGGGCTGCTCGCCACGGCCGAATCTACTCGCGAGGGAGCCAGTGTCGATTGGCACACTTTGCTCTCCACCTCGCTCGGCTTCAACCTCCTCACCCAGTTCGCGCCAGTGCTGGCCGCCGCCGCTGCTCTTGGTATCGCCCAATTCACTACCAGGGCTGCCCGGCTTCTGTTGTGGATTACCACAGGCCTGGTGGGTGTGGCCATTCTTCTTCACGTCCTCGCCTCGCACGCCCAATCCAGCGGCAATCCGTGGCTCGAGGTTGGAGCGCAGTTCGTGCACGTCGCCGCGTTTGCGGTGTGGATCGGAGGACTTGCCGCCCTCCTCATCGGCGTCAGGGGGCTTCCATCCGAAGACAAGACTGTCGCGGTCCGGCGCTTCTCTCGCGTCGCCGGTTACGCCCTCGGATTGGTTGCGCTGTCGGGATTGATTCGTGCTCTGGACGAGGTTGTCTCGTGGTCGAATCTCTTCCGTACCTTGTTCGGTCAGCTCGTTCTGGTCAAGGTGGGGCTGCTCACCGGCCTCGCGATGCTTGGTGCAGTCAATCGGTTCCGCAATGTCCCCATCGTCGCCAAGACCCTGGACGGCCTGCGCAGGATTGGCACTGTCGAGCTAAGCGTCGCCGCAGTGCTCCTCATTTTTTCCGCGGTTCTCACATCACTTGCTCCCCCGAGCTTTGTGAGGGTGCAGGCGGCGCAGAGCGCTCCTCAGGTGGTCATCGACAGCGCGGACTTCGGGACTACCACGAAAGCACACCTGATCATCAGCCCAGGGGTCGTGGGGCCCAACTTCTTCACCCTCAAGCTTTCCGACTACGACACCGGCCAGGCCATGGACGCGGAGCAGGTGAGCCTGACGTTCACCCTCTCGGCGCGTCCGACCCTCGGAACTTCCAACCTGACGCTGAGCCGAACCGGCCTGGGTGTCTATGGCGCCCGTGGCCTGAACCTGTCATTCCCGGGCACGTGGGATCTGGCCGCAACCGTGGAGACGACTGTCCGGACTGTGGAAATTCCATTCAGCGTCAACATCAAGCAGCCGCCGCCGCGAGTGCGAACGATCGTCCAACCTGGACAACCGACCATCTATGTGATCGACCAGCCGGACGGCGGTCAGACGCAGGCATATGTAGAACCGGGAACAGCGGGGCAGAACCAGATCCACCTCACATATCTCGATTCGTCAGGCCAGGAGGAGAAGCTCCCCGACATGCCGACGGTGACGGCCACCTCGGCATCCGGCGCACAGCCGACGCTGACGCTGATTCGCTTCAGCCAAGGCCACTTCATCGCTCAAGGCGCGCTGACTCACGGCCAATGGACCTTTAAAGCCGATGAGGTGGGACCTGGCGGTCTCTCCTTCACAGCACAGTGGAGTCAAACGATCGGATGAAAACGATGAACTGGCGACGGACCGCCGTGACGTGCGTAGTTGTTGCCGGCTTCCTTCTGGCGGCGGGTGCTTGCAGCATCGGGCCGAGTGCGTCCTCGTCGAGCGCCAGCCCACCCACATCCACTCAGCTGTCTCTGGGGCTGGTGCCGTCTTCTGAGGGCTACACGTTCCAATCGGCCATCGAATCAATGCCGGCAGGTTCGGCCAACCCCTACAGCTTCGTGATCACGGGCCCGGACGGCAAGCCGGTCACCCAGTCCTCCTTCCTCGTTTTCGAAACCAGGCTGCTTCATCTCTATGCGATCCGCGGCGACCTGACGGGTTTCAACCACATCCACCCCGTCATCGCGGTCGATGGGGCGTGGGCCACCGCGGCACCCGATGCCGACGATCAGTCAAACCAAGGTGGCCTCCCCGCGATCGCGGCCGACGGGACGTGGACTACCGCGCCCAGCGAACCCCTCGTGCTGCAGCCGGGCCCATACCGGGTCTTCGTGCAGTTCGAGGCGCGTGATGCTCAGGGCCTGATCCACAGCCTGGTGCTGAGCCGGCCACTGCAGGTCACAGGCACTTACTCACCGGTGCCGCTGCCACCGCCGTCAAACACCGCTCAAGTGGACGGTTACACGATCACCATCAGTCCGCCCTCGTCGACCGGCGCGATGGTCGCGCATTTCACATTCAAGGGCGCACCCGTGGACAACCTCGAGCCGTACCTCGACAGTTGGGCGCACCTCAGCGCATTCCAGGAAGGAAATCTCGGTTTCGGGCATTTGCATCCACTGGAGACGCCTCAGACACCAACTCAGCTCGGCGGACCCGACCTCACCTTCCACGCCCATTTCAATTCAGGCACCTTCAGGGTGTTTCTTCAATTTCAGACCGGCGGCCATTTGCATACAGCCGCGTTCACCCTCTCGTATCCCTAAAACCGATGACTCACATCTACCTGCACGGTTTCGGACAGCGTTACGACCTGCCAATGTCTCTGGCCCTCTACCTGTTTGCTGCGGCTGGTGTAGTGGTTGCATCCTTCGTGGTGGTCGTCCTCTTTGCCGGGGACCAGGTCGGCGCCAAAGCGCTTCGCTATCCACGGCGGCCGTTGCCTTTCCTGGTTCCAGTCGGCCGTTCGTCATGGCCGCGTTTGGTCGGTGGTCTGGTCGGGATCTTGGCTCTAGCCACGGTTGTGATCACCGGCCTGCTCGGCTCGGCCGACCCCACACGCAATCCCGCCGAGTACCTGACCTGGATCTACTTCTGGGCGGCGACAGTGATCGTTTCCGGCTTGGTTGGCAATCTCTGGTATTTGCTCAATCCCTGGGCCGCGATGTATGACGCGATCTCGCGGCTCAAGCGTTTAGGGCCGGTATGGAAACTACCCGATATCGGTGTATGGCCGGCGGTGGCGGCTTACTTCTTGTTCGCTTGTTTCGAGTTGACGTCCGGCGTGGCCAACCGGCCGTGGTTGGTGGCGACGCTCGCCATCGCGTACACCGTGCTGACGCTGGCCGGGATGATCCTCTTCGGGCGGGACAACTGGCTGACTCACTGCGAGGCTTTCACTGTCCTCTTCGATATCGTCGGTCGGTTCGGTCCAGTGGAGGTTGAACGCAGCGACGACGGCCACATCGCCATGGTCTATCTCCGCCCATGGGGTGTCGGGCTTCTGAAGCCCGGCCGATCAGGGTGGGACCGGGTGATATTCGTGATCCTGATGCTCAGCACGCTGGCCTTCGACGGCCTCATCGCCACGCCAACTTGGCAGAATTTCAACCTCCAGCTCGAACCAATCTGGCTACCGATGGGTCAGTTTGGACTCGTCTTCGTCCGCACTCTGGGCTTGGTTCTGGTGACGGCCGCGTTCTTCCTAATCTTCGTCGCCTTCATGGAGTTGGTGATCTACTTCGGCACTCGCAAGGTCGATCTGAAAGCGACGATCTCAGCTTTCGTTCTTACGCTGGTGCCGATCGCACTTGTTTACAACGCGGCCCATAACTACACCTACGTCGTGGTGCAATCGCAAGGCCTGATCCCGCTTCTCAACGACCCCCTGGCCAAGGGTTGGCACCTGTGGCCGGCAGTTGCCCACGTCCAACCCAGCTTCGCGCTCGCACAGGCATCCACCGTCTGGTATGCGCAGGTGGTGCTCATCGTGCTTGGACACATAATCGCGGTGTATCTCTCCCATCTCAGAGCCGGAGAAAGGTTCCGCACCGCGCAGCGCGTGCTGCTCAGCCAGTACCCGATGCTGGCTCTAATGGTCATGTACACGATGACCAGCCTTTGGATCCTCGCGCAGCCGACCACTAACACGACTTGATCTGAGATGCCTGCTCATTTCCTCGTCATCACTGACCCGTTTCCGCCAGGCTTCTACATCGGGCCTCTCCATGCATCTCCGGCTTGAGCATGCTGCCCGGTCCTTTCGCGGAGGACCAAAGCAAACCAAAATAGAGATGCTCCGTTGCATAGTCGCTGAAACCGCTGCTGCTTCGACACCGGGCTTTCGCTCCCTCCTCGGGTCATCTAAGCCGCCAAAAGCCTGGTCAGCTCCTTTCCCAGTTCCGACAAGCTGACCGGCTTTATTAGGTAGCCGTCGACCCCATCACGCCTCATCTCGTCGCGGAGCTCCCATCGTGTGTCGGCGGTCAGGGCGATGATCTTAATCGGATGAGCCAAGAGACGCTTCCGAAGCATTAGAAGCACCTCTTGGCCGCCATAAAGCGGCATGTGGACGTCCATTATTAAGAGGTCGAACTCTCCGCTTGCGGCCATCTCCAGGGCACGGTTGCCATCAGGCGCAGCGCCAACCTCGTACCCCTTTTTCTCGAGAAATGCGTGCAACAGTTCAAGGCTCGCCGGATCATCTTCTGCAACGAGAATTCGCGCGACGCTCATTCGACTGAAACACTTGGTTCGAGTCGTTGCGCGGACAGGAATTCCCGGATCTGATCACCCAGAGTTCTGGTATCGATTGGCTTGGAGATGTACCCCGCGCAACCGGCCGCGAGCGCTTGCTCGCGGTCGCCGGCCATCGCATGAGCCGTCAGCGCCACAATGGGTATCGCCGCCGTCGCTGGGTCAGCCTTGAGCTGACGTGTGAGTGCGAGGCCGTCTTGCCCAGGAAGTTGCACATCCATCAGGATCAGGTCCGGCATGCGGAGGTTCAACCGCTCCAGAACCTGTTCCGACGAGCCTGCCGAATCAACTCGAAAGCCTTCGAGCTGGAGCACCGTGCAGACGAGCAATTGGCCGGCCTCATTGTCGTCAACGACAAGGATGAGCGAGGACATCTTCATTTCTTAACCGCAGGTTTGTTCAGAACCACTTGTAACTCGCCGAGCAGGTCGACTGCTCCGATCGATCCGCGGCTGAGGATGGTAGAAACATGGCCATCGAGCTGATCGCGGTCAGCGTTGGTCAGTTGCTTCGCGGTGAGAACGATGATCGGGATCCCCTTGGTCGCTTTGCGCTTACTAAGCGCCTCGACCACGTCGAAACCGTTGACCTCCGGCATGAGCAGATCGAGCACCACGAGATCGGGTTTATCCGATCTAACTAGCTGGATGGCCTCTTGTCCACCCGTTGCAAATATGACCTTGAAGCCCGCCGGCTCCAGCACGTGTTTCAGCCAGTCGCGGTTCGCGGCTTCGTCATCGACAATCAGGATGCGGGCCTGCTGGCCATTGGACTTCGGCTTGAAGGTGAAGCTGTTGAGTCGCTTGACGAGCTCCTTTGCCTCGACCGGTTTGACAAAGTAGTCGAGTGCGCCCAAAGCTGTCGCCAGCTCGGGGTTGTCCACGACGCTAACCACGATGACCGGTATATCTCTGGTCACGTCGTCGCGCTTGAGGCGCCTCAGGACCTCCCAGCCATCGACCCCAGGAAGCATGATGTCCAGGGTGATGGCGATGGGCTTGTGCTCCTTCGCCATAGCCAACGCCTCCAGACCGTTGCGAGCGTTCTCGGTCCGGAAGCCGGCGCGCTCGATCTGGCGGGTGATCAACTCGGCCGAAGCAGGGTCGTCCTCGACGACGAGCACCAGTGGTCGCGAAACGTCCACGATGGCCGCTTCGATTTTCCGGTCGGGTGCCCGAGGCACGCGATCTGGACTGCGAGCTTGAAGCGGAAGGTAGATCGTGAAGCGGCTACCTTTGCCAAGCTCGCTTTCCACGCGAACGTCGCCTCCGTGCAGGATGGCGAAGCTCCTGGTCAGCACGAGACCCAGCCCAGTGCCCTGCTGCTTGCGGTTGGCTCCCGAGTCGACCTGCTGGAAGTCTTTGAACAACCGCTTAATGTCATCCTCCGCGATGCCAATGCCGTTGTCGGAGACGACGATCTCCAGCTGGTCGGCGGATCGTGCGGCTTTGATGGTCACTTCGCCGCCATCAGACGTGAACTTGATGGCGTTGGAAACAAGGTTCAGGATCATCTGTTTCAACTTGCCTTCGTCCGCAAGGATCTGACCGGCGCTCGTGGCTTCGAACTCGAGGCGTATCTGCCTTTGCGCCACCAGCGGCTCCACGATGCCCGCGACCTGGCTGACGACGTCTTCGACTGAAACCACCTGGAGGTGAAGCTCCATCTGCCCCGCTTCTATTTTCGAGAGGTCGAGGATGTCGTTGATGAGCCCAAGGAGGTGCTTGCCGCTCGAGTGGATCTGCTCCAGGAATCTCAACGTAGTCGCGGCAGGAAATTGACCATTCTCGGAGTCGATTAGCAGCTCAGAGAAGCCGAGGATCGCGTTCAGTGGCGTCCGCAGCTCATGGCTCATGTTGGCTAGGAAGACGGTCTTGTGGCGGTTGGCCTCCATCAGATCGGCGTTCGCCTCTTGGAGCTTCTCAAGTAACCGCGCTCTGTCCACTGCTGTAGCGACAGCGCTCATGAACTGCTGGACGCGAGTCAACCCGTCGCTTCCAAAGTTCGGCGTAAACGGGCCGGCGATTACCACGAGGCGCCCCCCCTCGCCTGAACCGGCAATAGGAAGCACCAAAAGCGTCCGGTCTACTCCTTCAAGAAGAAACCGACTCTCCCCTTCTTTCAGCTGCGAGATGTGCTGCTCGAGGTTGCTCAGTTGATCTGTATCGAGGCCCCGGGACGCCATTCGGGTGCGACGTCCATCGAAGGCGACTGCAGCCGCCCCACCGACCAGCCGCATCGCCCATTCGAGGCTTTGGTCAAGCAGAGCGACCGGCCCTTCGCCGAGGAGCAGTTTGTCCTGCATAAACACGCGAAGACCCTCCTCCTCGGAGGAGCGCCATTGCCGGCGAAGCCATGACGGTGGCGAAAAGCTGGCGTAGAGCAACGGAACAATCAGAAGTACGGATAGCTGAATCAGTACCTGGAACAGTGGTGTGGACTTGAAGGCAAGGGAGCCAACGGCTGCCAACAAGATGGCCACCAGGCCACCGAAGCCGATACTCAAGGACCGCAGCCGCCATGCCTGGACCGCGGGCAGGTCGCGTGCGACGAGCCAGAAGCGAATGATTGGCTCTACCACCATTGCCGACCAGACGAGAACGAGAACGACGGCAGCTCCGGTCATAAGACTCAGCGGTACAGCATCGACCGCGACCAGGCCCTGGGTCGTGAGGTAGCCACAGCATGCAACCACGACGCCGATGACCACGACGGCGTGCCACCTTCGCGTTAGGGGAATCAACGAGTCCCTGAACCGAAGCAGTGCGTACCCGGAGCAGATGAAGACCAGGAGGCTTATCTGCGGGAGAAGGGGTGGTGAGTAAGCCTTCGGAATGCGTCCGAGCAGTACAACCAGTGACAGAAGCACGATGGCCAGGGCGAGGAATCCGAGGGAGCGATCGCGGTGTCTTGCCCAGCCCAGAGCGGTTGCGATTCCAAGGAGGACGAAGGCGATCGCGTCCGCGTCCTGCAGGTACTGGATTGCCGTTGTCAAGGTCACCTCTCGGCTCGCCCAGCCGGCCAGGTTAGATCTTGTTTGTAGTCCCGACCCGGTGGTTTCAGACGGGTGGGCATTCGCCTATTCACGCATGCTCGATAATTCCCCTTCAGCGCCGAAAAATCGCCATTCGAACAGATAGGCGTGGAGCCCATCAATTCCAAGGGGGAACGTGGCCGCGATCCTCTATTGGCGCAGCTCTAACCGAGGGGGTTAGGCTGACACCCTATTTGACACCTTGACCGGGAGACTCCCTGATCCTCGCTGAGACTCCCTGAGACTGTTGCGTCATAAGTCCGAGTTCGATTGAGACGCTCTGATCCTCCCTGATCCTCCCTGAGACGCACTGTCGAGAGACTCTTAATCCCAAGGTTCAGGGTTCGACTCCCTGCGCGAGCACCACCAACGGCGGATTCGAGTTCAAATCGACCCCATATCTAGGGGTTGCTGACGCGGTGTGTCATGTCTTCCGCCGTTTGACACCTTGACTGACACCTTGAAAAACCGATCTGTCGGTCAGAAGACCGTGTTCGGGCCAATCCTGAATTCAGCAACAGCGCTCGAACCCCAGCGGGCGAGTCGACATCCCTGCAACAGTAGAGGCCTTCGGCGGGTCTTATGGATGTGGCGCAAAATGCCTGGCTAAGGTCTGACAGGTGCAGCAGGTAGCTGTACTAGGTGGCGATGAGCAGCTCCTCGCTGCCGCGCGTACCGGTGATCAGGCGTCCTTCGAGCTACTGATCGGACCTCACATCGCCGTGGGCTACCGGCTTGCAGCCGCAATCCTGAACGACGCGGGTCAGGCCGAAGATGCGGTGCAAGAGGCAACTCTCCGAGCCTGGCGGTCGATCGGCCAGCTCCGTTCTAGCGCTCAAGCCAAAGGCTGGTTCCTTTCCATCGTGGCAAACCGGAGCCGAACCATGCGGCGATCGCATTGGTGGTCGGTGCTCCGGTTGCCGGAAGCAAGGTCGGGCTTGCCGAGTCCGACGGATGCAGTTGACCAACACGAGGACTTGTCAAGGGCGCTTGGTCGGCTGAGCCCGGAGGAACGCGCAGCAGTATTTCTTCGCTTTTATGAAGACGTGTTCAAGGCGTTGCAGGCGGGGGCCTCTGGGTTTCTGCTCAAGGAGTCTTCACCTGAGCAGCTGATATCTGCAATCCAACTGGTCGCGGGTGGGGATGCTCTTGTGATGCCCGCGCGCACCCGCCGGCTGATCGAGGCCCATTATCGGCCCTCGGGTGTGGCACGGCCGGCGGCAATCGAGTCGTTGACGCCACGAGAAGCTGAGGTGCTGATCGAGGTTGCCGGCGGCCTGGACAACGGGGCGATCGGCGAGAAGCTGCACGTCAGCGAGGCGACCGTCAGAACCCATGTGACCCACATCCTGAGCAAGCTCGAAGCTCGGTCCAGGGTCCAGGCCGTGGTGATGGCGTATGAGTCGGGCCTGGTGGTTCCAGCCTCGCGCGCGAAAGACGGCTAGGTCAAGGCCAGAGGCTGGCAGCGATAGGTGCGCTTGAGGCGCAGAGTTTGACAGCTTGTTTGACAGCTTACCCAGGACACTCTGTGACACGCCAGGACGCGCTGTGGCACCAACGCATCAGACAGCCGTGTCCGTGAGGCACGCCCTGACACGTCCTGACGCTTCGTGGCAAGGAAGGTCAATCTCCTCTTAATCCCAAGGTTCAGGGTTCGATTCCCTGCGCGAGCACCAATATGTAGTGTCACAGAGTCTCAGAGAGTCTCTATGCGGTGCCTAGAGTCTCAAGTAGTCGATGGCAGCTCGTCCCCAATCGGTGGTTGACACCCTATTTGACACCTTGACGGTTGAGAACGCGCCGCCCGCGGATCGCACCCGAGCACACGCAAATTGAACTCAGCAACCGCGTTCGTCAAGGCCTGAACCCCCACAGCAGCGGATCAAGAATCGCATTTCCACTAGGTCGAGTTCAAGTCGGGAGGACCGAAGCTCATATGGCGCGAACAGCGATCTCATCGAAACAGCCCGGCTACGTGTTGCGACGGTCCACCCTGACGTCGGGCTAGGTGGTGAGATCGGACCCCGCGTCGACGCCGGCCTCATCGAGCAGAGTTTGCGCGACGGCGATGGGCACGTTTGCGCGTAGAGCGAGATTCAGGGCGTCGCTGGGTCGGCAGTCCAACTCCTCGACGCGACCGTCTGACTTGGTAATCAGTCGCGCGAAGAAGACTCCGTCCACAATTCGGAGTACGTCTGCTCTCAACAGGCTGACCCCATGGCGATTGAAGGCATCCAGTATCAGATCGTAAGTTAGGGGTCGCTCAGTCTTGAGACCGTCTAGATGGAGTTGCAGTGCTTGGCCCTCGAAACCTCCGACCCACAAGGGGATGTGGCGCCCGCTGTCGGCGACGAGCAAGACAACGTGAACTTCCTGTGGCTCCTCAGCAAAACGGCGAGGTAGCTTTTCGCGGAGCTCGCGCCAACGCTCGGCAGTCGGAGTATGTGCCTGCACGCTTTCAACGCGGACTGGGACAAAACCGTCTTCCGCAACTTGGGGCGGCTGCTTCACAAATATGCCCTCCTTGACAATTCGGTCGATGGCCTCAAGGCGACCGGCGACCTGGGTTAGACGCTTCTCAAGCCACGCCCGGTGGGTAGCCAAGACTTCTCCAACGGTCGCCTCGGACGGATCAGCCAGCACGCGCTGGATTTCCCGCACTGGCATGTCGATCGAGCGGAGCATCGCAATGACCTCAGCCGCCTCACGCTGCGCGGCGGCGTAATACCGATAGCCTGACTCGGGGTCGACGTATGCCGGCTCTAATAGCCCTGTCTCGTGGTAATGGCGAAGATGGCTAACCGGGATCCCGGCGCGGCGGGAGAACTGGCCGATTGACTCTAGATGTCGGGTGTTCGATTGACCCACGCCAACAGCTTGCAACTCTCAACCGGTCGAGAGTCAAGGGGCGGCGACAACTTCGAGAACCCCTCGCCAGGAAGTGTTGGCTACGTGGCTACGTCAGCGGAGTCGTGGCAGCCACGGATGACTAGGATCTGTGCGGCCTATCGCTGATGCGAGCCAGCGTCGCGCAGCTGGTGGCAGCTGAGGCGTCGTCAGAGTGAAGTCGGCTTCGTCCTCGGGACGTGGCGACTTTGATTTGAAGAGAAGTTCGACCTGCGGCGCGAGGTAGGGAACACCGTCGGCGGTGTGGAGTCCAACCTCGCTTAGCGAGAGGGTTACTTCGGAGTCTCTGCGATAAATCCAGCGATCGCCGACGGATTCAGCGAGCATCATCTGCAGCGCCCACGCCGACCGTCGGTCCGGTCGGCACCAAAGGTCGTGGATTGACGGGCGGACGGTTTCGTCTCGACTGAGACGACGTAGGTGACCTGGCCGATCAACCTCCCACAATTCCCAGCCAAGGTTCGAGAAGTGGCTACAGACCCGGACCTGGTCTGCGCGCAGAACCAGCACATCGGTGTCGGCGTGGTTTCGGGTGGCCCGCTTGAGGAATAGGTCGATGGCCCAGCCGCCCGCAATCCACCATGCGCAGTCGAGCCCGGTCATGAGCCCGACTGCCTGCGCCACGGAAAGCGGCTTCCAGCGGGTTAGATCACCGCCATTGTCGCGCGGCATAGCACCTGATGATTCATGAAGGCGAGAGATCGATCGTCGCCCAACTGTGGCCACCGTCACGGGTCATTAGGAGCTGGAGCCATTGTGGGTATGCGGGCACGCCAAAGATGACGATGCCTTGGGTCGGCGTAGTGAACCTCAGGTCAGACAGAGGAAGACCACCGGTCTGTGGCAAATAGGTAGTTGACCAGTCGCGGCCTTCATTGAAGCTGGTGTAGATGTAGGTAGCGCCTGAAGCGACGGCAACCGATAGCGCGAGAGGTGAAGCAGCCACTTCGTCGAAATCACCGGCGAACGGTGGGTCGCCCACGCGTTTGTAGCTGGCGCCGCCGTCAGTGGAGAGGTATGCCGTCTTGACCTGTGAACCAGCCGCCACACCACCTGAGCAGACGATGAACACTCGCAACGACGTGGCGGCTGCAACGCTCGCGACGGTAAAGGGTGGACATGGCAGCAAACTGTCCTGCCAGGTGACGCCATCGGTGCTGTGGTACAGGAGAGAGTGGACTTCGTCACCGTGGTCCTGGGATACGACGACGGGGTGCAGCATCGCCGAGATGGCCCCCTGAGCCACTGAAATCTCGCCCGGGTAGCCGGCTGACCCGGTCGCGACGTTCCCCACCGCTGCCCACGAGTCCTTTGAGACCTCAGTGCTGAACAGGACGACGGGACCGTATGTGTCCTGGTCGGTCCCCTCGGCGACCTCGGCGAAAACTCGGCCGTCCGCCACCTCGAGAGCTCCCACAGAGCCGGTTCGGGAGCCAAGGCCGGGAAGCGCGATTTGGGTCCAGGTCCGGCCTCCGTTGTGGGTCGCGAAGAGGAGTGGCCCAGAGATCCACCCGTTTTGGGCATCGGCAAACCGCAGCTGCCATCTGTCGGCCAGCGAGAGGCCAGACAGACCCCCGCCGGCCAACCAGGTCCAGGTGTGGCCGCTGTCGATGGTCTTCGCCAGCCGGAGGCACTGAACCTCACCACAAGTTGAGAGGCCGATGACCATGCCCACATCGGGCGAGACAAAGGTGACGGACTCGGGGCGGAACGGTGTCACTGCTGTCTTGTTCGTGCAGCCTGCGATCACAAGGCCCGCCATCACTGCGGCGACCCAGCGTGGCAGCAACATGAGTGTGCAACGGCGCCGCTTGAGCGACGGTTACACACACCCTATTTGACACCTTGACCGGGAGACTCCAGGAGACCCCTGAGCCTCCCTGATCCTCCCTGAGGCGGCGTGTCGAGAGACTCTTAATCCCAAGGTTCAGGGTTCGATTCCCTGCGCGAGCACCAACATGTTGTGCCTGCGCGGTCTGGCGATCTACATGTTGTGGTCAACCTGCTGCACTGCATCACGTTTGCGGCATTTGACAGCTTCATTTGACAGCTTCGTCGGTCTGCTGGATGTCTACGGTGGCGCTGCGCGCATACAGCGGATGGATTGCAGTCATCGGTGGCGTCTGGCGGAGACTGGCACCGATCACGCCGCGTCGGCCATCTTCTATGGACTGCAGCCGGTCAGCCGGTCATCCAGCTCGTTGCCGAGGAGACGAGCGGGCATGGTTGCCCCGGGCGGCGCGCTTAACACTGAGCGCACTTGGCAGGCGCCCAGCGTCGATAAGGGCTCCGCGCAACAGAAACTCGATCTGTGCATTGCTGCTGCGCAACTCGTCATGTGCCCACCTGGCGACTGCGTCGTGGACTGCCGGATCGAGCCTGAGAAGGAGGCTTTTTCGCTCCGAAACCGCCCTCACTAGCGTCCTCACTGGTAGAGGGATCCTACGTTGACCACTGGCTGGGTCGCCTGGTCGCTACAAAGGACGACGAGCAGGTTGGACACCATCGTGGCTTTGCGCTCGTCGTCCAGGGTCACGATGTCCTGATCCTCGAGCCGCTCAAGCGCCATCTGGACCATGCCGACCGCCCCCTCCACGATCCGTTTCCGTGCCGCGACTACGGCGCTTGCCTGCTGGCGCCTCAGCATCGCCTGGGCGATTTCCGGCGCGTACGCCAGCCGCGTTATTCGCGACTCGATGACTTTGACTCCGGCCGGCCGGACTCGGGCTGCTATCTCGGCTGACAACTTGGCGGTGATTTCTTCGGCGTTGTCGAGCAGGGAAGGTGCGCCGTCGCCGTGGGTGTCATACGGGTAACTGGTTGCGACCAGCCGGACGGCGGTCTCGGCTTGGAAGGCAACGAACTGGACGAAGTTGTCGACGTCAAACAGAGCACGGGCGGTATCTTCGACTTGCCAGACCACTACTGCGGCGATGTCGATCGGGTTGCCTTCAGCATCGTTGACCTTCGCCAGAGCGGTCTCATGATTGCGGATCCTGGTAGAGACCTTGATTCGCCTAGACAGTGGGTTCACCCAGCGCAAGCCGCTCCTTCTAATCGTGCCGGCGTAGCTGCCGAAGAGTTGAACCACGCGGGCCTCCCCGGGAGCAACCGCAACGAGCCCACGAATCGCAGCGATCCATAACGCGATGAGGAGAAGCGCCGCCAGGTAGAGAGGCACGACAGCAGCGCTCCTGCGGTGCTGGACCACCTCTGACAGCAACTGCCAGGAGAGCCCGGTCCCGCCAACGAGGGCCGCAACGCCGACGACAAGGGTCGGCAAGCCCGCGAGGCCGTCAATGCGGCGCTCCTCAAGAGGCGGACTTGGCATGTCGACGACAACGTCGCTCCTACTCAGCCCAGGCATTCGGCTTCTCCCTTATGCATGACGCGACCGCAAGTAGAGATAAAGGACGGCCGATAGCGCCAGCACAACGTAGCCGGCGATCGCCACCGGGTTGTTCCCTTGTGTACGACCGATCACTATGAGCACGGCGGACACCACCACACCGATTATCGGGAAGACATCAGATCTTGTCCGGCGCAAGCGATTACCCTCCGTTGGTACACATTGTATGATCGCGCCAGTCTATCAATTTGATAACAATATGACAGAGGGCCTGTTCGAGGAGATGCACTGACAGCGACGCAGTCGGATGCCCCCGCTTTGACACCAGCGCTCCGGGTCACCGGGCTGCGCGTTACCTACGGTCCAGTCGTCGCCGTTGACGGCATCGATCTTGAGGTTCGCGAGGGGGAGATCTACGGACTTCTGGGTCCCAACGGTGCGGGCAAGACCAGTGCGCTGAGCGCCATCGAAGGACTCCTGCGTCCGGCGTCCGGCGACATAGTGATCGGAGAGATCGACGCCCGCGCTCACCCGCTGCAAGCCAAGGCCCAGCTCGGAATCCAACTGCAGGCTACGAGCTTTCACTCGAGTCTCACGCTAGTTGAGATCGTGCGACTGTACGCCGGCCTGTACGGCGTCACCCTCTCTTCGTCGCAGATACGCGAACTCTTGGGAGAAATCAATCTGCAGAACGAAGTGTCCAAGCGCTTTCGCGAGTTATCGGGGGGTCAGCAGCAACGATTCTCACTGCTGATCGCGACCGTCCATGATCCCGCGCTGGTGCTGCTCGACGAGCCCACCGCGGGGCTCGACCCGCAAGGCCGGCGCCAGCTCTGGGACCGGATCGAGCGCTTTCGCAATGAGGGGCGCAGCATCCTTCTCACGACACACTCGATGGAGGAGGCGCAGGCAGTTTGTGATCGCGTTGCCATCATGGATCACGGCAAGATACTGACGGTAGGCACGCCCGCGGCTCTGATTGCGGCGCATCGCGATGACCCTAAAGTCCGCCAGGCAGCCCACGGCGAGGTCACTCTGGAGGACGTCTTCATCGCGCTAACCGGACGGGAATTGCGTGACTGACGACATAACGGTTCCCCAGCGTCGCTCGGTGGCAGTCCCGACCTGGTCGTCATCGCTCAAGGTTCTCCTACGTGCAGATAGCACGGCTCAGTTGCGTACTCCTATGTCTCTGGTGATTACCTTTGCCCTTCCTCTCATCTTGTTGGTGGCCACCGGCCTCGGCAAAAGCTCGGCGGCACTAGGCGGTCCCGAGTTTCGTATCAGCCTCGCGCTCACCGTGGGGCTGGTCTCGATCGGGACCGTCGGCTACTCGCTTGCGATCGCGCGAGACCGCGATACCGGCGTCTTTCAACGGCTTCGGGTGACACCGGCCCCGACCTGGACGATCATGGTCAGTCGCTGGATCGTGCAACTCGGCGCGGTTCTAGTCATGGCGATTGTGGTTCTCGTGGTTGCGGGCCTCTTCGTGGGTGTCACTCTGCCCCCGCAGGACTACCTGTTTACAGTCTTGGTCGCGTTGCTCGGATCTGCCGTCTTCCTCAGCATTGGCCAAGCGATTGTGGGACTGATAGCTTCGGCAGACACGCTCAACGCCGCTGGCCGCCTCCTCTACGTACCGCTGATCGGACTCAGCGTCTTCGGAAATACAGATCGGCTCGGAACGACGGTCGAGCTGGTGTCCCGTTGGTCCCCTGGTGGCTGTCTCGAGACGTTACTATCGGCCGCCATGGGTGCGACTGCGTGGAGCGGTCAAAGCTGGGGTGCGCTCTTCGCCAGCTTCGGCTACACCGTGGTGTTCGCAGTAATTGGGATTCGCTGGTTCCGGTGGGTATCTCACTGATATAGCCCTGGGTAGTAGCCGTGATGACCTATGTGGCTTTTCTGAGGGGCGTGAACGTCGGGGGCAAGGGCATCGTCTCGATGGCGGCCATCAAAGAGGCCCTCGTCGCCCTCGGTCTGTCAGATGTACGGACCTACATCAACTCCGGCAACGTCATCTTCTCGACTCGAGCATCGGACCCTCAGCAACTCACGTCCCGGATCGAGAAGGCGCTTGAGCAGCACACGGGCATGGCGATCAAGGTGCTTGTCAAGGACCTCAAGACCCTGAAGAAAATGGTCGACGCGATTCCGCGTAATTGGGTCGACGACAAAACGATGCGGACCTATGTCCTTTTGCTGTGGAACGAGCTCGACGATCGCGGGATCCTCGACCGCCTCCCGAACAAACCCGGCGTCGATGAGCTCAGGTACACGCCTGGGGCTGTCGTCTGGCGCGTCGATCGCGTGAACGTGGGCAAGAGCCAGATGAACAGAATCGTCGGCACGCCTCTGTACAAGAAGATCACCATCCGCAGCGCGAACACCGTGCGAAAGCTCAACGAGCTGACTAAGGCACCTACAAGGCTGCCTGCGGCGGACTGAAGCCCACCCGTGCGGCCTAGACGTCGGTGGGCAAAGTCGGCCGCAAAGCGTCGCGAAGAACGGCTGTCTCGATAACCATTATCCCACCGGCGAGGGGGCTTGCCACAAGCCCTGGCCGCCGTGCGAGACTGCGCTTTCGACAGCCCAGTTCCACGTGTGAGACGAAGGAGGTTCGGCCTCGCCTTACGACCGCCGTCCCTTAGCCGACTACTACTTCGTGCTCGGCGTCCCGCCTGACGCAACGGAGACGGAGTTGCATGCCGCCTGGCGACGACAGCTCAAGTACTGGCACCCTGACCGCGGCAACCATCCGGACGCGCTCGAGCACGCGAAGTTGATCAACTTGGCTCACGAGGTTCTGACCAACAGCACCAAGCGCGCGGCATACGACCGAGAGCGGGCAACCGTTGGCTGGCGCCCCTCCGCGTCGGCGCCGACATACGGCCGCCCGGTCCAATGGAAGACGGTAAGCCGCGAGGGCCCGCCCCGCGCGCCGAAGGGATTCGACCGGCACGGTTTTGTCGCACGCCTGGAGGAGATGATGAACCGGGGCCGGCTGATGATTGAGAAGCGCAAGGACCTCGCGTCGGCGTCGAAATGGGAGGCGCAGACGCAGGCCTTGCTGCGAGATGAGCTGGGCGACCATGCGTATACGAAGCGCTTCGAAGCGGCACTGAGGCAGCCCCGCCCCGAGGGCATGGTGGCGGCGTATGGGGTGCTGTGGGCCGCATATGAGGATGCGCTGAAGGGCGATCTGAAGCCGGTGGTGAAGGAAATTTGACAGCTTCGCGATCCAGGAGTTCCTCTGGCCCTGGCGACTTGGTCTGGCTAGAAGCCGAACCGCGCCAGTGGCTCCACCAACTCCTGTTCCTCGTACGCGAGGTGGGATAGGAGCGCGTCGGTCAAGTAGTCAATCGCACCCTGGATGGCGCCATGGTTCTCCGGTCTTGTCATGTGTTGAATGAGCGCCCGGTCGACCTCCTGGATCGCGTCATGGATGACAAGGTGCTCCTCGGCGCCGAACGCCGTCGCGAGCTTCTGGCGCGACGGGTTTCGGCTGAGGGCGATTATCCGCGCCGCACCCAAGCGTTGCGCAGCGATGACGCCACAGAGACCAACCGCACCGTCGCCGACCACGGCGACGACGCTGCCTGGTTTGACGCCGGCGCTCACCGCCGCATGGTGACCCGTGCACATCACGTCGGAGAGTGCGAGCAGCGAGCGCATCGTTTCGTCCGAGTGACCGGAACCTGGCACTCGGACCAGAGTGCTGCCCGCCAAGGGCACGCGTACTGCCTCGCCCTGGCCGCCGTCGATGCCGTGGTTGCCAAACCCCCCACCTTGGACGCACTGTGACGTCACCCCCGCGAGGCAGTTCGCGCACGTCCCGTCGCAGTAGACAAACGGGGCGATGACGAAGTCGCCCTTTGCGATGCCTCGCACCTCGGGACCGACCTCGTCCACCACCCCGATGAATTCGTGGCCGATCGGGCCGAGATCATGGGGCGAGTCGCCGCGGTAGTACCAGAGGTCCGAACCGCAAACACATGAAAGGACGACGCGAACTACTGCATCTGTCGGCGCGCTGATCACCGGGTCGGGGCGCTCCCCAACCTCGACGGAATGTGGTCCGTTGAAGATGGCAGCCCTCATGCCTACGCCTCCTCCGTCGATGGCGCCGCGGCATATTCGGCGGCGCTGACGTGGTCGCCCCACGTCGCAGCATTGCCTTTCGCGTCGACCTCGAGCATCGCGAGGTGGGTCATGAATCGCGTCGGCACAGCTCCATGCCAGTGGTGCTCACCCGGCTCGAAGAAAACGCGGTCGCCCGCCCGGATGACTTCGATCGAGCCACCGCGGCGCTGCGCGAAACCAATGCCTTCCGTCACAAAGATCGTCTGGCCGTTTGGATGTGTATGCCAGGCAGTTCGGGCACCAGGCGTGAAATGGACGCTGCTCGCGCTGAGGTGCGAACCTTCTGAAGGTGCCGCCACGGCGTCAACGAAGACGGCACCGGTGAACCATTCGCTCGGCCCCGCCACCGTGTTGATACCGTTTCGGATGATCTTCATTTCATTACCCCTATCTGTTGCAAGTGTGGTTCTTATGCGCGCCGGTAAGTAAGGATTCGGGTCTGAGAAGCTGAGCATGCGCGATAGGCTTGGCGCGTGGCGCGCTTTGTCGTGCGGGTTGAGCGAGGCGGCCCCTGGGACTGGTCCCTCAACATGCGCAAGCAGGCCGGCTGGGACGAGCATGCCGCCTACATGGATGGCCTCGTCAACGAGGGCTTCGTGCTGCTCGCCGGCCCTCTCGAAGGCGACCGGGAGGTGCTGTGGATCATCGAGGCGGAGTCCGAACACGCGGTCCGCGAGCGCATGGCGAAGGACCCGTGGGCAACCAACGGTATGTTGCGGCCGGTTCGGATTGAACGCTGGACGGTCGTGCTCGACGGCCGCGACCCACCCGGTCGGCGCTAACCGCCCACCCCGCTGACTGTGTAGCTCGACAGGTTCGGCAGGATGAGCCCGACTCCTAGCCACCTCCGGTTGAGACTCGGCATGAGCACCACGAGCGCCATCACCATGACGAGCGTCAGGCCGAAAAAGTTGCCGCGCGCTCTGAACCGATGCTCCGGGTGGCCGAGGATCCCGTCGAGCTGAATGGAGAGGGCCACAAACAGCAAGCCCGTGAGGGCAGCGGCGCCCGTGCCGGCGGTTACGAAGAAGTCATGCCAGGCGCCGGCGTCGTAGGCGCTCAACTCGTGTCGCAGCGTATCGGAATATCTGCTGGAAATTTCCGAGCCCTCATGGGAATGTTCATGGGGCTCTGGGCGTTTTTGGTACATATGAGTGTTTTGTTCGGCTTTCACATGCCCACCTTCACGTTCCCTGGGGTTGCCAACGACGGCCTGTTCGATCGCGTGGCTAAGAACGCGCAAGCCGCCGAGAAGGCCGGGTTCGACCTCGTGACGGTGATGGACCACTTTTATCAGATCAGCGGGATCGGTCCCGAGACCGAGCCAATGATGGAGGCCTACACCACTCTGTCCGCGCTCGCAACCCAGACTTCTCACGTCAAGCTTGGGACCCTCGTGACCGGGGTGACCTATCGGAACCCGGCGCTGTTGGCAAAGCAGGTGACGGCTCTCGATGTCATCTCAAAAGGCCGCGCGATCCTCGGCATCGGCGCCGCCTGGAACGAGTCCGAGCACATCGGATATGGGATTGAATTTCCGCCCATCGGACAGCGAATGGACCGCCTCGATGAAGCATTGACGATCGCCAAGCTGATGTTCACTCAGGACAGGCCGTCGTTCGAGGGCAAGTACTACAAGATCGATCGGGCGCTGAACGTCCCGCGGCCCATTCAGCCCGGGGGTCCGAAGATCCTGATCGGCGGCACCGGCGAGAAGCGCACCCTGCGGTTGCTCGCCCAGCACGGCGACATCGGCCACTGGTTTGCTGCGAGCCTCGACGAGCTGAAGCGCAAGAAGCAGATCTTCGAGGAGCACTGCGAGGCGGTCAAGCGGGATCCCTCCGAGGTCCTGCTGACACTCGGTGTGACCCTGGTGCTGGCCGAAAATGAAAAGGACGCTGCCGCGATTATCGCCGGCCTTACACCGGAGCGACGCGCAATGGCGACGGTGGCAAACGTTCAGCAAGCCGCTGAGCTGATCGGCAAGTACATGGACGCCGGATTCGGTGGCTTCACCTTCAACAACAACATCTATCAGACGGAGGAGTCGATCGGGCTCGCAGGTGAGCTCATCAAAGTCGTGCGCGGCAGCTCGGTTAAGGCTTAGCGCTACGAGGTCAATGCGACTCGCGAAGGAATGTCAGGACGGCCGCTACCCTCCGATGCACCTGGGCCTCTTCGGATAGGCCGAGCTTGGAGAAGATCGCGTTGCCGTACTTCTCAACCGCCGACTCAGAGATCGACAGGGACTGAGCTACTGCCGCATTGGTCTTGCCCTGGGCCATCTCACGCAACACGTCGGTTTCTCGCGGCGTCAGCGTTGCAAGCGGAGAGTGCGCCAGTCTCGCGCGCGAGGCCAGCAGCGCCTCGACGACTATTGGGTCGATGACCGATCGGCCCGCAATCGTCTCCCGAAGCGCACGCAGCAGCTCATCCGTGTCGCCCACCCGTTCCTTGAGCAGGTAGGCAAGGCCGGCAGTTCCGCCTTTCAGCAGCTGGAAGGCATAGGCCTCGTCGGCGTGCTGCGACAGGACGACAACTCCAACCTGCGGATGGCGCGCTCGAATCTGGTGCGCAGCATGGATACCTTCCATGTCATGGCCAGGCGGCATCCGGATGTCCGTCAGCACCGCATCTGGAGCGAGCCTGTCCACAGCATCGAGCAGCTCGTCCGCGGTACCAACTGCCGCCACGACCTCGACCTCGTTGGAGTCTTCGAGAAGTCGCCGCGTCCCCTCCCGGACCAGATAGTTGTCCTCGGCTATGACGACTCTCAGCGACTTAGACATTTGGTTCTCGAGCAGATGGAAGTGACGCCTCGAGACGAGTGCCGGATTCCCCACTGTCTATCTCTATGTGTCCGCCGAGCGCCGCGACCCGGTCACGCAGGCCACGCAGCCCTGACTCCTTTACTGCGCCGGCGGCAAACCCCCGGCCGTCGTCGGCGATTGCCACCTGCAACCAGGAATCGCTTGCGCTGATGGTGACAGTGGCCTCGGTCGCCCCCGAGTGCTTGAGAACATTGGCGAGACCCTCGGCAACCACGAAGTACGCCGCGCCTTCGATTTCGGGAGCGTAACGGACCTCACGAACCCTCGAGTCGGCTTCCACGTGGACGCCAACCGGCATCCGGGCCGCCATGGAATCTATGGCTTCGACCAGACCCCTTGAGCTGAGAACCGCCGGGTGAATTCCGCGCGCCAGCGACCGGAGATCCGCAACGGCGTGCTGCGCGCTGGTCTGTAGCTCGGCCAAAGTCTCGGCTGCCAGGGCGGGGTCGCGGTCGAGCTGGTTGCGGGCGAGCCTCGCCTTGGCGATGAGCACGACCAGATCCTGCTGGATGCCGTCGTGGAGGTCACGTTCCAGGCGGCGCCGCTCGGTCTCTTGGGCCTGGACGAGCCGGGTACGCGAAGCCGTCAACTCACCCGCCTGGGCCTCGAGTTGCGCCAGCCTGGCAGCCAACTCGGCCGAGAGGCGGAGAGTGCGAAGTGCGAGCCCAGCCTGGCCGGTGAGAGCTTGCGTCAGTCCCTGGTCCCCGGAGCCCTCGGCTTCGATCTCCGCGACCGTCTCACCGCCGTCGCTAACGGGGAACGTCTGTCCAAAGTCTCCGGTCGCGCCAGGCGGCCACGTTGCCGTAACAGCCGAGGCGCCAGGCAGCAGGAGGCGGACTCGCGCCCGCGGACTGCCCATGCCTCTGGCAAAGGCCTGGGCGATTTGTGCCAACGCGTGATTCACATCCCCGACGGCTGCGGTTCTGGAGAGCTCAGCGAGCACTGCATAAGGGTCAATGGAAACTCCATAGACCAACTGGTTGGCCAACCTTTGGAGCCTGATCCTTACCGGCTGAATGAGTACCACCACGATGGCCATCGCCGCGACAGAGAGCGGCAGGGTGGGACGTCCACCAGTCCCTACCTCAAACCCGATGCCGACTACCACCAGGAGGTAGGCGACTGTGATGAAAGTTGCCAGCCCCATATAGACGATGCCGCGGCTGATGACGATGTCGATGTCGTACAGCCGGTGCCTGAGGATGGCGACCCCGATCGCCAGCGGCATGGCGAGTAGGGCCAGCGGGATCAGAATCTCGAAGTACGGGTTTTGGTACGGAGATAGGTGGGTCGTCGCCGAGACGGCGAACGAGCCCGCCCAGAGGGCGGCCTGAAGGACGACGGCGGCGAGAAACCATTTCAGCTGCTGCCTTTCCAGCCCTCGGGACCGGCGAAAGCGCACCCCCAGGGCGACGACGGCGGCGAACACGGGGAGAATCCAAAACACGCCAGACAGGGTGGTGAGAAGGTTGAACAACCAGCCAGCCGCTGCGTATGGCCCATCAACGTCTTGAAAGCCGAACATCAACTGGCTGAGTGAGACCCACGCCACCTGCGTGAGGATCCCTGTCGCGACCGCCCAGACCAACCACCTCCATCTCGCGGATGGCAACTTGCCGTCGGGGAACAGGGTCGGGACCAGGACGATGAGAATGGTCGAGCCTGGGTACCAGGTCCAGCCCCGCAGCCACTCGGCGAAGCCGGTCGCCGGCAGAAGGTGCTCATGCGTCAGCGAGTAAGCGGCGTAAGCGCCGGCAAAAGCAGATAGCGACAAACAAAAGCCGCCGGCTGCTGCCAGCAACCCCACCGCGTGGCCCGGGTGGCGACGCACGATCAGAGCGCCCACGATTCCGAACGCGATCGCCAGCAACGGGGAGAGCACTCCCCACCAGCCGAACTGGAGCGTGGGCGACAACCGGTCGCCAGCGCCGGTGCCGAGATAAAGCGTGAACGGGTAGAGCAGCGCCTCGATCCCGACCAGAACCCAGGCCACCCAGCCGGCAGCCGGCCGCCTAACTACGTCTCCGATCACGATCGGATGTTCCCGTATCCGCAGGCCGCTCGTCTATGTGGCTGCCCTCTCCACCCGCCATGGGGGCACCCTCACCCCCGATTCGCAAGGTGGCTGGATCGACCCGGGCAGCGTGCTAGCCGCAGCCTATTGCCTATGCCAACCACCTTTTCGGAGGAGATCGTCAAATGAGACAAGCGATAGGGAATCGCGTTGGACCCGCCAGTGGTGTTCTGTTCTTCGTCCTGCTCATGGGTGGGGCGATGATCCACGGCTATCCAGACATCAGGCCGTCAGATTCGCAGCTGGCAAGTTGGTTAGCGAACGTCGATGTGAGCAGATTCATGGCAGGGGCCAACATCGAGGCTATCGGCGTCCTCCTTTTCATCCCCTTCGCCGCGTGGCTCTACGGTCGCTTGCGACAGGGCCGCAGGGATGCATCGATTCCCGCCGTCACGATGCTCGCGGCCGGCGCGGGTTGGGTCGCGTTCACACTGCCGGTCCTTGGTGCTTGGGCCGGGCTGGCGAATCAGGCTCGAACTGGCCTGGATGTTCGGGTCGCCCAAACTGTGGTGGCGATCAACCAGGCCTCGTACGACATGACCGCAGTCGTGCTTGGGCTGACCATGCTCGCAGCTGGAGTGGCCATCGTCCGCGGCGGCGCAATGTCGCAATGGGTGGGCTGGGCGGCGATCGTAATCGGCGTGATCTACGTGGTGACATTGTCCTTTGGCGTGGATGCCACCCCCGCAGGAATTCTTGGATACGTGTGGATTTTTGCGGTTGCCTGCTACTACACGTTCCGACCGGGCGGCCAGCGCCAGCTCGTCGCCACCACCGGCCACCAGCCGGTGGCAGGGGGGCTTCCGGCCACAAGGTAAGGATCGCGCGTTCCATTCACGAGGTGCCCGGCCGAGCTGCTTTAGCTCGGTGCGGGCGCCATCGATTGGTCATGGCCTCAGTGAGATCCAGGGGACTCGCCCCCTGCCAGCTCTCGTAAATGGCCAGCCAAATCCCAAGTCCAGAACTCGACGACGTGGCCGCCGGGGTCGGTGACGTCAGCGGCGCGCCCGCGCCCATGCCCGTACGGCGAGTGGTCGTGGTCGAGGACTGTGCAACCACGGCGCCCCCCGGCCTGACCTCCATGTTGTCGACGGTTGTCCGCCGCCTGTCAAGTGGGATGTCGAAACGAAGGGCCACAATCCCCCCTATGCCGCAGCCGAAGCTTTACACGGAGCTTGCCGAGTGGTGGCCGACTTTCTCGACGCCTGAGGAGTATCGGGGGGAGGCCACGTTCTTCAAACGTGTGCTGGCAAGGACATCCACGCCGCCGCCGCGCAAAGTGCTCGAGCTTGGTTCGGGCGGAGGCAACAGCGCTTTTCACCTCAAGTCCCGTTTTGCGATGACGCTGGTGGACCTGTCGCCCAACATGCTGGCGGTCAGTCGAGCCCTCAACCCCGAGTGCGAGCACGTCGAAGACGACATCCGGACAATGCGCCTGGGCCGGACGTTCGACGCCGTATTCGTGCACGACGCCATCTGTCACATGACGACCGAGTCCGACCTGCGGGCCGCGATGAAGACCGCGTTCATACATTGCCGGCCGGGTGGCGCCGCACTCTTCGCCCCTGACTTCGTACGCGAGACCTTTGTCGAGAACGTCGATCAGGGCGGTAACGACACCGAGCGCGGCAGCGTGCGTTTCCTGCAGTGGATAACCGACCCCGATCCAAGCGACACGAGCTATTTCGTCGACTTTGCGATTCTCATTCGAGACCGGGCGGGTGGGATGCGTGTCGAACATGATCGGCATACGTACGGCCTCTTCTCCCGCGCTGAGTGGCGGCGGCTCCTGCGCGAGGTCGGATTCGTCCTCAATACCCCTCGCGCCACGCTCGACGGCCTCGGGCGGGATTTCTTCGTCGGCAGCCGCAGGCGGTAAGCCATTTCAGACCCACGATGGACGCCACGACCTTCATCGAAGGCTGACCATGCACGTGCGGCTCGTGCTCCGCACGTGCAGTATTCATTAACTCATATGGTCGATCCCGAGTACGTCTACCGCCGGACCACGCCCGCCTCGCGGGCCTTGCACGCGCGCGCCGTCAAAGTCATGCCAGGCGGCACGACCCGCACCACCACCTACTTCGATCCATACCCGCTCTACATCGATAGGGGCGAGGGCTGCCGCATCTGGGATGCCGATGGCGTCGAGCGCATCGACATGCTCGGCAACTACACGGCGATGATCCTCGGACACGCCCACCCCAAGGTGGTCGAGGCGATCGCCAAGCAGGCGGCTCGCGGGACGGCCTTCGCCGCGGCCAACCCGATCGAGGTCGAGCTCGCGACCCTTCTGTGTGAGCGCGTGCCGAGCCTCGAGCAGGTGCGTTTCTGCAACTCGGGGACCGAAGCCACGATGTTCGCAATGCGGCTCGCGCGTGCGTTTACGGGGAGGCCGAACATCGCTCGCATCGAGGGTGGCTACCACGGCACCCACGACTACGCCGAGGTCAGCACGCACCCAGCGCCATCCGACGCCGGTCCGGCCGATCGTCCACGTGCAAGGCCGGATTCGATCGGCACGCCTCAATGGGCCCTGGACGGAACTGTGGTCCTTCCGTTCAACAATCCCGACGCGGCGGAGCGGATCCTCCGAGAAGAAGGCGCCCGGGTGGCGGCGGTCATCCTTGAGCCGATCATCGGCGCCGGCGGCGTGATCGCCGCGACCAACGACTTCATACGGCGTCTGCGCACCGTGACCCGCGAGCTTGGCATGCTGCTCATCTTTGACGAGGTGATCTCGCTGCGAGTCGCCCCCGGCGGAGCTCAGCAGCTCTACGGCGTCACCCCTGACCTGACGACCATGGGCAAGATCATCGGCGGCGGCCTGCCCGTGGCCGCGTTTGGCGGGCGAGCCGACGTGATGGGCTTGATGGACCCGCGACGCATGCGCAACCTTCCGCAGGGCGGGACCTACAACGGCAACCCCCTCGGGATGGCCGCCGGCGTGGCGACCTTGAAGGAGCTGACGCCCGACGTTTACGAGGAGCTCAACCGACAAGGAGCCCGGGTGAAGGACCAGCTGACCGAGGTGTTCGCCACCCACGGCATCCCAGCCCAGGTCAATGCCGCCGGCTCCCTGTTCGCGATCCACTTCACCGACATCCCGGTCACCGATTACCGAAGCAAGGCCACCTCCAACCCAAAGATCACGCACGACTTCTTCCTTTCGCTGGTCAATCACGGCGTCCTCATGGCGCCGCGCGCGATGGGAGCGCTGTCGACGCCGATGCGCGAGCCGGACATCCAGGAGTTCGTGGACGCGGTGGACGCGGTCATCACCGAGCAGCTGCCAAGGTGGCGGGTGAACGGCGATTTGCAAGCCCGGGTAAGGCCGGTTTCGCCGCCGTAAGGGCGGGCTGCCGCCCGGGCGCATAATCCAAAGGATGGCCACCGCCCTGTCGCTGACCCACCTCGGCTCCCTGATGCGGGGCGTGCGTAGCGTCGACGAGGTGGGCGCCAATGAGCGCGCTGCCTCGCTGGCGAAGCGCTCCATAAAGAAGTCCTCGAAGCTCTGGGCGCTCGATCTCTCCATCCGCTGCATGGACCTCACCACCCTCGAGGGCTCCGACACCCCCGGCAAGGTCGCGGCACTCTCCGCCAAGGCGATCCGCCCCAAGCCCGGCGACTCCTCGATTCCTTCTGTAGCGGCCATCTGCGTCTATCCGGCGCGAGTTGCGGACGCGAGCGAGCGACTGCAGGGAAGCGGCGTCAAGGTCGCGTCAGTGGCGACGGCCTTTCCATCCGGTCAGAGCTTCACCTCGATCAAGGTGGCCGAAGCCAGGGACGCGGTGGACGCCGGTGCTGACGAAGTCGACATGGTCATCGACAGGGGCGCCTTTTTGTCGGGCGACTATCAGAAGGTCTACGACGAGATCGTCGCCATCAAGGAGGCGTGCGGCTCGGCGCATCTCAAGGTGATCCTCGAAACCGGGGAGCTTGGCACCTATGACGGCGTGCGCAGGGCCAGCATCCTGGCGATGGCGGCCGGCGCCGACTTCATCAAGACCTCCACCGGCAAGGTCCAACCGGCGGCGACGCTTCCGGTAAGCCTGGTCATGATGGAGGCGATTCGCGATTTCATGCGCGAGACCGGGCGACCGGTCGGCTTCAAGGCAGCGGGGGGCATCCGAACCTCCAAGCAGGCGATCGCTTACCTCGTGGTCCTCTACGAAACCCTCGGAGCCGAATGGATGACGCCGGACCGCTTCCGCCTCGGCGCGTCGACGCTGCTCAACGATGTACTCATGCAGATAGACAAGGAGCGGAGCGGCGTGTACCAATCACCTGATTACTTCACCATCGACTGATGGCCATCACCAAGCGACAGGCCGCGGACCTCGCCAAGCAAACCTTCGACTACGCCCCCGCTCCCGAAGCGATCGACCATGTCCGCATCCAGCCGAGGTATGGCCTCTTCATCGGCGGCAAAATGGTCGAGCCTCACAGTAAAAAGCGCTTCCCGACCATCAATCCCGCGACCGAGCAGAAGCTCTCCGAGGTGGCCGAGGCGGACGCCATCGACGTCGGCAAGGCAGTCTCCGCCGCCGGCACAGCTTTCACCTCGTGGTCTCGGATGGCGCCATCGCGCCGTGCTCGTTACCTGTTCCGGATCTCGCGCCTCATCCAGGAGCGCGCGCGGGAGCTCGCGGTCGTCGAGACGATGGACGGCGGCAAGCCGATCAAAGAGTCGCGCGACGTCGACATCCCGCTGAGCGCGGCTCACTTCTTCTATTACGCGGGCTGGGCTGACAAGCTCGAGTGGGCTTTCCCCAACCGGCGGCCGCGCCCGCTGGGAGTGGCGGGCCAGGTGATCCCGTGGAATTTCCCGCTGTTGATGCTGGCGTGGAAGATCGCGCCGGCGCTGGCCGCGGGCAACACGGTTGTGCTCAAGCCGGCAGAGACGACGCCGCTGTCCGCGCTGCTGTTCGCCGAGATCTGTCAGCAGGCCGAGCTGCCCGCGGGGGTCGTCAACATCATCACGGGCGCCGGCAAGACCGGGTCGCTGCTGGTCTCGCATCCGGGCGTCAAGAAGGTGGCGTTCACCGGCTCGACCGAAGTCGGCAAGCTCATCCAGCGCTCGCTCGCGGGCAGCGGCAAACGATTGACCCTGGAGCTCGGCGGCAAGGCGGCAAATATTGTTTTCGAAGACGCGCCGCTCGACCAGGCGGTCGAGGGCATCGTCAACGGCATCTACTTCAACCAGGGCCATGTCTGCTGCGCCGGCAGCCGGCTGCTGGTGCAGGAGTCGATTGCCAAGCCCCTGCTGGAGAAGCTCAAGCAGCGCCTGTCGACGCTGCGCCTTGGCGATCCGCTCGACAAGAACACCGATATCGGCGCCATCAACTCGAAGGCTCAGCTCGAGAAGATCCAGGCTCTTGTCGAATCGGGCATCGAGGAAGGGGCCGAGATCTACCAACCCGAATGCAAGCTCCCCGAGCGCGGCTACTGGTTCCCGCCAACGATTTTCACCAACGTTTCGCAGTCCTATCGGATCGCGCGCGAGGAGATCTTCGGGCCGGTGCTCTCGGTGCTCACCTTCCGCACGCCCGCGGAGGCGGTGGAAAAAGCGAACAACACGCCTTATGGCCTCTCCGCGGGCGTGTGGACCGACAAGGGCTCACGAATCCTGTGGATGGCGGAGCGCATGCGCGCCGGCGTCGTCTGGGCCAACACCTTCAACCGTTTCGACCCCACATCGCCGTTCGGTGGGTACAAGGAGTCCGGCTACGGACGGGAGGGCGGCGTGCACGGATTGCTGCCGTACCTGGAGCTGGTCTAATGGCGAATAAGAACGGGGCTGACCGGGTCGACGTCCGCAAGACGTACAAGCAGTACGTGGGCGGCGAGTTCGTGCGGTCCGAGTCCGGTCGCGCGTATAGGCCCGATGGCATGGTGAACGTGCCGCGTGGCTCGCGGAAGGACCTGCGCGACGCCGTTCGGGCAGCCCGCACGGCTTTCGCAGGCTGGTCCGGACGCACGGCGATGAACCGAGGCCAGATCCTTTACCGCGCCGCCGAAATGCTGGATGCGCGCCGCGCAGAGTTCGAAGAGCTCCTGGGAGGCGGCAGAAAAGCGCGAGCTGAGCTGGACGAGACCGTCGAGGTTCTTGTGTGGTACGCGGGCTGGACCGACAAGCTGGCACAGGTCACGGGCACGGTCAATCCGGTCAGCGGCCCGTATTTCAACTTCACGATCCCGGAGCCGACGGGCATCGTCGGCATCGTCGCCTCAGACGACCCGGCTCTCGCAGGACTTGTACGCCGGCTCGCGCCGGCGCTGTGTGGAGGCAACGTGGTTGTCGCCCTGGCGCCTGAGCACCGGCCGCTTCCGGCTTTGACTCTCGCAGAGGTGCTGGCGACCAGCGACTTTCCTTCGGGGGTGGTCAACGTGCTCAGCGGCCAACGCAAGGAGCTGCTGCCATGGCTCGCTTCTCATATGGACGTGAACGCAATCGACGTCAGTGGCTGCACCCCAGATGAGGTCGCGCTTGTCGAGGCTGCCGCGGCTGACAACGTGAAGCGCGTGGTGAAGCTGCCGGCCGGCGAACGCAGCCCGCACCTCGTCACCGCGTTCATGGAGATGAAGACGATCTGGCACCCGATTGGCGTGTGAGGGTAGCTACTAAGCTGTACTCGCATGCCTGAGGTGGTGACCAAGAAGCCTCCGGTTTCGGTGCGCGGCAATGCGAAGGCGATGATCTCGTCCGCGCGGATCGACAAGCGGGTGCGCGAGCTCGGCAAGCAGATCTCCGAGACCTATGCGGACATCGACACGCCTCTGGTGATGGTCGTCATCCTGAAAGGCGCCACGGTCTTTGCGGCGGACCTTCTACGGAGCCTGACCATTCCCGCGGAGCTGGAGTTCATGCGCGCCGCGAGCTACGGCTCCGGAACCTCCGGCGGGCGGCTGCGGCTGGCGCACATGGTCGAGGGTCCGCTGGTGGGGCGCCATGTCCTGCTGGTCGAGGACATCGTCGACTCGGGTCGCACCATCGGCGCCATCGCGAAACGGCTAAAGAAGCTTGGTCCAGCGTCGCTGCGCCTCGCCGCCCTCCTGGATCGGCCCGCGCGCCGCGAGGTCGAGACGCAGATCGATTTCACCGGATTTGTCATCCCTGACAAGTTTGTCATCGGATACGGCCTCGACTACGCCGGCCTGTACCGCGAGCTGCCCGGCATCTACTCGCTGTCATAAACAGGTTTCACGCCTGGCGTAAGGCTGAGCTGCACTGCCACCTCGATGGGGCGGTGCGTCCCTCAACGGCCGAGGAGCTTGCGTCAGAGCAGGGGCTTGATCTGAAGCGGCCGTTGCGCATGACGGCGCCGGAAGACTGTCCATCGCAGGCCGTCTACATCTCCTACTTCGACGACGCGATTGCGGTCTTGCAGACGGCGGGAGCGCTGGAACGCGCGGCGATGGAGCTGGGCATCGATTCGGCGGCGGACAACATCGATTACCTTGAGGTGCGTTGGGCCCCACGCCTTCATTTGAGGAAGAGCCTGACGGTGCCAGAGGTCATCGAGGCGGTGCTGGCGGGGCTCGCCGCCTCTCCACTGCGCGCTGTCGCCATCGTGTGCGCGATGCGCCAGCACACGGTCGAGGACAACATTGAGCTGGCGAAGCAAGCGGGGCAGTTTGCCGGCCGCGGAGTCGTTGGCTTCGATCTTGCCGGGGATGAGATCCGTTACCCGGCAGCGCCCCAGCGGCCGGCGTTCGAGGCTGCGCGATCAGCGGGCCTGAGGCTCACCTGCCACGCGGGAGAGGCGGGCGAGCCGTCGAACGTCGAGGACGCGCTGAACCTCGGCGTCGAGCGAATCGCACATGGGGTGATCGCGGCGCGCGATTCGCGCATCGTGGAGAGGATTCGTTCGGAGGGTGTGGCCCTCGACCTGTGCCCGACCGCGAACTGGAAGTGCAAGGCGGTTCCGAGCCTGGCACAGCACCCGCTCCCCGCGCTGTTGCGGTCCGGCGTCCGCTGCACCATCAGCACCGACTCGCGAACGGTGGCGGCCACCACGCTGAGCCACGAGTTCGAGCTCGCCTCCAATATGGGCCTCAGCGACGACGAGCTGCAGCGGTGCAACGAGATTGCCTATGAGGTGAAGTTCGGCTAGCCCGTCCCAAACAGGCGGTCGCCAAAGTCCCCGAGGCCCGGGACGATGAATGCTTTGTCGTTGAGCCCCTCGTCCAGGGCGGCCGTGAAAATCTGGACCTCGGGGTGGCGTGCCTCGAGCTCCTTGACCCCCTCCGGCGCCGCCACTATGCAGATCATGCGAGGGTCGCGGCCGCCGGCCTCTTTGATCAGGTCCAGCGCTTGAGCCGCCGAGCCTCCTGTCGCCAGCATCGGGTCCAACAGCAGCGGTATTTTGCCGGTGAGTCTTGGCAGCTTTTGGTAGTAAATCCGCGCCACAGCTGTCTCCTCGTCGCGCTCGAGCCCGATGTAGCCGACGCTGACCCGAGGCAGGAGCTCGAGCGCCGGGCCCAGGATCCCGAGGCCGGCTCGAAGGACAGGGATGGCGACCACCTCGCTCTCGACGAAAGTCGCAGCGGATTCTTTGAGCGGCGTCTGGACTGTTCCAGTCCGTACTGGTAGATCCGCCGTGGCTTCGTAAATCAAGAGTGTGATGACCTTCCGAGCCAGCGCTCGGAATTCTTCAGGTTCCGTGGCGCGGTCGCGAAGACCGGCGAGGCTGTCCGCAACCAGCGGGTGCCTACTGACCTTTAGCGGCACGATCCATCTCAATGAGGCGCCGGATCGCGTCCACCGCGACCGTGAACATGCGGTCCATGAATGATGGGTCCACGTGGTGTATCTCGCCTGCACCCATCTCGTCGACGCACAGGTTCAGCGTGCCCGCCCGGACCCGCCGGATTCGGGAGACGACGAACAGCGTCGAGGATTCCATCTCGTTGCAGAGGATGCCCGCGCGCGACCACATCGCAAGCTCCTCCTTGAGTTCCGTCGCGCGCGGCATCTGGTCCGGCACCAGGTCGGAGTAGAGGGCGTCCACCGAGCGAATGACGCCCAGGTGATAAGGAGCACCGGCTGCGGTGGCCGCCGCCACCAAAGCGTTGACGACATCGTGCGAGGCAATCGCCGGATACTCCGTCGGGACGTACCCGTTTGGCGTGCCTTCGGTGCGTACGGACCCTTCGGCGATGACGAGGTCTCCCATCTTGATCTGAGGCTGCGCGGCGCCACAGGTGCCGACACGTAAGAATGTGTGCACTCCCAGCTCGCTCAGCTCTTCGACCCCGATCGCGACCGACGGCCCGCCCATGCCTGTCGACATCGTCGAAACCGGCACGCCGTCTACCTTGCCCGTGAACGTGCGGTACTCGCGGTTGAAGGCGACCTCGCGCGCGCCGTCGAGGAACTTGGCTATCAGCGGGGTGCGGCCGGGATCCCCCGGCACCAAAACGTAGTCGCCGACCTCGCCCTTGGCCAGGCCGACGTGGTACTTCTTCTCGCTCTTCATGCGCCGGACCGAAGTCTATCGGGCCTTTGTGACGCCGTCCTTGTCGACACGGGCCAGGACGTGGGGCGGCCGGTTGACCTCGTGCGGGCTGAGCTTCCAGGCGGCGCGCAAACGGGGCGCAACTTTCTCCGCAAGCTCCCGTGTGCGCGCATTGACCCAGACCAGGGGGTCTTCCGCAGACACGCGGTCACCAACCTGCAGCTGAATGACAAGGCCCGCCGAAGGGTCGACCTTGTCTTCCTTTCGCAGACGCCCCGCTCCGAGCTCGAGAGCAACGAGTGCGACCTCGAGCGCGTCGATCGACTCCACGTAGCCCCGGGTCGTGGCCACGATGGGCACGACGTTCGCCGCTACGGGTAAACCGTCCTGCAAGCGGCCGCCCTGGGCGCTCAGCATCTGCTCGAACTTCTCCCGACCAGCTCCACTCCGCAGCGCCTCCGCAGGATCTTTCGAGACCCCGGCAAGCCGGCACATCTCGCCGGCGACCCTAAGCGAGACATCCACCAGCTCCTTGTCGCCATGACCCGAGAGCACGTCGAGGGCTTCCTTGACCTCCAATGCATTGCCAATGCTTTGACCGAGTGGATTGTCCATCGCGGTGATCAGCGCCACTGTCCGCCGGCCGGCCCCCTCACCGAGCCAGACCATCTCCTCGGCAAGTTCGGTGGCGGACTGGACGTCTGGCATAAAAGCGCCGCGGCCGAACTTCACGTCAAGGACGATCGCGTCCGCGCCCGCGGCGATTTTCTTCGACATCACGCTCGACGCGATGAGAGGGATCGAGGGCACTGTGGCGGTCACGTCACGCAGCGCGTAAAGCGCTTTATCCGCCGGCACCATCCGCGGCGACTGCGCCGCCACGGCGATCCCGATCTCTTTGACCTGCCGGATGAAACGCTCCGGCTCGAGGTCGACCGTGAGGCCTGGAACCGACTCCAGCTTGTCGAGCGTCCCGCCCGTGTGCGCAAGCGCGCGCCCGCTCAATTTGGGCACCTTCACGCCACAGGCGGCCGCAAGCGGTCCGGCGATGAGGGTGACCTTGTCGCCGACTCCGCCCGTCGAGTGCTTGTCAACCTTCACGCCGTCGATACCACTGAGGTCGAGGACCTCGCCGCTGCGGACCATTGCCATCGTCAGCGCCAGCGTCTCCGCGCGCGTCATGCCCCGGATGCAGACCGCCATCAGCCATGCGGCCATCTGGTAGTCGGCAACCTGCCCGCTGAGGTAGGCGGAGAGCAGGAATTCGATCTCGTCGGGCGAGTGCTCGGCACCGTCGCGCTTCCTGCTGATGACTTCGAGCGGCTGCATCAGGCGGCTGGCACCTTCCTCAATATTCCGTGGCGTCGGGGACGTCGCAAAGGGACTACAATCTCGCGCGAACCGGGAGCGATTCGCGATCCCGGCCGGCTGGTTTCAAGGTTAATTGTTGAAGGGGGCGGGCAGTATGAGGCAATCGCAGATTCGGTACCTGGGACTGGTGGCGGCAGCTCTGCTGCTCGTTGCAGCCTGCGGCAGCACCACCGGCGGCACGGCGAGCCCATCCGCCAAGGTCGTAAAGGTCGGCCTGGTGACGGACATCGGCGGCCTCAACGACAAGAGCTTCAACCACCTCGCCGACGTCGGCCTGGAGAAGGCGAAGGTCGACTTCCATATCCAGGGCGATGTGACCGAATCACACACGGGCGGCGACTACATCCCCAACCTCACCCACTACGCCCAGCTGAACTACGACCTGGTGATCGGGGTGGGCTTCCTCATGCAGCAGGCCGTCGGCACCGTGGCCGGTCAGTTCCCCACTGTTAAGTTCGCGATCATCGACGGCGTGGGTACTGACGCGAAAGGCAACGACCTCAAGCTCCCCAACGTCGTGTCGCTCGTCTTCAAGGAGCAGGACGCCGGCGCAATGGTCGGCGTCATCGCCGGGATGATGGAGAAGGACAAGCTGACGCCAGGCAAAACCAACGTGATCAGCGCCGTCGGCGGTGTGAGCATCCCACCGGTCAACCACTACATCGCCGGCTACAAGTGGGCAGCGACAATGGAAGACCCTGGGATCAAGGTCCTGGTCGGCTATTCGAACGACTTCACCGACCCGGCCAAGTGCCAGAGCGTCGCCAAGGCACAGATTGCCGCGAAGTCCGAGGTTGTGTTCCAGGTCGCGGGCGGCTGCGGGCTCGGCGCCCTGCAGGCGGCGGGGCAGGCGAAGCTCTTTAGCATCGGCGTCGACGCCGATCAGGGGACCGCTGACCCGTCGGTGATTGCCAGCGCTCTCAAGAAGGTGGACGTCGCCACCTACACAGCCATCCAGTCTGTCGTCAACGGGACGTTCCAGAGCGGAGCTCTGACGTTCAGCATCGTCAACGGCGGAGCCGGCTACCAGCTGGACAACTTCCCGGGAGGCGCCCTCCCGGCCGACATTCAGACCGAGGTGGACAGCGTCATGGCCAAGATCAAGGCCGGCACGCTGACGCCACCAGACACCATTCCCGCGGGCTAGGAAACAGACAGGGGCGGGCATTCCGTATGCCCGCCCCTCACACCGTGCTGACACCCCGCTGAGGTAGTCGTGGCAACCTCATCGGTCAGCGCCGCTGGGCCGCGCATGCCACGAATCCCGGAACCTCTACGACGGTTGACCCGCGGGCTGGCGGTCCCAGTCGGATCGGTACTCTTTGCATTCGTCGTTGGGGGGCTCATCGTCGCGGGTACGGGGGGCGACCCCGTCGTCGCGTACCAGGGCCTGGTCTGCGGAGGCCTTGGGATTCTCTGCAGCGGGGGTGAGAATTCCGCGCTGCAGATTTCCAACACGATAATTTTCGTGACGCCGCTGCTCATGGCCGGCGTCGCCGTCGCACTCCCATTCCGAGCGGGTCTGTTCAACATCGGCGCGGAGGGCCAGTACCTCGCGGGTGCGGTGGCATGCACCGCCATCGGAGTCAAGTTCAGCACGTTGCCGGCCCCAATCCTGCTTCCCATGGTGTTGCTCGGCGGGATGGCAGCAGGCGCGTTTTGGGCTGGCATCGCCGGCGTGCTCAAGGCGACAACCGGAGCTCACGAAGTGGTGACCACCATCATGTTGAACTACGTCGCGCAGTGGCTCGTGCGTTACCTCATCATCGGCGGACCGCTGCAGCTACAAGGCGGTTTTTCCGTTTCCTCTCCAATCGGACCGGGCGCGCAACTCGCCACCATCCTGCCGAACGACAATCACCGGATCCTCTTCGGACTACCTTCGAGCGTTTACCGCATTCACGTCGGGCTGTTCATCGCTCTCGCCGCCGTGGCAGTTTTCGCGTTCCTGCTCTGGCGGACGCCGCTCGGCTACGAGATACGAGCCGTGGGCCAAAGCCAGCGCGCCGCCCGCTATGCCGGCGTGAGCGTACGGCGAACCATCATCGTGACCATGCTGATCGCCGGCGCCTTCGCGGGGCTGGCCGGCGCGGTTCAGATCGCTGGCGTCGACCACAATCTGACCGACATCTACTTCAGCGACACCACAGGTTTTGACGCCATCGCGGTCGCGCTGCTCGGCCTTGGCAGCGGCGTCGGAATCGTGCTCGCGTCAATTCTTTTCGGCGCGCTTCATGCCGGCGGGTCCGTGATGCAGGCTGACGCCGGCATCTCCTCGAGCCTCGTGCTGGTGCTGCAGGCGTTGATCCTCTTCAGCATCGGCGCCAATTTCCTCAGCGCCATCAAGGTTCGCCTACCGGCGATCGGCCGCTCACCCTCTACGCCACCGGCCGCGATCGCAGCGGCTGCAACGGCGACGGAAGCCACCGGGGCGCCGCCGGAGAAGGACACGTCATGACGGTGATTGGGGACATCCTTCGCCTCCTGACCACCGCCGACCTGTGGCAGGCAGCCCTGGCCGCGTCAGTGCTACTGCTGCTGCCGGCCCTGGGCGGAGTGATCTCGGAGCGTAGCGGCGTGGTCAACATCGCGATGGAGGGCATGATGCTGACCGGCGCCTTCTTTGGGGTCGTCGCCGACCTGGCGTGGCAAAACGTCTGGCTGGCCACGCTGGTGGCGATTGTGGCCGGGGGCGCGATGGCCCTGATCCATGCCGTCGTATCGATCCGCTTCCGAGCCGACCAGATCGTGAGCGGGATCGCAATCAACATCTTTGCCGCCGGGATGACCGTCTTCCTGGTGAGGCGGATATATGGAGTGCAGGACATCGGCCACGTGGGACCGTCGGAGCTTCTACCCAACCTGAGCATTCCGGTGCTCGACCAGATACCTTTCGTCGGCCAGGTCTTTTTTCAGCAGAACGTTGTCGTGTACATCGCCTTATTCCTGCTTGTGCTGGTCCAGGTCGTGCTGTTCAGGACCCGCCTCGGACTTCGAATCCGAGCGGTCGGCGAGCACCCCCATGCCGCGGACACCGCCGGTATCAACGTCTACTGGATCCGTTACGGCGCCGTGATCACGAGCGGCCTGCTGTCCGGCCTGGCCGGTGCCTTCCTTGCGATCGGGATCTCGAACACCTTCGTGCCGAACATGACGGATGGCCGCGGCTACATCGCGCTGGCGGCGATGATTTTCGGCAAGTGGACGCCTCTCGGGGCGTTCCTGGCCTGCTTGATCTTCGGACTCGGTGAGGCGATCTACGCGAACAACTCGACCATCCACGTGTCCCAGTACCTGTTGAGCATGCTTCCTTACATCCTTGTCCTCGTCGTGCTCACCGGCGTGATCGGGCGCAGCAACCCACCCGCCGCGGACGGCATCCCCTACGTACCGGGTGCGGAGTGAGCGAGCAAGTGTCAGGAGCGCCGGCGGTCGAGATGCGCGGCATCACCAAAGCCTGGCCAGGCGTAATCGCCAACAACGGAGTCGACCTCACTGTCCGCGCGGGCGAGGTTCACGCGCTGGTCGGCGAGAACGGGGCGGGCAAGTCGACCTTGATGAACATCCTCTACGGCCTGATCCATCCGGACGCCGGTGAAATCCTGATAAACGGCACGCCTGCGCGCATCACCGGGGCTCGAGACGCCATCGCCCACGGCATCGGGATGGTTCATCAGCACTTCATGCTGATCCCCGTTTTCAGCGTCGGCGAGAACGTGATGCTGGGACGCGAGCCTGTGACCGGCGGGGCCTTCTACGACCATGCCAGGGCCCGTAAGGAGATCGAGGCGCTGACTCAGCGGTATGGCCTTGCGCTCGATCCCGATGCCCGCACCGGCGACCTGCCTGTCGGCTTGCAACAGCGTGTCGAGATCGTGAAGGTTCTCTACCGGGGGGCGAATATTCTCATTCTCGACGAGCCGACAGGGGTGCTCACGCCGCAGGAGAGCATCGAGCTCTTCGGCGTTCTTCGCGACCTGGTCAAGGCCGGCAAGACGATCATCTTCATCAGCCACAAGCTGCGCGAGGTCCTCGAGATCTCCGATCGCATCACCGTCATGCGTCGCGGCAAGGTGGTCGGCCACCTGACCACGAAGGAGACCAACGAGCAGGAGATCGCAACGCTCATGGTCGGTCGTGAGGTCCTGTTGAGAGTGGAGAAGAAGCCCGCCGAGCCAGGGCCGGTCACGTTCCGCGTCGAGAACCTCACGGCGAGCTCGGATCGCGGCGTCCCCGCGCTTCGAGGTGTGTCGTTTGAGCTTCGCCAGGGCGAGATCCTTGGCATCGCGGGCGTTGAAGGCAACGGGCAGAGCGAGCTCGTCGAGGTGCTCGCCGGTACGCGACGAGCGACGGGAGGGCGTGTCCTGCTCGGGGATCGCGACGTGACCGCGTTCGATGCCCGGATGGAGCGCGACTCGGGAATCGCCCACATCCCTGAAGATCGCCGCGGCACCGGCCTCGTCCTTGCCTACTCCATCGCGGACAACCTCGTGCTCGGGCGGCAGCGGACTCCGGCGTTTTCGTGGCACGGGATGGTGCTCCGTATTTCCGCAATCAAAGCCTGGGCCAAGCGGCTGGTCAAGGAATTCGACATCCGGGCCGGCAACATCGACGTGCTGGCGCGCACGCTGTCTGGCGGCAATCAGCAGAAGATCATCGTCGCGCGCGAGATGGGCAACAGGCCGCGAGTGCTTCTGGCCGCCCAACCCACCAGAGGCGTCGACATCGGCGCGATCGAGTTCATCCACCGCCGGCTCGTCGCTGAGCGAGATGAAGGCACTGCCGTGCTGCTGGTTTCGGCCGAGCTGGAGGAGATTCGATCCCTGTCCGATCGGATCGCGGTCTTTTACGAAGGGCGCATCGTCAGCATCGAGCCTGCTGACACACCGGAAGAGCGGCTCGGCCTGCTCATGACCGGTGGCGGCTCGGGTACGCGTACCGGGGCTGCCTAGTCGCGATCGATTGAGCCGAGCAGTCGGCTCAGCCCGGCGATCGTATCCAGGCGGTGCCAGCCCTCGCGTGGCAACGAGTCTTCCGGCACGTGCTCGTGATGCCAGGTCACGTGATAAGGGACGTGCACTGCACGCGCGCCCAGCGCGACCACAGGAACGATGTCGGATCTCAGCGAGTTGCCAACCATCACGAACTCACCAGGCTTGATGTCGCGCCGACGCAGCACGGAGCGATATGAGTCGATGGTCTTATCGCTCAGGATCTCGACCCCCTTGAACAGATCGCCGAGGCCAGAGCGCGCCAGCTTGCTCTCCTGGTCGAATAGATCGCCCTTGGTGATCAGCAGGAGCGAGTAGCGCGCACTCGCGTCGCGCAGCGCCTCCTCGACCCCGTCGAGCAGCTCAGTCGGCGCCGTCAGCATCCGCTTGCCCCAGCCGAGGATGACTTGAAGGTCGGCTGCTGGAATCCGCCCGTCGGTGAGCTCAATCGCAGTTTCCAGCATTGAAAGCGTGAACGCCTTCACTCCATAGCCGTACAGGCTGAGGTTCCGCATCTCGACCGCGAACAGGTGGCTGTCGACGTCGGCGTCGGGTACGTGCCCACGCACCAGCTCGCGCAACTCGCCTTGCGTGACATTGAAGCGCGACTCGTTGTGCCAAAGGGTGTCGTCGCCGTCGAAAGCCAGCACCTTGATCGGCATCGAGCTCGATGATAGGCGCGGCCGGAGGCCGTCTTGTTCCCATTCCCGTCACCATGTTGCGATGGCTGAAGTCCTCGACCGGTCATCGGTGACGCGCGGTGGCGACCGTGTGATCCTGCCGAAGACCACGCTCGCAGCCATCGCCGTCACCTTCCTGCTGATAGGCGTGTTGGCAGCGTCCTACGGCCCGTTGCTCGAGCACCTGGTACCGCGCTTCGGCATAAGCCTGCCGGAGGCAGGCAGCGTTTTCAGCGCTCACTTCGCCGGCGGGCTGATCGGCGTGGTCGTCTCGATGTGGGCGATGGAGCGCGTCGCTGGCCGAATCGCCGTCTGGGCGGCGTTGGGCTGCCTAGCTGTCGGGTGCGCCGGTGTGGCGCTGGCGCCGTCGTGGCCCGCGTTCCTTGCTGGGGTGTTTGTAATCGGCTTGGGTTTCGGGGGTTTGGATCTCAGCCTGAACCAGCTCGTGGCCTTCAGCGAAGGGCCAAGGCGATCGGCCTTGCTCAATGGTTTGAACAGCGCCTACGGTTTTGGGGCGGTGGCCGGGCCGATCCTTATTTCGAGACTCAGCCAGGAACACCTGACTGCCCTGTACGGCGGCGCGGCAGCGCTCGCAGTCGTGCTGATCCCGGCCGTGGCCGGCATCCAGGGCCGCCTGCCCGTGGCTCCGCGGAGATCCAACCGCGCCCCTGAATCCAATCGGGGGTCACGCCGAGGTGCGTTGCTGGTTGCCATCTTTGTCGTGGCTTTTGTCTTTTATGTGGGCATCGAGACAGGCGTTGGCGGGTGGATGCCCTCACACCTGGAATCGGTGGGACTTCGATCGTTGGAGGCTGCTTCGATCACGTCAGGCTTCTGGCTCGCCGTCGCGATAGGAAGGCTGCTGGCCACGCTCATTCCCGACAGCCTGCCTCCGCCGGTGATCGTGATCTCGGGTGCCGCCATCGCGTCAGTGGCACTGCTTGTTGCGCTGAGCGGGCGCGCCGCTCCCTTCGCCTACATCGTCACCGGCCTTGCCATCGCGCCCATATTTCCCACCGCTCTTGCCTGGCTCGCGAAGCTCAGGCCAGGCGATTCGCGAGCGACCTCCTGGATGTTTCCGGCGACGATGGTGGGCGGCGGCGTTATCCCACCAGCGATCGGTATCGCGATCGGGTGGTTCGGCATTCGCTGGGCGCCCGCCATCCTGTCGGCAGTCGCGATCACAACGCTTGCTGCGTTCTTGCTAGCTGCAGCAAGGAGGCGGGAATAGTGCGATCCAGGCATCAATTCAAGCTGGTATGAGTCAAACCCAGGCGCCCTCAATCCATGAGATCGAGCTGCCCATGCTGAACGGCAAGCCGGCCACGCTCTCGGCTTACGCAGGCAAGGTGATCCTCGCCGTCAACACAGCATCGAAGTGCGGATTCACCCCCCAGTACGGCGGCCTTCAGGCGTTGCAGGATCGCTACTCCGCGAAGGGCTTCACCGTGCTCGGTTTTCCGTGCAATCAGTTCTTCAGGCAAGAGCCCGGCACCGCCGAAGACATCCAGAACTTCTGCAGCGTCAACTACGGCGTGACGTTTCCGATGTTCGCCAAGCTCGATGTGAAAGGGGCGAACCAGCACCCGCTCTACGCGATCCTGAGCGAGTTTCCTGACGACGCCGGCAAGGCCGGTAACGTTGGATGGAACTTTGAGAAGTTCCTGGTTGACAAGGACGGGCACGTTGTTCGCCGGTTCCGCTCCAAGGTCGAGCCGGAATCCGCCGAGGTCGTCAAGGCGATCGAGTCCCTGCTCTAGTCATCGGTTCGAGGCGCTGACTTAGCGCTATCGTCGGAGCGGTGAGCTTGCCTGGGATCCGGCTCGAGTCGGTCCGTCGCAAGAGCGGTGGGCGCAACCACCTCACCCCGCGTGTCCCGCGAAGCGGCCCGGTCACGACGCTATGCGGGCAAACCCTCGCGGCTGACACCTACTCGGCTGTCGAGACCGACGCCGATTGCGCCAACTGCGTTCGGCGTTCTCGGGACGCCAGTCGAATCTCGTCAGCATTTTTTGAGCAGGAAGAAGGCTCCGAGCTCCTGAGGCTGTCATTGGAGCAGGCCCGCTTCCGCAAGCCGGCACCGCGGCCGGCCCTCGATTCAGCGAAGCCGGCGAAATCTGTCAACCGGCCGATCGTAGAACCGCCCCCGGCGACTCCGGATCGAATCGGAGACCTGGTGACGAGCGGTTTCAAAGCCGCCGGCAACGGCGTTTGGCGCAGCCCGGCCGGTGTGATCGTGCGGATGGCCGGTAAGGGACGAGAACGCTTCGATGAGCTGGTCTTCGAAGGCGCCATCGTCGCCACCCGGCTCGAAGACGGAATGCGCCTGCGCGCCGGCGATGTTGAGGTCACCGCCTCTGGCGGCGAGGTTCAGGTTCGAATCAGGCGCTGAGTTTTGCGGCCGGTGTACGGTTGACCCATGAGCCGGCGCAAGCGGAAAGTCATCGACCCTCAGCCCAGTGCGAAGCCGACAACGAGCGACCAGGCGCCTGGCGAGGAGGTCGTGCAGGTCAACGACCAGTACGCCGGCGGTGGACCGGCCCCCGAGGTGGAGCCTTCGGAGCACGCTCAGCACCCAACCGGCGGCTAGTCAGCGAACGCCTCAAGGTCCCGCTTTGACAGTGGCTTCAGCATCTCAATCACAAGGCTGACCGCGCCTTTATCGCGCGTGAGCTTCCAGGAACCAACCGCGTAGCCGTCGAGCAAAAGCGTGGGGCGGCCCACCAGCCGGCGATGTTCTTTCGCGAGAATCCGGCTTCGGTCGTCGTGCGATGGCAGCGCATTGTCGTAGTCACCATGCTCCAGGCCGTGATCGCTGCTGCGCGCCGCGGCCTGATCGATTTGGGAAGCGCACCTTAAGGTTGCCTCGTGAACCTCGTTGCGGCGTCGTTCGCCTGGCCGTTTCGAGGCGAGTGGCGGTCCCGGTGGCTGGTCGGCCTCGCGATGGTCGTCCTGCTGCCAATTGCGTTCGTACCGCTTCTCGGCTATGCCGTGGCTGCCACCCGTTCGGCTTCGACGGATCCTGGCACCGGACTTCCGCGGTGGAGACCATCGCGAAGGCTCCTCGTTGATGGACTCTGGGTCGCGCTGGCCATTGCGCTCGTCGCAGCCCCGTTCGCGCTCGCGCTAGGACCATTGTCGACGCTGATCGACAGCGCCCATCTCTGGCGCGTCAGCGACCCCAACCTGTCTCTGCTCTACGCCGAGCTCGCAGCAGGCTTCATCCTCGCGCTGCCGTGGGGGCTTGTCATGCTCCTGCTGATGCCACACGCAACCAACCGCTTTGCACTGAGCGGCCGGCCCGGTGACCTCTTCGATGTACCGGCCACGCTTCGAAGTGTCGCGCGCGACTTCGCCACCTGGAATCTCGCGGCCGCTGCAATCGTCACCGCGTGGGCAGTGGGCGTGGCTTGTGTAGGACTCCTGTGCGTGGGCATCGTGCCCGGCATCTTCTACGCGATCCTCGTCAGCGCGCATGCCAGCGCCGCCCTTCACAGCGCGCCCGGCCCGCGGATCTAGAGATGCGGATATCGCCGCTGGGCGACACAGCGTTGCTGGCTGAGCTGAGCACTCGGCTCGACACGGCTATCAACACGCGCGCGATCGCGCTGGCGGCCGCGTTAAAGAAGCGCCGCGATGTGCGCCAGGCGATCGCGGGCTACGCCAGCGTAACCGTCCAATTCGATCCAGAGCTGGCGACGCATGACTCGCTCTCTGCCGCGATCAAGAGACTGGCAGCCAAGCGACCGCCAATGAAGGAGCCAGGACGGCTGCACAGGATCCCCGTCAACTACGACGGGCCCGATATCGCGGAGGTGGGTGAGAGGCTCCAGCTGACCCGCGAGAAGATCATTGAGATCCACTCACGGCCGATCTACCGAGTCTTCCTGGTCGGCTTCGTGCCAGGGTGGGCTTACCTCGGGCCTCTCCCCAAAGAGCTGGTGCTGCCGCGCCGCGCCGTGCCTCGGACCGTGGTCCCCGCCGGCTCGGTGGCAATGGCCGGCCGCCAAACGGGCATCTATCCGCTGCCCACCCCTGGCGGCTGGCATCTTATTGGGCGGACGAGCGTCAAGCTCTTCTTGCCGGACTCCGACCCGCCTTGCCTCTTTCGCGCCGGCGACCGCGTGAAGTTCTTTTCAGCGCAATCGTGATTCCGACCCTCCTCGTGGAGAGCACTGGAGTCCTGACAACGGTGCAGGACCTGGGCCGTCTCAACGCCGTGAGTGCAGGCGTTCAGGCGGGTGGAGCCATGGATCGATTCGCCCATTCGGCCGCGAATCTTCTTGTGGGCAACGACCACGGCCTCGCCACGCTCGAATGCACGCTTACCGGGCCGGCGCTCGTGGCCGAGCACACGTGTTTGATCGCGATCGCGGGCGCCGACTTCGATCCGCGTGTGAACGGGGCCCCGGTGTCGCCGTGGACCAGCCTCTTCCTGGGGCCGGGCGACAGATTGACGTTCGCCGGCAGGCGCGATGGCGCGCGCATGTACATCGCTGTCGCAGGCGGCTTTGACGCTGACCGCTGGTTGGGCTCCCTGTCCACCAACCTCTTAGCCAGGAGAGGCGGAAGGGAGGGCCGGCCGCTTAAGGCGGGCGACACCTTGAGGGTCGCGGGAGAAGCGAGAAAGCCGGGAGTCGCCGGGCGGCGTATGCCCGAACAGCTGCGCCCTGAGTACAGCGACCACACGCTGCACGCCGTCGCCGGACCCCACCTGAAACGGCTCGATCCGGACGGTCGCCGCCTTCTGTTCCAGGCGACCTACAGGGTGGGCCGCGATTCCGACCGCATGGGATATCGCCTCGAGGGTCCGCAGCTCATCGCGACCGGCGACGAGCTGCTGTCGTTTGGGCTCGTGGCAGGGGCAGTGCAGATGCCATCGAGCGGGCAGCCGATCCTGCTGATGGCCGATCATCAGACCGCTGGCGGCTACCCGGTGGTGGCCACCGTCGTGAGCGCATCGCTTCCGATCGCTGCGCAGCTCCTGCCGGGCGACGAGCTGCGGCTGGCTGACATCACAGTCGAGCGAGCGCAGACCATGCGCAGGGCGCTGGCCGGCGCACTCGAAACGCTTCGGGAAGGTGCCGGCTAAGAGTCAGCGACTTTTTTGGCCTCGGCGAGTACCAGGTCGTAGTCGGGCAGCGGCTCATCCTTCGAGCGCTCCCACACCCAGCGAACAACGCCCGCGTGGTCGATCACGTAGACCGTGCGCTTGGCCATGCCCTTGTAACCGGCAACATCATCGCGCCGCACGCCGTAGTCGCTGACCATCGTGCGCTCGAAGTCGGCAATCAGCTCGTATGGAATCCCACCGAGCTCCTTGGCGAAGGCCTCGTGCGAAAACACCGAGTCGACGCTGATCGCGTAGACGCCGATCCCGTCGGCCACCGCCTGTTCGTGCCTGGACCGAAACTCGGTCAGCTCGGTCCTTCAACCACCTGTGAAGTCCAGAACATAGAAAAGGAAGACGAGCGCTTTGTGCTTCTCCAGCGCCTCGGCGAGGGTGAGCTCATGGCCGCCGGTGGTCGGCAGCTTGAAGTCGGGCGCCCTGTCACCAACCGCGAGCATAGAGTGAGTTTATTCGGGCCTGAGGCTTTCCAACACATACCAGCCGGTCCGTGTCGCCCCAGTCAGGCCGTATCCCGCTGCGAAGGCGTCCTGCAGCACTCCTCGCAAAGCAAGCCTCCACGAGCGCGCAATCGCGGGCGCTGCATGCCTCATGGCGACGATGTCCTCTGGCACCTGACATATAAGGACGCGCGCGCTCGATACCTGGCCAACTACGGGCTCACTCCCCGGACCGACCGAAAGTACGGCACCAGCGCCTTCGCGGACCAGGCCTTCGAGATCGGGCTCCGCAGCACCAACATCGGCTGCCGCACTGGCGTGTGGACTGTTGAGCTCCCATCTGATCAGAAGCCGGTCGGACTCTTCCCCTGCGTTGAGGCCATCCGTCATCGCGCCGTAGAAGTTGACCAGGTACTCGCTCGCCGTGGCTCCGAGCTTGGTCAGGTTGAAATAGGCGTTGCGGCGAACCAGGGGATCGGTCGTCCACTCGACGGTCGTGATTCCGCGCTCGAGGCACCAGCGGCGCTGATCCTGCTTGAGGGCGAACCCAACGCCCGCAACCTGCTTGTCCGCGATGACGCCAAGGATGTGCGAGTGCATGTGAAGCTCGTTCGCGGCCCTCGCTCCCAGCCATCCCAGAAGACCGCCGACCATGCGGCCGTCGATGCGCGCGCCGGCGACATAGTTACCCGAGTGAGCCAGCGCTCTCAGCAGGTCGGCATTGATCGGCGGCTCGTCAGGCCTCTCCCAGATCGCCGCGAGCAATGCTTCGAGCTCGCTCAGCTCCGCGAGCTCGTGCAGCTGGCCGATGATCGCGCCGGCGGCCCTCACCTCTGGGCCAGCGCCTGCGTTTCCACCCCCGCGTCGCGCAGCGCCGCCCGGACAGCTGCTGCGGTGGCGGCGGCCCCCTTGGTGTCGCCGTGGATGCAGATGGTGTCGTAGCGGCCCGACCGCGCGAGGTGAACAGCCTGTCTCGCGGCCGCGACCGGATCCAGCAGAGCGCCCGGATGCGTACGCGGCGCAAGGCTGCCGTCAGGCATCATCAGCCGGTCCGCGTATCCCTCGCGATAGCCGGGTATGCCCGCGCGGCCGGCCGCCGCGAGGATCTCGAAATCAGGCTGGCCAAGCAGGCCCACACCATGTGCCTTGGCGACACGCGCCACCGCGTCGGCGGCGGCAGGATCGCTCTGGCATCGGTGATAGAGCGCGCCATGTGCCTTCACGTAAGCGATTGGGACCACCGCCGCCAGCCCGGCAACCTGATAGGCAACAAGGGCTTCGATCTCGGCTGGAGAGAGCGCGATCTCCACGCGGCCAAATCTCGCGTGATCGTCGTATCCCGGATGAGCTCCGACCTCGACTCCAAGCTGCCGGCAGCGCAACGCCGTTGCGATCGCTGTCGAGATCGAACCCGCATGGGCCCCGCACGCCACGTTGGCGCTGTCCACGAAACCGAGAATTGCCTCATCCTCGCCCGCGCCCTCACCGAGGTCCGCGTTCAGGTTCATTCGAGCTTGATGGGGGCGTCCCCCCTGAGGGCGCGGGACCCTGGCAGAGCCAGCGCCCGGCGCACCCCCCTGTCCTTCAATGCGCGGTCTCGCCATGCAGCAGGTTCACCGCATGGCTGAGCATCGGCATCACCGCTTCGAGCGACTCCGTGGCCCCCTTGAAGCTGCCCGGCACATTGATGATCAGAGTCTGCCCGCGTACGCCGGCCAACGATCGCGACAGTGCCGCCATCGGAGTGCTCATCAGGCCGGCGCGCCGCATCTCCTCCGCGATTCCCGGCACCTCATAGTCGATCAGCGATGCCGTCGCCTGCGGCGTGACATCGCGGGGTCCGAGGCCGGTTCCGCCGGTGGTCACGACGACGGCGGCCCCCCGGGTAATCGCCGTCTCGATCGCTTCCGCAATTCGCTCCATCTCGTCGGGAACGACCTCGGGGTCACCGATCTCGAACCCGCCCGCCCGCAACAGGCTGATCAGCCCAGGACCGCTGGTGTCTTCGCGGTGGCCATGAAAGACCCCGTCGCTGATGGTGATCACGTGGGCCTTGCTCAACGTGCGGTTTTTGCGGTGCCTCGCTTCCACGAGCCCGAGCGGCCACCCGACTTCTCGAGCAACCTGACCGATTCGATCGACACGCCGCGCTCGATGCCTTTCGTCATGTCGATGAGGGTCAGGCCGGCCACGGCCGCGGCGGTGAGCGCCTCCATCTCGACGCCGGTCTGGCCGACCACCCGGGCTCTTGCGAGCACACGAACAGCCCGGGGTACGAACTCGAAATCCAGCGTTACGCTGGTCAGGGGCAGCGGGTGGCAGAGCGGGATGAGCTCTGAGGTGCGCTTGGCCGCCATGATTCCCGCCACCCGCGCGACCTGGATCGCATCACCCTTGGCGGCGGTGCCGCCTTGGACCGCCCGCAGGGTGTCCGGCGCCATTCGCACGATGCACTCGGCCAGCGCCTCACGCAGGGTCGCGGGCTTGTCGGCAACGTCAACCATTCGCGCCGCGCCGCGCTCGTCCAGATGGGTCAACCGTTTCGCTCTCGCCACGCGCTCAGGATATGCGGATGCACTCAGTAAGGCGGAACCTTAACGCCGCGTATGCGCGCCCGGGTGTTGACGCGGTGCTGTTCGACTACGGCCGCACGCTGGTCACCTTCGACTACCCGACCGAAGACCTCCTCGCCGTGCTAGAGCGTTTCCTTCCGCGCATTGAGGATGCACTGGGAGTCACCGCGCCGACCGCTGACGCGCTGATGCGCGACGTGCTGATACCGCTCGAGGAGCATGTCGAGAGCCCTGGTGAGGACGAGGTGTCGTACGAGGACGTTTACAGGGCCACCTGGCACCGGGCGGGGTTCGATCTGCCGGACGATCTGCTGCACGAGATCCTGGATCAGGAGCAGCTGTGCTGGGACCGGGCAGTGCGCGTGGATCCCGACGCCTTGCAGCTTCTGTCGTGGCTCGGCGAGCAGGGCATCAAGCGAGTGGTGTGCTCGAATGCGCCGTTCCCGCCCGACATGATGCTGCGGCAGGTGGCCTCGAATGGAGTCGGAGGATTGGTGGACTCGGTGCTTTTCTCCAGCCAGTTCGGCCGTCGCAAACCGGCGCCTGGGATCTACCGCGCGGCGCTGGCCTCGGTCGGCGCAGCCGCCGAGAGGGCGCTGTTCGTCGGCGATCGCGTGCGAGAGGATTACGAAGGGCCGCGCGCAGTCGGCATGCGTGCGGTCATCTGCACAGCGCATGCGGCGGAAATTCCACCGGCAGGTATTCCGACCATCGCATCGCTGGCCGAGCTGCCCGCATTGCTGTGAGCGAGCCGAAGAAACGACCGAGCGCGCTGTGGCTTTTCTTCTACGGCCGCCGGCGCCGCGGCTTCCCGTGGCTGCTGGCGTGCGTCGGTTTGGTGGTGCTGGTGGCGGCCCTGTCGTTCGGTCTTGTCACCGGCGCTGATTTGTCCCGCGCAGCGTTCCCGATCTTTTTCGGCTTGCTGATCCTCGGCGCGATCGTGTTTGCGATCGTGGCCTGGCTGCGCCCGCGCAAACGGCGCTGAGCGATCAGCACCGCTGCAGCACCAGCGCCGACCCCGTTGTCGATGTTGACAACGACCAGCCCGGTCGAGCACGACTGCAGCATCGTGTTTAGCGCTGCCTCACCCGCGCCGCCGCGACCGTAGCCCGTCGACACGGGTAGTCCGATCACCGGGACGTCGATGAGACCGGCGACGAGGCCGGGCAGCACGCCATCCATGCCCGCCGCGACGATGACGACGTCGGCGCCCCACTCGAGCGTGGATGCCAGCGGACCGACAAACCGGTGAAGGCCCGCGACGCCCAGGTCAGCTTCCAGCCGCGCTTCCAGCCCACAAGACTCAATGACCATCCTGGCCTCATCCGCCACGCGCACATCGGAGGTGCCTGCGGTGAGCAGGCCGACTTTTCCCGACACCGGCTCGGCGGTGAACCCGCGACGAATGACTCGAGCCGAGTCCGAGTATTCGAGCACCTGCATTCCCGCCGCAGAGGCAGCGTTCGCAATCGCCGCTCGATGCGCATCGGACATGCGGCTGATCAGTCCCTGGCCCTGGCGCTCGGCCATGGCCACAGCCAGTCGAGCCGCATCGGCGGGGGACTTGCCGCTGGCGAGAACGACCTCCGGAAGCCCACGGCGCAGGAAACGCCCGAGGTCGAGCCTCGCGCGTCCACCAAGCTCCTCCAGCTGCAATGTTCGCAGCTGCGCCACCGCCTCATCCTCGCTGAGCTCGCCGCCAAGCAGCCGTCGAAGGATGTCTCTCATAGCCCGGCAAGCACCTCGCGCATACGCTGCCAGTGGGTTCCCGCCCAGTAGATGCGGCCGCAGTCAGGACATTCGGAGTAGCGCGACTGCGTCATGCGCACATAGGGCGGGACGCGCTCGGCGACGGTTGAAGGGACGCGGGGCTGCAGCTCGGAGTTGCACTCGATGCAGCGCGTGAGCGCCTCTTTCAACTCCAGGCCGAGCTCGGCGAAGACCTGGCGGAGCTGCTTGGTGACATCGTCATCGCGAATCAGAATGGCGCGAACCACCCCGCTCTGGATTACCCGCCGTTTGGTCAGATCCCGATCGCGCGTGAGCACCACCCGGCTTTCGGCTGCCGCCTCGCGCACCAGCTCGGCGTCGCCGATGCGCGTGTGATACGAGGCGTCATACCCCAGTGCGCGCAGCCAGCGCGCAAGGCGCCCAACGTTGCAATCGGCGAGGAATCGAGGCTTCATTACCGCCATCTTAGAATCGTGCTCGTGGCCACCTCCGAGGAGCTGATGACCAGGCTACGTACGGAGGCGAACGACTGTTACTCGTGGTCGAACGGTCCGGGTGACAGGTACGCGCCCCACAGCCATGGCTACGAGAAGGTGCTGTACTGCGTGGACGGCTCAATCACCTTCGTGCTCGAAGGTCCTGACCAGCGCCTGGATTTGACGGCTGGGGATCGGATGGTTCTGCCGGCCGGCACCGTCCACGCCGCAGAGGCCGGCCCACACGGGTGCACCTGCATCGAGGGCAAGCGCTAGCGGCGTAAGATGGATTTGCGATGAGCATCATCGAGTTCATCCGCGACCGTGCGCGGTTCTACAACTGCCCGGTGTGCGGGCGCAGCCTCAAGGGTTGCGGTGTCCAGGTCCTCAGCCACGAGGAGGAGCGTTTCCACCTTCAAGTCACGTGTGCGCAGTGCCAGGTGACCTTCATCGTGGTGCTCGCGATAGCAGGCGGCGCTGTCGAGGATATCGACAGCATCGAGACGGACAGCGCGACGGAGCCGGTGGAGGCTCGCGAGCCGATCAGCGTCGACGAGATCATCGACCTTCATCTCATGCTCAAGAGCTTCCAGGGCACCCTGACGGAGCTAATCCAACAGCCCGACCACAGCCGCGGCTAGCTCGTAAGCGCAGCGTTGCGCGCACCTAGAGCATGAGCCGCATTTACCTCGACGACGCCGGCTCCGCGCCAGTTCTGAGCGAAGTCGCGGCTGCGCTGCGCGAGCTGTCCTCCGCCAACCCGTCAAGCCTTCACGCCGAGGGTCGCTCCGCTCGCACCGCGCTGGATCGGGCGCGCGACAGCGCCGCTGACGCGCTGGACGCCGACCGTACCGAGATCACGTTCACGTCGTCCGGGACCGAGTCCATCAACCTGGCGCTTTTCGGCGCTGCTCGCCGCCTACCCAAAGGCGGTCTCATCGTGACCTGGGCAGCCGAGCACACCGCAGTGCTCGGCGCGGTCAGACGGCTCGACTCCGAGGGGCACTCAGTCGAGATCGCCGGGGTCGACGGCTCCGCGCGGGCGGATGCAGACTCCATCCCGCGCGGTGCGGCACTCGTCTCGATCGGGCTCGCCAACAATGAGCTCGGGACCATCCAGCCAGTGTCAGAGGTGATTGCTCGAGCGCACGAGGTGGGGGCGCTGGTGCATGTCGATGCCTGCGCCGGGCCCAGGTGGATCCCGGTCCCGCCGGGCGCCGACCTTGTTTCGTTCAGCGGGCACAAGCTCGGGGCCGGTAGGGGCGGGATCCTGTTCGTGAGAGATGGCGTGCGCCTGGAGCCGTTGCTTTACGGGGGTCCGCAGGAATGGGGCCGGCGCGCCGGCTTCGAGGACGTATCCGCTGGGGTCGCCATCGCGGCTGCGCTGAGCCTCTGCGTTCGCGACCGCGACGCGCGAGCGCGAGCTGCCGGCTCGCAGGCTGCCAGGCTGCGCGAGCTCCTGCAAGAGATGGGTGGTCGCCTGATAGGTGGCGGGCAGCGGCTGCCGAACTTCGCCACATGCTCGTTTGCAGACCGGCGGGGTGAGGACGTCCTGCTGGCTCTCGACATTGCAGGAGTTGCAGCGTCGAGCGGCTCCGCGTGCGCATCTGGTTCGCTCGATCCATCACACGTCCTGCTCGCGATGGGCCTCGGGCTGGACGAAGCTCTGGGCAGTTTGCGGCTGACGACCGGCTATGCCACCACCGAGGACGAGATCTCGCGCGCGCAGGCGATCATCTCTACAGTGCTCACCCGTTCAGGCGTCAGTGCCTAGCGTCGAGGAGGAGCTGGCGCGCCGAATCTCCCTGGGGGAGGAGGTGCTGCTGGCAACCGTCATCAAGCTTGACGGTGCGCCGCCGTCTCAACCCGGCGCCAAGCTTCTGCTCTCAAGGACAGCGACGCTCGCCGGGACCCTGGGCTGCAGCGAGTTCGACGCCGCTGCCCTGGGCGATGCCGATGGCATCGCCGAGGCTGGGGCTCCGGTCCTGCGCACCTACCGGCATGAGCTGGGCTCGATCGAGGCCTACATCGAGCCTCATGCTCCAGCCCCGACGTTGGTGGTCTTCGCCGCGACGCCGGTGGCGAGGTCCCTGTTGCGTATTGCGCCCGAGGTTGGTTTTCGAACCGTGCTGGTCGAAACTCGGCACGAGCGACTCTCAGGCGCGGACTGGCCCAAGGCCGTCGGCTCGCTTGACGACCTCCCCGCGTCGCTGGGTTCCGAGGTTTACGCGGTGCACACCGACCACGACGCACCCGATCTGGTGCAAGCCCTCGAGGCCCTTCTACTCCACGATCCTCGGTTCATCGGGCTGGTCGGCAGTCGCCGCCACACCGGCCATCACCTCGAAGCCCTCCGCGCGAAGGGTGTGCCCGAGGATGTCATCTCGCGGATCCAGAGCCCCGTCGGCCTGGACATTGGCGCGAGGACTCCGGCCGAGATCGCCGTCTCGATCCTTGGCGGCGTCGTGGCTGTACGCAGAGGCGGTCACGGTGGGTGGAAGGCAGAGCGTTAAACAGCGTCGGCAGTAGGCACCGAACCGCATAATCATGCCTCGTGCCGATCGAGCCAGGAACAAAGTTAGGGCAGTACGAGGTCCTGGAGCTCATAGGCGAGGGCGCCATGGGCACTGTTTATCGCGCCTACCACGAGCAGCTCGCGCGCACCGGTGCCGTCAAGGTCATGCACGCGATATCGCCCGACAAGGACTCCATTTCGCGCTTCCGGCACGAGGCCCAGGCGATTGCGCGAATGCGCCACCCCAACATCCTCAACGTCTTCGATTTCGGCGAGTACGAGGGGACGCCGTACATGATCGTCGAGTTCGTCCCCGGGGGCAATCTGGCCGGGAGGCTGACCCAGGGGCCATTGGATCGGGGCACGGCTTTGAGGTTCCTCCGCGGTATCGGCGCCGGTCTCGACTACGCGCACTCGCAGGGCATCGTCCACCGGGACGTGAAGCCCGCCAATGTGCTTCTGGAAAGGGACGAAACCCCGGTCCTTGCGGACTTCGGACTGGCCAAGATGCTGCAGGGCTCATCGGTGAAGTCGATGACTGGCGTCACCACAGGCACGCCGGCTTACATGGCGCCGGAGCAGGTGACCGGGCAGCAAGTTGGTCCTGCCGCGGATCGCTACTCGTTGGCGACGATCGCCTACGAGATGCTCACTGGAGCGATCCCTTTTCAGGGTCTGGGCGTCCTCGAGCTGCTATACGCGCACGTCCACCAGGACCCTGTGCTTCCCAGCTCTCTGAACTCAACTCTGAACCAGAGCGTGGATGCCGTCATCATGCGCGGGCTGGCCAAGGAGCCTCGATCGCGCTGGGCGACATGCGAGGCCTTTGTCAACGCCCTTGCCACAGCAATGGGGGCCAAGATCCCCGCCGCTGTCGAGCGGACGATCGCAATGGCACCGCCTGCGGAGAGCAGCGTCGGCACGCCGCTGTTCGCGCCGCCCCCGCCAACGATTCCCAGCCCTGTTTGGCTTGGCGGAGGCGATGTCGCCGCCCGAAGGGAGGCACGAATGCGGCGTTTCGTGATCGCCGCGATCGCCGTCCTCGCGCTCGCCGCCCTCATCGTCGGCATCGTCGGCTTTGTGCTTAGAGCCTCAGCCGCTCCGGCGCTGGGTCTGTCGTCCTCAACTGTTCATGCCGGCGACACACTGACGGTGACCGCCAGCCACCTGCCGACGAACCAGAACGGCGAGATTCAGCTGCGCAGCGTGCTGCACACGTTTCCGTTCACCGCCGACGGCAGCGGCAACGCCAGCGTGCAGATAACGGTGCCAGTTGACGCCGGGATCGGCGATCACACGGTGAGCATCTGTTGGAGCGGCACGTGCTACGCCCAGACGACAATCGTCGTTACCGCGCCACTCGCCCTCCCGTCACCTAGCCCGACAGCGACGCCAGTGGCGGCGCGCCCTTCCATCACGCTATCGACAGCCGTGGTCAAGATCGGCGGCCCCTTGACCATTTCAGGACACCACTTCGACCCCAGCAAGCCCGCGACAGTGGTGATCTATCAGGCCGCGGTGCCGCACACGCTCGTGAGCGCTCCCGTCAGCGTTGCCTCGGACGGCACCTTCGTGGTCAGGGTCAGGATGCCAGCGTCTTTGAAACCCGGCAAGGCCGAGATCGTGGCCTGTATTTACAGCGGATCGACGGTTCAGCCGACGAGCAGCCAATGCGGGGCAAAGCCCTTGGTCGTACTGAGCTAGCCCGCGGCTAGAAGACCTCGGCCGCGACCAGGTCGGCCAGCGTTTCCCGGCGGCGCATGACCCTGGCCTCCCCATCTCGGACCATCAGAACTTTCGGGCGCGGCATGCCGTTGTAGTTGCTTGCCATTGCCAGGCAGTAAGCGCCCGCGGCAGGCACGCACAGAATGTCGCCTGACTTGAGCTCCGGCATCTCTATGTCGGTGATCAGAATGTCGGTCGACTCGCAGTACTTACCTGCGATCGTCACCTTGCCTGCAGGCGCTCGATCAGGCGCAGACGCCAGCACAGCCTCGTAGCGCGCGCCGTACAGCTTGGGGCGGATGTTGTCACCCATGCCCCCATCGACGGCCACGTAACGGCGCACGCCCGGGATGTCTTTGATCGAGCCCACCGTGTACAACGCAACGCCCGCTGGCCCGGCGATCGATCGGCCCGGCTCGACGATGAGCTCCGGGACCTTGAGGCTGCGCGCCGCACATCCCGATTCGAGCGCATGGCGCACCGTCTCGACGAAATCACGCGGCGTCGGCGGATCGTCGTTGCGTGTGTAAGCGATACCGAGGCCGCCGCCCGCTCCCAGCTTTTGCGGCTCGAACTTCAGCTCATCGCGAAGCTCGACCAAGAGGTCGAGCATGATCTCCATCGCCTTCTGGTAGGCGCCGAGGGCGAAGATTTGCGAGCCGATGTGCGAGTGGAGCCCGACCACGTCCAGCCGTGGATGGCGCAACGCCTCTTCCACCGCCTTGCGCGCGGCGCCGGATTCGATCGAGAAACCGAACTTCGAATCCAGCTGTCCTGTCGAGATGTGGTCGAGCGTGTCGGGCTTGACTCCAGGAGATATGCGCAGCATGACCGGCGTCCGCTTGCCCTCTGGGACGACGGCGCGCAGGAGATCGAACTCGTGCGACCCGTCGATGACGATGGTGGCGCCGGCGCGCCATGCCGCCTCCACGTCCTCGCGACTCTTGTTGTTACCGAGAAAGTGAATGCGGTCGCGCGGGAAATCCGAACGCAAGGCGAGGTCCAGCTCGCCGGCGGATACGACGTCGAGGCCCAGCCCCTCCTCTGCGACGATGCGCAGGAAATGAGGCGATGCAAACGCCTTGGCCGAGTAAAGGACGTGGCCTCCGCGACCCATGGCAGCGACGTATTCCGCACTGCGCTGGCGAACCGTCGCCTCGTCGTAGACATAGAGCGGGGTGCCGTGATCGCGGGCCAGCTGGACAAGGTCGCACCCGCCCACCTCCATGTGGCCGGCGGCATTGACCCGGTACGTCACCGGGTACAGCAAGCTACTTCGTCAGTTGGGGCTGGAGCCGCAGGAGCCGCATCCGCCTCCGCAGCAACCACCGGCGCTCTCGCCGCCACCCGCCTCGAAGGCTGAGGACGAATCGCCGGTGCCCGCGAAGGCGAAGCTCGAGACAAGCACCTTGGTCTTGATCGACTCACACGAAGGGCAGACCTGCGCCTGGTCCCTTTCGGCGAACCGAGTCAAAACGTCGAACTTGCCAGAGCAGCTCTCGCACCGATACTCGTATATGGGCATCTCGTGAACGATTCTAAGCTGCTTGAGCTCACAAGAATGATCTCGGAGTGGCCTGGGCTCATGGCCAGGCCGGATCCTGGTTTGATTGACGACTGCCTGGTCCTGGTCGAGCACCTGGGAGACGCCCGAAAGGTGGTGGACGTCGGGTCCGGCGGAGGACTGCCCGGGCTTCCTCTCAAGATCGCTCGGCCCGACCTCGAGCTCACCCTTATCGAAGCCGACCAGGACAAGGCTGCGTTCCTCGTCCATGCGTGCGCGCAGCTCGGTCTGGACGGCGTGACGGTCGTGGCGCGGCGAGCAGAGGATGCCGGACACGATCCCCTCCTGCGCGAGGCGTTCGACGTCGCCGTGGCGAGAGCCCTTGCGCCGCTGCCGGTGCTGGCGGAACTCTGCCTGGGCCTGGTTCGGGTCGGAGGGAAGCTTCTGGCGCAGAAGACTGAGAGCGAGGGAACGAGCGCGGCCGCGCGCGCGATCGAGATCATGGGGGGCTCATTGAGAGTGGTCCATGCGTCGCCATCGGGCGCCCGTCGAGCAGGGACGGTCGTGGTCATCGAGAAGATCCGACCGACGCCGGCCATCTATCCGCGGCGCCCGGGCGTCCCCAACCGCAAGCCTCTCCAGTAAAGAAAACGGCGCGGGCCCAACACCCGCGCCGTCGAATCGCTTTGGTTGTCGTCTAACTGAGAACGGCGGCTCCTCCAGCCTTGATCAGCTTGAGGTTCGTCAGCGCCAGGTTCTGAACTGATGTGGGCAGCGGAGCGTACTGAAGCGAAGTCGCAAGCGTCTGGCCATCGGTCACCAACCACTTGAACAGATAGACGAGCGCCTTACCCTTGTTGGCGTCGCTGATCGATGTGCGCACAAACGCCCAGGTGAAGCCGGCAATCGGATAGCTCGTGTCGCCTGGCTCGTCGGTGATCGAGAAGTCCGTTGCGCTCAGCGTCGGCTTCTGAGCCGCGGCCGCACTTGCCCCATCCAACGTCGCCTGCAGGAACTTGCCGTTCTGGTTCTTGAGATAGGCCTGGGTCATGTTCGCCTGGACCACGTACGCGAGCTCTACATAGCCGATGGCCCCGGCGGTCGAGACCACGGCCTGAGCGACACCCTGATTGGCATTGCCGCCGATTCCGGCGGGCCAGCTGACCGCCTTGGATACGCCGACCTTTGTCTTCCACTCGTCCGACACTTTCGCCAGGTAGTCGGTGAATATGTAGGTCGTACCGCTGGAGTCGGAACGGTGAACCACCTGGATCGCGCTGCTGGGGAGATTCACGCCCGGGTTCAGAGCGATGAGCGCCGGGTCGTTCCACTTCTTGATGTGGCCGAGATAGATGTTGGCAAGAGTGGGTCCATCCAGTTGGAGCTTGGTGACCCCCGCCAGGTTGTATGCAATCGACTCCACGCCAAGGGTGGTTGGAAACTGGACCAGGGAATCTTGCCCGCCGGCAGACGCGATGTCAGCGGCGGCCATCGGCACGTCGCTCGCGCCGAAGTCGACAGTCTTCTTGATGAATTGCTGAATGCCGGCGCCGGAGCCCAGGCCCTGATAGTTCACGGTGACCTGGGGATACTGCTGTGAATAGGCCACGAACGCCTTGGTGTAAAAGGGAGCCGTGAAAGAGGAGCCGGTGCCGGTCAGCGCCCCGCTGCCGACAGAGGATGTCGCGGTGCCCGTGTTACCGCAAGCACTGGCGAGGACTGCGACTGCCAACCCGGCGAGCAGCGCCCGCCCCAAAGGTCTCACTGAAAGCATCGAACCCCTCCTAGCTCACCCGGATGTATGACGCGCTCCACGTTATGGATCGCCGTTTAAGGAGGGGTTAACTGCACCTTAAGCATCAACTCAGGTGGAGCGCTCATATACTCCGGCGGTGATCTGGGATCGCCGGCGCCGCGTCGATGACGTGAAGCCGGCCGTGCCGCCGGTTAACTCTTTTGCGGAAGTTCTCGAAGACGCCCCGGTAATGGCTTTGCTGATCCAGACCGGCAGCGGCGTCATCGACGCCAACGATGCCGCGCGTGCCTTCTTCGAGATCGATCCGGCGCGCTTGCCCGCAAGCCTCGTCGAAGTCACCCTGGAAGGTCGCCTGGTCGACGTGCTCGCCGCCGCTGAGACGTACGCCGAGGTGAACCTCGTCCATCACCGTCGAACCGTTCGATGCACGCTGGTACCGGGCCCGCGCCCGCGCCAAACACTGATGTTCCTCGCCGACATCACCGAGCTGCGTCACCTTGCGACGGTGCGCCAGGAGTTCGTCGCCAACCTCGTGCACGAGCTCAAGACTCCACTCACGTCTCTGCGCCTGGCCGCCGAGAGCTTGATGGGTGATCCCGCCCTGGCCGACCGAAAGCGCTTCGCGGCGAGAGTCGTCAAGGAGGCCGACCTGCTGACCAAAATCATCGACAACCTCCGCCAGCTGGGTGACATAGAGACCAAGTCCATGGCCGTCGAGACGACGCAGTTTGACCTTGGCGAGCTCGTGCGTGAAAGCGTGGTGCGGCTCGGCATCGACAGGCCCGTGAACACGGACATGCCGGACGCCCTGACCATCACTACCGACCGGCCGAAGCTGGTCCAGGCGTTCGACAACCTTCTCGACAACGCCGCCAAGTTCTCGCCGCCGGGCACCCCTATCGACATCCATGGAGAGATCGCCGGTAGCGAGATCCGGCTCAGCGTTCGGGACCACGGCCCCGGGATCTCCCCGGAGCACTGGAGCAGGGTGTTCGAGCGGTTTTACAAGGTTGATCGCGCACGCCCGCGCGAGGCCGGCGGCTTCGGCCTGGGCCTTGCAATTACCAAGCACCTTGTGCAAGTCCTCGGCGGCCGCATCTGGACCGAGTCGGCACGCGACGGCGGACAGGTGTTCACAATCGCCCTCCCCCGAAACTCTTAACGAGCGCATAAACAGCCCTTAACCATTCGGTGGATATCCTGATCACGGGGTGGCGGACTACAGGCCCATGATTCAGCCGATGGCCCACATAGGCAGGCCGGAGCTCAGGACCATGCCCGGCGCGGCGCCCGCCAAATTTCAGGTGGACAGCCTCTCGTTCTTCTATGGCAAGACCCAGGCGCTCAAGGACATCACCTTCCAGATCCCTGAGAAGCGCATAACCGCAATCATCGGACCGTCAGGCTGCGGCAAGACGACATTGCTGCGGGTCTTCAATCGCATGTACGACCTCGTGCCGGACGCGCGGGCGAAGGGATCGGTGGTCCTCGACGGCGAGGACATCCTCACCACCACCAAGCTGCTGTTGCTTCGCCAGAAGGTCGGGATGGTATTTCAGCGGCCCAGCCCGTTCCCGATGTCGATTCGAGACAACGTCGCGTTCGCGCCGCGCCTGCTCGGGTGGAAGTCGACCAAGATCTCCGAGATCGTGCAGCAGAGCCTCGAGAGGGCAGCGCTTTGGGACGAGGTCTCGGACCGCCTCGATGCGCCGGCCACCTCATTGTCCGGCGGGCAGCAGCAGCGACTCGTCATCGCCCGATGCCTGGCTGTCAGTCCGGACGTGATCCTCATGGACGAGCCCTGCTCCGCTCTCGACCCTGTGGCCACGCTCAAGATCGAGGACCTCATGGTGCAGCTGGCGCACGACTACACGATCGTCATCGTCACACACAACATGCAGCAGGCGGCCCGAGTGTCGGACTTCACAGCCTTCATGCTCATGAACACCGACCACCGATACGGCGAGCTGATCGAGTTCGCGCCCACTGCCGACCTGTTCAACCAACCCCAGGACAGCCGCACTGAGGCTTACATCACCGGCCGGTTCGGGTAGTCATCTCATGCCACGACTGACTTTCGAAAAGGAGCTGGCGAGCCTGCGCGAATCGCTGGTTCGCATGGGGACGCTGGTCGAATCGCAGATCGAGGCAGCGCTCGATGCCCTTCGCCGGCGTGACGGTGGCGCTGCCGAGAAGGTGCGCACGCAGGACCAGTACCTCAACGAGCTTCTGAAGCAGATACGCGAGCAGGTCTTCATGGTCATATCGACCCAGCAGCCTGTAGCCCGCGACCTACGCCACCTGATGGGTATTCAGTACATCGCCACGGAGCTCGAGCGAATGGGTGACTACGCAGTGCGGATCGCCCGCATGACCGGCACGCTGGTCGGGCTCCCGGATCGGCCGCTACGCGCCGAGTTCGGGATCATGGGCGAGCTCGCGATCGGCCAGGTGCACGACATCCTTGAAGCGCTCATCGAAGAGAACGAGCTTCACGCGCGCGAGGTGGCGGGCCGCGACAACGAGATCGACCGCCTGTACCACCGCGTTTTCGAGGAACTGGTGGCTGAGATCGGCACTGGCAAGATCGATTCAGATGATGCGCTCCGTTCGGTGACCCTGCTGTTGGTCGCACACAACCTCGAACGGATCGCAGACCGCGTCACCAACGTGGCCGAGGACATCGTCTTTCTGGAGACCGGCCAGGTCGTCGAGCTCGGATGACACGACCAGCCCACAACGGCGGATCGGGCCGTGTGCTGGTGGTCGAAGACGACGAAGGGATCAGAGAGATGCTCAAGTACAACCTGTCTACCGCCGGCTTCTCGGTACAGGAGGCGAGTGACGGAGCCTCAGGCCTCCGCACCGCGCGCACCTCCCGGCCGGACCTGATCCTTCTCGACCTGATGCTCCCAGGTATGAGCGGCTTCGACTTCTGCCGAGCTCTTCGCAAGAGCAGTCGTGTGCCGATCATCATGATCACCGCCAAGGACGCGGAGGTTGACAAGATCGTCGGCCTCGAGCTCGGCGCTGACGACTACATCACCAAGCCCTTCTCGATTCGGGAGGTCCTGGCGCGTGTCAATGCCGTGCTACGACGCGCCCAACCCGAAGCCAACGAGCCCAAGTCGATCCCCGAGCAAGACTCGATCGGGACCTTCAGCATCGATCGCGCGGCGCGCCGGGTAATGCTCAAAGGCGAGGAGATCAAGGTCACCGCCCGGGAGTTCGACCTCCTCTCATACCTGCTTGCGGTCCCCAACCGGGTGCATACGCGGGACGTCCTGCTCGAGAACGTGTGGGGGCGCGAGTTCAACGGTGACCGCAAGACGGTGGACGTCCACATCCGCTGGCTGCGGGAAAAGTTCCAGGCGCGAGCGCCGTTTGAGATCGTGACAGTGCGAGGCATCGGGTACCGGCTTGACCGGCAACCAACTCTGGTCGAAGCGCTGACAGTGGGCGAGGGCATCTCGACCACTCGCCATGAGGCGTAGCGTGGCCGCGTCGGTCGATAAGGTCGCAGGCCCGCCGGCCGCGTTCCCGAAACCACCGGACCGTTACCGAACCTTCACGGCGTTGGTCAGCTGGGCGGCGCCCGCCTCGCTCATCCTCATCGTCGCCGTCCTGATCCTGCAGGCACGCCCTGCGATCACAAGGTTCGGTCTCAACTTCCTTATCGGCACGGAGTGGAACCCGGTCACCCTGAATTTCGGGGCGCTGCCTGCCATCTTCGGCACGGTGGTCACGAGCGCGATCGCCATTGCCATCGCGCTTCCTGTCGGCATCGCGGTCGCCGTCGTGCTTGCGGAGCCTGGCGCCCGCGGCATCCGTGCGGCGATGGGCATCGGCATCGAGCTTCTCGCTGCAATTCCGAGTGTGGTCTACGGGATCTGGGCTCTGTACGTGTTGGCGCCCTGGGCATTGCTACACCTCGAGATTCCGATCACCGAGCACCTGGGATTCATAGGCTTTCTCAGCGGCCCGCCTGGCCAGAGCAGCCTGTTCACGGCCTCTCTTGTGCTTGCGATCATGATCCTGCCCACCCTCACCGCAGTCTCGCGGGACGTTATCCGCGCAGTCCCTCGCGGGCTTCGAGAGTCGACAGTTGCCCTCGGGGCCACATGGTGGGAGACGGTCTGGCATGTGATCCTGCCGGCAGCGCGTGCGGGCATCTTCGGAGCCACCATCCTGGCGGTGGGCCGAGCGCTGGCGGAGACGATCGCCGTCACCATGGTGATCGGCAATCGGTTTGAGATCCCGCACTCGATCTTCAGCCCGGCATACACGCTGGCAAGCGTTATCGCGAATGAGTTCAACGAAGCCACTGGCGACATCTACCCCGCGGCCCTGGTCGAGCTGGGGCTCGTCCTGATCCTCGTCACTCTCACCGTGAACGTGGTGGCGCTGCTTCTGGTCCGGTCCGCCCAGGCTCGAGTGACCATATGACCCGCAATGCGTGGCGGCGCTTCAGCAGCGGGACCGCACTGACCGTCATGTACGCGCTCACAGGGCTGGCTCTTGTACCGCTCGGACTCGTGCTGTGGTTCGCCGCCTCCAAAGGCCTGCCGGCGGTACTTCATCCGGAGTTCTTCTTCAACTCTGAGCGGCCCACAGGGTTCCCTGGAGGCGGCGTGTCCAATGCGATAGTGGGCACCGGCATCATGGTCGGCATGGCGTCGCTCGCTGCCATTCCCGTTGGCGTGCTGAGCGGCATCTACCTCGCCGAGTACGGGGTCTCCCGTTGGGCGAGCTGGGTGCGGTTGGCCAGCGATGTCCTCGTCGGTGCACCCTCCATCGCTCTCGGCCTTTTCGCCTATGCAGTGATCGTCGTCCCGCAGCAACACTTTTCGGCGCTTTCGGCCTCTCTGGCATTGGCGATCTTGATGTTGCCGGTTGTCATTCGCACGACCGAGAGTGCGGTCGTGTTGATACCACGCGGATTGCGCGAGTCAGGCCTCGCGCTAGGCCTGCCGCGCTGGCGCGTTTCGTTACAGCTCATCCTGCCGGCCGCTGCGCCCGGTGTCATCACGGGCACGTTGCTCGCCGTCGCGCGCGCCGCGGGCGAGACTGCACCCGTTCTGTTCACTGGGTTTGGCAATCCGATTTTCAGTCTCGATCCCACACAGGCGATGGCCTCCCTGCCCCTTGTCGTGTTCCGCGACGCGCTGACGCCGTACAAGGACTTGCAGCAGGTTGCATGGGGCGCCGCACTCGTACTCGTTGTGATGGTGCTCATCATCAACCTGGGCAGCCGCTGGGTCCTACGCCGGCAGATTCGTTTGGCGGGGCAGCTGTAGGGCGCTAGATGTCTCGGGTGCTTTTCGTCTGCCTACACAATGCGGGGCGGTCGCAGATGAGTCGGGCGCTGTTCATGCGCGCCGCCGGCAATTCACACGAGGCACGTTCCGCCGGCACGTCTCCGGTCGAGCATGTGCATCCAGTGGTCGTCACGGCGATGCGAGAGGTGGGTGTGGATGTGAGCGCCCAGGTGCCCACCATGCTCACGACGGAGCTCGCGCAGTGGGCCGACGTTGTCGTAACGATGGGTTGTGGCGATGCGTGTCCAGTGATTCCCGGCAAGCGCTACATCGATTGGGAGCTGCCGGATCCGAAGGACATGTCAATTGAAAACGTGCGCGAGGTTCGCGATGACATCGACGGCCGCGTTCGCGAGCTCGTCAGAACCCTCGGCCGGGGCTGATCAAACTTTCATGGCAGGATGGGGGCCCTCGCGGCTAAACTCTCACCAGCCCGTCCGAGTTCGTGATGTAGTACAACGTCCCAGAACGGCGTTTCAGCAGACGAAGGAGCAACGTTGGCAACAAAGATCCTGGATGTGACGGATGTGAGTGTGATCAAGGCAGCGGGCGGCGTCGTCTGCCGGATCGGTCCATCCGACGAGACTGAGATCGCAGTGATTCATCGACCCGCTTACGACGATTGGACGCTGCCGAAAGGCAAGGTTGAGCCTGATGAGACTCCCGAGGATTGCGCGCTGCGCGAGGTTCGCGAGGAGACGGGTTTCAAATGCGAGCTGGTTCGGCCGCTTGGCTGTACCGCATACGTCGACCGCCGGGGACGCGACAAAGTTGCGTGTTACTGGGTGATGGAGGTGCGAGGCGGCCGCTTTCGCCCTGGCATCGAGGTCGACAGGCTGGTCTGGCTGCCTGTCGCTCAGGCAGTGAAGCGCCTGACGTACGGGCGCGACAAAACCCTGGTCGTTCAACAAGACCTGCCTTAAGCGCCTGAGCTCTATGGAGCGCAGCACTCGGTAAGCTGGACCCCATGCAGACGGTTGCCGCCGTCGACAAGCTGGTCATCGCCGGAGTCGAGCTGCGCTCGCGGCTCTTCCTCGGCACCGGAAAGTACCCCGATGACGCCTCGATGCTCGCCGCGTTGGAGGCGTCCGGCTGCGAGCTGGTGACGGTGGCCCTCCGGCGCCTCGACCTCGACGACCCCAAGAAGAAGACGATCCTCGACGTCATCGACTGGAAGCGTTACCGCATCCTTCCCAACACTGCGGGGTGCCGTACTGCAGATGAGGCGGTCCGAATCGCTCGACTTGCACGGTCGATGGGCCTTTCAGACTGGGTGAAGCTCGAGGTCATCCCCGACCCGCGCTACCTCTTTCCCGATCCGGAGGAGACGCTGGTGGCAGCGCGCATTCTCGTGAAGGAAGGATTCAAGGTCCTTCCTTACATCAACGCGGACCCGGTCCTCGCCAAGAAGCTCGAGGAGCTGGGCACGGTGACTGTGATGCCGTTAGGCTCGCCGATCGGCTCGGGTCAAGGTCTCCAGACGCTGGAGCAGATTCGCATCATCGTCGAGGAGGCTTCGGTTCCCGTGGTGGTCGATGCGGGGATCGGCGCGCCCTCCGACGCTGCTCTTGCGATGGAGCTTGGCGCCGACGCCGTGCTCGTCAACTCCGCCGTGGCGCTCGCGCGCGACCCAGGCCTCATGGCCGAGGCGATCAAAGAGGGCGTGGAGGCCGGGCGTAAGGCCTACATCGCCGGCCGGATCCCGAAGCGCGGCCACGCCAGCGCGAGCTCACCCACCGAGGGCATCTCGCGACCCAACTAATTTTCCCGGTGGCGATGGCGGTCGTTGCGAGCGCGAGCGAAGGGCTGCGCGCTGCACCCCGGGCGACGATCCTGCAGCTCCGAGCACCCGATATGACCGCGCGTGAGCTCGAGGCCAACGCGAAGGAGCTGGTGGGGGCTTCGCCGGTGCCTGTCCTGATCAGCTCGCGGTGCGACATCGTGCTCGCGAGCAGCGCTGCAGGCGTCAATCTGCCCGAAGGCGACATCTCTGTTCATGACGCGCGGACCCTGCTCGGCCAGCGCTTGATCGGCCGCTCAGTCCATTCCATGCAAGGTGCGTTGCAGGCAGAACGTGACGGCGCGGACTTCGTCATCTTTGGACCTGTGTGGGCGAGCCAAAGCCATAAGGACGCACAACCTGCAGGCGTCGAGACGCTGGCCGCCGTGGCCCGCGCCGTCGGGATCCCCGTCATCGCAATCGGTGGCGTGACGGGGGACCGCATAGAGAAATGCACCACGGCCGGCGCCGCCGGCTACGCCGCCATTCGGCTCTTCCAGTGATCGCGCTCCAGGTCAACGGCAAACGCATCGAGCTCGATGCCCCCACCCTGCTGACTGACTACCTGGAGATCCTGGGCGTCACCCCTCGCGCTGTTGCCGTCGAGCACAACGGCATGATCATCGAGCGGGACGCTTACACCACCACGACGCTGCGCGATGGCGATGTGGTGGAGATTGTTCGGATGGTCGGCGGAGGAAGCGACGTGAAGACGGTCTCAGCCGACTAAACCGACAGCCCCAGCTTCTCCCTTATTGCCGCCTCGGCCTCCGCCCGCTCGTCCCAGGGCTCTGAGCCGGCGGCCATTTGCATCGATCGTTCGTGGCCCTTGCCGGCCAGCAGCACGCAGTCGCCGGGGCGTGCGATCTCGATGGCACGCCGGATCGCGGCGCGTCGATCGATCACGACCTCGTAGTCGCGACCCGGGGCCTTGCCCTCCGCACCCGACTGCACCTCGCGCGCGATCTCGACAGGGTCCTCGCCAAGTGGATCGTCGGTGGTGATGATGAAGAAGTCCGAGAACTCTGCCGCCGCGCGACCCATGCCGGGCCGGTCGTGGTCAGACCGAGCAGTCGATCCGAATACCACGATCAGCCGCCCGGGCGTGAACGGTCGCAGCTCGGCCAGGGCGCTGGCCAGGGCTCCCGATGAGTGGGCAAAATCGATGAACACTCTGAAATCCTGACCCAGGTCGACAGGCTCGAGCCGGCCGCGCACTCCTTCGAACCCGGCAAGCCCGGTGCCGATCGCGTCGAGGGGCACGCCGAGCGCGAGGCAGACCCCGGCTGCGCATAACGCGTTGTAGATGTTGAACTTCGCGGGCACGGACAGCGTCACCTCTGTCTCGCCGACCGGGGTGTTCAGGCGAAAGTGCGAGCCCGACCCGCTGACGCTCAGGTCGAGCGGATACAGGTCGGCGGCGGTGGTAAGGCCGTACGACCAGCGGCGCGCGATCGGACGGCGCGACAGCTTCTCGAAGCTCGCATCGTCGCGATTGAGCACCGCGGTCTTTTCGATGCCCTTGTCCGCCGCGGCGGCGGTCAGGTCGATGAGGCGCGCCTTCGCCGCCAGATAGTCGTCCCACGTCGCGTGGTAGTCGAGGTGGTCGTGGCCCACGTTGGTGAAGGCGGCGACGTCGAAATCACATGCACGCACCCGCTCCTGCACGAGCGCGTGCGACGTAGTTTCGATGACAGCGCACTGGACCCCGGCATCGACCATCCGCTTCAGCCACGCCTGGACCTGAGGCGCTTCCGTGGTGGTCTGACCACTCAGGTTGTCCGTTTCCGCGCCGCCCACCGTGAATGCGACTGTGCTCATGGCGCCGGCTCGCATCCCGCTCGCCTGCAGTACGTGCTCGGCCATGTGCGTGGTCGTCGTCTTGCCATCGGTCCCCGTGATTCCGGCCAGCTTCAGCCGCCGCGACGGCCGCCCGTAGAACTCGGCAGCGACCTCCGCCAAACCGATGCGGGTGGAGGGGATCAACAGCCAGGGCGTGCCGGCCGGCAGTGGAACCGGACGTTCGAGAGCCACTGCCGCCGCGCCCTTCTTGACTGCGTCCGCAGCGAACCCGTGACCGTCTTCCCGGATGCCGCTCACTGCAACAAAGAGGTCGCCCGGGTTCACCCGTCGTGAGTCGTACGCAACCCCGGTGACGTCAACGTCGCCGTTCCCTTCCAGCCTGGCGCCGGGAACTCCCCTGGAAATGTCAGCGAGCTTCATCTCGAAGGGCAGCATAATCGGCGCGTGATCGCCGACATCGGGGGGCACCGATTCGAGTGGGGCAGCCGTACGTATGTGATGGGAATCGTGAACGTCACGCCGGACTCGTTCAGCGGCGACGGCCTCGGCGACGACCGTGGCGGTGCCGTTGCGCAAGGGATGCAGATGGTGCGCGAAGGGGCTGATTTTCTCGACGTGGGCGGCGAATCCACTCGGCCGGGACACGTGCCGATCACCACATCCGAGGAGATCTCGAGAACGGAAAGCGTGGTGCGGGACCTGGCGCGCGATTCGGGTGTGCCCGTCTCGGTCGACACCTACAAGCTCGTGGTCGCCGAAGCGGGGGTGGCTGCGGGCGCCACGATCCTGAATGACATCTGGGGATTGACCCGTTCGCCGGCCATCGCAAACCTGGCCGCGCTACACCACTGCGCTCTCGTGGTCATGCACAACCAGGACGGCACCGAGTACGCAGGCGACCTCATGGACGAGGTCAAGCGCTTTCTTCGCGAGTCGGCGAGGCTCGCAGTGGCGGCGGGTGTGCCACGCGAACGCGTGATCATCGATCCCGGCATCGGTTTCGGTAAGACGGCTGACCAGAACTGGGTGGTGATGCGCAGGCTCGACGAGCTGAAGGAGCTCGGGTTGCCGATTTTGATCGGCACGTCACGCAAGTCGTTCATCGGCAAGCTGCTCGACTTACCGGTCGGCCAGCGAGTCGAGGGCACTGCCGCCACCGTCACCGCCGCCGTGCTGCGCGGCGCGGACATCGTCCGCGTGCACGACGTCGAGGCAATGACGCGTGTCGCGCGAGTCGCCGATCAGATGCGGTGAAGGCACGACGCACAGTCGCGTACCTCGGGCTCGGCACCAATCTGGGCAACCGGCTGAGGAACCTGAGCGGGGCGCGGCGGAGGCTGCGTCAAAAGGGGGTGCGCATCTTGCGTCAAAGCAGCGTCATCGAAACGGAGCCGTGGGGAGACACCGACCAGCCGAGGTTCCTCAACCAGGTGCTGGAGGTCGAGTGGGACGAAACTCCGCGGCGCCTGTTGTCGGCAGCCAAAGCGGTCGAGCGAGACGGAGGACGCAAGCCGACGCGACGATGGGGCCCGCGAGTCATCGACGTCGACATCCTTTTGTTCGGAGACGACCACGTGTCCGACCGTGACCTGAAGATTCCCCACCCCGGGATAAACGAGCGAGAGTTCGTGCGGGAATCGCTGCGCGAGCTGGGTGTCGCGCTGACTTAGGCCAAGGCGCGGGTGAGGACAAGTCCTCCCCCGCGGAACCCCCACCTGTTGGCCCCCATGCCGGAGACGTTTGGAGATCACGCGGGGTGACGGCCGGACTAAATCCGGCCTTGAGCTCCACTCAGTCGCCTAATTTATGCGGCTAGCGCCGCGTGTTACTCAGGTCGGCCTGGCGTTGGTGAAGCGGTAGCCGACGCCCGGCACGGCGAGGATGTAGTACGGCCGCGATGGCTGCGTCTCGATCTTTCTGCGCAGGTTCCTGATGTGCACGTCGATGACCCTGGTCTCGATCGGGTACTCGTATCCCCAGATCGTGTTGAGGATTTTCTCGCGGCTCAGCACCTTTCCCGCGTTGCCGGCCAGGAACGTGAGTAGGTCGAACTCGGTGTGGGTGAGCTCCACCTCCTTGTTTGCCTTGTAGATGCGGCGCTCGTTCACGTCGATGACGAGGTCTCGGAACTCGAGCCGGCTCCGCGCCGCCTCTACCGATTCCAGGCGGGTCCGGCGCAGGTGGGCCGCCATTCGGGCCACCAGCTCCCTGATGCGCAGGGGTTTGGTCACGTAGTCGTCAGCGCCGATCTCGAGCGCAACCACGACGTCGATCTCGTCCGATCGAGAGCTCATCATGATCACGGGGACGGCCGCGTCGGCCTTGCGCAGCTCGCGACACACGTCAAACCCGGAGCCATCCGGCAGCGCCACCTCGAGCAGGACCAGGCTCGGATGAGCCGAGCCAACCTCGCGAAGCGCCTCCGCGCCGTTCTCCGCCTCGAGCACCTGGTAGCCGTCCTGCACGCACGCCGCACGCACCTCGCGGCGAGTGGTCGCGTCGGGGTCCACGATGAGGACCTTGCGCGACGTTTCGGTCGTGCTGATCACCCCAACATACTAACTGATCTGAAGGATTGTTAGGATATGTTGCGTTTCAGGCCCCGAATGCCGCGACGCGCTCTTTTCTCTATGTCGATCAGCCTCGCGCCGGCTGACGAAAGCACGAGCTCCCAGGCTCCCGCATAACCGACCTCCTCGCCACCGTACTCAGCTTTGAAGAACCCTAGCCCATGCCACGGGTGCTCGGGACCGGACCCGGGAGGCGGCACTCCCCACAGGTCGTAGTCTCGACAGCCGGCCTCGGCAGCTGCCCGTATGCCCGCCCACCAGGCCAGGTCATTTCCCATCAGCTCGGGATGCGCGCCGGTCCGGCCCGCAAACAGGTGATAGGCGCGGCCGCCGTGGCGGGCCACCAGCACCGCCGCCAAGCCCTCGCGAGTTTCAGGATGTCGGGCGACATACGTGCGACACCACGGAAGGTGCTCGAGAAGAAGGTCGTAGTAGGCCCGCGCCGGCAGGCTGATGGATTCCCGTCGCTCAACCGCTGCGGACTGGCGCGCCAGCTCGGCGCCGTCCTTGCCTTCCTCGACCACCGCGCCACGCTTCAGGCCGGTGCGAATGTTGTAGCGGCGACCCTGCTTGAAAGACGCGAGCATCTCGTCGGGCGGCTTGAGCTCGAGGATCCGGGTGTGCTCGGGCTGGGTCGGTGGACCTTTGATGAATCCGCGCGCGGTCAGGACTTCCCCGAACGCCGGCGGCGCTTCGGGCTCCAGTCGCAGCTTGGCAATTTTTGCCTCGCGCGCCCATTCGACGAGAGCATCGATCGAACCAGCGCTCGCAGGAATCGGCCCGCGAGGAACGTATGCCTCGCGAACCGGGCCGACGCCGCGGAGCTGGACGCTCGCCATCGAGCCGGCGCCAAGCCTCACTCGCTCGATGGTCCAGCCGGCACGCGACTGGACCTCTCCCCATCCCCACGTCTGCAGCAATGGGGAAGGAGACGCTTGCTCTTCGAGGTCGCCGTCCCAGGCGGTGGCGCCCGTCATCATCCGATCTCCGGTATCGCCACCGAGCCCGACTCCAGGTGCCCTATGTCATTGACTCCGCTGACGACCACCCGGCCATTGCGCTTTTCCAGAACCGACACCGATGCGTTCTGGATCCGAAACGGAAATATGCCGCGACCCGGACGCCCGACCACGTGGTGCAGAGCGATCTGGATGACCCCGCCGTGCGTGACCACGAGCACATCACCTTGCGGGTGGCGGTCAAAGAGCTGGTCGAGCGCAATGCCGACACGCGCCTCGAAGGCTGCCGATCCCTCGCCGCCCGGCACGAGATCCCAGTTTGGCTCCTCGGTCCAGCTGGCCCATGCTTCTGGGAAGCGGGCGGCAAGGTCTTCGGTACGCAAGCCTTCCCACTGACCGAGATAGATCTCGCGGAGCTCGGCCATCGGCATAGGGTCGATGCCCAGCGATTCGCCGGCCAGCCGCGCGGTCTCGACCGCGCGTTTCAGGTCGCTCGAGTAAAAGCCGGAGAACTGACGACCTGCCAGCCGCCGGCCCAGTCGCGCCGCCTGGCGCCTCCCCTCGTCCGAAAGGGGAGGATCGAGCTGGCCCTGGATTCGGCGCTCGTGATTCCACGTCGACTGGCCGTGGCGCACGAGCAACAAGCGCGCTGGAGTTGCCTCGCGCGCTTGCGAAACGGCTCCGCCGGCTTCGGGCTGCTCTGGGCGCGCGGATCTGATACCGATATCTATACTAACTTTCTCTCGATTCCACGATCAGGCTGGGCTGATCTCAGGAGATGCTTTTGCAGTCACACGGCACGCTGGCCGAAACGCCCCTTCGCTCGCTGCTGGAAGCCGCTCAGGGCGAGCGGTCCACCGGCACGCTCACTCTCAGAAACGGTAACGGCGAGTCCACTGCTCTTTACTTTCTGTTTGGCCATCTTTTCCACGCTCACGGGGATGGTTTGGCGGGCGACGACGCGGTCGTCAGTGCCCTAACCTGGAGCAAAGGCGAGTTTGACTTCGACGCGAAGGCTAAGCTACCCGCCGATGAGACTGTCAAGGCCGGCATCCCCGAGCTGGTCGAAGCCGCGGAGTCGGCGCCAAAGCACGGTGCGCCCGAACCCCCCAAGGTGGACAAGGCCGAGGCGCGAGGGGAGCGCCAAGATCATCCTGAACCGGAGAGAAAGGTGGAAGCACCCCAGCCAAGACGCGGCGTGAAGCACCGACCGCAACCCAAGCACGGACGTGAGCCGATTCCAGTACCCGCTGGGCAGGTCATCTACGACTCACTGAAGACTTCGTTCGTCGACTTCCCGCGCCTCATCACCACGTTGGAGAAAGAGGGGTACACGGGTTACGTGCGCCTGCTCACCGAAGACGCCACAGGCTTGATCCTCTTCCGAGAAGGCTCAGCACTCGAATGCATCTACGACGGGGCGGCCGAACCCGGCGGCCTGATGCTCGGCAAGACTGCCCTGCACCAGTTCAACGAGGACGTCACGATGGGACATGGCGTCTTGGACGTCGTCGGCCTTTCGCCCGAGCTCATCGACGGGCTGTACGAGCTGACGGTCTCGAAGCCGATGTACACCGAGCTGTACGCCGCGTGGGTGGACATGAAGGCGCTTCTCAAGTTCCTCAGCGACCGCAAGCTAAGCGGCAGCGTGATGATTCGCTCCACCGGCGGAACCGGAGTGATCATCCTCGCCGATGGCGAGCTCGCCGGCGCGTATACGAGCGAGTCACGCGACATCTCGGACAAACCCGACCGCGCGCTTGCTTTGTGCGACGACCCGAGCGCAATGATCGAAGTCAAGTCGGCCGACGCTACGAAGCACCCGCCGCTCGACGTTGACGAGGTGGTCGCTTCTCAGCGCGGCCCCAGGAGCTCCGGCCAGCAGGCAGTGGCGGCAACGGCTCCGCCCACGACGGTGGTTGAGCCCATCACCAGCCCGATGCCGGTGATCACCCCGGAGTCCCCGCCGACCGCGGTCTATCCGACCTATACCCCGCAGCCGACCACTCATCCAACGCCGCCGTCGATGCCCGCGATGCAGGTTGCGCCGAATACGCCGCCACCGTCGAGTGGACCGCAGCGGGATTGGTCGCCGATCGTCTCCGAGCTGCAGGCGATGGCCGAAGACGCCCTCGGCAACCGCGCTCGCAAGGTGAAGGACATCCTTGGCGCAGCCGACCCTTCTGAAGCCGGAATCGAAGGCGCCATCGACCAGATTCCCAGCATCTCGCTGTTGTTCGTGGACTCGTCGCGGTTGGAGCAGCTGGCGCACGAGATGAGGGCTCGCCTCAAGTCGCACCTCTAACCCGACCTCTCGTCGTCGCCCTCCTCGTACTGGGCTCAATCAGCGCGTGCGGTGGTAACCCGCCTCAGATCGTCGACTACTCGCCCGTGCGTGGCGCCACCGATGTCTCGACGGCCGCGCCGATCCGGATCACGTTCGACCACGAAGTCGACCAACAGTCGGTCGAGAGCCGGCTTCACCTGCAGCCGGCGACCAGCGGCAACCTGGTCTGGCTTAGCCCTCGAGAGCTCGCCTACCAACACCCAACGCTGGCGCCCAGCTCGACATACGACGTGGTGCTGGAAGCGGGATACAAGGACCTGGCTGGTAACACCGCGGTGCTCCGCCACCACTGGTCGTTTGTCACCGAGGGACCGCCGGCGTTCGCCGGCTCGGCGCCGGCCAACGGCGAGAGCGGCGTCGACCCCGCCGCGTATCTGACCGTGGACTTCACTCGGGACATGAATGGTCCGAGCTTGCAACAGGCGGTCAGCATCTCTCCGCCTCTTCCCTTCAGCGTCCGACTCAACCCGACCGACGGACGCCGCGCGATCATCGCGCCCGCGACCCTGCTCCAACCGTCGACCGTGTACACCATCGCCGTGACAAGCACGGCCCTGGATGCGGATGGCAACCGGCTGGCCACAGACGCGACCCTCGCTTTCACAACCGGACCGATTCGCCAGCTCCACAACTGGATCGGATTCACGACGACGGCTGCGGACGGCACGTCAGGCGCGCTGTGGCTGGTCAACGAGTCGGGCTTTCCTCGCCAGCTCTTCGACGGCAGCTCCGTGCGTTCGTTCAGCTGGTCGCCGGATGGGACCACGCTGCTGCTTCAAAGCGACGGCGAAACGTGGTCGGCGTTGACTCCGGGCCAGGACGCGAAGCCGCTGGGTTTCAAAGCAGCGTGGGCGGCTGCCCTCGGCTCGGGCATGGGTTACGTGTTCATTGACGACGGCGGCGCGCTGCACCGCCTTTCATCCAGCGGTGTCGACACCGTGATCTCTCCGGCCGTCACCGAGGCGACGGTTTCGCCCGACGGTTCAAGGGTCGCTTTTGTCGAGGTCGCGTCGCAGTCGAGCGTCATCTGGGGATATGACGTCGGCCTTCAAGCCCGCTACCAGCTTGTTGTCGAAAACGGTCCGATCAGCAACGCCACGTGGGCTCCCGGGGGCAACCGGATCGCTTACCTCCGCCACGACGTCGGCGTGACGACACTCAAGGTCCGGAGTCTCAGCGGTGCCGCCGCAACGACCACCGTCGCGAGCGCCGGCGACATCAGCGCACCCGCATGGCTGCCCGACTCGGTACATCTTGTTTTCGCCGCCGCGTTGCCGGGGGCCACCGGCACTTTGCAGAAAGCGTTCGTCGTCAGCGCGATCGCACCCCCAACAGCGCTCACGCTCGCGGTTGGCCTGCCTGCCGATCCGGGCATCGCAGTCGCCGACCCGGTCCCGTCACCGGATGGCCACCAGATCGCGTTTCTGAGCGGAGGCCAGGTCTGGTTGATGAATGCTGACGGCACAAGGCCGACACCACTCACCACATTCGATGCGGCGTCGTTCCCCTACTCGTGTCGGACGCCGGTCTGGACCCGCGCTTGAGTGCTCTCGATGGCGCCTTCGAACAGGTTCCCGAGCCGATCCGCGGTGCGGGTCCAGGAGAATCGCTGCGCCAGCAGGCGACCTCGCTTTCCCATCTGCTGAGCGAGCTCAGGGTCCGAGAGCAGCCGACCGATGCGCTCAGCGTAAATCGCCGGATCGTGATCGGCGATCAAGTAGCCGCTGACCTCATCGCGCACGACAGAGCGGAGACCTGACACGCCTGAGGCAACCACCGGCCGGCCGCATGCCTGCGCCTCCAGCGCGACGAGCCCAAAGGATTCGCTGTACGAGGGCATCACGCACACATCGGCGGCTGCGTAGAAGTACGGCAGCTCGTGATGTGCGACCGTGCCCAGGAAATCGACGCGATCGCGCACGCCTGATGCGGAGGCGACTGCTTTCAGTCGCTCCTTCTCGCTCTCGTCGCCGTCGCGAACATCCTCGCCGAGGACTATCAGGCGCAGGTCGGCGTGGTCGCGATCGCGGAGCAACGCCAGGGCTCGGATGGCAACGTCCACGCCCTTGAGGCGCTCGAGCCGGCCGACGAATAGCAGCAGCCTGCCCGGTCCGTAGCCGATCTTGCGTCGAGCTTCGGCGCGGTCGAACGGCTGGAATGTCACCAGGTCGATGCCGGGGGCGACCACGTGCACGCGGTCCGGATCGGCCCCATAGAGCCTGATCAGGTCATCGGCCTCGTCCGGAGTCGAACCGATCAGCAGGTCAGCCTGCCGGGCGATCTCGCCTTCAACTTGAATTCGCAGTGCGGGCTCAGGCTTGGCGCCGCTCGCCAGCGTGCGGTTCTTGACCAGGCCGAGGGTGTGTGCGGTGTGCGCCCACGCGATCCCCATGTCGGCTCGTAGGAGGCAGGCAACCTCGCCCGACAGCCAGTAGTGGGAGTAGAGCATGTCGTAGGTCAGGTGCTCGCGCTCGGCAAATGCCCGGATCCCCGCGGCAAACGCCGGGACCTCCTCATACAGGGAATACTTGTCGAGGCTCCTGCCCGCGGGCAGATAGATGACGCGCGAAAGTGGGGCCAGCGACTCGATGGCGGGGTCGTCGGGAGATTGCCGGCGGGTGAAGATGTCGGTGGCGATGCCCCGATCGCTGAAGGCGTTCGCGACCTCGCGAACGTAGACGTTGAGGCCGCCGTTGCCGTTTTGGCCGAGAGAGGCCGTCGGAGAGGTATGCATGGAGATAACCCCGATCCGCCTTCCGGCGGCGAGGTTGGAGATCAGAGGAGTCGCCTCAGCCACGGTAGGCCGATCTCGCGTCCAGCCAGCGCCTCGATACGCAGCAGAAAGCCGAACGGGAGACCGGGGAGCATGACGCCATATCAGCAATAAAACCTACGCGCTTCCCTCCTATTCCCGCCTGAGGGCCAAAATAGTGGGCAGGCTATGATTTGGCGCGCCATGCGGCTTCACAAAGGACTCAAGGTGTGGGGGCTGGTGGCTTTGGCCGTTCCCGCCCTGGTCGGCCTCACAGCGATCAGCACCCTGGCCGACAGCACACCCTCCCCATCGGCGAGCGCCGTGGCGCTTCCGGGTGATCCCACCAAAGGCGCGACACTCTTCGCGCAAAGTGGCTGCACGAGTTGCCACGGAGCCAGCTTGGGCGGCCTCATCGGGCCGGCTCTAAACCCGATCTTCAAGCTGCCCGGCGTTTCGAACCCTCTCGACCCGACTTTCATCATCGGGATCATCACCAACGGGCGGGTGCACCAAGCTGGCGACCCAGGATCGGTCAACATGCCGGTGAAGGGTGGCAACACCGCCCTGACCGACCAGGACATCAAGGACCTGGCCGCCTTCATCATTCAGCAGAACCTGACCGGGTCCCCACCGCTCTCACCCGATGAGCTTGCCAAGCGCACGATCTTCTGGGTGGGCATTGCGATCGTCGGCATGCTCTTCATCACGCTCTTGCTGTCCCAGTACAACATGCGATGGATCGCGCGCCGGGCAGCCGCGCGCCGGAAGTAAGCGCCGAACCGGCGGACGCTGGACCCCGCCCGGCACCGCCGCCTGTTCCTACGCCCGCCGGCGGCGCGCCCAGAGTTCTGATCCTCTTCAGCGACACGGGCGGCGGCCATCGCGCGGCAGCCCGCGCTCTCACCGACGCGCTCAAGCTGCTCGATGCGACATGCGTGGTCACCGTGGCTGACCCGTTGATGGCGCAGGGGCCAATGGTCGTGCGGCGGCTGGCGTCGCTCTACGGCCCGATGATCCAGCGCTCGAGGACCGCATGGGGCGCGGTGTACCACACGAGCAACACGAAGCCGACGTTTGCCGCCATTCGCGCGGTCTTCGGCCCTGGCGTCCGGAAGGCCACTGCCGAGCTGATCAAGGAGCACGATCCCGACGTGGTGCTGTCGGTGCATCCGCTCCTGAACCACATGACCTTCCAGGCGATTCAGAAGAGTGGGCGCCCGCGCGCTCTCATGACGGTGATCACGGACCTGGTGGACTTCCACCGGGGGTGGACGTTCAGCCGGGCCGACCTCGTCATCGCGCCCACCGAGCTGGCTCGCAAGGTGGCGATCCGGCGGCGGGTCCCGCCCGACCGAGTCAAGCTCCTCGGCCTTCCAGTCGACCTGCGCTTCCGCCCACCTGCTCCAGGTGAGAAGGAGGCGCTTCGCCGCCGCTTCGGCCTCGACGAGAAACGTTTCACAGTCCTGATCATCGGGGGCGCCGCAGGGGCGGGAGGGCTGTCGAAGCAGGTGGCCGCGTTGACAGAGGAGCCTCACCAGTGGCAGGTCGTCGTGGTCTGCGGCCGCAACGAACGGTTGCGTCGCCGGCTCGAGAGTCTTGGCTTTGCGACGCCGACCCTGGTGCTGGGTTTTGTGGACTACATGCCCGAGCTGATGCGAGCCGGCGACGTCATCGTCACCAAAGCAGGTCCAGGTGCAATCGCCGAAGCTCTGGCCACCGGGCTTCCGCTGGTGATCACCGGATTCCTGCCCGGCCAGGAGTCGCCCAACGTCGATTTTGTCGTCGAGTCAGGCGTCGGCAAGTTCTCGCCGAAGGACGACGAGCTTGTGGAAGAGATACGCGTCCTTGCCGAAGGTGGTCCGACGTGGCGTGAGATGTCTCGCAAGGCCGCCGAGCTCGCGCATCCGTATGCCTCATCCGACATTGCGCGCGAGTGCCTGCTCCTGGCAGCTCGCTACAGGGCATCCGCGCACGCAAGCCTGTAAGGGCACAGCCGGCATCGGCGGCGATCGGGCTTCGCTTCGAAACGCCCGGCCCTGACGCCTTCTGCGACCTCTGTACCCTGTCTCTTCGCCTCTGCCACCAGAGCGTCAGGTCGATCGAGCGGCACTGTTTCGCCGGAGGCCAGGTAGACGACATCCAACTCCAGTCCCTGCGATTCGATACTCAATGCTGAGGCGGCACCCAATGCGTACAGCGCCACCTGCAGGTCGCGGCGGCTGCGGGCCACCGGCCGTCCCGACTTGTAGTCGAGGATCCGCCAACCGGACTCCGTACGGTCGACCCTGTCGATGACACCGCGGAGCGTCCAACCATCCACGTCGATGGTGAAGGACTGTTCGAGAAATTCCGGCCGAGCCTCGAAGCCACCGCCCTTTCGATAAGCCTCGAGCTGTTCGGCCCCGTTGCGCTTGAAGGTTGGCGCTCGACGCGGGTCAGGGAACACGGTCGCGCCCCAGACCTCGTCGTGCAGCTCTCTCAGCAATGCGACCGTGACCTTCTGATCGCGCTGCCTCGCTTCCCCTGCACGACGCAGCACCTCGTGAAGGATCACCCCCTGCACAGCCTCCGCGCTTTGCACCGCCGGCAGCCGCTGCTCATATCGGTACCAGTACTGCCGCGGGCAATCGCGGTACGCGGCGATCGCGGAGAAGGACAGGACAACGGCGGCGGCTTCGACTCGGCGCGAACCCAGTGGCTTGGCGGTGAGCCGGGGGATCGCGGGGATCTCTTGTTCCTTGACGACGCGCGTGCCGGCGCTAAGCACCTCGGCGAGGAACCGCGAGTCTCTCCAGCGACGGCCGCCGTCGTAGTGAGACGCGCGTACCAGGTAGAGGTGCCGGCGCGCGCGAGTCATCGCCACATAAAGGAGGCGGCGTTCTTCAGCCACGACATCCTCGCGGCCCCGCACCAGCGGTTCCAGCACCGCGGGCGGCAGCTCGAAACGCGGCGAGCGACCTGTCTGAGGCAAGCGCCCCTCGACCAATCCCGGCACGAAGACCGCGTCGAACTCCAGGCCTTTCGCCTGATGGATCGTCATCACCTGGATCGCGTCGACGAAGCCATCGACGACCGCCGGCTCCTCGTCCTCGCCTGACAAGAGCACCAGGTCGAGGTGATGCATGTACGCCTCGAGCGAGCGGTCTGGAGACGTCTCGCAGAACTCTGCGATCAGCTCCGCGAACCGGCTCACGTTGGCTGTCGCGCGCGCCGCCTCGCTGGGCTCTAAGGGGGGTCCGCCCGGAGCTGGCTCCGCCAGGCCGGCCGGCCCGAGGGGGGACGTCCCCCCTTCAGAAAGACCCGCGCCAAGCGCTTGTAGGTACCGCGTCTTTTCCATCAGCTCGAAGAACAGCTCGCGGACGTCGAGGGTCTTGGCCTGCTCGGCCAGGTCGCCCAGGAGAGCTGCAAAGCCGGCCGACGGAGACCACTGCTCGAGAACTTCGAGCGGCGCCGCGCCGTTGCGATTCCGAAGGGTGGATAGGGCGGCGACGGGGTCGAGGCCGGTCGGAGGGCGGGTCAGCGCTCGAGCCCAGGCCACCACGTCACTGGGGTCTCGCAAGACGCGCAGCAGCGCGACCACGTCCTTGACCTCGGGCCGGTCGTGAAATCCGCGACCACCGATGACGACATGCGGAAGGCGCCGTGCCGCCAGGGCGGTCGCAATCGGGCGGGCGATTGCATTGGTGCGGCAAAGCACCGCGATGCTCGACATTGCAACTCCTGTCGCTATCAGGCGCTCCGCCTCCGCAGCGATCGCGCTTGCCTCGGTATCGCCATCGGGGCACAGCCACATCTCCACCTTTTCGCCCGGCCGGCTGGACCTCAGCTCCTTCGGCAGCCGTGCCTGGTTGTTTGCAATCAAGCCGGCAGCGGCGGCGACGATAAGACGCGAGCTCCGGTAGTTCCGCCCGAGCGTGATCGTCAACGCGTCAGGAAAATGAGCGCGAAAGCGCTCGAGGCTCGCGCGCGAAGCTCCCCGGAAACGGTAGATGCTCTGATCGTCGTCGCCGACGATGAAAGGGTCTCCGTTTCCGGCGATCAGCTCGACCAGGCGTTCCTGGGCGAGGTTCAGGTCCTGGTACTCATCGACAAGCACGCGCGGAAAGCGCGCGCGGTAGGTGCTGCGGAGAGCGGGCTGTTCCTCGAGGAGCTTGACCGCCAGAGTCAGCAGATCCTCGAAATCGAGCAATCTCTGCTTGCGGCAAGCGCGTTCGTACGCGCCGAAAAGACGCACACAGGCCTGCATGAGCTGCACGCGCTGAGCGAAATCCGGGTCTCCCTCATCGCCATGCATCGCCGCGGCCCAGGCGACAAGTCGCTTCAGTGGGACGAGCTCTTGCTTCAGACGCTCGAGCATCTGGAGCGCAGGCGACACCAGATCGTCCGGGCGCTCGTCGCCTGTGAGCACGGGATCGCCCAGCGTCCACATCAGCTCGCGGGCGAGGATCCAGCGCTCGGTGCCGGCAAGAATCCGGAAGCCGGGCGGCACCCCGACCAGCCGGCCGTCCTCGCGCAGCCAGCCAAGCGCGATCGAATGGAAGGTGCCCACGGCGGGCGCGGGTTCACCGATGAGGCCCTCGATTCGCTGGCGCATCTCGGCCGCCGCCCGGTCGGTGAATGTCATCACCAGGATCGATGAAGGAGAGGCGCCCTGGGCGACCAGCCTTCGGAAGCGCTCGGCGATCACCGCCGTCTTGCCGGTGCCGGCCCCTGCCACGACTCGCACGGCACCACGTCCGAGAGCAGCGGCTCGAGCCTGATCGACGCCAAGCCTCATTACTGTCCTCCCCGCTTGCCGGGGAGGGTCAGGGAGGGGGTGTGCAACACAGCATCAACCGTCATGAGAAGGACCAGAGCGCCCGATTCGAACACGAACGACGCGAACCTTGCGGCCAAGGTCCAGGGCGTTCAACCGTGTAACGATCGTCTCGGAATCGAGCCTCAGCTGGTGGGCCAGGGCCGGGCTCGAGGTGGTCACGACAAGGGTGCCTGAATGCAGCTCGACCTCGTCGCAGAGCCGGGCGGGCTCTGGCCCGATCAAGGTGCGGAATGCCGACGCGACCTGGGTGCCGAGCAACCGCCCGCCGCCGGGCTGCCGGCGAAGCACGCGAGGGAGGATATTGCCCAGTTTATCCACAGGTTGAAATTTCACCCCCAGACACCGTCCATACCCGCGCGCTCGAGATCAGCTCGGGTGGAAAGGGCCCGGCTTCGACCGAGGTGATGATGACCTGGCCCGCTCCGGCCACCTGGCGCAAGAGTGCCGACCTGCGCTCGCCGTCCAGCTCCGAGAGGACGTCGTCCAGCAAGAGCACGGGCCGCTCCCCAGTGCGTTGGGCGACCAGGGCAGCCTCGGCCAGCTTCAGGCTCACCACGGCCGTCCTCTGCTGACCCTGTGAGCCATAAGCTCGAGCTTCGCGCCCATCGAGCAGCACTCGTAAGTCGTCGTGGTGGGGACCGATGCTCGTCGAGCCGCGCCTGAGGTCCTCAGCCAGGGAGTTATGCACAGCTTCGGCCACGTTGGCCGGGGGCCCCAGATACTCGATCTCCAGGCGCTCTCCGGAGGCGATCTCGGAGTGGCAGCGGGCCGCGACCGGTTCGAGCTCCTGGACCGCCCGGGCCCGGGCGATAGAGACCTCGCCGCCGATCCGGATCAGCTCTTCGTTCCAGGCCTCGAGCACGTCCCCGCCGCCGTCACCTGCCGCCATGCGCTTGAGCTGGCTGTTTCGCTGCTCGAGCACTCGCTTCAAGCCGGCCAGGGCGCGGGCGTAGCCAGGCTCGACCTGCACGAGCATCTGGTTGAGGAAACGCCGGCGCAGCTCGGGACCGCCTTTGATCAGGCCAAGGTCGTCAGGCCAGAACAGGGTGACCCGGAAATGGCCCGGCAGGTCGAAAGCCCGGCGGCGAACGCCATCGACCTCGATCACTCTGCGCGCACGATCGCCCTCGACTGTCAACGCGATCGCGAGCTCGATCACAATGCCGCCGCTCTCCACCTCCGCCTCGATGCGCGTGGCGGCCGCAACTGGGCCGACGACCTCGTTGTCGCGCCGCGTGCGGGGCGACGCCGAAAGCGCCAGCATCGCCACGGCCTCGAGCAGGTTGGTCTTGCCCTGGCCGTTATCCCCGATGAACAGGTTGACGCCTGGACCGGGCGTGAGGTCTAAGTGAGCGTAGTTGCGGTGGTTTCTAAGCTGGAGTCGCCGGAGCAGCAATCAACTAGGACATCGCCACGCGCACGGGCATGATCACGTACAGGTAGTGCTCCTTGCCCGGCGGCCGCAGCAGTCCCGGGCTGAGCGGGCCGTCGAACAGCAGCTCCACCTCATCCTCGTCGATAACCCCAAGGGCGTCCAGAACGTAGCGTGCGTTGAAGGCGATCTGGATGTCTGACCCGTCGACGTCGGCCGCCATCTCGGCCTTGCTGTCACCGACCTCGTTGGTGGTCGCCGATAGCACCAGCGCGCCGGCCTGCGCCTTGACCCGAATGACGTTGGCGCTGTCGCGGGCAAAAAGAGAAACCGCCCTCACGGTCTGCGTCAGCTCGCTGGTGGAAACCCTCACCTTGGTTGAGCTCTTGCTGGGGATAACCTGTGCGTAGTTAGGATACTTCCCGTCGATCAGCCTCGAGGTCAGCTCCGAGGTGCCGGCCTTGAAGAAGACCTGGTTTCGAGCTTTCGAGATGATCACCTCGACCTTCCCCGGCTCTCCCTTGAGCACCCGAGCGAGCTCGGCCAGCGCGCGAGCCGGCACGATCAGGCTGGCCTCCAGGTCGGCGGGGCCTGTAGCCGCAAGCTTGCGGACGGCCAGGCGGTGACCGTCGGTCGCGGCCAGCGTGAGGGCGCCACCCTGGATCTGCACGAGCACACCTGTCAGGACCGGCCTCGCCTCGTCGGTCGAGGCTGCCATCTGCGTCTGCTCGACTGCGCTCACCAGCTCGTCCAGCGCGACCTCGAGCCTATCGCCCTCATCTGGCCGGGGCCCTGGCGGAAACTCCTCGGCCTCGATGCACTTGATGTGCGTGTCGAACCGAGCACAGCGCAAGTTCAGTGATTGAGTCGCTCCGTCGAGGGTCATCTCGAGGTCCTGGTCGGGCAGCGTGCTCACGAAATCCGTCAGCAACCGTGCCGGAGCCGTGGTCGCGCCCTCCATCGAGACCTCGGCAGGCACCAGCTTTCGAATCCCGATCTCGAGGTTGGTCGCGGTGAGCGCAAGGCCTTCGGAGGTTGTCTCGATGAGGATGTTGTTCAGGATTGGCAAGGTCGTCCTGCTGGAGATCGCACGCGACACGATCTGCAGGGCTTGGCCCAAGACAGACGGCCTGCAGGTGACCTTCATTTGAGAAGCGATGACTTTGGCATTCAAGACACTTGTCCCCCGTTATAAGAGTTTCTCTTGATTGAAATCATCAGTAGTCCATAACAGTAAGCGCTGTGGACAGTGTGGATGTCGAGATCATTTACAGATCGATCCGCGCGGGGGATAAACACTTGGCAACTGGCCGGCACCATGCCGAGTCCTGTGGCCTGACTGTGGAGTAATCCTCCACGTGCAGCCAACGCGCTGCTTCTCCCCGCTTAGTCCAACAACGTGTGGAAAGCTCATTGGACGTAGAGCTTCTCGCGGATAGCCTGCACCTCATAGCGGAGCCGCTCGTCTTCTTTGAGCTCGTTCGCTATCTTCTCGATCGAATGCAGCGCGGTCGTATGGTCGCGGCCTCCAAAGGCCTTGCCGATGGCGGGGAGTGACGACGGCGTCTCCTCGCGAACCAGGAACATCGCAACCTGGCGTGGGAAGACGATGTGCTTGTCGCGACGCTTTCCCTTCATGTCGTCGAGGGTGACGTTGTAGTAATCGGCGACGAGCGCCTGGATGCGCTCGACGTTGATCGGCTTGCGCGTGCCGGCCGGGATGATGTCGGCGAGAAGCCGGGCAGCCTCGTCTTCGTCCACCTGGCGCTGGTGCACTGCGGCGAAGGCCTGGACGCGCGTCAGCGCTCCTTCGAGCTCGCGTATGTTCCGCGTCACCTTGTGGGCGATAAAGCTCAATACCTCTTCGGGAACCAGCGCGCTGTTGTCGCCGAGCTTGGAGTGAAGGATCGCCAGTCGGGTCTCGAAGTCAGGCGACTGGATGTCGGCGATCAGGCCCCACTCGAATCGCGACCTGAGCCGGTCCTCCAGTGTGGGGATCTCCTTGGGCGGCCGGTCCGACGAGATCACGATCTGCTTGTTGATCTCGTGGAGCGCATTGAACGTGTGGAAGAATTCTTCCTTGGTGCGGTCCTTGCCGGCGAGGAACTGCACGTCGTCGATCAGCAGGACGTCGACAGTGCGGTACTTGTGCCGGAACTCGCCCATACGCGCTGTGGCGATTGAGCTGATCACCTCGTTGGTGAACTGCTCCGAGGTGAGGTAGACGACGCGCTTGCGCGGAAACCTGTCGTGCACCTCATGGCCGATTGCGTGCATCAGGTGGGTTTTGCCGAGACCCACGCCTCCGTACAGAAAGAGCGGGTTGTAGCTGTCTCCGGGAGCCTCGGCCACGGCCTTGGCTGCAGCGTGCGCGAACTGCGAGTTGTGGCCGACTACGAACGATGAGAACTTGAACCGAACGTTGAGCTCGGACGGCGGTATCGGCGGCGCGTCGGCGTAGGGCTCTGCGACATTGTCTCGTCCGTTGTCGCCGGCAGAGCTCAACGTGTCGACATCGACGTTGGCGATGGCTGGGCGATGTCCCGTCGGAGAGATGACGAAGTCGATGTCCACCTCGGTGCCGGTGACTGCCTGCAGGGTTTCCTGGATGAGTCCCGAAAAACGGTCGGCCAGCCAGTCTTTCGCGAGCTTGCTCGGCACGCCGATGCGGTAGGTGTTGTTGTCGGCCGAGAGCACTGACGTGTTCTTCAGCCACATGTCGTAGGTCCGCTTGGCCAGCTGGAACCTGAGTTCCTCCTGGACCTGGGACCAGACTTGGTCCTGATTCAACTCATGCCTCCTGCCGTGTCAGGCCTGTGGAGGAACGCCACCGAACCTGGGGAAGGAGACCCGCTGGGCTCTGCAAATGCTGTGGACAACTTGGGGCCAACTTGATTCCATCCTTTCCCGCTTCCTCGCCCACTCGCCATCCCGGCATCCTCGTCAAAGGCGACTGCAGGTACAACCGAAGCTCAACGACCCTTGAGCCCCGCCCAACTCTGTCCTGTGGAAAAGAGCGGACCGGATTTCCACAGGCTGGCGGTGCCTACCTGTCCGAAATCCCACATCCGGTCGATCCCGAAATATGGAAGCGGTGGTATATGCTTATTTAGCACTCGAGTGTGGCGTTTAGTGGGACCGACTTGAGCGACTTGTACTGGACGGGAGCTGCTACCCCTACTCCGTCTGCTTCCGGGGCCGGATTGTAGCAAAGGCATATCGTCTTCGCAAGGCTGCACGCCACCAGATGAAGTGATAGTCGCGGTGTGGCAATCGGGGAGACCCAGGTTCGATACACTACCGCGGTTCACATCAAGCATCGCGCATAGGGAGATCCCGCCATCAAGCGAACCTTTCAGCCGAAGAAGCGGTACCGCCGCCGCGTGCACGGTTTTCTGCGCCGCATGAGCGCACGGGGTGGCGTCCGAGTCATTCAGAATCGCCGCCGCAAGGGTCGCCTACGGCTTAGCGCTTAAGCGTCTCTCTCGTTGAAGAGGCGCTACCGCCTCCGCCGGCATGCGGAGTTCCAGTCCGCTTTCGCCGGCAAGCGGATCTACAGCGGGAAGGCCCTTGTCGCGTTTGCCGTACCCGCGACAGGTGTATCGAACCGCGTTGGGGTGACCGTCAGCCGAACCGTCAAGGGCTCGGTCGCGCGCAATCGAGCCAGGCGCCGCGTACGCGAGCTGGCGCGGGAAAAGCTGCTTGGACCTGATTCGCCGCTGACCAGCCTGGGAATACGATATGACGTGGTCCTGATCGCTCGGCCGGCGGCGCTCGTAATGTCGTTCGCGGAGCTGGGCGAGGAGGCCTCACAGGCTGCGCTCAAGCTCTCAAAGCTCAACCGATGACCAAGATCCTGCTCGTTCTGATTCGCGGTTACCAGATGTCGTTCTCGAAGATCCTTCCGCCGTCGTGTCGTTACTACCCCTCGTGCTCGCACTACACGTATGAGGCGGTGGAGAAGTACGGCTGGCTGCGGGGGGCCTGGATGGGAGCGGGTCGGATCGCGCGGTGCCATCCGTTCGCCAAGGGCGGCTACGATCCTGTTCCCTGACTTTGCCCGTCTGACCATTTCATTGGAGAACTGACATCTTCCTCAGCTCGCCGCTTGATGTTTTCAAGCCGATAAAGAACTTATGGGGGGATGTCGTCGTGAGCAACCTCACGGCGATATTGAACTTCATCTACGTCCATTTCCAGGCGGTACCGATCCTGTCCACCATTGGGGCATACGGCGTCGCCATCGTGGTCCTCACCATCTGCATCCGCCTGATCCTTTCTCCGCTCCAGCAGTTCCAGCTGGTGACGCAGAGGAAGTCGATGCTCGAGCAGCGAAAGCTCGCGCCCGAGGTGGGTGAGCTTCGCAAGAAGTACAAGAAGGAGCCACAGAAACTCCAGAGCGAGATGACCAAGCTCTACGCAGAGCACGGCATCAACCCTTTCGCCGGGCTGGTGGGCTGTCTGCCCCTTGTCGTCCAGCTGCCGATCCTGACTGCGCTTTACTACGTCTTCACGGGCTTTGCGAAAACGGCGACGGGGCCCGCGCACTTCCTGTTCATCCCCAACCTGAACGACCACCCCAACCAACACCTTCTGGTGACGCTCGTTGGCAGCATCGGGATTCCGGATCCCTCATATCTCGTGTTTCCGCTGCTGGCCGCGGCCACCACTTACGTGCAGACCAAGATGCTGCAGATGCCGCCGGCGCCCAACCTCACGGACCAGGAGGCTCAAGCCCAGCAGATGCAGAAGATGATGGTCTGGTTGTCGCCGCTGATGATCGGCTACTTCGCGCTGAACGTCCCCGCGGGGCTCGGCCTCTACTGGTTCATCGGCAACTGCGTGGGTATCATTCAGCAGTATTTCGTCGTCGGTTGGGGCAACCTGCTGCCCGGCCGGAACAAGGCCAATGGGCCGTCGACGGCGGTGAACTTGAAGGCGCGAGGTGGCTTCAAGGGGGGGCCCGACATCGGGCCAAAGGGCATCCCCAGCGGGCCCAAGGGTGCAGCCGACATCGGGCCGAAGGACATTGCCGGCGGCTCCCAGAACGGAACGAAGAACGGCTCCCAGAACGGATTGCGGAACGGTCCGCAGAACGGCTCGAAAGCCCAGCCGCAGAGTGGGCGCAATCGCAAGAAGAAAAAGAGATGAGGGCGGTGCAATGAGATCAGCAGAGGGGCGCGGGCGCACGCTCGACGAGGCAGTCGATGCGGCACTGATCGAGCTCGGCGAGAGCCGCCGAAACGTCGACGTCAAAGTGCTGAGCGAAGGCTCGGAGGAGACGGTGGTAGAGGTCACGGTCATCGAGGCCGAATCTGCTGCGGCTGCCGCGCCCGCCGACGGGAAAGGCGAGATGGCGCGGACGCTGGTCGAGGGTTTGTTGAAGCATATGGGCATTCGCGCCCAGGTCACGACACGCCAGGGCAGCGAGCCCACGACGCTGGACATCAGCGGTCGCGACCTTGGTGCCCTGATCGGATGGCGGGGCGAGACGCTCCGCGCGCTGCAGTCCGTCACCAATGTCATGGTTGGGCGGCACCTCGGCGAAGGCGAGCGCATCATCGTCGACGTCGAGCGGTACCGGCAGCGGCGTGAGCACACCGTGCGCGAGATTGCGCTGCGTGCCGCCCGCCAGGTGAAGATGACCGGCGACGCTATCACGCTCGATGCAATGCAGCCATTCGAGCGACGAGCGATTCATCTGGCGCTCGAGGGCGATCCCGAAGTCACCAGCTCGAGCATCGGCGAGGAACCCGAGAGGCGGGTCGTGGTCGGCCTCCGCAAGCCGGCCGCAGGGTAGCTCGACACCCATGACGGCCCGGACCGCGGCAGAGCGGATCCGGAAGGCGATCGCCTTGGTCAATGCGGTCGAGGACGGCGCGGGGGACGAGGAGATCACGCCGACCGAGATCGCCGAGGCGATCCGCGACTGCCTCGAGCTCAGCGATGTGGACCGGGTAACCAACGTGCGGCGGTACCTGGGCGAGGCCCTTGACGCAGTCTCGGACGGAATGCCCGCCGACTTCGTGGCGATGACCCTTTATGCGGCGCTGGGCGCTCTCCAGGAGGGTAGTCCGGGCACTTAGCCCGGACGTATTACTCCCCATAAATGGGGAGTCGGCAGGCGCAGCCTGCCGGAGGGGACGGCCATGTGACCGCGCTTCCACGCCTTGCAACGCGCGCCCATATACTGGCGACTCCCATGGCCGTTCCCTATCGAGTTCACGGCCTCCCCGGAGGCGCCAGGGTGGTCATGGCTCCGATGCCGGAGCGCCTGTCCGCCAGCCTCGTCTTCATGTTCGGCGGCGGCTCGAGGCTGGAGGACGAGCGCCTGGCCGGCGCGTCGCATTTCATCGAGCACCTCTTCTTCAAGGGCACGCGTCGCCGGCCGACCTCGAAGGAGATTGCTGACGCAATCGAAGGTGTGGGCGGGTTCATCAACGCGTCGACCGACAAGGAGCTCACTGCGTATTGGACACGTGTCCCCGCTGAGCATCTTCAGCTCGGCCTCGATGTTCTTGCCGACATCGTGTCGAACTCCAAGCTCGCCGTCGACGACGTCGAGCATGAGAGGCTGGTGATCCTCGAAGAGCTGAAGATGTACCAGGACCAACCGCAGGATTACGCGCTCAATCTCCTGGAGGAGGTCATCTGGCCGGGGCATCCTTTGGGCAGAGACATCGCAGGCACCGAGGAGTCGGTGGCACGTCTGACCCGCGATGACATTCTCGAGTACGCCGACGCGCACTACAGGATGCCCAACCTCGTGATCGGCGTTGCCGGGGCGATGGACGAACACGAGACGCTTGCCGCCATCAGCTCCGGCGTGACGCTCCCCTCCGGGCTGAACGGAACCGTCACGGCCAAGGCGCCGCCATCGTTGCACGGGTCGACCGTGATGCTGAGACGCAAGCGCACCGAGCAGGCCCACATCGGTCTTGGCGTGCGCGCCCAGAGCTATCTGGATCCCGACCGCTATGCTCTCGATCTCCTCAACACTGTTCTCGGTGAGGGCATGAGCTCGCGCTTGTTTCTCAACATCCGCGAGCGCCTCGGCCTGGCATACGACGTGCACAGCTTCACGCAGAAACATCGGGACACCGGCCATCTCGGCATCTACCTCGGTGTCGATCCAAAGAAGGCGGTGGAGGCCATCCGTGCGGTCATCGCCGAGATGCACAGGCTGTGCGATGAAGATCTCACAGAGGAGGAGCTGCATCGCGCGAAGGAGTTCACGAAAGGGCGGTTGCGACTCGACCTCGAGACCACGAACGGCGTTGCGTTCTGGCTTACCTACCAGGAACTGTTGCTGGGCGAGATCAATGACATCGAGGACGAGCTGCGCATGGTCGACGATGTCTCCGCCGCCGACATCCGCAGGGTTGCGAACTCGGTGCTGCGCTCACCCCTCCAGGCGGCGGTGATCGGTCCGTTCAGCCGCGAGTCGGCGTTCCAAGCGGCGATCGAAAGCTGAGAAGCGCCGCCTAGCCTGCGGCGACGGTGCCGGTTTCGAGCACCGGCAGCTGGCTGTAGATGTTCCCGAAACGACTCAGAGGCCAGATGCGAAACCAGGCCCGCCCATCAATGCGGTCCCGTCCTATGAACCCAAAGATGCGCGAGTCCTGCGAGCGGTTCCGGTTGTCGCCCATGACGAAATAGTCATTGGGAGGCACAATCGTGCCGTCCGGGCCGCCCCAATTGTCGAGCTGTGTCCACTCCTCCGGCAGATAAGGCTCGTCCAGCTTGTGGCCGTTGATGTAGACGATGCCTTGGCTGATGAGGATGCGCTCGCCCGGCAACGCAATGATCCGCTTGATGAAGTCCGTCGAGTTGCTGCTCGGCGGACGCAGGATGATGATGTCGCCGCGCTGCGGCGCGTGCAGCCGATAGTCGATCTTGTTCGCGATCAGGTAGTCGTTATCGTCCAGCGTTGCGAACATCGACAGGCCCTCGACGTGGACCGCCTGAACGGCAAAGCTGATCCCGAAATATAGGATCACCGCCAGCACGACGACCTCGACCAGCTCGCGGACAAGCGACGAAGCGGTTGACGGTCGGGCTGGCGCGGCTGCCGCCGCAGGTTGCTGGGGTAGGGCCATACGTTTTAGTTGACGAGCTTACCGCACACCCGTTCAAGCTCTTCGCGACTCGAGTATCTAATCTCGACTTTGCCGCGATTGATCGAGCCCGTGATTTTCGCCGGCAGGCCGACTCGCGTTTCGATGTCAGCTGCAAGTGAACGCAGCTCGGCTGAGCCTTCGCCTCGTGGCTTGCGCCTCGGCTTGTAGGTCCGAACCCAGTTCTCTGTCTGCCTGACCGACAGGCGTCGCGCGATGACAACTTTCAGGCCGTGCTCCTGCGCGGCTTGCGACTCCAGAGCGATTAACGCGCGCGCGTGACCGGCGCTGATGACGCCAGACGCCACCGACGACTGGATGGCTGCGCAACCGTTGAGAAGCCGAAGGGACTGCGACACCGATACGCGGTGCTTGCCGATCTTCTGCGCGACCTCCTCATGCGTGAGCCCGAACTCCTCGGTCAGTCGCTTGAGACCGCCGGCCTCTTCGATGGGGTCGAGGTCCGCGCGCTGAAGGTTCTCGATGAGGCCGAGGACGAGCTGCGTGTCGTTGCCATCATCGAAGCGCACGACTGCGGGCACTGAGCTGAGGCCGGCCAGGCGCGCAGCTCGCCAGCGGCGCTCACCGGCGATGAGCTCGTAGCCGTCGGGGAGCCTTCTAACGAGGATGGGCTGGAGGACGCCGTGGCGGCGGATCGACTCTGCCAGCTCGCCCAGCGGCTCGGCGTCGAATCGCGTGCGCACCTGCTGGTGAGACGGACGGATCTGATCGACCGCGACCATCTGGGGCACCATCACGTCGCCCTCGCGCGTCGGAATGAGGGAGTCAAGACCCCGGCCCAATCCACGAATGCGTTGCTTCATCGTTCCAACAGCTCCTTTGCGAGGGCGCGGTAAGCGGCCGCGCCGCGGCTCGAGGGGTCGTACTGGATCACCGACTTGCCGTGGCTCGGCGCCTCGCTGATCCGGACGTTGCGGGGAATCAGCGTTTCCAGGACATGGGCGGGATGCGAGCGTCGCACTTCTCGCAGGACGTCCCAGGACAGAGTGGTGCGTGCGTCAAATTGCGTCATAACGATGCCGGCAATCCCCAGGTTGGGATTGAGGCGGGAGCGCACCAGCTGATGCGTGTAGAGAAGGTGGCGCAGGCCTTCGAGCGCGAAGTACTCGCATTGAGTGGGGATCAACATGCTGGTCGCGGCGCTGAGTGCGTTGAGAGTCAACAGGCCAAGGGACGGAGGGCAGTCGATGATGATGCAGCCCGTGCCCTCAGGCACCGAAGCGAGGGCTTTGCGCAACCGGGTCTCGCGCGCGCTCATGGTCGCCAGCTCGATCTCGGCGCCGGCGAGGTCGATGTGCGATGGCACGATACGCATCCCGGGGACGCTGGTCAGGACCGCGGCCTGCTCGATCGTGGCCTCGCCGATAAGCGTGTGGTAGACGTTCAAGCGCGCCCGCACGGGGTCCAGCCCGAGGCCCGAGGTGGAGTTGGCCTGAGGGTCCAGGTCGACCAGGAGGATCGAGTGGCCGATCTCGGCCAGGGCGGCGCCCAGGTTGATGGCGGTCGTGGTCTTGCCGACGCCGCCTTTCTGGTTCACCACCGCGATGATCGGGGGAAGGGTGTTAGCCAACATCTTGGGGCTGAGGGCCTCAGCGGATCCTACATCTGGTGGCATACCAGCGATCTTAGCTCACCTCGGGTGGTTCGGCTACCCGCCTGCCGGGACGATTCGACGGCGGCTTGACCATATGCCGTAGCCGGCGAGAGCGACCAGCCCGAGCTCAACCGCCACCGCCACGCCGACCAGGCCGCCGGCGATCCCGATCCCGGCGAGGAGGTTGTAGGTGATGTGGGCAAGGCCAGAGGTGGTGGTATTCGTGTATTTCCTGATCAAGCCGAGCCCGATGGCGACGATGAGGACCGAGAGGGCGTCGAATGAAAGGCCGTACTGGGTGTGGATCGAGGTGAACAGAACGGCTGTCACCAGCAGCCCGAGGCGCGGCTGCAGGGCGCCCCGGAACAGGATCTCTTCGCAGATGCCCGGCAAAAGCGCGATCGCCGCAATGCCGATCGGGTCGTTCAGCCCGCCGAAGACGTGTTGCGTCGTCCGGTCCACCTGGCTCGCGATTCCAGGCGTCCAGAGGTGGCTCAGGCTGTCCGCTCCCTGGATGAACGCGAAGAAGGCGCCGGCGGCTGCCAGCGCCAACACCATCTGCCACCAGGCCGGCCTGGTCAGCCCTAACCGTTCGGCCGCACCGCCTGCGTTGCGGCGTATGAAAAGGCCGACCCCGGCCAGCGCCATGATGAGGAAGGGGGTCTCCTGGGCCAGGACGTCGCCAATCGAGATGGGGGGCAGGGTCTGGTCGACGGCGAGGACGTCGACGAAAACGATGGTCGAGAGCTGGGTGCCGAACAAGATCACCGCCAGGACCAGTGCATAGGCGTGAACCGGGCTGTCGGGATCGATCGGCAGCAAACGTGAGATCCGTTCGCGGACCGGCCGCGCAGCGAGGACTGCGGCGATTGCCCCGGTCACCATGATGCCGGCGTCGAGCCCGGTCTGCTGCCCGCCTGGGCCCGCCTGGACGAGGCCCGCGCCTCCCAGGTCCAGCGCTCCCACCAGGAAGGTGGCGCCGGCTGTCAGCCCGGCGAGGATGCCCGTGGCATGGCTGGCCCAGCGCTTCCCCACCGCCGCGTTGGCGGCGATGACCATCGGGAGGGGGAAGAGCAGCAGCACCACGGCGCTGCTTGCGTCAAGGAAGGTCAGGCCGGTCAGCCCGACTTGGTGCCCTGGTGCGGCAGCGCCGGAGGCGGTGTGGGCGCGTCCAAAGCGGTCTTGGGAATGACGTCCAGGATCGGGCGGAGCAGGTCGATCGGGATCGGGAAGACGATGGTGGTGTTTTTCTCGTAGCCGATCTCGACCAGGGTCTGGAGGAAACGGAGCTGGAGGGCGCCCTGCTGCGACGAGATGATCTGGGCGGCGTTCGCGAGCGTCTGGGACGCCTGGAACTCACCTTCCGCGTTGATGATCTTGGCCCGCTTCTCGCGCTCAGCCTCGGCCTGCTTGGCCATCGCGCGCTGCATCGTGCTAGGGAGCTCGACGTCCTTGATCTCGACGACGGCGACTTTGATACCCCACGGCTCGGATTGCTCGTCGATGATCTTCTGCAGGTTCTGGTTGATCTTGTCGCGGTTCGCCAGGAGCTCGTCCAGGGTGGCCTGGCCGAGCGCGGCGCGCAGCGTCGTCTGAGCGATCTGGGAGGTGGCGTTGATGTAGTTCAGAACTTCGGTCACCGCTCTCTGCGCATCGATCACTTGGAAGTAGATGACGGCATTGACCTTGGCGGTCACGTTGTCGTTGGTGATGATCTCCTGGGGCGGCACCTCGAGGGTGATGACGCGCATATCCATCTTGACCAGACGGTCGATCCCAAACGGGATGATGAAGTTCAGGCCGGGTTGCCTGAGCGCGATCAGTCGCCCCAGCCGGAACACGACGCCGCGCTCGTACTGGTTGATGATGCGGATGGCGGAGATGGCGACGATCAGCGCCAACACCACGATCACGGCCAGGACAGTCAGGAAGCCAAAGCCCACTATTCGTTCTCCTTCACCTCGGCCGCTCCCGCGACGACCTCCAATTGCAATCCATTTCGGCCGACCACCTGCACTGGGCTCCCGGCCAGGATCGGCCCGCGATCGGCCACCGCTTTCCACAGCGCCCCGCGCACAAAGACTAGCCCGTTGGGCAACAGGTCCTCGCGCGCGTGGCCCACGGCGCCTACCAGCGCGTCAGCGCCGGTGAGGACCTGGCGCCGGCGGGACCGGATCACCCTGTCCACGAAGAAAACGAAGAAGGCAAACGTGATGGCAGCCGTTCCGAAGATCACGATCGGGTTCACGCCCAGCCCGACCGGCCCGGTGTTGATGAGAAATGCCATGCCCAGGATGAGCGACAACACGCCGCCAAAGCTGAGTATCCCGTGCGTGTTGGCCTTCAGATCGGCAAGGAAAAGGATCAGCGCCAGCAACATCAAAAGGGCGCCGGCGATGTTAACGGGAAGGTTGGCGAGCGAGACGATGGCCAGGATCGCTGCGATGCCGCCCACGACCCCGGGCAAGATCGCGCCTGGCGAGGTCAGCTCGGTGATGATCCCGTAGGCGGCCAGGAGGAACAGCAGCGCGGCGACCGTCGGGTCGATGAGGGCGTTGAGGAACACCTGCCAGAACGCCATCGGCATGTCTTCGATGCTGGCGTCCGCTGTGTGGAGGACGAGAGCGCCCGACGTCCGTGGCACTGAGCGGCCATCGATCGCGTTCATCAGCGCCGCCGGATCTGAGGTTTCGAGATCCGCCACATGCAACTTCACAGCGTCCTCGGCGTTGATGTTCACGCTGTTGCGAACCGCCTGCTCGGCCCAGTCGGCGTTGCGACCGTGCATCGATGCCAGGTTGCGAACCCTCGTCACCGCGTCGTTGAGGACCTTGGTCCCGAGGTCACCTGTCAGGTTGGCCCCAGAGGCGTCGATCGGGTGGGCCGAGCCGATGTTGGTGCCCGGCGCCATCGCCAGGATGTCAGCCGCTTGGGCCACAAACAAGCCGGCAGAAGCGGCTCGAGCGCCGCTGGGATAAACGTAAACGACCACGGGGACCTTCGAGTTGAGAAGGCTGGTCACGATGTCGTCCATCGAAGTCGAGATCCCGCCAGGCGTGTTCATCACGATCAGAAGAGCATCGGCGTGGTCGGCGTCGGCACGAGTCACGGCGTCCGCAATGTAGGACGCCATGATGTTGTTGATGTCGCCAACCAGGTCGGCGCGCTCGACGTGGGGCGTGGACGCAGCGGCATGAAGTGGAACCAAAAGGGCCACTCCGAAGGCCACGATCCCGACTCGCAGCGCCCACACTGCGCGCATAGATCGAGTATGGCGTTCGCTGGACGGCCCTGTTGTGTAAAACGTGGAACATCGGCCCGCCCGCCGGCCCGGTTCGGACCACGTCGCGTCGTAAAATTTGGGTGATGGCGAGGCAATCCGAAAGGGACGAGCGATCCGAGACACGTGACTCGATCGACGACGATGGCGCTGCGCTGGCCGAACTGGCCCACAGCGTGCGCTCGGGCCGGCCGATCGAACCCGCTGAACAGCAGGCGCTGCTCGAGCGGGCGGCCCTGGGAGACCGCCCAAGCGAGGAGCGCCTCGTGGCAGCCAATGTCCAGATGGTTATCGGGCTCGCCGGGGCACGCAAAGATAAGGGGCTTTCAGCCGCCGACTTGGTCCAGGAAGGCTCGATCGGGTTGGTCGAGGCGGTCCGCTCGTTTGCGGGCAGCGGCGCGACCGACTTCGGCACCTTTGCGGAGGACCGGGTGGGAGCGCAGATGGATGCTGCGATCGCTGCTGAGGCAGCGTCGGTCCGTGACGCGCGGCTGCTAGAGGCCGCGGCCTCCGATTACGAACGGACCGAAATTCTCATGCGCCTCGAGTTGCTACGGGTGCCCACCGAGGCGGAGCTGGCGGAGAAGCTCGAATGGACAATCGACCACACCCGCTACGTCGCCCAGGTGGTGGCCGATGCCACGCGCCGGCACGACGACGAGCTGCTCGCCTTCATCGATCCCGACGCGAATGGCTTCGACCACGCTGACGACGAGCGCGCCGAATTTGAAGAGTAGCGAGATCCGCAGGACGCCGCTCTACGATCGCCACGTCGCTCTCGGTGGCCGGATGGTGGATTTCGGCGGCTGGGATCTTCCGCAGCAGTACACCTCGATCCGCGACGAGCATCTCGCCGTGAGAAAAGCCGCCGGCCTCTTCGACGTCTCGCACATGGGTCGCTTCCGGGTGACCGGCAGCGATTCATTCGACTTCTTGCAAGGCGTCGTCACCAATGACCTGGGGCGCATCAAGAGCGGCACGGCCCAGTACAACCTGCTTTGTAAGGACGACGGCGGAATCGTCGACGACCTGATCGTCTACTGGGGCGATGAAGCGTTCTTTATCGTCGTCAACGCCTCGAATCGGGAGAAGGACCTGGCCTGGATGCAAGATCACGCTCCCACGCGCGTGCAGATTGAGGATCAGACCTTTGAGCTGGCGCTGATCGCCCTGCAGGGACCCAAAGCCGAAGAGCTCATGCCATCACGCGGCCTCCAGGACCTCCCTTACTTCGGATTTCGCACCGGCGAGGTCGCCGGCGTGGCCGGGATGATCTCTCGCACCGGCTATACGGGTGAGGATGGTTTCGAGATCTTTCTGCCGTCGGATCGCGTGGGAGAGGTTTGGGATGCGATCCTCGAGCAGGGCGGACCGAGTGGGGTGCTTCCTGCCGGCCTCGGCGCCCGAGATGCGGCGCGCCTCGAAGCTGCGCTGCGCCTGTACGGGAACGACATGGACGAGAGCGTCAACCCGTACGAAGCGGGCCTGGGCTGGGCGGTGAAGCTGGACAAGGGCGAATTTGTCGGCCGAGGCGCCATTGCGAAGGTCCGCCAGGACGGCCCGCGACGCACGCTGATCGGCATCAAGACCAAGCCCGGCGACATCCCTCGCCACGGCGCCGTTGTCAGAGGTGATGCCGGCCGCAGCGGCCTGGTCACCAGCGGCACGCATTCGTTCTTCCTCGGCCACCCCATCGCGCTGGCCATGGTTGAAGTCCCATCATTTCGAGTCGGGGACAAGGTTGCGGTGGAGGTGCGGGGCCGCGAGGCGGAAGCCGAGGTGGTGAAGCTGCCGTTCTACCGCGGCTCGGCGCGATCGGCAGTCGCGGCCGCGAAATCCTGAGCCACACGTTCGAATCGAGATAGACAGGGAGGAGTCGCATGGCCGAGCGCCGCTACACCAAATCTCATGAGTGGCTCACCGTCGACGGCAAGACAGCGACCGTCGGCATCACCGACTTCGCCCAATCGCAGCTGGGCGACGTGGTCTTCCTGGAGCTGCCGGCGCCTGGTCGCAAGCTTTCGGTACATGAGAGCTTTGGGGTCGTTGAGTCGGTGAAGGCCGCGAGCGATCTCTATTCGCCGGTCGCGGGACGCATTGCAGCGGTCAACGACAAGCTGGCGGCACACCCTGAGCTGATCAACTCGGATCCCTACGGCGACGGCTGGATTCTCAAGGTGGAGCTGGCCGGTGAGCTGCCCGCCGATCTGATGGACGAAGCCGCTTACAAGAAAGTCGCCGGGGCTTAGCCGGGATTGCCTTACCTCGTCCACTCCCCAGAGGATCGCGCCGCGATGCTGGCCGCGATCGGCGTCGGCTCCATGGACGACCTTCTCGTCGACATCCCGAGCTCCCTGCGCCTCGAATCGCTGGCGCTGCCTGCGGGCCTGTCGGAGTTCGAAACGATGGCCCAGGTCGAGTCCCTGGCCGCGCGGAATCGCATCTTCGCCGACCGGCTCACTTTTCGCGGGGGCGGTGTTTACAGGCGATTCATCCCGGCGGCCGTCGCGGCCGTCACCTCAAAGCCCGAGTTCTACACCGCTTATACGCCGTACCAGCCCGAAGCCAGCCAGGGCACCCTGCAGGCGATTTACGAGTTCCAGACGCTGATCGCGGAGCTCACCGCGCTGGACGTCGCCAACGCGTCCATGTACGACGGCGCAACGGCGGTTGCCGAGGCCGCGATGATGGCTCATATCCACACCGGCCGGAACGAGGTGCTGGTCGCCGGCTATCTCCATCCCGAATACCTGGAGGTGCTGCGCGCCTTCAGCGAGGGTCGCGGCATCAAGGTTCGCAAGGGCGTTGAGGCCAACTCGAAGACTGCGGCCGTGATCTTCCAGCAGCCGGACTTCTTAGGGCTGCTGGTGGATGCTCGAGGCCTGACCGAGAGCGCGCACAAGGCCGGGGCGCTGGCGATCGCCTGTGTCGACCCGATCAGCCTCGCCATCCTCGCTCCCCCCGGCGAATATGGAGCCGACATCGCAGCCGGCGAGGGTCAGCAGCTGGGCCTCAGCCTCAGCTACGGCGGCCCGCATGTCGGCTTCATCGCCTGCAGCAAAGAGCTCGTCCGCAGGCTGCCAGGGCGCTTGATCGGTACCTCGCACGATGCGGCCGGGCGTCGGGGATTCGTCCTGACGCTCACGGCACGCGAGCAGCACATTCGCCGGGAGCGGGCGACTTCCAACATCTGCACGAACCATTCGCTCTGCGCCCTTGCAGCCAGCGTGTACATGACTTACATGGGTGCCGAGGGCCTGCGCCAGATCGCCGAGGTCAGCTTCAAGCGTGCGCACGCCCTCGCGGACCGGCTGTCGAAGCTACCTGGCTGGGAGATGGCATTCCCGGACCGCCAGTTCCTGTACGAGTTCCCGATTCGGGTTCCGAAGGGACCCGCGCTGAACCGGAGGCTGGCGCGGAAGGGGATCCTGGGCGGGCTCGACGTTCATCGATGGTTCAGGGAGCTCAAAGGCGTCCAGACGTTCACGTGCACTGAGGTCAACGACGCGCGCGCTCTCGATGAGCTCGTCGAGGCGGTGGCGGGATGACCGAGCTTCTCAGCTTCGAGAAGAGCCGGCCAAATGCACATGGCCCGCGTCTGCCTGATGCCGACGTCGATGGCCCCGGGTCGGCCGATCTCCTGCCGAGCGACCAGCGCCGCGCGAATCCTCCCGGGCTCCCACGACTCAGCGAGCCCGAGATCATGCGCCACTACGGCCGGCTGGCCTCGCTCAATTACTCAATCAGCGAGCAGTTCTATCCGCTTGGCAGCTGCACCATGAAATACAACCCTGTCGCCAACGAGGTGGCGGCCGCCCTGCCCGGCTTCACGGACCTGCACCCTTACCAGGACGAGGATTCGGTACAGGGCGCCCTCTCGCTCATGTGGCGCCTGGAGCAAGCCCTGTGCGCGGTGGTTGGGGTAGAGCGGGTCACCTTGCAGCCGGCCGCCGGTGCCCATGGGGAGTGGACGGCCTTGCGCATGATCCAGGCGTTCCACCGGTCGCGTGGCGAGTCCCGAACCGAGGTCCTGGTCCCCGACTCGGCCCACGGCACGAACCCCGCCAGCGCGGCTCTCAGCGGCTTCCACGTGGTCGAGGTGAAGTCGGGTGCTGACGGCCGAATCAGCCTGGCAGACCTCGAGTCGAAGCTGTCGCCAAGCGTCGCCGCGCTAATGCTGACGAACCCCAACACCTTGGGGTTATTCGAACGCGAGATACTGGATGTTGCTGAACTGGTGCACGCCACGGGCGCCAAGCTTTACTACGACGGCGCCAACCTGAACGCTTTCATGGGCATCTGCAGGCCGGGCGACATGGGTTTCGACGCCGTCCACATGAACCTCCACAAAACGTTCACGACCCCGCATGGCGGCGGCGGCCCGGGCGCCGGCCCGGTGGGCGTCAAAGCCGACCTGGTCCCATTCCTGCCGACGCCCACGGTGGAGCGGCTCAACGGACACCTCAAGCTGGACTTCAAGCGGCCGCAGTCGATTGGACGTGTGCGCAGCTTCTACGGCAATTTCGGGATGCTCGTGCGCGCCTACACCTACATCCTGGCCATGGGCGGCGACGGACTCACCCAGGCGTCCCTGGATGCAGTGCTTTCGGCGAACTACCTGCGCAACGAGGTCAAGGACGTGCTGGACATGCCGCACGACGGTGCCTGCATGCACGAGTTCGTCGCCAGCGCTCGGAATCTGGCGCCGCACGGCATCAAGGCCCTGGACGTGGCCAAGGGCCTGCTCGAGCGGGACTTTTACGCCCCGACCATCTACTTCCCGCTCGTCGTGCCCGAAGCGATCATGGTCGAGCCCACCGAGACCGAAAGCAAGGCCACGCTGGACGCCTTCGCCACCGCCATCAAGGAGATAGTCAAGCAGGCCGTGGAGGACCCCCAGTCCCTCCACGAAGCGCCCCACGGACTGCCCGTCGGGAGGCTCGACGAGGTGGCCACCGCCCGGCAGATCAACGCCTACCTGCAGGGGCAGAGCGAAGACCCTGTTCTACGCTGGAAACCGGCTTCCTAAAACACCCCTGTTAAGGGCCCGCGGAGGCCTTTTTCGAACTCGATATCCGGTAGAATTTGAATCCTGAAATTCTCCCCAGTAGTCCCCCACGAGTTCTCCAGGCTGGGAGCGCTGTTAGCCCGATGAGCGAGGCCCGAAATCTCCTCCCCGAGCGCAAGCGCAGGCCCCAGCCGTTAGGCGCCGACGTGGCGTATACCGCCGATCAGATCCAGGTCCTCGAGGGCCGGGAGCACGTCAGGCGGCGTCCGAGCATGTACATCGGCTCGACCACCACCACCGGCCTTCACCACCTGGTCTACGAGGTCGTGGACAACGCGGTCGACGAGGCCCTGGCCGGTTACGCCACCGAAATCATGGTCACCCTCTTTGCCGACGGTAGTGTCCAGGTCGAGGACAACGGACGTGGCATTCCTGTCGACATGCACAAGAAAGAAGGCCTGTCCGCACTCGAGCTGGTGCTGACCCGGTTGAACGCCGGCGGCAAGTTCGGAGGCGGCGGCTACAAGGTGTCATCAGGGCTGCACGGAGTCGGCGTGTCCGCCGTGAACTTCCTGAGCGAGAAGCTCGAGGTGTGGGTGCACCTCGGGGGCAAGGTCTACAACATGGAATTCGAGCGTGGCGTGCCCAAGGGCTCGGTCAAGGCGGTGGGCAAAACCGACCACACCGGGACGGTGGTGCGCTTCTGGCCCGACCCACAGATCTTTCCCGACACGAAGTTTGACCGCGAGGTCATCCAGCGCCGCCTGCGCGAGATGGCCTACCTCAACAAGCGGCTCGAGATCGCGCTGGCCGACGAGAACGTCGGCTTCACCAACACCTTCTACTTCGAAGGCGGCATCGTCTCGTTCGTCCGCGCTCTCAACCGCGACAAGGCGGTGATCAACCCGCACCCGTTCTATGTCGACCGGGAGGTCGAGGGCACGCAGGTGGAAATTGCGCTGCAGTACAACGACACGTTCGTCGAGAACGTCCTCGCCTTCGCCAACACGATTCACACGATCGAGGGTGGCAGCCACCTGACTGGATTCCGGTCGGCGCTCACCAACGTGCTCAACCGATACGCGCGGAAGGCGGGAATCCTCAAAGAGCAGGATCCCAACCTGTCGGGCGAGGACGTGCGCGAGGGCCTCACCGCGGTGATCAGCGTCAAGGTGCTGGACCCGCAGTTCGAAGGACAGACGAAAGGCAAGCTTGGCAACGCCGAAGTGCAGGGCCATGTCTCCATCGCGCTGACAGAAGGCATGACGCAGTACCTCGAAGAGAACCCTGGCGACGGCCGGCGCATCGTCGAGAAGTCCCTTACCGCGGCACGGGCACGCGAGGCCGCACGGAAAGCTCGCGACCTGGTGCAGCGAAAGAGCCTGTTGGAGTCGAGCACGCTTCCGGGCAAGCTCGCTGACTGCTCTGAGCGAGACCCCGCGCACTGCGAGCTCTACATCGTCGAGGGTGACTCGGCCGGCGGCACCGCGAAGGGTGGGCGTGACCGCCGGACGCAGGCGATCCTGCCGCTGCGCGGCAAGATCCTCAACGTCGAGAAGGCGAGGCTCGACAAGGTGCTGACATCAGATGAGATTCGCAACCTCATCACAGCGATGGGTGCCGGCGTTGGCGACAACTTCAACATCGAAAAGATGCGCTACCACCGCGTCATCACCATGACCGACGCTGACGTGGACGGCAGCCACATTCGCACGCTCCTGCTCACCTTTTTCTATCGCTACTTCCCCCAGGTCATCGAGAAGGGCTACCTGTACATGGCCCAGCCTCCGCTGTTCAAAGTGTTCAAGGGCAAGCAGATCATCTGGTGCCATTCCGAAGGGGATCGCGACAAGGCGGTCCGGCAGCTCGGTAAGAATGCCGAGTCGGCGCGGATGAAGGGTCTCGGCGAGATGAACGCCGAGGAGCTGTGGCAAACGACGATGAACCCGGCCACGCGCGTTCTACTGCAGGTCAACGTGGAAGACGCCGCCGCCGTCAACGACACGTTCGAGAAGCTGATGGGACCTGACGTCGAACCACGCAAGAAGTTCATCCAGGCGCACGCCAAGAGCGTCCGCAACCTCGACATCTGAGTCCGTTTCCAAATGCAAATAGCAGTGGACGCCATGGGCGGCGATCACGCGCCGGCGCAGGTCCTTCAGGGCGCTTCACAAGCCGCGGCCGAATACAAGATCCATGTGTCGGTGGTTGGGCTTCCATCCTCGGTACAGCCACTTCTCGACCAACATCCCTTGCTGCGCCTGGTGCCGTGCACCCAGGTCGTCACGATGGACGACCATCCCGCTCAGGCGGTGCGCTCGAAGCCTGACTCGTCGATGAACATCTGCGCGCGCCTGTGCAAGGACGGCAAGGCCGACGCATGGGTCTCCGCCGGGAACTCTGGGGCAATCATGGCGACGGCCCTGCTGATACAGGGCCGAATCAGGGGCGTGGAAAGACCGGCCCTTGGCACCATCGTCCCCACGCAAACGGGGCTCGCCTACTTTCTCGATGTCGGGGCGAACGTCGACTCAAAGCCCGAATACATGGTCCAGTTCGCCGCTATGGGGGCTGTCTACGCGCGTCAGATGATGGGGCGCGCCAATCCTCGCGTTGGCCTTCTCAGCAACGGTGAGGAGGAGGGCAAGGGCAACGAGCTGGTCAAGGAAACCACGCGTCGGCTGAAGGGTTCGATGCGCTGGTTCGTCGGCAACATCGAGCCGAAGGATCTCTATGCGTCGAAGGCAGACGTCGTGGTCGCCGACGGTTTTGTCGGCAACATCGCGATCAAGATGGCGGAGGCGACCGCGGACTTCCTGTTCCGGAACCTGCGTGAGGAGATACCGAAAACGACGCGCGGCAAGATCGGCGGCCTGCTCATCAGGGACGGTGTCCGCACGCTTCGCGGCCGCATCGACTGGCGTGAGTTCGGAGGCGCGCCGCTGCTCGGAATCGACGGCGTGGCAGTGGTTGCACACGGCCGCTCGGACGCGCGTGCGATCAAGAACGCAATCAGGGTGGCGAAAGAGGCGGTGGAGAATCAGCTCGTCGGTAAGATTCGGGCGGAGGTGGGCAAGTGAAAACTAATGGTCGGACGCGTGTCGTGGTGACGGGCATGGGGACGGTCAACCCGCTCGGCAAGACCCTTGACGAGTACTGGGACGGCCTGATCGAGGGTCGCAGCGGCGCGCGAACGGTCGAAGGCAGCTACGCGACCGACAAGCTGGCGACCAAGTTCGCGTGCGAGGTGCATGGATTCGATCCCCAGGAGTACATGGATCGCAAGGCCGCGCAGCGCATGGCGCGCTTCTCCCAGCTGGCTGTCGCCGCCTCAGGCATGGCGCTGACCGACTCGGGTTTGGACCTCGCGAAGGAAGACAGCTTCCGCGTCGGCGTCGACATGGGCACGGGCATCGGCGGCTTCATCGAGATGACCAATGGCGCCATCTCTTACGCGACGAAAGGACGCCTCAACCCGCTTTACGCGCCGATGATCATCCCCAACATGGCAGCTGCGTCGGTGGCGATGAACTTCCACCTGCGTGGCCCCAACACGACGGTCACGACGGCCTGCGCCGCCTCCACCCACACACTCGGCGACGCGGCTCGCATCATCCAGCACGGCGACGCTGACGTGATGCTCGCAGGGGGCGCCGAGGCCTCGCTGTGCGAGGTTGGCATCACGTCCTTCAATTCCATTCGCGCCCTATCAACGCGCAACGATGCGCCCGAAAAGGCGAGCCGGCCCTTCGACCGGGATCGCGATGGCTTCGTCCCCGGCGAAGGCGCGGGGACGCTGGTGCTCGAATCAATCGAGCATGCGACGTCTCGCGGGGCGCGCATCTATGGCGAGGTACTCGGCTTCGCCCTGACGTGTGACGCTTTTCACCAGGTGGCGCCCGATGAGACCGGCGAGGCGCCGGCGCGCGCCATCACGCTGGCCATAAAGGACGCAGGTATCGAGCCGTCGGATATTGACTACGTCAATGCCCACGGCACGTCGACAGGCTTGAACGACGCAGCTGAAACGAGGGCGCTGAAGAAGGCGCTTGGTGACCACGCATATAAGGTTGCGATCAGCAGCACGAAGTCGATGATCGGCCACCTGCTCGGTGCGGCCGGGGCGGTGGAGGCCATCGCCACTTTTCTGTCGATCAATCGCGGCATCGTTCACCCGACAATCAATTACGAGAACCCGGACCCGGCTTGCGATCTCGACTACGTCCCCAACCAGGCCCGGCGCATGGATGTGCGAATTGCAATCTCAAATGGATTCGGTTTCGGCGGCCACAACGCTGTAGTGGTCCTCAAGAAATTCGAGGAGTGATCCAACTTGACTGACGAGAACAACATCGGGACTGTCGTTGGCAGGAGTCTCCAGGAGGAGATGCAGACCTCCTACATGGAGTACGCCATGTCAGTCATCATCAGCCGCGCGCTGCCCGAGGTGCGTGATGGGCTGAAACCCGTGCAGCGCCGCATCCTCTACGCGATGCACCGCGCGGGCGCGACCGCCGGCAGCCGGCATCGAAAGAGCGCGGCTTTTGTCGGCGATGTCCTAAAGCTGTACCACCCTCATGGCGACACGGCGGTATATGACGCGCTGGTCCGCATGGCGCAACCGTTCTCGTTGCGTTACCCATTGATTGACGGGCAGGGCAACTTCGGCAGCGTCGATGGCGATCCCCCGGCGGCCATGCGTTACACCGAGGCGCGGCTCTCCGCCATCACAGGCGAGCTGATGGCCGACATCGAAAAGCAGACGGTCGACATGGTTCCGAACTACGACAACACCGAGGAGCAGCCCGACGTTCTGCCTTCGCGGATACCGAACCTGTTGCTCAACGGTGCCACCGGGATCGCGGTCGGCATGACGACCAACATCCCGCCGCACAACCTCCGCGAGATCACGAGTGGCATCAAGCACCTTATCGACAACCCGGAGGCGACGGGCGAGGACCTTCTGTCTTTTATCAAGGGCCCGGACTTTCCAACCGGCGGCAAGATCATGGGCACGGCCGGCATCAAGGCCGCGTATGCAACCGGGCACGGGCGAATCATCGTTCAGGCGCGACACACCTTCGAGCAGGCGCCCAACGGCCGCGAGCGCATCATCATCGACGAGCTTCCTTACGCGGTCAACAAGGCGACGCTCGTTGCCAAGATCGCCGAGCTGGTGTCAGATCGAAAGCTAGAGGGCATCGCGGACCTGCGTGACGAGTCGGATCGCGATGGCATGCGCATCGTCATAGAGCTCAAGCGCGACGCTCGCACTTTCACTGTTCTCAACAACCTGTACAAGCACACAACGCTGCAAACGACGTTCGGTGTGATCATGCTCGCCATAGTCGGAGGGCGCCCGGTGGTCTTAAGCCTGAAGCAGGCTCTGCAACTTTTCATCGACCACCGTCGTGACGTCATCCTCCGGCGCACGCGTTTCGACCTGGATCGTGCGCAGGAGCGCGCGCACATCCTCGAGGGGCTGAAGATCTGCCTCGACCACCTCGATGAGGTCATCAAGACGATCCGCGCGGCCGCCGACCCCGACAACGCCTCGACGGAGCTCCAGACCAAGTTCGGCCTCAGTGAGCGCCAGGCCAAAGCTGTCCTCGCACTCACCCTTGGACGCCTGACCAGGCTCGAGCGCGGCAAGATCGACGCGGAGTACGAGGAGGTCATCAAGACCATCGCGTACCTGGAGAGCATTCTGGCGAGCGACCAAAAGGTGCGGTTGCTCATCAAGGACGACATGGACGACATCGCGAAGAAGTACGGGGATGACCGCCGTACCGAGATCACCGACCAGGAGGCGGCCGACCTCTCGGCCGAGGACCTCGTCCCTAAGGAAGATGTCGTCGTGACGCTGACGCACCGCGGGTACGTCAAGCGCCAACCATTGCGTGTTTTCCGCGCGCAGAAGCGTGGCGGCGTCGGACTGAAGGGAGCCAAGCCGACTGCGGGAACCGACGCGCCGAGCGGCACGCGTGAAGAGGATTACGCGCTTCATCTGCTCATCACCCACACGCACGCGTCGATGCTCTTCTTCACCCAGAGCGGGCGGGTGTTCCAGCTCCGCGTTCATGAGATACCTGAGCGCGAGCGCCAGGCGAAGGGCGTGTCGGTAAACAACCTCATCGACATCGGAGGCAATGAGCGCATCACCGCCGTGTTCATCAGGCCCGAATCAGAGGCCGAGGCGCGCTACATGCTGATGGTCACCAAGAACGGATACATAAAGAAGACGGCGCTCGCCGAGTACGCCAACGTGCGTCGGAACGGACTGATCGCGATCAACCTGCAGGAAAGCGATGAGCTGGATTGGGTGGCGCCGACGATAGGCTCGGACGAAATTCTCATCGCCACCGCGTTGGGCAAGGCGATTCGATTCAGTGAGACGGAGGTCCGCGCCATGGGCCGAGACACGCAGGGCGTCATCGGCATCAAGCTCGGAAAGGGAGACTTCGTGGTCGGCATGGCCACTGCGGTACCCGGCGGGGACCTGCTCGTCATCACCGAGCGGGGCTACGGCAAGAGGACACCACTCAGCGAGTACCCGATGCACCACCGTGCCGGGCAGGGAGTCTTCACGCTCAAGATCACCGATCGGGTCGGCAAGCTGGTCGCCATGCGGGTGGTGAGCGATCCGGAAGAGGAGATCCTGGTCATCAGCGCGAGCGGCATGGTCCTGCGGACGCAGGTGGGGGCGATCTCTCAAATCGGCCGGCAGACACAGGGCGTCATCGTCATGCGTATTCCCCCTGACGACCAGGTCGTGGCCATTGCTCCCGTGGCTGGAATCGAGGAGGGCGACTCCAAAGAGTGACGACGCTTGGCTGGGTCGGCGTCGGCCTGCTGGTCGCGGCCGGCCTGGCGATAGTCATCGAGAGTGTCGTGGCGGCCTGGTGGGGAATGGCCATCGCCAGGCGAGCGCTGGCTGTTTCGCAGCACCTCGAGACGGAACGGAGCCTGGTCGAGTCCGACCTCGAGAAGCTGCGCCTTGCTTTGGAAGAGACCAAGCGATTGTGGCGGCCGTATCGCATGATCCTCCGCTGGGTGCGGCACCCTCTGGTGATTGCGTTGCTGGGTTCTTACCGCCGCCGCTGGCTGTCGCGGTGACTGAGACAGCGGACGCTGCGGCGGCCCATCAAGCGGTCGAAGATGCCGTCGCGCGCGAGCGAGCCCGCATGGCGCGAGAGCTCCACGACAGCGTGGCCACCGACCTGGCAGGGGCAATCTCGCTGTTCAAGGCCTACGTCGAAGGGCACCCTGGCTCCGCCAAGAAGGGCCCGGCAGACGGGTCGCTGCTCAACGTCCTTGAGATCCTCGAACGGATGCTGAAGCAGGTGCGCGAGACCCTCGCCGATCTGCGGCCGCGCCCGATCGGCCCAGAAGGGCTGGTGGGCGACATCCGCCACCAGGCCGAGGAATTCGCCCGGCTGTACTCGATCCGTGTCGAGATCTCATCTAACGGCACCGAGGACTTGCTCAGCCCACAACAGCGCGAGGTGGTCTACCAGGTGGTCCGCGAAGCCCTGACGAACGTCCGCCGTCATTCCGGCTCCTCGATTTGCCGCGTCAGGATGGCCTTTGCAGCGCGACCGTTCCTGATCGAGATTGCGGACGAGGGGCAGGGATTCGGCTCGGGGCGCTCGGGTGGCTATGGGCTGGTCGGCATGCGCGAACGGTCGGCGGGTATAGGGGGCCGGCTCGAGGTTGTCAGCACCGAAGGCCGCGGGACGACAGTCTTCCTGTTCGGCCCGAACTAGCGCACGGTCTCGACCACCCAGCTCAAAGTCCGAACCGCTGCCGGCGGACTGGCCTGTCCACCAGCGAAAGCTCCATGTCGTCGGTGGTCACCAGCTTGAGCTTGCGGGTAACGCCATCCACGAGCGCCCGCGTTCGGTGGTCGTCGAAGCGAATGGCTCGTGCGATCTCGGCCTCGGACAGGCCGTAGCTGAGCAGCTGGGCAACTTCGCTTTCGATCTCGTTCAGCCTCGAGAGCGGACCACGCAGGGCGGCGACCATGGGCGCCAGGGTGGTCCCCAGGCTGCTCGCGTAGTGGACGTCCTCCTCGGAGTACCAGTGGTCGCGCCGGCAGCCAAGAATTAGTAGGCCGATCGGGCGGTGGCCCTCTTCGCCGACGGGTGCGTAGAGGATCGCGGGCCAGTCGAGCTCCCAGTCATAGCCATTCGAAGGATTCGGGTTTTCGATCACCGAGTTGACCACCACCGGTCGCTTTTCGTAAAGCGCGCGGCGCGATAGCGGCATCAGCGGGCGGCGCTGCATGAGGCGGCGCGAAACCTCGGACGCTGCGATCGGCTGGAGCCAGCCGCCACGAAGGTAGCCCAGGACCCAGCGGTCGTGGCAGAAGATTTCGAGGGCCAGTCCCAACCGCCGTCTGGCTTCTTGGAGGTCGGGGAGCTGGCCCATGAGTGCGAGGTTATGTGGCACCGGCGATCGAAGCCTCAGCACAACCTCAGCGTTTCCTCAACAAACGCTGAACCTGTTAGGTTGCCGGCGGGGATGGGGGCGTGACCGCCAGGTTGCTTGTCGTTGACGACGAGCCTCGCACGGCAGAGCTCACGGCCGAGCTGCTGCGGCGGGCCGGTTACGTCGTGGATGTCGCGGGCAGCGGGACCGAGGCGCTTGAGCGGGTCCGCGCCAGCTCGCCGGACCTGATGCTTCTGGACTACGAGATGCCTGACATGGAGGCGCCTGAGGTCCTCGATCTCTTGCGATCCGGCGCTGACCGGCTGGACTTCCCGGTGATCATTCTCACCGGGGCGCGCCATGCGGCCGGCGATCAGGTCTTGGGGATCGAGCGTGGCGCGACCGACTACATCCTCAAAGGCACCGACCGGCAGGTGCTGCTCGCGCGAATCCGCGGGGCTCTTCGTGACAACGGAGGAGCGGGCGGTGTCATCGTTCGTGGGCGCTTGCGAGTCAATGCGGCCAGGGGGCAGGCCTGGCTCGGCGAACGGGCGCTGAAGCTCGAGCGCAGGCCGCTGCTGATGCTCCAGCTGCTGGTGGGCCGTGCGGACGAGGTGGTGACCCGGGCGGAGATCCTCGAGCGAGTCTGGGGCTCTAGCTACTCAGGATTCGAGCACAGCCTGGAGCAGGCCGCCCATGAGATCCGGAGCGCGCTCGTCGAGCCTGGCTGGATTGAGACGGTACGTGGAATTGGCTACCGGTTCGTCACCAAAGACTGATCTGGCGGCGACGCTGCACCGCTTGCGCTCGACTCTGGCGCGCCTGAAGGCTGAGCTGGAGCTCGCCGAGGCGGATGGCACCACGCCGCCGATCGATAGGCTGCTCGCCGACCTCGATGAGGCATTCGCGCTGCTTGGCACAGCGGAGGGGGCGAGCCAGGCGGTCGGGCGTGTTCTGGTGGTCGACGATGACGGCCGTCTGGCGGAAATCACAGCTCGAGGGCTGCGCCGGATGGGTTTCGACGCCGACTCGAGCAGCCAGGTTCGTGAGCTGCGTGAAAGCGAGCTGCTCGTTTTCGACCTGGGCCTGTTTCCGCGCCTGGACGCCGCGGCCAAGAAATTGGTGCATGCCGCGAAGCCAATCGTCGTCACCGGCGCGACCGACGCGGCGGGGCGGGCGCTGGCGGCGAGCCTTGATGCGAGCGATTACCTCGTCAAGCCGGTCGAGCTGGAGGAGCTGGCGGCGGCAATCAAACGCCGAATGGCGGATGCGTCAGCGGACAGGTAGCTCCGCCTGCCCGGAGGAAGTCCGCTCCACCGATTCGAGCATGAACCTCAACCCGATCCCGAGCGCGCGCTCGTCGACTGTGAAGCGGGGGTGATGGTGCGGAAAGTCGGACTCCAGGTCCTTGTTGCCCGAGCCGACCAGCGCAAACGCCGTCGGCGCCACCTTGGCATAATAGGCAAAGTCTTCGCCGCCCATTTCCGGTGGGAGTGAGACCACCGAGCTCGATCCGACCGCTCCGGCAGCCGCCGGCAACAGGAAGTCGACCAGGGGGCCGTCGTTGGCGCACGCCGGGCTGCCCCACCCGTACTTGACCTCTGCGATGCCACCGTGCGCAAGCGCGTAGCTTTCGGCCATCGCAGTGAGGTCTGCCGCAATCTTGGCCCGGACTTTCTCTGACAGCGTGCGGACGGTTCCCGTCAGAGTTGCGGTCCCGGGGATGATGTTGGGCGCGCTGCCCGCGTGAAACGACCCGACGCTCACGACCGCGGGATCCATTGGGGAGACACGCCGGCTGACGAGGGTCTGGAGCTGACCGACCAGTCCGGCCGCGATCATGAGGGGGTCGATCGCCTCGTGCGGATAGCCGCCATGCCCGCCCTTCCCTCTGACGGTGATTTCGAAGGTGTCCGCGGCGGCCATGATCGGGCCCTTGGTGAGGGAGATGAGGCCAGTCTCAATGCTGCTGATCAGGTGGAGGCCGATGACGGCGTCGACACCCTCGAGAGCACCGGCCTCGATGAGGTGTCGCGCTCCACTTTCGGTCACTTCCTCGGCCGGCTGGAAGAGCAGGCGCACCTCGCCGTGGATCTCGTCCCGCAGGTCGTTCAGGGTGCGGGCCAGACCTAGCAGGATCGCGGTATGTCCGTCGTGGCCACAGGCGTGCATCTTGCCGGCGGTGCGGGAGCGGAACTCGAACGTGTTTTGCTCCTCGATGGGCAGGGCGTCGAGGTCGCAGCGATAGGCGACGATGGGACCCGGATGCTTGCCGTGAACGTGAGCTACGAGCCCGGTCGGCATTGGCCGGTCGTAGGGAATACCCCACTCCTCGAGCATGGCGGCCACGTATTTGGTGGTTTCGAATTCTTCGAAGCTCAGCTCGGGACGTTCATGCATGTACCGCCGCCAACCGATCAGGTCGGCTTCTGTGTCCTCATCGACTCGCTCGGACCAGTCCATCCTCGAGAAGCGTAATCGCGAAGGGCCGTGGGCTGTAAGTGGCTAATGGCCCCAATTGGTCGTGACCGCTGTACCATCGCTGCCGTAAATCGGTTGGTCGCCGGCTGGAAGGATGACCTCAGCCAGATCGCGACGAGCTGGTGGCTCAGGAAGGAGGCGTTGCAGTTGTCGCTCAACAGTTCGTGCCGGTTGGCGCTGACCACGCTTGTCTTCACTGCGGCCCTGGCTGCCTGCGGCGGCACGACAGCAGGGTCCCCGTCACCGGTCGCTTCGACTTCGCCAGTGCTCCCCACGACGACCGCGGCACCGAGCTCGTGCCCCACCGCCGCCACGGTCGGTACCGCCCTGGGCATTACGGTACCGGCCCCGGTCGGCGTCGTCGGCGGCGGCGCAACACAGCTTCCGGCAGGTGCGACGGGCGAGGTATGCAATTACCATGCCCAGACCTTCAATGTGATCATCGAGGTGCTGAGGAACATCAGTCCGTCATTCATCAGCAAGTTCAGCAGCCAGTTCCCGGTGGCATTCAAGAGCGTGAGCGGGGTTGGAGACCAGGCTCGGTCATTCTCCGCGCCCATCGGCGGTGGGAGGGACAACGAGGGCGTTGTGGCGACAAAGGGCTCGACTCTGGTGGCCATCGTCGCCACCGCCACGCCGGCTTCCCTCGCACAGGTCGAAGCCCTGGTGAACCAACTCCTGTAGTCCTCAGCCGCTCCGGTCGCTCAATCGGGGCTCAATGGCGGTCCCAGCAGGGCCATGTCATATTTTTCGAAGAGCGCTGCTATGACCTGCCGATCTGGGTGGGCGCCTCGGGAAATCGGGCCCAGCTCCTCGTAAAACTTGTGTCCGCCCCCGGGCGTGTAGACGACAACGATCTCGCCTGGCTCATTCGTCAGGTTCAAGAAGGCGTGTGGGACTTTTGAAGGAAGGTACGCAAAGCCGCCTTCCTGGCAGTAGAAGATCTCGTCTCCAATCCTGATCTTGTATCGACCATTCAGAATGTGGATCGTCTCTTCCTGGTTGTGGTGAACGTGTAGCGGAGGACCGCCATGTGGCGCAACCTCGACGATGAAGTAGTCGAATGCTCCGCCGGTATCCTCGCCGGTGACCTTAAAGATCAGATCGCGGCCCGGGCCGGATTGAAGACGCAAGCCCTCTCCTTGGGCTAAAACCTTGCGCTGGCTCGTTGTGACTTTCATCTGTAGCCTCCTAATCGTAAGTAATTAGGCGCCATACTATATGGAGCCTAGCGAACTGTCAAGGCCCATATAATCAGGTACCTAACCGATGGAAATTCCCATTCGTGTCAACCGCGACTTCAACAAGGCATACCCGGACGCCAGCGCCTCGGCGACCGAATGCGCAATGAACCTTGCCCGCACCGGCGACCTTGTCCTTGGGCGGGTCGCCTCAATGCTCCAACCGCTGGACGTGAGTCCGGCCGGCGGGCTGGTGTTGGGCATCCTCAAAGATGCCGGCCAGCCGTGCCCGCCGAACTACATCAGTGAGCGGTTGATCGTGAGTCGTGCCACCGTGACCGGCGTGCTCGACACCCTGGTAAAGCGAGGCCTAGTACGTCGGGAGCCGCACCCGACAGACCGGCGGATGGTGCTGGTGCACCTGACGAAAGCCGGCTCTCGCATGGCCGACAAGGTTCGCCGTACGGTGCATCGCGGCGAGGCGGAATGGATGGGCACGTTGAGCGAGCATGAACGTGCCCAGTTGACAGAGCTCCTGGGAAAGCTTCAGAGGCATCTGGCCTAGCTGCCCTCGGGATCGTATTCCAGCAGGGAGCGGACGTTCACGCTCTTGCCGCAGGTTTGCTAGGGTGAGGGCTGGTCTCCAGCGTCTGCGGGCACGCGAGAAGGAGACCGGGGGGGTAGGCGTTGAATATCAATCGCTACGTGACCCATGCCGTGGTGCTCGCGATAGGGGTAGCCATGTCCGGCTACGCGGTCGTCGACCGCAACTTCTCTCCAAACTTCCACGCAGGCACCGTCACCGCTGCAGCCGCTGACGGCGGACTTGCGGTCGGCGACGTCTCGCTGGGCCGTGACAACGTCATCATCAAACCGCTTTCAATTCCGACGGCGCCGCTCGTAAGCCACGCTCCAATCGTGCATGTCGTCGTGCAGGGAGACACCCTGGAGAGCATTGGCCGACAGTTCAACCTCCCTTGGAGGGACATCGTCTGGTCGAATCCAGACCTGCGCATGCCGCTCACGGTGGGACTGCCTATCAAGCTGCCACCGGTTCCGGGTGTCGTGGTCGTCGTCAAGACGGGGGACACGCCGGCGACCCTCGCTACCGCCTACGGCGTGGATGTCACCACCGTGCTCGGCTTCAATGGGATTCATGGCCCGCAGCTGACGCCCGGCTCGGTGCTTGCGATTCCGGTCGATCCCACCTCGGGTCCGAACTTGAGCACAGGCTTGCCCGCGGACCCGGTCGACCCCGGCCAGTTCCTGTGCCCGATTGCAGGTGCCAAGATCATCCAGCCGTTCGGGCCGACGTCGTTCGCCTTAGAACCGCCTTTCGACGGTTATCCGCATTTCCACACCGGGGTCGATTTGCTGGCCGGTTACGGCACACCGATCGTCGCGGCTGCCGGTGGAAGGGTGACCGCAACCAGTTACGCATTCGACTTCGGGATCCGGGTTGAGGTCATCGACAGTTTCGGCCTCGTCGAGATCTACGCCCATATGTCGCAGGTGGCAGTAACTGTTGGGCAGGAAGTTCAGCAGGGCGAGAAGATCGGCTACGTCGGCAGTACAGGTCTTTCAATCGGCGCCCATCTGCACTTTCAACTCGAAATCGGGGGCATGCCGACCGCTCCAGGTCCGTTGATCGGCTGTTAACCAGCCTGGAGATCAGTCAGCGAAGGGTGGAAGCACCACCGTAAATACGGCGCCTCGACGGTTCCCTTCGAACAACAACTCGCCTTGATGCTCGCGAACGATGCCATACGACATGAAAAGGCCAAGTCCGGTACCCCCTTCCTTTGTAGTGAAGTGAGGCTCGAAGAGGTGGTGGCGATGCTCATCCGAGATACCTGGACCGTCGTCGGCGATGCTGAAGTAAGGTCGGCCATTGCGCCGGCCGGCGCTAGCGGTGACGCGGCCCCCTGAAGGAGCCGCATCAATAGCGTTGTTCATCAGGTTCGTGATGACCTCGCGCATGAGGAGAGGATCCGCGCGGACGTTGACATCGTCGGCGGACTCGCGTACCGCGAGTTGAATTTCTTTGCCACGGGCGCGTGGCCGCGCCATGCCGAGCGCGCGCGTCACGAGCTCATTCAGGTCGACGGGTTCGGACGCGTAGCTAACCCTTGGAGTGGCCCCCTGAGAGAGGCTGCGCAACACGGTCACTGCATCTGTCGCAGCGGCCGTGGCGGTTTCGAGGCTCTCGCGGTCGACAGGATCGAGACGGTGGGGCTCGATCTCTTTCAAGTAACCGATGGCAGTGGCGACGTGATTGCGGAGGTTATGAACGACACCCTCAACAGCGCGGCTATGAAAGAGGTGGCGATCGGCGTCGGACAACTCGGACTCCAAGACGCGCCGCACGCGCCTACCGGCAATAGTGTCAGTGAGGGCGAGGGCAAGGACGCAGACGATAGTTGCGAGGAGGTAGCCGGTAGGGGATCCGTCCAAGACGTAACTGAGAAGTAGGGCTGCGAATCCAAAGTAGGCGAAGGCGGCATAAAAGGACGGTGTGAAATTGTGCCGGACAATGCTGTCGGCCCGCTCGCCTGTGCGAATTCTTAACGCGGCCACAACCAGCGCCAAGTTGGTGACACACAGCACGACTACCACCACCACGCGGGAGCCAAATGACAACGGGGCGTCATAGCGGAATTGACCCGCAATCAACGACCCAACGCAGGTCGTGCACGCGTTCATCAGACCATTCCCGAGCGTTGGCCAGGGTCCTCGTCTGACCTGTGTTACCCCGGTGATCAGACCAATAACGGTTGCGTCGAGTGGGTTCGTCAGAATTGCGGCGGTTCCGATCGCGATCGCACCGAGGCTAAGGCGGCCTCGCTCAATTCGAACATTGGCGAGATTCATTGCAACGGCGCATACAGCCAGGTAAGCGACGGTCACAACGGAATCTGGATGCATCTCGTCGTATGGTCGCGCTCCTACATTTGCGCCTAGCGCCAGCAAACCGAGCGCCGCTAAGTAGGCGTAGGAGCCTAGTGTTCGACGACGCATTTCCTTCTTGATAAGCTGCGCTGCATTCCAAAGGCTTCGCCGGACCGCAAGGTATATCGCGTTCTCGTCGTAGACGACAGCATGCTGCCCCGTGTTGCCGCACGAACGATGCTTGCCAGTGCCGCTGGCTTGCGGCATTGCGGCGAGGCCTCGTCTGGACAGGAGGCCCTGCTGGCGATGGCCAGCCTCAAGCCTGATCTCGTCCTAATGGACGTACACATGCCCGTAATGGACGGCCCGGCCACCACACGGGCGCTGCTCGCAAAGCACCCGGACACAAAAGTCATCGCGTGGACTGTATCTGAGTCCAGTGACGATCTTCTCAGGATGATCCAAGCGGGCTGTTCGGGTTACGTCCTGAAGGATTCTGGGCCGGGGGAGTTGCAACGCGCACTCTGGGCGGCCGTGCGTAGCGAGAGCCCTGTGCCGCGAAGGATGATTCCGGAGGTTTTACGCCGCGTGGCCGAGCGGACGCCGTTATCTCAAGCGACCTCTGTGGCGTTGACGTCTCGGGAGATGCAGGTCCTACGCGGCGTGGCTAAGGGACAAACTACCAAGAGGCTCGCTCAGGATCTGGGCCTACGGGCTCCCTCGATTGAAACGCATCTTCACAACATATTCGGCAAGCTCAACGCGACAAACCGTGGAGAAGCGGTCAGCACAGCGCTGAAATTGGGTCTCATCACCCTGGCCGACCTGTAAACGACTAATTGATTTCCATGACCCGAGCTCATGGATTTCCCTCCCTCAGGCCGTGGTATTTGACGATTTCCAAATTAGGTCAGTTCCCCAATGCTGAATGCAGCGATGACTTGGAGTATCACAACCGACCGAGAGCGAATCTAGGGGAGAGGAGGATCTAACTAACATGGTGCGTATGTTTAGGCGCCTGCTGAGGAACGGCCACAAGCCACACATGGTTGGGGGTTGGCACGTTTAAAGGACAGTGACTTTTCCGTAAAGGCCCGCTAAGACTGGCGGGCCTTTTCCATTTTTCGGGCGATCAGTCAGTAAAGCCGAATTCCCTATTTTGCAGTCTAGAATGCCAACGTTGCAGCAATTTCGCATTCTTCCGCGGCCGGCACAGATCTACGTCGCGGTGGCTATCGCCGCCAGCATCGTCTTGATCGCGGCGACCTTGTTGGCACGACCATTCGTCTGGACTGCATCCGGATTCGTCCCCTTGGCAGCCAGCGCGCTCCCAATCCTGCTCTACCTAGCGATCGGCACGCAAATAGGTGCGCTGTTGCCGATCCGCTGGCTGCATGGCACCCAGACCGTAATGGATCCAATCCTAGTAGCAACCGGCCTTTACGCACCTGGTTTCGGCGTCGGATTGGTGGTGTTCCTGGCGACGTTTGACGGTAGGGTGCCTGGCAAAGCCACAACATGGTGGGCGCTTCTATTTAACCGCGCAATGGATGCAATCGCGCATATCAGCACGTCGCTCTTGGTCGCCGCAATCTTGCCAAAAGAATTGTGGAGTCTTCCGATTCGAACCGCAATTTATGTCGTCATGTCAATAGCAATCAACTACCTGATGGCCGCGCGGGTAGTTTCCTTCGCTAATCGGACCTCGTTCTGGATGACTCTTGACCAAAACGTCGCGGGAGCCTCAACGCTGATATCAACAGTAATTCTGGGGATCTCAGGCGGAGTTCTCTATCTCCTCGTCGCGCCGGGTCTTCTGCCAAGTCCGGTCGGCTATTTCATGGCGCCGATTCTTTTCGGGTTTCTAGTCGCGATCCGCGGAAATGTCGCGGACGCGCAGCGTCAAACGGAACTCAAAGATCAAACACTCGACCTTGCGGCACAGGCGCTCGATGCTCGCGACCGGTACACGGAATCCCACTCCATTCGAGTCGCGGATCTTTCAGGCAGGTTAGGCGATCACCTCGAACTCGGCGACCGTGCCGGCGAGCTTCTTCGAACGGCAGGATCGCTGCACGACCTCGGCAAGATTGGCATCCGCGATGACATCCTGAATAAGCCTGGACCGCTGACTGAGGAGGAGTGGGAGATTATGAGACGTCACCCCGACATCGGGGCAGACATGATTGCCCAACACTCAGCCTTGACCGATGTGGCACCTCTGGTGCGCCACCACCACGAACGTTGGGACGGCACCGGGTATCCATCGGGTCTAAAGGGCGACGTCATTCCTTTCGGCGCTCGTATCCTGTCTGTCGCCGACTCGTTCGACACGATCACCGGCCCGCGTCTCTACCGTCAATCTTTAATGACACCGATCGAGGGTGTTGAGGACATCAGTCGGAGGGCCGGACGCTGGTACGACCCCAATGTCGTGGATGCCCTGCGCGAACTTCATGGTTTACCGGGTTTGGATCTTGCTGATCGCACCGTTGTGCCACGGCGGATCACCAACCTTCATGTATTAAAGTCCAACCCACCGTTCACTAGGCTTTTCGCTGCAATCGGGATCTCATCGCTAGGTGATCCAATGACCCAGGTCGCCACCTTGGTCGCCATCTACGCAGCGACGGGAAAGCCTGCCGCGGTCGCACTTGGGTTCATCGCCCAAGCGCTCGGTACTATCGTTATGAGCGGCGCCCTCGGTGGGATTGCCGACAGGTTCCCGAGGCGTCGACTCGTGGTGACCCTAGAGCTCGTGCGTGCCGGCATGCTTGTGGCGCTCGCCTTGGTTGGACGATCACCCTCCGTCTGGTTGATCGTCCCCGTCCTCTTCGCGCTCGCAATGATCGAAGCAATCGTGCAGCCGGCGCGTCAGGCGGCGGTTCCAGGGTTAGTGGCAGTAGGGCAGGTGGGCAGAGCCAACGCCATGGTCGCGGCCGCCGGAACAGTCGCCGGGGCGGCCGGTTTTGGACTTGCGGGCTTCATCCTTGCATTGACGTTCCAGGCGAACGGAACGAGAGTCCTCTTTCTGATCGATGCGGCGACGTTTGCGATCGCCGCCCTGATCATGCTAGGCATACCGAGCCTTGGCGGTGGGATTAGTTCGATGCGTTTGACTGGGGCGTGGCGGCGAGCATGGTCCATTGACGCCGCAAGGCCCCATCTGGCGATTGGCACGTTGGCTGCGTTTCTCCTGTCGATGAGCTTCCCGGCGCTTTTCGCGCTCGCCTATAGGCTGTCAACCAACGGTGCCCAAACCTATTCGTGGCTTGAGGTCGTCCTGTCTGGAGGAGTCTTCGTGGGCACGATCATCGTCGGGCGTGCAGCCTCGATTGGAACCATGCGAATCGCCGGCGCTGGCCTGCTCCTTACTGGAATTTTCTCCCTCGCGATGTCATTCAACCCATCACTGCTTACGGTTGGCGCATTCCTCTTCATTGCCTCAATTGGCAATCCTATCTATTTGGTTGCCAATCAGACCGCCCTCGTTGAGGCCGCTGACGCATCAAATCGCGGTAGCGTTATGGCCACCCGCTTCACTTTCGTCCAAACTGCCAGCATCGCTGGCATAGCGGTCGGCGGGTTCATCGCCCAAATCGACCCCACGAACGGTCCACTCATCGCTTATGGGATGCTAGCCGTGGGACTAATCCTGCTTGGGTTGTTTGCGATCGCGGCGGGTCGGGTCTTGTCCAACCCATTGCATGGCTCCGCGTACGAGGAAGCCACGATGCAGGCGGGAGCCCAACCGCGGGCGAAATGACGCTTCGGAGGGGTCTAGGTGTCCGGCTTCGCCTGGCGCCAGGCTCACCCTAAGGCGGGGCTGACGGTACACATCCTCGTCATACTGCCCTGATTACAGTGCGCTCGAGTACCCATTCCAAAGAGGTCGCTCACCACCCCATCGAGCCGGAAGAACCCACTCCCGTCGTCGTGGCCACCCTGCCCATGGATCCCAAGCGTCGCCGGCGCTACCTCCAGATCGCCTTTGGCATGGGTGCCCTTGTCGTCGCCGTCGTCGTGCTCTATCTCCTCCGCGACTTCCTCGGCGCCATCGTCCTTGGGGGTGCCATCGCCTTCCTGATCCAGCCCGGGGTCGCGCGCCTTGTCGCTCTGGGGATCCCACGCGTGGTGGCGATCTCATTGATCTTCGTGGTCATCATCGCCGCCCTGGCCGGCCTGGTCCTGCTGGTCGTTCCCCTCGTCGTCAGTGAGGTCGGCTCCCTGCAGCGGCAGGCGCCTGGCCTCGCAGCTGAGGCTCAGGACCGGATCAACAGTCTCCAGGGTGCTGTCCAGGTGTTCGGCTTCAAGATCGACCTGACTGGCGCCACGGCGTCAATCAGCTCCCACCTGCGCGAGTACCTGCTGGGCCAGTTTGGCAACGCCGTTGGCATCGGCGTGACCGCCCTGACAACGCTGTTGCAGCTCCTGCTCACCTTCATCGTGGCCTTCCTCCTGGCCCTTGACGCCGCGTCGTTTCGAAGGGTCCTCCGCCGCCTCGTGCCTAACGACTACCGGACCGACTTCGACCAGATCTGGCGTCGCATCCGCAAGATGCTCTACGCCTACATGCGCGGCCAGCTCATCATCGCCGCCCTGATCGGCGTGCTCAGCGGCATCGCATGCGCAGTGTTGGGTTTGCCTGATGCCATCGCCCTTGGCCTGGTCGCCGGAATCACCGCCTTGATCCCTTACCTCGGACCGTTCATCGGAGCCGTCCCCGCGATACTCGTGGGCCTGGCCTCGAGTCCCTTCAAGGCACTTGTCGTAGCAGCTGTCTATTTTCTTATCTCGAACGTGATCCTGAACTTCGTCTATCCGAAGATCGTGGGCGACGCCGTGCGGTTGCCGCCGCTACTGGTGATCATCGCCTTCATCGCGGGCTTCAGCTGGGCCGGTATCCTTGGCATGTTCGTCGCCGTACCTCTTGCGGCGACACTGAGAATCCTGTTCGACCACATCTACCCGCGCCTTTACGAGAAGCCAGTTTGAAAATAGCGATCCTGTCGGACATCCACGCCAACTGGCAGGCGCTGGAAGCGGTGATGCGCGACTGCCCAAAGGTCGACGAAACGCTCTGCCTGGGCGATGTGGTCGGTTACGGAGGCGACCCAAAGAGGTGCGTCGACGAGGTGACCAACAATGGTTGGCTCACCCTGGTCGGCAACCACGACCGCGCGTGCACCGATCCAGAGATTCTCGAGTGGTTCAACGATGACGCGGCGACAGTGGTCAGGTGGACCATCGATGTCCTCGGAGATGATCGGCTCGACTGGCTTCGAAAGCTCCCGGACAGCAGCGTCAAGAACGATGTCCTGCTAGTCCATGCCAGCCCACGCGACCACATCTACGAGTACGTGCTGGACACCGCGGTGGCCGCCGCCAACCTCGACCTCCTCAACGGCGGCATCTGCTTCCACGGTCACACGCACGTGCCTGGAATCTTCGGCCTGGTTGGCGGCCAGGTGACACATGAGTATCGCGTCGATACCTTCGAGCTTCGCGGCCCCTCGTTGATCAACCCCGGCAGCGTCGGTCAGCCGCGAGATGGCATCCCCTTGGCAAGCTATGGGGTGTGGGACGTCGACGCGTGGACCTTCGAATTCAGGCGGATCAAGTACGACATCAAGGGCGCGCAGAGGGCGATCACCAAGGCCCAACTTCCAGAACGCTTCGCGCTGCGATTAGAAACAGGCCGATGACGAGCCTGCGGGCTCGCAGGTGGACAAGCCTGGCTTTTGCCGGCGCTGCGGGTGCCGGCCTCGGTTCCTTCCTTTTCTGGACTGGGTACTGGTTCACCGTCGTGAGCGGCAATCTCAAGGGCCCTGACTTCTTCTCGTTCTACTCAGGTGCAAGGCTCTTTGTAACTCGCGGCGGGTCGGCGGTTTACGACCTTGTTCTACAACGCGAAGTCCAGATTCAGGTGACCTCCCAGCCTCCCGACCGATTCATTGTCCTTCCGTATTTCCACCCGCCCTTCTACACGCTGCTGATCGCGCCGCTCGGATACCTGACGTACCGGCAGGCCTACATCGCGATGGCCATCTTCAACGTGATCCTTGCAGCGGCTCTCATTGTTCTGCTCGTTCGCAACAGCCGCAACATCCACGGCCGCGCCGCAGTGGTTGCCGTGGCGCTGACCGCCGGCTTCTTCCCACTCTTTGTGACCATCCTGCAGGGCCAGTCGGACCTTGTCGTCCTCGTCCCGCTTGCCGCCGCGTATGTGGCGTGGGCTCGGGGCCGGCTTGGCTGGGCAGGCATCTTTACCGCCCTGGCTCTCTCCAAGCCGCAGCTCCTGTTGCTCCTCCCGGTCCTTTTCTTGGCTCGCCGAGCCTGGCGGGCGTTAGCCGGTTTCGCCGTCGTCCTGCTTGCGCTTGGGGCAATCTCGGTGGCGGGACTTGGCTTCGGGCCGGTGGTCGGCTACCTCAAAGCGCTCGGGGCGTGGGCGATCGGCGGTTCCCTTCCGACCAACGGTCAGCTGGCCTACACAGATCCAGCCGTGTACTCGCTAAAGAACATCCTGCAGGTGCTCCCAGGCGGCACGCCTACCGCGTTGGTGATCCTCCTGTTTTTGTTGGCGCTGGCGGCCCTTTCATTGAGCTGGCGTCCTGACAAGCCGCGGCTCGACTTCGCCCTCGCGATTGCCGCTTCGCTGGTGTTGAGCCCGCATCAGAATGTGCACGACCTCGCGCTTCTCGTCATACCGGGGTTCGCCCTCGCCGACCTCGCACTGGCAGGCGAGCTCCGGTGGCCGCGAGCCGCTGCCGCCGTGCTGGCCGTCTCGTATGCCGCCGTGAACCTGACCCTCGCCTTCAGCCTTTGGTCGGCGGCGCTCGGAGCCATCGCGATCGCGGCCTACCTCACATTGGAGAGGCTGGCGGTACGGCCCGATCCCATTCCGCTCGATGAGTTCAAGGAGAGCGGCCCACGGCCTCATCGAGTCATCGTGCTGCCGGCGTACAAGGCCGCCAAGACCTTGAAAGAGGTAGTGGGTGAGATCCCAGCCGGGCACGCGGACAGGATCCTGCTCGTTGACGATGCGAGCTCAGACGCGACAGTCAGCGTCGCCACGGCACTCAGCCTCGACGTGATCCGTCACAAGAAGAACCTCGGCTACGGTGGGAACCAGAAGACGTGCTACCGGCACGCGCTCCAGATGGGCGCCGACGTCGTAGTGATGCTCCATCCCGACGGCCAGTACGATCCCGCGATTATTCCCAACCTCTGCAGGGTCATCGAGGAAGGGGAAGCCGACATCGTGCTTGGATCGCGCTGGCTCGGCCTGGATCCTGCGAAGGCTGGGATGCCGTGGTGGAAGATGCTGGGCAACCGGTTCCTGACGGGTGTCGAAAACCGCGTGCTCGGACTTCACCTGTCCGAATACCACACCGGTTACCGCGCCTACTCGCGCCGATTCCTCGAGGCGATTCCCTTCCTTGAAAACAGCAACGACTTCGTCTTCGACACGCAGGTGCTGATCCAGGCGGCAACCTTCGGGTTCAAGATCGGTGAGGTGCCGGCGATTGGGAAGTACCACGAGGATGCGAGCTCAGTGAACTTCCAGACGTCGGCCGTATACGGCCTTCAGACGTTGGCGATGCTGGTTCGGTACATAGTCCACCGCGCCGGGTTCCAGAGCAGATGGCTTACGCCATCGTCAGATTCCGACAAAGAGGCGCTTTCGGTAGGCAAGGTAGCCCACCACGGCCACGTTCAGTAGCAGCGCTCCGATCTTGAAGAGCGTCACCTGGTGCATCACCTCGTACGCCTCGTAGGGGATCAGCAGTCCGGTCGCGATCACAGTCAGGTACTCGGCCCAGCGGCGCCGCATGGCCAGCCCGACGCCCTCGGTGCCCTCGAGCAGCGCGTATACGATCGCTCCGATGGCGAGCAGGGTGGTGTGGCTGAAATTGCCGATGTATAAGACCACCTTCAGGAGCAGATTGACGATGAGGCTGTTGCCGGCCGCGAGGTTCAGCTGGTCCTGGGCGTAATCAGCCCAGCTGGGCAGTACGCCGGTCTGGCCTGCTACCAGCAGCCCGATTGCCAGGGCGACGAGTACAGCGGCCTTGATGATCCGCTCGACGATGATGACCTTGATGAACGCGTCGTGCTCGCCTCCCATACGGCCGAGCTCAGCCCACAGGCGGGCGAAGTAATGGGGACGAGCTGAGGTGCTGTTCGGGTTGGCTGGGGTCAGCCCATGTGCTCGCGGTGTTCGCGGAACAGCATCACCCGGCACGTCGCGTTCTTCAACACATACGGGACTGTCTTACCCAGGTTGAACTCCCCGAACCTCCGCTTGTATGGCAGTCCCATCACTATCAAATCCGCGCCCCACTCCACCGCCTCATCCACAATCGCCGGCCCCGTATCCCGGGCCTGAACCAGCTCCGTCTCGACCGGGAGGTTGGTCTCCGCCGCCAGCTGTTCCACCTCTTCAAGGATCTTTTCGCCTCGCTCCACCACCTCATCCAGCACGGCCCCCAGTGGCAGCGAGCGATTGACCTCGATGATGTGCACTCCGTAGAGCCGTCCTCCCTGCGGATCGGTCATCCGGCAGGCAAGACGGACGGTTTCGGGGTCGATGCCCTGGCCGCCCACTGCGACCAGCACCTTCTTCGACATCGGCGAGTGCGAGTGGTCGGCCATCAGTGCTGGGGACCCCGGCGCACACGCCTGACCAGGACGTAGAGCCCGAAGCTCCACGAGATCAGCACAGTGGCCCCGGCGATGGCTTGGGCGGCAGGATCCAGCCCTCGATGGCCGGCCAGGTACACCACAACCCAGACCCCAATGCCGAGCGCCATGACGCCCATGAACGTGAATGGGAAGCGCAAGCGTCCAAATCCTAACAAGTGCTGAGCCGGCACCAGCCCCTTTCGGGAGCGAGGCGGTGCCTCCCTATAATCAAGCGCCTTGAAGCTCCTCATTATTGGCTGCGGTCGGGTCGGCTCGCAGCTTGCGGCCGATATGGACAAGGCAGGCCATGAGGTCGTGATCATCGACCGGGATCCCAACCAGTTCTCCCGCGCTGCCTCGCGTGGCGTGCTGACCAATGATTTCAGGGGCAACCAGGTCGTCGGCAACGGCACGGACGCGGATGTCCTGCGAAGGGCTGGCATCGAAGACGCCGACGGCTTTGTCGCCGTTACCGAGGGCGATAACCGCAACATCATGGCTTCGCAAGTGGCCAAGCACATCTTCAAGGTGCCGCGCGTCGTCGCGCGCATCTACGACCCCGAGCGTGCGGAGGCCTACGAGAAGCTTGGGCTACACACGATCTGCCCGACGATTGACGGCGCCAAGGCGATTGAGAAAACGCTGTTGGAGAAGAAGTAGCGCGATGTATGTGATCGTGGTTGGTGGCGGGACAGTGGGCTACTACATGTCGCGCGACCTTCTGGAGCGCGGGCACGAGGTGACGCTCATCGAAAGGGATTCACGCAGGGCCGACTGGCTCGAGACCCAGCTTGGCAGCATCGTCATGAGGGGCGACGGCTGCGAGGTCAAGTTCCTATCGCAAACAGGCATCGAGCGCGCCGACGCGATCGTTGCGGTGACGGCGGACGATGAAGACAACCTGATCGCTCTGCAGATGGCGAAGCGGCACTTCAACGTGAAGAAGACGATTGCTCGCGTCAACAATCCATCCAATGTCGAAATCTTCAAGACGCTTGGAGTCGATGAGGCGGTGTCCGCAACAGAGGTTCTGCTCGGAGCACTCGAGCCGCCGATTACGACCTGACCCGGGAAAAAGAAAAGGACCGCTCTAAATGAGCGGCCCTTTATCGGTCGTTCCTTAGGTCGACTTGCCGATCCTGTAGATCTTGGTGCCGCAGAACGGACACGTCCCAACTGTTGCGGGCTTGCCGTTCTTCATCGTGATCGGCTTGGGGTCCTTCATCTCGACCTTCTTCTTGTCCTTCAAACAATAGCCTTCCATTTACGCCACCGCCTTTCCAATTTTGTAGATCTTGGTCCCACAGTTGGGACAAGTCCCAATGGTCGCCGGCTTCCCGTTCTTCATCGTGATCGGTTGAGGGTCTTTCATCTCGACCTTCTTTTTGTCCTTCAAGCAGTATCCTTCCAAACTGTTCACCATCCTTAGTTATTAGATCCGTTTCTGGGGCTGGACTAACCCATTCTAAGGGTGCCTTCAGACCGAGATCAACCCCAATTCAACCTGAATTCAGGCGATCGTGCTTGGAGGCCTCGAAAAACAGGCCGGGAATCGGCCTCGAAATCGCGCGATTATTCCGCGCTTTTATCGGCTTGCTTGGTCACGAAGACATCCCTAAAGGCTGTCGATTGGAAGGCCCGCAATGATCACGATTCGCGGCGGATGGATTCTTCAACCTCAGCCACACGGTCTTCCAACTGCTTGTGTGTTGCCCTCGCGATGCCTTTCACTCCAACGGATGAGATGGTGATTGACGCGCACGCAACGCCCCACACGAGCGCATCCTGAAGACCACCCGGCTGGCCGCCGGTGGTGAGCCACCGGCCCAGCATGCCTCCAGCCAGTGCATCGCCCGCGCCTGTTGAATCCACCACCGGCCGTTTCGTCAGCGCCGGAATCCGGACCACCCCGAACTCGGTGTAGGCGGCAAGTCCGAGCTCGCCCGATTTGACGACCAGGCCTTGAAGCCACCATTGGCGCCGGAACTCTTCCGGGTCCTTTCCCCCGAGCGCAGCGAACTCCTCGTGGTTGCAGAAGAACCATGCTGCCCTGCGGAGGACATCCCTCGCCTCGGGTGGTCGGGCGAGGACATAGGAAAGCATGGCATCCGCCGCGAGCAACTTGGCGCTGCCGAGCACGGCTGCCATGACCTGCGCCTGGCGATCCGGCCGCATCGAGCCCACAAACGCCCAGCCATCGAATCCGGTAGGCAGGGCGGGTTCCCACTTGTCGTAGATGTCGTCGCTGCTGCCAAGGTCGACGTTGCGGCCGTGCTCCTGGTGCGCTCGCCATCGATAGGTCGGCGAATCGAGGATTTGAAGCAGCTCGGTGTCGATCGGCCTTCCGCTGAAAACGCGTGCAAGCCGTTTGGCTCCGTCGACACCGACTGGAGCGACGACCTTCACTGGAACTAACAAGCTCGCCGCCAGCGCGAAGTAAACCGCCGAGCCTCCCAGCGTCTCCACCACCTTGCCAAAGGGCCCATCGCGCGTGTCGAGGGCCACCGAGCCCGCCACCAGGAGCTGCGGTTGCCGCTCAGGCACGCCGGCCGGTTCCGCTGCTCGCTGTCACGACATGGCGCGCATCGCGCAGCTTCTCCAGGAAGCCGGCAGGATCCTTGTACTGCTCGATCTCCATCCAGCTTCGACCGAGCTCTTGAATCCCATGCGCGTCGGAACCCGTCGCGGTGACCTTTCCCAGGTCGACCGCCAGCCTGGCGGCAGCCGCGTTGGCGCCTGCTTCACACCAAGGGTTATAGGTTTCGATGATGTCGATACGACCGGCCAGTTGAACCACGCGTTCAGGGCGGAAGTTCGCGCGCCGGCGATCCAATGGATGTGGCAGGTAGGTGAGGCCTCCCATCTCGTGGATGAGGTCCATCACCTCCTCAGGCATCAGGTAAGGAGCGACGCGGCCCGTGATGAAAAGTCCGATCACCTCACCCTCGCGCGTCTTCACTTCCTCGCCGACGATCGTCATCTCGGGAGCTACCCGCGCCAGCTCGAGCGCGCCTTCGACTGTGTTGTGGTCGGTGAGCGCGATGCGGTTCAAACCGCATTCTCGGCTCCGGTCGATCAGCTCCTGAAGGGAGCTCTGGCCGTCATGCGAATAGTTTGAATGGAGGTGAAGGTCGACCCGGAGCAATCCGTCAGGCCCTTTCTGCACGCTGTTCCGCGCACCAGGTCCCGTTACAGCGTTGCGGTCGCTTCTCTGAGCATCCGCTCCCTGGCTCTGGCGAAAAGCGGGATCACCTCACCGGGGCCGCGGCTTCGGCACGCTTGCTCCATCAGCGCGGACTGCGCGTCGTAGATGATCTCCATCACCTGCTCGGGGCGCCGTTCGCGACCGAGACGGCCAGGCAGCTCGGGATGCGCCTGTCGAAGCACGACGGTGAGCCGCGCCACCAGCCAGCCCGGCACGATGCGAATCTCCTGGACCAGGCATTCCTCGACCCAGAAGAGAAGTTCGTCCGATTCCTGCAGCATGCGACGCGGCGTCATTGCGCGACGTCTCCTGCGATGCCAATGCAGGTCTCGTTCCTGCTCTTCCACAGTCTGCTGCAGCATGGCTTGCAACCCACTATATCAGCGGGTTACGAGGCCCTTGCGGCGCAATGTGCGTTCAGGATGTGACCAGCTGTTTGCTCACCGGATAGACAAGCGTTCGCCAGGTTCCGGCGGCAGGAATCAAGTGCACCTGGCGGTCGAACGTCCACTCTCTCCATTGCTGGCGGACGCGATAACGCATGACCATGCGCGCCACGTTGCTGTAAGTACGCCGGTGCAGCTGGTCGGTCCAGCCGTCAACCACGGCAACGCTGACGACCTGCATGTCGAGGAGCTCCGTCTCGGCATCCAAGCGGGGCATATCCCGGATGAATGCATCGCGGCCGCCCCATGCCCGCTGGGCATCCTCGGCGAGCATCTCCCACATTTCCTCGAAGCGACCCTGGGCATGGAGCTTCATGAACTGCCTCTCGAAAGTGGCGGGTGCGACCGACATCACGGGCGGTCGCTGTAGCTGCGCGGCGTCGCCCCGAGAGCGCATGAAATCGTCCTCGGGCTCGGTCGCGAACTGCTCCGAGAACCACGCAAACACCCAGGCAACGACCGGCTGGCGACGCAGCCGATGCAGGAAACCCTTGACCATTGACGCTAGATGTAGTGTGATGTCCCCAGACTGTATACAGAATGTGGATAACTCGCAACCCCTCACTGCCAGTGCCGCCTTCTACGCCGTCCTCTGGCGACGCCTTCGAACGGTGAGAGGTTGATCCGGATCGGCGTCTCCGCCTGGCGGGTCGGCCCTCGACCCCAGCGACCTCAGCCGGCCGCCAACCGCCGCACCACCGCCGCCACGTCCGCCAGCGGCAACCCCACCGGGCAAGCGGCGGACGCCGCCTCGAGGTCGGCCTCGTCGCCCTCGAGGTCGGAAGACGCGTCGGCCAGCCTGGCGTAGAGCCTCATATAAGACGAGGCCAGCTCGGGCAATCGCGTTTTGCCCAAGCGTCCCGCAGCGAGCGCGCACAGCCCGCAATTGATGCAGCCGATCAGTCGCGGGTGAAGCTCGCGCTCCGCGGGAGTCAAAGGACGTATGCCACTTGCCTTGTACATCGCGATCAGTGCCGGCAGCTGCGATTTGGGTCGCGTCAATCGGCGCCGCGCGAGATGTAGCCCGTACGCCCATGCGAGCTTCGCCAGCGAGTCGGTACGGCCCACTAGCGGAGTCCTCTCAACGCGCCCTGAGCGAGCTCTTCTTGTGCCCAGCCCGAGTCGCCCAGCACTGGAGCGCGGCCCAGCCACGAGCCCTGCACGAACTCACGCACCGCGTCGAACCGTTGTGAAGCGCTCCAGCCCAGCTGCCGGCCGATGATTTCAGCGGACCGCATCACGCACGCCGCACCGGCGCACGGGCCGGCTGCAATGCCAACACGACGGAAGGCATCGGCCAGAGTGCGCACCTGCTCATGGCGCGCGGCGTAAGCAAGCTCTGACTCGGTGAGTGGCTCGCACCGGCACACGATGCGGCCGGCATCCGACTTGTCGAGCACGTCGCCTGCGCGAGAGCCGTGGCGGCTCTGCAACTTGATCGCCGCCAGGGCAGGGATGCCGAATCGTTGCCCGAGCTCCGCGGCCGGCTCGAGCTCCGACTCGCTACCGGGCAGCGGGCGCACGGCGGTGGTGCAAGGCGCCTGGTGCCCGAGCTTGCGACAAACCGCGTCGCTGGTCTCCTCGGCCATCAACCTGTACATCGACAGCTTGCCGCCGGCGATGGTGATGAACCCTTCTGCACCGTCTGCGGAGTGGTCGATCACCTGATAGCGCCGGGACAGCTCGTCTTCGTATCGCCTCCACTTGAACAGCGTCGGCCGCACGCCCGTCGTGGTTCGGACGGGCCTGTAGTTCCTGATGGCAGGAAAGATGCGCTCGAATGCCTGGAGGAGGTAGTCGACCTCGTCACCGTGAACGTCGACCGAGTCGAGGTCTCCGTAAAAGTCGTCGTCGGTGGTGCCCAGCAGCGTGAAGCCGCCGTGCGACACCATCAACACGTCGCGACCATCGACGGTCTCGGCGCTGAGCCCGAAATTCGAGATACGGTGCGGGTAGACGAGGTGAATCCCCTTCGCGGGTCTCAGCTGCACATTGGCGCCGGCCATACGGCTGACCTCGGGAACCCAGGGCCCGGCGGCGTTGACGACCACCTTGGCCCTGGCCTCCGACAGGCTTCCGTCGGCTGACCGGTAGCGAACTCCGATCACGTTGGCCCCGTCGCGAAGCAGCTCGATCACTCGGGTGTGATTCATGGCGCGAGCGCCGTTGGCCATGGCGTCCTGCACGTTGGCGAACACGAGACGGTGTGGGTCGACGCCCCACTCCTCCAGGGTCACTGCTCCGACGAGATCGCTCGTAAGTCCCGGCTCGGCCTGACGCGCCTCGTCCGCAGTGAGGCGAACGTGGGGGTTCGACTTCTTGAGTGGCTGAAAGCGGTCGTACACCTCCATCGCCGTCTCCATGCGCTCGATGTTGTTCCTGTCATGGGGGAGGATCGGAAGGAGGAAAGCGACCCGGTAAACCATGTGGCGCGCGATCGTCACGATGAAGCCGGCGTCTTCGCTGGAGCGGCGAGTAGTGTCCCAGTCGAACTCGAGGTAGCGAGGTCCCCCGTGGATCATCCACGTCGACGAGCCGCTGGTGCCTGCGCCCCAGTCGCCTTTCTCCAGGAGAAGGACCGACAGACCGCGCAGTGAAAGATCGCGTGCAATACCGGCGCCGGTCACACCTCCGCCGATGACGCATACGTCGTGAGCGCTGGGCGCGCTCATCAGTCGATCAAGCGCAGGCCGGCCAACACCTCAGCTGGCTGCTTCGTGTTGCTTTTGAAACTCTTCGATGATGGCTTTGGCAAGGTGTGCAGGCATCTCATCGTAGTGTGAGAACTTCTTCTGAAAGCTGCCGCGACCCTGCGTGATCGAGCGGAGGTCGAGCGCGAAGCGCAGCATCTCGTGCTCAGGCACCGTGGCCCGCACCTTCTCATACCCGTCGTCGGGTTCCGTGCCCAGGATCTTGCCGCGCCGTCCGTTGATGTCCGACATGATCGCGCCGAGATTCTTCTCCGGCACACGGATGTCCGCTTCGACGATCGGTTCGAGCAAAACCGGCCCGGCATCCAGCGAGGCTCTGCGAATGGCCATGGAGCCCGCGATCTGGAAGGCCATGTCGTTCGAGTCGACCTGGTGGAACTTGCCGTCGACGAGCGTGACCCTGACATCGACCATCGGGTAGCCGGCGACGACGCCCTTGCTCATGTTGTCGACGATCCCTTTCTGCACGGAGAGCCGGAAGTTCTGCGGGATCGAGCCGCCGAAGATCTTGTCCTCCCAGACGAACCCTTCGCCGCGCTTCGTCGGCGACACCTCGATCACGCAGATCCCGTACTGGCCGTGCCCTCCCGACTGCTTGACGTGACGACCCTCCGCGCGGCTGTGACCGGAGACCGTCTCGCGATACGCGACGCGCGGGGTCTGCGTCGTCGCCTCCACTCCGTACTTCCTCTTCAGCTTTTCGAGCGTGACATCGAGGTGGACGTCGCCCAGGCCGGCGATCACGAGCTGGTGGGTCTCCTCGAGGCGCTCGACGTGCAGCGTCGGGTCCTCCTCGCTCAATCGTGCCAGCCCGCTCGAGATCTTCTCCTCGTCGCCGCGAGCCTTCGGCGTGATCGCCACGCTGTAGGCAGGGCCCGGGAGGGCAAGCGCGGGTAAGGTGCCACCATCCTTGACTCCCAGGGTGTCGCCGGTGAGCGTGTGGGCGAGCTTGGTCACCCCTCCGATGTCGCCCGCATGGACCTCGGCCGTCGCCACGTGCTCCTTGCCTCTCGGAAAGAAGATCTGGGCCAGCCGCTCCTCCCCGCCCTGGCTCAAGTTGGCCAGGTGCATGTCGGCCTTCACGCTTCCCGCCGCAACCTTGAAATAGCTGACGCGTCCGAACTGGTCGCCGCCAGTGCTGAACACAAACGCCTTCACAGGCTTGTCTGATTCGCCTTCCGCCGGCGGCAGGAGCTCGCAGATGGTGGACATCAGAGTGCGAACGCCAAGCAACTTCGTGGCTGAGCAGCAGACGACAGGCGCCACCTTCCCGGCAAGAATTCCCTCGCGCAGTCCGCGCTGGATCTCCTCCTCACTGAGGGTTCCTGCATCGAGGTACTTCTCGAGAAGTGCATCGTCGCTCTCGGCCGCCGCCTCGATCAGCTGGCCGCGATTCTCCTCGACCAGCTTCTTCATGTCGTCAGGTATCGGCGCCTCACCACGCTTGCCGTCCGGGGTGGTCACGAAAGCTTTCAGGTGGAGAAGGTCGACGATGCCTCGGAAGTCGTGCTCAGAGCCGATTGGAAGGTGAAGCGGAAAAGGCCGGGGGACCAGGTGTTCGCGCATGGCGGCGACGACGCCGTAGAAGTCTGAATTCTCCTTATCCAGCTTGTTGACGACTACGATCCGAGGCTTGTTGGTGCGGTTGCAGTACTCCCACGCGACCTCGGCGCCGACCGGCAGCTGACCGCCCGGTCCCACCACCACCAAGGCTCCCTCCGCGACCCGCAAGGCGCTGAGGACCTGGCCGGCAAAATCGAAGAAGCCGGGGGCGTCAAGAATGTTGATCTTGTAGCCGTTGTGCTCGACGAAGGCCACGCCCAGGTTGATCGAGATCTTCCGCTTGTGTTCCTCAGGCTCGAAATCAGTGGTTGCGGTGGCCAGGTCGGTCGAGCCCATCCGGGGGATCGCGCCCGAAGCGAAGAGCATGGCTTCGGCGATCGAGGTCTTGCCGTCATGCGAGTGGCCGAGCAGGACGACGTTCCTGATCTTGTCGGGCGCGAACTCAGCAGCCATCCACTCCCCCAGCACCTTCAGCGGCAACCGGCAGCAGAAGTAAGTTTAAGGTCCGGAAGCTGGCCGAGGGTCGGGATTAGGGGACGGTTGGCTTGGGTATGATCTGATATCTATGAAGAAGAAGACGGCATCCATCGAAGAGGTCCTGGCCGCTGTCGAAGCTGCGCGGGACAAGGTGATGGCCGACGAGGTCAAGTCGCTGACCAAGCTGGGCATCCCCAAAGCGATGGCCTACCAGATGATCGCGAGCAGGTTCCACCAGAAGGTGGGAAACCAGGAGGAGGCTGAGCCCGATCCGTTCGAGGGCAACGCGACCTCTTGGGAAGAGATCGGCTAAAAAGATCGCGGGTGAGGAGGCCCTCCCGCGACTGTGTCGCGGGGACCCCAAAGGTACCCCCTCCGAGTCGCACAAGGTCCGGAGGCGCCTGGCATCGTGACTTGCTTGGTGTCGGCCGGAGTAAATCCGGCCTAGCGCTCGCCTTGGCATTGATTGGATTATTGGGGGCGTGAACCGCGCCCGCCGTCTCGCGCGCCTGTTGCGAATCCTCTCAGTCGTCATTGCCGAGCCAGGCCTCAACCCTCTGGAGCTGGCCGAACGCGCCGGTGTGTCCGAACGTACACTGCGCCGTGATCTGATCCAGCTGCGAGAGCTTGGCTACGAGATTTCATACACCGGTGGCTATGAGGTCCAGGAGAAGCTGAACTTGGAGGGAAAGTCTGCGCCCCGCTCGCTGGGCCGCGTCTACGAACAGCATCTGGAGCTGCTGCGGAAGCAGCTGCCTAAGCGGATGGCGACCCAGGTGAGCGAAGAGGTCGATGCCTTGGCGCCGGCGGCGCTGGCATCGCTGTTTGCCACCGCGATCGAGAGACACGCCGGGAGCTCAGATTGAAACCGCTCGTCCTGATTCCCAGTGGTGAGTCGGATGCCGACTTCGCCTACGCCTCAGGTTTTCCCGTGGAAACCGGCCTCTACATCCGGTTTGGGGACGGAGACGACGTGCTGGTGGCCAGCCCGCTGGAGATCGACCGCGCGCGCGTCCAGAGCAAGGCGGCGCGCAAGCTGGGTTTTGCCGAGGCCGGCTTCGTCGACCACGGCGAGTTCGCGTCGTGGCCCCGGCTGGCCGCCAGGATGCTGCGGGAGAAGGGCCTGGAGGAGGCCCGGGTGTCGCCGCGGCTGCAGGCCGCTTACCTCGAAGAGCTCCGCTCCACCGGCGTCGCCGTCGACATCGACCACGAGCTTTTCAAGGCTGAGCGAAGGCATAAATCCGCGGAGGAGGCAAGCTTCATCCGCGCCGCACAGCGCGCTGCCGAGGCGGCGGTGACCGAGGTCGTCCGCCAGCTGGCGCAGGCCGAGATCAAAGACGGCCTGCTCTGGCTCGGGGGCCGGCCGCTCACCTCGGAGCGGCTTTACGCGCGCGCCCAGCTGCTGCTGGGCGAGATGGGCTTCAGCTGCCCGGACATGATCGTTGCCGGATCGCCCGAATGCGCGATGCCGCACTTTCGCGGCGACGGGCCGATCCGAGCCAACGCACCCGTGATCATCGACATCTTTCCAGCGGGGCGCACGAGCCATTACCACGGCGACCTCACCCGGACGGTCGTCGTTGGCGACGTCCCGGACGAGATCAAGCGGATGCACGCATCTACGCTCCAGGCGCTGGATGCCGGCATCGAGTCCATCAGGGCCGGCATTCCTGGCCGCGACGTCCATGCCGCCGTGTGCCAGGTGCTGGTCGACCGCGGGTACGGAACGACGACCAAGGGCTTCGAGGGCCCGGAGGGCGGGCCGAAGATGAACCACAGCACGGGCCATGGCGTGGGCTTGGACGTGCACGAGGCCCCGTCCCTGCGTGGACCGAGCGAGGAGGCCCTCATGGAGGGCGACGTGGTCACCGTCGAGCCCGGGCTGTACCTGCTGGGCCTGGGCGGCGTCCGCATCGAGGACACCGGCATGGTCACGGCCAACGGCTTCGAAAACTTCACCACCCTGACCCGAAGCCTCGACCCCAAGGACTACCTTTAGGCCGGTTGGCTGCGGTGGCAGGTGGATTGCGGCTCGAGCACGACGACCAGGTGATCGACGGCGTTTGCGCCAGGTGTGGAGCGTCTTACGAGAGCATCATCGGCGTTCTTTACGAGGACGAGGAAGCGATCGCCATTTACAGGGCCGACCTGTTCGACCACTTCCATCGTGACCAGGAACCCCGCGCGGTCCTATCGATCGCGGTGGGTGACTGGCAGGACGGTACCGACCACACCGACCGCTGCTCAGCCGCCATCGAGGCCTGGGCCGACGGCGGCCGGGTGCGCATGGCTTTCAGCGACCGGGCCGGCTCACCATGGCAGGAGCTGGACGTCGTGAGCTGGCAGCTGTCCAGCAAAGAGGCAGAGGCCAGCCCGCTGCGGGAAGCATTCCTGCGCCTCGCGGACCACGTCGCATGCCACGATCGTCGCCTGCGAAGGGTCCTGGCGCCGCGGTCCTCGGCACCTCCTCTGTAAACCCCAGCTTTACATCGGGTATGATGCCCCGATGCCTCGGGTGGAGACGCTCGGCCAGCGCATCCGGCGCCTCCGTCACGACCGTGGCATGAGCCTCGCCAAGGTGAGCGGTGGCGATTTCAGTCGAGCCTTTCTCAACCAGGTCGAGCTTGGTCGAAGCCAGCCGTCCACCCGTGTCCTGCGCGTGATCGCCGGACGACTCGGGACCGAGGTCGACTACCTGTTGGAAGGCCGGCAGCCCGCTATGGAGCGGGAGCTGGCTCTCGAAAAGGCTCGCGTGCTGGTCGCTCGCGGTCATGCCCGCCGTGCGCTTGCCGCTCTAGCCACCGTGGCCGAGTCGTTCGACTGGCCCCTCGGCACCGACGCGAGGCTGTGCCAGGCGGAGGCCTTGATCATGCTCGGGCGCGACGAAGAGGCCGCCGAGCTGCTATCAGCCGAGAAGCCCGTGATCGCCGCGCAGCGCGACAACCACCGACTCCACCGTTTGCACTCTCTGCTGCGCGGCGAGGTGTTGTCGATCGGGGATGGCGACCTCGAGAGCGCGGCGCACGCTCATCTCCGATTGGCCGACAGGGCGCAGCGCGCTGCCAACAGCCACGATGCGCTGGAACACTACCGCGCGGCGAGGGTCCTGCTCGAGGTCAGAGCCCCGACTGGAAGGTGAACTTGGGCGGAGGGTTGACGGTCGGCGGCCCGATCTCGAGCGTGATCACCTCATGCGCCTTGAGGACGATCGCGGCTGGATCGCCTGTGTAGAGCTGCGGCCCTGCGCCGGCGCCCAGATCCACATAGACCACGAGCTTCTGGTCGGGCGCCACGATCAACGACGACACGTGCGTGGCGTCCAAGGGCTCCGGGGTCCCCTTCGAGGCCTGCCAGACCTTGAAGAAATCACCAAGCGTGAACGTGCGGCCTTTCGGCGACTCGATATGGATCACACCGGGAGACTCGGCGTGCATGTGCAGCCAGTAGAAGCAGGTGGTCAACCGGCCGACGTCGCTCGGGACCGAAACCTGGTTGCCCTGGTAAAGGATCTGCAGGGCGGCGTGATAGTGGACCTGGGTGTGCTCGAGCGCATCGCACGGGATCCCGTTCGCCGCTGCAACCGCCGGGGTGAGCTTCCCCTGGGACTGGACGACGCCATAGATGATCAGAATGATCGCCGCCACCACCAGGATGCCGCCGATTGCGATCGGAAGCAACGGCAACTCGGATCCTTTCTTGACCTTCACTGGCGGCCGGCGCCCTGACGTCGATTTCACCTTGGCACCCCGCACGGCCGCCTTGGTTCGGGTCTGACTCACTCGACTGATAGAATACCGACCTAACCTTTCTGGCCTCGGCCGGTGGCAACCGCCCCCGATCGATACGAGGCCTGAACCCATAGGAAGGAGGTCCCCGTTGCGGGATTACGAAGTTCTGTACATCGTTCGTGCCGACCTCGAAGACGACAAGGTCCAAGACATCGTCAAGCGGGTGAACACGCTCATCGAAAAAGCCGGCGGCTCGGTGGAGCGGACCAACGTCTGGGGCAAGCGCAAGCTCGCCTACGAGGTCAAGCACCAGAAGGAGGGCTCGTACGTCCTCCAGGACTTCCAGATCGGTCCTGACGGCATCCCCCAGCTCGAAGGTCAGCTCAAGATCACCGAAGAGGTTTTGCGCCACCTGATCGTGCGCAAGCCTGACAAGCCGACCCCGGCCCCCGTTGCACCGCCGCCGGCGGAGGTCGTCCGGGAACCCATCGCAGTGGATTCGAGTGGCGCGGCGGAACGGTTGGATGGTGCGGGTGTGGAGGACGCTTAGATGTCGAATCTCAACAAAGCGCTGTTGATCGGCCGTTTGACCAAGGACCCGGAGATGCGCTACACGCCAAGCGGAACGGCGGTGACGAACTTCAGCATCGCCACGAATCGCTGGTCGACGGGGCCGGACGGCGAGCGCAAGGAGCTCACTGACTACCACAACATCGTCGCGTACCCGATCGGCAAGAGAAACCTCGCGGAGACGGTGGCGCAGTACACGCGCAAGGGTGCGCTGGTTTACGTCGAAGGCCGCATCCAGACGCGCTCGTGGGAAGGCCAGGACGGCCAGAAGCGACGTGTCACCGAGATCATCGCTAACGACGTCCAGTTTCTCGAGCCGCGCGGTTCAGGCGGTTCAGGCGGCGGGGCCGGCGTTGCTCATAGCGCTCCCGCGGCCACGCGTGACGATATTCCCGCTCCGGACGACGCGCCTCGCGATGTCGACCCGGACGACATTCCGTTTTAGGAGAGACCGATGGCAGTAAACCGTCCACCACGTGAAAGCTCCTCCTCGTCGAGGGGGGGCCCGAAGCGCCAGCACCGCAAGGTGTGCAGCTTCTGCGTCGAGAAGATCCACTACATCGACTACAAGGAGATCTCGCGCCTGCGGCGCTTCGTGAGCGACCGCGGCAAGATCCTGCCGCGTCGCGTGACCGGCACCTGCGCAAGGCACCAGCGCCCGCTGACCACAGCGCTCGAGAGGGCCAGAGCAATCGCCCTGCTTCCTTACACAACCGAACAGCACTAGGTCCGGCGAATAGCCGGACCGTTCACCTCCCCGGTCGCCGAGGAGGACGGCCGCGCATTAGCGTGGCGGGAGGGGGCCCCGTGGCTAGGCCCGGTAGAATTCACCTCGCCGCCGCAATCCCTTATCGGAGCGCGCCCAATGATCTTCCAGACCCAGCTTCGGATCCCCGGCCCGACGCAGCTGCCGGAGCGCGTCGTGCGCAGCATGAATCGCCCGATGATCGATCACCGCGGCTCCGAGTTCGCGGAGATCCTGGCGGAGATCACCACCGGCGCCAAGCGCGTGTTCAAGACGTCCAACGACCTCTTGCTTCTGACCAGCTCAGGAACCGGCGGGCTCGAGTCTGCGATCGCGAACCTGGTGTCTCCTGGTGACGAGGTCGTCGCCGCGCTGTGCGGCAACTTCGGCGAGCGGTTCGCAGCCTTGGCCGCCGCTTACGGCGCCGACGTGGTGCGCCTCGAGTTCGAATGGGGACAGCCGGTGGATGCGGCTGACCTGGCCGCCGTGTTGGAACGGCACCCGAACGCGAAGATCGTGCTTGTCACGCACAACGAGACGTCTACCGGCCTGACCAACCCACTGCAGGCACTCGCCCGTGTCGCTCATGACGCGGGAAGAATCGTCGTGGTCGACGGCGTCAGCTCCATAAGCTCAATCGCAATTGAGACGGACGCTTGGGGTGTCGACGTCGCGGTGACCGGCTCACAGAAAGGCTGGATGGCGCCGCCAGGATTGGCCTTGGTCACCGTCAGCGACCGCGCGTGGGCGCAGCAGTCGAAGGCTCGATCTCCCCGCTTCTACTTCGACTGGAAGGAAGCCAAGACCTGGGCCGACAAGGGCATGACTCCATTCACGCCGGCGATCGGGGTTGTCTTCGCACTTCAGGAAGGCATGCGCATGCTGGAGGAGGAGGGTCTCGACGCTGTTTACGAGCGCCACGAGCGCCTGGCTCGAGCCACGCAGGCAGGCCTGGAGGCTCTCGGCTTCCGGCTGTATGCGCAGGATGGCTATCGCTCGAACACTGTGACGTCGGCCACTCCTCCGCCCGGGCTCGACGTCGCCGCTCTGCGCAAGCTCCTCAACGACAAGTACGGCGTCGTGATCGGCGGCGGCCAGGGAAAGATGACGGGGAAGATGATCCGTGTCGGCCACCTTGGCGCGATCGCCGCGGGCGACGTCGTCCAGGTTCTGTGGGCAATCGAGCAGGCTCTCGAGGAGCTGGACATCGCGCCCTCCGACGGTCGAGGCGTGGCCGCGATCAGCTCTTCACTGCAGGGCGTCGCCGCCGCGACCCGGTAGGCGACTTGCCCCGGATCCTGGTCGCCGACCCGATCGCCGAGGACGGTCTCGAGCGTCTTCGTCGGGCAGGCGACGTGACGATCGTGAGCAAGCTTCAGGAAGCGGAGCTGATCAAGCGCATCCCCGACTTCGATGCGCTCGTGGTCCGCAGCGAGACGAAGGTAACCGAGTCGATACTCGCGGCCGGGCGCCGGTTGCGCGTCGTGGGTCGGGCCGGAGTTGGCGTAGACAACATCGATGTGCCCGCGGCGACACGCAGGGGGATCCTCGTCGTGAACGCACCACGCGGCAACATCGTCGCCGCCGCCGAGCACACGATTGCATTGCTGTTCGCGGTGGCGCGCTGGGTCGCGCAGGCCGACGCCTCGGTGAAGCGGGGCGAATGGACCAAATCAAAGTTCATGGGCACGGAGATCCGCGGCAAGACGCTTGGGGTCATCGGGCTGGGCAACGTCGGATCCGAGGTCGCGAAGCGGGCGCACGGCCTGGAGATGGAGGTGGTCGCCTACGACCCAGTCGTTTCCGTAGAGCGCGCAGAGCTGTTCAACGTCGAGCTGGTCAAGCTCGACGAGCTGCTGGAGCGGGCCGACTTCGTGACCATCCACGTGCCACTCGTCGAAGCCAATCGAAAGCTCATCGGAGCCGCGGAGCTGGCGCTCATGAAACCGACCGCCAGGCTGGTCAACACGTCCCGCGGCGGCATCGTCGACGAGGAAGCGTTGTACGACGCGCTCAAATCGGGACGCCTCGCGGGCGCGGCGTCAGACGTTTTCGTCAACGAGCCCGCGGGCGATCATCCGCTGTTCACGCTGCCTAACTTCGTCGCTACCCCGCACATCGCGGCCTCCACCTTAGAGGCGCAGGTGTCCGTCGCATTCGATGTCGCGGAGGAGGTCGCGGCGGTGCTCGCCGGCGACCTGCCGCGCCACGCGGTCAACGCTCCTTCATTACCGCCTGAAGAGCTGGCCTACCTCCGCCCCTTCGCCGGTCTCACCGAGCGCTTGGCCGCGCTTTACACGCAGTTGTTTGGCGGACGCGTGAGCGCGATCGAGCTCGACTTCGAAGGCGAGCTCGCCGAGCACGACGTCAACCTGCTGGTTGCCGCCGCCATCAAAGGGGTCCTGCAGCCGTTCACCGAAGACCGGATCAACCAGGTCAACGCACGCCTCATCGCATCGAGCCGTGGCGTGAAGCTGGTCGAGCGCCGCAGCCCGGCCCATGGCAGCTACGCGAGCCTGGTCACCTTGAGGATCGACGGCCACGAGATATCCGGCACCGTGCTGATGGGTGAGCCGCGCGCAGTCCGCATCGATCTGTTTCGTGTCGACCTGGTGCCCGAAGGCCGCTTCCTCGTCAGCCGTCACGAAGACCGGCCGGGGGTGGTTGGCCGCTTCGGCACGATCCTCGGCGAGCACGACGTCAACATCGCGAGCATGCAGGTGGGGCGCGATGGACCCCGAGGCAACGCGATGATGATCCTGGCCGTCGACGACCACGTTGAGACTGACGTGCTGACGCGCCTACGGGAAGTGGATGGGATGTCAGACCTGCGGTACGTCGAGCTCCGGGGAGACTCCGACGGCTGACGTCCGGGCGTTTCCCGGAATTCGATACCACCTCGCGCGCGCAGGCGATCCAAGCGCTCTTGTCGCTCCGCCCTACGACGTCATCCCCGAACCGCAGCTCGACCGATACCGCTCACTTTCGCCGTACAACGTCATCCGCCTGATCCGGCCCGGCTCCGACTACGAGGGCGCGGCCAAGACGTTCGAGGAGTGGTTTCGCGACGGCATCCTCGAGGCCGACCCTCCTTCGATGTACGTCCACGAGGTCGAATTTGGCGGCCGGCGCCGCCGGGATTTGATCGCTGCGTTGCGACTTCAGCCCTACGAAGACCGGGCCGTCCTGCCCCATGAGAGGACCCACCGCGGCCCCAAGGAGGACCGCCTCGCCCTGCTTCGCGCCACCAACGTGAGCCTAGAGCCGCTCTGGTTCACGTACGAGGGGCGTGGGACCGGGGTGTCGGCCATCCTGGATGCCGTCACCGCGCTCTCTCCGGCGGTCACCTTTGACGGGCCGGAAGGGACAAAGCACCGTCTCTGGACGGTTACCGACCCGGCGCTCCACGCTGCGGTGCACGCCGCCATGAGCCACCTGCCGGTGCTCATCGCCGACGGCCACCACCGTTACGAGACGACGCTGGCGCACTCCCTGGAAGTTGGCGGCGATGCCGACGCCGCCTCCCGATTTACGCTCGCCCTTTTGACCGACCTGGACGACCCGGGCCTGGAGGTGCTGCCGACGCATCGGGTGCTGAAAGCCGGAGTGGCGGTCACCGGGGGCGAGGACATGCCGTCGCTCGAGGCAACGCTTGCGGCGCTCCCTGGGCGGGTGGCTGCCGGAACCTATCGCGACCACCGCTTCCAGTTGCTGGAATTGGAAGGGGAGATGGCCCTGGTGGAGTTACATAGGCAGGTGATCGACAACATTCTGGGCAAGCGGAGTCCGGAGGATTTCCTCCTTTATACGCGCGACGCCGCGGAGGCGGTTCGCTGGGTAGACGAAGGAGTGGGCACGGGCGCCTTCTTCCTGCCCCCGCCAGACCTGCGCCAGGTTTTGAAGCTGGCCCAAGAGGGCAAAACTCTTCCACAGAAGAGCACGTATTTCCACCCCAAGCCGCCATCCGGCATGGTCTTCCACAGGCTGGATCCAGACCGGCGGCTATAGTAAGGAACCCCTAGAAATGCCCACTTACGGTTACCGCTGTGGCAGTTGCGGCCACGAGTTTGAGATCCAGCAGAGGATCACCGCTCAGCCGCTTGTCACGTGCCCAAAATGCGGCGGCAAGCTGTCCAAGATGCTCTATCCGGCCGGCATCATCTTCAAGGGCAGCGGGTACTACACGACCGACTACAAGGGCAGTGGCAACGGCTCTGCCGGGTCGAGCAACGGCGTCGCTCCCGCTTCGGAGGGGAGCTCGGAGAGCAAGCCCGAAACCAAGTCGGAGTCGAAGTCGGAGTCCAAGGTGGAAAGCAAGGCCGAGCCTAAGTCCGAATCCAAGTCCAAGTCGAAGTCGACAGAGTCCAAGTCGGGTTCCACCGACAAGAAGGGGTCCTAGATGTCAAACATTCAAACCGTTACCGACGCAGAGTTCGAGGCCTCAGTCCTCAAGTCCGAAATCCCTGTGCTTGTCGATTTTTGGGCGACGTGGTGCGGGCCGTGCCGCATGATCGCTCCGATCGTCGAGCAGATCCAGGTCGAGCTCGGCACCAAGGTCAAGGTCATGAAGATGGACATCGACGAGAACCCGGCGACCCCGATGTCGCTGGGGATCATGTCGATCCCGACCGTGATCATCTTCAAGGACGGAAAGCCCGCGGAGCGGAGCGTGGGGTACAGGCCGAACATGAAGGGCGACCTCACCGCGAAGCTCGAAGCGCTGCTCGTCTAGCTCGCTCCTCCGAGCGCTAACCTAGCCGTCGGGCTGGGGATGATCGGAGGCTGGTGCCTCCCGCGGTCTTCAAAACCGTTTGCGGGGCGCTGCTGAGGCGTCCTGGGTGGGTTCGATTCCCATCCATCCCCGCCACTTTCGACGGCCGTGACGGCCAAGTCGACAGCCACAGCAGCGATCTCCAGCGAACAGCAGCAAGCTGTAGTGGATGTTTGCTACGCGGCTGGGCGGCTTGCTTCGGGAGCATTCGAGTCAACCTGCGCTGCAAGCAGCATGATCAGCGCTAAATGAATTTGTGTGCCCCTCAGCCGTGAACGATCCGGCCCTCGATGAGATCTACCCGATTCGAGATTCTGAAGGTACAGATAGGTGCAGGTCCCGCACGGTGGAGGTGGTCCACCGTCTAATTAGAGGCCTAACGCCGATGTCAACTGCCAACAACCGACGCGCCTTGCCGCCAGTCAGTAACCACCGGCATGAACGTCGCGTTGATGACCCCATGCGGGTCGCGGCGGTCATGGCGCTGATTATGGTGCTGGACGCCTGCTCCGGCTCAACCGCCGCCGTTCACGCGTCGCCGACGGTTTTCGCTACTGCGACAGCCTCGCCAACACGCAGCCCAAGCGTTGCCGTGCCGACGCCCACTCCGGTGGCTACATCCACACCGGGAGACCTTCCGCTGAGCAGGGTGTCGTTCTCGTGCCGCCTTCCGGTCCTGATGGTTCCGCAGGAAGGCAACTTCCAGGGGGCGTTCATCACTTTCCCCGCGTCGACGATGGCGCCAGATCCCGCGGGGTTGATCACCAACAACGTCAGCTCGTCCCTGCTAAGAACCGGCCAGTCCCCCGTCTTGGGCGGCGATTCGGGTCTCGGTACTGGTCTGCCCTTCTACGATGCGGCCGAACGCCGCTGGCTTCCTGTGGGCGCTGGTCAGGCGAGCCCGGACGGCAGCCATTACGCGTACGTCGACCGGTCGAGTTCTGCGTCCTCCAAGCTAATGCAGGTCCACGTCGTCGACGTCGCCCGCGCCGTGGACCGGACGTTCTCATTCGTCCCGCCGACCCCCGGCGCGACCTGGACCCAGGTCGCCGACTTCGACGGAGCGGGCGTATCTCTCGTATACGGCAACGGCCAAAGCTACAGCGACTACGGTGTCTGGCGCCTGGATGTCACTACAGGTCGGGTCACCTCGCCTGCCCAGGTCTCATACGTGGAATCGGTACGGGCGGGGATCGCGTGGGTGGGCCTTAACGATCCTCACGACCCCAACCCTCCGGGTGGGGGCCAGTCGTTCGACACCCTCATCGCTGTGAACCTGGCGACCAGCATGCGAACCGTTTGGACCTATAAGCCTGGAAGCATCATTTCGCTAGCGTCGGTCGACGCTTCGGGCCATCCGACCGTCACGCTTCTCGACCCGCCGGACTATGTAAGTGGCACGACCGAGCGCCTGGTTGCGCCTGGCACGGCCGACTTCGTCTACACGGACCTTGACAACTGGTCAGTGCAGGCGGATGGCAACCGCCTCTGGTTCGGCAATGACCGCGGCGTCTACCTGTACACGCCAGCGGCAGGCATGCAAAAGGTGTTCGCGCTGCCGGCCAACGATGGCATCGACCTCGCGCCGGCAGGCTTCTGCCGCTAGGCATACGCTAAGACCGGCTGGCCGCCTCGATCGCCTACCACACCGGCGTCGGTCGGGATCTCCATCGATCGACCGTCACCGCGCGGATCTTCCCCATCGTAGGGATCGCGCAGCCAGCCTCGGACGAAGACACAGGTTGTGACAGCCAAGATGACAGCCAACCGGGCGGTTGACAGCATACGAAGGCGGACGACCGTGGCAAATCGCCCGGGCTCGCGGAACTTGAGTGGACGACGATGGACGGTTGTAGACGATGGACGGTTGTATATGTGACCCTCGCGGTCTTCAAAACCGTTTGCGGGGCGCTGCTGAGGCGTCCTGGGTGGGTTCGATTCCCATCCATCCCCGCCAAATTCGCCACCGTGACAGCCAAGTTGACAGCCACAGAAGCGAATACACGCGATTTCCCCGTGCCTCCGATAAACTGCCAAGCCGCGCTGGTGCGACGGCCGGGACTACCGTCACGAGCCAATCAGCTATTCAGGGCCGAATGCCTTACTCAGAAGGCGCAGGAGCTGCTCCTGCTCAGCCGGCGACAGCCGGCTCAGTGACTCGGGAGGGTTGGAGAGACTTTCGTCCAGCGCCCGCACCAACCTCTCGCCCTCGGCCGTCCGCGCCAGCGTCTTGACCCGCCGATCCGAGGGGTCGAGCCTCCGCTCCACCAAGCCCTTCGCCTCCAGCGCGTCGGCCAGTGCGGTGATGTTGGACGGGTCGTAGCCCAGCTGAAGCGCCGCCTCGCGCTGCGGCATGGGATGGTTCAGACGCTGGAGCATGCAGGCCTGTGAGGACGTCAGCCGGTACTCAGCGTAATGGGCAAGGACGTGACTCTTGAGCAGGTCGAGGACGGGGTCGAGGAACAACCCCCAGATCTCCCGCCCGGGGTCGATCAGCAGCGCGTTCGTGGCCGGTCTCAACTCTCCCGAAATATACGGCATCGGTCAATAGTTCAACATCTCAATGAACGAGTCAATAATTCCGCCATTCACGGAGGCGTACGTATGAACACATTGGCCTGGGTGCTTCAGGTCGTCCTCGCTGTCGTTTTTCTTCTCCATGGCTTGGCCTACACAGTCGCCTACAGTGCATTGGCCAGGCGAATGCGAGAGCGGCGCGGGCCCGTGTCGCCGCCGCTGCCGCCCGCTTTTCGCCAGTTCATCGGGGTGGCCGAATTGGCCGCCGCGTTCGGCCTGATCGTGCCTCCGGCGATCCACCTCGATGCCTGGCTGGCACCGTTGTCCGCGGCAGGGCTGGTGATCGTCATGGTGGGCGCAGCGATCCTCCATGCCAGGAGGAGGGAATTCCCCGCGTTCGCGGTGACGGTGGTCCTGGGCGGGCTCGCGGCTGTCACGCTCTTTCTGCGCTGGCAGGTGGTACCGCTGTGACAAGCCGCCCTCCGTCGTCACCTGACGTGACGAAGATATTGGTGATCATTGCCAGCACACGGCCGGGACGCCTGGGCCTCCCGATCGCCAACTGGGCGATCTCCGAAATCAAGAAGCACGGCGGGTTCGATGTCGACATCGCGGACCTCGCGCTCATGGATCTGCCGATGCTCGACGAGCCTCATCACCCCATCCACCGCAACTACACGAAGGCGCACACCATCGCCTGGAGCAAGCGAGTCGACGCCGCGGACGCGATCCTCATCGTCACGCCTGAGTACAACTACGGGATGCCGGGCAGCCTCAAGAACGCGCTCGACTTCCTCTCCCACGAGTGGAACTACAAGCCCGTAGCGTTTGTCAGCTATGGCGGAATGTCGGGCGGCATGCGCTCGGTCCAGATGGCCAAGCAGGTCGTCACCACCCTGAAGATGGTGCCGCTCTCCGAGGCAGTGAACATTCACATGGTCCCGAAGTACATGCACGACGGCCAGTTCGTCCCCGACGAAGCCCACGAGAAGAGCCTCGAGAAGGTCCTCGTCGAATTGATTCGTTGGGCGGCCGCGCTGCGCGCCATGCGAGTGACGCAGCCGGTACCGGCTTAGATTAGGACCGTCGCCCCGATCGCAGCCGGATCACGCATTGCCGGAACCAGTGTCTCGTATAGCTATCGCTTTTTCTGGCGCCTTTACCCGTGGTGGATGATGCCTTCTGACAGCCAACATGACAGCCAAGACGACGGCCACAGCAGCGAACGGCCGCGGACCTTGGCGGGCTGCAGTGGACTCCGGCCCGGCGTGAAGCCCTCCAAGCTGTTTCTTGAACGATCCGCTAACGTGATCGCGAATACGTTTACCGAAGCCGCCCTTGCCGGTGATTCCGATGTTGATCGCACCATCGCGAGGCCTAGCGCGAGCCCATCACTCGAATCTTGCTGATGCTGCTATGGCGCGGCACCTACGATTCGTCCGTGTGGTGCTCAGCCTGAAGGCCGAAGAACTCGCCCGCCGGCTCGACAACAACCCGATCCTGACGAGCGCCGACGTGGCGCCTTCGCAAGCGGCTCTCGAGGTCGTGTCGGTGTTCAACGCCGCCGCGGCACAGGTTGGCCGGGAGACGATCCTGCTCCTGCGCGTCGGGGAGTGTCCTCGCCCGATGACCGGCCTGCTGCCCCCCACGGCGAGGACGCTCGACCTCTCGGCTCCGCAAGAAAAGCTCGAACCCCTTCCACCAGGGACTCTGGGCGAGGACGTGATCGGGATCGCGTACCTGGACACGGCCGCGATCCCTCCGCGCGTGGTTGTCGCATACGTGCGCAGGGATCTGCCTGGGCTCGATCTCAGCGATCCACGCGCCATCAGGGTCACCAAGCCGGCCGCGAACCCAGGTGGCCGGCCGGAGGTCAGGGACTACCTGACGCAGATATCGCATCTGCGTGTCGCGCGCAGCACCGACGGGGCGCATTTTGTGGTCGATCGGCTCCCTGCGCTGGTCCCCGCCGACTCCTTCGAAGAGTACGGATGCGAAGACCCTCGGGCGACCCTGATCGACGGCGTTTGGCACATCACGTATGTCTCGGTCGCCTCGGTCGGCATCACGACCAGCCGGCTCACGACGAACGACTTCAAAACCTTCGAGCGTCGCGGCCTCATGTTCCTACCCGACCACAAGGACGTGGTGATCTTCCCGGGCCGCGTGAGGGGCCGCTACGTCGCGCTGACCCGGCCCATGCCTGCATCGTTCAACCGCGTGCTCGGGATCTGGATCGCTTTTTCCGACGACCTCGTGAGCTGGGGTGGCCACCTCCCCCTCGCCTTGCCTCGACAAGGTATGTGGGATGGTGTGCGCACCGGCGCAGGCGCGGTTCCGTTCCGCGTGCCCGAGGGATGGCTGGAGCTGTACCACGGCGTGGATCCCGACGGACGCTACGCGATGGGCGCGTTGCTCCTGGATGCCGAGGATCCGGCGCGGGTCATCGCCCGCTCACCGGAGCCGATCCTCGTGCCGACCGCGGACTACGAGCGTATGGGCTTCTACAGCAACACCGTCTTCTCCTGCGGCCACGTCCCGCTCGACGGCAGGGGCGAGCGGATCCGGATGTACTACGGCGCCGCCGATTGCCGCATGGCGGCGGCCGACTTCGACGTGAAAGAGATCGTCTCCTCGCTGGCGCCTTGCTGAGGCAGCTCGCCGCGCTGACGCGGCCATTGCCGGCGGCCGGGCCGCGGGCCCTGGCGCTCGCTGTCTACTCTGGTGCGATTGGCGAGCACTTCGAAGCGCGAGAAACCGGCGTCGAGGGCGTCGCATGCGTGGACGATGCGGCGCGCGCGTGCGGGCTGTTGTGCAGGCTCTGGGCCGCCACTGGAAACGATGCGCTCAGGCGATGGGCCGAAGGGCTGCTCGACTTTGTGCTCTGGATGAGCGATGGCGACGGCCACTGGCACAACTTCATCTATGACTGGCATGGCACTCGGAACACCGACGGCCCCACCTCGGCTGGCGGGGTGAACTTCTGGCAGGCACGCGCGACCTGTGCGCTCGCCGAGGTGAGCTTGCTCCTGGAGCAGGATTGCGCACGAGATGTCCTGACCGAGGCTCTGGATGCCGCGGCGTTCTCATCTCCTCCATCAGACGTTCGGTGCATTCACGCGGTGGCGGCGCTGAACCTCCTCGAGCGGTCGCTGGATCCCGGGCTCTCAACGCGCCTTGCGGCCTGGTGCGATGAGCTCACCGCATGCGAGCGCGGCGGAATGCTGATGAACTCGCCGGACGAGCGCGGCCACCCCCACCTCTGGGGCCACATCCAGGAGGGTGTGCTCGCCGATTCGTCAGTCGCGCTGGGCAGGACCGATCTGCTCACGGTCGCTGTCAGCAGCGCCGAGGCCGTGTTTGCCGAGGTGATCGAGTCTGGGTTCGACCTCCCACACGTCCACAGCTACGACGTGCAGTCGGCTGTGTTCGTCATGGATCGGCTCGCGGAAGTCACGGGCAGGCCGCGATACCTGGAGCTGGCGCAGAAGGCCCGTGGCTGGTTTGACGGCCGCAACCCGGCCGGCGCCGCGATCTTCGACCGCACCACTGGTCGTGTCGCAGATGGGCTCGACGAGGGTCGCGTGAGTGATCGTTCAGGGGCGGAGGCGAACGTCACAGCCGGCCTTGCGCTTTTGACCGATCCAGACGCACTCTCGGCGGCGCGAAGCTGGTCGGGCGCTTTGTAGCTCGCCGCTCCTTGTATACGGGCAGCCACTGCGAAGAGTTCGCCAGGTACCCAAAGGTCCTGCTTTGTTCGGGTCGTTTGCGGCTGGCTTGGACCAGGTGGAGGCGCATGCTGTGAGGATGGAGAGGCGCAGGGCGCCGGACCAGTCGATCGAGGTCTTGTCGCCGGATGAATGCATTCTTCTACTTGGGTCTCACGACCTGGGCCGCATAGCGTTCAACGTCGAAGACCAACCTGAGGTCTTTCCAGTCAATTACGCGATGGAAGGCCGGGTTGTCGTCTTCCGCACCGGTTCGGGAACCAAGCTCGACTTCGTCCCAAAGACGAAGCTCGCCTTCGAAGTTGACGAATGGGATCCCAAGCTGGGCATAGGCTGGAGCGTCGTCGTCAAGGGCCTTGCGGAAGATGTCACCCGAAGCCTGGGTCGGACCGCCGAACACATTCGAAAAGCACCGGTGCATCCGGTTGCACCCGGCGAGCGGTGGCACTGGCTGGCCATCCAGCCTTCGGAGATTTCGGGTCGACGTTTCAAGGTGGTGGCGAGGCCGCAACGCCGCGCTCGCGACTGGCGTCCTCCGCCTCGCGGCGACTACAGGCGCGGCTAGGGTGCCATGACCGGCAGGTACGCAAACCAAGCAGCGCTGCGCCGCCACAGGACGCCGCCCCCGCGCCACCACCCGATCCGTCCCCGCAGTCGGTTGCACGACCCGGCGCCCGGCCTGAGGATCGTATTTGTCTCCTCGAGCCTGCCCCGCCGCTGTGGCATAGCGACTTTCACTGCGGACCTGTTGGCCGCGGTCAAGGCGGCCGATCCACGCGTGGCATACAGAGTGGCGGCGATCGACGAGCCCAACGAGGTGCGGCTGTATGGCGGCGAAGTCCGCTGGCGGATCAGGCAGGGGGATGCGAGCAACTACCGCGCGGCGGCAGAAGCGATCAACCGCTCGAGCGCCGACATCGTCAACGTACAGCATGAATTCGGGCTCTACGGGACGTGGACGGACGGCGTGTACGAGGACCACCTGCGCCCCTTCCTTGAAGCTCTAAGGAAGCCGGTCGTCACCACGCTGCACACGGTGCCACCCGAGCCGACCCCGTCGATGCGGGAGGCGATCCGCTCGGCGGCTGAGATGAGCGACGCGATCGTGGTGATGGCCGAGATGGCGGCCGGCATTCTCGCCGACCGCTATGGCATCGCCAAGGTGCCGGTGGTGATTCCTCACGGCATGCCGGCGGTCCGTCCTCACGGCCGAGGCCGGATGAAGAAGAAGCTGGGCGTACCCCACCGGACGATCATCTCGACCTTTGGCTTGGTGGACCCTCGCAAAGGCATCGAATACATGATCGAGGCCATGGCGGCGATCGTCGGGCGGCATCCTGAGGCCCTCTACGTGATCGCAGGCCAGACCCACCCGGAGCTGCGCCGCCACGACGGCGAGAGGTACCGCAATCAACTCGTCGAGGCGGTCAAGCGCCTGGGGCTTCAGAACCACGTCTCCTTCATCGATGAATACATGGCGCAGCGGGACATCATTGACCTGCTGCTGGCAAGTGACGTCTATGTCACGCCATACCTGGACCCGCAGCAGATAACCAGCGGTACTCTTGCTTACGCGCTCGGGGCCGGCAAGGCGATTGTGTCGACGGCTTACCTTCACGCCAAGGAAGCCCTGGCCGGCGGGCGCGGAATCCTGGTCCCGTTTCGAGATCCGGCAGCCCTTGGCGAGGCGGTTAACTCGCTGCTCGACCACCCAGAACAGAGGCAGGCCCTCGAACGCGCCTCGTACGCATACGCGAGCGACATGTCGTGGCCGCGGACTGGCGAGCACTGGCTGGTGTTGATGCGCCTCGTCGCCGTCTCGTCACTGGCGAAATCGCGTCGGCCGTCCACATGAGCGCCTTCGATGCCACAGGTCGACTGAGAGGTGTCGCTGACCTTGTGATGGCCTGAAGCGCGGAGGAAGCAGGGGCCATGCTGACCGGTAGGTGGGTTCTCCGACAGCCAATAAGACAGCCTAGCGGGCGGATGACCGCGGACGATTAAGGACTGTCTCCCCCCGTGACTGAACTGGTACGGACGTAGGTGGACGGTTGCGCACGCCACCCACACGGTCTTCAAAACCGTTTGCGGGCGTCCGTGGACGTTCGCCCAAGTTCATCTATGTCCGCCAGCGTCCGTACTCGAACCGGTTGACAGCCAATGACAGCCAAGAAGATCACGCCCGCAGGCTCGGCAGCTAGATGGCCTTTGACCAAACAGCCTTTCCCACCCGCGATCTTCTAGACCGTTTGCGGTCCAGATCCTCTGCGCGCGTCCTTATAGATGTCGGACGGCAGCAGAGGCCGGTTGCCGGCCCGCCAAGGTCGTTATGGTGGACGCGATGCGGCTACGCGTGGCTGCCGTCCTGGTGTTGCTCATCGGCGGCTATCTCGGATTCAACTACTTCATCCGGCCCATCCCGGCCGTCGGGGCGGTGGCGTCGATCCCAGCCTCCACCACCATCGATGGCTCCGCGCCCGCCATGCCCTGGCCGTCCGCCGGTTCGGCGGCCATCGGCGTCTCTAGCCTGGGACTGATCGAATCGTCCGGCCGGGAAACGCCCGCCCCCGCGGCCGGCCTGGCCAAGGTGATGACGGCTCTGGTCGTCCTCGAGGACAAACCGCTGAAAGGGGGTGATCCGGGCCCCTCCGTCGCCATCACGGACGCGGACGTTCAGGCGTACCAGGCCGACAGCGCGAACCATCAAAACGTCGTGGCAGTGCAATCCGGCGAGCAGCTCTCCGAGTTTCACGCCTTGCAGGGCCTTCTGATTCCGTCCGCGGACAACATCGCTACCACGCTGGCTAGATGGGATGCCGGCTCGGTCAATGCCTTCGTCGCCAAGATGAACAAGCGGGCCGACGCGCTCGGCATGACCCACACCAGATTCGCCGACGAATCAGGTGCTTCCGCCAAAACAACCAGCACCCCGAGCGACCTGGTGAAGCTCGGCCTGGTCGCCATGAAGCAGCCAGTGCTGGCGCAGATCGTCGCGCAGAGCCAGGCCAACATACCCGTCGCCGGCACCGTGCGGAACCTCGACACCGCCCTGGGTCAGAGCGGCATCATAGGCATCGAGACCGGAAACGGAGACTTCCTGTACGCCGCCTCCGAAACGCTGGGCGACTTCACCGTCACCCTCTTCGGCTGCGTGATGGGCCTGGACTCTCTGGACAGCGCCTTCACCGCCGCCAAGACGCTGATCGCGGCCATGCGACCGGTGGTTAAGGTGGGCCGCGTCCTCTACAAGGACAAGATCGTTGGGAGCTACGAGCTGCCCTGGGGGGACCACACGGACCTCTTCGTCACTGACAACGTGGACCTCGTCGAGTGGCCCGGGATGGTCCTGAGGGAGATCGTGCACGCGCCTGCCCTCACGGTCACCCAACCTATCGACCCCGGAACCACCGAGGGCGCCTTGCACATCACTCTGGGTGGGTACACGCTAGACATCTCGCTGACGACCGTGGATGGGCTCTATCCGCCTGGCAAGTTCTGGAAGCTACTCCGTATCTAGTGAGCTGAGCTCAGGCCTGGTGCGGCTACTAGAGGACACGAAAGGACACGAAGGCCGAGCTGATTGAGTTCAGGCGGACCAGAGCGGAAACGCGAGGACACGAAGGACACGCCATGACGGCGGCTCGGGACCGTGCGTTCGAAGGAGGCAGAGGTCCCGACAGCCAAGCTGACAGCCATTCTGTCGGACACTGGCAACCGTCAGCGAACGTCAGCGGATCCAAGCTCTCGACTCTTCATCTTCCGCGGACATCGCAGGACACTGGCGGACGCCAGATCCGCGGTCTTCAAAACCGTTTGCGGGGCGCTGCTGAGGCGTCCTGGGTGGGTTCGATTCCCATCCATCCCCGCCATTTGTCGTGGCGATGGCAGCCACAGCAGTGGACCTCAGCGCACTCTACCGGATCGCGCCGGCAATCAACCACCCAGTCGTGCCATCGGCGGGCGGACCGTGAAACACGGAATTAAGAGTCTCCATGCGTGTCGTTTCGGGACGCACCAGGCCGTCTCTCCTGTAATCGGGGTATGACGCCTTCGTCTCACGTCTCCTGATGCCTCACGAGTCTCCCGGCGAACCTGTCCAACCGGGTAGGGGCAAAAAGCGAAGCAGGAGGGATTCTAGTCCGCACTCGTCAAGCTTTTCGACGCGCGCCCGGTTAGGTCGCTTCGTCTCTGGGCGGACCGTTCTAGTCTGCCGCGGTGAGCTCCGACTTCGCCGCGCTGTGAAGGCATCCGCGGCCGCGCGGCATCCGGCGGAGATCCCCGCTGATGAACTCCGCACGCCTCCTGGCTAACGTAATTGACGTTCGGCTCGGAAGAGAGTTGGCGGCGATGTCGCCGCCGCTGTATTGGTGCCATTTACGCGGTCACCTTGCGTCGTGAATGGATAGGCCTTACGTTACCAATCAATCTCGAGTGGCTGCAAACTTGTCGGCTAATGTTCGGTGCGAGGTGATCGGCAGCCTGCTGCGGCCACCTGACCTCGTCGGTGCGCGCGAGCGACATGAGCGTGGCGAGCTCGGCGACAGGGAGTTCAAGCGCATCGAGGATGAAGCGGTCGTTAGCGCCATCCGGCTGCAGGAGGAAGCGGGCATTGACGTCATCACGGACGGCGAGTTGCGCAGGTACGCTTTTTACGGCCACCTTATCGAGTCGTTTGACGGTTTTGACCGCGAGGGCGGTTGGGCGATCCCGTTCCGTGATGAAAGCGGCGAGGAGCTGATTCTCCGCAGGCCGGTGGTGGTCGAGAGACTGCGCTGGCGGCGAAGCATGTGCGCGGAGGAATGGACTTTTGTCCGCTCGACCTCGATGCGGCCCGCCAAGGTCACCATGCTCAGCGCCCAGCAGGCGGCCGCGTATTACGACCCGGACAAGTCCAAAGGCGCGTACCCATCCCTCGATGCCTACCTCGCCGACATCGTTGACGTTTCCCGGCGCGAGGTCGAGGAGCTGGTTCGCCTCGGCTGCACGTACATTCAGATTGACGGACCACAGTACGGCGCACTCCTCGACGCCAGGATGCGGGAGGGCTACCGGCTGCGTGGCAGCGATCCCGAACAGCTGATCGACCGTTGCATCGAGATGGACAACGCAATCATCCAGGGTCATCACGGCGTGGTTTTTGGCCTGCACATCTGCAGAGGCAACAATCAGAGCAAGTTCTACGCCGAAGGCGACTACGAGCCGATCGCGCGAATCTTCAGCCGGACGTTGTTCAATCGCTTTCTGCTGGAGTACGACGATGCACGCTCCGGAGGATTCGATCCGCTGCAGCATCTGCCCGAGGATCGGGTCGCCGTGCTTGGCCTTGTCACGACCAAGAAGTCGGCGCTAGAAGACGAGGACGAGCTGAGGGCTCGAATCCGTGAAGCCGCCCAATTCGTTCCTCTCGAGCGACTGGCGCTGAGTCCGCAGTGCGGGTTTGCTTCCACGATCCAGGGCAACCGGATCACTGCCGATCAGCAGCGCCAGAAGCTCGAGCTCGTCGGTCGCGTCGCGAGGTCGGTCTGGAGCTGAGGCCGTGATCCCGTCTCAGCCCACCATCGACGAGCTCCGTGCGCTTCAGCTCGCCCGCCTGCGCGCCGGCCTCAAAGACGTGCTTCGATCCAATGCCTTCTGGCGCGCCCGGCTCACCGAAGTGCAGGGCTGGGACGACTTCGAGCGGCTGCCCCTGACGACGAAAAGCGATCTCGTCACCGACCAGGCCGCCAAGCCTCCATTCGGCACCAACCTCACCTATCCGATTGACCGCTATATCCGGCTTCACCAAACCTCTGGTGCGAGTGGCGACCACCCGCTGCGATGGCTGGACACACCGGAGTCCTGGGAGTGGTGGCTACGTATATGGTCTGACCATGTCTATCGCGCGGCGGGGGTCACCGCGAGCGATCGGGTCTTCTTCGCATTCTCGTTCGGTCCATTCATCGGTTTCTGGACTGCCTTTGGGAGCGCCGAGAAGCTCGGCGCACTCGCGATCTCGGGCGCAGCGATGACCACCGAGCAGCGAATCCGCAGCATCCTAGAGCTTGGAGCGACGGTCCTCCTGTCGACACCCACATATGCCTTGCGCATGGCTGAGGCGGCCAAGGACATCGGGAAAGACCTCACCACCTCGCAGCTCCGGGTAACGATTCATGCTGGCGAGCCCGGCGCCAGCATTCCAACCACCCGCGCCGCGATCGAGGCTGCGTACACGGCGACCAGCTTTGACCACTCGGGTATGACAGAGTTGGGACCGACCGGCCACAGCTGCGCTCAGCGCGATGGAATCCACGTCCTGGAGTCCGATTTCATCATCGAAGTGCTGGACGAGAACGGTCGCCCTGCTTCAGAGGGCGAGTTGGTCGCCACCAACCTGGGGCGGTGGGGCATGCCGCTCATCCGATACCGGACCGGCGATCGAGTATCAATCACTCGTGAGCCATGCTCCTGCGGAAGCCCATTCCCCAAGCTGGTGGGCGGCATCCGCGGACGAATCGACGACATGTTCACGGTCCGTGGAGTCAACCTGTACCCATCGCAGGTGGAAGACATCGTCCGGGGCCATCCCAATGTGGTCGAGTTCGTGATCGAGCACCGACATTTACACCACATGGATGAGGTCACGCTGCTCGTCGAAATTGAGGGCACGAATACCTCGACCGAACGCTTAGAGGCAGACCTTCGTCAGGCTCTCGGCGTGCGCCTGGGGTGCCGGGTGGTCCCGACTGGGACCCTACCCCAGTCTGATCTTAAGTCGAAGCGGCTGGTGCGAAAGGTCGACTGAACGGTTACGACTTGTCACTCCGATGCAGCGAGGAGTTCGTTGACCCGGGTCCGAGCCAGCGGTCCCAGACCGTCGTAAACGTCGAGAAAGATCTGGCGGGAGCGGGCGCGCGGCCAATCGGGTGGCAGGAACGGATGGGGTAGGTCGGGGTCCTGCCTGGGAAAGGCACGCCAGGCGTCCATAACGAAGGTTCGGTGGACAAGGGCCTCAGCCGGCTGCACCCGGCCGCGCGCCAGCCTCTCGCAGATCGGCTTGAAGCGCTCGATGAAAGCCTGGTATGAATCCCGGACCGAGTCGAGATCCCAGACCACCTCCAGGTTCGGCATGGCGATGGGGAGGATCTCAGCGCGGAGAAGCGTGAAGCGCTTGACGCCCAGATCACAGAACAGGTCGGCCACCGAGTGGAGGTCAGCCGATGGCGAAATCCAAAGCGCGTCGTAGAGCGGCGCAAAGCCCATGAAGCGCAGCGAGTTGCGCATCAGGTGGCGAAGTCGACGATCGGACTCCGAGACGCTGAAGGCGACCACTGACCAATGCCCGTCCCACTCGGGGACCGCGGCGCCGAAGCTCAAGATCCGGCCCGCCCCGGCATCGATCTGACGGAGGGCGCGGTCGGTGAGGTGGTAGTAGGTGCGGCGGCCGCGCCGACTGCGGATAAGCAGCTCGCGGCTGGTCAGGCGGCTGAGCGCCGCTCGGGCGCTGGCCGAGCTGACGCCGAACTCGCCGAGCACGGCCACCAACGTAGCTGACGGGATCGGTTCCTGTCGGCCACGCCAGTAGTCGCCAAGGATGGTGACGAGCAGTCTTTGCGGGCGGGTTCGCGCGTTGGCGATGGGCAGCATTATCGATCTCCGGGGATGATCCTTGACACTTTCCAAGTCGCTCGTCACCATTTAGCCAACGTTCGCGGCTTGAGCGTCGAGCTGCCCTTTGTGATAGCGCGTGTTTGGGCTCGGAGCCCGAAAGGAGTGACGGGGAATGGGGTTCCAGGATCGTCTCGACCAGGAGATCACGCGGCGAACCCTGCTCAAGGCGGCCGGCGCAGGGGCGCTCAGCCTCTCCTCCGCCGCCTTGCTGGATGCGTGCGGCATCTTGGGCACCAACACGAGCAGCAACGGCAAGATCACGATCGGCTATGTCAGCCCGCAGACCGGTGAGGCGGCTGGCTTCGCGACAGGCGACAACTACGTCATCAATGGTGTCCGTGCGGCGAGCGCTTACAAGAACGGCTTCAAGGTCGGAGGCAAAACCTACGACGTCCAGATCGTCGTCAAGGACACCCAGTCGGATCAGACGCGCGCCGGTGCGGTGACTCAGGAGCTGATCAACGCTGGCGTGGATATCGTGCTTTGCGCGTCGACGCCCGAGGTGACCAACCCGGTGGCCAACCTCTGCGAACTCAACGGCGTGCCCTGTGTCGCGACCATCGTGCCTTGGGAGTCCTGGTTCTTTGGTCGCGGGGCGACCCCCACCAAGCCCTTCAAGTACACGACCATGTTCTTTTTCGGCCTGCACGAGTTCGCCGGCTGCTTCTTTCCGATGTGGCAAAAGATGAACACCAACAAGGTGGTCGCCGAGATGTACCCGAACGACTCGGACGGCGGCGCATTCCGCTCCAACTTCATCCCATTGGTCACGGGCGCCGGGTACAAGTCGCTTGACGGCGGCGCCTACGCCGACGGCACCACCGACTACAGCGCGATGATCTCGAAATTCAAGAACGGCAACGCGGAGCTGTTCTCGAACTGCCCGCTCCCGCCCGACTTCAACACCTTCTGGAAGCAGGCGGTGCAACAGGGCTTCAAACCGAAGCTGGCGACCGTGGCCAAGGTCCTCCTGTTCCCAGCCGACACGACCGCCCTGGGCGATTTGGTCATCAACATCGCGACCGACTGCTGGTGGTCGCCCTTTCACCCGTACTCCTCCACGCTGACCGGGCAGACCGCCAAGCAGCTCGCCGACGGCTTCGAGCAATCGAGCGGCCAGCAATGGCTGTCGTCGCTGGGCTCGGTGCATTCGCTCTTCGAGATCGCTCACGAGGCGCTCACCAACGTCAACGACCCGCACGACAAGACCGCCGTCGCGGCCAAGCTCAACTCCCTCACGTACTCGGGCATCAGCGGGCCGCTCGACTGGACCAAAGGTCCGGTGCCTGGCGTCGCCATCCAGCAGCCGGTCGGCGTGCAGTGGAGGAAGGGAACCACGTATCCCTACAGCATGGTCGTGGTCGACAACTCGCTCAACTCGGACGTGCCGCTGAACGGGGAACTCGTACCGACCAACGCGTGAGCTCCGGCCCACTCCTGGAGCTCGCCAGTGTCACCAAGCGGTTCGGGAGCATCGTCGTCGCAGATTCGCTTTCGCTGATCCTTCGGGGTGGCGACGCCGTCGGTATCGTCGGGCCCAACGGCGCCGGCAAGACCAGCCTCTTTGCGCTCATCTCGGGCGACCTCTCCCCCAACTCGGGAGAGGTACGCTTCGAAGGAAGGCCGGTGACCCGGCTGGACCCCGCGGCACGCTGCCGGCTCGGAATCGCGCGCACGTACCAGGTTCCGCGGTCGTTCGAGCACATGACGGTCTTTGAGAACGTGCTCGTCGCTGCCCACCGTGGTGCGGGTCTTCGCGGCGGCGAGGCCACCGATCTCGCCGCCAGCGTGCTCGAGGAAACCCACCTTCATGAGGAGGCAAACTGGCCAGCGTCGCGGCTGAGCCTCCTACAGCGCAAGCGCCTTGAATTGGCGCGCGCCCTCGGCACAGGGCCGCGTCTCCTGCTGCTGGATGAGGTGGCGGCAGGGCTGACGGAGCCGGAGGTGGCTGGGTTGGTGCAGGTGGTGGAGGGCATCCGCGCTCGAGGCATCGGGGTGATCTGGGTCGAGCACGTGGTCCGAGCACTGGTCGGGCTCGTGGATCGCCTGATCTGCCTGGCCGGTGGTCGATTCATCGGCGACGGAGAGCCGCTCGCCGTCCTCGCCACCCCGGCCGTCAAGGAGGTATTCCTCGGCACGAGCTACGGCGAGGGTAACTCGAGCTGACCAGCTCCACCGACACGCCGCTGCTGGAGGTCAAGGGCCTCACGGTCCGCTACGGCCTGCTCGAGGCGCTGTCCGCTGTCGACCTGAGCCTTGTCGCGGGCGAGACCGTGGCCATGATCGGCGCCAACGGCGCGGGCAAGTCGACCCTGCTTCGTACGATCGCCGGGCTCCACCGACCGGTCGCTGGGACGATCCAGCTCGACGGGAGCGACATCACTCACCTGCCTGCCCACCGCAGGGTCGCCGCCGGGATCGTCATGGTCCCGGAGGGCCGCCGTCTTTTCCCTTCGCTTTCCCTTGAGGAGAACCTCAAGCTCGGCTCGACCCGCTCGCGTTCCGGCGCCTGGGACCTTGATCGCGTATACCAACTGTTTCCGTGGATGGCTGAGCGGCGGGGCGGGCCGACAGTCCACCTGTCGGGAGGCGAGCAGCAAGCGGTGGCGATCGGCCGGGCGCTGATGGCGAACCCGCGAATCCTTCTCCTCGATGAGCTCTCCCTAGGTCTGGCGCCAGCGGTCGTCCAGAGGTTGTACGACATGCTTCCCGCCTTGCTCGCGACCGGCATGAGCATTCTCCTGGTCGAGCAGGACGTCACCCAGGCGCTTCGAGTGTCCGATTGGGCGCATTGCCTGCTCGAGGGCAGAATCATGCTGAGCGGCCGGCCGCGTGACCTGGCTTCAACTGAAGTCGAGGCGGCCTACTTCGGCCTGAGCAAGCGTGCCGTCGGCGGAGGCGGATAGGCTCGCCTGTGGTCTGGGTCAACGCGATCGTCCAGGGGATACTGCTCGGCGGCCTCTATGCGCTGTTCGCGTGCGGCCTGTCGCTCATGTTCGGGGTCATGCGGGTCGTCAACCTCGCTCACGGTGACTTCGCCGTGCTGGCCACGTACCTGGCGCTCGCGATCATCACCGGGTTGGACGTGCCCGTGCTCTGGTCCGCCCTTGTGGTCGCGCCGCTCTTCGGCATGGTCGGATATCTGGTCCAGCGGTTCATCATCCAGAGAAGCCTGGACGTCAGCCCCGTGACCACCCTGCTCGTGACCTTCGGGCTTTCGATCGTCATCCAGAACGGACTGTTGGAAGGACTGTCGGCAAACAGCCAATCACTGCCGTCGGGGTCGCTGGCGTCCGCTTCCTTTCAGGTCAACAGCCAGCTCTCGATCGGGTACGAATCAGTGATCGTCTTCGCGGTCGCGGTGGTGGTCCTCGTCTGCCTGCAGCTGTTCCTGTCACGGGCACGCCTCGGCCGGGAGGTGCGGGCGGCGGCCGATGACCAGGAGGCGGCGACCATCGTGGGGGTGAACGTGCGACACGTTTACGGTGTGACGGCCGCGATCGCCTTCGCCACCGTCGCGCTCGCCGGTGTGGCGTTTGGGATGTACTCGTCGTTCAACCCGGCGGCCGGGCCGCAGCGCCTGATCTTTGCGTTCGAGGCGGTCGTCATCGGAGGCGTCGGCTCGCTGTGGGGAACGCTGGCGGGGGGGATCATCCTCGGGCTGGCGCAGGTCCTCGGATCGCAGGTCGATACCAGCTTTGGCGTGCTCGCCGGGCACCTGGTCTTCCTTATCGTGCTGGCACTCCGACCGAATGGTCTGATCCCGGCGCGGCTGTCGTGACCGACACTGCTGCGGTGGGCGGCCGGCAGCGAGTTACGCGCTCGCGGCGCTCGGCGGCGTGGGGCGCCCTGGTTGGCGTGGTCGTCGTGGCGATCCTTTTTTCGCTGCCCTACCTGGTGTACGCAAACGTCACCGGCGTGCTGGTCAACCTTTTCATCCTCGTCTCGCTGGCTACGATGTGGAACCTGCTGGCGGGCTATGCGGGACTGATCTCGGTCGGCCAGCAGGCGTACATCGGCGTCGGGGCGTATGCCGTGTTTGTGCTGGCGGGCGATGGAATCTCGCCGTTCCTCGCCATCCCTCTGGCCGCACTAATCAGCGCGCTGGTCGGGCTGCCCGCGTCGTTTCTCCTGCTGCGGCTCCGCAGGGAGTACTTCGCGATCGCGACGTGGGTCGTGGCGGAGGCGTTCCAGCTGGTCGTCGTGAGAAGCAACTCGCTCGGTGCGGGTGCCGGCGCGCCCTTGCCCGGGATGGTCGGCCTCGATCCGGCGCTCCGCCAGGCTTTCACTTACTGGGCGGCGCTTGCTGTCGCCGTGGCGGCATTGCTCGGCACCTACCTGCTCCTTCGCAGCCGGCTTGGCCTCGACCTGACCGCCGTCCGCGACAACGAGGTCGGGGCGCGGAGTGTCGGCGTGCGCGTGGTGCGGGCCAAACGGATCGTGTACCTGGTCGCCGCGGCCGGGGCCGGGGCGGCCGGCGCTGTCTTGGTCATCAGCCAGCTGTTCGTCCAGCCCACCGCGGTCTTCACCGTCCAGTGGTCGGCCTACATGATCTTCGTCGCCCTCATCGGGGGCTTGGGCTCGATCGAGGGCCCGATCGTCGGCACGGTCATCTTCTTTTTGCTCCAGCAGACCCTGGCCGACCGCGGCGCCTGGTATCTGATCGTCCTCGGCGCGGTGGCCGTCTTGATGGCGATGTGGGTGCCGCGCGGTCTGTGGGGGCTGATCTCCGATCGCTTCGGCATCAGGCTATTCCCCGTCGGATACTGGCTCCACGGGATGAACCCACCGGCGACTGGGCCAGGGCCGAAGACGGAGAGTCCCCAGGCGTGATCCGGTTTCGTCAACCCCTCGCGAGTCAAAAGTAGCTGTGCTCGAGCGCACCCAGGTCGGAATCGTCGGCGCCGGACCGGCTGGACTAATGCTGTCGCATCTGCTGCATCTGGCGGGCATCGAGTCGGTGGTCTTGGAGCGCCGCAGTCGGAAGTACGTCGAGAGCCGGGTGCGCGCCGGCGTGCTGGAGGACGGTGCGGCCGAGATGCTCCGCTCCAGTGGCGTCGGCGAGCGCATGGATCGCGAGGGTCTGGTCCACGGCGGCATCTACTTGCAGTTCGGGGGCGAGCGTCACCGCATCGACTTCATGGACCTGGTCGGCCGCGGGATCATGGTCTACGGGCAGCAGGAGGTGGTCAAAGACCTCATCGAAGCCCGCCTGGCGACTGGCGGCGACGTGCGATTCGAGACAGAGGTCCGACGGCTTGATGGGCTCGGTGGGGAACCTTCCATCAGTTACCTTCATGACGGCGTGGAGCGCCTTCTGGCTTGCGACTTCGTCGCCGGTTGCGACGGCGCCCATGGCGTCGGCCGGATGTCCTTGCCGGCCGGCTCGCACGCAGCTTACGAGCGCGTCTATCCACACGCGTGGCTGGGCATCTTGGCCAGAACCCCGCCCGCGAGCGAAGAGTTGATCTACGCGCGCCACGAACGTGGTTTCGCTCTCCACAGCATGCGGTCGCCCGACATGAGCCGTCTCTACCTGCAGGTTGACGGCGCGGACGACCCAGGCTCCTGGCCACCCAACCGCATCTGGGATGAGCTCCGGCTGCGGCTCAACGAACCGACACTGCAAGAAGGCGAGATCGTCGAGATCGGCGTCACCGAGATGCGCAGCCTGGTGCTCGAGCCGATCCAGTACGGCAAGCTGTTCCTGGCCGGCGACGCTGCCCACATCGTGCCCCCGACGGGAGCCAAGGGGATGAACCTGGCGCTCGCCGATGTGCGGGCACTGGCAGCGGCGGTCGCGAAGTGGTATATGTCAGGCTCGAGCGATGGGCTGGATGGCTACAGCGAAAACTGCCTCCAGCGGGCGTGGCGTGCTCAGCACTTCTCGGCGTTCATGACGAGCCTCCTTCACGGCGACGCGGCCAAGGACCCCTTCGAGCACAAACTGCAACTCGCCAACCTGACGTACATCGCCCGCTCGAGGGCGGCCGCGACCGCGCTGGCGGAGAACTACACGAGCGCCGCCACGGGCGTCTGGGGCTCCAGCTGAAGATGACATCACAAGGCGAGACCGAGGAATTCGAACCCCCCTACCTGTACCCCGACTACAAATCGACGGTGCTGCGCGCGCCGAGCCGGCCGCTGGTCCGGCTCCCCGAGGAGTGGTTCCACAATGCCCGCGGTCCCGCGTTCGGGCGGATCCCGGTGCGCTCCGAGGATGCTGATTTGACCCAGCAGCACCAGGGTGAGCCCCTGGGAGAGCGGATCACCGTGAGCGGTCGAGTGCTGGACTCGGATGGCGCCCCGGTTCGCAATACGCTGGTCGAGGTCTGGCAGGCCAACGCCGCCGGCCGATACGTTGATCCTGTCGATGACCATCCGGCGCCGCTCGACCCCAACTTCACCGGTGCCGGGCGCTGCCTGACGAACTCGGAGGGCCGGTATCGGTTCGTGACGGTCAAACCAGGCGCGTATCCCTGGCGCAATCACCTCAACGCGTGGCGCCCTGCCCACATTCACTTTTCTGTCTTCGGGCCCGATCTGGGCAGCCGGCTTGTGACGCAGATGTATTTCCCTGGCGACCCGCTGATAACCTCCGACCCGATCCTGCAGTCGATCGCCGACTCTCGTGGCATCGACCTGTTGGTGGCTGCTTTCGACTGGGAGTCAACCACCCCAAACTGGGCGCTCGGCTACCGCTGGGACATCGTCGTGCGCGGCCGGAATGCAACCCCGCGGGGGCTTTGAGTGGGTGCCCGCCGAGTGCCCACGCCGTCGCAGACCGTTGGGCCCTTCTTCGGCTTCGCCCTTCCGTTTCCCGGCGACGCAGGGGCCGCCGCCGGTGACGAGGCGCTACGTATCGAGGGGCAGCTGCTGGACGGCGAGGGCGCGCCGGTCGTCGACGGAGTGCTCGAGGTCTGGCAAGACGATCAGTTCGCACGCTGCCGGACCGATGCCGAGGGCGCCTACCACTTCACTGTCCATAAACCCTCGCCGACGCCTGAGTCCGACGGGATTCCGACGGCATCTCACCTCAACGTCTTCGTCTTCGCACGCGGCCTGCTTCGGCATCTTGTGACTCGGATCTACTTTCCCGATGAAGAGGCTGCCAACGCGGCTGACCCGGTGCTGTCTCGCGTCGATCCCGGGCGGCGGGCGACGCTGGTGGCGCGCCGCGACGGAGCCGTCCTGCGCTTCGATGTGCATCTCCAGGGTGCCGACGAGACGGTGTTCTTTGCCCACTGACCGCCTGTTTGGTCCAAGCCTCACCACGCCCGCAATGGCGTCGGCGGTATCGGATGTTGCCTGGCTGTCGGCCATGCTTTCCTTCGAGGCGGCGCTGGCGGACGCGCAGGCCGAGCTTGACCTGATACCCCGCGAAGCGGCGCGCGACATCGTCGCGGCCTGTCAAGTTGAGCGATACGACATCGAGGCGATCGGACGCGAGGCCGCCCACTCAGCGAGTCCGGTCGTCGCGCTTATCGATTCATTGCGAGGCATGGTCGGAAGCCAGGCGGCGAGTTTCGTCCACCGCGACGCCACCAGCCAGGACGTCATTGACAGCGCGATGATGCTCGTCGCTCGCGACGCGTTGGACGTTCTGCTCACTGACCTGAGCGCGCTGATGGCTCGTTGCGCAGCGCTCGCTGAGCAGCACCGGGACACACCCATGGTTGGCCGGACGCTGCTCCAGCACGCGCGGCCAATCACGTTCGGTTTCAAGGCCGCAACCTGGTTGATGGGAGTTCTAGACGCGCGGCATCATTTGGCTTCGATTCGCAAGGATCGGCTGGCGATGCAGCTCGGTGGCGCGGTGGGGACGCTCGACGGGTTCGATGGGCGCGGCAGGGAGGTGCTCGCCGCCATGGCCCGGAACCTGGGCCTGGCCGAGCCCGAGCTGCCCTGGCACTCGAATCGCGGGCGTGTGGCGGAACTGGGCTCGGCGTTGGCGGTCGCCGCTGGCGCTTGCGCCAAGATAGCGCTCGACGTCGCGCTGCTGGCCCAAACAGAGGTGGGGGAGGTGTCGGTCGCAGCCCCGGGCCGCTCGTCCGCGATGTCCCACAAGCGCAATCCGGCCCGGGCGGTCGAAGCACGGGCCGCGTTCGCGGGGGTGACTGGACAGGCTGCGGTATTGCTGGCGGCCATGAGCGGCGAGCATGAACGATCTGCTGGAGCGTGGCAGTCGGAGTGGCCGGCGCTCAGCGAGGCCTTTCGGCTGGCGGCGGGCGCGGTTGCCCGGACGCGGGAGACGCTCACTGGCCTGCAGGTCGACGTCGAGCGGATGCGCATCAATTTGGGTCCGAGCCAAGACCTGGGGATTGGTGCCTCGGCGCTCGTCGACCGGGCGCTGGAAATTTACAGAGGGGAGGTCAAAGACGATGGGTGACGAGGAGCGGGAGCGGGGGAGAGCCATCCGGCGGGCGGTCCTGGGCGACGTCCACGTGGACCAGGCCGAGGCAGCAGAATCACCGTTCACCGAAGACTTCCAGGATCTGTTGACCCGCTATGCCTGGGGCGAGGTTTGGGCACGGCCCGGACTCGATCGACGGACCCGCAGCTGTATCACCGTGGCGATGCTCGTCGCATTGGGTCACTCCGAGGAGCTCCGGCTGCACTTGCGCGCGGCGCTCAACAACGGGGTTGCAGTGGACGAATTGAAGGAAGTGTTGCTGCAGACTGCGATCTACTGCGGCATACCGGCTGCCAATACCGCATTCCGAGTCGCGGCCGAGGTTCTCGCGTGAGCAAAGACATCCGGTCCGGCGATGAAGCTCGACGACCGCGCCTTCCCGCTGCGCAGCGACATCGTCCTCACCAGCAACACCTACGAGGCCTTCGAGGGCGCCTCATGGGATCTGCTGGTCGGGTCGGTGCCGCGGAAAGCCGGAATTTCCGGGAGTTCACCACTCGCCTTACCCCGTATCGACATCGAATGAAGCGGGCTCCGACTCGACTCCCGTGACCCGGTGTGATCGACTGTTGACTGTTTGCCGAGTGGTCCATCCGATCTACGACAGCCAAGATGACAGCCAAGCCGGCGAACGCCTGCGGACGCTCACGAACGATCATGGATTGACGCTGCGTATGACTGAACGTGTGCGGACCATGCTGCACGTCTGTGGATGGCAGTCCCGCGGTCTTCAAAACCGTTTGCGGGGCGCTGCTGAGGCGTCCTGGGTGGGTTCGATTCCCATCCATCCCCGCCAACCGACCCAGGTTGGCGCCTCCTGGTCAGGCCGGCGCAGGCGAGGCGTGGCGTAGGGCGTCGGTCACCACCGCCGCCATCGCCTTGATGAAATCCGGCCGCGTGTTGAGTGAGGCCGTGCGGCGGATGCTGATGCCGTTGGCTCGCGCGAATGCCTGCGCCTCGACGTCCAGGTCGTAGAGGACCTCCAGGTGGTCGGCGACAAAGCCGATCGGACAAACGAGCACATGTCGAGCGCCGGATCGCTCGACCGCTTCGAGGAGGTCTGGGCCCAGCCATGGTTCGCCGGTGGTACTCGCAGACTGGAACGCGAACTCCCATCTCGGAAGCTCCATGCCGGCTTCAACCAACCGGCAGCTCTCGAGGAGACGGTCGTAGTAGCCATCGCCCTCGGCCACGATCCGCGCCGGCAGGCTGTGTGCAGTGAAGAAAAGTTGGTCGGGCCACGACTCTGCTAGAGCCTCCGACAGTACCGCACGAATTGCACTGATGAAGGCGGGGTGGTCGTGGAAACCGGGGATGAACACCAGATCCCCATCCCACGCGGCGGCCAGAGCCCGCCGGTAGCCGCCCACGCTCATCTCGGCGAAATGAGGTGCCAGTGGCAGCGCCACCAGCCGTTTGATGCCGGCCTTCTGCGCCTCGGCAGCGCCGTCCGCGATGAATGGCGAGGCATGCTTCATGCCCACGAAAGTCGGCAGGCGAAGTTGCTTGCCCAGGGCGGCGGCTTGAGCGCGGGTTACCGTCGTCAATGGCGAGCCGTCGATCGCGCGATACCTCGCACTCAACTCCTCTAGTGCCTCCGGCGACGGCTTGCGACCGCCGCGAATATGCGTGTAGTAGGGCTCGATGTCGGCCTCAGTCGCCGGACTGCCGTACGCCATACAGAGCACCCCGGTCGAAGGCTCAGGCGACACGCGCGAGCTCCCATTGGTGAACCGTCTCGATCAGGAGTTGAAGGTTCTCAAGTGGAGTTGCCGGCATCACACCATGGCCGAGATTGAAGATGTGCCCGGGCCGGCCGGCCGCACGCCGCAGCACGTCGCGAGCCCTCTCACGGACCAGCTCTGCCGGTCCCAGCAGCACCGCAGGATCCATGTTGCCCTGGATGCCGCGGTCAAGACCGACGCGGTCCCAACCCCGATCCAGCGGAACGCGCCAGTCGAGCGAGACGATATCGGGGCCGGCCGAAGCGATTGCCTCGAGCAACCCAGCGGTGTCGGTGCCGAAGTGGATGGTGGGGACGCCGAGCGGAGCGAGCTTCTCAAAGATGGCGCGTGTGTGGGGTAGCACTCGCGATTCGTAGTCCTCGAGAGCAAGAGCGCCGACCCACGAATCGAAAAGCTGGACGGCGGCGGCGCCGGCGGCAACCTGCGCCTTCAAATAACCAGCCATCGTTACGGCCAACTTTCCGAGCAGCAGGTCGAAGGCCGCGGGTTCGGAATACATGAACGCTTTGACCTTCGCGAAGTCCCGACTCGGCTTGCCTTCGATGAGGTAGCTGGCAAGCGTGAACGGAGCTCCCGCAAAGCAGATCACCGGAACCGGGGAGGCGGCAACGACCTGCCGGACGGCCACGATCACCTGGGGCGCGGCCTCCTCGCCGGCCGGAACGACGAGCCGTTCAATGTCCGCCACGCTGGAGATTGGATGGGCGATGACGGGCCCCACGTTCTCGACGAGCTCGAACTCAACGCCCATGCCGCGAAGCGGCAGCATGATGTCGGCGAACATCACGGCCGCATCGACGCCCAGTCGTCGAACGGGCTGCAGCGTCACCTCTGCGCACAGCTCTGGCTGCGCCACGATCTCAACGAGGCTCCAGCGCTCGCGCAGCTTGCGGTATTCAGGCAGCGAGCGCCCGGCCTGCCGCATGAGCCACACCGGCGTGACGTCCACCGGTCGTCGGTTCGCAGCGTCGAGGAACCGGCTCACCCTGCGGCTGCGTCGATCGTGGCGTCGATAACCGCATCGTCGTGCGCGGCGGAGAGAAACCAGGCCTCGAACTGCGAGGGCGGGAGCAGAACGCCCGCATCGCGCATGCGTTGGAAGAACTTGGCGAAAGCATTGGTGTCGCTTTCCTTCGCCTCGCGAAAGTTCCTTGGTGCGCTGTCGCGAAAGAAAAGTGTGAGAAGAGATCCGACTCGAGCCGTGCTCGCGCCGCCGCGCCGTAATCCTTCCTCTAGACGGTCGATACGCGCTTCCAGCCGGCTGTAAACATCGTCGGTCAGCTGAAGCAGGGTGGCTTCGCCGGCAGCCATGACCACCGGGTGGCCCGACAATGTGCCGGCCTGATAGACCGGGCCGGCGGGCGCGACCAGGTCGAGCAGCTCAGCGCGACCGCCGTAAGCGCCGACGGGAAGGCCGCCGCCGATGATCTTGCCGAGGATGGTCAGGTCTGGGCGCACGCCAAAGAGCTCCTGCGCGCCGCCCGGCGCAACCCGAAATCCGGTGATCACCTCGTCGAAGATGAGCAGCGAGCCGGCAAGCTCGGTCAGGCGACGCAAGCCGGCCAAGAAGCCGGGCGCCGGCGGAACGACGCCCATGTTGGCGGCCACGGGCTCGACGATGACGGCCGCGACCTCGCGCGGGTGGGCGTCGAACAGCGCGGCGACCGAGTCGAGATCGTTGTAGTTCGCCACGAGGGTTTGAGCCGCCACCGATGCTGGGACGCCAGCGCTTCCCGGGATCGACAGCGTTGCGACGCCGGATCCGGCATCGACGAGCAGCGAGTCGGCATGACCGTGGTAGCCGCCATCGAACTTGATAACGAGGTCGCGACCGGTCGCAGCGCGAGCCACCCGGAGTGCGCTCATCGCCGCTTCCGTCCCACTGTTCACGAACCTGACTCGCTCGATGGACGGCATCCGCGAGCGGATCAGCTCAGCCAGCCGGACCTCGGTCGGACTGGTCGCTCCGAAGGAGCCACCCGCCTCGACAGCGGTGCGCATGGCCTCGACCACAGCGGGGTGTGCGTGGCCCAGGATGAGCGGCCCGAATGCGCCTACGAAATCGATGTAGCGGTTGTCATCAACATCCCAGACGAAAGGTCCATGACCGCGCGCGATGATCGGTGGCTCACCGCCGACTGCCCGATAAGCCCGGACCGGACTGTTAACGCCGCCCGGAAAAAGCTGAGCGGCCCTTTCACGCCAAGCGGCGCTTACACCGGTCTTGATCACGAGGCTCCGAGGAGAGCAGTGATTTCCGCGATGGGGCGATGAATGCCGGTGAGGAGTGGCGTGTCACGGATCGTGGATTTCCTGCTGTCAGTCCCACGAAGCGCTCGAACCAGCTCGCCGAACTTGGGCAGATCGTCGGTTTCATATGCGACCAGGAAGTCCATGTCGTCGATGCCAAAGCTATTGGCGAGCAGCTGGCGTACGTCGGGAAAGTCATGCCCGATCCGCATGTGCTCGTTCATGATCCCCTGGCGCGCCTCGCGGCCTAGAAGGTACCAATCGGTGCTTTTCGTGAATGGATAAACGATCAGATAGCGGGATCGTTCGCCGGAGAACAATGACTGCTCCTGCGGGGTTGGCTTCTTGACGTACTGGGAGGGCTGGATGATGCCGAGGAAGCTCTCACTCACTTTCATCCACCGGCCCATCCCGGATCGGAGCACCGATGCTGCCTTCTCCTCCAGCGCATCGAGTGACGACGCAAGGCTCCAGAGGAGGAGATCCGTGCCCGCCCTAAGTCCCACCATCGAATACGTGTGCGTGGTCACGCTCGATGTGGCGTCAACTGCCGCAGCGAGCTCGGCCGCCGACTGGCATCGTTCCTCCGTGGCCAATCGCCGCCAGGCCGGATCGAGACCGAGTGCAAGCGCGTGAACGAAACGGCTGTCTGTCATGCGGTCTCCTTCAACCAGGTGGCGACGTCGCTGGCGAAATAAGTCATGACGTTCCCGGCTCCGGCGCGAACGATCGCGGTCAGCGTTTCCAGAATGGCGCTCCGTCGGTCGATCCAGCCCCGGGCAGCGGCGGCCTCGATCATCGCCGCTTCGCCGCTGACCTGGTAGGCGGCCAGCGGCAGATCGAATCGATCGCGCGCGCGCGCGATGAGGTCGAGTGACGTGATCGCTGGCTTCACCATGAGGATGTCGGCTCCCTCCTGGGCATCTAGCTCCATCTCGCGCAACGCTTCACGCCCATTGGCGGGGTCCATCTGATAGGACTTGCGGTCCCCGAAGCTCGGCGTCGACCCGGCAGCCTCGCGAAAGGGGCTGTAGAAAGTAGATGCGTGCTTCGAGGCGTAGGCCATGATCGCTGCCCCTGTAAAACCGGCCCCGTCCAACCCGGAACGCAACGCCGCAACCTGGCCGTCCATCATTGCGCTCGGTGCGACGATGTCCGCTCCGGCTTCGGCGTATGCGATCGCTGCATCGGCCAGCAGCGGCAGGGTGGCGTCGTTGTCCACTAATTCGCCCTCGAGCACTCCACAGTGCCCGTGGGTCGTGTACTCGCAGAGGCAAACGTCGGCGACCAGGGCCAGCGGCAGCTTCTCGGCTTTCAGCCGGCGCAGTGTCTCCGATACCGGGCCGTCGGGGTCGGCAGCGGCATGGCCGTAGTGGTCCTTGGCGTCGGGTATCCCGAAGAGCAGGACGCCTCCGACGCCGAGGCCTGCGAGCCGATGCGCTTCAGCCAGCGCGAGGTCCGGGCTCAAGCGCGCATGCCCGCGCAAGGACGAGATCTCCTCCCGACGGCCACGCCCCGAGACCACGAACAGCGGCGCCACGAGTGCCGCTGAGGCAAGTCGCGTCTCCCGCACGAGCGTGCGGAGCGCGCCGTTGGCGCGGAGGCGACGAGGCCGTTCCCTTCCGGGAAGGTCGACGCCACGCGTAGCGATCAGATCACGCATGGTTCATTTCCTCCAGTGGTATTGCTCCGACGACCGCGGCCGCCAACGCCTCCGCGCTCTGTGCTTTTGCCTCCGCCATGACGCGGAACCCAAGCTCACGAGCGACTGCTGTGGTACGGGGCCCGATGGTGATCGCGGGCAACGCAGTGGTGCCGCCCAACGCGATGAATCCGCGCACCGCGGAGCCGGATGCGAAGACGACAGCCGACAGGTCGCCATCGGCGAGCGCCTCCGTCAGCGGTTCGGCAGAGGATGCGGGTCCCTCCACTGTTGTGTAGGCGGCCAGCTCATCGACCTCGGCACCCCTCTCGCGGAGGCGTTCCGGAAGATCCGGAGCAGCGGCTGCCGCGCGCACGAGCAGCACGTGCTTGCCGCCTGCATCGGGCATCGCGTTCGCGAGGGCCAACCCATTCGATATCTCTGGCACGAGTGCCGGCTCGATGCCACGGGCGCGAAGCGCCCTCGCGGTCGCAGGCCCAACTGCCGCCCACAGCGGTCCCGCCGGGAGATCGTCCAGCGCATCGACCCCTGACGCACTCGTGACGACCACCCAGTGGTAATCGGCAAATTCAGGCCGGGTGAATTGAAGTCGATGGGTCGCAACTGTGGGGACTACGTGCACGCGGTACCCGGCCGTCCTCAGCGCGCCGGCCGTCGAGTCGACGCTGCCCGCTGGTCGAGTCAGGAGGATGGCGGTCACCGGAGCGCCACCTCAGCGACGAGCCGGCGCCCGGCGGCTCCGGCCAGAATGAATGCGTCTGAGCAGGCGCCTTTAATGTGCTCGATGCGTTTGCTGGTGCCGTCGCTGTTCACTCCGGCCACAAGCAGCGTGAACGAGTCACCGTCAACCGAGGCCAGCGCGCCCACAGGCGCGCGGCACGTACCTCCAGTCGCCTTTAAAACTTCGCGCTCTACTTCTACCGCGAGGCGAATGGATCGCTGATCGAGCGCAGCGAGCACGCCAATCAGTTCGACGTCTCTGCGGCGAGCCTGGACAGCGAGAGCTCCTTGGGCCGGTGCCGGCGCGATCAGTTCCGGTTCCAGCCGTTGGTCGATCCGTTCGCCACGGCCGAGGCGATCTATCCCGGCGGCCGCCAACACCACAGCGTCGACAGCACCTCCGTCGAGCCGTCCAAGGCGGGTATCGACGTTGCCATGCAGTGGCACGACATGGAGGTCGGGGCGTGCGGCCAACAGAAATCCCTTCCTGCGCGGACTGTCGGTGCCGACAACCGCTCCTCGTGGCAGCGAGTCCAGCGTGCTGGTCCCGGTTCGTGTGACCAGGACATCGCGAGGGTCCGCCCGCTCGGGATATGCGGCAATCAGCAGCTCGGGCTCCTCCTCCAGTGGGACATCCTTGGCGCTATGCACCGCGATGTCGATGTCGCCCGCGACTAGTGCGCGTGCGATCGCGGCGACGAACACGCCTTCGCCTGGCGACATGTCGACAGGGCGAGTGTCGCCCTCGGTCACGATCCGAACGAGCTCAACCTCGTGGCCCGCCTCAAGGAGGCGCCGGGCGAAAAGCTCGCTCTGAACCAACGCGAGCTTTGAGCCGCGCGTGCCCAATCGAAGGTTCATGTGCCGCGCTCCAGCCAACCGACATACTCGCGTGTCTTCGAGGCGACGACTCGGTTCGCCTCATCGATGTAGCCGCGCGGAAGAGTCGGCAAACGGACAAAGAGGTCGTCGATGCCGAGAAAGTCACCGTTGGCGCGGGTCCTGACGGCCTCGGGAACCGCGGTCGGCGCCGAAATATCCGCGATCGGCGGCAGGTCACCTGCTCGCTGCTCCAGCTCGTGCCAAACGCCGGCGAGCGCAACGGCGATGGCGGCGCTGTTCACAGCAAGCTTCGCGCCGTCCGCGAGGTCGACCCCTCGACCACCGTAAACCTGGGCCAGGCGCTGAGCCCTGGTCGCCTCCCGGCTCGCGATCGTAACGTCGCCTCCCGCCAGCCTGACGGAGTGAGCGAGAGAAGATCCCATCCGGCCCGCACCAACGACCAGGACGGAGCGTCCGCGAAGGGTCGATCTCTCCGCCAGCCAGGCCACCGCTCTCTGCGCCAGGGTGCCGCTGGAGGCGGTCCGCCCGGCGCGCGCACGGCGGCCGGCGGCTATCGCTGTTTCGAACCATCGCTGCAGACGGCGATCCACCGCGCGCGAGGCGCGCGCGTGGCCCAATGCCTCCCGAACCTGGTGAAGGACCTCGTCCTCTCCGACAATCGCGCTCTCCAAACCGGCGGCGACCCGCATCAGATGCCGCACTGCATCCGCACCCGCTTCAGCGTGAAGGGGGGCGTCCAGGTCCGGCCTGGCGCCGAACCCGTAAAGCTCCACCCGGTGACAGGTGCTCAGCAGGATCCACGCAGGGTGACCTTCGATTTGCGTTTCCACCGCTCGCGCAAGCTCCGCTCGCTCATCTGCCGTTGCGGTATCCGCTTGAACCGCCATCACCCACGGCTCCTGATCAGACATCAGGCCTTGTCCGCGTGGCCGCTCATCAGGGCCACCAGCAGGCGGTCGGCAGCGCTTTCCGCTTCGACCAGGAGCAACGTCGCCTCCCGCGTGTCGAGACGCCGCCGCCGGGCGATGCTCGCGAGCTCGCCCACGAACGCTCCTCGAAATCGAACGAAAGCCTCGACCGTCTCCGAAAGCGACGCGCCGAGAGCGGCAGCCCGCTGGCCGTACTCAAAGGCCAAAGCGCCGGCCTGCTCCAGCTTCTGCGGCGATCGTTGTGGGCCTTCCTCATCGAGGTGCTCCAAAAGCGTTGCGAGCAAACGGTGACCTCGCTCGCGAAGCTCGGCCCGTTGAGCGTCGGACAGGGCCGCGAGCCAGGGCGACGCGACCGGCTGGCCAACCGGTCTTGCCCGCTTGTAAACCCGTGCCACGCGCAGGGCCGCGGCTCCGAGGCCGGTGAGTGGCGGCCGGCGCACCCGGGATTGGGGCACAAGGGCCTCGATCACAGTTCGCGGAAAGCGTCGATGCCCGCCTGGCGTTACGAACGCGGCGACGTCTCCATGGTCTGCCCAGCGACGCAATGTAGCCGGGGTGACGCCCAGGAGGCGACTCGCCTCGCCGAGACTGAGCCAGGGTGAGCGAGCGGGGCGGGCCAAAGTACTCAACCGCCAAATTATGCTGAAAACTATCGAAACCTTGCAGTGGTGGTCTAGGCGCCTGGCCTAGGGCCCTGCGCGGCGCCCGGTCCGAGCTTCGAACTGCATGCTTGAGTGCGCATGAGCGACAGGCACGCCTTCATGTGGTCCGGCGGCAAAGACAGCGCCCTCGCGTTGGGCCGCGCCTTCAGGTCGGGAATCGTGGTCGACCGCTTGCTCTCCTTTTATGACAGTGCTACCCGGCGCGTTCGCTTTCATGCCACAAGGGTCGAGATGCTGGAGGCTCAGGCCGCCGCGATCGGGATCGAACTCCACGCCATCCCCACAACATGGCCCGAGATGGAAGCCAGCCTCCGACAACAGCTTTCGTCACTCCGCGAGGAGGGATTCAGTGGCGTCGTCTTTGGCGACATCCACCTCGCGGACGTGAGGGCCTGGTACGAGGACCGCGTCATCGCCGCCGGGCTGAAACATGTCGAACTGATCTGGGGTGAGGCGCCCCAATCACTCCTTGATGAATTCGTAGCTTCGGGTGGTCGCGCGGTTGTCACCTGCGTGGAGCTGGCGAAGCTGGACGAGTCGTGGCTGGCCAGCGTGATCGACGAGCGATTCGCCTCGGAGATAGCAAAAACAGGCATCGACGCCTGCGGTGAAAACGGCGAGTATCACTCCTTCGCGTTCGCCGGTCCCGTCTTCAAGCGGCCTGTGTCGTGGGCTGCTGGTGAGCGGCGCCTGGACTCAGGCTTTGCCCAGCTCGATCTCACCGAAGGCGCTTGACTCGCGTCCGCGGCTCAGTGCCACTCCGATGACTCGAGGCCTGCCTCGAGCCAGTCGATGATCGCCCCGACTTTTTCGCCCAGTCTTCCACCTTGCGAGCCGCAATTACTTCGCGCAGTGCATACGGCTCCCACGCAAGCAGAGCCTCGGCGCCGGAGCTTGCATAACGGACCAGCGCGTGGTGGACTACGTCGTCGTACGCAACGCCTGTGTTGCGTGCGAGGTTCTCGAGGGTCGGCCGCGGGTCGACCAGCCGTGAGAGCGCGACGGACTCCCGGAAATTCTGGTTTGAATCCTGCGTAGCCATCAACAACAAGGTAGCCGACACGGACCTTCAGCCTTGGCACCAACGCCAGGCGCGAGGGCCAAGGATCGTTTCTGCGACCGACACGGCCGTCCGGATAATCTCAAGGACGTGAGCTTGACCCGGCTGGGCAACATCAAGCCTGGCCGACTGGGCATTTTCTCCGGTGCCCTCGCTGCCCAGCCATCCACCATCCAGAGAGAGGTTGCGGCCGAAATCCAGGAGCTGGGCTATGGCACGCTGTGGTACGGCGAGGCGGTTGCGCGGGAAGCTTTCGCGCAAGCCTCGATCTTCCTGAGTGCGACCTCGAAGTTGGTGATCGCCAGCGGCATCGCCAACATCTGGGCTCGCGACCCCACGGCGATGGGGGCCGGCGGCCGCGCTTTAGCCGAGGCGTGGCCCAATCGGTTCATCCTTGGTTTGGGCGTCAGTCACGCCCCCGCGGTCGCCGCTCGTGGGCACGACTACGCCCGGCCGGTCTCTGCGATGCGGGGTTACCTGGATCAGATGGCGCAAGCCCCTTGGCGCGGTCCCGAAGCGCAACTTCCCCCGGTTGTTCTCGCTGCTCTCGGTCCGCGAATGGTCGCGTTGGCGGCTGAGCGCACCGCCGGCGCCTATCCCTATTTCACGACAGTCGAGCACATCCGGCTGGTTCGCGAGCAGCTCGGACCAGAGCCGTTCCTGGCAGCGGATCTTCCGGTCGTGCTGGCGCGTGACCGCGCGGAGGCGCGAACCATCGGGGATGTGCATACGAACCTCTACCTGCGACTTGATAACTATCGAAACAACCTGCTCCGGCTGGGCTGGAAGCCCGACGAGCTCGAGCCGCCGGGGTCAGACGATCTCTTCGATGCGGTCGTGGCCTGGGGCGAAACAGCGACGGTTCACGAGCGCATAAATGCTCTATTGAGCGCTGGCGCGGACCAGGTTGTGCTCAACCTGATCACCCAAGACCGATCGGTGCCTTACCTTGCGGAGCTGAGAACCCTTGCCTCACTGAACTCGGTTTTGGCTGACTGATAGAGCCGGCGAGCCCCGTCTCCTAAGCGAAGATCGAGTGAGAAATGGAAGCAATCCGCTCAGTCGGCCGTGGCGGATTTCCTCGCGAGGACCACGATGTATGGCGAGCCCGCTGCCCCTCGCCGGCGGCTAAGCCGTAAGCCCACACATATAAGGAGCGACGGCGCTGCCTAGGGCGATCGGAGCAAGTCGGGCGGCGTGCCGGCCGACCTTGCCCAGCCTTCCTGAAGGGGTCCGTGGCTCGCCCAGATGGCAAGCACCAGCACCGTGGCCACCGCCACCACGGCCACCGCCGCCCACAGCGATGGAAGCCGGTTCCACGCTTCGGCCACCCGAACGCCAAGGAAGACGGCCAGCGCGATGCCAACCGCCGCCACGTTCAACAGAAAGAACGCCCGGTTGCGGGCGTCAGATCCCGTACCGAGCGAGTGAACCAGGGCCAGCAGCCACGCCGCATAGTTCGCGCGATGCAGCCAGAGCCAGACCGGCCGGCTCAGCCTTCTCGCCGGCCAGCTCAAAAGCACCGCGGCGATGTAGAGGTACCCCGAGATGACCCCCAACCCGAGCCACGTCCCGCGATAGGCGGACACGAACGGCACCAGCGAATCGATGGGGCCGAGGCGCGCGAATGGATCGAGCAGCGCGGCCAGGATGTGAAGGCCGGCGAAGGCCACAGTCAGCAGCGCGATGTTGATGTGCGCGCCTTCGGTCAGCACTGGATTGGTGCTCGGAAGGGCTGCCCGCACAATGCCGAATATCAAAACCACGGTCATCAAGACGAGCGTCACCTCGCCGGAGCTTCGGTCGACGAACCAGAGCGGGCTTGGCGTAGCGCTTACCGCGGGTTGCTGGGGTTGTACGCGGTCATGACCCGCCGGAAACCGCGATCGGCGTGGCGCCAGGCGCTGGGCTGGGCGCAGTGTCGGGCGCCTTCAGGTTGCTGCCTGGAAAGATGCCCGCGATCAACGACACGATCGCGCTGCCAGGGTCGCCCGACCCAAACCACCCCGCCGCCGACTGCAAGAAGAGGATCGCGTTGAGGCCGACGGCTGCGATCGCGACGTAGACCGTCAGCCGCCGCAGCAGCGCGCGCTCTTCTTCAGGGTGATGCCGCCTTCGAGGCCTTGCATCGCTGCCCGCGCCTGCTTCCGGCTGCCAGCTCACAACGAGATTGCCTTGCCGGCCCGAGCTGTCAGATCAGGAACCAGAGCCGCAAATCGGCCGCCGGCAATAAAAATCGAATACACGTCGGCGCAGGATTTCCACCTATTCGGGATTATCCCATTCGTGGACCTCCATCGATCACAACTACGGCATGGCTTGTTTAGCCATCTGATGAAGCCACGTGGAACCATGCCTGTGCCAGATCGAGAGATGGCCGCAAACAAATTGAATGTCGGTTGTATATCATCCGGCCAAGTGTCACCAGCAAGGCCCCGGACGGAGCCGGCTCGCATCGCAGCCCGGCGCCGGTCTCAACGAAGTCAGGCGATAGTCGAGTTCGCTCTCGTCTCTCCGCTCTTCTTTCTCATCATCTTCGCGGCCATTGACATCAGCCGGCTCCTGTACGCGTACACAGCGATCTCCTCTGCCGCCAGGGATGGGGCTCGAACCGCATCACTGTCGGGGTCGCTTTACACCGACTGCCAGATCATCCAGGAGGTCGAGCTCGTGGGCCAGGGCTTCCCCGTGCGCATGGACCCGAACTCGATAGTCGGCGATTCCGACCCGAACACCCCAAGCGGTGCGCTGCAACCAACGACGCCGCCGCCTAACGTCGGTTACGCCTACATCTGGCCCGCTGTGGCGACAGCGGCTCCCGCCGACGCCAACTGCACTTCCGCGACCCAGCGTGCGATCGCGCCTTCCGTCAAGCACGTTGCTGTGGAGATTCAGTATCACTTCACCCCTCTCCTTCCGTTCGTGGCGGCATTTGCCCCCAACGTGATCGTCAAGACGGTTTCAGTGGTTACAACAGAATGATGTACTGCAGCTCCCGACGGCAGAAAGGCCAGATCCTCCCGATCGCAGCGGCCGCGTTCTTGATCATGTGTGGCCTGGCGGGCCTGGCGATCGACGCCAGCCGCGACTACCTGACCAAGCGCAACGCTCAGAATGCGGCGGACTTCGCCACCCTCGCGGCGGCCAAACAGATGACCCTCCTGGGCAGCATCAACTCGCCTGTTGCGCCGAACTCGGACACCGTGAAGGCGGCCCACGATTTCGCCCAGAACAACGGCTTTACCACGATCTACTCGAACGGCTGCGACAATTCAACCGGCACATCCTTCACCGCCACCTGGTTTGACGTCGGCGGCCCAGCGTGCGGGGCCACCACAGGCTTCACCAACAAGGTCACGATCAACTCTCCGCCGGTGAACCTGCCAGGTTCTCCCGTGCCGACATCGTGCCTGGGCACCGGTAAGTTCTCCTGCGTCCAGGTTGTGATCACTGCCCGCATCCCGCAGCTGTTCACTTCAATGGTCGGGATCCCGTTCGCATACGTGACTGTCGGCGCCGCCGCGCAGGCAGCCCTGCCCGCCTCGGCCTTCGACGCGCCGCCCCCGAACGCCCTGACGCTCTACCAGCCGCAGAGCGGCTGCGTCACAGCGACCCAACAGTGCTTCGATGAGACCAAGGTCGCGAATCGCGCCGCGTTGGCGTGCACCGGCGGCACCAACAACTGCCCCACCCTGTGGGTTCAGTCTGGTGCGGTCTCGGAGTTCGATGGCTACGACGGTTCCGTGTACAGCCCCGTGCGCGACCTGACCACAGTCCAGTCGAACGGCGACATGGTCCTCCAGTCGCAAACGACCTTTTGCGACCCGTACAACGGTGGAGTGTGCGCGCTGAACACTGCGAAGGGCGCCTCGGGCTTCGCGGTCCCAGGTGGCACCAAGCTGTACTGCTCCGGGTACGCTGCCGGCGCGGGCACCACGGCGTGCACGAACGCGGTCCAGCCAACCCTGAACAAGATCTACGGCAACCAGGCCGGCTGGCAGTCGCCCACTGCTTGGTATCCGATCGTCGACCTCACCGGCCTCCCCGTCTGCGGCGGGCTGGTCCTTGACGGTGGCAAGGTCACAGGCGCTTGCGCGGACCCCACCTCTGACTACACCATCCTGCCCGGAATCTACAGCTACATCGTCATCAACCATGGCACGTACGAATTCGGACCGGGTCTGTTCGACATCACCGGGAAGGCGCCTGTGAACACGGCGTCAGGCGGCGCGTACACCGCCAACGGCATCGATCACAGCAAGGAGACCCTCGCCGGCGACTTCGACCTCTGCGCAGCTGGCACGGCCACCGGCTGCCCGACCCTGACCGCCGGCGTTTGGATCGGCCACGGCGGCGGCGGCTTCGGTGCGTACGTCAACCCTATCCCGGCGGTGTGCAACAGCAACCAGGCGGGCACCGATGGGGGAGGCGGGGATCCAACTGTCCTTTCCGGTAGCGGCGTCGTGTTCAGGATGGAGGCCACATCGGGTGGCTTCGTGTCCACGAATGAAGTGACGGGCCTGTCGCTCGCCGGTGCCGCGATCGGGGGCCTCGCCGCCGTCAACGGAACCCCACTCCTGATCGACGAGGAGAACAACTCGTTCATCCACATCGACGCCGCGCCCCTGGTGAACGGAGGCTCGAACACGATCTCAGGCATCGTCTACCAGACCCCGAACGCGACCGGCGGCGGTTTTGAGATCGACCTGGCCATGAACGGGAACAACGGGACATCGCTCCAGGGCCAGGTCCTTGCGTACACATTCACGTCCTTCGGTGGCGGAGGTCAAATGGACTTCACAGGCGGGTACGGCACTGCCTCACCACCCACCATCCAGACCAGCGGCAAGTCCGAACCGTCGATCGTCCAGAGTGTCGCACTCACAGCTGCCGGCTCGGGCTACTCGACCCTGACCGTCAACTACACGGACGAGTGGATGATGGACGCGTTCGACGTGTACGTGAAAGTGAACAACGGCAGTCCGATCTTCTTCTCCGCCGGCATCTGGACCACCACACCCCTGCCGACCGACCCGCTGCCACCCCCGGCCAACAATCCAGGCGACCAGTTCCCGACCTATCACAGTGCGGGCAACTCGGGGTCGTACACGATCAGTGGCTCTGACCCCACCGACTGGTCCTACGCGATCCCCAACAGCAACAACTCGACGATCGAGGCCAAGGGCCAATGGAACTGGGGTCACCAGAAGGACATCCCTAACGCCATATCCGCGAACTACACGGCCAAGTTGCTGTACACGTTCCCCAACCCGGTGGGCAGCTATCTCTCGATCACCATCTTCCTACTGGACGGCGACCGCTGCGGTGACTACGCCTACTCCACCTATACCTTCAAGAACACAGGGCTGCCCGGGCCGGGCTCGCAGTCGATCGGCTCCGTCGGCCTCGTTCAATGACCCGCGACGCCGCGATGCGTAGAGTGGACCATCGCGGCTCGCGCGGGCAGGCTCTCGTCGAGTTCGTGATCATCGTTCCGGTCCTGCTCCTGTTCGTCATGCTGACAGTGGATGTCGGCCGCGCGTACTTCCAAGCGGTCGACGGCGCCGGCGCCGCCAGGGCAGGCGTGCGGATGGGCATCATCAGCGACACCAGCGACATCGGCGATGCGATTCGAAACGAGCCCAACACGGGGATCCCTGACACTGTCGCCGCCTGGGGCAGCGTGGGGCCCGCTCAGGCGCGTGGTGTTTGCACGAGTGCCCCAAGCACTTGTGGTGACCCGAGCGGCTGCGTTGCCGCGTCATTCAACGGATCGCAGATAGCTTGCTTCGCAATTCGCGCCTGCACCCTATCCAACGGGGACCTTGGGACCTGTTCGTCCTATGGCGCCTGGGGCCTGAGGCCGGTGAATGGGTCAGGCCACGCACTACAGATCTTGGTCGTCATCAAGTTCACATCGATCACACCAGCCCTCTCACAGATCGCGGGCGCAGCTTCCGGCGGCATCATCTACATCAAGCAGAACGCGATAGGGGACGAGCTCTACTTCTAGCCTCGCCGTTGCTCCTATGGCTTTGTTGCTGCGAATGTTTCGACGTGCAGGGCAGCATCAACGCATCAGTACCTTTGCAAGTAGCCCTGCCCCGCTCAGCTCGACGACGCTCGAGTCTAGGCTCACCCTTTTTCGCCGCCGCCGCCGCCTCGCCGTCCTCAAGAGAGTGGGAGCTATGGCTCCCGTTGTCATCGGGACGTCGGCCCTCGTGCTGATCGCGAGCGGCGGGATCGCCAGCTTTCGGTAAGCAGCGATCGGCCGCCTCGTGACGGGTCAGCTGGTCGTGGGCGTTGGCGCGGTAAGCCGATAGTGGCTCCTAAACTGAGTAGCGAGGCGAGGATCGCCTCGTCGGTAATGGCTCGTCATTCGGAGATTTGATCTGTGGCCGCGAAACGGGTGGTGATCGTTGGGGGAGGGGGAACCGGGGACTATGCCGCGTTTGCCCTCCGCAAGAAGGGATTCGACGGCGAGGTTCAGATCATCAGCGCTGATCACAACCGGCCGTACGACCGTCCTTACCTGTCGAAGGAGTTCTTGCGGGGTGAGGTCGAGCTGCCAAAGGTCTTCCTTCACGACGAGGGCGACTACGCGAAGGAGAAAATCGACCTCAAGCTGAACCAGCGAGTGGTCGGGGGCTCACTTTCGAGCCGCACCCTGGCGCTCGAGGGCGGCGGCGAGGTCAGCTTCGACGTCCTCGTCCTGGGACTCGGCGGCACACCGCGATGGCTGCCCGGGGTGCCGCACTCTGACAACGTGCTGACGTTGCGTTCCCTTCGCGACAGCCAGGCGCTCCGCAAGGCGATCAGCGAGAGCACTCGCCTCCTGCTCATCGGCGCCGGCTTCATCGGCGCGGAGGTCGCGGCCTCCGCTCGCCAGCTTGGCAAGGACGTGCTGATGGTCGAGGCGGCGCCGGTGCCGCTGTCGCGGGCGCTCGGCCAGGAGGTCGGCAAGCTGTATGCCTCCATCCACACCGGCAAAGGTGTCGACTTGCGCACCGGCACAACAGTCCAGACGTGGCACCAGAAAGGCAAGCGAGTGGCAGGGGTCACGCTTTCGGACGGGCGGCGCGAGGAGGTCGACATGGTCCTCCTGGCGGCCGGCATCGAGCCAAACCTCGAGATCCCCAAAGCGTTGGGGCTGCCGATGGAGGGCGGCGGGGTACGGGTAGATGAAGAGCTCAAGGCGGCTGAAGGCGTTTACTGCGCCGGCGACATCGCGTTTCACCAGCACCCCGTGCTCGGCCGCGCGATACGCGTCGAGCACTGGGAGGTCGCGAAGAACCAGGGCCGCGCCATCGGCGCCGCGATCGTCAACGGGGACGCGCCTTACACGAGGCTTCCTTACTTCTGGTCCGATCAGTACGACGTGAGCCTGGAGTACAGAGGTCACGCGTCGGGCGACAGCCGTGCCGTATGGCGCGGGGACCGAGAGGGGCTCACGTTCTCGGTCTTCTACTTCAACAACGGCCTGGTCGACGCTGTGCTTTCCATGAACGATAAGAAGACCAACGAGCTGGGTGGCAAACTCATCGAGAGCCGCCGGCCGGTTGACGAAGCCGCCCTGGCCGACACGAGCGTCGACCTGGCAGGTCTGATTCCGACCCCGGCCTGAAAAGAGAGCCGGGCCTCAGCGCGCCCTTCTAACTACGCCGAAAGGAGCCAGGGCAGGGCTTCGGCCATCGGTCGCATCAAGGTCGCCCGATGCTCCTTGGTGATCAGGTTGCCGGCGACCAGGCCGAGCGCCGCCGCCAGGGCCGCCCGCTCGGCCTTGTGGCCGATCTCGCCGTGCTCTGCTTTCCAGGACACGAGGGCATCCCCCGATTCTGTCAGCCCGAACAGGGAGCTCCTGACGAGATCCCACGCCGGTCCGCGGTCTGCCTGCTCGATCGCGTGAGTGGCCGCCTTCTCGGCATCGTGGAACGCCTGGAGACCTTTCGTGCCGACGTGCTCGTCCCAGCCACTGGCCACCCTCTCGACGCCGGTGGGCGAGAGCACCCGGATGTCGTCCATCAGGCGCGCGAGCGACACCTCGTGCTCCGGAAACCCGTAACCCTCTGCATCGAGACTCATGCGGCGTCTAGCGTAACCGGTGGTCGCGCTGCGATATCGCCGCCGTGGTCACAGGCGAATCCGCCGCCCGACCATCAAGCTCGCGGGCGGGCGCCGGGCCACGCGGCGCCATAGCGCTCCGATTGGCCCTTCGGTCTTGAGCCCGACCAGCGCAAAACCTGAATCCACCGCTAGCGCTGCCAGCTCGCCGGCGCTGACCGGGTGATAGCTGGCGGTGAGCTCTGGATAGCCCGCGCCGGCGTAGTAAGCGGCCGACCGGCCGGAGGCCCGAGCGCGCGAGCCTTCGTTGGCGTAGATCGGGCTGTCGACGACGAGCAGCAGCCCTCCGTGCCTCAGCACACGCGCGGCTTCACCGACAGCTTCGGCCAGCGGCACGTAGTGGATCGACGCGCTGAAGAAGGCCGCGTCAACCGTCGAATCGCGGAGTGGCAACCTGCGCATGTCGGCGCGGACGGTGAGCGCGTTGGGCGTTGGAATCGCCGGCAGGATGTCGAAGGCGATCACGCCAAAACCATCAAACAGGGGGTGTGCCCATCCGGTACCCGATCCGATGTCCGCCACCACCCGGGCTGCCCGGTCTGGCCACTCGCGCGTCACCATCGCCGCCGCCCGGGCAGCGGATCGCAGCCGCCCCCAAAGCTCGGGCCGCCCTCCAGCCGGTGCTTGGCCGGTCGGGTCGACCCAGCCTTCGCTCAGCCGAAGCGCGCGATATCTCTCCGCGAACGCGTCCGCCGCCGGTCTCGACGAATCGTCTAGAAGGTCGAGGCCGCCCCCAACCATTTCGACGAGGCGGCCGCAGCCCGCACAGCTCGCCATGCCCGGTCGCGGAGAGGTCCCGCATGCCGGGCAAGTCAGCAAGTCGTAAAGAGGCGTCAACAGCGCTCCCCTGGTCAGTGCAGAAACGCGGGCACCCACTTGAAACGCGCCAGCCCGAACGGTCCGGCTCCGGAGACGATTACCTGGGCGTTGACCAGCACTGCCAGGTAGTAGAGCCAGCGGAACCCGGGGTCCGGTACCTCGAACGCCACGACCAGCGCCACGTTCGCCGCTAGCAGCAGACCTCCGATGCTGGCCCACCGCGTCGCCAGGCCGAGGATCAGGAGTATGGCGACCACGCTCTCGGCAACCGTCTGGGCGACCGAGAAGGCGAACCAGTTCGGCGCCACCACGTTGGCCAGGAATTCCTTCAAGCCGGGGATCGGATTGTCGGCCGCCGCCGACTGGATCAGCCTGCGCATCCATTCGACGCTCTGCCATTTTGTGCTTGCGAAGTAAAGCCAGAAGAGCCCCACGACGATTCGAAAGATGCTCGCCCACGCCTCACTCATGCGAGTTCGTCACAACGACCAACAGATTGTGCATCGGGTCGACCGCGAGACCGACCGGGGATATGCCCTGCGCCCACGCAGTGGTCGTGCTGCCATCGATGACCAGCACCTGATCGTCGCCGTGAGCCGGCACGAAAACGCGCGAGCCGGACATCAGCACCTGGTCGGGATCGCGCGGCGTGGCAAGGGTCGTGAATTGCAACGTCGCCGTGTTCAGGTCGAACACGCCACCTGGATCCGAGTCCTCGGTCTTCCCCTCTGCGGCGATGAGCAGGTGGTTGCCGCTGGCGGCTGAAAGCCAGAACGGAAACACCCGCAGCGGCAGGCCCACGCGGCGCCCGTCGGAGCGAACCAGCTCGGCGCGCTTATAGTCCGCGGTCCAGATCTGGTCGCCGACCGCCGCAATGCCGTAGCCGGCACCGCCGGCGAGGCTCGTGCCGTCGAGGTGGTCGACCCGGCCGCCGGTGCTCGCCACGACAATGCGTCCATCAGCGCCCACGCTCATCGCGGCCGGCCGCGGGGCGACCGACACGCTTCGGATCTCGGCGCCGGTGGCGGGATCGAGCTCGACCACGGAGCCCGCGTCAAACAGGCTGACAAACAGGCTGCCCGATTGAAGCAGAAGGCCAAACGGGGCCCCCCCGACGTGCTGCTTCCACGTCACCTTGAGGCCCGGGATGCTCACCGCGTAGACGTCACCGGGGGCGCTGTCGGCGACGTAGGCGAAGGCGCCATCTGCCGACACGATCACAGCGACCGGGTCCGTGCCCACGGAGGCTGAGGCCCGGTTCGATCCATCGGTGAGCGACAGGAGAACCAGGCCCGTCGCCGGATACGGCTGGCTCGAAGCGGCCGGAGCGGAACCTGACCCTCCGCAGGTTGCGATCGCCAGGAGAAGGGCCAGGACAGCCGCTATCTGAGGACGCGTAGCAGAGGGTCGGTGGCGAGCTGGAACGCTCTGGCGGCCGGTCGCATGTGCAGCTGGTTGAGCTTGTGCTGGATCGCTCCTTTCATGATTGCGGTTCGCAGCTTGTACTCCGAGAAGTCGGTGTTGAACAGGAGTCGGTTGTGACGAACCTTGTGCCACTCGCCGTGCTGCCGGCGCTCGCGCACCCTCTCGTAGAAGCCGGTGCCTGGCAGTGGGTAGGCGATGGTGTAGCTCACGTAATCGAGGGGCAGGCTGCTCGAAAAGTTGATGCTCTTGATCAACGACTCGGTGGTCTCGCCGAGGTAGCCGACCATGAAGAAACCGGCTGCCTTGATGCCGGATGCGACGCATGCCTCGACTGCCTTCCTGGCCTGGTCTGGGGTGATGCCCTTCTTCATCTGTTTGAGCACGCCCTCGTCGCCGGATTCGATCCCGAAGAAGATCCGTTTGCAACCGGCGCGATGCATCTGCTCGAACAGCGCCTGGTCCACGTGAGTGACGCGGCTCAAGCATTCCCATGTCAGCGGCAGCTGTGCCGCCTCGATCGCCTGAGCGAGCTCGAACGTCCGCTTGTAATTGAGCGTGAAGAGGTCGTCCGACATCCAGATGTGGTCGTATCCGAGCTCCGCGATCTCGCGCATCTCGGCGACCACCGATTCGACAGGTCGCGCGCTGAAGAGGTCACCGAACACTGACTTGTGGCAGAAGTCACAGCGGAACGGGCATCCCCGGGTCGACATCAAGGGTGTCGTTGCGTCCTTCCAATGCTTGCGCCAGTAGGCGATGTACTCGGCGTTCGGGATGTCTTTGCGATATGGCAGCGGCAGGTCGGTCATGTCCTTGGTGCGCGCGCGCGCCTGCGACCTGACGATCTCACCGTTGCGCCGGAAGACAAGCCCCGGTATCTCGTCGAATTGGCGGTCCTCGAGGTGCTGCATGATCTGGACGATCGTCTCCTCGCCTTCGCCAACGGCGACGAGGTCGAACTGGTCGACGAAGGTATCGGGCTCGCCTGACGGGTAGGGGCCCCCGACCACCGTCAACGCCTTACCGCGGACCTGCGCCGCAAGCGACAGTGCCTCGTCCTGCATCGTGATCATGCAGTAAATCCCGATCACCGCCGGCCTCAGGCTCTCGATCTGGTCGAGAACCTCACGGCGTTCCAGGAATGTGTGGTCGATATGTCGCACGCTGTAGCCCGCGCGCCTAAGCGCAGCGCTGAGATACATGAGGCCGAGGGACGGCATGATCCAGTGCCGCCCGTGGGCGGGTGCCCGCTGCGGGTAGACCAGAACCACGTCAACGGCGTCTGGCGTTGTCACTTTGCCTCCTGGATATTTATGCGGTAGCTGGTGGAAGTGAATGGGCCCGGGAAGATGTAGTCGAGACCGGCCCAGTTGAAATCGTTGTCGACCAGCTCCCGTCCGGCGTCAAGCTGTGCGTCTGGAAGCGGTGGCACCGACCACTCGAGGCCGAGGCTGCCCGAGCGCAGCCGCGCATAGTCGCCGGTTGCCGGTGTCCATATGCCGAAGGCCGGGCCGGTGAAGGTGTGGCCGGGTTCGGCGAAGTCATTGAACGCTGCCGACTGCTCGTTGAGGATCCCGATCTCCGTATAGCCCGGAGCAAGGTCGAGTGCGCGCACCGCGACCGTCACGCCTGTCGCGTCCACCGCGTAGGTGACCTCGATGCTGCCCCTGGACGCGATCGGCACGAACCCATAGCGATGGGCCGCGTCACCCCCGATCTCGTCAAGCGCGAAGGTTCGCTGCCAGATTGTTGTCGTCGGGGTGGAGAGATCAACGGTGACGGCTGTGCGCGAGTACACCCACCCGTCCGGGTAATGCGCGATGGGGGCGCCGAATCCCATGCCCTCGCCGGTGATGTCATTGCCGCCAACCCGTAGTGACAGCCCCTTGGCGAGCGGCGCCGTCTTACCCTCGGCCGGCATCGGTGAGATGGCCGCGGTCACCCCGGGGAAGATGGACTGCATCAGTAGCCCGGCGCCCAAGCGGTACGCGAAGACCGGCTTGCCACTTGGCACCTGATAGCTCTTCTGATCGCCCAGCGACTCGAACGGCGCGTTTGCGGTACCAGATGCGAGCTGGGGAAACACGGCGGTCGCCTTGTAATAGCCGATGCCTTCGAGTGCCAGCTCCGTGACCCCTTTCGCGCCCATCCATTCGATCGCCTGCGAGGGGTTGGGTGGAAGGTTCTGCGACCCGACGAGCTCAGACGGCGGCTTGCCGCTGTAAAAAGCGGCCACGGGCGAGTCGGTGAGGAGCACGCCCGGAATGCCGCCGGCCGCCTTGCCGGCGGCCATGAGCCCCGTGTTGTCGCCGGCGAAGCTCGCGAAGACCGGGATGAATGCAATCGCCAGCAGCCCACCGGCAGAAACGGCGGCCAGGCGAAGCGCCACGGCGTGCCTTTCGAGAGCCGCCGCTGCCAGCAGGGCGAGCGAGGGCAAGGCGGGATAGAGGTAGCGATGGCTGCCGGTGTACGTACCGAACATGACGAGCCCAACGACTGCGGCCAGGTAGACGAGCGCAGGGATGTGAAGAAAGGCGAGGGAGGCGCGGTCTTGCGGTCCGCGCCTTCGAATCACCGTGATAAGTCCGACTGCGCCCAGCACAAACAGGGGAAGGGCCGCCAGACTAAAGGTACCCGCCAATTCCGTCAGCCGCCCCATCGCGTCGCCCGCGATACTGCCGCGCGCCGTCGCGGAGAGCACCTCCACCGATCCTCGAGCCAGGGAGTGGCTTGCAGGTGAGAAGCCGAGCTGCATCACGACCAGCAGCGCGATCGCAGGCAGCGCCCAGACGAAGGCGGCTTGGCGCCGAGGCAATTGCCGGCCGGCTTCCTTGACCTTCGAGCGGACAGGGAATCTCTTGACACCCTGCTCCACGACTGCGTAGACGATTGCCGCTCCGACCCAGATCCAGGCTTTGGTGGCCGTCACGCATGCCAGCGCTGCCAGCGTGGCCGCCAGCTTCATCCGGCCACGCACTGCTGCCAGCCCGCCGGCGGTGAGCAGGGAAGTCATCAGCGGCTCAACCACCGCCGAGCCTGACGTGAACAGGAAAACGGGGTTGAGCGCCAGCAGCGCCACCGCCAGCCGTCCTTGACGGCCGTTGGGCGCCAGGGCATAAACGGCGGCGAGGGTGGCGAGGCCCATCGCCGCGCCGAGCATCTTCAACGCGCCCAGCGACCAGAGGCCGAAGAGCTTGAGCACCGCAGCCGCGAGGACGTGATAGCCGGGGAGCCACGTATCCTGCATCCCGAAGATCGGGTCGTGCAGCTGGCCGGTCGAGGCCAGGTTTGCGGCAATGAGCCAGTGGCCGTATCCGTCTTCGAATGGTTCCGGCATCTGCGCGGCGAGCAGCAGGAGCAGCCCGCAGAGCGCCATCAATCCGAGGCAAGGAGTCGCTACGCGCAGCCGGGCCAGAGCGCGGCGTCCAAGACTGCGCAGCGTCAGGACCTCGAGGAAATCGACGGCGGTCCATGCCGCCACGGTCAGGAATCCAAAAGCGAAAAGGCTCGAGTAGACCGCGACCAGCCACTGTCCCTGCGCGGCCGCGAACGGCACCATCGTCAGCGACGCCGCGCCGAGCGCCGCCTCTCCAATCGCCCGCGGATCGCCCACGCGAACGTAAGCCTGGTCGCGCCACTCCTGCCCGCGTTCCACGATCTGGTACTTCGGGGTGCGCACGAACTCGCCGCCCTTGCGGGTCGCGCGAATCAGCGCGAGTATCACCGTGAACGACATGCCGGCACCCACGAGCTGGCACAGCAACGACGGCAGCGCCAACCACCACGGCCGCCCGCGTCTGGTCTGAGCGACGCTGAAACCGATCCAGGGAGAGATTCCCATCACCACGAAAAGGAGTCCGGCATCGGCGAGCTGCCACGGCAGCGCCTCAAAGCGCGGCCCGACCAGCAGCAGCGGGTAGCACGCGAGCTGAAGGGCCATCACAGGGCCAACGCCGTACGCCAGGAGGTGCATCGTGGCCTGCAGCTTCACTGCCGGCCGGGCGCCGCTCCGCAAGACCGGAACCAAGAGCTTGAACGCCGATTGAAAGCTCCCGGTGGCCCAGCGGGATTGCTGGCGCCTGTAGGAGTCAAACGAGACAGGCAACTCCTCCGGCACCACCACGTCCTCGAGGTAGGCAGACCGCCAGCCCCGAAGCTGTGCCCGGTAGCTGAGGTCCAGGTCTTCTGTCAGCGTATCGGCGCTCCATCCACCCGAATCCTCGATGGCGGCCCGCCGCCACACCCCGGCGGTGCCGGTGAAGTTGGTGAAGTACCCGTCGGAGGACCTGACAGCCTGCTCGATCAGGAAGTGGAAGTCCAGGGCGAACGCTTGCAATCGTGTGAACCACGAATAGGCCTCGTTAAGGTGTCCCCAGCGTGCCTGGGCGAAGCCCACCGTCAGATCGTCGAAGACCCCCATCGTGCGGCGTAGGAAGTCAGGGGAAGGTGTGAAGTCAGCGTCGAAGATTGCAATGAACGGCGAGGTGGTCAGCGTCATGCCATGCGCTAGCGCGCCGGCTTTGAATCCACCGCGCGATGCGCGCCTGACATGCGCCACGGTGACTCCCTGGCGCCGCCAGTGCGCCGCGCGGCGGTCGACGATCGATACGGTCTCGTCGTCTGAGTCGTCGAGCACCTGCACCTCGAATCGGTCGCGCGGCCAGTCCAGCTCGCACACGGCATCGAGGACACGCTCGGCGACGTAGCGCTCGTTGTAGATCGGTACCTGGACGCACACGCGTGGCTCGTTTCCGCGCACGAGTGATCGATCGACACGCTTAGGAAGACGGGTCGCTCGCCAGGTGAGATACAGGAGGTTCGAGCCAAATGCGAAAAGCGCAATGCTGGTCAGGCCGATCGTCGCAACCGCGATCAGGGTGATCACGATCGGGCGTGCTCGTCAAACAACGTGTACGGGCGCATGGTCGAGCGCACGAACGCCACCCGTGCCAGAGCCTCGGGGTGCCGCCGCCGCGTCCATTGCATATACCGCCACGCCGCGACGCCGACCCGGCGCGCGGCTCCATCGAGAAACGCGGGAAAGACAGATTTTGGCAAGCGCCACGATGGCGGATCGATACACAGCGGCCTGCGCCTTTCTGCCAGCTGGGGATAGTGGTCGAGCAGCGCAGGGTTGGAATCGAGAACGTCGTCGATGGCTTCCGGACCGAAGACGGGCTCGGCGACCAGCAGCTCGTAAGCCATGTCAACGTCCTGTCGCTCGAGCGGGTGGCACTGCGACACCTCAAGGATCAGGTTTGCGGTCATCAAGCGCGGCGCGATCGGCCGGCGGGTGAGGTCGTCAACGGGTTTGGCGCGATGCGCGAGCGCATGCAGGAGACCGAGCACGTTCACGGCCACGTATGCGAGATGGCGATGCCCGTCGTCGACTATGAGGTTGAGGTCGACGTCATCAGATGCCCGAAAGCCGCCACTGGCCAGCGATCCGGCCACCGAGACGCTGCGGATGAAGGGGGCGACAGCGACGAGCGCTCTGACAAAGCGCGAGGTCATCGGAAGATACGCGACGGAATCCGACTCATGGGCGATAGCTCGGGCGCTGATATCGCGAGCGCGGGCCATCACCGCGCGCTCGATGACGAGGCCTTCGGCGATGGTCAGCTCAGGCGAGGCTGCGACCGCCCACCGGACCTCGTCTTCTGGCAGTGGGCCGCCCAGGCACAGGCCGCCCAGGCGTGACGGCGTGACAGCGTAGCCGCGCCGCTGCAGCAGCCGAACAGTTTGCCGGACCCGATCTGACACGCTCGTGTATCGGGCAGGGGAATAGCCGACAGCCACCGCTGTGCCTCCGAGAGAGTACTGACGCGGTCAACGGGGATACGGGCCCGGGTTACGCGGGATTGCGCTCCGTTACGCCAGATCGTTGATTTCCGGCATCATCGTGGTGGCGCCGGCAGGGTCTTCTATTTCCAGGGGTGTGACATGACCGCGGACGGACACTACAAGGTCCCAACTCCCGTCAACGAGCCGATTCGCGCCTATGCCCCTGGCGATCCGTACCGGAAGAGCCTGAAGGCGAGGCTGGCCGAGCTCACGGACGCCCGGACGGACGTTCCGATGCAGATCGGCGGCGAGCGCCGTTGGGGGGCGTCAAAATCCGAGATCCGGTCTCCGCACCGCAAGGAGCTGTCTATCGCTCAGGTCGCAGTTGGCGGAAAGAAAGACTTCGCCGACGCGATCGAGGCCGCGCTCGATGCACGCCGAATGTGGGCCGCGACTTCTTACCAGGAGAGAGCGGCGGTTCTGCTTCGCGCAGCGTCCCTGCTGGCGGGGCCATGGAGGGACACCATCAACGCGGCAACGATGCTCGGTCAATCGAAGACGGTGCATCAATCGGAGGTCGACGCAGCCGTCGAGTCGGTCGATTTCTGGCGCTACAACGCCTACTTCGCGGACCAGCTCTACGCGCAGCAGCCGGTCAGCGACGGCACAGCATGGAACCGCATGGAGTATCGGCCGCTCGAGGGCTTCGTCTTTGCGGTCAGCCCATTCAACTTCACGTCCATTGCCGCCAACCTGCCGATGGCCGCCGCCCTCATGGGCAACACGGTTGTCTTCAAACCGGCGACACAGACCCTCCTGGTCTGCCACTTCCTGATGGAGCTCCTCAACGAAGCGGGTCTCCCGCCTGGCGTGGTCAACATGGTCAGCGGCAGCGCATCGGAGATCTCAGAACAGGTCCTCGCGCACAAGAGCCTTGCGGGCATTCACTTCACGGGGTCGACAGAGGTCTTCCAGGGAATGTGGAAAGAGGTTGGTGCGAACATCGACCGCTATCGCACATACCCACGGCTGGTGGGTGAGACGGGAGGGAAGGACTTCATAGTCGCGCATCCCTCGGCCGATCCCGAGGCCTTACGCACGGCCATGGTCCGCGGAGCATTCGAATACCAGGGCCAGAAGTGCTCGGCGGCGTCGCGCGCCTACATTCCTCAGTCCATCTGGAAGACGTTGCGCTCGGAGCTTATCGACCAGGTCGAGGCGCTCCCCCAGGGCGACGTTTCCGATTTCCGCAACTTCATGGGCGCGGTGATCGACGGCAAGGCTTACGCGAAGCACATGAGCGCAATCCAGTACGCGAGCAAGGCAGAGGATGCCAAGGTGATCGCCGGCGGCAAGGGGGACGACAAGGTCGGCTGGTTCGTGCGGCCCACCGTCATCGAGACCAAGAACCCCGATTTCAAGACGATGCGCGAGGAGCTGTTTGGTCCGATTCTCACGGTCTACCCGTACCCGGATTCGAAGTTCGAGGAGACGCTCGACCTTTGCGACAGGACCAGCCCATATGGCCTGACCGGCGCGATCTTCGCTACCGACCGATCTGCCATCCGCAAGGCTTCCGAGACGCTGGTCAACGCGGCCGGCAACTTCTACATCAACGACAAGCCGACCGGCGCCGTGGTTGGGCTGCAGCCATTCGGCGGCGCGCGCGCGTCGGGCACGAACGACAAGGCGGGCTCGTTCTTGAACTTGATCCGCTGGACCAGCCCTCGCACCATCAAGGAGACCTATGTGCCGCCCACGGACCATCGTTATCCGTACATGGACGCCGAGTGATTCGCTGATCGCCGGCAATCCGTAAGAAGCGCGAAAACTCGTGACGGTCATGTACGAGGTCGCGGGCGCAGTGGCGACCGTCACCATCGACCGGCCGCACGCGCGCAATGCGGTGGACGCCGGGACCGCGGAAGAGCTCGCCAGATGTTTCCGACGGTTTGACGCGGATGAAAATCTGTCGGTCGCCGTCCTGACCGGCGCGGGCCACAACTTCTGCGCCGGTTTCGACCTCAAGGCGGTGGCAGCCGGCGAACCCAACCGGCTGCTGGAAGAGGGCGATGGACCGATGGGTCCAACCAGGCTCGAGCTGGACAAGCCGGTGATCGCGGCGATCGAGGGCTATGCAGTCGCCGGCGGCCTGGAGCTCGCCCTGTGGTGCGACCTCCGCGTCGCTGCGCGAGATGCGACGTTTGGTGTATTCAACCGGCGATTCGGGGTGCCATTGATCGATCTCGGCACCATCCGGCTACCTCGCCTTATCGGACACGGCCGGGCAGCGGACTTGATCCTGACCGGGCGTCCCGTGGGTGCCGAAGAGGCGCTCGAGATCGGGCTGGTCAACCGGCTGGTCGAGCCCGGGACTGCTCTGAAAGCAGCCGTCGACCTCGCGCTCCGGCTCGCCGACTTTCCTCAACGCGCGCTGCGTGCCGACCGGCAAAGCCTCCTCCGCCAGTGGTCTCTCAATCTCGATGAAGCGATGAACGCGGAATTCCGTGGCGGACTCGACGTCATCGCCTCGGGCGAGGCACAGGAGGGCGCACGTCGTTTCGCGGAGGGTTCAGGCCGGCACGGGAGCTGACGCGTGAGCCGTATGCCGCGGCATCAGGCTCAGGAGTAGAAGCGCCAGCAGATCACCGGCGATCACGGGCCATGGACCCCAGTACGGGATGCCCTCCGCCGCAATGACCAACGCGATGACCGCGATCCAGCTCCACCCAGGTCGCGGCGAAGTCCGCAGGTAGAGCCAGCCGGCGAGCCCGAGCATCACAAGGTCATCGAGGTGGAGATACGGGCTGGCCACGAGGCCGCCCACCAGGACTGGGACGAAGATCCATTCGTGGCCTCGACGTCGGAGCCGGTAGACGAGAACCAGCGACCAGATGGCGAGCAGGACCTGAATGACGCGCGCCACAGGGACGTTGCCGATGAGTCCAGCGATGGTCAGCTCTCGGTTGACGGGAACCCCGGCCGCGAAGGTCAGGCGTTCCTGGTAGGTGGCGATGCCTGATGGGCCGACGAGCACGGCCGCAATGAGCGCCAGGACGCCAATGGCGACGACGCTGCCCCAAAACGCGCGATAGCGCCCGCCCACCAGCAGAGCAGGCGGCACCAGGAATGCGAGCTGCGGCTTGAGGATCAGCGCGCCAAGGGCGATGCCTGCCCAAAACGGCCGGCCGCTACGGAGCAGCGCGTAGCAGCCCGCCACGCCGAGAGCCACGAAGAGGCCGGGCTGGCCGAGCTGCAGGCCGTAGATCACCGGGAGCCAGCCGACCGCTGCCGCCAGGTAAACCAGGCGCAGGCGACCGGTGCCTGGCGCAGTGAGGTACCACGTCCAACCCAGAGCGCCGAGAAGCAAGGCGCTCCACACGAGGTAGGCGGCCTGGAAAGGGAGCAGGGTGAGAGGGACGGCCAGCCATGCCACAGGGGGCGGGCTGATATAACGGGCGAGTTCGGCGATCTGAATTCGTGAGCCGAGGGCATCGAGCGCTTCCTGCTGAAGCCTTAGGTCGTAAATGGACTGCCAGCCGTGGCTCAAGCCGATCTTGGCGGCCGCGTAATAAAAGGTGAGGTCGTTGTGAAAGTTATCCGATGCGTAGGCCTGAGCCCACTGGAAGAGGTCGAACGCGGCGAAGAGGATCGCGGCGACTGCGCCCGCGGCGATGGCGAGGTTGCGCCGGTACTGAGCTCCGCCCATTCGCGCCGAATCGTAGTTCGCGTACGGTTAGCTGTCGTGGCCGTGACCGGTTTCGAGCCTCGCACCATCGAGCTCACCGATGGGTCGAAGGTGCTGGTGCGCCCAATCGTCCCGGAGGACGAGCCCCTGCTTCACGAAGCAGTCGCCGCAATGTCCGAGCGGACTGTCTATTTCAGGTTCTTCTCGCCGATGAAGCGAATGTCCGACGCACTCGCGCACCGCCTGGCAGTGGTCGACTACAACGACAGGTTTGCGCTGGTTGCGACCACGACGAGGCCCGCCCACAGAGAGCGAATCGTCGGCGTGGCCCGATACGACCGAGTTCCCAACACGCAGGTCGCGGAGACTGCTGTGGCGGTGATCGACGAGTATCAGCGACGTGGCTTGGGCAGTGCGCTATTGAGCATCCTGGGCAAGGTCGCCCGTGAGCATGGGATCAACACCTTCACCCTCATCGTCCTTCCGGAAAACCAGCAGATGCTCGGGTTGCTCAGGAAGATGGGCTGGATCCACCGGGCGAAGCTGACGGGTGGCGTTTACGACATCAGCTTCGAGCTGCCTTCCGAATAGGCGCTCCCTAGAAGCGTTCGGCCGCCAGGCGCACGCCGAACCCAAGCAGGACGACTCCGGTGACGCGCTCCATCCACTGGCGGACGCGCGGCGCCGTGATGAAGTCCCGCATGCGCGTCACGAAGAAGCCATAGACGTTCATCCAGGTCCAACCGATCAAGGCGAAGATCGAGCCAAGCAGCAGCAGCCTCGGCAGTAGCGCCTGGCCGGGCGCCACGAACTGGGGCAGGAAGGTCACGAAGAACACCCCTAGCTTGGGATTGGACAACGCTGAGAAGAAGCCTTGCCGGAATATCGCGTGGGCGGGGGTGGCGGGTGGCGCGCCGGCCAGGAGGTCGGTGTGGCGGCGCCGCGATTCGATGAGCGTTCGAATGCCCAAGTACACGAGGTAGGCGGCGCCGATGACCTTGAGAACAAACAGCAGCTCACCGGAGGATCGCACCACCGCCGACACGCCGACGGCTGTCGCGGTCACCCAGATCGCAAGCGCCAGCGCGATGCCGGTCGTGGTCAGGATTACGCCACGCCGACCATGAGCCAGCGCGTTCTTGGTAACCACAGCCATGTCGGGCCCGGGGGTTACGGCGAGGAGCAGCGAAACTCCAACGAAGGCGAGAAGGGTTGAATCCACGGCCAGTAGATTCTGATGCCAGGCAGGCACTCATAACACCAGTGGTCCGCAAAAGACAGGTTGTGAGCCTCCGCCCACCGGTCGCGCGGCAGGTCCTCGGCGCGGCCCTGTCTCATGCGATGGCTCGGGCGACGACCTCGTGGACCTCAGGCAGCGCGCGCCGGATCTGCGCCTCGAGCTCGGACTCGATCTGGTGCGCGTGCTCGAGGCTGACGGTGCCGTCCAGCTCCGCCACCACATGGGCGTAAATCCGGTTGTGCCTGTCGCTCAGCTCGACGTCGACGCATCGCCGGACCTCGGGATGCGACTCGACCACCTTGCGCATCTTGCTAGCGAGCTGGGCCCGGCGGCTGGTGACATCCTCACCCTGCACGACATGCGGTTCCATTGGCTCGAGGTGGATGTCGATGCGATTGGCATCGGGCAGCTCGCCACGCAAGGTGCGTTCCAGCTCGGCGCTGGCCAGTGAGGCGGTGGCCAGCGTCATGTCACCCGGCAGCTTCGCGTGCATCGTCAGGTGCAGCGACCCGTCGTTCTCGCGCTCCACCGTCACGTTGTGGAGGTCCCGGACGCCGCCGTTCCGCGCCGCCGCCGCGTGCACTCGCTCGACCAGGTCGGCAGGCCGGGTCTGGCCTTCTACCGCGACGGTGAGGTCCAGCGACGGCAGGGTCGCCGTGGCCGCCCTTTTCACCTCGTCGACCAGCGCCCCTGCGGCTTCGAGCGACAGCATGCGTGCAGTCGCGATGCTGGCGTCTCCGATCAGGTTCGGCCCCGAGCGCCGCACCCGCACGGACCGCACCTCGCGTACGCCGCTCACGCCCTGGATGGCGGCGCGCAGCTGCCTCGCCGCGCCGGCGGGCGCGCGGTCCATCAGGATGTCTCCAGACCGCCACGCAACCCTTGCGGCCGAGCGGGCGATTATCGCGGCCACCACAAGGGCGGCTACCGAGTCCGCCCACTGCAAGCCAATCGTCACGCCGACCAGGCCGATCAGCACCGCGACTGTGGCGAGGACGTCAGCCAGGCGATTGGTCGCGTCGGCTCGCAGCGCCTCGCTGTCGGCGGCGTGGCCCACCTCGCGCAGGATTCCAGCGCGGCCTCCTTCGACGACTAGAGTCCCGATCAACAGGGCGAAGGCGTATGCAGCAGGGTTCACCGTGCCGGCACCCACCGTCAGCCTTCTCACAGCTTCGAACGCGATACCAAGGGCTGTGATGATCATTAGCACGCCCTCCGCGAACGCCGCGACGTTTTCGGCTCGGCCATGGCCGTAGGGGTGCTCGGTGTCGGCAGGCTTGCGGGCTGTTTGCACCGCTGCGAAAGTAAAAGCGCTCGCGACGACGTCCAGGAGGGAGTGCGCTGCTTCGCTCAGGATGCCGAGGCTTCCCGTCAGCAGGCCGACGACGAGCTTCCCCGCCACGAGGGCGACTCCGATAAAGACCGAGACCAGCGCGACAAGCTCTGGCCTGCGCCCAAGCGCCTTCATTCAGCGAACTTTAAGGAGGCCGCCTTACTTGAGCATTGCGGCGGTCGCCACCAGCTGGCTCTCGGTGCCAAGGGCGATCACCAGGTCGCCCTCCTCCAGGCGGAGGTCGCCCGTCGGGTTCGCGTGCAGAGTGCCGTCGCGGCGCCGCAGAGCCAGCACCTTTGCCCCTGAGGGATCGAGCAGCCCGGCTTCGTCGAGCGATTTTCCCAAGGCCGTGGTGCTTGGGCCGACAAGGATCTCCTCAACCCCGATCTCAGACCCGCCGTGATGCAGAGTGTCGAGGACGTCGACGAGGGCGGGGTGCACGGCAAGCTCGGCCATCCGGTGGCCCGCCATCCGGTAGGGGGAGATGACGCGATTGGCGCCGGCCAGCTCAAGGCGCCTCGTCGAATCGGGCCGACCTCCGCGCGAGATGATGAAGAGCTGCGGGTTCAGCGCTCTGGCGGACAGCGTGATGTAGACGGAGCGTTCGTCCGAGTCGACTGCCGAGATCAAACCGCGGGCGCGCTCGATGCCCGCCTGCTTGAGGATGTCTTCGCTCGCGGCATCGCCTTCGATGTGCAGGCGGTTCTCGTTTTGAAGCCGTTCGAGCGCTTCGGGGTTCTGCTCGATCACCGCGTAGGGAACCTTGTGGTCGTCGAACTCAATGGCAATCTGCGTGCCGATGCGGCCGTAGCCGCAGATGATGAAATGATCGCGCAGGTGGCCGAGCTGGCGCTCCAACTGACGCTGCCTCCTGTAGATGCCGAAGTTATTTTCGGTGAGGGCTTCCGCGAACACGCCAAAGCCGAACAGCATCGTACCCACCCCGATCACGATTAGGAGGGACGTGAAGATCCGGCCCGCGGTGCCCTGCGGATGCACCTCCGTGTATCCGACGGTGCTGATGGTGATGATCGTCATGTAGAAGGAATCCAGAAAGTCCCATTTGTCGATCACGGCATACCCGGTGATGCCGATGGCGATGACGACTGCCAGCAGCACGCCCGGTAGGCGAAATCGCAAGAGCGGGTTGGGGACGTGCGATGTGGTCACCGCTTCTCTCGGCGCCGCTTCTCCATCTTCTCGACCGCTTCCCAGTGAGCGGGGTCCGCCCAGATGCGCGCGAACGCTTCGACCGTCGTGTCGGCCAGCTCAGGATTTCGATGAGGTTGCACCGCATTGACGGAGCTCTTGATTCCAGCGACTGCGGCGGGAGGCGCCGCAGCTATCGCGCTGGCCAGAGCCTGCAGGCGACCATCGAAGGTCGGGGTGGAAACCACGATCTCCACGAGACCCAGCCGGAGCGCTTCGGGTGCGGCCACGGGCTGTCCGCCGAGCAGGATGCTCAGCGCCCGACCACGGCCCACGAGGGAGGCGAGGCGCTCCGAAGCACCCCATGCGGGCATCAGCCCCAGCGTGATCTGAGGGAAGCCAATGCGCGCGTGCTCCGCCGCGATCCTGAAGTCGCACGCGATGGCGAGCTCTGCGCCGCCGCCCAGCGCGTCGCCGTTCAGGCCCGCGATGACGGGGATGGCGAGCCGCGGTATGCGGTCGAGGGTCGCGCGCATCCGGTGTGCCATCTCCGCAGCCTCCGACTCGGAGCGCATCCTCTCGAGCTCCTTGATGTCGCCGCCTGCGCAGAAGGCCTTGTTCCCGGCGCCGCGAATGATGAGAACGCGGGCGCGCTGAACCCTCACTGTCTCGAGGGCCTCATCGAGCTCGTCCATGGTCTGCAGCGCGAGGGCATTGCGAGCGCCAGGCCGGTCGATCACCAGCATTGCCACGCCATCGACGACCTCGAGCCGGAGGTCACGCAAGAGCGACTCCTTTTTTGCTAGCCGCCTCCACCGGGGCCTTCGAGGCCTGGCTTGGTCATCTTCGCGAGGTCGAGGACCTTGTTGAGCTGCGCCTCGGAGATGCCTTTCGTCCGCGCGAGCTGGCGGATCGAGCGGCCGGTGCGCATCGATTCCTTGGCGATCTTGGCCGCCTCGTCGTACCCGATGATCGGGTTCAGCGCGGTGGCGAGCATCGGGCTGCGCTCGACCAGCTCAGGTCCTCTGTCGGTTGCCTGCAGGCCTTCGATACAGCGTTCGGTGAGGTTTCGCGCGGACGCCGCGAGGAGCGTGATCGACTCGAGAGACGTCACGCCCGCGACAGGCATCATCACGTTCAGCTCGAACAGGCTGCCCGACTGCCCGCAGAGCGCGACGGTGACGTCGTTGCCGAACACACGAGCGACGACCATCGTCAACGACTCGATGATGACCGGGTTGATCTTGCCGGGCATGATGCTCGAACCTGGCTGCGTCTCGGGCAGGCGTAGCTCCCCGAGCCCCGCAATCGGCCCGGAGCCCATGAGCCTGATGTCGGACCCGATCTTCCACAGGCTGGTGGCGATGGTTCGCAGCGCTCCGTGCGCCGCGACCAGGACGTCAAGCGTCGCCTGCGCGTGAAAGTGATTGCGCGTTTCGTGGATGCCGATGCGCGTGGCCTTGGCGAGGCGCGCGCTGGTCATGCGGGCGTAGTGCGGGTGCGAGTTGAGCCCGGTGCCGACTGCCGTGCCACCGAGGGGCACCTTCGCCAACTCCTCGATTGCCGCCTCCGCCCGGCGGATCGACTCCTCCACCTGGCCGGCGTACCCCTTGAACTCCTGGCCGAGCCGGATCGGCGTGGCGTCCTGGAGATGAGTCCGGCCTGTCTTCACCACCGGCCAGAACTCCTTGCTCTTGGCTTCAAGCGCTTTTTCCAGCATTCGAAGCGCGGGGATGAGCTCGTCGGCGATCGCCACGGCGCACGAGATCTGGATCGCGGTCGGAATCACATCGTTCGAGGATTGGCCGAGGTTCACATGGTCGTTGGGGTGCACGGCCTTCGACCCACGTTCGCCGCCCAGGATCTCGATGGCGCGGCTGGCGATGACCTCGTTGGCGTTGGTGTTCGTCGACGTTCCGGACCCTGTCTGATAGATGTCGATGGGAAACTGGTCGTCTAGCTTGCCGTCGATCACCTCCTGCGCCGCGGCCGTTATTGCGCGCGCCCGCCTTCTCGAAAGCAGGCCCAGCTCCTGGTTGGTCTGGGCGGCCGCCTTCTTGATCAGTCCTAGCGCGCGGATGAAGCGGCGGGGGAACGGCTGGCCGGAGATTGGGAAGTTCAGGACCGCGCGCTGCGTCGAGGCGCCGTAATAAGCGTCTGCAGGCACTTCAACCTCCCCCATGGAGTCGCGCTCTACTCGCACCTTGCGCGCCGGCGCGTGCAGGTTAGGCCGGGCTGATTGCTTCTCTGGCACTCACGGAGATTCTAGAGTGGCTGTGCAATGCGATTGGCGGCAGTCGATGTCGGCAGCAACACAGTTCATGCGCTGGTGGCCGACGTGGTGCACGGGCGGCTGGTCGACGTCGCCCATTACGTCGAGATGCCCGAGCTCGGGGCCCAGGTCGCCAGGACCGGCTTCATCGGGCCGCGCTCAAAGACTGCGATGCGAGCTCTTCGATCAGTGGTCGCCCAGGCCAAAACGCACGGCTACGAGGTCCTGATAGCGGGAGCGACCGAAGCTGTGCGTCAAGCGTCTGATCGCGAGGCTTTTATGCGCGTGGCCGGCGATGCCATCGGCACGCCAGTCCATATCATCGGAGCCCATCGGGAGGCGGAGCTGAGCTTCCTGGGGGTCGCCTCCAGCCACGCAGGGAGGCGCGAATGGGTGATGGCCGACCTGGGGGGCGCCTCGACGGAGATCACCGTCGGCAATGCTCGCAAGATGGTGCGCTCCGCCACGTTGCCCATCGGGTCCGGTGTTCTCGCCAGTACGCACCTTTCGGACCCTCCCAAGCCGGAGGAGCGCGCGCGATTGCGCAGAGCCGCGCTCCACGAGCTCGCTCACGCGCCCGACGCTGACGTGGAGCGTCTGGTGGCGACCGGAGGAACAGCTTCAAACCTGCCGCTGGTGCTGGCGAAGCGGAATCCACCCATCGTTCTCACCACCGCCGCCCTGCTCACGTGCGAGAACCGCCTCGACGCGGGGAAGGCGGCCGATGTGGCGGCCAAGGTCCAGCTTCCGCCCAACCGTGTCAAGGCCATGCGGGCAGGGGTCGAGGTGCTCTTGCTGCTGCTGGACTGGTACGGCCTGGCGGTCATGCACGTCAGCCACCAGGGCCTTCGCCACGGCATGCTCCTGGCGTACCTGGAGCGTGGCGAGGACTGGTGGAAGCCCAGCCAATAGGCCGGGCGGAGGGGGCCGCGAAGGCGGCAATTACCGTTCGATACATGTGGGTAGAGTGAGTTCATGGGCACGGTGAGAGATCGCATCTCGACGCTGAAGCTGGCGCTCGCCCTCACGTGCCTGGTCCTGGTGGTCGAGCTCGCCGGCGGTCTGGCTTCCCATTCACTGGCCCTGCTGTCAGATGCAGGGCACGTCCTCACCGACGTCTTCGCCTTGGGACTTGCCTGGTTCGCCGTCGCCCAGGCCAACCGGCCGGCCGACAAGAGCCGCAGCTACGGATACCACCGCGTGAGCATCCTGGCCGCGCTTCTGAACTCGATCGTCCTGATCGGGATCGTCATCGCCATCGGCTACGAGGCGTTGCGTCGCCTCGCAAACCCGGAGCCTGTGCAGGGTGGCATCGTCATCGTCGCGGCACTGGTCGGTATCGCGATTAACACCTATGTCGCTTTTGGCCTCCGCGGCGACACACATAACCTGAACATGCGTGCAGCGCTCATGCACGTGACGGGTGACATTGGCGCATCCATCGGAGTCGTCGTGGCCGGCGCCGTGATCCTCCTCACGGGGTGGCTCTACATCGACCCGCTGCTGTCGCTCGCCATCGCCGTTCTGATCGCATTCGGCGCGTGGCGGATCGTGCGCGAAACTGTGAACCTTCTCCTCGAAGGCACACCGCGCGAGATCGATCTTGCTGCGGTGACGGCCGAGATCACTGGCACAGAGCTCGTCAGCGGAATGCACGACCTCCACGTTTGGGCCCTCTCCTCGGACGAGATGGCGCTGAGCGTTCACGTGGTGGTTGACGACTGCCCGCTGCGCGAGGCTGAGCATGTCGTGCGGGACCTGGAGAGAAGACTGTGCGATCGATTCTCCATCGGGCATACAACGATTCAGGTCGAAAGCTGCCACCCGTGCGGTGAGATAAACCACGGCGCCGGCGAGCACAACCACCCGCACGATCGCGTGCGCGTGATCAGCTCAGCAGGGCATCCTCCCGCTGCAGGATCCGTCGCGCCACCGCGATAGCCGACGCGTACGTCGAATCCATTCCGCGATAGCTGAGGCCGCGCGCGCCCAGCGTTCGCGCCTGCGTGTACGGCGTATCTGACGCGTAATGCACGATGCCCAGGTCAAAGGTGATCCGGGCCATGTTGACGCTCTCGCCAATCGGATACCGATCCGGTTGCGCGATCTCATAACAAGCGTCGAGATAGGGACCCGCCTCCATCTCCACCACCGTGTAGCGCCCCTGGTAATAAAAATCGAGATAGTCGCGGTTCTGGAGGAAGGTGCCGCGCACGGCGACAGCACGCTGATTGTCGAGCGCGGACCCGTAGACGAGGTTCGGCTGCACGTCGTCCGCTGCGAAGCAGTTATCCAGCCAGTAGGTGTTGCCGGAGTGCTCGTTATGCACGACATTGGGGATCATCACATCGCCCACGTCGGCGTTGAGGGTGGCCGCTTTGCCCAGTACGTAGACCCCCGCGATCCACGCCGCCTGCTCGGCGACCTGTCGGAGGATGTGGTACGCGGCCATTCCCAACGGGTAGTCGACATTGAGGATGCACGCGCCCGAGGCACGGAGCTTTTGCTCATCCACGCGGCCGACCCTCGGATCGATCGCCGACGGGTCGAGCTGCGACAGCTTGAACACCTGCGCCGCCGAGTCGACACCGGTTCGTCGCGCAGGAACGTGCCGGATGCCGATCGCCGCTTCCATCTCCGAGCGCCGCTGCCGCTGGCGCTCGCGGTCGGGGTGAGTGTCGAACAGGTGGCGGGCGCTGTAGTACAGCCAGTTGTCGGGAGACGCGCGGCTGCTGCCGGCCTCGAGCTTACGCCTCTCCTCGTCGAGCTCAGGATGGTTTCGTCGAATCCAGTCGCGTATCTCCGTGTCGAACTGCCGCGCGACGTTGGTCAGCACGTTGATGAGGCTGTGGGCATTGGACGAGACGAAGTAAACAGGCGCGTCGCGTACACCGAGCTCATCCATGGCCGCCGCGATCGGCAGCCACCAGCGGCTGGCGTTGCGCGCATAACCCAGGTGGCTGCCGCCGACAAGACGCATCACGATCTTGCATTCCTCGCGCTTGATCAGCGCCAGCGTCTCATCGAAGCTCTCGCCCCATGCATCGTGCAGCCTGCGCCAGTCATCCTCGCTCGCGCCCGCGGCCGAACGCGCCTGCTCACCGGCGAGCTCCACGTCCTGGAGCGCGACGTGCAGCTTGTTCCATTCGATCTGATAGGCGACAAGCGTCGGGACGAGGTCGTCGATGTCCGAGTTGGATGCGATCAAAACGGCCAGCGTCGTGCCGTCCTGGTACCAGCGCCGTCGCCGGGCAGGCGCTTTCACCGCCTTCCAGCTGAGAATGTCGGCCCCGAGCACAGCCCGAAAACCCTGCGGGCTCTGACCCATCACCACGTGGCGGCAACGGCCGATGGCGTCAGGGAGTCGCCGGACTGCATAGAGGAGTGCCCCCATGTCGGATTGCGGCTCGGCCGCCAGGGGGTGCAGGACCGAGCCCATGCCCAGGTGGGCCTGCACGAGGGATTCGGCCTTGATATCGCCGGAGCTCTGCAGCATCGTGGTGTACGTACGCACGTAGAGCTCGACGGCATGCCTGCCGGTCCACCCGACTTTGGGGGGCGATTCCATCGTGCGAATATAGCCCTCCCGTCGCCCACAGCCGGGTTTACAAAACGTTGATGCCCGGTTGAGAACCGGCGGCGTCCCGTGGGCGTTAATGAGTCGATGAACAAGTTGGCTCACCTCACCTTCCTACGCGTTGCCGGCCTTGCTGCCGGCGCGGCGGCGGTCTCCGGCGCAGTGGTTCTGGTCAGCGCATCCGCGGCCGGCTACAACCTGCCCTTTCTCACCACGTCGTCCACCCCATCGCAAACGACCAGCGTCTCGCTCGATCAGGCCGGTCAGCCCTCGGCTTTGTGCACCGATTTCCTGACGCACCTGTCCGCCGACCTGAAGGCCAGCCCGGCTGCGCTCAATGCCGCCTACCAGAAGGCCGTCGGCGAGACCCTGGCCGATGAGGTCAAGAGCGGAAAGCTGACGCAGGCCAGGGCCGACGCGATCCAGAAGCGACTCGCCGGCAAGGCGCCCTGCGCGATTGCCGCCGGCCTCCAGCCCCGCCCCGGTCTGGCGGCTTTCCGCCCGGCCTTGCTGAGCGCGGAAGCCTCAGCTCTTGGAATCTCCGACCAGACGCTCAAGGCGGACCTCAAGAAGGGAATGTCGCTTTCCCAGATCGCGGTCGCCCAGAACGTGACCGAAGCCCAGTTCCGCGATCGGCTGATCGCCAAGCTGAAGCCGGTGCTGGACGCCGCCATGACCAACAAGCAGCTCACTCCCGCCCGGGAGCAGGCGATCATCAAGCGGCTGCAGACGGGAACCATACCGCTGTGGAACCGGCCCGCTCACAAGCCCGCAGCGACACCGACCACAGCCGTGCCGAGCGCATAACGCAGTCTGATTCAGTAACATCGCGCAGACGGCGCGATGAGGCTCGCTCCTTGAAACGCTCGGGCTGACGCCCGGCTGATGGCCTCTACCAACGAAACAGCACTCGCTGGCAGAGGAGGACGAGCGATGAACATCTACACGGTCGCCGCCATCTGGATGGCGCTGGCTCTCGGCGCTTCGCTGATCAGCATCCGGGCAGGGATTGCGGTGGCGCTGGCGGAGATTCTTGTCGGCGTACTCGCCGGCAATATCCCAGGCGTCTCGAGCCTCGTGCAGCAGACCGCATTCACAACGTTCCTTGCCAGCCTCGGCTCGGTGACGCTCACCTTCCTGGCGGGCGCCGAGATCGACCCTGTGTCTCTGCGTCGCCACTGGAAGGCGAGCCTTTCGATCGGCATCGCCTCCTTCACCCTCCCGTTCCTCGCCGCCATGGCGGTCTGCTATTTCGCCCTCGGCTGGGACCTGCATGCCTCCGAGATCGGCGGGGTGGCTCTCAGCACGACCTCCGTTGCGGTGGTCTATGCCGTGATGGTCGAGACGGGCCTCAATCGTGACGACCTTGGCAAGCTGATCCTTGCCGCTTGTTTCGTCACTGACCTGGGCACCGTCCTGGCGCTCGGGGCCCTTTTTGCCGGGTTCAACCTCCTGCTCGTCGCGTTTGTTGCGGCAACCGCCATCACCCTGATCTGCGTGTCCCCTGCGCTGCGGTGGATCATGCGGACCTTCGGACACCGCGTGAGCGAACCCGAGCTCAAGTTCTTGCTCCTTGTGCTGCTCGCTCTTGGCGGCCTCGCCACCGCGGCCGGAAGCGAGGCGGTGCTGCCGGCATACCTCGTTGGCCTTGTCACGGCGGGAGTCTTCCAAGGCGACCGTGTCCTGATGGACCGGATGAGGTCGGCCGCCTTCGCCCTGCTCACGCCGTTTTTCTTCCTTCGCGCCGGGCTGCTGATCTCGGTCCCGGCCCTGGTCGGCGGGGCTGGCGTGATCGCAGTCCTGTTCCTGACGAAGATGGCCGCGAAGCTGATCGGTGTCTGGCCCGTTGCGGCTGCGTTCGGTGTGGGGCGCCGCGATCGCAACTACATCACCTTGTTGATGGCGACGGGTCTCACGTTCGGCTCCATCTCGGCCCTGTACGGGCTCAACCACGGCCTCGTCAGCGGGGCGCAGTACTCGCAGCTCCTCACAGTGGTGATCCTGTCGGCGGTGGTCCCCACGTTGATTGCTCAACGCCTGTTCCAACCGCGCCAGGTCGATGCGGAGGAACAAGAGGCTCTTGGCGCCGAGGACGCGTCGATCGTCCACCGCCCAGGTAAGGGCCCTTAGGTCATTGCTCCGGCTGAGTGCCCAGTCGCTTCATCAGCTCTTCGAGGAGCTCGCGTGTCTCCGGGTCGGACATCAGTTTTTGCTGCATGTCCTCAGCGGACCGCCGGATCTCGGGGTCGCTCAGGAGCCGCTCGGTCATCCCCTGGAACCGCGCCGCCATGTCCTTCATCGCCGCTTCTTGTGCGACCTGGATGAGAATCGGCTGGCTCGCGGCGGCGACTACCGCCTCGGCCTGGGCGCGCACCATCTCGATCCCCTTGCAGCCGAGGCATTCGCCCTTGAGCCCGCAGTGGCAAACCTGAGGGCGCAGGCGGTCGAGGGCGAGATGAAGCTCCGACATGTCGGTGGGTCCAGACATGACCCCCAGATTACGCTGGCTTTTTCCTGCCGGTGTACATCGATTCGATCTGATCCGCGTACCTCTGAGCCACGACCTTCCTCTTGATCTTGAGGGTGGGGGTGATCTCACCTGCCTCTTCCGTGAAAGCGCGGGGCAGGAGGGTGAAGTACTTGATCGCCTCCCAGGAGCCGACCCTCTTGTTGAGGGCGTCCACCGCCTGCTCGATCAAAGCGATCACACGCTTGTCGTTGATCAAGTCCTCCGGGCGTCCGGGAATTCGCTTGGTGACCGTCGCCCAGTCGGGGACGATCAGCGCGGTCACGTACGGCCTGCTCTCTCCGATCACCACCGCTTGCTCAACCAGGTCGTCGCGCTGGACCTCGAACTCGAGCTGCTGCGGCGCCACGTACTTGCCGCCTGCAGTCTTGATCAAGTCCTTCTTCCGATCGGTGATCTTCAGAAATCCGTCCGCGTCGATCTCTCCGATGTCGCCAGTGCGGATCCAACCGTGGTCGAGAGTCTCTATGGTGGCCACCTGGTTCTTGTGGTAGCCGAGCATGTTGCCTGGGCTGTTGACCAGGATCTCGCCATCCTGCTCGATCCGCAGCTCAATCCCGGGGAACGGTTTTCCGACAGTGAGAAAACGGTGCTGGGTCAGCGTGTTCGAGCAAGCGCCCGAGGACGTCTCGGTCATGCCCCAACCGTTGAGGATGGGCACTCCGATCGCCCAGAAGAATTCTTCAATTTCGCGCGCAAGAGCGGCGCCGCCACTGATGAAGAAGCGCAGTCGCCCGCCGACGAGCCGGCGTCGCAGCGGACCCAGAACCAGGCGTACCGCAAGCCGATGCTCGGCCTTGAGGATCGGTCCCGGGCTCAACTCGTGTGAGTATCGCGTGCCCACGCCGACGGCCCAGTTGAAAAGCGCGCGGCGAACTCCGGGCGCCTCACGAACAAGATCCATGACGCGGGAGTGCATCTTCTCGTACACGCGCGGCACGCTGAGGAGGATCGTCGGCTGCACCTCTGCCAGGTCTTCGGCGAGCCTGTCCACGCCGTGAGAAAGCCACATCTGCCCGCCGATCATGAGGATGGTCAGCGTGCCGTTGATTCGTTCGAAAACGTGGGAGTACGGCAGCCATGAGAGCGTGAAATCCGCCTCGGTGAGAGGGTGCACCTTGACGACAGCGCGTGTCACGTCAACGAGGCTGCGATGAGCGAGCTCGGCCCCTTTTGGGTCCCCGGTGGTGCCGGACGTGTAGACGATTGTGCACACGTCATCGGGGCTGATCGCCTGCAGCCGCTTGAACACCTCTCCAAGGCGCTTTGCAGGCTGCAATAGCCACCCATCGACCTCCGAGTCGATGGTCACGATGCTCCTGAGGGTTTCGTTGACCTTCAGCTTCGACGCCATCTTCGAATCCGACGCGATCGCCATCACCGCCTCGCAGTCCTCGACGATGGTCTGCGCCACCTCCGGCACCGTGCCCGAGTAGATGGGAACCGAGACGGCCCCTGCGGCTTGAATGCCAAAGTCGCAGTAGAGCCACGCGAGGCTGTTGGGTCCCATCAGGACGACATGGTCACCGGCCTTGACGCCCGACTCAATGAGTGCTGATGCAACAGCCAGCGTGCAACGTTGCATATCCGCCCATGTCGCGGTCTCCCAAACCTCGCCCACCGGGTAATGGACCAGAGGGCGATCGCCATAGCGTGCTGCTTGACGGAGCAACACACCTACTGTCGTGCGGTCGGCGATGGCATCCGTGTTCAGCTGCCGGTCTGCTGTTCCCTCATCCGATGTCCGAACGGACATCGATTGGTTACTTGACCGCTTTGACGGTCAGCGTGAGCGTGCCCGATGGCACGCTGACGGTTATCTTGTCGCCCTTCTTCTTGCCTATGAGGGCCCGTCCGACTGGGGATTCGACAGAGATGCGGCCGGCGGACGGATCGCTTTCGACTGCTCCGACCAGGTGGTACGTCTCTGATGACCCTTCGGTGTCGACCACGTCGATGGTCGAGCCGGGGCCGGCCACGCTCGAGTGCGACTCCTTGATGATCTCCGCCCTGCCGATCATCTCCTGCAGCTCGTAGATGCGGCTGTCGAGAAGGCCCACCTCTTCCTTCGCCTGCTCGTACTCCGGGTTGTCTTCGATGTCTCCAGGCTGGAACGCCTCCTTGAGGCGCTCGCCCGCCTCAGCACGGCGCTTCAACGCGACCTCGAGATCGCGCTTGAGCTTCTCCAGCCCCTCGGGCGTCAGCAAAACAGGTTCGTTCAGATCCATCTCCCAGCCTCGGGCCAACAATAATAACCGCCATATGGACCCGACCGACCTGCGCGCCGGACTGGCCGAGAAGCTGTCCGCGAACGAGCCGATGGACGCGCAGACGTTCAACGCAGCTTGCTTCATGCTGTCGCGCGCCCTCGAAGGCCTCGAGCTGACAGTCCTTGAGGCCGCGCCGCTGACGAGAAGGCTGCTGCGCGTGGCTGGTCGCATTGTCATCGACACCGGCCTGCAGGGATCGTCCCCGGCCACGTGGGCCAACACCGAGGCGATGGCGCTGCTGTGGATTGATGAAGGCTTGCGCGACCTCGGCTACGAGGTCCGGCCGTCGCCTGACGGCGGCCGGCCCGAGCTGAAGCGATCCGAGGAAGACTGGGGCTAGCCGGCCTGCTCTAGTGCACCACCGTTCAAGCTGTTCGAGCACGCGCTACCCGGTACCTGGTAAATCACGATCCAGTGGTACTGCTCTCCGGCGATGACATAGGTGGCACCCTGGGCGTTTTGGTCCACCCGGAACGTGCCGAATCCCGAGTGGAAGTGCGAGTTTGAACTGCCTCAGCCATCATTTGTGAGCGTTATTCAAACCGATAGGACCGCTGGATGCGGCACATGTATTCGAATAACGGACTGGGGGCGGTTTTCAGTCGCTCGGAGATTTCAGGTGACCGGTAAGACGTTCTTGCCCTGTGAGTCAGACTCTTGACGCCCAAGGTCGAAACTCGCACAGACTCTCGCCGCTGGCAGGACGTACGAGCGCGCGCCATGGATGCCAAATTCGACGCAGACCGACGCCGCGTCGGCGAGAGGGTCGCGGTCAGCTTCCGATGGCTCTTCCTGATCGTCCTGGCCGTTTTGAACAACGTCACCACGGTGACCGGGACCGAAGCCCGTGGCACCGTCGACGTTCTGCTGGCCGGCTGGGCCGTGATGAATGTCGCAGTGAACGTGCTTTTGGCGCGCGGGTACCAGCCTGGAAAGCAGTTCAGCTTGAGCACAATGTCGCTGGATATTTTCTTTGCGACTGGTCTGGTCTACCTATCAGACGGGTTCTCGAGCCCTTTCTTTCTCGCTTTGTTCCTGGCCGTCATCACCAACGCGGTCCGATTCGGCGCCGCGGCCTGTGTGGTCTCCGCATTTGTCATCTCTTTCATCTATCTATTTGTCGGCGGCTCGTTCACGCCGGCGAACTTCACGACCGACCCGAACGCCACTATCGGCAAGATCTTCCTGTTCCTCGTCGTCGCCCTGGCGACCGGCTACATGACCCGGGAGCTGGAGCGGGAGCGGCGGCAGGCAGTCGAGCGCGCGGCCCAGGCGGACTCCCTGCGTGAGCTGAGCGTGACGATGGTCAGCGACACCGACATCAAGGACGTGTTCAAGCTCATCGTCGACCACGCGGTTCAGATGACGATGGCCGATCGAGGGAGCCTGATCCTCGCCTCGCACGAGGGCTTCGAGGTGGGCGCAAGCGCGCCGGATGGGGAGCCGGGGGCGGTGCCTGAATTCCTCGACGAGGAGAAGCTCGCCCAAGCGGCCCGTACAGGCGAAGCCTCCTATGGAGCCGACCGGAGGGCGCTGGTCATCCCCATCGCATCCGGTGAGGGGGTGACCGCATTGCTGAGCCTGGTCCGTGACCAAGGCAGCTTCACGAACCAGGATCTCTTCTCGGTCGCCGCCCTCTCAGGCAGCTCGGCGGTTCCGCTCGCCAACGCGCTTCGCTACCACCGGAGCACCCAGGAGGCGACCACCGACGGGCTGACAGGGCTCGCCAACGCGCGGGAGTTCCGTCGGCGGCTGGCGGCAGCCTTCGCCCATCCCGACAGGCGTGCCGCAACCTTCTCGGTCGTGCTCGTGGACTTCGATCACTTCAAATCGGTGAATGACCAGGTTGGCCACCAGCACGGTGACCTGGTGCTGCAGCTCGGCGCCAGGATAGTCCGCTCCATGGCGCGTGCCCAGGACATCGTTGCGCGTTACGGCGGGGACGAGCTGGTGGTGATGGCTCCCGATACCGGTGCGATCGGCGCGCACAAGCTGGCACAGCGAATCGTGGAAGCTGTTCATGAGGCGTCGATCACCACCACGCCAGGCAGTCACCTGACCTTCAGCGTCGGAGGGGCCACGTACCCTGACGACGGGCTGACGGCGGCAGAGCTCGTCGCGGCCGCCGACCAGGCTCTCTACCTGGCCAAGCGGGAGGGGAAAGACCGCGCATGCACCTTTCCGCAGCTGGTCACGGAGCTGGAGCTCGATGACGTCAGCCTGTTCGCGATGCTGGCCGAAGCCGGCCCGCAGGTCGTCGTCGCTGTGGCCCACGCCGTCGACCACCGCAGCCCATTGACGCGAGGCCACTCGAGCCGCGTGGCGATAATCGCGGACGCGGTCGGCCGGCGTTCGACCTTGCCGGTGACTCGCCTCGAGGACCTGCGAACAGCTGCCTTTCTCCATGATGTCGGCCACATGACGCTGACCGCAGGCCAGGGTTTCGAGACTCCGGGCCACACCGAGACCGGCGAAAAGATCCTGCGCCGCGCGAAGTTTTCGCCTGAGGTCCTGGCATATGTCCGTGGCCACCATGAGCGCTGGGACGGCACTGGCAAGCCCGATGCCCTGGTCGGAGAGAAGATTCCACTTGGAGCCCGGATCCTTGCGGTCGCCGAGACATACGAGGCCCTGACGGCCGGTCGCGGCTGCGAGCGCATGGTGGCCTTGAGGGCGCTCGACCGCGTGACCGAGCTCGCGGGTACCGAGTTCGACCCGGCTGTGGTCGAGGCGCTGGGGCAGAGCATTCGGGACGGCAGCTTGGAGCTGTTCATCGCAGACCTCGCTCTCCCGGCCACCGCGGAGGTGGTTGTCGAACCGCCACGCGTGGCGGCTGTCATCTAGCAAAGTCCGCATCCGCGGGCGGGCGTAACTCAGGCAAAAGGCAGGCTGGCGGTCGAGCGCTTCTTGACTTTTCGGCGCAACCTCATCAGTCGCGATTCGAGCATCTCCGCCTCATCCGGCATTCGCCGGCGCGCTCCCTCGACCACGCTCAAGGCTGCGAATGGGTCGCGCTTTCGCCACTCGAGGAGGCGAGCGCGTGCAATCGGAACCCGCATGTCCTCCGTCACGCGCGACTCCAACCAATTCAGCAACCTGTCCGCGGCCCCGATAGAACCGCGGCGCACGAGGCGGCGGCTGAGCAAGAGCCCGGCCGTTGCCGACGCCTCACCCTTGGCGAAGGCAGTCGCGTTTCGCAGCGCCCGCCAACCGTCCGCCCGCGCGCCTCGTCGAAATCGATGGCGCCCGAGCGCCAGCCAATCAGCGGCGTCCATGCCTGCATCCCCGCCTCGGAGGCGGGCAAGAAGACGGGAGTGTAGGTGAACGAGGCTGATTACGTCGAGGCGGTTGTGCTCGAGCGCCGCCTCGAGCACTGGGCTGATGTCATGACGGAGATACTCGAAGTAAGCGTCAGGCACCAGCGCGCTGTCGATGGGGTCATCGCGCTCGTATCCGAGCAGCCGCTCCTCGACCGAGCGCAGGTTGCAGCTCTCGAGTCGATGGCGGTACAGGGCCCTGACCAGGGTGAGCAGGTCCACGTGCGGCGGGCAGGCCAGCTCCCCGGGCATGCGAGCCATCACCCACCGCGTCCGCAGCACAGGGAGGTCGAACGAGCTGCCATTGAAGGTGGCCACCGCCTGGGCCGGCTGGATCTCGGCCTGCAGCGCATGCAGGAACGCGGCTTCCATGCCTGGCTGTGGGAGAAACACCTGTGCGACTCGCAGCCCACAGTCGATGGGCCGTGCGACAGCGGCAGCGAAGACATAGGTTCCCGCCCCGCCGGATAAGCCTGTCGTCTCGGTGTCGATGTATGCAACGGAGCCGGGGTCTGGGTCGAGCGTCGGCAGCGGGATCACGTCCTGTCGCAGGAGAGCGTCGCCGTAAGGAGTGCCGACGACCTCGAACCCGCGCGGTCTAGCGCGCTCGACCGTGGGTCGCGGCCGCGGCGGCGCGCCTAGACGGGTAAGGCGCTCGCGGAGGTAGGAGACCGGCGTCGGGCGCCGGCCTCCAGGAGTCGCAGACATGCTTCCTTGGCTCCTTCCACGAGATGCAGCGGTCCGATGCAGGACGGACAACCGGCGAGGCATGGGCAGTCATGCACGAGCGCCGCGCCTTGCTCGAGGAGCTCTCGGTGCAGCTCGAACATGCGGGCCGAGTAACCGACGCCCCCCGGATACATCTCGTAGACGGTCACCGTCGGCAGGCGCGTGGTCACGGAGCGCACCTCCGCGACCGCGCCAAGGTCGCGAGGATCGCACATCAATCGCAGGCTCGCGACGTGACGCAAGGTGTGCGCCATCCCTTGCAATCCTGCTTCGAGGGTCTCGCGACCCAGCGTGCGCCACAGGTCTTCGTCGACGGTGATCCAGTAACCGGTGGTGTGCAGCGTCTGCTCCGGCAGGTGGATGGGACCCGACCCGATGTTCTCGTGCGTGTGGAAGCGAATCTTCTTGAACATGCTGGCGAGTGCGGTGATCTTCAACTCGCCGTGACTTCGTGACAGGCCCTGGCCCTCAGGACCGGCAAACGTGTCGAGCACCTGCACGGTGACCGCCGCAAGCGCGTCCGTGTAGTAATCGACCTCGACCGGGTGGACGTAAGCCTTCTTCTCCTCCCAGTCCAGGCGCTCGACGTGGTACTGCGCACCTTCGTGGAGGTAGACCGCCTCCTCGTGCAGCAGGACAGGCGCGGTGAATTGATCCATCTCGCCGATGACCTTGGGTCGTGGCGGCGACGTGTCGATGATCACCACGTTGTCCGCTGCGATGCGCCGGAGGTGGATCTCGTCCGCCGGGAAAGCCTGCCGGCTCCAGAACCAACGGCCTCCCGAGCGCGAAGCGGAACCATCCTCTTCGAACAGCTCGAGCAGCTCGCGGACGTCGGCGCGTCCGAGGCGCTCCTGGTCCTCGAAAGGCAGCTCGAACAGGCCGGCTTGGAGGTGGCCCGCCAGGAGCAGCAGGTTGTCAGGGTCGATGAGGCCTTCCTCCGGATCGGAGCTGAGGAAGTATTCAGGGTGTCGAACGATGAACTGGTCGAGTGGCGAGCTCGACGCCACGAAGACACCCACAGAGCCGGATCGCCGCCCGGCTCGGCCCAGCTGCTGCCAGGTGGATGCGATGGTGCCCGGGTAGCCGACCAGGATCGCCGTCTGCAGGCTGCCGATGTCGATCCCCAGCTCGAGCGCGTTGGTGCTGACCACGCTGGTGATCTCTCCGCTGCGCAGGCCGGCCTCGATCTCCCTGCGATGCAACGGCAGGTATCCCGATCGATAGCCGCGCACGCGCTGCGCAGCGTCGAGGCGCGGCGCGAGGTCCTGTCGGAGGTAGCTGAGCATCACCTCGACCTGCAGGCGGCTGCGGCAGAAAACGATTGTCTGCACCCCGCCGCGGATCCATGGCGCCGCGATACGACGCGCCTCTAGCATTGAGCTGCGGCGCACGCCCATCTCGCGATTGAGCAGTGGCGGGTTATAGAAGATGAGCCGGCGCTCGCCGCGTGACGCGCCATTGCGCTCCACCAGCTCGATGTTCTCCTCCTCCAGCAATTTCTGGGCGAGCTGCAGCGGATTGGCGATCGTCGCGGACGTGCAGATGAAGGTCGGATTCGATCCGTAAAAAGCACAGATTCGTTTGAGGCGCCGGATGACGTTGGCGACCTGGCTGCCGAAGAGACCGCGGTACATGTGCAGCTCGTCGATCACGACGAAGTCGAGACTCGAAAAAAGTCTTCGCCAGCGCGTGTGATGTGGGAGCAGGCCCGCGTGCAGCATGTCGGGATTGGTCATGACGACATGCCCGCCCTCGCGTATGGCCGTGCGGCGCCCGGGTGACGTATCCCCGTCGTACGTGTCGACGCGGAGATCGATGGGCAGGCCGTGCTTGAGCGCGCTAAGCTCCGCCAGCTGGTCTTGCGCCAGCGCCTTGGTCGGGAACATATAAAGGGCCCGCCTGTCCGGCTGCTCCAGGAGACGCTGAAGGACCGGCAGGTTGTAACAGAGGGTTTTTCCACTCGCTGTCGGCGTCACCACCACCAGGTGCCGGCCCGGCGGACGGCGTTGTATGCGTCAGCTTGGTGGGAGTAGAGCCGTTCGACGCCACGCACCGCAAGCGCACGGGCGAGCTCGGGCCGGAGATCATCCGGCAGGGGCGAGAATCTCGCGTCGGACGCCGGGATCACGTGGTCGAGGGTCACGTCCCCCTGGAAGTTGGCTGGGACGAAGGCGGGAAATGTGGGCATGGATGTCTAGGGACGTTAGCCGAACATGCGTTCGTAGTCAAGGGGACTCTTGGCTTGCCCAAAAATGGGTAGTTGGGGGGACCCGGCTGTCCCTTTGTCGGTCGGCGCCGGAGACTAGGGGGTAGTAGGGGCGGGCCCGGGCCGCGAGGTCCGATCCCGTTGCTTTCCGACCTGGACTTTCCACCGTTGCCCTTCGGGGGTGTCGGTGACAACGACGCCGGCGGCGGCGAGCTCGTCCCGAAGTTGGTCCGCTCGCGCAAAATCCTTGGCGTCTCGCGCTCGTTCGCGGGCTTCCAACAAATTCGCCGCCCCAGCCGGCAGCTCGAGGTCCGGCACAGATCGGTCGAGGTCGAGACCCAGCACGCGATCCCACCGCCGCAGCAGCGTGGCTTTATCTGGCCGAGCGATCGCGGAGCGGGTGAGCTCAGAGACGAGGGCCATCGCTGCAGGCAGGTCAAGGTCGTCTGCGATCGCGGACCTGAACCGCGCCTCAAAGGCCGCGGCTGCATCGGAGTCACCGGCGGTTTCACTGCTCTCGGCGGACCATTCCTGAAGGCGCTCTCTGAGGTTTCGCAGCGCTCGATCGGCGCCCGCGAGGCCGTCTTCGCTGAAGTTCAGCTTGGTGCGGTACTTGGCCTGCAGCGCGAGGTAGCGAAAGGCCAGCGGGTCGAACCCCTGGTCTTCGAGCTCTCGGATTCGAAAGAAGTTGCCGGCAGACTTGGCCATTCGAGAACCGGCCAGCATCAGCAGTCCTGCGTGAAGCCAGAGGCTCACCACACGGTGGCCGGTCACTCCTTCCGATTGCGCGATCTCTGCCTCATGGTGCGGGAAGACGTTGTCGGCACCGCCTGTGTGGATGTCAAATCGAGCGCCGAGAAGCGACATCGACATGGCTGAGCATTCGATATGCCACCCGGGAAAGCCAGGGCCCCAGGGGCTGGGCCAGACCTGGAGTCGATGCGCCCCGGCTGCTTTCCAGAGCGTGAAGTCGCCGGGGTGGCGCTTTCGCGGATCGACCTCACCGCGCGCGCCGGCGAGAAGCTTGTCGGTGGTGTTGCGCGAGAGTTTGCCGTAGGCGGTGAAGCTCGCGATGTCGTAATAGATGGTCCCGCCGACCTCGTACGCGTGTCCCTTTTCGATCAGCTTGGTGATGAGCTCGATCATCTGGGGGACGTAGTCGCTTGCGCGCGGGTAGTGAGCCGCAGGCCGGATGTTGACGCTCGCCGCATCGTGCATGAAGGCCTCGGTGTAGAACGCCGCAATTTCCTCGGGCGACTTCTTTTCGAGACGCGCGGACACCAACATCTTGTCCTCGCCGCGGTCGAAGGTGTCGTCGGTGAGGTGGCCGACGTCGGTGATGTTCATCACCCGCTCGATTTCGTAGCCGAGGTATTCGAGCGTCCTGGATAAAAGGTCGGGAAGCATGAAAGTCCGCAGGTTGCCGACGTGGACGTAGCGATACACAGTCGGTCCGCACGAGTACATCCGCACGATGCCCGGCGTTGCCGGGACCAGCGTTTCCTTGGTCCGCGTGAACGTGTTGTAAAGCCGGACCGGCGCAGGCTCGCCCATTCCAAATCGGAGTGTCCCACTCCGGAACGCTCGACACTAAGCTGCCAGTAATGAAGGCTCACCGACTTGGCTCAGAGGCCAGGGCAGAGGACGTGGTCGGCCGGGTGCTGGTCCATGACCTTGGGCCGGACCTTCGCAAGGGCACCGTGCTGACCGTCGAGCACCTGGCGAGGGTCCGGTCGGCGGGCGGTGTGCACGTGGTCGAGCTCGAGGCTGGTGACGTGCACGAAGACGTTGCCGCTCAGCGGCTGGCGGCCGCGCTGTTGAGCCCCGGCCTCGAGTCGCAGCCGCCAGTGCAGAGCCAGACGCGCCTCACAGCCACGCGTCGCGGGTTGGTGCGCGTGCGCGCGGACCTCGTCGACGCCATCAACGCGCTCGGCTACATCTCGGTGTTCACGCTGATGGACGGCCAGGCCGTGGCCGAGGGCGAAGAGGTCGCCGGATGCAAGGTCACCCCGGTCGCCGTCCCGGGCAATCTGCTCGCCGCGGTCGAACAGATCTGCCGCGAGAAAGGCCCCGTCATCGAGCTGCTGCCCTTCATGCCGCTGCGCACCTTCGTAGTCGCTACCGAGCGCCTCAAGCCCAAGGCGCGCGACCTGTTTCGTGCCGCGGTCACGGCGAAGCTCGGCTGGTACGGGGCGGAGTTGATCGGCGTCCGCGAGGTTGCTCGCACCGGCGAAGCAGTGGCCTCCGCTTACCGCGAAGCGACGGCGTTGGGTGCTCAGCTCGTGCTGTTTGCGGGGGCCTCCGCCATCGATCCTCTGGACCCTGCGTATGCCGAGCTCACCAACGCGGGCGGGCAGCTGCTCCAGCTTGGCGCACCGATGCACCCCGGCAGCATGCTGTGGTTGGGGAGGCTCGACGATGCGGCTGTCGTTGGCGTCGCGTCATGCGCGGGCTTTGGCCGATCGAGCTCTCTCGACCTCCTGCTCCCATTCGTCTTCGCATACGGCCGCGCGGACGCCGGTGACCTGTTGCGGCTCGGACACGGAGGCCTGATCGAATCGGCTGCCGGCCGCCGCTTCCCTCCTTACTCGTGATCGAAGGCGCGGGTGAGGACAGCTGTCCTCCCCCGCGGTACCCCCACCTCTCCTGGGCCACACTGAGTGGAGCTTGGAAGGGGAACGCTTGGGTGTCGGCCGGGGTAAACCCGGCCTAGCCGCTTTGTCAGGATTTCGTTCTGATTATTGGCATCACGAGATTCGGCCAGGTCGGTCCGCCGGTCGCCCGTACATATCCGTCCACGGTGTCGACCAACGGTTGAAGGCGCACCCCTCGGTGCGACGGCAGGTAAGGCCGAAGGTAGTCGGCGCCGCTCTTCCATTTGTTCGTAGCGCCTCGCCGGTTTCGGCGAGAGTAATGAAGGCAGCCGGCCGCGACCTGGATCAATCCTTTGTAGAAGCCCGAGTCGGGCCCTTTGCGGTCTGGCATCCAATCGCGCTCCCAGGCCTCGTGCGCTTCCCAGTAGCGACCAAGGTTGAAGAGCTCGATCCCTTCCGCGAGTCCAGTCGTCAACTGTTGATGGCCTGTTGACCAGCCCGCGATAATCGGTCAGTGACCGGCGCTCCGCTCGAATACTCCCGAGTCAACCTTTCAAGCGACCCCATCTATCGATACCTTCGCATCACGAAGGGCGGGCCGGGCGGGGTGCCTGGCGACGCTGCCGAGCAGGACCTCCTGGACGGAGCGTGGTTGCAGCGACTTCGTCGCATTCACCAACTGCAGAGCGCGTGGTGGGTCTTTGCGACCGCGGAACACTCGCGCTTCCAGCACGCGCTTGGCGCGATGCACCTGGCCGGCGAGTGGGCGCATCACCTGCACCCGACTCTCAGCGCCAGCTGCAAGGACACGCCTTCGGTTGGGTTGGTCGAGGAGACCATGCGCATCGCAGGGCTGCTCCATGACGTGGGGCATGGTCCGTTCGGGCACTTCTTCGACGAAAATTACCTCGACACGTGGGGAATCGATCACGAGGTGATCGGCCGCTCGCTGGTAACAGGTCCACTGGCTCCGCTCGTCAGCGCACTTGGCGCTTCGCCCGGCGCCGACTTCGAGCCGGGGGAGCGCATCGATCCCAGCTGGGTCGCGTATCTCATATCGTCGGCCGAGCTGGAGGGTTTCAACGCTCCACACTGGCTGGCTGCTTTGAAGCCCGCCATGGTCGGCGCCTATTCGGCCGACAACATGGATTACGTCCCTCGCGACTCTTATATATGCGGGGTTGCCGTCGGGCCGGTCGACGTGCAGCGGATCATCCACTACTCCTTTATCTCCGAACGAGGCCTGGCGCTTCACGCCCATGCGGCCGAAGCGCTGTACATGTTTCTGAATGCCCGCCTCTACCTTTATTCCCAGGTCTATTTCCACCGGACCGTTCGGCGCATCGACCTGCAGCTCCGAGAGGTTTTCCGTCCGACCCTGGACCTTGTGCTGGGTGGCAATCCGCTGGAACGGATGGACCGCTACCAGGGGCTGACCGAATGGTCGCTGCTGTCCGAGGTGGATCGCTGGGCGGCCGGCGAGGGAGACGCCCGGCGGCGGGAGCTCGGGCGGGCCTGGGCGGAGGTCGTCGCCCGCAAGCTCAAGTGGAAGCTCATCTACCAGGGCCTTACCGACGCGCGAGAGATCCCCAGCGGAGCGCTCAGCGTGACGCGCGAGGAGTTCGCGGCTCACATACGTGAGAGATTGCCGCAGCGCTTGCGCGGCATCGAGTTCGAGGTTGACGTCGCCGCCCAGGAGTCACGCGCTTTCAACCCGATGACCGAGACCGCCGACATCCTTATATATGAGCCTTTGGAGGACCGCTACCAGCAGAGCCGGGTCCTCGACCTGTTCAAGCGCCTGCCGGCGCGGATGGCGCTGTTCCGCATCTTCGCGCGCGACGACACGCACGGGCCTGAGCTGATCAAAGCGGCGAATCACGTGTTGGAAATATAAGAGGGAACCAGTCGGTTCCCTCTCATCGCGCGTGCGGCGATGCCGCAGGGCTGCCTCCCGCGACTGCGTCGCGGGGACCCCAGAGGTATCAAAGTCATGGCCGGGGGGACCCCGGCCAACCCTGCCGCGATAGCTTCAGGGGCTAATTCGCAGATTACGAACTAGAAATCGTCGTCCCCGTAGCCGCCGCCCGAGTCGTCCCCACCGAAACCGTCGTCGTCTCCACCCATGTCATCACCCCCGCCGAAGTCGTCCCCGTCGCCCCCGAAGTCGCCACCGCCCTCGTCGCCTGATGAAACTGTGGCGAAGGTCGAGACCAACCGGCGAAGCGCCGGCTTGCCGCAGTGAGGGCAAATTGGGTCGGGCGACGAAAAGCTCGAAAGGAGCGCCGAAGACTTCTTGCCGCACTCGTCACACCTGTACTCATAGATCGGCATGCCTACGATTATCAGCGGTGATCGACCTTGAGAGGATTCGGGCTGCGGCCGGACGTGCGAGGCCGCACGTCATTCGAACGCCGATGGTCCCGGTCGACGGGGCGATGCTCAAGCTCGAATGTCTCCAACCGACTGGCAGCTTCAAGGTGCGAGGCTTTTTCGCCGCCGCCCTGAACCTGCCCCCGGACCGGCTTCGCCGTGGCTTGATCACGGTCAGCGCGGGCAACGCCGCCCAGGCCTGCGCCTACGTCGCCAAGCAACTGGGCGTCCGCTGCCGCGTGGTGATGTATGACACGGCGCCGGCCCCCAAGGTCGAAGGCGTGAAGCGATGGGGTGCAGTCCCGATCCTCATGCCCCGCGACGCGATGCTCGAATGGCTGGCGACGGAGGGATGGAAGTCGGAACCTGAATCCTTCATCCATCCGTTCGCCGACCCCGAGGTGATGGCCGGCCACGGTGGACTGGGGCTCGAGCTTCTGGAGGATCTGCCGGACCTTGGCCGCGTCGTCGTGCCCGTAGGTGGCGGGGGCTTGATCGGCGGCATTGCCTCGGCCCTGAAGGGTGCCCGGCCGGACATCGAGGTGATAGGGGTGCAATCCGACGGCTACCCTCTGTGGACGCGCTGCCTCGAAGCCGGCGGCCCCGTCTCGATCAAGCCCGACACAATCGCGGATGGAACGACTGCCCCTTTCGACGCGCGCATGTTCGAGCTCCTGAAGGAGTGCGTCGATCGGTGGCTGACAGTTCCCGAGCCGCGACTGCGCACGGCGATTCCGGAGCTGGCGTCCGCGGCAAAGGTGGTGGCCGAAGGCGCTGGGGCGCTTGCCTACGCGGCGCTCGAGCAGCTCGAGCCGGGACCGATCACAGTGGCCGTGGTCAGTGGCGGAAACATCGACCCCAAGCTGCTCGCCTCGCTGCTCAGCTAGGCCGCACCCCGCGCCATCCCCCATGGCCCGCGGCGGAACGCGGCCACCGCCATCCAGATAAAGAGCGCGACCCCAGGAATCCCGAAAGCAACGGACACGGCCGTGACGGCGATAGGCAGCTTCAACGGGCTCAGGGACGAGGTGGTGAAGGCGCTGATCAGGCTGAACGGAAAGGAGACGGCCGTCAGCCCAAGCAGGACGAGCACCGCATAAAACACCCAGGTCCACCGCCTCAACGCTCCGATGATGGCCACCGCCCCGATCGCAACACCGATCGCCGCACCGATCCCAAGGGCCACAGTGAGGATGTTGTTGATAGTTGCCAGCACGTCGGCCGAAGGTGGTGGCACATCCGGGTTGAGCGCCGCGTTCTGTTGCACCGCCTGGTTTATGTAGTCGGAGAGCGGGCCGGCCAGCAGGAAAGGTCCGGCGACTGCCCAGATCGCGTAAGCGACGTAATACGCGACCACCGAATACTGCAGAGGCTTCGTCCACCCCGTGGGCACCCGCGGGCCAGTGTGCGGCTGTTCATAGAATCCCGGCGGCGCCGGCGCGCCCACCGACACCCACGCGGATCCATTCCACCGCGACCGGCCGTCGTTCGACAGGGTGCTCACCCAGCGCGCCCCGTCCCAGTAGTAGAGGCCGTCATCGGACAGCCTCAGCTCAGGCAGACATCACCTCCCTTCCCCTAGCCGGGTCGTTTGCGGCCGCATTTCTCATGGCCCACGGTCCAATGCGGATCGTGGCGATCAGCATCCATACGAACAGAGCCGCGGCAGGAATTCCAAATCCGGCCTCCGCCCATATCATCCAGGCGGGCGGGCCGAGAGACTGACCGACTAACGCTGAGGTGGCCAATGATTCGACGAACGTGCCCATAACTCCAAACACCAGGTAAAGGGTCTCAAGACAAAGGAGGCCCAGAATCACGTAAAACGCCCCTGTCCAGCGACTCAGAGCGCCAATGAGAGCGGCTAGCGAGATGAATACGAGCACAACGACCACCACATAGAACGCCACGGTCATCTGGGCGTCAATGTTCGCCATCAAGTCCGGGGGAGGAGTCGGGTCTCCAGGGTTGAGCAGCTGGTTTTGCCGGTTCATCGCGTCGGCCCACTGCGTCATCGTCCGGATGTACCAGAACGGCATGGAGCCGACGAAGAGTGTTTGTGCGCCGAAAAACGCGGCAACGAGGTACCACATCGGTTTCGTCCAGGACGTGGCGACCCGCTCGGAGAGTTGGCCTGGCCGTCCGCTCGGTCCGGCCACCAGTGGCACCCACGCAGCGCCATTCCAGCGCCACCTCCCGTCTGGCGACAGCGTGGGCACCCAACGGTCGCCATCCCAGTAGTAGAGGCCGTCATCGGACAGCTTCAGCTCAGGCAGACATCACCTCGTGGCAGATCTCAAGCGCCGACTGTATGTCGGCTGCAGCGATGCCGTCATGGGTGACGAATCTAATTCGCCGCGGGCCCATCGCCTCACCCAGAAGGCCGCGCTGCCGGCACGCTTCCTGGAATTGCGCGCCGCTGATCCTCGCGAGGTCGAAATAGATGAGGTTGGTCTGGACCCGGCTGAGATCGCAGGTGATGCCCGGCAGCTCTGCCAAGCCCTCGGCAAGGGTCCGCGCGTTCGCGTGGTCCTCGGCCAGGCGGTCGACCATGGTGTCCAATGCGACCAAGCCGGCTGCGGCCAGCACCCCCGTCTGACGCATGCCCCCGCCGAGACGCTTGCGCCAGCGCCTTGCCTTCTCAACTGATTCCCGGGTACCGCAAAAGAGGCTGCCGGCCGGGCAGCCCAGCCCTTTCGAGATGCAGAAGGTGACGGTGTCCGCGGGCGCAGCGATGTCCGCGACATGGATGCCGAGCGCAACCGCGGCGTTGAAGATACGCGCTCCGTCGAGGTGCACCCGAATGCCATGCTCGTGGGCGGTGTCGGCGGCTGCCTGCAGCGCGTCGAGGGGCCAGACGATGCCGCCGTGCCGGTTGTGTGTGTTCTCCAGAAAGAGAGCTGCCGTCAGCGCGAAGTGGAAGTCGTCCCGGGGCCGTATGGCGGCTTCGATCTGCTCCGGGGACATGACGCCGGCAGGCGTCGCGACCTGCTGGATCTGCACTCCGGTGACGGCAGCAGCGCCGGCCCCCTCATATAGAAAGACGTGAGACTCGGAGTCCGCGATCACCTCCTCACCCTGCCGCGCATTGACAGCAATCCCGATCAGGTTGCCCATCGTTCCGCTGGGCAGAAAAACCGAAGCCTCTTTGCCCATGCGCGTCGCGGCGATCTCCTCCAGCCTGTTCACGGTGGGGTCGTCACCCATCACGTCGTCGCCAAGCGGAGCCGTGGCCATCGCGCGCCGCATCTCAGCCGTGGGTTGGGTCACGGTGTCGGATCGAAGGTCGATGACTCCCACGTCGCTACTCTAACTCTCGAGTGAACGCCGACCTGATCCTGGCTAGCGGAAGCATTCGTACGCTCGGTCGCTCTGGTCTGCAAGCCTTCAGCCACCTGGCGATCGCGAGCGGGCAGGTAGCCGCCGTGGGCGGGCCCGAGGTGATGCGGCTGAAAGGTCCTACGACCCGCGTCATCGATATGCACGGTGGCGCGGTGCTGCCCGGCTTCAATGACGCACACGCGCATGTCGTTTATTACGGGCTGACACGTTTCGGCGCGGACCTGGGCGGGACGCGGAGCGTCGACGAGATAGTGAAGCGACTTCGCGAGCATGGGCGCAGCCTGAAGAAAGGCGAGTGGCAGCTGGGGCTGGGGTATCGGGTCGACGAGCTGGCGGAGCTCAGGCCGCCGCATCGGACCGAGCTGGACCAGGCCACTCGTGAGCGCCCTTGTTACATCGATGAGCGCGGCGGCCATGCCCGTGTGGCCAACACCGCGTCGTTGGAAGCTGCGGGCCTTATGGGGCCGGGCCAGGATCCACCGGGAGGTCGGATCGGCCGCGACCGGAATGGGCTCCCGAATGGGCTCCTCCTCGAAGCCGCGATGCGGCTGGTCTCGGATGTGCAGCCGCCACCGCCGATCGAGCGTCGCCAAGAGGGCATCCTGCTGGCTCAGCGGCTGCTCTTGTCGCGCGGAGTCACGTCGGTCGGCGCCGCCGTCAACCGTGGATTTGCCGACGACCTTCGGGCCTATCAACGCCTCGCGGACGGTGCACAGCTGAAGATCCGCATCAACGAGTTCCTGTCGTGGGAACTGTTGGAAGCAACCTCTAGTCTCGGGGTGCTCAAAGGTTTTGGCGGCCCGATGCTGCGCGCCGGCCCGATCAAGGTTTTCGTGGATGGCGGCGCAGAGCGGGTCGCGATGCGATCGGGAGGCGGGGTGTGGCGAACCACGCCCGACGAGCTGCGCTCTTTAGTCGAACGCGCGAGCCGGGCGGGTCTTCAGGTCGCGGCCCATGCGATTGGAGATGGCGCGATCGAAGCTATGTGCGACGCCGTGGAAGCGGCTGGCGCCACCGGTCTCAGGCACCGCGTCGAGCACTGCACGATCTGTCCGGCCGATCTTCAAGCCAGGCTGGCCAAGCTGCGGATGGTGGCGGTGATGCAGCCGACGGCGGCGCGTTTCGGCCGCGTGGCGTCGGCTCTGTTCTTTCCGGCCCGAGATCGCAAGGACCTGGCGGCCCACGGACCGCTCATGAAGGCCGGCGTCCCCGTCGCCTTCAGCTCGGACCTCCCGGTGAGCTCCGACCCCAACCCGTGGCCTGGCGTCCGCGCCGCAGTCGAGGATCAGGTGAACGGTATCGGCATGCTCGCCGCCTTGCGCGCATATACGGTGGGAGGCGCTTTCGCCAGCTTCGAAGAGGACCACAAGGGGACGCTGGATCCGGGGATGGTCGCCGACCTACAGATCTACGACCGCGACCCTCTCAACGAACCCACCGCGAGCTGGGACCAGCTCCGCCCACGCGCTGTGCTGGTGGGCGGAGTCAGGGTGTTCGGGCGGCTCTAGGAGGCGTCGCCGTTCGACTGCCCGCCGGTGCTTTCGGGCGTCGTGGAGGATGGCCCGGCCCGTCGCCTCGTTGGTCTCGTACGCCTGCGGGCTGGCGAGGCCTTGGCGGTGGCCGTACCACGCGTAGCTCGCGGAGATGCTTTGCGGGTCGAGGCCTTGGGCGTGGTCGCCTTGCGAGTGGTCGCCTTGCGCGTCGCCGGCCGGGTGCGCGTTGTCGCGGACGAGGCGGCAGCGGCGGCCGCGGCGGCCGCCATGTTGCGCACCTGCATGCTCAGCTCGTCGAGGCGCTTCATCGCCTTCTGTAGGTCTGCTTGCCTAGCAGTACGTTCGAGCCGCGTCTCCACCTGCTTGATCGCGGTGTGGATGGTTTTCTGGCCGTCCTTGACAGTCCGCTCGATCTGCTTGCGAACGTCCGGGGGCAGTCGCCTCTGCGCTTGACGCAGTGCAGACCGGCCGGCCTTGACTGCGCGGTTGAGAAGCTTTGACTGAGTCGATGCGCGCTTCCTGGCGGCCATTTCACGAACCTCCTTGAATCCACGGAGCTCATAACGCAGCGCATTAGAATTGACGCCAACATGACGGCTACACCAGAGCGACACATTATCAAGAAGTACGCGAATCGCAAGCTCTACGACACGCGAACCAGCAAGTACGTCACGCTCGAGGGGATCGCCGGGCTGGTGCGCGACGGGCATGAGATCAAAGTCGTGGATCGCGAGACCGGCCAAGACCTGACACAGGTCACGCTGTCGCAGATTGTGCTTTCAGAAGAGAAGCGTGGGCCGTCGCGCATGGTTGACGGTGGCGTGCTTCAGGAGCGAGGCCAGGCGCTGCTCGACTATGTCCGCAAGACCCTGAACGTTCCTTCAGACCTGGTCAACCAGATGGAGCGCCGAAGGGGCGACCTCGAAGGCATGGTGGACGAGGCGATCGAGCAGGCGCTGCATCGGTTGCGCATCCCGAGCCACACGGATATCGACAAGATCAACAAACGCCTCGACCGCTTGTCCGCTCAAATAAGGAGCGCTGGCCCTCCAGCTTCTGAGAAATCAAAAAGAGCAAAGCGTGGTCGGTAGGCCGGGTTAACCCCGGCCGTCTGAGTACTCCAGGCGTCGCTATTGCATCCATTAGGCGCAGCGTCCATCAGGGGTCCCCACGGCTCCGCCGTGGGACGAGGCATCAGTCCTCTTTCGTGCTTTAAGGCGCCACCCCATAGACGAAAGGCCGCTCGCTGACGACAGCTCGGATCACGACATCGGCCTCGACCCGATAGGTTGCCTCGCGCACGCGGCGATCAGCCCGCAACGATTGCGTCATGAGGTCGGCGGCTTGCGCCAGGCGATTGGCGTCGCCGATCACGGAGATGGTCCATGGCACGGGCACCAAAGCACCGCCCACTGTGACGCCACCCTGCGTCTGCTCGATCGGCACGCCGACCACGAATCGCCTGTCGTTCACGGCGATCGCTTCCGCACCGCCGATACCGAGGTTGTTCAGCGCGTCCTGCAGGTCGAGCGCCCCGAGGCCTGTCGCGTTCACCACCAGGACCACACCGGGTCCATCGACAGGCACCAGGCCTTCGGCCGCACGGAGTCGGTTGGCCTCATCCGTGAGCACCTGGCTCGCCGCAGTGTCGCCGCCGGACTGGAGCGTTGCCTCTTGTTGCGTCAGGTCGGCGGTCTCAGCCTGGAGGGAGTCGTTGGCGCGGTGGAGATTGTCGATGAGGAATGCGAGCGATGTGGTGTCGGTGCCGGCAAAGCTGCGCTCGACCTCGGCCTGGCTTCGGATCTGGATGGTGGCCACCAGGGCGACCAACAGAGCAATCAGCCACACGCTGATGGCACGGCTCGAAGCCTGTCTTTTAAAGAGGGCTGACATGGCTTGTCTCCAGGCTGGAGTCGTAGGCCGGGAGCGAATAGTCGGGACCTCCGCTGAAGCTGACCTGGAGTTGGAACTGCACCTCGCGGGCCCGGATGTCGGGCAGCACCGAAGGATCGTCAAGGGCCGCTTCCATGCGCGTGCGGTTGCCGACCGCCTGCAATTTGATGGGCGCATTGATGGGCGGCCCTTGGTCGACGATCACTTCGCCACCCGAACCCGAGAAGTAGCTCAACGGCGTGATTCGGTGCCCGTTCACCGCGATCCCCTCGGCACCTTCAGCAAATAGAAGGTTGACAAGGTCCTGCACGTCTTTGAAGTTGACCTGGTAACCGGATCCGCCGGTTGAGTCGGGCCCGGGGACGCCGTCGGCGAGGTCGATTTCAACTCCCGGGCCGCTGAGCGGCGTCAGCGCGGCGCGCGCCCGCAGGTCGGCAACCTTGCTTTGTAAGGCTTGCGTCGACGCGGATCGCTGAGCTGCGGCGGCCTCGAGGGCGTCGATCTGCGCGCGGAGCGCGGCGATCTTCTGGCGCGAGTCGGCGTTGCTCGCCTCCAGCTCCTGCACGCTGCGCACTAGGGCCTGGTACCGCGCAACCTGGTTGGAGGGCGTCAGCAGCTGGACCTTGGCCTGCCCGGCGACGAGAAAGCCCGTGGCCATGGCGACCGCCGCCACCACGAAAATGCTGACCACCCGCCTCCTGGACATCGGCCCAATTCTGGCCTAGACACGCGCTCGTACGAGACCAGCGTGGCAGGGATGGCCGGGGTCCCCCCGGCCATGGCTTTGTTTTAAGCGACTCTCAATCGTGGCCCTGAGAAGGCCTTCTCAATTAAGACTGGTCGATATACCGGAGGATAAGCAGGCGCGCGCGAAGCGCCCGCCGATGAGAAGGAACCATCCGGGTTCCTTCTCATAAGGGGAGCCGAAGGCTCCCCGCCCTCGGAGTAAACTCGGAGACCGCAAATGGCGGTCGAGACTCGGGTCACAGCTTTCCAGTCCGCCCAACAGCGTTTTGACGCAGCGGCCGAGGTCATCGGCCTCTCAGACGATGCGCGCAGGGGCCTTCGCGAGGTCAAGCGCGAGCTGACCGTGCACTTCCCCGTTCGCCTGGACAATGGCGGGGTCCACGTGTTCACCGGCTGGCGCGTCCAGCACAACATCAGCCGGGGGCCGGCCAAGGGGGGTATTCGCTACCACCCGCTGGTCACGCTCGACCTGGTCAAGGCGCTCGCGATGTTGATGACCTGGAAATGCGCGGCGGTCGGCCTGCCGTACGGAGGCGCCAAGGGCGCTGTTGCGTGCGACCCGCTAAAGCTCTCGCAAAACGAGCTCGAACACCTCACGCGTCGATATGCAACTGAGATCGCCATCCTGCTGGGCCCAGAGAAGGACATTCCTGCGCCTGACATGGGCACCAACCCGCAGACCATGGCCTGGATCATGGACACGATCTCGATGCACTCGGGCCATTCGGTCACTGCTTCTGTGACCGGCAAGCCCGTGGACGTCGGCGGATCCGAGGGACGGGTCGACGCCCCCGGCCGAGGCGCCACCTACCTGACCCTCGAGGCGCTCAAGTACCTTCATGTCGAAGACGAGATCCCGACGATGGCAGTGCAGGGATACGGCCAGGTCGGCAGATCGACAGCGAGGCTCTTGTCCGAAGCAGGGCTGCGCGTCGTGGCGGTCAGCGACTCGAAGGGCGGGGTCTACAACCCGAAAGGCCTGGACCTCGCTGCGCTCGAGGAGCACCGCCAGGTACGGGGAAGCATCAGCGGCTTCAAGAAGGCGGAAAACATCACCAATGAGGAGCTCTTGGAGCTGCCCGTGACGGTGCTGGTGCCTGCCGCGGTGCAGGACCAGATCACCGCCGACAACGCGGCCAAGATTCGCGCGCGGCTGATCACTGAAGGCGCAAATGCAGCGATCGCGCCTGAAGCGGATCCCATCCTGCACGAGGCTGGAACCTTCGTGATCCCCGACATCATCGCCAACGCCGGAGGCGTGATCGTCTCCTACTTCGAGTGGGTCCAGGACCTCCAGGCCTTCTTCTGGGAGGAGGAGGAGATCAACACCAAGCTGCACCACGTGATCACTCGCGCGTTCTACGAGATTCTCCACACGTCGGTGAACAAGCGGATCGACATGCGCCTGGCCGCATACGCGCTCGCAGTCCAGCGCGTAGCCAACGCGACGACGGTTAGAGGGATATATCCATAATCGGGAGAGGTGATTTCCTCCCGACCTAACCGCGTCCTCATGACGGGTGTCTCCAATCCTCTTGGTGCCGAGGTCGCGCGCCAACTGGCTCCGCAGGTGCGCTTTCTTTTCGGCTGCGACGTGGCAGACCCTGTCAGCGCACTCGAGGAGATGGACTTCGTCCACGCCGACACGCGGCACGCCGCGATCGCAAAGCTGATCAGGCAGCTGCGCATCGACACAGTCGTGCATATGGCGCTGACCGTTGACTCGGCCCAGGATGGCCGCGCCTCCCACGAGACGAATGTGATCGGCACGATGAATTTGCTGACCGGTTGTACGGGGCCTGCGAGTCGGGTGGAGCGCGTGGTGGTGAAGTCGAGCCAGGCCATCTATGACGCGAGCCCCACCGATCCCTCCTTCTTCTCGGAGGACATGGTCGGACCCGAACGCGAAGGCCCAAGCGCCACGCGCGACCTGCGCGAGGTGGAGCAGTTTGTCGGCGAATTCGCGCTGCGCAACCCGCATTGCGATGTCACCACACTGCGACTCGGTTATCGCGTGACCGAGGAAACGACCCTCGCCAAATATCTGTCGCTGCCGATCGTGCCCACCTTTGCCGGCTTCGACCCCCGCCTTCAGCTGCTGCACGAAGAGGACGCGGCCGAGGCAATTGTCCGCTCGGTCCTCGGCGAGCACCCTGGCGTCTTTAACGTCGCCGGCAGCGGCGTGGTGCTCGTCAGCCAGGCGATAGCGATCATGGGTGGCCGCCCCGCACCGGTTCTTTTTCCGTACGGCAGGTGGATGGCGAGGGTCGGTTTGCGCGCGTTGACAGGGATCTTCCTGCCCGGCCACCTCGCCGACGTCCTGGCGTTCGGCTCGGTCGCCGACTGCGCCCGGCTCGCGGCAGAGTTCGGCTGGAGCCCGGCCTACTCAACCCGTGCCGTGATGGACGGTTTCGCGCGAGGCAAAGCGGCGGAGGTTATCGAAGCGCCGTCACCGCCGCAGGAGTATGAGCTCCAGGTCTTCCTGCAGCGGCGCCGGCGGCAGGAGCTCCGCGGCCATCAGCCGGGCTCGACCTCGCTGGTGACCCGACGGTGACCGCCGAGCCTGCCGGCGTGATGACCGAGCCCAAGAAACAGTTGAAGAAGCGCAGCCGCAAGGCGGAAATCGTCAAGCCTGCCCCGCAGGGTCTTCGCATGCCCAAGGCGGTTCGCCGTCTGCAGCGCAACGCGCCGGCCTATGCCATGCAGGGTCTGGTCGAGCTGTCGACCCGATTACGCGAAGCGACCGGCCACGAAATCATCGACCTCAACCGCGTAATGGGTTTTGTTCAATTTGCCTATCAGCAGCGCGAGCTTGCTCAGCGTGGCACCGCGTACTCGGTGGACGACTTTGGGTTTGACCCGCAATGGACAGAATCGTTCCTCTCCGTCTTCAAGGTCCTGTACCGCGACTACTGGCGGGTCGAGACCACTGGCATCGAGAACGTGCCGGCAGCAGGTCGAGCACTCCTCGTGGCCAACCATGCCGGCGTGCTGCCATGGGACGGCACGATGATCAAGACGGCGATGTTCGTCGAGCACCCTCACCCTCGCCACGTGAGGGCGCTGGTGGCGAGCCTTTTCATGGGCATGCCCATACTCAGCTGGTTCCTTCGGCGAACCGGGCAGACAGTGGGCCATCCCGACGACACCCGCCGATTGCTCGAGCGAGACGAGCTGGTGCTTGTCTTTCCGGAAGGCGTCAAGGGAACCGGCAAGCCTTTCAAGGACCGCTACCGCTTACGGCGATTCGGACGTGGCGGGTTCGTGTCGACGGCGATTCGGGCGGGCGCGCCGATCATCCCGGTGTCGGTGGTGGGGTCGGAGGAGATCTACCCCATGATCGCCGACCTCGCGCCAGTGGCGAGGGCACTCGGCATGCCCTACGTGCCGGTGACGCCGTTCTGGCCGTGGCTGGGCCCGCTCGGGTTGCTGCCGTTGCCGAGCAAATGGCGGATCCAGTTCCACGAGCCGATCCACGTGGAGACGTACCCCCCGGACGCGGCCGACGACCGAAACCTCGTGATGGCCCTCGCCGACGAGGTACGCGAAACGATTCAGAAGGGCGTCTACGAAAATCTGAAGCGCCGGCGCAGCATCTTTAACTGATCGCGCGAAGGGGGGGCTTCTTCTCCTCCACCTCTTCGACGATGTCCAGTGCTGTCGCCTGGCTGATCCAGTACTGCACATCCGAAAGGCTTGGGGCGCCGGCCAGGCCGACGGCGTCCGCGACCTTGGCGTGCAGCTCAGTCGCGTCCTGAGCGCGCAGCCCTTTCATCGATTCGATGCCGAAGCGGCGGACGACTGGCAGCTGGCGCTCCATGCCTGAGACCTCGAGCAGCGTGCACTGATGCGCGAACTCGAGCAAGCGCTCAGGAGTGATGCCGGTTTTCTTGGAGAGCCGCTCACGATCGATACCAAGCGAGGTGCGGTGTAGCAGTTGGTTTGTGTGCTGGATCCCTCGCGAACGGAGGCGGCGAACGTCGTCTTCAGAGATCCCGCGAAGGTACTCCAGCGTCCGGTACACAGGTAAAGGATATGCGGCCCCACATCGCACAACGTGGTCGCGGTCTGGTTCTAGTTATAATTTCGAAAAGCCCGCCGCCATTGGAGTAAGCACACCCTGAATCAGAGTCGGCTCGCAACCCGCGGAGTGGTTCCCGGGGAGCAGTCTGGCCTTCAGATCGGCCAGTCTGGACTCCAGATAGGAATAGGACGCTACGCACGCCGCGCTTATGGTTTCGACGAGGTGGCGCTCGTGCCCGGTGGCGTGACGCTCAACCCCGACGAGGTCGACATCTCCTTCGCTCTGGGCGACCGCCTCAAGCTTCCGATCCCGATCTGGGGCTCCGCGATGGACGGCGTCGTCGATGTCGAGTTTGCGATCGCGATGGGCAAGCTCGGCGGCATCGCAGTCCTCAACCTCGACGGGGTCCACACCCGCTACGAAGACTCCGCCCCAATCATCAAGCGAATCGCAGAGGCGGACAAGGCTTCCGTCAACGCGCTCCTCAAAGAGGTCTACCGCGAACCGGTCAAGCCCAAGCTCATCTCGGAGCGGATCAATGCGATCAAGGCTGCGGGCGTCGCGTGCGCCGTCTCGACGATCCCCGCCCGTGCCGCCGAGCGCGCCGAGCTGGCCCAGAAAGCCGGCGCGGACGTCCTGGTCGTCCAGGGCACAGTGCTCACCGCCCGCCATTCGTCGAGGTCTTATCACCAGCTCTCGTTCGAGGAGCTGGTCAGGGCCTGCGACATCCCCGTCGTCGTCGGCAACTGCGTGCATTACGAAACTGCGCTGGAGCTGATGGAAACCGGGATCGCCGGCATCCTCGTCGGCGTCGGACCTGGTGCTGCGTGCACCACGCGTGGTGTTCTCGGGGTCGGCGTGCCGCAGGTGACAGCCACTGCCGACGTCGCGGCCGCGCGTGACGAGCACATGAGGAGAGGCGGCAGGCGCGTCGCAGTGATCACCGATGGCGGCATGCGCATCGGCGCGGATGTGTGCAAGGCATTCGCGTCCGGAGCCGACGCGGTCATGATCGGGACGCCGCTCGCAGGCGCCGAGGAGTCCGCGTCCAACGGTTTCAACTGGGGCATGGCGACGCCCGACCCCAACCTGCCGCGTGGAACGCGCATCCACGTCGGCACCAAGGCGACTCTCAAAGAGATCCTGCTCGGCCCGGCGCGCGTAGACGATGGCTCGCAGAACTTTGCGGGAGCCCTTCGATCTGCGCTTGGCGTCTGTGGCGCCAACGACATCCCCGAGTTCCAGCACGTCGAGATGGTCATCGCGCCGTCGATCACCTCAGAGGGCAAGAGCTTCCAGCAGGCCCAGCACGTGGGGATGGGAAAGGCCTGAGCAAGACCGCCACCGCCGCCCGGCCCCGCAAGGAGACCAAGGGCGGCGCACGGGGGGGCGCGGCGGCTGGGCTCCGCCCGGACGTCGTACGGGGGGGCAGCCCCCCCGTCAATCGGCAACAAACCGTCCTCGTTCTGGACTTCGGCTCGCAATTCAGCCAGCTCATCGCGCGGCGTGTGCGTGAGGCCCATGTGTACTGCGAGCTGGTGCCGGGGACGACCCCCTGGGCGGAGCTGAAAGAACGCCACCCGGCGGGGCTGATCCTGAGCGGTGGCCCTTCGAGCGTCTACGAGCCAGGTGCCCCACAGGTCGACCCGGAAGCACTGCGCGCCGGCGTCCCGGTGCTGGGAATCTGCTACGGCATGCAGCTGATCGCCCACCACCTCGGGGGCAAGGTCGATCCCGGCCAGGCTCGCGAATACGGTCCCGCGCTCCTCGCGGTGCGGGAGCCCAATGGCCTGTTCAAGGGCTTGAGCTCCGAGCTGCCCGTCTGGATGAGCCATGGCGACCACGTCAGCGAGCTGCCCCCCGGCTTCCACTCGCTCGCATCGAGCGGAAACTCACCAGTGGCCGCGTTCACCGACGGCCACGGAATCTTCGGCATCCAGTTCCACCCCGAGGTCGTGCACACACCCAGCGGCAGGGAGGTGCTGCGGAACTTCCTGTACGGCGTATGCAAGTGCGATGCGTCGTGGACGGCAGGTTCCTTCATCGCCGAAGCGATCGAGAGCATTCGCGCGCAGGTCGGGTCGGGCCGCGTGATCTGCGCGCTGTCGGGCGGCGTCGACTCGGCCGTGGCCGCGACGCTCGTGCATCGGGCAATCGGCGACCAGCTGACATGCGTCTTCGTCAACAACGGCCTTCTGCGCAAGGAGGAGCCGGAGCGAGTGCTCGCGGTGATGCATGGCAACCTGGACATGAACATCAGGTATGTCGACGCGACCGACAGGTTCCTCGACGCCCTGCGCGGTGTGATCGACCCGGAGCAGAAGCGGCGCATCGTCGGGCGGGAGTTCATCACGGTGTTCGAGGCGGAGGCGCTGAGCCTCGGCCACATCGACTTCCTCGCCCAGGGCACCCTCTACCCGGACGTCATCGAGTCCACTGCGGCCGACGTCTCTTCGACCGCCGTCAAGATCAAGACCCATCACAACGTCGGCGGGCTTCCACCGGGGCTTCGCTTCCAGCTCATCGAACCGCTCCGCTACCTCTTCAAGGATGAGGTGCGGTCGGTGGGGATGGAGCTCGGGATGCCGGAAGAGATGGTCTACCGCCAACCCTTCCCAGGTCCGGGGCTTTCGATCCGGTGCCTCGGCGAGGTCACCGCTGAGCGTCTCGAGATCCTGCGCAACGCCGATTGGGTGGTGGTCGACGAGATCAAGCGCAATGGTCTCTACCGACAGGTGTGGCAGTCGTTCGCAGTGCTGACGCCGCTCGAGACCGTGGGCGTGATGGGCGATTACAGGACGTACGCCAACGTGGTCGCCATTCGAGTCGTCACCAGCGAAGACGCGATGACCGCCGACTGGGCGCGCGTCCCTTACGAGGTGCTCGCGCGCATCAGCAACCGGATCGTGAACGAGGTGAAGGGCGTCAACCGGATCGTCTTCGACATCACGAGCAAGCCACCCGGCACCATCGAGTGGGAATAGAGCAAGTAGCGCGCCTTTCTATAGAACCAGCGTTGCAGGGTTGGTCGGGGTTCCCCCGGCCATGACTTTGTCCCCATTACCGCCCATTCGTGGCGGGGAGAAAGCTTATGAGATCAAAGCCCATCCTTATACCGGAGGATAAGCAGGCGCGCGCGAAGCGCCCGCCGATGAAAAGGAACCATCCGGGTTCCTTTTCATACCGCTAGGTGAAAGTGCTCGTCGTCGGTTCTGGAGCTCGCGAGCACGCGCTCGTCTGGAAGTGCGTGCAGTCCGATCTCGTCGAGCGCGTTTACTGCGCACCAGGCAACGGAGGGACGGGGGGCATGGCCCGAAACGTCCCGATCGGCGCCTCGGACGTGGTGCGGATCGTCGATTTCGCCAAGCGCGAGCGGCTGGGTCTTGTCATCCTCGGGCCTGAGGCGGCGGTCGACGCCGGCGTTGGCGATGCGCTGCGCAGCGCCGGTTTCAACGTCTTCGGCCCGAATCGTGGCGCCGGCCGAATCGAGTCCAGCAAGTCTTTTGCCAAGCAGTTGATGGTCCGCGCCGGAATTCCAACTGCCGACTTTGAAGTTTTCACACAACCGCAACCGGCGAAGGCATGGGCGGCCCAGCGCGACGGTCGTGTCGCGGTCAAGGCGGACGGGCTCGCGCGCGGCAAGGGCGTAATTGTCTGCACGAATGTCGCCGAAGCAGGCGCGGCAATTGACGCAATGCTCGTTCAGGGACGGTTCGGCCGAAGCGGGTCCACCGTGGTCATCGAAGAGCTCCTCGAAGGCCCAGAGCTGTCACTGCTCGCGGTGACCGACGGAAGTGAGGTGATCCCGCTCGCTCCCGCTCGCGACTTCAAGCGGGCACACGACGGTGACCAGGGAGCGAACACCGGTGGGATGGGCGCCTACTCGCCACCGCTGGGGGTCGATGACGCACTCGTGGCCGAGGTCATGGACTCGGTCCTGCGCCCCGCCGTTCGAGAGCTGGCTGCGTCAGGCGACGAGTTCCGAGGTGTTCTGTATGCCGGCTTGATGCTGACCAAGTCCGGCGTTCGGGCCATCGAGTTCAATGCCCGCTTTGGCGACCCCGAGGCGCAGGCGGTGCTCCCGCGCCTCGAATCGGACCTCGTTGCCCTCGCCCTGGCGTCTTCGAAAGGCACGCTTGCGTCATTTCCCGACCTCCGCTGGAGCCCGCAGGCATCGGTCGCCATCGTCGTCGCCTCCGCCCATTACCCCGATGACGCGGCGATGACGCTTGGTCTCCAGATCAGGGGCCTGGCCGAAATTCCCCGGGGCGCGCTGATCTTCCACGCCGGAACCAAGTTCGAGCCGGGCAGGGGCCTGGTGACAGACGGAGGGCGTGTCGTGACGTCCGCCGCCCTGGGTAAAACCGTGGCTGAAGCCCGTGAAAAGGCGCTGGCCGGGGCCCGGCAGGTACGATTCCCAGGGGCCTTCTTCCGAACAGATATTGCTGCGGAGGCTATCTAGTGTCCAACTCCGGAGGCTCGACCGAAATGCCAGGGGCAGCGCTGCGCGTTGCCCGAGGCACCGCTTCGGCCACATGTGAGGGGGGACGTCCCCCCTCGAGGCGTCCGGCCCGGCGGAGCCGGTTCCGGACGCACCCCCCTGCGGCTAGGCGCCCGATCTCGGCGTTGCCGGCTCCGCTACTCGCTTACAGGTCTATCGACATGCGCGCTCCGTTGCTCGCCGGCGCCTTGACCTCGGGCGCCGATCCGGCGACTTTCGGCCGATCCCCCGGAGCCGGGCACTAAGTGAACGCAGTTGTCGGCGTCATCCTCGGCTCGAAGTCAGACCTGCCTCTCATGGAGTCGTGCGTCAAAGTGCTCGAGGAGCTTGGCCTTACCCATGAGCTGAAGGTTTGCTCGGCGCACCGCAACCCCCGTGGGGTCATGGAATGGGCCATGTCTGCGCGCGAACGCGGCATCAAGGTGGTGATCGCCGCAGCCGGAGGCGCCGCACACCTTCCCGGCGTGGTTGCCGCCTGGACCGATCTGCCGGTGATCGGCGTGCCGGTGCCGACCCAGCATCTCGGTGGAGTCGACTCCCTGTATTCGATAGTGCAGATGCCTGCCGGGATCCCTGTGGCCACGGTAGCCATCGGCGAGGGTGGTGCGAAGAATGCCGCCTGGCTGGCGGCGCGCATTATTGGACTGAGCGACAGCGCGGTTGAAGCGCGCCACAGCGAAAAGCGCGCGGCGCTCGCGGGACCTTGATGGCGAAAAAGACGCCACGCCTGCGGCTGGTCGACACCACTTTTAGAGACGCGCAGCAGTCGCTGCTCGGAGGCCACCTGCGCGGCGACGAGATTGTGCCGATCGCCGCCAAGATGGACGCGATCGGCTTTACCGCGATGGAAGCATTTGGGGGCGCGACCTTCGAGACTCAGGTCCGCCGGCGCGAGGACCCTTGGGACTACTTGCGAAATCTGGCCAAGGTCACGCCGAACACTCCAATCCAGGCGCTGATCAGGGGCCAAAACCTCCTCGCGAATCGCAATTTTCCTGATGACGTGGTCGAGCTCTTCATCAAGCACGCCGCCAAGTGCGGGGTCGATGTGTTTCGCATCTTCGACCCGCTCAACGACCTTCGCAACATGGAGGCAACCGTCGGTGCGGCGCTGAAGGCGAAGAAAAAAGTTCAAGGCGCGTTGAGCTATGCGATCTCGCCCGCTCACAACATCGAGCTGTGGTGCTCGCTCGCGAAAGGCCTGGTGAACATGGGCTGCCACGAGGTCGTGATCAAGGACACGTCAGGCCTGCTCAGCCCTCAGGCGACCTGGGAGCTGGTCACCGCGCTCAAGGCAACCGTCGACGTTCCAATCGACGTTCACTCGCACTGTTCGAGCGGCATGGCGCCGATGGCGTACATGGCGGCGGTCGAAGCCGGCGCGGAGGTCCTCGATGTCGCTATGTCGCCACTTGCCTGGGGTACGTCGCAGCCCGCCGTCGAAAGCGTGGTTGCCGCCCTGAGGGGCGGCGAGTACGACACCGGGCTGGACCTCGCGAAGATGTGGGACGTTCAGCACGACGTCGAGGTCTTGAAACGAAAGCACATCGAGGACCTGAGCCCGGTTGCCGACCGCGTGGACGCGAGCATCCTGCGCTACCAGATGCCGGGACTGATGCTCGAAGACGTTCATCGGCAGCTGGCCGCGCGCAATGCATCGGGACGGCTCGCCGAGGTGCTGGAGGAGGCCAACCGCGTGCGGCAGGAGCTCGGTTATCCGCCGCTGGTCGCGCCGATCCGCCAGATGATCGCCACACAGGCCGTCTACAACGTGATCGGAGGCGATCGCTACGCCACCGTGACCCAGGAGTTGAAGGACTACCTGCAGGGTCTTTATGGCAGGCCGCCGGTGCCGGCCGATCCCGAGCTGCGAAGGCTCGTCCTCGGCCGCGAGGAGCCCATCACCATTCGGCCCGCCGATCTTCTCGAGCCACAGGTCGGGGCGGCGCGCATGCAGCTAAAGAAGATGGGCTACGAGCCAACTGACGAATCCGTGCTCATCCACCTGCTGTTTCCGAACCTCACGCCTGACTATCTCCGTGGCCCCGAGCCCGAGGCGAAGGCGCAGAACACTCCTGTTCGAGCGGTGTCTCCTGAGCCGGTTGCGGTGGCCCCGGATCCGCCTGCCGCCCCGCCGCCGCCTGCTGCCGCTGTCGCCGCGGAGTTCGATGTGGAGGTGGAGGGCGAGGTATTCAAGGTGCGCGTCAGCGGAGCCGGGATGACGGTCATGCCCGGTGTAGGCACAGGCTCTGCGCCCGCTACCACCCAACCAGGCCCGACGCCGCGCACTGGCGAGGGTACGGTTATCGCACCCATGCAGGGCCTCATCGTCAGGCTGCCAGTGAAGGCGGGCGACGACGTCAAGCTGGGAGATGTGGTCGCAGTGCTCGAGGCGATGAAGATGCAGAACGACATCGTCACCACGGTGGCCGGAAGGGTGCGCGAGGTTTACGTCAAAGAGGGCGAGGTGGTCACCCCGAGCCAGCCGCTGCTCACTGTCGGATGAAGCGAAAGCGCATCCGATCAAGAGATTGAAAAGCAAGCTCATCCGATTGAAAGAATGAAAAGCAAGCTTTTCAAGAAAATCCTGATCGCCAATCGAGGCGAGATCGCAATCCGGGTCATGCGCGCGTGCCGCGAGCTTGGTATCGCGACCGCCGCCGTCTACTCCGACGCCGATCGCAACGCGATCCACACGCGGTACGCGGATGAGGCGCACCACATCGGCGCCGCGCCACCTGGCGAGTCCTACCTGCAGCTCGAGCGCATCGTCAAGGTCGCTCACGACTGTGGCGCGGAGGCGATCCACCCCGGCTATGGATTTCTTTCAGAGAAACCTGCATTTCCCGACGCCTGCGAGGCGGCGGGGATCAAATTCATCGGACCGCCGGCTTCGGCGATGCGCGCACTCAGCTCAAAGGTGTCGGCGCGGCAGATGGCGGTCGCGAATGGTGTGCCGGTGACGCCCGGCAGTGGGGCGATCTCGAATCCGCAAGAGGCTGTCGCCGCAGCGAAGGAGATTGGCTTCCCTGTGATGGTCAAGCCGTCAGGCGGCGGCGGTGGCATCGGGATGAAGGTTGTGGAGTCGGAGAGCGAGCTGGTGGCGGCGATCGAGAGCAGCGCCCAGGCGGCTCGTTCCGCTTTCGGCGACGGGACCGTCTACCTGGAGCGATACGTTCGCAAGCCGCGTCATGTCGAGATCCAGGTCATCTGCGACAGCCACGGGAACGCAGTGCACCTGGGCGAGCGCGAGTGCTCAATCCAGCGGCGCCACCAGAAGATCATGGAAGAGACCCCCTCGCCGGTGGTGACGCCGGAGATCAGGTCAGCGATGGGTGAGGCGGCGATACGCGCCGCGAGGGCCGCCGGTTATGTCAACGCAGGGACCGTTGAATTCATCTTCAGCGACGGAGAGTTCTATTTCCTGGAGGTCAACGCGAGGCTGCAGGTCGAGCATCCGATCACCGAGGCGGTGACGGGAATCGATCTCGTAAAGGAGCAGATACGAATCGCAGCCGGCATGGAGCTGAGCTTCACACAGCACGACGTGAGCTGGACCGGTCACGCGATCGAGATGCGCATCAACGCGGAAGACCCGCTGCGTAAGTTCATGCCCAATCCCAAAAGGATCGCGCGGTGGGTCGCGCCCGCAGGCCCTGGTGTTCGTGTCGACTCGGGGTTTGGCCCAGGTTCCGACGTCCCTCCCAACTACGACTCATTGGTGGCAAAGCTGATCGTCCACGGCAGCGATCGCGCTGAGGCGATCGCGCGGGCGAGTCGCGCTCTCCGCGAGTTCGTCGTGGTTGGTCCGGCGACGACGATCAGCTACCACCGAGCGATCCTGGCCAGCGCAGATTTCCGCGCGGGCAGGTTGAGCACTCGCTTCATCGAGGAGCATCCCGAGCTGGTCGATCAGGCCAAGCGATACGCGAGCGACATCTCGCCATTCGACTACGGCGCCGACCCAAGGCACGTGGCGGCTGCCGCGGCCGCAGTGGCCGTTGTGGTGCAGAAGCACTGAGCAAGCTGCCCCACCCGGATAGCGGCAGGCCGTTCGAGGTGTTGGCCTCTTCCACTGCGGGAACCTCGGGCCCGTTCACCCTGCGCGACGATGTGATCCGGTTTCCCGACGGACCTGAGGCGCGCTACACGGTGCTGGTCAACCCCGACTCGGCCTTCATCGTTCCCTACTTCGAGAACGGGGACACGATGTTAGTGCGCCAGTGGCGCCATGCGTGGGACGCGTCATCCTGGGAGGTGCCGGCAGGCACTTTCAATGGGGACGAAGACCCGTTGGATTGCGCAAAGCGTGAGCTTGCAGAAGAGACGGGCCTGGTGGCCGCGCAATACAGCTCACTTGGGATCGTGCACGGCGCGGCGTTCTTGACCGGCCGCGCGCACATGTTTCTGGCGCAGTCGCTGACCCAATCGGCCAGGAGTCCCGAGGCCTACGAGCAGGACATGGAGGTGCTCCGCATGCCGTTCGCCGATGCCCTCGAAGCTGCGCTGGGCGGGACGATCGTGCATTCCGGCTCAGTGACCGCCCTATGCCGGGCCAGTCGAACGCTGAAGCTGACCTAGGGGGTCGGCGTCGGGGCCTGGCCCGGAAATGGCGAACGCCCAGGGAACGGCGACGAAACTGGGCCTGGCGTCGGGCCTGGATCTGGCGACTGCGATCCGGGCAAGTTTGGGGCTACTGGTCCGACCAGTCCGAGGTCGTACTCGGCATGCACGCTGCGGCCGCTGACGTCTTGAACCGTCGTCAGCACCACCAGCTTGTAGTTGGCGCCGGGGGTCAGGTTCAGACCGGTGATGACAACTGTGCGGTTCGCGTAGGTTGACTGGCCGCCGACCCGCTTGCCATTCCTGTCCAGCAGGATCACGCCATCGGCCACCGTGTCGGAGACGAGATCGCTGTCGAACACCACCTTCACGCTGCCAGTCGCGATGTCGACGCTGACAACTTCAGCACCCCTTCCGAGCAGCCGGGTCGGGCCGGCGCTGGCCTGGTCGATCAGGAACGGCTGGCTGGCCTGAGCCCGCACCAGCGTGAGCGTCTCCTCATATTCGGACACGTCGAGCGGACCACTGCTCAGCACAAGCCGAACCACAAACCTGGCGGTTGCCGGGCGCTGGCCGGTCAGCTCCTGAATGACGACGTAGTAGCGCGAGAAGGTCGCGGCTCCGCTGACGACAATTGGCAATCCGCTGTTTGAATAGGCCTGCTTACCGCTGTCGTCGAGGAACGTGTTGGCCAGGTCGGTCTGCCGAGCCAACCGGGCATTCATGAATTGGCTCACCACCGATGCGGCCTGGTCGAGTGCGGAAGGCTCGGCTGCAAGAGGAGCACTGTTTGCCGCCCAGAGAGAGGCTCCGCGCACGAAGGCGAACGTGTTGCCGTTCGGGGCCCACACGGGATTGCGATATGCCCCCGTGTTGAGCAGTGCGCTTCCAGAGCCATCTGGGTGTACCGCATATACGCCGGTGTCGGAGCCGATCAGGATCACATCCGTGCTCGACCAGCTGGCGTCTCCGGCCGGCAGCGTCGCGATCGGCTGCCCGGTTGCATCCGCGACGACTGTTCCGCCCGCAGTCGCATACATCATCCGAGAGGAGTCCGGCGACCATCCGAGAAACGCACCGGCTCGAATGCCGAGGAGTCGACTCTTGGAAGTCGTGAGATCCACCAAAAAGAGAGCCTGCCCAACCTGGGAAATCGCACTGGAGCCATCGGGCGCGATCGACACGATGGCGGCGCCCTGCGGGACCGTGGCCTGCTGCTCTGGGCCATTGGCCCCAGCCTTGAAGATGCCGCCATCCGTCGCCCAGAGAAGCTGGTCGCCGGCCCAGCTCAATGCGGTGACTTGAGGCGCAGTCGCGAGATCGGTGGTCGAGCCATCGGCCAGCGTCAGGAGCTCGATCTTGCCGCCGCGGAAATACGCAAGGCGGTCCCCCGCCGGAGCGATGGCGGGATACGAGACCCCGTCCGGGACGATCACCTTCGTATCACCGCCACCCACGGTCGCCGATTCGAGGGCGCCGCTGTCGCCGACGAAGTAGATGGTGGTCGAGTCAGCGGACCACTGCGGTGCGTAGAAGGCGCCTGATGGCAGCGCGGTCAACCGGTGCTCACCAGTCAGCTGGGAGGTGGGCGTAGCGGGGATGGTCGGCCTGGGCGACGGTGCGGGTGTCGCCGACGGACGCGTGATGAAGGTGATGGTCGCGGGGCGTGTCAGCAGCTTGCCCGACTGGGTCTTGGCGCCGGGTCCGATAGTGACCTGGTACTGGGTGTTGGGAGCAAGCGTGCCACCAGACGGGTGGACCGCCAGCGTGTTGGCATTCCACGAGAAGGTGACAGAGGTCGCGGGCGTGATCTGCACTGCGGCCTCGGTCGAGGCGTGGTTCATGGGCTGGTTGAAGCTCACCAGGATCGGCTGCTGCAGCTGCACGGCGTGCGCATCGGCGATCGGGCTGGTAACGATGAGATTGTTGACGCCCGGCCCCTGGTTCATTGTGAACACGACCACCGAGCCGATCAGCAGGATGCCCAGGGCCGCGCCTGCCCACGCGAGAGCCGGCGGACCCGCCAAGCGTCGCCACCACGGCGTGCGCACCTCGCCCATTCCCCATGCCCTCTGCATGAGCTGGCGCCGCAACGACGACCGGAAGGCGTCGTCGAGCGGCGGCTCGGCCCGACTCGTCGCCCGCAGCAGCCCCGCCAGGCGGACGAGCTCCTCGTCCTGCAGGATGTCGTCGAGCTCGGGGTCGTGATTCATGCTCATTCGACAGGCCTCAGGGCATCGGCGTCTTCGCGCAAGCGGCTGACGCCGCGGTGGATGAGGAGCTTGACCGCTCCGGCCGACTTACCCATCGCGACCGCGATGTCTTCGATTTTCATGTCCTCCTGGAACTTGAGGACGAGAGCGATCTTCTGCTGGGCCGGCAGGTTCTCGACCAGGGTCCAGATCCGGCGCAGCTCATCCCGGTGGGCAGCCAGGTCCTCGAGCGCGGGCCCTGCCACCCTGAGGTCGTGGAAGTCATCCAGGGACTGGGACGGTCGGAGCGTACGGTAGCGATCCGCGATGGCGTTCACCGCGATTTGGTACAGCCAGGCAGCAAAAGGCCGCCCCGTGTCCTGGTATCGGGGCATTGCCTTCAGAGCCTTGATAAAGATCTCCGAAGTGACGTCTTCAGCTGCGCTTTGTTCCCTCACTCTTGAATACACGAACCTGTAAATCTGCTGAAAGTGCCGGTCGTAGAGCGCCCCGAACTGCCGGGGATCCCGCTTGGCGCGTTCAACGAGGTCTCGCTCGTCATCGCGCACCGGGTCGCTCACTGGCCGATCAGCCTGTGCACTTACAAACGAGAGGGGCCTGAAGCTGGTTACGAGGCATGTACATCGGGTCGACGCGGATTATGGGGGGCGGTGCCGATCCTCCCCAGACATTGCTGCAGGCACACATCATCTTGTGGGCGTCCAATCTGCACCCACTACATCTGCCTTGAAGACCTGCGGACCGTATAATCTCGATGTCCCCCATTCGTTAGTTGGGAGCCGGCGCCCTATTTGATCGAGCGATACTCTCCGCCCGCGATTCGGGCGGTATGGTCCGACCAGCACCGGCTTGAACTGTGGCTTCGCATAGAGATTCTGGCGTGTGAGGCATGGGCGGCCGTCGGCCGAATACCGGCATCGGCGCTGCCGAAGATCCGCAAGGCATCCTTTGACCCGGCCAAGATCGCCGAGGTCGAGGAGCGGGTCGGACACGACGTCGTTGCGTTTCTGACTGTCGTCAACGAGTCGATCGGCCAACCCGAGGCGCGATACGTGCATCTCGGCATGACCAGCCAGGACCTCAACGACACTGCAACCGCCATCCAGCTCGGGGAGTCGGCTCGGATCATAGCGACGGACCTGGCGGGCGTTCGTGACGCCGCAGCAGAGCTGGCGGTTCGACACCGCCGAACGTTGATGGCCGGTCGCACGCACGGCGTCGTCGCTGAGCCGATCACGTTCGGCTTCAAGGTCGCCGGGTGGGTCGCCGAGCTCGATCGGGCTCAGGCGCGGCTTCGCCTCGCGGCTGAAGAGGTGGCGGTGGGCCGGGTCAGCGGAGCCGTTGGCACCCACGCAACCGTCGACCCCCGGGTCGAGGAGCACGTTTGCAAGGAGCTTGGACTGTCGCCTGATGCAGTGTCGACGCAGATCATCGCGCGGGACCGGCACGCGAGCTTCATGGGCGCGCTGGCTTCGGTGGCCGGGACGCTTGAAAGGATCGCCACTGAGATCCGCCACCTCCAGCGAAGCGAGGTGGGCGAGGCGTTCGAGCCATTCGGCAAGGACCAGAAGGGGAGCTCGGCGATGCCCCACAAGCGCAACCCGGTCCTCACGGAAAGGGTGTGCGGCCTGGCGCGCGTTGTGCGCGGCCACCTGGTGACTGCACTCGAAAACACGGCCCTATGGCATGAACGCGACATCAGCCATTCATCGGCGGAGCGGATCATCTTTCCCGACGCGTGCGCGGCGGTCGACTTCATGGCGATCGAGATGACCAGGGTTCTGCGCGGTCTCGAGGTGCGGCCAGAGCGCATGCTGCGAAACCTGCAGTTCGCGGGAGGCGTCGTGTTCTCGCAGCGGGTCCTGCTCGCTCTTGTCGACAGCGGCATGTCGCGAGAGGACGCCTATCTTGTCGTGCAGAAGCACGCGATGCAGGCGATGCGCGAGGATGGGATTGGCTTCCGCCCAGCGCTGGAAAAGGACAATGAGGTTATGAGTCGAATCGGGACGCGGATGGAAGAGCTGTTCGATCCGTGGGCCGGCCTGGAGCACACGGACCTGGCATATGACAGGCTCGGCCTTGGTACCGAGGCGCGGACGAGTTGATAGCCGGGCCGCCGGTCCTCACCACCGATCTGCCGCTGAAGCTCTTCGCTCGCGGCAAGGTCAGGGACACATACGAGCTCGACGACAACAAGCTCCTCATGGTGGCCACCGACCGCATCTCGGCCTTCGACCACGTATTGCCGAACGGGATCCCTGATCGCGGCAAGGTGCTGACCCAGCTCTCGATCTTCTGGTTCTCCCAAACGGATTTCTTCCAGGAGAACCACCTGGTCTCGGGCATGATGCCTGACCTGCCGGCGGCGCTTCGAGATCGACGAGACGAGCTAGCCGGGCGCTTCATTATCGTGCGCAAAGCCAAGCGCATCGATTTCGAATGCGTCGTGCGCGGCTACCTGGCCGGCAGCGCATGGAACGAGTACCAGGAGTCGCAGACCCTCGCCGGCGAGACCATGCCGCCGGGTCTTCGACAGAGCGAGAGGCTGGTGACTCCCGTCTTCTCGCCTGCAACCAAGGCCGAGAGCGGACACGACGAGAACATCTCCTTCACGCAGATGAAGAAGGAGATTGGAGAGGAGCTCGCTACCAAGCTCAAAGATGCAAGCCTCGAGCTGTACAGGTTTGCCTCGGAGGTCGCGGTGCGACGCGGGCTGATCCTCGCCGACACGAAGTTCGAGTTCGGCACAATCGACGGCGAGCTCATCCTGATCGACGAGGCGCTGACACCGGACAGCTCGCGATTCTGGGAGGGGTCCACTTACGTGGTTGGCACCTCGCCGGATTCATACGACAAGCAATTCGTGCGCGATTGGCTGACCCACTCAGGTTGGGACAAGGAATCGGAGCCGCCTGCGCTGCCCGACGACGTCGTCTATCAAACGCGCAACCGGTACCTGACCGCATACGAGCGACTGGTGGGCAAACCGCTATTCCACCGTAAGGCCCGCAACGAGTGACCGACAGATGATCGCTCGCGTGGTCGTAACTCCGAAGCCGCTGGTCAACGACCCCCAGGGCATCACCGTCAAACAGGGCCTGGCCACGCTGGGCTTCAGGGAGGTGTCTGACGTCCGCATCGGCAAGTACATCGAGGTGAGGCTCGACGCCGCCAGCGAGCATGAAGCGAGGCAGCGGGTGGAAGCGATGTGCAGGCAGCTGCTTGCGAACCACGTCATCGAGGACTTTCGTTTCGAGATCGAGTCCGAGGCGTCCCCTAAACGATGAAGTTTGGGGTCGTGGTCTTCCCGGGTACGTGGTCCGATCGAGATTGCGGCTGGGTGATCGACCAGGTGCTCGGCGAGCAGCTCCAATATCTGTGGCACAAGGACACAGACCTCAAGGGATGCGACTGCATCATTCTTCCGGGCGGCTTCGCCTACGGCGACTACCTCCGAACCGGCGCAGTCGCGCGCTTCGCACCGATCATGGAAAAGGTGGGGGAGTTCGCGGACCGCGGCGGGCTCGTGTGGGGAATCTGCAACGGTTTCCAGATCCTGTGCGAGGCGGGACTCCTGCCGGGGGCGTTGACCCGCAACGCATCACTTGAGTTCCGGTGCGAGTGGACGAACCTGTTGGTCGAGCGCAACGATCTTGCTTTCACCTCGCAGTGCTCAGACCGCGAGGTGATCAGCGTCCCGATCTCGCATGGCGAGGGCAGCTATTTCGCCGACCCCGCCACGCTGTCGCGCCTGGAGCAGAGCGGCCAGGTCGTGTTCCGCTACTGCGATGCGAAAGGAGACGTAGTCGCAAGTGCCAACCCGAATGGGTCGCTGCATAACATCGCCGGCATCGTCAACAAGCGCGGCAACGTGCTTGGCATGATGCCCCACCCTGAGCGGTGCTCGGAGGCGGAGCTCGGCGGCACCGACGGCCTCAAGCTGTTCCGCTCGGTCGCCGAAGCCGCGATGCGAGTCCTGGTGTCTTGAGAGTCGAGGAAAAAGAGATAGACGAGAAGCGGTTGCGCGAAGTCGCCCTCACACCCGAGGAGTACCGCGTCATCGTCGATCAGCTTCAGCGACAGCCAAACGAGGTCGAGCTGGGAATGCTGGGGGTGCTCTGGTCGGAGCACTGCTCCTACAAGACCTCCAAGGCCTTGTTGCGCCGCCTCCCTTCCAGCGGTGCGGGCGTGCTGCAAGGACCTGGCGAGAATGCAGGAGCCATCGACGTCGGACAGGGCTGGGCCGCGGTTTTCAAGATCGAGTCGCACAATCACCCCTCGGCGATCGAGCCCTACCAGGGCGCGGCCACCGGCGTCGGCGGCATCATCCGCGACGTCATCGCGATGGGCGCGCGTCCGATTGCGCTGCTCGACTCCCTCCGGTTCGGGCCGCTGCCCGCCTCGCGCCATCACTTCGAGGGCGTGGTCGCGGGCATCGGGGGCTATGGAAATTGCATGGGCATCCCGACGGTGGGCGGTGAGGTCTATTTCGACGACTGCTACGCACAGAACCCGCTGGTGAACGCGATGTGCGTCGGCCTCGTGCCCGTGCACCGGCTCATGCGGGCCCGCGCCGAAGGCACCGGCAACAGCCTCCTGCTGGTCGGAGCCGACACCGGTCGCGACGGCATCCACGGTGCTTCATTCGCTTCGGTCGAGCTGGACGAGGCCAGCTCTGAACGGCGGCCCGCGGTCCAGGTCGGCAATCCGTTCCTCGAGAAGTGTCTGCTCGAGGCGTGCATGGACCTCGCACATACCGACGCGGTGGTGGCCATACAAGATCTCGGCGCGGCGGGGCTCACGTCATCGGTGGCGGAGTGTGCCGCCCGCGTGGCGGGGGCCGGCGCCCGCATCGACGTCTCTCTCGTACCGAGGCGGGAGAAAGGCATGACGCCCTATCACGTGATGCTGTCCGAATCGCAGGAACGGATGCTGGTGGTCGTGGAGCGCGGGCGCGAGCCCGAGGTCGCGGCGATCTTCCAAGGATGGGACCTGACCTCGGCCGTGATCGGAGAGGTCACCGACGATGGTTGCCTGACCGTTGTCGATGGCCGCAAAGAGGTCGCGCGGCTGCCTATCCCACTGCTGACTGAAGGCGCTCCTCTGCGGCGCCTCACAGGGATTGCTCCGGCGGCTCGACCGTCGCTGGACCTCGACCAGCTTCCGCCCCTGGTGGATCCCGGCGCCACCCTGCTCAGGCTGCTTGCAAGCCCCAACCTGAGCAGCCGCCGCGGCATCTTTCGGCGCTACGACCACATGGTCGGCGACTCCACTGTCATCGCGCCCGGCGGCGACGCCGCAATGCTGCGAATCAAAGGCACGCACCTCGGCATCGCGATGACCACCGATTGCAACAGCCGCTACTGTCACCTCGATCCGAACCTCGGCGCCCAGCTCGCGGTGGCGGAGGCGGCGCGCAACATAGTCGCCACCGGGGCGCGGCCGCTGGCGGTCACGGACTGCTTGAACCTCGCGAACCCCGACCGGCCCGAGGTCTATTGGGAGCTCGAGGAAACAATCGCCGGCCTGGCGCACGCGTGTCGCGCCCTCGACCTACCGATCGTGAGCGGCAACGTCAGCCTGTACAACGACGCCTCGGGCAGCTCGCCAATCCATCCGACGCCGGTGATCGGAATGATCGGGCTGATTGACGATTACGGGCGCAGGCTCCAGGCGGGGTTGCACAACGAAGGCGATTTCGTCCTGCTGGTTGGTTCCAGCCACAACGACCTCGGCGGCAGCGAGTACCTCAAGGTCGAGCACGACCTTGTCGCCGGTAGGCCGCCGGCGCTCGACCTTGCCCGCGAAAAGGCGACTCACAAGCTAATGCTCGAAGCGGCCGGCGCCGACCTGCTGCGCTCCGCACACGATTGTGCCGAGGGCGGGATGCTCGTCGCACTTGCTGAGTGCTGCATGTTGGGTGGCGTCGGGGTCCGGTGCCCGGCGCTAAAGCCCGAGGCCCCGGTGCGCGTCGACTCCGCATTCTTTGGCGAATCTCCTGGCCGCTTCATCGTCAGCGTGCTGTCGCGCGCGATGCCGGAGATGCAGACGCTGGCGCGACGCAATCGCGTCGAGATCTCATTGATTGGCCTCACCGGCGGCGATGTCATCGAGTTCGAAGGCCAGTTCCGAGTCTCGATCGCTGAGATGCGTCAAGCTTGGGAGGGATTGATCTAGCCATGTGCGGCGTTTTTGGCATCTGCGCTTCGCGGGGAATCGACGTCGCCAACCTGACCTACTTCGGGCTTTTCTCGCTGCAGCATCGGGGTCAGGAGTCGGCGGGAATCGCAGTCTCCGACGGCACGTCAGTCCGCGTGCATCGAGGCATGGGCCTGGTCGCACAGGTGTTCACGCCTGCGACCATCCAGGACATGGGCCCGGGCTCGATCCTTGCGCTGGGGCACACGCGCTACTCGACCACCGGCGCGAGTCGCGCAGAGAACGCGCACCCGCTTCCTTTCCATCACCCCACGCTCGGCCCGGGTGCCATCGCCCACAACGGCAACCTCTTGAACGCCGAGGCCCTCCGCAAGCAGCTGGAGGAGGAGGGAGCCACGTTCGACAGCGGCCTCGACACCGAGGTCATGGCGCGACTCATCGAGCACACGCACGGCCGCACGTGGGAGGAGGTCATTCGCCGAACCTTCGCGCGGGTGGTCGGCGCCTACTCCTGCGGGATCATCACGCCGACCCAGCTCATCGCGCTGCGCGATCCGTATGGCTTCCGGCCGCTGTGCATCGGTTATATCCCTCTTCCGGGACAGCCGGCCCACGTGATCGCTTCGGAAACCTGCGCTCTCGACACCGTGCATGCGACTTTCGTGCGCGAGGTGCAGCCGGGAGAGATGGTGGTCATGGATGAGCACGGCGTGCACAGCGTCACCTTCCAGACGTCGAACAAGCACGCGATGTGCGTCTTCGAGTTCATCTACTTTGCGCGGCCGGATTCGATCCTCAAGAACTGCGAGCTGGAGGAGGCCCGTATCCGAATGGGCAATGAGCTCGCCAAGGAAGCGCCAGTCGACGCGGACATGGTCATCGCATTCCCCGACTCGGGCACGCCTGCAGCGATTGGCTACGCCGAGGCTGCGGGAATCCCGTTCCGTGAGGCGTTGATGAAGAGCCGGTACATCAACCGCACCTTCATCCAACCCGACCAGACGCTTCGCGAAGCCGGCGTGATGCTCAAGCTCAACGCTCTCCCGCGCTCGATCCGCGGCAAGCGGCTCATCGCTGTCGACGACTCGATTGTCCGCGGCACCACCTCGCGCCGCATCATCGAACGATTGCGCGCTGCCGGCGCCAAGGAGATCCACATGCGGATCTCCAGCCCGCCGATGCGATATCCGTGCTTCATGGGCGTCGACATCGGGTCGACAAAAGAGCTGATCGCGGCGAATCGAACGGTTGAGCAGGTGCGCGAGCATCTGGGGGCGGACAGCCTCCATTACCTCTCCATCCCGGGCCTCATGCGCGCCATCGGCCGCGGTCCTGCCCAGGAGTTCTGCCGAGCGTGCTTCGATGGTTCATACCCGGTGCCCGTGCCCCAACAGCTGGAGATGGACAAGATGCAGTTCGAGATGCCGCCGAAGTCCGACCACGTCCCGGGTCCTCCATCTCTCCAACTCGCAGAGCCCAAAATTTAGTCAAATGCCAAGTGGAGCCCTAAGCCGAATTTACTTCGGCCGTCACTTACCCTTTTTCCAAGCACCTCCTTCCAATGTGTTAAGCGGAGGAGCGTCCTCTGGGGTCCCCGCGACCCCGTCGCGGGAGGGCCTCCTCCCCCGTGCCTGAAGGCTTGTCGTACGCCGCGGCCGGCGTCGACATCGAGGCTTACGAGCGCGTTCTGGAGCGCGTCAAGCCGCTGATCGCCGCGACCCACGGGAAAGAGGTGGCGGTGGGAGTCGGGCCATTCGCGGGCCTGTACGCGCTGCCCGGCGGGGGCCACCTCGCGGCGAGCGCGGACGGGGTGGGCACCAAGATCAAGGTTGCGATCGCCGCAGGCGCACATCGCGGAATCGGCACCGATATCGTCAATCACTGCGTCAATGACATCGCCACCGCCGGCGCCCGGCCCCTCTTCTTTCTTGACTACTTCGCAACCGGTCGTCTGGACCCCGACGTCTTCGCCCAGCTGATCGAGGGCATGACTGCAGCCTGCACGAAGGCCGGCTGCGCGCTACTTGGCGGGGAGACGGCAGAGATGCCGGGCGTGTACGCGCTTGGTGATTACGACCTTGCAGGGTTCATCGTCGGGCTGGTCGAGGTGGGCCGACGCCAGGACCCGAACGCAATTCGCGCAGGCGATGTCATCGTCGGCCTGCCGTCGAGCGGGCTCCACACCAATGGGTTCTCGCTGGTCCGCAAGGTGTTCGAGGACGTGCCGCTGAGCAAGGTCTATCCCGAGCTCGGCCGTCCCCTCGGAGAGGAGCTGCTCGAGCCCCATCTCTCGTACCTTGAACCGCTCCGCACCATGCGTTGGAAGGGCGCCGCGCACATCACCGGAGGAGGCATTCTCGGCAACCTCCCTCGGTGCCTGCCCGAAGGCCTCGGCGCGCGGCTCGAGCGAAAATCTTGGGTCGAGCCACCGATCTTCGGGCTCGTGCGCAAGCGAGGCAGAGTCTCTAACGACGAGATGCTGGGCACCTTCAACATGGGCCTGGGCATGGTTGTGGTGATGGATGGCAGCGATGTGCCGTCCGGCGCTCAGGTCGTGGGCGAGGTGGTCCGCCATTCAGCGCCTGATCGGGTCATGATTCGCTGAAGCTTCACCAATGAGATTGGGGGTGGCGGTTTCCGGCGCCGGCTCGAACCTGCGCAACCTTGTCGAGCGCGGATTCGATGTCGTAGCTGTGGCGACGAACAGACCGGCATGTGGCGCCGCTGCCTTCGCGCGAGAGTGCGGAATTCCACTGGCTGAGCTGCCGCAAAAAAACTACGCATCTACCGAGGAGCGTGACGCCGCGATGCGCGACTTTTTCAAAGGACAAGGCGTAGAGCTGGTTGTCGATGCCGGTTACGACCGCATACATTCGGGAGCGTTCGTGGGAGCGTTCAGAGACCGGATCGTCAACGTCCATCCATCGCTGCTGCCCGAGTTCGGGGGCGGAATGGACGCGATCGAGCAGGCGCTCCAAGCCGGGGCCAAGAGAACCGGCGCCACCGTGCACGTGGTCACGGCGGACCTGGACGCGGGCCCCGTCCTCATTCAGGAAGAGGTGGAGGTGCTGGACGGCGACAGCCCGGAGACGTTGCGCGCGCGCGTTCACGAAGCTGAGCATCGAATACTTCCGCAAGCGATCCGTTTGATGGAGGCGCGACTTGCCAAGAGCCCTGCTGTCGGTTAGCGACAAGACTGGGCTGAGCGCTTTCGCGCGGGGCTTGCAGCGGCTTGGGTACGAGCTGTATGCAACCGGCAGCACCCTCAATGCGATCCTGGATGCCGCCGTCGACGCGAGGCCCGTCAGCGACCTCACCGGATTTCCCGAGATGATGGACGGCCGCATCAAGACGCTTCACCCCGGTGTGCACGCGGGGTTGCTGGCCCGGCGTGACAAGCCCGAGCACATGGAGGCTCTTCGCGAGCACGGCCTCAAAGAGATCGACCTCGTGTGCTGCAACCTCTATCCGTTTGTCGACACCGTGATGCGGCCTGGCGTGACCGTCGAGGAGGCGGTGGAGCAGATCGACATCGGGGGGCCGACCATGATCCGCGCCGCGGCCAAGAACAGCGATTCGGTCGTGGTGGTGGTGCGGCCCGAGCGCTATGCCGAGGTTCTTGCCGCGCTGCATGCCGGTGGCCCGGACGTGACGATGCGCCGCCGCTTCGCCGCGGAGGCGTTCGCGCATACCTCGGCCTACGACGCGTGGATCGCGGCCTACCTGCAAGGCCGGGACGCGGACTTTCCGCAAGAGCTCCCGATTGCCGGGCGCCTGGCGAGGCCGCTGAAATACGGCGAGAACGAGCACCAGCGCGCCGCCTTCTACCGGTTTGGCCCCGATCCAGGCGGGCTCGGCGGCGCCCAGCAGCTGCAGGGCAAGGAGCTCGGCTTCAACAACATCCAGGATGCCGCCGCCGCGTTCCAGCTGGTGAGTGACTACGACCAACCGGCCGCCGCAATCATCAAGCACATGAATCCATGCGGTCTTGCGATCGCCGATGAGCTGTCACGCGCGTACGTACGGGCCTTCGAATGCGACAGGACGTCGGCCTTTGGTGGGATCGTGGCCGTGAACCGGCCGCTCGACCGGACGACCGCGGAGCACATCGTGCAGATCGTCACTCACGTCGTTGTCGCACCCGAGGTTCTCGACGAGTCTCTCGAGGTGCTCGCGCGCCGCAAGGGGATGATCGTCCTGGCCGTCCAACCTGCGCGCCGCGGTCTGTTCGATTACGACGTCCGCTCAGTTCCTGGCGGATTCCTGGTCCAGGACTGGGACCGCGCCGGATTCGACCGAGCCGCCTGCGCCGTGGCGACAAGGCGCTCGCCGACTGAGGCCGAGTGGGAGCAGATCCGGCTGGCATGGATTGCCGTCAAGCATGTGAAATCCAACGCGATAGTGCTGTTCAAGGACCGTGCCGCCGTCGGTGTGGGCGCTGGCCAGATGTCGCGGGTCGAAGCTGTCCAGATCGCGGTGCGTCGCGCCGGCGACCAGGCGCGCGGCTCGGTGATGGCCTCCGACGCATTCTTTCCATTTCCTGATGGCCTCGAGGAGGGCATCCGAGCCGGTGTGACCGCTGTGATTCAGCCTGGCGGCTCGATGAAAGACAGCGATGTCGTGGCGGCTGCAGACGCCGCCGGCATCGCGATGGTCATCACCGGCCAGCGACATTTCAAACACTGATTCGCCGATGGGATCTCGATTTGGTGAGGAGGGCCGCCGCCTTTCGTACGGCACCTACCTGGCGCGAATCGAAGGCTTTTCCGATGAGATGGGCCGGTTGCAGCGCCGCCTCGACGAGCCATCGCTGTGAAGGAAGGATTTGCCGGGGAGCGCGATGAGCAACACATGAAGAAGACGCGCGCGGAGAATCCACGCGTGACGTGTGGGACGTGCAGGATGTTTGACGGCATCACGTGGTGCCGTCACTGGAACTTCCACACCACGGCGGAATCCCCGCCGTGCCGTTTCTACAAACGAATGGCGGACGCTAGAGGGTAATTACGAGTTTCCCGCCGACCTGGCCGAGGAGCTTGAACGCTTCTCCCGCGTGGTCGAGCGAGAAGGTGCGGATCTTCGGAGCTTTCAACGTTCCAGCAGCCGACAGCTTCGCCAACGTTTCCAGCCGTTCGGTGTTCACCTGGGTCTGGATGTTGACTCCCTTGACGCCGTTCTTCGCCAGCTCGTCGGGGACCGAACCCCTTCATTGAGACAACGGTTCCGCCCTTGTGCACCGCTCCGCTCAAGTGGGCGAGGCCAGTCGCATCACTGCCTGTGTCGATGATCGCGGCGACGCCGTCCTTGTGCTTGGACTTGAGCGCCTCCAAAACGTCGCCCGCCGTGCGATCTATGACCTCGTCGGCGCCCAGGCCTTTCACGTAGTCGGCGTTCTCCTTGGTGGTCACGCCGATCACGTGTGCGCCTCGGCCCTTAGCGAGCTGGACGGCGTAGCTGCCGATTCCGCCCCCGGCTCCGACGACAACGACGACATCCTTGGGCTTGGGGCCGACAGCGTCGACGCACATCAATGCGGACACTCCCGCGAGGGGCAGGGCCGCAGCTTCCACATCAGTGATCGACTGCGGCCGCCTGGCGATGGTTCCGGCGGTCGCGGTTGTCTTCTCGGCCAGCGTGCCCGCGCCGAACACCATCTTGCCGGTGACGCCGAAGATGTGGTCCCCGACTGCGTATCCAGTCACGCCCGACCCAACGGCGTCGACGGTGCCAGAGAAGTCGCCGGCCGGGATGAGCGGAAAGCGGTGCTCCATCCGGTCCTTCATGTAGCCCGCGAGCACGGCGTTGTCGAACGGGTTCAGGGAGGCAGCGGCAACGCGTACACGCACCTGGCCCTCGGCGGGCTCTGGTTCAGGCACGTCGTGAATCGAGCCGGGTTGTCCGAAGGCATCGAGAGCGAATGCGCGCATGTTCGACTACTCCTTGAGTGGCGGTAGTTGCTTACTCAAGCAACAACCACCCTGCGAGCCTCACATATTTCGTCGGCGCCGGCCGCATTGAGGACATGGGCCGGTCCCAGATCGCCGATCTATTCGATTAAGCCGCTTCGGCTGTGCCCTCCGCCCATTCTCGGCTGGTGACTGGGGCGTCATGGCGTGCGCCGAGCGGCCGCAGCACCACCAGCACCACGAGCAAGCCCACTGCGACGCACGCCGCGGCGATGCCAAAGGACAGCTGATAGCCGCCGGTCAGAGCGCTCGACAGCGAGTACCCCTGTGCAACCAGCGCGGTCGAGTGGCCAGACGAGATCGTCCCCAAGGCCGCGAGTCCAATCGCCGCAGAGATTTGCATCGACACGTTGGCTATCCCCGAAGCGAGGCCCGCGTCCTGTGGTGGGACCTCGGACATGGCGATCGTGACGAGTGGCATGAACGATGTGCCGGCGCCGATTCCGAACAGCAGATATGCGCCGAACAGCTCCGGGAAGTAGCTCGCGTTCTGGCCAGTGTTGGCCATCAGCACGAGAGCCGCGACGATGGCGACCATCCCAGGGATGAGAGTCCGTCGAGGACCGAATCGGTGCATCAGTCTCGCGGTGATCCCCAAGGAGAGGACGCCGAGGGAGATACTCCACGGCAGGAACGCCAGTCCCGTACCGATGGCGCTATAACCGCGGACGTGCTGGAGGTACAGCGTGCCGAGGAAGAACGTCGCGAACATGCCTGTCGCAAGCATCGCTCGCGCCACGCTGGCGCCGACCAGGCTGCGAATTCGCAGTATGCGCAAGGGCATGATCGGATTCGTGATGCGGCCTTCCAGAACCAGGAACGATGCGAGCAGCGTCACAGCGGCTCCGCCGAATCCCAGGGTGTGAACGGATGCCCATCCATATTCGGCGGCAGTCACTATCGAGTAAACCCCGAGCACCATGGCCGCAGTGACGAGGACCGAGCCCACTAGGTCGACACCCTGACGCAGCCCGATGCCTTCGGTCTCGTCGATGAGGACTGATCCCAACCAGAACGTCACCACGCCGACCGGGAGGTTGATGAAGAAGATCCAGTGCCAGTTCACCCACTGCGTGAGCAGACCGCCGGCCAAGAGGCCGATCGAGCCTCCACCCGCCACCACAAACGTGAAGACACTCATCGCCTGCGCGCGCTCCGCCGGCCCTGGAAAGCCGGTGACGATCAAGGCGAGGATGACGCCAGAGGAAAGCGCACCACCCGCGCCTTGCAGGAAGCGCGCGGCGATCAGCGCGGCAGGGTCCTGCGCCAGTCCGCAAAGAACCGAGGCGGCAGTGAAGAGCACGACACCACCAAGGAAAACCTTCTTGCGCCCGATCAGGTCGCCGGCGCGGCCGGCCAGCAGCAAGAGGCTGCCGAAGGTGATCAGGTAGGCGTTGACGACCCATGTCAGGTCGGCCTGTGTGAAGTGGAGGTCGCGCTGGATGGAAGCCAACGCGACGTTCACGATGGTCGAGTCGAGCACGATCATGAACTGCCCAAAGCAGATCACGACAAGGGCGAGCCACCGCCTGCGGTCGCTCGACGGCGACGGAAGTGTCAAGGTACTCAAGGTCATACTGCCTCCATGGATGAACCAGTTATCAGGATGATCACTATAACATGATGATACTGGTCCTTATTGCATGGATTATCTGGAAGGTGGGAATGATTCTCATCTGGTGCTAGGATCAGGTGAGAAAGACATGGAAAACGGTTCCGGTACGGGGCTGATAACGCTGCTGACAAGGGTCTCGAAGGCCCTGCACAAGCGCACGCCGGAGTCAGTGCTCGGAATGAAGTGGCGGCAGTCTCAAGCGCTGGGCGTGCTCCTCAAGCACAGCGGGGTCACTCAGCACGAGCTCGGAGACGCCATGCTCATGGACGACAACACTGTGGTGCTGCTGCTCAACGAGCTCGAGGCGGCCGGCTTCTCAGTGCGCCGGCGCGACCCGGGGGATCGGCGGCGCCACATCGTGGAGATCACGCCGGCCGGCCGGCGCGCAATCGAACGCGCCGAGAAAGCGCAAGAGGGGATCGAGGACGAGCTGCTTGGCGATCTCAGCCAAGAGGAGCGGGCTACCCTCACCGATCTCCTGAACCGCGTGATGGACGGGCTGCTAAAGGCGCCTGTCGAGCACTAGGTCCCGCTAAGAGTCGGCCTTAATTCAGCCTCTCCAGGATCATGGCCATTCCCTGGCCGCCGCCTACGCACATCGTCTCCAGGCCGTAGGTCTTGTCCCTCTCCCTCAGGCCATTGAGCAGCGTGCACAGGATGCGGGCGCCGGTCATCCCGAACGGATGACCCAGTGCGATCGCCCCGCCGTGCGGGTTGAGCTTGTCGCTGAACGGGTCGACCCCGATTCCGCGCGCTGAGGGGATGACCTGTGCGGCGAAGGCCTCGTTGATCTCGACGATGTCGATGTCGGCGATGGTCATGTTTGCCCGCTTCAGCGCCTGCCTCGAGGCTTCGATTGGGCCAAGCCCCATGAACTCAGGCTCAAGCGCGGTGAGGCCGGTCGAGACAACACGCGCGAGCGGCTTGATGCCCAGCTCCTTGGCTCGTTTCTCAGACATCACCACCACTGCGGCCGCGCCATCGTTCAGAGGGCACGCGTTGCCCGCGGTGACGGTGCCGTTCTCGCGGAACGCCGGCTTGAGCGTGGCGAGCACTTCGACAGTCGTCCCCGGCCGCGGGCTGTCGTCCTTGGTAAACATCTCGCCATTGGGCAGCGGCACGGGGATGATCTCGCGGTCGAAGAAGCCGTTGTCGCGGGCCTTGACCGCGGCGTCCTGGCTCTTGACCGCATAACGGTCCTGCTCTTCTCTGCTGATCTTCTCGCGCTCGGCCACGTTCTCAGCCGTCTCGCCCATCGTGATGTAAATGTCCGGATATTCCTCAGTGTTGCCACGCACGAGGCGCGGGTTGTAGGTGTCAGGGGCGTCGGGGTAACCGCTGCCGTACCGCGACACGCATTCGACGCCGACGGAAAGAAACACGTCGCCTTCACCCGCCTCGATCGCGTGCGCTGCCATACGGGTGGTCATCAGCGACGAGGAGCAGTATCGGTTGACGGTGACGCCCGGGACGTCGAGTCGCGCCAGGATCGAGACCACGCGGCCGATGTTGTGTCCCTGCTCACCACCGGGGAGTCCGCAACCGCAGATCAGGTCCTCGATCTCAGAGCGGTCGAGCTGAGGCACCTGCGCCAGCACCTTCGTCACCACGTGCGCGGCCAGGTCTTCGGGTCGGACGTCAATGAGGGAGCCCTTGCGCGCCCTCCCGATGGCGGAGCGGCCGCAGGCAACTATCACAGCACTATTCATATTCGAATTATCCACCCCTTATGGAAGCAACCCCGAAGGAGGCTGCCGCTGTCAAGTCCTACTTCGTCAGGAGGGCTTCGCGCGTGAACAACCGGAGGGCGGCGAACCAGGACAGCGCCCCCGTGGCCAGCAGGCTTAACGACGTAACAGTCAAGGCCATCCAGCTCACCGAGTTATGCACGATCGCATCGCGCAGGACGAGCACTGCGTTGAGGATCGGGATCAGGTAGTAGGCGAGGTTCGGGTTGAAGTCCGGGATGAAGAGGATTATCGAAGCGGGCAGGATGGTGATGAAGTACAGAGGGGTGACGTAAGCCTGACCCTGCCGAAAGTTCTTGGCCAGAGTGCCGAGCGCGAGCGACACGGAGCTGAAGCTGAACGCGATCAGCAGCGCCAGCCACACCATCACCGGCACGGCTGCCGGGCTCAAGGTGATGTGGCTGGAGGAGCCTGGAAGAGAAATCTGCGTGAGAGCCACGAACATCGAGCCGATGGCAACCACAGCCGCCGCCAGGCTAACCACCGTGATCGCTCCGATCTTGCCGAGCAGCAGCCGGCTCCGCGGTGCCGGTGTCAGCAGCAGGCTCTCGAGGGTTCGCCGCTCGCGCTCGCCGGCCGAGCTGTCCAGGGCTGCCGAGAAGCCGCCGGTGAGAATCATCGTGATCAGGATGTAAGGGAGGAAGAAGCTCAAGAAGGCGTTCGACGCGGCTTGCACCGGTGAGCTCAGCGGGTGCCCGACGAGCTTGATGGGGGTGAGGATGCCAGGATCGATGCCGCTGTTCTTCAGCGCGGCCGCCGCCTGGGCGGCGTCGTATTGGCCCAAGATCGTCTGCAAGCGCACGTCCGCGATCTGTGCGCTCTGTCGCGTCGGGTCGTAGTACTCGTCGATCTCGCCGGGTAGGAAAGCGACTCCGAGGTCCACCTGCTTCACGGCTGCTGCGGCGGGGTCCGCCACGGCTTTCAGCTTCAAGCCGGTTGCCTGGAGCAAGATGGCGAGCCCTGTCGGAATTTCGCCGGAATAGCCCACCGTGTACGTCTGGGTCGCCGTTTGGGTTGAAACCTCGGAGATCACGAACAGGACCAGCGGGGTCGCCAGCGCCGCAAGCCCGATCGCCATCATCGTGCGGCGATCGCGCAAGACCTCCATGAGCTCCTTCTGGAAGACAATCCAGGCCGCGTTCATGACACTCTAGGCCTCGACCAGGGCAAGGAACGCGCTCTCGAGGTCACGCTCTGTGCCGCGCACCTGTTCAGTTGGGCCGCTGGCGACGATGAGGCCGTGATGCAGGATCGCCATCCTGTCGCAGAGACGCTCGGCGTCGTGCATCACGTGAGTGGAGAAGATCACGCATTTGCCGCGGCCCTTCGCCTCGACCATGAACTCGCGAACCTCTTTTGATGCAAGAACGTCGAGGTTGGAGGTGGGTTCGTCGAACATCAACACCTCGGGGTCGTGGACGATGGCTCGCGCGATCGCCACCTTTTGCTTCTGACCTGAAGAAAGGCTTTCAGCGCGCTGCTTTGCGAACGACCCCATGTCCAGGCGCTCGATCACGGCATCGACTTTGCGGGTGAGCTCTCCATCCATCAGGCCGCAGAGCTTTGCGAAGTACTCGATGTTCTCGCGAGCGGACAGACGCGGGTAGACGCCGATGTCCGCGGTGACCACGCCGATCCGGCGCCTGACCTCTTGAGGTTCGGTTGTCGTGTCGAACCCCTCGACCTTTACGGTGCCTGCGTCGCGCGACAGCAGCGTGCAGATGATTCGCAGGGTGGTCGTCTTGCCGGCGCCGTTAGGCCCCAGCAGTCCAAAGATCTCGCCTGGCTTCGCTTCGAAGGAGATGCCTTGAAGCACCCTGTTCTTGCCGAGCGTCTTCTCGAGACGCTCGACCGCCACCGCGGCGTCGGTCACTTGCTGCGTGGGCTTCGCTTCGCTGGGGTCTTCGATTTGGCGGCTGCTGTCTTCGGCTTGGCGGCTGCCTCTTTGGATTGCGGCGCTGGGTCGCGCTTGGGTCGAGCCGCTTCGGTTACGGGTTCGGGTCTTGCCGCGGCGGGCGCTGAGGTCGATTCGGCCGCCGCATCGGCGTCGGCGACCCCGATGGTGCTGGACAGGACCCGGTGACAACTCTCACACGAGGTGACGACCCGAACGAGCGCGCCCAGCTGCCGCTCTTCGCGACGCAGGTTCCTGGTCCTGTCGCAGAAGGAGCAAAAACCGCTCTCGACAGTCACCTTGATCTGACCGGGCCGCTTGTTCACGTAGCAACCGTATCGAATTCGATCGAAGGGGGTCGTACCCGCTGACCCGAGGGCCTGTAAAATGCTCAAGGCGGCGCGGTCGCGCCGGGGTTCCTTTAAGTCCGGTCCCAGAGAGGCCGGGAAGGAGGATTTTTTATGGCCGTCGGTCCTCGCCTGACGCACGTGATCGAGAGCCAGCAGTTCTCGCGCTCGTCGCTCGAAGAGCTGTTCGCGCGATCGGAAGAGATCAAGCGGGAGCCGCATCGCTTCATGGCCCGCCTCAACGGCCAGGTCATGGCTGCCCTTTTCTACGAGCCCTCGACGCGCACCCGGCTCTCATTCGAGGCCGCGATGATGCGGTTGGGTGGCTGGACGATGGGCACCGACAACGCCCGCGAGTTCTCGTCCAGCGCCAAGGGCGAGACGCTTGAGGACACCATCCGCATTGTCAGCGGCTATGCCGACGTGATCGTCCTGCGACATAACGAGGAGGGCGCGGCCAAGCGCGCGGCCGCTGTCAGCAGCGTCCCGATCATCAACGCAGGTGACGGCGCCGGGCAGCATCCAACCCAGGCACTGCTGGACATCTACACGATCAAGGACGAGCTCAACAAGATCGATGGAATCCGGGTCGCGATGGTGGGCGACCTGGCGAACGGTCGCACTGTCCGCTCGTTGACTTACCTGCTGAGCAAGTTCAAGGACATCAAGATCTGGTTCGTGGCGCCGCCGCAGGTGGCGATGCGCGAGGACATCAAGGCCCACCTCACCGAGCACAACATCCCGTGGGTCGAAACCGAAGACCTCGATTCAGTCCTGCCCGAGGTGGACGTCGTCTACCAGACACGGATCCAGAAGGAGCGGTTCGCCGACCCTGCCGACTACGAGGCGCTCAAAGGCATTTACCGGATTGACAAGAGATCGCTCGGGCTAATGAGGAAGTACGCGATCCTGATGCACCCGCTGCCTCGGGTAGACGAGATCGCGCCCGAGGTCGATGCCGACCCACGCGCCGCCTACTTCCGCCAGGCCCACAACGGTCTCCACGTCCGCATGGCGCTTCTCGACCGCTTGTTAGGATGACCGCCCTGCCGAGGCCAGCGGATCTTTGGCGCCCATGCGGCCCATCTGCATCGTTGCCGGCTCCGCTACTCGCTTACAGGTCTATCGACATGCGCGCTGCGTTGCTCGCCGGCGCCTCCCATCTGGACCACCTGGACACCGAATCTCTCGCCGTCCCCGGCAGGGCGGCCATCGGGTGAGCATCACGGAGAAGCGGCTCAAGGCGACCGTGATGGATGCGGACCAGATCCGGCGATCCCTTTCGCGAATCGCGCATGAGATTGCCGAGCGCAACCGGGGAATCGACGGCCTGGTCCTCGTCGGCGTGTTCTCCAAGGGAGATCACCTGGCGCGCCGGCTCGCCGTGAACCTGGCCGGCCTGGAGGGCGCGGCGGTAGCGGTCGGCGTGCTCGACACCAGCAAGCATCGCGACGACGGTCACCTGCGCCAGCCATCTCATCGAGCGACGTCGCACATCCCGGAGATCGACGGCAAGGTGGTCGTCCTCGTCGACGACGTGATCCATCACGGACGCACCGCACGCGCTGCGATGGACGCGCTGTTGGATTTCGGCCGGCCTCGCGCGATCCAGCTGGCGGTGCTGATAGACCGCGGCCACCGCGAGCTGCCCATCCGGCCGGACTACATCGGCAAGAACGTGCCGACGTCTGACACCGAGCGGATCGAGGTCCTGGTCGAGGAAGAGGACGGGATCGACCAGGCGGTGATCGTTGTCAGCTAGCGCGAACGGGTCTATGAAGAGGCACGCAGCCCTCGTGCTCGAGGACGGCAGAGCATTCGTGGGCGCGGCGCTCGGCGCCGATGTCTTCGGCGAGGGAGAGGTTGTCTTCAACACGGCGATGACCGGCTACCAGGAGGTCCTGACCGATCCCTCGTATGCCGGCCAGATGTTGTGCATGACTTATCCCCTGCAGGGGAACTACGGTGTTCGCGAAGCGGACGCGGAGTCGTCGCGTCCATGGGCGCGCGCGATGATCGTGCGCTGGGCTTGTCCGAAGCCGAGCCACCATTCGAGCGAGGCTTCGCTGGACGAGTACCTGCGGCGCTGGCGCGTGCCGGCGATAACCGAGATCGATACGCGGGCCCTCACGCGCCACCTGCGCACCCACGGCACGCAGCGCGCGGTCCTTGCTCACGAGGCCGAGCCGCCAAGCCCGTCGCGACTGGCCGAGCTGGCTGCGGCGGCGCGACGAGTGACCCCGCTGTCGGATCAGGACCTGGTGGCGGAGACCTCCCGCACCGCTCGAGCGGAGTGGCTCGACCCGCTACCGGCCGAGCTGAGGCCGCGGCACCTGAGCGATGGCGCGGGCCTGACGATCGCGGTGGTCGACTACGGTGTGAAGAGCAACATCCTGCGGTCGCTGCGCGAGCGGGGCTGCCGGGTCATCGTGCTGCCGCACACAGCCGATTGGTCCGATGTCGAGGCCACCGGAGCCGCCGGTCTCGTTCTTTCAAACGGCCCTGGCGACCCCTCCGTCTTGGCCGGGCCTGTCGAGCTCGCGCGCCAGGCCCTCGAACGGATTCCGCTGTTCGGCATCTGCCTCGGCCACCAGATCCTCGGCATGGCCGCCGGCGCCACCACGTCACGCCTGCCCTTTGGCCATCACGGCGTCAACCACCCCGTCAAGGACCTCGAGACCGGCATGGTTCACATCACGAGCCAGAACCACGAGTTCCAGATCGATGCCGCTTCCATTCCCGCCGGCGACCTCGCCGTGACGCAGCGCAACTTGAACGACGGCTCCGTCGAGGGGCTTGCGCACAGGGTGCTGCCTGCTTTCAGCGTCCAGTACCACCCCGAGGGCTGCCCGGGTCCGCAGGACAACCAGCATCTTTACGACCGGTTCCTTGACATGGTTCGCGAACGAAGGCCGGTAATGCGGGCGGTCGGTGGAGCAGTTCAGCCTGCGAAGCCCAAGAAGGTCCTGATCCTCGGCTCGGGACCGATCGTCATCGGCCAGGCTGCGGAGTTCGACTACGCCGGCACGCAGGCCTGCAAGGCGCTTCGTGAGGAGGGCATCATCACGGTTCTCGTCAACTCCAACCCCGCGACGATCATGACCGACGAAGAGGTGGCCGACCGCGTCTACCTCGAGCCGCTGACCGTCGAGGCGGTGGAGCGGGTGATCGCTCGAGAGCGTCCCGATGCGTTGCTGCCGACGCTCGGCGGTCAGACCGGGCTCAACCTCGCGACCGACCTTGCGAAGGCCGGCGTGCTCGAGCGCTACCAGGTCCGGCTCCTCGGCGCGAGCCTCGAGACCATCAGGAACGCTGAGGATCGCCAGGCCTTCAAGGAGATGCTCGAGGGCATCGGCGAGCCGGTGCCTACGTCGAGGGTATGCGAGTCGTTGGCGGAGGTCGACGAGTTCGCGGCCCAGGCCGGCTTGCCGCTGGTGATCAGGCCCGCGTACACGCTTGGCGGAACAGGCGGCGGATTCGTGACCAGCGCGGCCGAGCTGAAAACGATCGCGCAACGAGGTCTTGCAGCCTCGCCCATTCACCAGGTGCTCGTCGAGCGATCCCTGTGGGGATGGAAAGAGATCGAGTACGAGGTGATGCGCGATGCCGCCGATACCTGCATCACCGTTTGCAACATGGAGAACCTCGATCCGATGGGCGTGCACACCGGCGACTCGATAGTGGTCGCGCCGGCGCAGACGCTTTCGGACCGCGACCATCAGATGCTTCGGTCGTCTGCGATCCGGATCATTCGCAAGCTGGGCATCGAGGGCGGCTGCAACGTGCAGTTCGCGCTTGATCCGAAGAGCTCCGATTACTACGTCATCGAGGTGAACCCGCGTGTGAGCCGCTCATCGGCGCTCGCCTCGAAGGCCACCGGTTACCCGATTGCGCGAGTCGCCGCGAAGGTGGCCGTCGGCCGCCGGCTGGAAGAAATCAGAAACGAGGTGACCGGCCGAACGTTCGCGGCCTTCGAGCCCGCGCTCGATTACTGCGTGGTCAAGATTCCGCGATGGCCGTTCGACAAGTTTCCGGCGGGCGACCGGCGCCTTGGCACGCAGATGGCATCCACGGGCGAGGTGATGGCCATCGAGCGGACTTTCGAGGCGGCGTTGACCAAGGCGATGCGGTCGCTGGAGCAGAAGCCGCCATCCGTCTCCGAGCTCGAGCGCGCCGACCTCATCGATCAGCCCAACGACCGCCGGTTGTTTGCCCTGCTACACGCGTTGCGGCAAGGCGATGATGCAGCATCTCTGGCGCGCCGCAGCGGCATCGACCAGTGGTTCATCGATCGACTGGCGACCATCGTCGGTCTGGAGAAGGATGGAGACGTGCGTGAGCTGCGGCGTGCCGGATTCTCGGATTCGATGATCGGTGCGCTGCGCGGCGAAGCGGTCGAGCGGTCTGCGCCGACCTACAAGCTGGTCGACACTTGTGCGGCCGAGTTCGAGGCGGCCACGCCGTACTACTACTCCTGCTGGGAGGACGAAACCGAGAGCGTCCCCGTGGATTCGCGCACCGCGCTGGTCATCGGCTCCGGCCCCATTCGCATCGGCCAGGGCATCGAGTTCGACTACTGCTCGGTGCATGCCGCGTGGTCGCTTCGAAAAGCCGGCGTGCGCGCGGTCCTGGCCAACTCCAACCCCGAGACGGTATCGACCGACTTCGACACCTCCGACCGTCTCTACTTCGAGCCGCTCGACCTTGAAGGCGCCGCGCAGGTTGCCGAGGCGGAACACGTCGATGGCGCCCTCGTCCAGTTTGGCGGTCAAACCGCCATCAACCTTGCCCAGCCGCTGGAGGAACGGGGTCTCGCGATCTTTGGTTCAACAGTGGAGGCGATCGACCTCGCGGAGGACCGCAGGGCCTTCGCCGCGGCGCTGGATGCGATCGGCATTCCGCAACCGGTCGGCGGCACGACTACCTCTGTCGAAGAGGCGATCGGCATCGCAGAGCGCGCCGGCTACCCTGTGCTCGTTCGGCCGTCTTACGTGCTCGGTGGCCGGGCGATGGAGATAGTCCACGACCGCCGCGAGCTTCAGCGCTACATGGTTTGGGCGATTGGCGCGATGCCGCGTGGCACGGTCCTCGTCGACAAGTACCTGCAGGGCGACGAGGTCGAGGTCGATGCGGTCACCGACGGCGAGACCGTGGTCATCCCGGGCGTGATGCAGCACGTCGAGCGGGCCGGAGTGCACTCGGGTGATTCCTACGCCGTTTATCCCGCGCCGGGCCTGGAGAAATCCGCGCTGGACGACGTGGTCGACTACACGGTCCGCATCGCGCGGCATCTGCGGCTGCGTGGCCTGGTCAACGTGCAGTACGTGGTTCATCGAGGCAAGGTGCACGTGCTCGAGGTCAACCCGCGCGCGTCGCGGACAGTGCCATTCATCTCCAAGGTCACCGGGGTCCCGATGGTGGACATGGCAACGAAGGTGATGCTGGGCCAGAAGCTCACGGACATGGGCTGGACGACGGGATTGGTTCCGCCGCGCGACCTGGTCGCGGTCAAGGCACCGGTCTTCTCTATGAACAAGTTGCCCGCCGTGGATTCATATCTCGGACCGGAGATGAAGTCGACGGGCGAGGCCATCGGGATCGGCCGCACGTTGAGCGAGGCGCTCCGCAAAGCCTTCGCCGCGTCTGGAGTTCATATCAAGCGAGGCGGCGCGGTGTTGCTCACGATCGCCGACGTCGACAAGCCGGAGATCTTTCCAATCGTCTCCCGCCTGGTCGAGATGGGGTGCCGCCTCGTCGCGACCGAAGGCACGGCGAAAGCCCTGCGTCAAGCCGGCTTCTCACCCCAGGTGGTGGACAAGATCGGCGGCGTCAGCCCGACTGTCCTCGACGTCATAACCAACGGTGAGGTCGACCTCGTGATCAACACGATGTCGAACATCTACACGGACTCCGCCGAGGCCGGTGGCCCGGTTTTCAAGGATGGATTCGAGATCCGGCGCGCCGCCGTCGAGCGTCGGATTCCGTGCCTCACCTCGCTCGATACGGCCGTCGCGCTGGTCGAGTCTGAGGCTGGTGCGCCGCAAGACGGCGAGGGCGGTGGGCCGCCTTCTCTGGAGGTGCGGACGATAGTGGAGTGGAGGCAGGGTGTTCCTGCTTAACGCGCGAATCACCGCCATGCGCGAGGTTGCGCGCGGCATGGCCGTCATTTCGATTGCGGCGCCTGAGATTGCGGCGATAGTCCGCGCGGGCCAGTTTGTCAACCTGGGTTGGGCCGGCGTTTTTCTCCGGCGCCCTTTCTCCGTCTACAGAGCCGACGGTGAGCGAATTGAGGTCGTGCTCAAAGCGGTGGGAAGAGGAACCTCGCAGCTTCTCGCGATGGGTCCTGGCGATGTGATCAGCTGCCTCGGTCCGCTGGGACACGGCTTTGACCTCGAGGCCGGGTCGCGCACTGCAGTGCTGATCAGCGGTGGGCTCGGCGTCGCTCCGATGCCGCTGGCGGCCAAAGAGGCGAGTGCGCTCGGCATGCGGGTGACGTGGGTGCATGGCGCTCGCAGCATCGACGAGCTGTGCTCGGAATCGGCGGGCGACGAGGTGATCTGGGCCACCGACGACGGATCGCGCGGTATCGCAGGCACTGCAATCTCCGCCGCGCCCGATGGAGACGTCGTGCTGGCGTGCGGGCCGAATCGCATGCTGGCCGCGGTTGCCGACCGCTGGCCTGAAGCGCTCGTTGCGGTCGAGACGTACATGGGATGCGGCACCGGTGTTTGCCTCGGCTGCGCAGTCCCGCTGACCCGCGGCGGATATGACCGCGCTTGCAAAGAGGGCCCGGTCTATCGAGCCGCCGACATCGACTGGGCGGCGCTTCCCTCTCATCTGTCTTACGCAGTCACCGTATGACCGTCGATATGAGCGTCGCCGTGGCCGGAATGAAGCTGCGTAGCCCCGTGCTGGCGGCCTCGGGCGCTTTCGGCTACGGCACCGAGGTACCGCTGCTAGATCGCCGCGCGCTTGGCGGCATGGTCTCGAAAGGCATCTTTCTCCGGCCGCGTACGGGCAGTCCGCCGCCCCGCATCGTGGAGACGCCCTCGGGGATGCTGAACGCCATCGGCCTTCAGGGCCCAGGCGTGGATGCTCTGATTCGCGACTACGCGCCCCAATGGGCGTCGTGGGACTTCCCGGTGCTGGTGAACATCAACGGGGAGTCGGTATCCGAGTACGGAGATCTGGTCGGGCGGCTCGACGGGGTGCCAGGAGTCGCAGGCTTCGAGATCAATATCTCCTGCCCCAACGTCGAGCAGGGCGGTCTGTACTTCGGCAACGACCCGCGCGCAGCCGCCGCTGTGACGGAGGCCGTCCGCAGGCGGACGACTCTTCCGGTATGGGTGAAGCTGACGCCGATGGTCACCGACATTGGAGTGATCGCGCGTGCGGTGGAGGGTGCCGGGGCCGACGCGCTGTGCGCAGTCAACACCTTCGTCGGCATGTCCATCGACCTCAACGCTTACAAGCCGAGGTTGAGCTTTCGCACCGGCGGCCTGTCCGGGCCCGCGATCAGGCCGCTCGCCATCCATCTCGCGCACCAGGCGGCCCGCGCCGTGAGGATCCCGGTGATCGGGATCGGCGGCGTGACGAATGCCGAGGATGCGCTCGAGTTCCTCGTGGCGGGCTGCTCCGCCGTGCAGGTCGGCACCGCGACGTTCATCAACCCGCGGGCAATTGCCGAGATTCACGACGGCATCTCGGCTCACCTCGAGCTGCGCCACCTCAATTCTCTAGCGGAGCTCCCGCGCTACCTTCCTCGCGACTAAGGGTGAGGGCGTAAGTTGATGATCGCAGGATGAAGCTCCGCGAGACAGTGGACATCGACGCACCAGCCGTGCGCGTTTGGGCGGTGGTGCAGGAGGACGTTCCAAACGTCCCGAAATGGTCCAAAGAAGTTGCCAAGGTCGAGCAGCTCGACCGCAAGCCGCCAGGCAAGGGGACGCAATATCGCTACCACCTAAACCTGCCCGGCGGGCTGAAAGAGACGGTTGAGGTCGAGCAGACGACCTGGGTCAAGCCGAAGCGGTGCGCCGGCAAGTTCATCCGCGGGCCGCTGAAAGGAACCTGGTCGTACGGGTACTCGGAGACCAAGACCGGCACACACGTCGTATACGAGATGGACTACGAGCTCGGGGGCATGCTGCGGTTTGCGGGCGGTCTGCTCGCCGGAAAGTACGCAGAGGGAATTCGCGCGAACATGGCTGCGCTCAAGAAGTACATTGAATCGGGCAAGGGACCTAAGGCGAAATAGTGGTGGACTCGGGATCCCCGGCGCCACCACTTAGGCCGTTGCTCGCGTACGTCTTCTCTCACCGGCCCAGCGGTGGTGCGGATGTCGCTGCTTATGAGGGCTCGCTGCGGCGCTTTCACGCGGAGCTGGCGAGCGCTTCGCTGAGCGGGTTCATCCGGTCGGCAACTTTTGCCGTCGGCATCGGCTACAGCGACTGGTATCTGCTCGAGAACACCGCCGCGATGGATACGCTGAACGCGGCCGCGGTCAGTGGATCGCGCGCTCCCGCTCATGACTCCGCCGCCCGAATGGCGAGCGATGGCGTGGGCAAGCTTCTCAGCCTTGCCTCAGGCCGGCCCTCGATGGACGAGGGGTTCGAGGTTCGATTTGGCAAACCGGCGGGCATGCCGTACCGGGATTTCTACGCCAGGCTGGAATCGTGGACCGAGGCTCCCGAAATCAGCCTGTGGCGCCGGATGATGGTCCTCGGTCCGCCGCCGGAGTTCTGTCTGATCACGCCATCAAAGGTTGAGCTGCCGGCCGAGATGCACCCGGAGGTGCTGGACCGAACTCCAATCTAACTACTAGCGCCGCAGGGTTGGCCGGGGTTTCCCCGGCCATGACTTTGTCTTGGTCCCGCCCAATCGTGGCGTGGCGAAACCAATTCGTAAATCAATCCAATCCCGGGAAGGAGAGCAGAGCCTGCGGCGGAGCCGCACGCTCGATGAGAGGGAACCGACTGGTTCCATCTCATAAGGCGGGTCGAAGAACCGCCTAGGGGCGCTTGAAGGGCAGCAGCTCGAGCTGCTCGAAGCGGTCCTGGACCGCGATTCGCAGCTCGTTCGTGAGCGCCTTCAATCTGTCCTGCGACGGTTTGTCGTCGAGGCTGAGAGTGCGCAACCGCCGAAGCACGACCTGCATCGCATACAGGCCGGCGGGCTCGTTACTCGTGATCTTGCCGCCCGCGCTCCGAAGCTCGCGCGCCAGCTCGTCTTGCCCGCGCGAGCGCAGCCAGTTGCCGAGTCGAGCTGCTGCGATGAGCACGCGCTGCGTCTTGGGGTTGAGGCCTGACGGCGCCGGCTCGCGCGGTTGGGCGGCCTGGAACACCGACGGGACGCGCGCACGACGAATCTGTCGTGCTCGCTTGATCAAGGTGCCGGTTGTCGGGCCAAGCATGATGAGGATTCCGCCCACGATCAGGAGAGTGACGACCAGGCCGACGGCGACGTCCAGCATCGCGTCCTAGCGTACGCTTTGACAGCGTTTCGCTCGTCATTCACGGGGGAGAACTTGGCTGCAACTCGATCAAGGCCCGTCGCTGTCGTCACCGGCGCGTCGTCAGGTATCGGAGCCGCCACCGTGGTGGCCTTGGGGCGGCGCGGCTACCAGATAGTTGCCGGTGCTCGGCGGCTGGCTCGAGTGCGCCGCGTCGTCGGCGACCTCGGAGTGGCTTTGCCCCTGGATGTGACGGACCCCGCGAGCATCGATGCGTTCGTGGGCGAGGTGGCCAAAAAATTCGGGCGCATCGATGTGCTGGTCAACAACGCTGGGTTGGCTTTGGGGCTCAATCAGATCGATCAGGCACGCGACGAGGACTGGATCGAGATGTGGGAGGTCAACGTTCTTGGGCTGATGCGCATGACGCGCTCGTGCCTGCCGCTTCTGCGGAAGGCGAAGCACGGCCACATCGTCAACATGGGCTCGATCGCAGGCTTCGAGACGTACAAGGGCGGGGCAGGTTATACGGCGAGCAAACATGCCGTGCACGCCATGTCACGCACGTTGCGCCTCGAGCTGAACGGCGAGCCTATCCGCGTTACGGAAATAGAGCCGGGGATGGTCGAGACAGAGTTCAGCACGGTACGTTTTCGCGGCGACCGAAAGGCGGCAAAAGCCGTTTATCAGGGCGTCAAGCCGCTGGTGGCTGAAGACATCGCGGACTGCATCGTCTTCGCCGTGACACGCCCGCCTCACGTGGACATCGACGAGATAGTGATCCGCCCGGTCGCCCAGGCGGCCTCATGGTTGGTCGCTAGGAAGCCGACTTAGCTTTTTCTACTTCCCGTGGTCGTGTGGCTTGTGGTCGTGAGGTTTGTGATCGTTGGGCTTGACCAATCCGGCCGCACGGGCCTCATCCATCGTCATTCAACAACCGGGCTCGCCGTAATTGCCACAGCAATCAGCCCTGGGGGTGCCTCCTCGCCGGCCGATGTTGGCGGCAATCGTCCGCAGCCGCTCCAGTGGGCCCATGCCACCGGCGAACAGGTTCCTAAACGCCGACCCCGTCGTGGTCGCCAGCGATCGCCGCTTCCTCTTGCTATCGCCCACTCAGCAATTCTTCTCTTAAACAGCTCCTATGCGTGGCCCGTAGGCCGGATTCATTCCGGCCGCCACCTGACGTGCACCATCAAGACGCCTGCTTGTCATCGCGTGGAGGGTGGGGGTTCCACGGGGGAGGCCTGACTCCCCCCTGCCTTCATTCGTAGTAATTGTTGTTGAATTCGATCCAGCCCGAGTTTGGGCATCCGCTCGAGGTGGCGCCATGGGTGCAGTGCACACCCAGGTGGGGTCCGGGATCGATGTAGAACTGGCCGTGGATCACCACCGTGTCGCCGGCGTGGATGGGGACAGACGCCGCGAGCGTGGTGTTGTGATCGATCTCCAGGGTCTCGCCGGTCGAAGCCTTGACCTCGAACCTCTCGTGGCCGCCCGACTCCACCGGGTTGTCGAGGACTGTGGCGTCGAATGTCACCTCGGCGCCGCTGCTGTTGTTGACGATGTCGTGGTGCAGGCCCTGGTCGTCGGCCGCCGCCCGACCGCCGCAGGCCACCACGAGCAGCATCGCGGCAAGCGCCAGTGCAAGCCTGTTCATAGCGCCAGCGCCTCTGCCAGCTTGATCCGGCCTTCATAAAGGGCCTTGCCCACGATCACTCCCATCGCCCCTGCCGCCGCGGCCGCGCGGACGTCTTCGATCGAGGACACACCGCCCGAGTACTGGACGGGCAGGCTCGTCATCGCGCGCACGCGCGCCAGCGTCTTCAGGTCGGGGCCTTCCATCGTTCCATCCCTCGCGATGCTCGTGAAGATGACCCCGGCCAGTGGCAGCACATCCCAACGTGCGAGCAAGCTGCCCATCTTCAGGGGCTCGTTCTCGGTCCACCCATGCACCGCGGGCTGATCGTCGCGCACATCGAGCGCGGTGAATACCTGACCTGCGTGCTTCCGCGCGCATCGCTCGAGCAACCTGGGCTCGCGCACGGCAGCGGTGCCCATCACGACCGCGTGCGCGCCCATGGCAAGCAGCTTGTCGACCAGGGCTTCGGAGCGAACGCCGCCTGCGACCTGCACCTTGACGTCCTTTCGCCGGACCATCAGCTCGATCGCCGCGTGGTTGTCGCCGACATCTCGAGCGGCGTCCAGGTCGACGACATGGATCAGTGCGGCGCCGGCTTCGGCGAAGCTCGTTGCCACGTCGGAGGGATCGTCCGAGTAGACGGTCGGATGCGCATAGTCGCCGCGCACGAGTCGGACGCAGCGTCCGCCCAGGATGTCGATGGCGGGAATTACGAGCACTGTCCTTATGGTGCCCCCAACGCCAAGGTGCGAGCTCTAAGGAGTCTTAGCGGTAGTTGGTGAACTGCAGAGGGACAGGTATGTCCTCCGCTTCGCGAAGCGTCTTCATCACGAGCTGAAGTGTGTCCTTGTCTTTGCTGACGACCCGGAGCTGATCGCCCTGGATGCGCACCTGGACCTTGGGTGTAGCGTTCTGAATCCTCTTGCGGAGGTCGCGAGCGATGTCGTCGGTGATGCCCGCGTTGAGCTGGACCTCGATCTGGCCGCGTCCCTTGCCCACACTCTTCGGCTCGCCAGGCTTGAACAGCTTCGGCGAAAGCTGGCGGCGCGCCGCCTTTTCGCGAAGGACCTGCAGGGCGGCCTTGGCCCGCTCCTCGCTTGCTGACTCGATAAGTATTTTCTGGTCGGTGTGGTCGTAAATGGTGCTGGTGTCCTTGAAGTCGAAGCGCGTGCTGACCTCGCGGCGCGCCTGATCGATTGCATTCGTCAGCTCAGCGGAGTCGAACTCCGAGACGACGTCGAACGAGAACTCAGCCACCTGGTGTGTTCATGATCGCGTTGATGCCGGCGTACACGGCCAGCGCCGCCAACACGATGCCGACCAGCGAGCTCACGCCCAGAAGGATCCCGATCCCAAAAGTGCCTTCGTCAAGCGGCTCAGCCGGCGGCCGGTCGTAAGGGTCCTCTCCGTAGTCGAGGTCGTAGACATCGGCCTGGCGAGCCCGCTCGACCACCTCGTCCAGAATCTCCTTGCCCCCCGGCGGAAGGGACTTGGTGCTGAGCGCCTCGGCCGCCTCTTTGAGGTTGTCACGAGTGCGCCCCAGCTCTGCCACAACCATGTCGAGGGTCTGCATCGCGGCAGGCGTCGGATGCTCCCTGCGGAGGTCAGCGATGATGCCGTACAGCGTCACGCCCCGATTCATAACAGAAATGGGGCCTGTTCCACCGAAAGCAGGAGCCTAAGAGGTCCGGCGGGAGATGCCGACCGGATCTTCGGCGCCCATGCGGCCCATCTGCGTTGTTGCGGCCTCCGTTGCTCGCTTGCGCATCAATTGATGCGCGCGCTCCGCTACTCGGCCGCGCCTAGCAGCTGGACCACCTGGATCACCGAATCTCTCGGCCGGCACTCCCACCAGACCTCTAGACGTGCGTCATGTGGCCCGCCCGGAGGCGACTTACACTAGGGCTGAGATGAGCGTGGAGACCAAATCCAAAGCGGCGCCCAAGAAACCGGCGGTCCATCCGAACACCTGGGTTTACTACGACGGCGAGTTCGGCCGCTACCACGACATCAAGCTCGGGCTGATGACTCATGCCCTCCACTACGGCACCGGCGTGTTCGAGGGCATCCGCGCCTACTGGAATGTAAAGGAGGAGCAGCTCTTCCTCCTCGAGGCCCCGGCGCACTACGACCGCATGCGACGTTCCGCAAACATCATGCGTTTCAAGCTTCCGCACTCGACCGAGGAGCTGGTCAACATCACCCTCGAGGTGCTGAGGCGCAACCAGTTCAAGTCGGACGTTTACATTCGGCCTCTCCTCTTCACCGCCAGCGAGGAGATCGGCGTCCGCCTCCACAACATCGCGCACAGCTTCCTTATCTATGCGATTCCTTTTGGCAACTACGTGGAGATCGAAGGTGGCCTGCGGTGCATGGTGAGCACATGGCGGCGCGTGCCCGACCAGTCGTTGCCCGCCCGAGCCAAGATCACCGGCTCATACGCACAGTCGGCGCTGGCCAAGTCCGAAGCCAATGAGGCCGGATTTGACGAGGCGATCGTGCTCACGGTCGACGGTCACGTTTCCGAGGGCTCGGCCGAGAACCTGTTCATGATCAAAGACGGCACCGTCGTGACGCCGCCGGTAACCGACGACATCCTCGAAGGCATCACGCGGACCTTGATCATCGGTCTGATCAAAGACGAGCTGGGTTTGCCGGTCGTCGAAAGGAGCATCGACAGGACTGAGCTGTACACCTGCGACGAGCTGCTGCTCTGCGGCACGGGTGCCCAGGTCGCACCGGTCATCGAGGTCGACCGCCGGACCGTCGGCAACGGCAAGGTCGGTGAGTTCACCCAGGAGCTGCAGAACATCTATTTCGGCGCCGTCCGTGGAGAGACGCCCAAATACAAGGACTGGACGATCCCCGTCTATTAGTAGTCCGGGAAGCGAATCCTCGATGAAGATCATCGTGGCTCCCAACTCCTTCAAAGGCAGCCTGTCGGCTACGCAGGCGGCGAAGGCGATCGCCCGCGGCGTCCGTGAAGTGTTCCCTGACGCCGAGGTCGTGGAGATCCCGATCGCGGACGGCGGCGAAGGCACTGTCGAGGCCCTGGTCTCTGCCAACAAAGGTAGGTATGAATGGGTCGACGTCGAAGGCGCGCTTGGAGATCCGGTGCTGGCGTCGTTTGGCCTCATCGACGGCGGCAAGACGGCAGTGGCCGAGCTGGCCTCAGCGAGCGGCTACGTTCTGGTATCGCCGGCGATGCGCGACCCGCGCAAGACCTCGACCTACGGCTTCGGCCAGCTGCTCGAAGCGGCAAGGAAGTCGGGGGCCAAATCGGTGATCGCCGGGATAGGCGGCTCGGCGACCAATGACGGTGGGGTCGGGATGGCCCAGGCGCTTGGTTACCGGTTCCTCGACGCTGAGGGCGTCGATCTGCCACGCGGCGGCGCGGCGTTGTTGCGGCTTGAACGGATCGATGACTCGAGGCTGAACCCGGGCTGGCGATCGGTGCAGGTGATGGTGGCATGCGATGTGACCAACCCGCTGACCGGCCCGGAAGGCGCGAGCGCTGTCTATGGGCCCCAGAAAGGCGCTGACCCGCTGACCGTGAGGTTGCTCGACCGTGCGCTCGCGCGCCTTGCGGAGGTGATCGAGCGGCAGTACGGCAAGCGCGTGGCCGACATCCCTGGAGCCGGCGCGGCAGGCGGCACTGGCGCGGGCTTGATGGCCTTCCTCGACGCCAAGCTGATTTCAGGGGCGGGTCTCGTGGTCGACGCCAGCGGCTTCGACCGAGCCCTCCCAGGGGCCCAGCTCGTCATCACCGGCGAAGGCCGGGCCGACGGCCAGACCGCCTACGGCAAGGCGCCCGGCGAGGTCGCCCGACGTGCGCAGGCCGCCGGAGTTCCCACCTTTCTCCTCGCCGGCACCAAGGGCGCCGGCTGGGAGACGCTGCTCACCAAGGGGTTCACTTCCGTGGCGGCGCTCGCGCAAGAGGGTGACAATCTGCAGGACTTGATGCAAGACGCAAGACCCGCACTGACCCGCGCGGCCGCCCTCGCCGTTAGAGAGATGTTGAGACCTAAAAGTGACCGACGAAGCTGAAAGCACGTCCAAGGAGGGCATCGAGCCCTCGGACGTCGATCTCGTAAAGGCCTATCGAACCGGAGACATCCACGCCTTCGAGGAGCTCCACCGGCGGTACGTGGCTTCGATCTACCGGCTGGTGCGTCGAAAGCTGGGGGATGCGTTGCTGGCCGAGGACATAGCCCAGGAGACCTTTATGAAGGCGCTCCGAATGATGGACCGCGTTGACGACTCGTTCAACTTTGGCGGCTGGGTGCATACCGTGGCTCGCAACCTCTGTTTCGACGAGCTGCGGCGCCGGCAGCGAGACCTGAGGGCCGACAGTGGCGACGACGACGATGCGGACCTGCTGTCAGGACTTCCGTCGACTTCTCGCAGCTTCGACCCGGTCCAGGTCCAGGAGTCGAACGAGCTGCGCCGTCAGGTCTGGGCCGTGTCACAACGGCTGCCTGAGAAGTACCGGCTGGTGCTGACCTTGCGCGAGCTGCAAGATCTGAGCTACCGCCAGATCGCCAGGTCCCTCAAGATGTCAGAGAGCGCGGTCGAGACTTTGCTCTACCGGGCGCGCTTGCGGTTCAAGGAGGAGTTCATATCGGCGGAGGGGGAGGGCGCGCTGACCCATGACGAGGCGGTGCCGCTCCTGGCCCCATACCTCGCCGGGAAGCTAAGGCGCACTCAGGCGGAGGCGGTTCGGATGCATTTGGCGGTATGCGTCAAGTGCGCCAGGAAGGTCGGCAGACGCCTGGTTCGCAGGACTCCGGTCAAATGAGGGTTAGTAGAGTAGGTAAAGAGATGGCCAAGGTAGTCGTTCGCTTTTTCGACGATGAGACTCTCGAGGGGGTCGCGCGCGACCTCGATTTCGACGAGCCTGACTTCCTCGTGGAGGTCGACGATGCCGGCGGCTTGGACAACAACGAGACGGCCTGGATCCCCCTCACCGCTGTGAAGTGGGTCGAACTGGCACGCGATCCGGATCTGGCGTCCGAGACGCCCACCCGGAAGGTGGCGATCAGGTTCCTGGATGGGGAGGTCCTGCGGGGCCACCTTGACGGGACGCTGGAGAGGCACCGCTACGGCGTCGTGTTGCACCTGCACGCCGAGCAGGCGGACAGTCCGGTGCGCAAGCTCGGGATCCCTTTCTCGGCGGTCAAGGCGCTGTTCTTCATCCGCGAGTTCGACGCCAGGGGGGAGGAGGCCGGCACCGCGTCCGAGGCTTACCTCGCGCGGCGCACCATGGCTCCGTTGCTGGACGTGCTCGAGGAGATGGACATGCTCACGCGGCTGCACAGGGATGGCCTGCTGTCCGACAACGAGTACGCATCGAAGCGAACGCTGGTTTTGGAGCGGCTCTAGTCGCGTCCGGGTAGGTCACCTGGGGTGTGCCTTGTTGTACGGTCCCCTCCCGGCCGAGCCCGCTCGGCCGGCTGGGCCACCCTCCCCAGCGGGTGGGGAGGCCAACGGCGCTACCTCGAGGTGGGTGGAGAGGAGGCGCGCGTAGAATTCGGTTGTGGCTGAAAGCAACGGGTACAAGGTCGTAAAGGGTTCCTTCAAGGTCAAAGCCGGTCTCGCCCAGATGCTCAAGGGTGGCGTGATCATGGACGTCGTCACGGCCGAGCACGCCAAGATCGCCCAGGACTCGGGCGCCTGCGCCGTGATGGCTCTGGAGCGTGTCCCGGCTGACATCAGGAAGGAAGGCGGCGTGGCCCGGATGTCCGACCCGACGCTGATCCGATCGATCATGGAGGCGGTCACGATCCCGGTGATGGCGAAGTGCCGCATCGGCCACTTCGTCGAGGCGCAGATTCTCGAGGAGCTCGGCATCGACTACATCGATGAATCCGAGGTGCTCACCCCGGCAGACGAGGAGTTCCACATCGACAAGCACCCGTTCAAGGTTCCCTTCGTCTGCGGCTGCCGCGATCTGGGAGAGGCCTTGCGCCGCATCGCCGAAGGCGCCGCGATGATCCGGACCAAGGGCGAAGCCGGAACTGGCAACGTCGTCGAGGCGGTACGCCATGCTCGCGCGGTGAACGCCGGCATCCGCAAGCTGCAGGGCATGAACAAGGCAGAGCTTGTCCACGAGGCCAAGCTTCTGGGCGCGCCGCTGGAGCTGCTGGTGGAATGCCAGAAGCTCGGCCGGCTGCCTGTCGTCAACTTCGCCGCCGGCGGGATTGCGACCCCAGCCGACGCCGCGCTGATGATGCAGCTTGGGGTGGATGGAGTCTTCGTCGGCTCGGGCATCTTCAAGTCGGAGGAGCCCTTGAAGATGGCCAAAGCGATCGTTGCCGCGACCACCTACTTCGATAAGCCAGAGGTCCTGGCCGAAGTCTCCGCCGGCCTTGGGAAGGCGATGCACGGTCTCGAGATTCCTGCCATCCCGAAGGAAGAGCTGCTCGCTGCCAGAGGCTGGTAGTCCCCTCCCCCGAGCTACTCTCACGCCTGCGGCGCGAGGGCCCCAAAGGAAGGCGGGACCTCCCCACGCAAGGCGTAGGGAGGGTCGACCCCTGATTGGGGTCCTCGCTATTCAAGGTGCCTTTGCCGAGCACATCCGTGCCCTCGAGGCGTCGGGCGCGAAGACCCGGATAGTCCGGTCGGTAGACGATCTCGTCGCCCTTGACGGCATCGTCCTCCCCGGTGGGGAAAGCACGACGATGACCATGCTCATGGAGCGCGTCGGCCTCTTAGGTCCGCTCCGGGGTGCGATCGATGCGGGCCTGCCCACACTGGCAACTTGCGCCGGCATGATCGTGCTGGCTCGCGAAGTGTCCGATGGGATGCGCGACCAGGCCGGCCTGGGTCTGCTGGACATCGCGGTCAGGCGCAATGGTTATGGACGCCAGGTGGACAGCTTTGAGGCGGACATCGACGTTGCCGGCCTTGAAGGCAAGCCCTTTCACGCGGTTTTCATTCGCTCTCCGCTGGTGGAGTCCACCGGCAACGTCGAGGTGATCGCAACCCACGAGGGCCACCCCGTGGCGGTCCGGCAGAGCAACATTCTCGCGCTCTGCTTTCATCCGGAGCTGACGAAGGATCTGCGCCTCCACCGGCTGTTTCTCAAGACAACGGCAAAGGTCATTTCATGAAAATCCGCACTGCCGGCTTGCTGGATCTCGCGCGCATTGAAGAGCTGCACAGGTCTTCGGACACACGGCTGACCGAAGCAGAGCCGCCGGCGGCAAGGCTCTGGACCGTCCTCAGCTCCACGCTTTCGGCGCTCCTTCCGCTTTCACAGGAAACGCTCATCTACGTCGCCGAAGATGGTGGCAAGGTGGTTGGCTTCATCCAGGCATCTGGACAGCCGCTCGGCCTCGATCTGCCGCGCGCGACAGTGCTCCAGGTGCTCAACCTGGAAGTGGCGGAAGGAGTGGATTCGGCGGAGGTGGCCCCGGCGCTCGTCGAGCACCTGAGCAACCAGGCGTTGGAAAGAGGCGCGCGCCGGGTGTTCGTTCGCCTTCCCGAGCGCGACCCACTCCTCCCGGTCTTCAGGCTGCACGGTTTCCGGCAGTTCGCCACCGAGGTCATCGTCTACGCGGACAAGCCCGTGATGCGCTCAGATCATTTTCCGGAGGGAGCGCGGCCGATTCGCCGCGGAGACCACCGGCTTCTTTACCAGCTCTACAGGAAGGTGACCCCGCAGGGGGTCTCGCAGCTGGAGGCGCCAACGTACCGGGAGTGGCGGGCGCTGCATGGTGAGTGGACCGCAGGGCGCCTTGCCGCACGCGGTTCGGAAAAGCAAGAGCTGGTCGTCGACCAGGTGGAGCTGGTGGGGTGGATCAAGGCCGAGCGAAGCACCGGGCCGCGGCCGAACACCGTCAGCTTCATGACGATGCCGGACTCCGCGCTGGCGGGCGAGCTGGCAGACCTCGGGTTGTCCCTGCTGGGCGACTCAGACCTGCCGGCCTGGTCGAGCCTGCGCCACTATGATTCCCACATGATCGACGCCCTCCGCGGGCGTGGGTTCAGCGTGTTGTTGACGCAGCTTCTCTTGGTCAAGGAACTGGCGGTGCGGGTACCCGTGCGCGAGAAAGGACTGGTGCCCTCTTTCGGATGAAACCCGACCTTTCGCCGCGAGCCGCAAACTGGGACGAAGAGGTCGAGCTACTTGCACGCGCATTGCCCACGGACCTCGCTCGCGCTCTTCATGAGCGGACCGACCCGACAGAGCTCCTGGAGATAGTTCTCGACCTCGGTCGAGAGCCAGAAGCACGCGTACCGGGTCGTGAGGTCTTGCTGGCCGACCGCACAGTCACCTCGGCCGACCTCGAGCACGTGGCCAACAACGTGGGCCAGTTCGGCGATGACAACCGCGCCGGCATCGAGCGGACCCTTCATCGCGTTTCGGCCATCCGCAACCGCTCCGGACGAATTACCGGCCTGACGATGCGCGTAGGTCGCGCGGTCACAGGCACCGGCGAGATCATCCGCGACATCGTCGTCAGCGGCCAGAGCATCCTGCTGCTCGGGCGGCCTGGCATCGGCAAGACCACGATGCTGCGCGAGTGCGCGAGGCTGCTCGCCGACGAGCTGCGCAAACGCGTGGTGATCGTCGATACGTCGAACGAGATAGGCGGCGACGGCGACATCCCACACCCCGGTATCGGCCGCGCCCGTCGCATGCAGGTGAAAACTCCGATGCTGCAGCACGCGGTGATGATCGAGGCCGTCGAGAACCACATGCCCGAGGTGATCGTCATCGACGAGATCGGTACGGAGCTCGAGGCTTCCGCGGCACGGACCATTGCCGAGCGCGGCGTCCAGCTGATCGCCACCGCGCACGGCCAGACCCTGGAGAACCTTCTCGTCAACCCGACCTTGAACGACCTGCTCGGCGGCATCCAGAGCGTCACGCTGTCCGACGAAGAGGCCCGCCGTCGCGGGACGCAGAAGTCGGTGCTCGAGCGTAAGGCGCCGCCGACCTTCGACGTTTTGGTGGAGATCCAGGATCGCGACCGCGTCGCCATCCACATGCCGCTGGCGGAGGTCGTCGACACCGCCCTTCGAGGCCCTCTGCTGAGTCCAAAGATCCGAATGCGAACGCGCGAAGGCAGGGTCATCTCGAACGTCGATGCCCCGAATGTGGTGACACCGGAGCCTCCTGCCCCGTCCGCGTCCAAGCCGCTGGGGATCTTTCCCTACGGCGTAAGCCGGCATCACGTCGAGCAATCCATCCGTGATCTCGACCTGCCGGTGCGGGTGCTGGGCAACCTCGACGGTGCGAGTGCGGTGCTCACCTTGAAGAACCACTACCGGCGCCGGCCGGACAGCCTTCGCCAGGCGGAGAGTCGCGGTTTGCCCATCCACATTCTTAAAAGCAATTCCGCCACCCAGGTTCGCGATGCGTTGGCTCGTATCTACGGCGTCGACAAGAGGGATGACGCCACCTCCAACGCGCTTGCGGAGGCCGCCGCCGCGATCAAGGCTGTGAAGACCACTCTGCGACCCGTCGAGATCTCGCCCCAGAACGCATACCTTCGCCGCCTGCAGCACCAGCTGGTTTCCGAAAACGAGCTCTCTGCCCGCAGCACTGGCAAAGAGCCGCAGCGTCACCTCCGCATAACCCCGGCACCCGAAGAAGCCGCGCATTTGTAGTGGCACGCGGCCTCTTCATCACTTTCGAGGGCACTGAGGGCTCGGGCAAGACGACGCAGGTCGAGCTGCTGGGCCAGAAGCTCTCCTCCCGGCAGCCGCTCATGGTTCGCGAACCTGGGGGGACCGAGCTCGGTGAGCGGCTGCGCGAAGTGGTTCTGAACAGCGGGATGGAGCTCGACGGCGAGGCTGAGATGTACCTCTTCATGGCCGCGCGACGGCAGCTCCTCCATGAGCTGATAACCCCGGCGCTGGCGCTCGGCCGGATCGTCATCGCCGACCGCTACCACGACTCGACCCTTGCCTATCAGGGTGGCGGACGCGGTGTCCCGGTGAGCTGGCCCGCCACGTTTCCTCGTCCGGACATGACGTTTCTGCTCTCCCTTCCGGTGCACAAAGGTCGGGAGCGTCAGCTGAGCGCGGGCAAGAGCGCCGACCGGGTCGAGCGCGAGTCGATCGAGTTCCACAACCGGGTGGCTGCGGAATATGAGCGGCTCGCCGGGGCAGAGCCGGAGCGGATCACGCGGCTCGACGCGAGCGAACCAAGGGAAGCCGTACATCACAAGGTGATGAGCCGCGTCAAACCCGCCGTCGACGCGCTGTCGTGAACTCCTTCGAAAGAATCTAACTTTTCCACCTAACCTGCAAACTGCCTGCACGACGCACCAGTAGGATCGGAACGTGATTCGCGTCGAGGGCCTCCGCAAGAGCTTCGGTGACGTGCGTGCCGTCGACGGTGTCGACCTCCGCGTCGAACGGGGCGAGCTGCTCGTGCTGCTCGGTCAAAACGGAGCCGGCAAGTCGACCACTTTGCGCTGTCTCGGTGGCATCCTCCGGCCGGACGCCGGCTTGATCGAGCTGGACGGCCTTCGTCTGCCTGAGAAGCTGGACGAGGTGCGCGCGCGCCTCGGGGTCGTGCCCGACCAGGCGCGGTTGTATGGGCGAAACACCGCGCCTGAGTACCTCGATCACTTCGGCTACCTCTACGGTGTCCCGCAAGCTGAGCGCCGGAAGAAGATCGCTGATCTGCTTGAGCGTTTCGAGCTATCCGATCGCGCTGACACCGTGCTCGCGGCCTACTCGCGTGGGATGGCGCAGAAGGTGGCGCTGATCAGGGCGACGCTCCACGAGCCCGACTGGATCTTCTGCGACGAGCCAACGGCCGGCCTCGATCCCGTTGCGGCGGCCGACATGCGCCACTACCTTGCGGAGCAGAAAACGCGAGGCGCCGCGCTCATCGTGACCACACATGTGTTGAGTGAGGCGGAGTTGATGGCCGACCGCATCGCGATCATGCGCAAAGGCGTCATCGTGACCCGAGGCACGCTCGAGGATTTGCGACAGGAGGCGGCGAAAGGTAGACGGCTGTCAGCCCACCTGAGCAAGCCCGTCGCCGACCCCGAGACGCTTAACGGGTGGCTCAGCGAGCACACAGTGGAGCACCACCTCGCCGGCGACCGACTGACGTACACGTTGCCGTGGCAGTCCTCGGTCGCAGACCGCGCGGCCTTCGCCGCCGAGCTTCAGCGGCGCCTTTCCAGCCAGGGCGCGCCGTTCCACGAGCTCGAAGAGGAGCAGACGAGCCTCGAGTCGGTCTACCTCAAGGCGATGGCCGAGCCCATCTCGCCTTCAACTACGCCAATGCCCGCACCGACCGCGGTCTCCGGGATCGGCGCTCCTCGAATGTTCGCGTCGCTCCGCTCGCAGGGCAACCTGCTGCGCCACTCGCTGCCGTTCTACGTGAGCTCCTGGTGGCGCCGGGGGGACTTGAGCTGGGTCATGTACCTCAACGCTTTCGTGCTCCTCCTTGTCGCCGGCACCTCACTTTTCGGGCAGCTGCCTGGAGTGGCCGGCCAGGTGGCCGAACGTTTCGCCGGTGGAACCGCGCTCCAGGCCGGCCTGCTCCTGCCGCTGTTCTTCATGTCGTTCGCGCTCCTCGAATCCATCAAGAGCTCGATCGGGATCTGGTGGGAGAAGGCGCAATCGTCCCTCGAGGTCTTGCTGTACACCCCCGTCGACGATCCGTCGCTCATCTGGCTCGAGGTGCTGCCCGGCGCGGTGGTCAGCACCGTGTGGGTCACGTTCTGGATGGCCGCCGGCATGACGCTGCTGACGCTGTTCGGACAGAGCGCGCCATGGGACCTGTTGCCCATCTTCGCCTTCGTCGCGGCAGTGACCGCGTACTGGGCCGCGATGGGAAGAATGCTCGGGTTCATGCTCTTTCCACGCGAAGGTGCGGCCGGTGGCGCATGGTCCTTCCTGCTATCACCAGTGTCCGCGGCGGTGGCAGACCTTCCACTGGCGCTTTTCGTTTTTCGCTCACCACTTGCGCCTGCCTCATTGCTGCTGCCGATTACCGCGTGCTTTGCGTTGACCGTCCTGTGTGGGACCACGTTCGACAGGGAGCGCCTCATGGAGACGGGCCTCGGGCGCACGCGAAAGCGACGAGTGTGGCTGCCGGTCGCATTGATACGCCGCAACGCCGCGGCCATCGCTGCCGGGCTATTGCTGGCGCTGGCACCCGCCGGGATCGCGGCGAGTGTCTCCTCCAGCGCGCACTGGCACTCGTGGTCCGACGTTCAGTCGACCGCCACGTCGGCGTCTGTGGATCCCGCGCCTTTCGACACGACCCTGCTGTCGAACAACGCTACAGCCGCGAGCGGCGTGACAGTGGCCGCTGCCGCCCTGGCAGGAATCGTGGCGATGCTGGCCTTGATGCTCGCGTTGGTGATCGTCAGCTTCGCTGCCTTCTTCCTGCTCGGGGTGCCGGCATTGCTCGGCCTGATCGCCGCATCGGCGGTATGGGGAATCCAGCTGGGTTTTGGCGGAGCCACGCCTCTGCAACCATGGCTGGTAGTCGCCGGCGGTATCGCGCTACTCGCCCTCGCCCTTAACACCGGGGCCGCGCTGCCGATCTACTGGTCGCTGGTTTTCGGTTCAGGTCGGAGGCTTGACCGTCTGCGCGAAGCATGGTCAGCCTACTGGTCCTTGTTCCTAGGCCTGGTCCTGCCGGCGTGCGCGCTGTTCGGAATCGTCGTGTTCCGGCTGCTCGCCGCGGGTTAGCTAGAGGTCTAGAGACTGAGCGACCAGCTCCCGGTGGTAGGTCGCGTCGCCCAGCGTCACCTCCGACGCTTTCGCCCGCTTGAAGTAGAGATGCATGTCGTGCTCCCAGGTGAAGCCGATACCGCCATGCACCTGGATGCCGTCGCCGGCCACCTTCCGGTAGGCGTCGGAGACATACGCCTTGGCCATCGACGACGCGAGCGACCGATCCGGCGCATCAGCCTCGACTGCCCAGGCCGCGTAGTACGTCGCTGAACGGCCGCTTTCCGACAGCACGAGCATATCGGCCAGCTTGTGCGACACGGCCTGGTAGATCCCGATCGGCTTGCCGAACTGCTGCCGCGTCTTGGCGTACTCGGTGGAATCCTCGAGCACCTTCTGGGTCCCGCCGACCATCTCAGCACAGAGAGACGCGGTCCCCCACTCGAGAGCTCGTTTCAGCGGCGCCCACCCCTTGTCCGCTGCCCCCATCAGGGCATCGCCTTCCACCTGCACGCCGTCGAAACGCACCTCGCTCCAACGCCTGGTCATATCGAGCGTCTGGAGCTGGGTGACGCTCATACCCTTGGGCCGTCCTTTGACCAGGAAGAGAGAGATGCCTTCTTCGCCTTCACCGCGGGTTCGCGCCGCCACCACCATGTAATCCGCGCCCTCGGCATCCGGTACAAATTGCTTCACCCCATCCAGGCGCCAGCCGCCCGCGGCCGGTTTTGCCGTCAGCGTGACTCCGCTTGCGTCCCATCTGCCGGATGGTTCGGTAAACGCCAGCGTTGCGCGTGCCTTGCCCTCGGCGATGGCGCCGAGCGCCTCTTTCTTTTGTGCCTCAGTGCCGGCCTCGATGAGCGCCGGTACCGCAAGGCCCATAGTCGCGAAGAACGGGCCCGGAAGAAGAGCTCGCCCGCATTCCTCGAGCACGACGATCAAGTCAAGAAAGGTGCCCGCGCCGCCGTACTGCTCCGGGATGCCCAGGGAGGTCCAGCCCAAGCCCGCCATCTTCTTCCACAAAGCCGGGTCGTAAGCATCAGGTTGCTCCATCAGCTTGCGCACCACCTTCGATCCGCATTCCTTGGCGAGGAAATCGCGGGTGGAGCGGCGGAGCATCTCCTGCTCTTCGGAAAATGCGAAGTCCATCTACAGTCGAAGTCTAAGGGGCGGCTAAGCCTGACTAGGTCGAGCCCGAATGCGGCGGCAGCTCAGGCGGCTCCTGATGAGCCTCCAGCTCGGCCGGCTCCGAGTGAGCGGGCAGCTCCGCCTGTTCTGCCTGAGCCGGCGGCTTCGGGATGCGCCGGGCCCTGGGTTTGCGAGCCCGCTTGGGAGTGGGGACGGGCTCGGACGCCGGATTTGCGACGGTGCTTGGAGTCGTTGCGACGGGCTCCGGCGCAAGCGGTGCCGCGGTGGTTGTTGTTCTGGCCGGCGGAATTTGGCGGGTCGGTGGAGCGCTTGCATAGCTCGCGGCCTGTTGACGCTCCCCACGATAAAGAGCCCTCAATCCGAAGTAGCCGACCTGGAGCGAGAGGGCTCCAGCGACAATGCCGACCACTATGGCAACGGTCTCGCTTGGACCGAAAGGCTGGCTGAATCCAGGCTCGCAGGCGCCCGCCGATACGGGGCACGCGCCGATCGCCACCTGCTGGAGCGGCACCGAAATCATCCGGAGAATGGCGTAGACGATCGCGATCCAGGCCAGGATGTAGAGGGCGGTGGCGAACGCCTTGCCGCGCGGGTAATTGCGCGCAACCGCCCCCATCAGGATGGCGGCGATCCCGAAGGGTATCGCGACTCCCAAGGCCCGGCTGACATCGCCGGCAGCCAGCACAATCTGCGCGACGGCGCCTGTCGCCGCCAGGCCGCAGGCCACCCAGAACGACCACAGGACTCGCGACTCCAGATTCGAATTCGAATCCATAGAGCGGAATCATGCACACATTGACCGGGGCCGTCGACGGCAAGTACGGCGGATTACCCCGGCGGCGTGCGAATCTCCGCCGGTTGGGTCCGCCCGCGCTGAGGCGCAAGCTGGGGGCCCAGGCTCAGCCACCGTCGCGCCAGGTCAGCTTCTCGCACTCCGAGAACTGGCTTGGTCGAGGACATTTAGCCGGCCGACGTCACCTCGTCGTCAGTGTCGTGTCGAGACCGCCCCGCGGCCACATGAGCCGTCTGGCGCAAAGGCATCTCGTCGATGAACAGCGTCGCAACGAAGGCCAAAACGAGAACGATCAGTCCGGCTACCCATACGGGATGCAGCGCGTCCGACAGACCGTGACGGATGGCGGCTGCGACGGCCGGTGGCAGGTTGGCGAGCTGGCTGGGATCGAAAACAGCCCCGGCTCCCGCTGCGGAAGATTGGAAATTCTTCAATGCCGCGGGCGGAAGGTAACGCGCCAGGGATGTCGTCATGCCCTGTGTCAAGATCGTCCCCAGCACCGCGAGTCCGATCGCGGACCCCATCGAGCGAGACAGCTGCGTCGCCGACGTCGCGACCGCCATATCGGTGCGGCTCACGGAGTTCTGAACCACGAGCGTGTAGGTCTGCATCGTGACCCCGAGCCCAAGCCCGATCAGGATCATGGCCTCGATGACCGTCTGGTTGGTTGTGTTGATATCGAAGGTGGTCAGCAGCGCGAAGCCGGCGCCCATGAATGCAATGCCCGCTAGCAGGATCACCTTGTACCGGCCGGTTCGTGAGATCACCTGCCCGCTGCCGATGCTGGTCACCACCATCGCCACCAGCATAGGCACGAGGATCGCTCCGGAGTTCGTCACGCTGTTGCCGATCACTCCTTGCACGAACACCGGCAGGAAGAAGATCGCGCCGAACATCGTCATGGCCACGCACATCCCGGCGATGTTCGAGAACGTGAAGATGCGGCTCTTCCAGAGGCGAAGCGGGAGCACTGGCTCCGGCGCCCGTGTCTCAATCCAGGCGAAGGCGATCAGCAGGACCGCCGAGGCTGAATACAGCCCGACGATCTGCCATGAGTTCCACGGATATTGGTTGCCACCCCACACGGTGGCGAGGAGCAGGGCTGTGATTCCCGACGAGAGCGTCACGCTGCCGGCCACATCGATCTTGTGCGGCTTTCGCTCATTCGGCACGTGCATGTAAAGAGCGACGACGATCAGCGTCAGGACTGCGAATGGCAGGTTGATGAAGAACAGCCAGCGCCAGGAGTAGTGCTCGGTGATAAACCCGCCGGCTGCCGGACCGACGATCGATGCAACTCCGAACGAAGCCCCCAACATGCCTTGGTACTTGCCGCGCTCGCGCGGGGAAATGATGTCCCCGATGATCGCCTGAGACAGCGGCATGATGAAGCCCATCCCGGCGCCCTGGACGAATCGCGCGAAGACCAGGAACCAGAAGTTCGGGGCGATGCCGGAGAGCGCTGATCCGACCGCAAAGACGACGATCCCGATCATGTACAGCGGCTTTCGACCGTAGATGTCCGAGAGCTTGCCGGCGACCGGCACCACGATGGTCGAGGCAAGCATCGCGGAGATCGGAATCCAGCTGTAGTCGGCGATGCCGCCAAGCTCCGCCACGATCGTCGGTAGCGCCGGCGCGACGAGGGTCAGGTTCAGTGAGGCAATTAAGGACCCGAGCATCAGGCCCGCGAACACGGCCAGCACAGCGCGGTCGACGCCCTTCTTCACAGGCGGTGTTTCAGCGGAACGAGTGGCGGTGTCGCGAGTGGCGAGAGCGGTCATCGGGGCTTTGCGGCTAACGGCTTCGCGGCAGCCCGAGAACGCGCTCCGCGAGGATGTTTCGCAGCACCTCTGAGGTGCCTGCCTCGATCGTATTCGCGCGCGACCGCAGGAACTGGTATTTCCAGCCGCTGGTTTCCCCCACCTGGCCTGCGGCTCCGGCGACGTCGACCGCAGTCTCGGCCATGCGCTGGTTGAGCTCCGACCACATCAACTTGAGAATCGAGCCCTCCGGCCCGGGAATTCCATTTCGCTTCATGGCCGTCAACGCCCGATAGCCGTTCAGCTGAAGGGCCCGCGCCTCGATCGTGTACTGGGCGACCTTCTGCCGGACGAGTGGGTCGGAGCCGCGCCCGAGCTTGCGGGTGTGCTCGGCCAGCTCGGCCGCCGTGATCTGGGCGCGTGTTGCCAGCGCCATGCCGAGAGTGCCGCGCTCGTGCAGAAGTGTGGTCATCGCGACGGCCCAGCCCTCTCCGGGCTCGCCCAGGACCTGCGACTTCGGCACCTTGACGTCCTTGAAGAAGATCTCGTTGAACTCGGCGTCGCCGGTGATCTGCACCAGAGGCCGCACCTCGACTCCCGGACTTTCCATGTCGACCAGAAGGTAGGTGAGGCCATGCCGAGGGTTTGCCTCGGTGCGCTCTCGCGTCAGCAACATGCACCACTTGGCGATGTGGGCGAGAGTCGTCCAGACCTTCTGGCCGTTGACGAGGTAGTGGTCGCCCTTGTCCTCGGCGCGGGTTTGCAGGCCCGAGAGGTCGCTGCCGGCGTTGGGCTCACTGAACCCCTGGCACCAGATCTCCTCCGCTGAGAGAAGCGGTGGCAGATACCTCTTCTTCTGCTCCTCCGTGCCGTGCGTGATCACCACCGGGCCGCCCATGCCCAGTCCGATCACGTTTATCGGATCAGGCGCCTGAGCCACGATCATCTCGTCGTTGAAGATCAGCTGGTCCATGAAGTCGCCGCCGCGACCGCCGTACTCCTTGGGCCACGTGATTCCGACATAGCCGGCTTCGTACAACTTTTTCTGCCAGGCCCGGCGATTCGAGATCAGCTTCACCTGGTCGCTCTCGGCCGCGTCGCTCTTTGGCGCGTTGGCCTTCAACCAGGCGCGGACTTCATCGCGAAACGTTTTTTCCGCCTCGCCCAAGTCGAAGTCCATAGCCCTACCTTAGGCCACGGCCGGGATTACGTCGGAGGCGAGAAGCTTCAACGCATCGCGGTCGTCGAGCAGAAAGTGCTGCAGCATGAAGAGGTCAACGCCTAGCTTCGAATACTTGATGATCTGGTCGGCGACCTCGTCGGCGGTGCCGACCAATCCTCTCTCGCCGATCTTCGCGATCACCTCGTTGGCGTCCATGCCCTTGAGGCTCGGGATGATCTCGCGCAGCTGCAACGCCCTCTCGCGCACCTCGACACGATCCCGACCGATGAGGAAGTTCGCCATCACCGAGTGACGTATGGACGACGGGTCGCGGCCGATTGCGCGACAAGCGGCGTCCAGAACCTTCCTCTTCTGCACGTACTCCTCTCCATCCATGTGCGACAGGTTCCACTCGACCGCCTCGCGCGCGACCATGGGCAGCGCGCGCTTCTCGCCCCGTCCACCCATGAGCAGCGGGATCGAGCCCCGCGGCGGCTTCGGGTTGGCCTTCTCCCAGGCGGCCCGAATCGTGTTGATGCCTTCTTCGAGCAGATCCATGCGGCCGCCCATGGTCAGGAACGGGATGCCATTCTCGACATGCTCGCGTTCGTACCAGCCGGCGCCCACGCCGAGGATCAGCCGGCCGCCCGCAAGGAGATCGACGGCAGTGGCCATCCTGGCCAGGAGGGCCGGAGGACGGAAGGTCAGCGGGCTGACCATTGGCCCGAACTCGATGGTTTTCGTCCATTCCGCGGCCATCGCGAGCGACGTCCAGCATTCGATGCAGTCGCGCTCGAGCTCTCCCATCACGGAGAAGAGGTGGTCGCTGCGGCGCAGCGAGTCGAAGCCAAGGGCCTCGGCGTCGTGACAGATGAGACGCCAGCGGTCCCAGCTGAGACCCTCCTGGCCTTCGATCATGATCCCGACTTTCGCCATCGCTCCTGATCGTAGTCTCCGCCTCCGCGCCGGCGTCGAAATTCCTAGTGGAGCGCGGCGGTCAGCTCATCCACGTCCAGAAAGTTGAGGATCCGGTCCTGCGGTATGCCGGCCCGGCGCGCCATCCACGCCGCCATCGGCACGTAGGCGAACTCGACAGGCGCATGCGCGTCGGCGTCCATCGTGAAGTAGCAGCCGCACTCCAGGGCCAGACGGGCCATCTCGGGTGACAGGTCCATGCGTGCCGGGTCGCAGTCGATCTCTAGGGCGACCTTGTGCCTGGCCGCCTCCTTGAACACCGCTTCGAAGTCGTAATCGGCGCCCGGCCGCGACCCGGGTCGCCGTCCTGTCGGATGGCCGATGACGTCGACGTGGGGGTTGGAAACCGCGCGCAGCATGCGTTCAGTCATCGCTGTCGGTTCCTGGCGAAGCTTCACGTGCGGCGAAGCGATGACTACATCGAGCAGCTCGAGCACGGCGTCGGGGAGGTCAAGCGCGCCGTCCTCGAGGATGTCCACCTCGATTCCCTGCAGCAACGTCACGTCATGCACCTTCGACTGGACGTCGGCCATCTCACGCGACTGCTCGAGCAGGCGTTCAGCGCCCAGGCCGTGGACGACTGTGATGCGGGGCGAGTGGTCGGTGATTCCGAGGTACTGGTACCCCATCGCTTGCGCGCCTTGAGCCATCTCGAGCATCGTCGCTTTGCCGTCACTCCATTTCGTGTGCGAGTGCACGTCGCCCTTGTACTGACTCAGGTCGATCTGCGATTCGTCGTCCCGAGCCGGCTGCCCCGTGTCGGCCCGCAGTCGCTCGAGGTAGGAGCTTTGACCAGTCTCGATGACGCCGGCCAGGACCTTGGCGATGCCAGGCCCGACGCCTTCGATCGTGGTCAGCGCGTTCGTTTTGTGAAGGGCCTCCAGGTCCGGCCGCGAGAGGACAATCGACCAGGCGGCAGCAGCGAACGCCTTCGCTCGAAAACGCTCAGCTTCGTTCTGTCGCAGGAGATAACCGATCTCCGAGAGCACCTGCGCCGCCGCGACCGCATCCACCCCTCAATTGTGTGAGGATGCGACGGTGGCGAAGGTCAAGCCGATCGATCGGATGCCCGAGCTCGTGGAGCAGATGCTGGCCGAGCTGGGTGAAGATCCAGCCCGGCAGGGCTTGCGCGACACGCCAGACCGTGTGTCGCGAGCGATGCGGGAGCTGACCGACGGCTACGGGGTGCGAGCGGCCGACGTCATCGCGGGCGCGATCTTCGACCAGGACTACGACGAGATGGTGCTGGTCAAGGACATCCCGTTTTACAGCCTTTGCGAGCACCACATGCTCCCCTTCTTCGGCACCTGCCACGTCGGCTACCTGCCGAAGGGAAAGGTCGTCGGCCTCAGCAAGATTCCTCGCCTAGTGGGTGTGTTCGCCCACCGGCTGCAGCTCCAGGAGCGCCTGACCCAGGAGATCGCCGGAGCCTTGAGCGAGGAGCTGGCGCCGCGCGGGGTGGGCGTGGTGGTCGAGGCCCGGCACCTCTGCATGGAGATGCGAGGGGTGCAGAAGCCGGGCGGTCAGCTGATCACGTCTTGCATGCTCGGCACGTTCCGCAAGGACGCCCGAACGCGGGCAGAGTTCCTGGAGCTGATCCGCCACAACTAGCGGGCGGTCAGCCTAAGTTTGTTTGCTTAGGAAGCCTTGAGCGCTCTTGCGCGCCATACAATTTGCGGCGCATAACGTGCGTCATAGCTTGGTGAGGAGTGGTGTCGTCCCCGCGGCATGGGTCGCGGGTTTTGTTTTGCTATTGGCCGGATGCACCCAGACCAACCAGACGGCCACAACCTCGCCTGAGACCAGTCCTTCGACGTCTCCAGTAACCACGACGCCCGGTACTACGCCGACACCGACTGCGTCCCCGCCGGCTGCAGCATCCCCTTCGCCAAAAGCCTCGCCTAAGCCCGCGAAACTGATCATCAAGAGCCTGCCGTACCACCTCGGTGAGGTTGGAGTCACATACGGGACTGTCGTCGTGGTGGCCGCCGGAGGCGTGAAGCCGTACAAGTGGTCGATCCAGGCCGGCGCTCTCCCGCCTGGCCTAGCGCTGTCGACCGGCGGCAGCACCACCGGAAAGCCAACGAACGTCGGCAACTATTCGTTCTCGGTGCGAGTGGACGATTCGGCCGGTGCGGCGGCCGGGGCGCCCAGCTCGATCATGGTGTTTCGGCAACTGGTGTTCAATGTCACCACCGCGACGTGCGGCAACGCTCCCAAGTTAGTCACCGATTGCTCTACCGCGCTCCATCCCCCGCTCCGTATCCCCTACTCGGGCGGCACGCCAGGCGCGAAGCTCACGATCAAAATCACCGGCGTCACCGGAGGATCGATCATCAAGCCTGTAAGGGCCTGCGTTGTGACCGCGGCCAACCCCACGACGAGCCCTCCGCCAGGGATGAGCGTGTCGGCTAGTGGGGGGTTCATGACTCTCTCGGCCGGTCCGCCGGACGGGACGACTTGGTGTCATTACCGCGCCACTATCACGTTTGTATTGGTCAACCCGAGCCCGTGTGGCGCAGGTTTTCTGTGCACGTCCAGCAACACCCTGAGCGTCGTCTTCAACCTTTAGCCTCCGCGCGGCTCCTGTCCACACATAACCGAAGCTTTATGCGTTAGACTCATAAAGCAAGCTTTATGTTTCTGCCTACCCAGCGTCACGAGCTTCCCGACCACTTTTTGGCCTTCGCCAATCCCACCCGGCTGCGCATCCTGCAGCGTTTGGGCGAGGTTGGTGAGGAGAACGTCAACGATCTCGCCCTCCACCTCCGCATGAGCCAGCCGCGGATCTCCTGGCACCTGCGGATGCTGCGCGTGGGCGGCGTCATCCGCACCCGGCGCGACGGGCGCCAGGTCTACTGCTCCCTTGACGTGGAGAACATCGCCCGTGAGCGGCGGCAACTAGAAGACTTGCTTGGAATCAAAGAACGCGAAGTTCGCACGGAGGTTGGGGCATGAAAAACGGCAGCAAGAATGGCCAGAAAAATGGCAAGGTTCGGGTCGCGATAGTAGGGGTGGGCAACTGCGCCTCCTCTTTTGTCCAGGGCGTGCACTACTACCACAACGCATCGCACACAGACTTCGTGCCCGGCCTGATGCACGTCGACCTGGGCGGCTACCACATCAGCGACATCGAGTTCGTCGCGGCTTTTGACATCGACAGGAAGAAGGTCGGGCTCGACCTCTCGAAGGCGATCTTCGCGGGCCCGAACAACACTGTGAAGTTTTCGGACGTACCCAAGCTCGACGTCAAGGTCGAGCGCGGCATGACCCACGACGGCATTGGCAAATACCTGGCGGACGTCGTCAAGAAAGCGCCAGGCGAGACCGCGGACGTTGTCGGGATCTTGAAGAAGTCCAAGGCCGACGTGATGGTCAGCTATCTGCCGGTCGGCTCTGAAGAGGCCACCAAGTGGTACGTGGAGCAGGCGCTGGCGGCCGGCGTCGCCGTGGTCAACTGCATCCCCGTCTTCATCGCGCGCGAGCCCTACTGGCAGAAGCGCTTCGAAGAGAAGGGCCTCCCGATCATCGGCGACGACATCAAGTCGCAGGTCGGGGCCACGATCATCCATCGCGTGCTTACCCGCCTCTTCACCGACCGCGGGGTGAAGTTGGAGCGCACCTATCAGCTGAACTTCGGCGGTAATACCGACTTCCTCAACATGCTCGAGCGCGAGCGCTTGATGTCGAAGAAGATCTCGAAGACGCGCTCGGTCACCTCGCAGATGGACTACGACATCGGCGCCGACAACGTCCACATCGGCCCCTCGGACTACGTGCCCTGGTTGCACGATCGCAAGTGGGCCTACATAAGGCTCGAAGGCCGCAGCTTCGGCGACGTGCCCTTGAACGTCGAGCTCAAGCTCGAGGTCCACGACTCGCCCAACTCGGCCGGCATCGTCATCGACGCAGTTCGCTGCTGCAAGCTGGCCCTCGACCGCGGGATTTCCGGCGCGCTGGAAGGCCCCAGCTCTTACTTCATGAAGTCGCCGCCGGTGCAGTATCGCGACAACGAAGCCAAACGCCTAGTGGAGGAGTTCATCGATGGTGGTAAGGCCGGGACGAACGGTACCGTCCGCCGCGTCAAGCGGGCGAAGCCGGCGACCACCGCTGCTCGGCGCTAGCTATCGCGCAGGTGCGGCAGTCGTGCGGGCGCTACCGCCGGGCTTCAACCATGCAGTCGCAGCCCCCGGTGGCGCGGCCTGGTACTGGCTCAACGGCCGGCAACGCCGCGCCGCGCTCGAGAACTACGCGGCGGCTCTCGGCCGCGATCGTTCCGACCCGGAGGTCGCGCGCGTGGCCCGTCGCGCCTTTCAGAACTACGGGCGCATGCTGCTCGACTTCATGCTCATCGGCAACCTCACCCTGGACGAGCTCTTGAGCCGAATGTCTATCGGCGGCCGGGACAATCTCGACGCCGCACTGTCCGCCGGCCGGGGCGCGATCATGGCGGTCCCACACATGGGCTCGTGGGACATGGCAGGCGCTTACGGGGGCGCTCTGGGCTACCCAATCTCCGCCGTGACTGAACGGTTTCCCGGCTCGCTGAATGACGCAGTGGTGCGAACCAGAAGCCAGTTCGGGCTGAACGTGATCATGCTGGGCCGGGCGGCCGTCCGATCGATCACGCAGGCGCTCGAAGCCAATGGCATCGTTGCGCTGCTCTGCGACCTCGAGCAGGGCCCGGGCGTGGACGTCCGTTTCTTCGGACGCCATGCAGTCGTACCCGGTGGACCGGCCGCGATCGCGCTCAAGACCGGCGCCGCGCTTCTGCCGGCCTGCCAGTACACGGTTTCACCAGGCCACCACCACGTGCACCTGGATCCGGCCATCTCATGGCCGGCGGGCACCACCAAAGAGAGCCTGATGCAGACGGTGATCAGCCGGTTCGAGGAATTCATCAAGGCGCGTCCCGACCAGTGGTACGCATTCAGACCCATCTTCAAGAACGAGGGATGAGTGTGGCGCTACCGAGCGTTCATGTCCGTGCAGTCGATAGTGGAGCGACTGCCGCGATCCTGGGCCTACGCGCTCGCAGTGTTCGCAGCTCGTTTCGCGTTCTGGTTCTCGCCGCTAGCGAGGCCGAGGCTCCAGTTCAACCTTCGGGTCGCGTGTCCGGAGATCAGCGAGCGCGAGCTCAGGCACACCACGTGGCTCAACTTTCGGAATCACGCGAAGGCATACGCCGACCTCATGATGCTGCCCCGGACGCGGATTTCGGATCTGCGGCCGCTTCTGCAGGTGAAAGGCATGGAGAACCTCGAGGCGGCTCGCGCCCTGGGCAAGGGCGTCATGGCGGTCTCGTGTCATATGGGCTCGTACGAGGTCGTATCAGCGATCTGGGCGGCCACCCTGTCGCCCGTCAGCTTCTTCGCCGAGGAGCTGGAGCCGAGGGCCCTCTTCGAGTGGTATCGCGACACACGAGCGCGGCTCGGGATCAGCGTCTTGAGTCTGACCGTCGCCGGCATACGCAAGGTGACGCAGGCCCTTCACGAGAAGGAGATGGTGATCACTGCCATCGACCGGGACATCATCGGCACTGGCCACCTGATGCCGTTCTTCGGCCGGCCGGCGCCGATTCCTCTCGGCACTGCATCAATCGCGTTGAGGTTCGGGACACCGCTGCTTCCCGTCTGCGTCTACCGATTGCCGGACGACACGTTCATGGCGGAGGCGGCTCCGCACGTGATCGCGGAAAACACCGGCGACCGAAAGGCGGACGAGATACGCGTCACCCAGCAGCTCTTGCAGCACATCGAAGGCTTCATTCGAAGGCACCCGGAGCAATGGCACGTGCCGCATCGCATCTGGGCCGGTTCGCCATGAAAAAAGGCGCGGGGGGATCAGGATCCCCCCACGGACCCCTCTCTCCTGGCCACGATTGGGCGGCGCTTGGAAATGCAAGTCTGGGTGACGGCCGGAATGAATCCGGCCTTGGCGCCACGCGGGGTCTGATATGAGGGTCGGCCTCGTTTCGCCTTATGACTTCGCCACGGCGGGCGGCGTCAACGACCACGTTCGCCACCTGGCGCGCCAGCTGCGCCGGCTGGGCCACGAGGCCCGCATCTTCGCGCCGTCGAGCCGCGCCGACGTCGATTTCGACACCGCACGCTTCTACCGAATCGGCAGCCCGATCGCCATCCCAGTGAACGATTCGGTGGCGCGCATCACGCTCAGCTTTCATCTTGCCGACCAGGTGGCGGCAATCGTCGAGAAGGAGCATTTCGACGTCCTCCACTTCCACGAGCCGTTGATGCCGGCGCTCCCGATGACGATGCTGAAAATGTCGAAGACCACCAACGTCGGCACTTTCCACGCCTTCGCGCGTTCGAATATCGGCTACTACTACGGCCGGCGGTGGCTCGAGCCGTACCTCGCGTACCTGCACCGCGGCATCGCAGTCAGCGAACCGGCCCGCAATTTCCTACACCAATACTTCCCGGACTTCCCAGTGCGAATCATCCCCAACGGCATCGACGTCAATGCGTTCAAGCCTGGATTGCCGCCGATTCGCCACCTGCGGGATGACAACGTCAACATCCTCTTCGTCGGCCGGCTCGAAAAGCGGAAGGGCCTCGGAGACCTGCTGCGCGCCTACGAGTTCATGCAATCGCGCGTGCCGAAGAGCCGCCTGATCGTGGTCGGCGATGGTCCTCTACGCGGCCAGGTTGAGGGATACATCTCGAGGCACCGGCTGCCCAATGTCGTCATGGCCGGCTACGTACCCGACTCGGTGCTGCCGCGCTATTACTGCAGCGCAGACATCTTCTGCGCCCCGGCCACTGGCGCGGAGAGTTTCGGCATCGTGCTCCTGGAGGCGCTGGCATCCGGTCTTCCTGTCGTCGCGACCGAGGTGGAGGGCTACATGTCCGTGCTCGAGCCCGGGCGCGACAGCCTGACGGTGCAGCCCAAGGGCTGGGCTGAGCTGGGATCGGCGCTGATCGTCCTCGCCCGCGACGCTGAGCTGCGCCGCCGCATGGGCGCGTACGGCCGCGAAAAGGCAGGCCGGTTTGGCTGGGATGTCGTCGCCGCCCAGATCCTGGAGGTCTACGAGGAGGCGCGGGAGGCGCGAGCTGGGTCTGCGGTCGGCGAGGCACAGGTTGCGCAAATCGAGGAGATAAATGTTCACGACGCGGTTTGAGGCATGGGTCCGCCGCCAGGCGGACGCGTTGATGACCGCCCTGCGGCGGATACCGCTCACGCCGAACCAGATCACGGTGATCGGAGTGGCGCTGACATTCGTCGCGGCCGTCCTCGTTGCGTTCGGCTATCTGCGGTGGGCAGGGATCGTCCTCATATTCGGGGGCACTTTCGACATCCTCGATGGCGCCCTCGCGCGCTCGACAGGTCGCGCTTATCCCTATGGAGCCTTCCTGGACTCAACCCTGGATCGCTACTCGGAAGGGGCGATCTACATCGGCCTGGCGGTCTACTTTGCCGGCACTCCCGGTCCCTACCAGCGCTGGCTCCTGCTGGGGACGGTCGCCGCGCTGACCGGTTCGTTCCTGGTGAGCTACGTGCGAGCTCGTGCCCAGAGCCTCGGCTTTGTCTGCGACTCGGGCTTGTTCGCCCGACCGGAGCGAGTGGTGGTCACTGTGATCGGCCTCATCTTCGGTGGCGTCGTTCTTTACGGGGTCGTGGCCCTGCTTGCAATCCTCACGAACTTCACAGCGCTACAACGCATCCGGGAGGTGTGGCTGCAAGGCCGCGCCCAGCGGCTCGCCATCGAGCGCGAGGCGGCTGCTCCCAAGCGGGGCAATACAGTTACCCCGTGATGCCTTCTCCGTTCTCGGAGCTCGTGGGCCACGCCCAGGCCCTCGATCTGCTGCGCTCGCAGCTCACCTCTGGGCGCCTGGCGCACGCATACCTTTTCGTAGGCGAGGCCGGTCTTGGCAAGTCGACCGCCGCGCGGCTGCTGGCCGGCGCGCTCTTGCCCGAGGCGCCGCTGCATCGCCACCCGGACTACTGGGAAGACGATCGGATCAAGCCTCTTTCGATCAACGAGATACGGCTGCTGCCGGACAAGGCGCCCGAGTTTCACGAGCTCTCATTGCAGGCGTTCCTCAACCTGAAGCCCGCGGTCGGAGCTCGTCGGGTTGCGTTGGTCGCCAACGTGGGTCGGCTGCGGGACCAGGACCAGGGTGTCTTGCTGAAAACTCTGGAGGAGCCGCACCCGCACCGCGTCATCGTCCTGACCAGTCCCAGCCTGAACCCATTCGTAGTCCTTCCCACGGTGGTGTCGCGCTGCCAGAGGGTGTTCTTCCACCCAGTACCCGCTGCCGAGATCGAGAAGCTGCTGCGAGCGAAAGGACTCGATGCCGAACGCGCCGCCGTCGTGGCGAACCTCGCCCGCGGGCGTCCGGGATGGGCCCTCAAGGTCGCGGGCGACGACAGCGTGATCCAGCACCACCGCGAGTGGACCCGCCGGCTCGAGGAGGTGTTCGGCGCCCCGGCCGACGTGCCGCTGCAGGTGGCGGCGGAGCTGGACGGCAGCCAGATGGCGTGGCGCCGAAGCGAGGGCGACCATGAAGATCCGGCGCTCTTCGCGATCGCGAGCTGGCAGATCGAGCTCCGGCGCAGGATGCTGGGGAGCCGAGGGGCGGAGCAGGGCCGGTGGGCGCGGCTGGTCGAGCTTTCCTACGACACGCTGGGGTACCTGGAGCAGAACGTCAGCCCGAGACTCGCCATAGAGACCTTCTTGCTCGAATGCCGGAAGGCTTCCTGAAGAAAGCCCTTCGGGGCTTCGAACCCTATGTTCCCGGCGAGCAGCCTCCCGATGAGGAGGGCTGGGTCAAGCTCAACACCAACGAGTCGCCTCTGCCTCCATCGCCAAATGTCATCAAGACGATCAAGGCCGCGGCAGGGGATTCGCTGCGACTCTATCCAAGCCCCACCGCGGCGCCGGCTCGCGCGGCGATCGCAGCCCACTTCGGGCTGCAGCCCTCGATGGTGGCACTTGGCAACGGCGGCGACGACCTCATCGAGATGTGCTTCCGCGCGTTTGCGGGCAAGGGGGACCATGTCGCCTATCCGACCCCGACGTATCCGCTATTCGAACCCCTGTGCACGATCCACGAGGCGGTGGCGGCGCCGCATCCTTGTGCCGAAGGCTGGAGCTGGCCGAAGGAGCTGGCCGAGGATCACGCGCGCCTCAAATTCATCGTCAACCCAAACTCGCCGACGGGCACGTGGTCGCCGGAGTCCGCGGTCGAAGAGATTGTCGCGACCGCGAAGGGCGTCGTGGTGCTGGACGAGGCATACGTGGACTTCGCGCCCGAGTCGTGCATCGGCCTGCTGGAGAAGCATCGAAACCTGCTCATCCTGCGGACCTTCTCGAAGTCATACGCGCTGGCCGGGATGCGAATCGGGTTTGCGCTCGGCGACCCGGATCTCATCGCAGCACTGGACACAGTCAAAGACTCCTACAACGTCGACCGGCTGGCCATCGTGGCGGCAGTCGCCGCGATCCAGGACGGCAGCCACCATCGGGCGATCGTCGACCATGTCGTCGGCGAGCGCGCCTGGCTGGCCGATCAGCTAACAGCCTTGCGTTTCGAGGTGGCGCCTTCAGCAGCCAACTTCTTGTTTGTCCAGCCGCCACCCGGTGCGGTCGCCGCCGCAGTCGCCGACGCCCTTCGCGAGCGACAGATCCTGATCCGGCATTACGATCGTGAACCGATTGCCGGCTGGTTTCGAATCACGATCGGTACCCTCAACCAACATGAGCAGCTGCTCGGAGCCTTGAAGGAAATACTCGGGTGAGCCCATGACCACGCCGACTCGAGACGAGGCCTGGGAGCTGATGACTTCGACGACGCCTTCCCTGCAGCTTCGGCGCCACATGCGCAGCGTCGAGATGGCGATGCGCGCCTACGCCCGGCGGTTTGGCGAGGACGAGGAGCGGTGGGCAGTGCTGGGCGTAATCCACGACTGGGACTACGAGTCAGGCCCGACGCTCGACCTTCACCCGATGAGGGGGATAGCGATGCTGCGGGAGAAGGGCTGGCCGGAAGACATCCTCGACGACATCGCGTCGCACGCTCTCTATCTGGATGTTCCGCGCGACACCCCGATCCGTAAGACGCTGCATGCGGTGGACGAGATGTCCGGGTTCATCATCGCGTGTGCCCTGGTCAAGCCCGACAAGTCGCTAAGCGCGGTCGAGCCGAGTGGCGTGCGCAAGAAGATGAAGGACAAGGCCTTCGCCCGCGCCGTCAATCGTGAGGAGCTTCTTCACGGTGCCGAGCTCCTCGGTATACCCTTCGACGAGCACGTGGAGATCGTCCGCGATGCCCTGAAGCCGGTAGCCGAGGAGCTGGGACTGAATCCATGAGCACTGGCGGCAAGCCTCGCGTCCTCCTGATGCACCCATTCCTGGACCCCGGCCCGGCGATCCTCGCCGAGGCGGCGGAGGTCATTCCTTACCCCGCCGGCCGCCCCCTTGACGAGGCCAGCATCCGGCAGGCTGCGGAGGGCTGCGTCGGGATCGTGAGCCAGCTCATGGACCCGATTCGCGAAACGGTCCTGTCGACTCCGGGGCTGAAGGTCGTCAGCAACGTCGCTGTCGGTTTCGACAACATCGACGTTGCGGCCGCGACGGCTCACAAGGTGATGGTGACGAACACGCCAGGTGTCCTCGACGATGCAACATCCGACTTCGCCTTCACCCTGCTGATGGCGACCGCACGCAGGATCGTCGAGGCGGATCACTTCCTGCGACAGGGTAAGTTCAAGGGTTGGGCGATCGACATGATGCTCGGCGCCGACGTGTTCGGAGCCACCCTTGGACTTGTCGGCATCGGCCGCATCGGCCGTGGGGTGGCGCATCGCGCCAAGGGCTTCAACATGCGGGTCCTCTACTACGACCCGCACCCGCTACCGCCAGACGCCGAACAGCAGCTGGGAGCCACGAGGGCCGACCTCGGCAGGCTGCTTGCAGAGTCGGACTTCGTGTCGGTGCACGTTCCGCTGACTCCGGAGACTCAGCACATGCTCAGCACGCCGCAATTCGAGCAGATGAAGAGATCCGCGATTCTCATCAACACCTCCCGCGGGCCGGTCATCGACGAGGCCGCGCTAGTCCAGGCGCTGACAGCCAAGAAGATCTTGGGCGCCGGGCTCGACGTCTACGAGCGCGAGCCGGCCGTGCACCCCGGCCTGGTGTCAATGCCCAACGTCGTGCTCGCCCCGCACATCGCGAGCGCTACAACGCGCACCCGATCGGAGATGTCAGCGATGGCCGCGCGCAACATGGCGACGGCGGCTCGCGGTGGCAGACCGCCGAATCTAGTCAACCCCGAGGTCAAGAAGTAGCGCTCGCGGGTAAGTACCGGCTGCTTGCCCTCGACCTCGACGGCACGATCCTGAGCCCAACGCTGGAGCTGGATCCGCGCGACGTCGAGGCCGTGGGCCGCATGGTGCGGGCGGGGATCACTGTCGCGGCCTGCACCGGCAGGCCTTTTCCCGGCGCCCTGCCCTGGGTCAAACGCCTTGGACTGGAGACGCCGATCGTTTGCTATCAGGGGGCGCAGGTCAGGGCGCTGAATGGCGAGATGCTCCTCGACCACGGCATCGAGCACGACCTCGCAATGGAGGTGATCCGTCTTGCGCGCGAACGCAACCTGCATATCCAGGCGTATGCCGACGACAAGCTGCTGGTCGAACGGGATCGGCCTGAGGCCCACGAGTACGCCGAGCACGCGGGCATGCCGATCAACGTGGTCGGGGATCTCGACAATGCGATGGGACCGACCACGCCCAAGCTCGTCATCGTCGCTGCCCGCGAGGTGCTCGAGTCACTCCTGCCAGAGGTACGCCGGCGCTGGGCGGGCAAGCTGAACGCGGCCACGTCGATGCCCAGGTACCTCGAGTTCACCACCATCGAAAGCGACAAGGCCAAAGCACTCGCCTTCCTTTGCCGGCAGCTCGGGATACCGCAGGAGCAGACGGTCGCGGTCGGGGATGGCCGCAACGACGTGTCGATGATCTCCTGGGCGGGGCTTGGTGTCGCGGTGGAGGGATCGGAGCCGGAAGTCGTCGCCGCGGCTGATCGATCGATTCCCGGACCCGGTCATGGTGGAATCCAGCAGCTCGCCGACCTGTTGATGAAGTAATGGGGACTTTGCTGTTGGTGCATGCGCACCCTGACGATGAGGCGATCTCGACCGGCGGCGCGATGCTGAAGGCGAGGGCAGACGGCCACCGGGTGGTGCTGGTCACCGCCACTCGCGGAGAGGTGGGCGAGATCTACAACATGGACGAGGCCGCGACGAGGCCGCGCCTGGGCGAGGTGCGCACTGCGGAGCTGGAGCATGCCGCGCGGATCCTCGGCGTCAACCGCGGGGAGTTCCTCGACTACCGAGACTCCGGCATGGTCGGCACCGCTGACAACGAGAATCCCAAATCCTTTCACCAGGCGCCGCTGGACCAGGCGGCCGCCAAGCTCGCGGCCATCTTGCGCGAGGAGCGGCCGGACGTCGTCGTGACCTATGACGCGGATGGAACCTACGGGCACCCCGATCACATCAAGGCGCATCTGGTCACCAACGCCGCGCTCGACTTGCTCGAGAAAGAGGGGTGGCGTCCCAGCAAGCTCTACTACACCGGTATCCCGCGCACGCTGATGCAGCAGTTCATGGCGGCGCTCCCGGACGACGCCCAGCGACAGGAGCGCGACAGCACCATCACCATTCCGGGGACACCGGACGAGCTGCTCACGACCCAGCTCGACGTCAGCGACTACGTCGATCGCAAGCGCGAGGCCTTCGCCGCTCACGTGACGCAGAACGATCCCAACTCGTGGTTCACCACGATGGCGGACCAGATCTACCGGATGGCCTTCGGCACCGAGTACTACCGGCTCGCGCGTGGCAAGCCGGGCTCAAAGCCGCCGGAGAACGACCTCTTTGTGGGTGTCGCCGACAAGTAAGCCCGTCTACCCCTCCGCGTAAACTCGAAGCAGATGGAAGTCCTCAAGATCACGCCCCGGGGCTACTGCCACGGCGTGGTCGACGCCTTTCGTATCGCCAAGCGCGTGCGGGAGGAGACCACGGGGCCCGTGCACATGCTCGGGATGCTGGTACACAACACCCACGCCACCGACGACCTGCAGCGGCAGGGAGTCGAGCTGGTGGACCAGAACGACCGGCTGGCCGGTCTCAGCCAGATCAAAGGCGGGACAGTGATCTTCACTGCCCACGGCGTCTCGCCCCAGGTCAAGCAGCGGGCCGTGGAGCTCGGTTTGACCCCGATCGACGCCACGTGCTCGGATGTCGTTCGCACCCACGAGCTGGTGGCTGACCTCGCCCGAAAGGGTTACGAGGTCGTCTACATCGGCCGGAAGGGACACCCCGAGCCGGAAGGCGTGATGGGTGAGGCTCCTGGCAAGGTGCACCTCGTCCAGGACCCCCAGGACATCGACGCGCTCGAGCTGAAAGGGGACCGGATCGCGGTCACCTGCCAGACCACGCTTTCCGTCTGGGACACGGAGGACCTCATCGGCCGCGTCCAGGCCCGGTACCCGAACGCTGAGGTCCACAACGAGATTTGCCGCGCGACGCAGGAGCGGCAGGAAGCCGCAGTTGAGGCGGCGCCACACGTGGATCTGGTGATCGTGGTCGGCAGTCCAAGGTCATCCAACTCACTGAGGCTGGTCGAGGTCGTCAAGAAGCTGGGTCATAAACCCGCTTATCTCGTCGACAGCCTCGAGGACCTGGACCTCAGCTGGTTCAAGGGCGTCAAGAAGGTTGGAGTGACAAGTGGCGCTTCCACCCCAAGCCAGCTGACCCGCCGCGTCATCGAGTACCTGGAAGCTCTGGAAGTCCCAGCCTGAGCGACTTCCGCGAGGTCTAGGGCCGCCTGAGACGCCGGATGGCGCGCGTCAGCGGGTTGGCAGGGCTCGCACCTGCGGGCGCCGGGGCCGGGGGTACAGCGCCCGCAGGGGGTGGCGCCTCTGCCGAAGCGCTGCTGGTCGCCCCGTCGCCGTTTCGCGCTTGTGCCGAGCCTGGTGACCGGCGACGCCTGCGGCGCCTCGGCGCTCCAGGAGGGCGCTCAGTCGCGGGAGCTGCTGGAGATACCACTGGTGCTTCGACCGCCACCGCTGCTTTGGGCTCCGTGGGGCTTTTCGCACCGTCGCCGGTAGTTGGGCGGCGGCGCCTCCTGCTTCGTCGGGGAGCCGGGCTGGGGGCGGCCGCACCTGCCAGAACTGGCTCTTCGGCGCGGATCGGGGCCCTGACGGCTGACATCCTCAAAACGCTCGCTCCGACCTCCCCTTCCGCGCAGAGGGCTCCGGCGGCCGTGTGCACGTCGACGCGCCAGACCACGATCGCCGTCGGATCGTCGGCAACGGCGGCGCGCTTCTGGGTCAGCGTCCAGCGGGCGTAGATCGTGTCCCCGGCGCGGACGGGCCGCGGGAACTTCCAGTTGAGCCACTCCCACTGGGCGACCGCGGGCACCGGCATGTCCATCGAGCCCAGGCCGACAGCCATGGCAACGAGCAGCGCGGGAGGCGCAATTCGGCCATTTCGGTGGGTGGCGTCGATTGTCAGCGGTGAGAAATCGCCGGCTACGGCGGCGAACAGCGCGATCTCAGATTCGGAGATGGTGCGCCGCCGGGTCGTCCACTCGCCGCCGAGGGGGAGGTCGTCGAAAGAGATCGGCTCCAGGTCGGGCCGAGTATAGCCCGAACAACCCTGCGGTCATGGGCGTTAACCTATGGCAACTCAAAAAAGGGAGGCTCAGTGCCCGATATAGCGAGCGTTCTGCTCGTGACTTCAATCCTGCTCGTCGTCGCGTTCGTCCTGCTGACCGTGTCTTTGATGCGTCTTCGCAGGACCACCCGGCAGCTTCAGGCCGCCCTCGCGGACGAGAGCGGCGCCCGAGACCGAGCCGGCCTCCTGCTGGCGATCGCCTCCGCCGTCAACTCCTCGCTGGCGCTGGAGGAGGTCCTGAACGTGGCCCTGACCCACGCCGGCAGGATCATGGGCGCGGTCGCCGGGGCGATGTACCTATTGCCCCCAGGCGGCAGCGAGATGCGCCGCGAGGCCGAGTACAACCTTGCTACGCGGGCAAAGGGCGCTGTACGCCACCTCGAAGAAGAGCCTTTACGCACGGCGTTGACGGACCTGCGACCCCAGGTGCTCAAGCTCGCGGACGAAGCCTCTCCGCAACTTGAGGCTGGCGGCCAGGCGCAGCACGTTCTGGTTGTCCCGATGCAAAGGTCCGGGCAGCTGATGGGTGCGATGGAGCTCTACCTCAACGCATGGCGGGAGCTGACCGATGACCAGGCCGACCTGCTCAACGGTGTCGCCTCCCAGGGCGCCATCGCCATCCGGCACGCCCAGCTCTTTCAGGCGCAGGAGGAGAACGCCCTCACGGACGAGCTCACGAAGTTACCTAACCGGCGCGCCCTGGCGGAGCGGTACATACAGGAGATGCACAGGGCGCGGCGCTATCACAAGAGCATCGCGTTCTTGATGATCGACCTCGATCACTTCAAGCAGGTCAATGACACGTACGGCCATCTCGAAGGCGATACGGTGCTGCACGAGCTGGCCAAGATCCTCACCTCTGGCGCAAGGGAATCAGACGTTTGCGCGCGCTACGGTGGCGAGGAGTTCGGCATCATCCTTCACGAGACGACTGAGCAGGGAGCGCGCACGCTGGCGGAGCGCATCCGTGCCAAGGTCGCTGCGGCGACGTTCCCCGGCGGGGTGAAGCTGACCGTCAGCATCGGCGTTGCGGCCACAGCCGAGCCCGCGCTGTTTACCACCTTGATGGAGTCCGCGGACCAGGCTCTCTATGCCGCCAAGCAAGGCGGGCGCAACCAGGTCCGCGTCGCGGACATGAAAACGGTACCGACGAAGCAGCACGCGTAGCCTTCTTTCTGTGCGGGTATTGCCCAATCCAGCGCCCCCACCTGGCCGCGCTAATGCGCGGCCTATCCTCCCCAGCAAGCGGGGAGGACGTCACGGGCCGGCCTCAAGCCGGCCCTCTCACTACTGCGTCAACTGTGGCGCCGAGCTCGTGGCGCGCGTGGTCGAAGGCCGGGAGGTCGAGGGCTGTCCCAACGACGATTTCGTGCTTTGGCACGACCCCAAGGTGACGACCGCCGTGGTGGTCGAGGTCGACGGCGGAATTCTCCTGGGACGCCGCGCGATCGAGCCGGGTCTCGGCCAGTGGTGCCTGCCCGGCGGATTCGTCAATGACGATGAGGATCCTTGGGATGCGGCGGCTCGCGAATGCTTGGAAGAGATCTGTGCGCGGGTGGAGATGACGCGCCTCATCGGGGTCTACCACATCGCCAAGCGAACGGCTCCCAGCATGATCGGAATCGCCTATCAGGCGAGGCTTGAGGACGGCGACCGGCCCGCTCCAGGCCTGGAGATGCTCGAGGTCGAGGTCTTCGCTCTCGGCTCGCTGCCGCCGCTTGCATTCCCCAGCCATCGGAAGGTGATCGCCGAATATGAGGGAGCGCTCCGGGCGGCCGTTACGTTCCCGGCGCAGGCGGAGGCAGCGGTATCTCGGAGAGTGGCCGCAGGGGCTCGGCGTGGAACGCGGCCATCACGAGGGCCAGGACCATCGCGACCCCGGCACAAGCAGTAAAGCCGGCGGCGTAACCGTACAACTGGACGATCGGCCCGAATGCCAGCGGGCCGGCAGCCAAACCGAGGAACAGCACCGTCCCATACGCACCCATCGCCACCCCGCGGGTGGACCCGATGGACAGGTCGCCGAACACGACTCCGATGGCCACATAAACGGTGGCGACGAAGGGTGTGGCGATCACCAGCAAGACGACCGGTGCCCAGAACCCGCTGAGGTGGCCCAGCACGATCGCTGCCACCGACCAGACCATCACGCCGACGAAGACGATCGGCCACCGATGCTTCGCTCGGTCTACGAGCCTTCCGCCAGGGATGCGGGCCAGGCCGTTGGCGACGGCTTGAATTGCCAGCATCAGTCCGATCTGTGAGTTTGATAACCCCAGGCTTTCCTTGCCGAAGATTGGCAGGAACGCGCCAACGGTTCCCCAGGCCAGCGTCGCTGCCAGGAGTCCAACCACTACGGGGCCGAACGAACGCTGCTGGATGAGCGCGCGCAGAGGTTTCATGAAGGTGAGCCGCTGGCTCGACTGCGGCGCGGTGCTGGCCGCCATCGCGCCGGGGATAGCGAACACCAGCACCGCAGTCGTCACCGCGATGTCCGTGCGCAGATCGATCCACTGGAGCAACAGACCGGCGATGGAGGGGCCGATGAAAAACCCGGCCTGCATCGAGAACGTGAGCCAACCCATCGCACGCCCCAGCCGGTTGCCCGGCACGAGTGCGGTGACTGCGCTGAACAGCGCGGCTTGCTGGGCGCCCGCACCCAATCCACCGACGATCTGCCATACGAACAACGGCGCCACGGTCGTGGCTTCGGCCATGGCCAGCTGAGAGACGGCCGCAATGATGAAGGAGAGAACCAATAGCGTCCTCGTGCCAAAGCGATCGATGAGAACTCCCGCAGGCATCGACAGGAGAGCGGCGGCAAGGGTCGCGACCGAGAACAGCGCACCGACCTGGAAGCGATCGGCGCCGAGCCCGTGCGCATAGAGCGGCACCGTGAGGCCACGCGCGGACAGTGCCGCGAAAGAAGCGCCGGCCGCGAGATAGATCGCCAGGGTTCGCCGCGAATCCGGGACACCCAGGCGCACGGTCCCTAACATAGCGGCGCATGGTCCGCGAGCGTGTGGGCGATTGGCGCTTCTGTAGCGCGGCCCCGGCCTTTGACATCCTCGTCGGCTGGCCGACTTTTCAGCGGTGCTCCGAGTACATAGCCGTCGACGAGATGCCAGGCCTTCAGCTCAAGGGTAAATCGGCCGAGAAATTCCCCGTCTTGAGAGTGAGCGCGATCCGTGAGCATCGCGAAGCCCAGTGGGTGCCGATCCCGACCGAGGCTGCCCTCGAGTCCTACGAGACGTTCAAGTTGCGTTACGCCCAGCAATCAGTTTTCACGGCGGCTCAAGAAGCAGGGACGTGACGGTCGAGCGAGCCGCCGAGCTGCTATCGGCTGCTCGCAAGGGCGTGGCCTTCACGGGCGCAGGGGCGTCGGCTGAAAGCGGCATCCCGACCTTTCGGGGCGTGGGCGGGCTATGGACCAAGTACGACCCCGTCAAGGTCTCTTCGATCGACTCCTTCATGCGGGATCCGACCGCCTACTGGATGGTGTCGAAGGAGCGAGGTGCGATCGCGCTCGCCGCGCGACCCAACCCTGGCCATTTGGCGCTGGTAGCGCTCGAGGCCGCAGGTTTTCTGGTCGCGATCGTGACACAGAACACGGATGGCCTCCACCAGGCCTCGGGCAGCCGGCACGTGGTCGAGGTTCATGGGTCCAGTCGCACTGTGCAGTGCCTCGACTGCGGGATACGTGAGTCACGAGCCGTCGTTCAGGCCAGACTGGCGGTCCAGATGCCACCTCAATGCAAATCGTGTGGCGGCACGCATCTCAAACCGTCTGTGGTGTTGTTTGGTGAGCCGATGCCGGTGGCGGCCATGCATGAGGCGTTGGCTCTGGCACAAAGCGCTGACGTCATGCTCGTCGTCGGCTCGTCACTCGTGGTGCACCCTGCCGCCGACATTCCGCTGGCTGCGGTACGTTCCGGCGCAACGCTGATCATCGTCAACGCCGAACCGACTCCCTTCGACTCACTTGCGGACGTTGTGATCCACGGACGAGCGGGCGAGGTGCTGCCAGCAATCCTTAGCTTGCTAAATGCGTGACGCTGCCTGCGCTCACCACCGCGGCGTCGACGATCAGCTCGCCATGCTCGTTGATGTCCTGGGCCAGGCCTTCGAAGGCGCGATCCGGCAGCTGCACGCGCACCTTCCTGCCGATCGTGTCCGACAGCTCTCGCCACCGCGCCAGCACATCTTTCGGGGGCGCTGAGCTCCACACCTCGACGGCGCCCCGGAGCCGTTCCAGCAGCCTGTCCCGAGGCTGATTCAAGCGGGCACCGCCCTTGGGTGCCCAGGTGAGATTGATACCGATCCCACAGACCGCCTTTGCGGTCGTGGCCTCGACCAGGATGCCGCCCACTTTGCGTCCGCCAAGGAGCAGGTCGTTGGGCCACTTCAGCCGCACTCCCTGCTCGCAGGCTTCAGCCGCCGCCACCCCGGCCGCCAGGCTCAGCAGCGGGTTCGGCGCGAGCACGAATGAGACCAGCAGCGCGGTGCCGGGTGGCGCCTCCCATCGGTGCTCGAGGCGCCCGCGCCCTGCTGTCTGGTGGTCGGCGACCACGACCGAGCCGAGCGGGAGGTCGCGAGCCACGTCCTGGGTGGAGGCCACCGACTCGAGGTGGACGACTCGCGCCTCATCTGCTGCCATTCATCGACGGTAACGCCTAACGGGGTGCGGCCCGAGATGCCGACCGGATCTTCGGCGCCCATGCGGCCCATCTGCGTTGTTGCGACCTCCGTTGCTCGCTTACGCATCCACAAGATGCGCGCGCTCCGCTACTCGGTCGCTCCACTGGGGTCCCCAGTGCGCAGCACTGGGAGGGACCCCTGGATCACCGAATCTCTCGGCCGGCCCTCCGTCCACACCCCGAGGGGCCGGTAAGCTGGTGGGGCGATGAAGCTCCACCGCGCCGTCACGCTGGTGGCCATGATGTTGCTCGCGGTTGGCGCACTTGCGCTGCTCCTGATCAGCGGGATCGCCAACTTCGACAGCCACTCTCTCATCGCTCTGGTCGTGGTCGTGATCGCCGCGGCGGCGGGCGGCATCGGCTTCAGCTGGAAGCGCTACTACAAGCGCTGAGGATTGAACAAGATGCTCAGGCTTGGTTACAAAGCCTCGGCCGAACAGTTCGGCCCCCGCCCACTGCTCGACTTCGCAGTTGCAGCCGAGGAGCGTGGTTTCGACAGCGTGTTCGTCAGCGATCACTTCCAGCCGTGGCGCCACTCCGACGGCCATGCGCCCTTCGCCTTCGCGTGGCTGGCCGCGACAGGCGAGAGAACCAAGCGCGTCGCGCTTGGCACGTCGGTCGCGACGCCAACCTTTCGCTACCACCCGGCAGTCGTCGCGCAAGCATTCGGCACGCTTGGCTCGCTGTATCCGGATCGCATGATCCTCGGCGTCGGCACGGGCGAGCACCTGAACGAGGGAGCCCTCGGCATCCAGTGGCCTGACAACAAGGAGCGATTCGCCCGGCTGCGCGAGGCGGTGCGCCTCATCAAACAGCTGTGGACGGAGGAGCTCGTGACCTTCGACGGCGAGTACTACCACACGCGCAACGCCACGATCTACGACAAGCCCGACAAGCCGATCCCGATCTACGTTGGCGCGGGAGGACCGCAGGTGGCGAAGTTCGCGGGGCGCGCCGGCGACGGTTTGATTTGTACCTCAGGCAAGGGCATGGAGCTTTACTCCGAGCAGCTGCTGCCATCTTTTGCCGAAGGCGCGACCGAGTCGGGTCGCGACGCCGCCGGCCTCGACAAGATGATCGAGGTCAAGGTCTCGTACGACACCGACCGCGAACGGGCGATGGAGGACACGAAGATCTGGGCCGCGCTGGCTCTTCCCGCCGATGCGAAGGCCGGCATCGACGATCCGCGCGAGATGGAGCGCCTCGCGCGCGATGTTGAGAACGTCGCGCATCGCCGCTGGCTCGTTTCGAATGATCCGGACGAACACCTGGAGCAGCTACGCCCATACGTCGAGCTAGGGTTCAACCACCTTGTCTTTCATGCGCCGGGCAACGACCAGGCGCGCTTCCTTGAGCTTTACGGTTCGCAGATCCTGCCTCGGATTCGCGCTCGATGGGGCTGACGGAAGATCGCGTAGGCGAAGGCAAGGCTTCGGGTGCGTGGGTCATCGTGCTGGTCAAAGATCTGGATCAGGCCAAGCAGCGGCTGGGCGACGTGCTCGACGCAAAGGCGCGCCGAGAGCTCGCTCTTCGCAATGCGGAGCGAGCGATTCGCGCGGCCGCCGCCGGTGATCATCGCCTGGTCATAGGCGGCAGCGCGGAGGTCAAAGACATCGCGGAGCGTCTCGGCGTGGAGGCCGTGATCGAGAGGAAGCAGCAAGGCCAGAACGTGGCCGCGAAGCTGGGTATTGCCCATGCGCTCAAGAGCAAGGCGCAGGCCGTCCTCATCCTTTCCAGCGACCTGCCGCTGGTGACGCCGCAGTCGGTGAAGGACATGCTCGACGTCGCCGGCCGCATTGCGCCGCCGGCGGTGGTGGCTGCGCCGGCGCTGGGGCGCGGCGGCACCAACGCCCTGTACATCAGCCCTCCGGACGCGATCTCACTGCACTTCGGCGAGGACTCGCTGACTGCTTTCCGCCGAGAGGCCGAGACGAAAGGCGTCAACTTCGCCGTCCACAAGTCGGACGCGATGGCTCTGGACCTCGATGAACCCGAAGATCTCGAGCACGCGCGGCGCATGGATTGAGGCGCTACGAGCTCTTCGGCGTTGACGGCATGCCTGAGATTGCGGCTGGTGATGATCTCGCGCAACTCATCGCCTCTCGGATCAGCCTGGAGGCGGGCGACATCGTGGTCGTGGCGCAAAAAGTGGTGTCCAAGGCTGAGGGTCGCACCCGCGACCTGGCGACTGTCACCGCGAGCGATGAGGCGATTCGGCTGGCCCCGCATCTGGTGGCCGAGCCCGACCCGCGCTTTGTTCAGGTGGTGCTCGACGAGAGCGCGCGGATCCTGCGAACCGAGCGCGTCCTGATCACGCAGACGCGTCACGGTTTCGTTTGCGCCAACAGTGGAGTCGATCAATCAAACATTCCGGGCTCGGAGGTGGTGACCCTTCTTCCTGTCGACCCTGATGCAAGCGCTGAGCATCTTCGCGCCCGGCTACACGAGATCACAGGGGTGACGGCTGCGGTCATCGTGTCCGATACGTTCGGCCGCCCATGGCGACTCGGGATTGTCAACGTGGCCCTAGGTGTGGCCGGTATGCCGGCACTCATCGATATGCGGGGGCGGATAGACGATGCGGGCCGTGAGCTGCACGCGACGGTGCTCGCCGCTGCCGACGAGGTGGCGGCGGCCTCAGGCCTTGTGATGGGGAAAACGCGCCGGACGCCAGTCGTGATCGTCCGCGGCCTGGACCTGCATGGGAGTGGCAGCGGACGCGAGCTGATCCGGCCGGCTGCGGAAGATCTCTTCCGATGAAGGTTGTCGTGCTCGCCGGTGGCACGGGCGGCGCCATGCTGGCATCGGGCTTCCAGTCGATGCTGCCTGCAGGCGACCTGACGGTCATAGCCAACACTGCTGACGACGACGAGTTCTGGGGCCTGCTCGTGAGCCCGGACGTGGACGCGGTCATCTACAGGCTCGCCGGCGCTTTCAACGACGAAGCCGGCTACGGCGTCAAGGCCGACACGTTTCACACGCTCGAGGCGCTCCAGCGACTTGGTGAGGAGCCTTGGTTTCGAATCGGTGACAAGGACTTTGCCACTCATCTGGTTCGCACCGAGCTGCTGGGGCGAGGCGGCCGCCTCACCGAGATGGCGTTGGAGCTCTGCCGCCGCTTTGGAGTCGAAGCTTCTGTGCTGCCAATGACCGACGAAAGGGTTCGCACGCGTTTTGACACCGACGGAGGCGTGCTCTCGTTTCAGGAATATTTCGTGCGGGACCGGCTGGCGCCGGCGCTGCGCCGTATCGATTTCGAGGGGATCGACTCAGCGAAGCCGACTCCCGAGGCGTTGGCCGCTCTGGCCGATGCCGACATCGTGGTGATCGGTCCCTCCAACCCACTCATCTCGATTGCGCCGATCCTGCGCGTGCTCGGCTCGGAGGTGCCTCGTGATCGAACAGTCGCCATCTCTCCGATCGTTGGCGGCGTCGCTCTCAAAGGCCCGACGGTGGCGATGATGCGAGCGATGGGATTTGAAGCATCCCCAGTTGCCGTCGCGCATATGTACGCCGGGGTTGCGAGCGCCTTTGTCGTCGACCGCCGCGACGCTGAGCTGGCACCGGCAGTCGAAGCGCTGGGTTACCGGCCGATTGTCAGCGACATAGTCATGACGGACGGAGGCCGCGGATTGGCGGCGGCGATTCTCGCCATGTCACCGCTCAGGTCGGCGAGCGGCGGGGACGCCTAGCTCCCGTGCGAGTTCGCCACCATCACGAGGACGCCTATCAGCACCATCACCAGGCCGACGACAAGGACCGCGTACTGAGCGATCGCGATCACGGTGCTCGGCTTTCTCGGCCCTTCGTCAGGCTCCTCGCCCGCAACCTCGCCTGAAGCGAGGGACCACGCCCCTGACTGGGCGTCCTTGGACCCTTTCTTTTTGGGGGCAGGCTCCGGCTCGGCCAGGCCTTTGCTTTCGCCGACCACCGACCAGGAGGCACCGGCCCCTGCCGAAGTCGTGACCGGCGCGGGGGCCGCGCGCTCCTGCTCCAGCGGCGCGGGCGGCGTCGGAGTCCACTCCGGCTGAGCCGCAGGGGCCTCGAAAGGTGGCGGCTCGTACGCGGGCGCCGGAGGAGTGAAGGCCGGCGGGTCGACCGGAGTGGTGACCGGCCCGGTGTCCCAGGCCGGCTGTGCAGGGCCCGAGGGGGCTTTTGAAGGGGGTGACGCTACGGGCGGGCCTGCGTACGCCGACGCTTCATAGGTGAGGATCGGGGCTGCGCTCGCGGTTTCCTCGATGGAGTGCCCCTTGTCCGCTTTCTCGGCGCGTCTCGTCGGTGCGAGCGTTCGCTGGCGCGCCGCGCGCACCTTGTGCTCGATCTGAGAGCGGCGCACCGAGTACATCGAGCGCTTCTCGACCGACTTGTGGCGCATGACGAAGACCACCGCCACGACCCCGATGACAGCTACCGCGGGTCCGATGAGTAGGAGCATTGGGCCCGATTATCGGCGATCTATACGCGGAGATGCGGCTACAGAGGCGATAAGCACCTCTGTGTGACAATCGCTGCGATGGCGCTCTACGACCGCATTCAATCTGACCTGGTGCAAGCTCGGCGCAGTCGCGACGAGCTTGGCCTGAGCACCCTCTCGCTTCTAAAGAGCGAACTCGTGAAAGCGAGCAAGGAGACCGGGGCGGGCGAGCTGAACGACGAGCTCGTCCAGCGGGTTGCCCGCAGAGAGGTTAAGAAGCGGGAAGAGGCGATCGAGGTCTACAGGAGGGCGGGCCGCGAAGAGTCGGCGGCGCGCGAGGAGGCCGAGATGGCTGTGCTGCGCGGTTACCTGCCCGCTGCAATGAGCACCGACGCCGTCGAGGCCGAGGTCCAGGCAGTCATCGACGAGCTGAAGCCAGAAGGCCCCAAGGCTTTCGGGGCGGTCATGAAAGCAGCCACCGCACGACTGGCGGGGAGGGCCGAGGGCTCCCAGATCGCGGCCGCAGCGCGCAAATTGCTTGGCTCCTAGGCCCAAACGCAAAAAGGCTCCGCCGCTTCCGAGGCTGCCGGCGGGCTCGCGCCTGCGGGCGAAGTTGACTGTAGAGCGGCTGAAGGAGGCGTATCCGGCGGTTACGGAGCTGGCGCACCAGGACCCGTTCCAGCTGTTGATCGCCACGATCCTGTCCGCGCAGACGACGGACCGCGCCGTCAATCTGGTCACGCCTGAGCTGTTCCGGCGCTACCCGACGGCAGCCGACCTGGCCGCCGCGGACCCTGCAGTGGTCGAGGTGCTGATCAAGCCGACCGGCTTCTTTCGCGCCAAGACACGCTCGATCATCGCCGCCGGCCGCAAGCTGGTCGAACTGTTCGACGGCAAGGTGCCGAGCAACATTGACGACCTGGTCAAGCTGCCGGGCATCGGGCGCAAGACGGCAAACGTGATCCTCGGAGTGGGCTTCGACGTGCCGGGCTTCGCTGTCGACACCCACGTCAAGCGCCTTACGAATCGCCTCAAGATCGCCTCGTCGAAGGACCCTGTGAAGATCGAGCGGCAGGTGTGCTCGATAGTGCCGAAAGAGGAGTGGACCGGACTGTCGCTGCGCCTGATCCTCCATGGCCGGCGGGTCTGCCTGGCGCGCCGGCCGCGCTGCGAAGGGTGCATCCTGAGCGACTTCTGCCCGTCGTCGACAACCCGGGCGCCCAAGCGCCAAACACGCCGCAAAACCGAGTAGCCCTTAAGCGGTTGTAAGGGCCAAAAGGGCACGAATGGTCGTATCCGCGCCGTTGAGACAGCCAAAGGGGCACGAAAGGTCGTGTTTGACGAATGCCGGTGTTTCGGATCGCCACCGCGTGATTCTCAAACCGCCTCCCGAGCCCGAGCAGCTCTCCCTGCTGAATTAGCATTCGCACATGCGAAGTCCTATCGAGGTGCTGACGGGAAGGGTGGGGGGCTTCACCACCATTGAGGTGGCTCGACGCACGGTGCCCTGCTCCAAGCACGTCATCGAGAAGGACGGGGAGCGCCTGGCATTGTGTGTGTTGGTCGACTCGGGGAAGCTCTATCGGTTTCCATTTGAAAGCGTCAAGCCGATGAAGGGCCTGGAGATCAAGGCGCGTTTCCTTCGCGGGGAGATGGAGCACCTCCGGCTCCGCGAGTTCCAACCCGGACTCTGTCGCTATGTCGAAAGAGCCGACAAAGCCGTCTGAGTCGCTGGTCCAGGAGCTGCTTACCGAGAGGCGTGAGCTCAAGGTGGCGCTCGAGCGGCTCCGCCTGGAGCTCACTGACTTGCGTAGCGCGAGTGGCGGGCCCGATCCACGTGTCAGTGATCTGACCGCGGAGGTAGAGCGGTTGCGGTACCAGGTCGCTCACGCCAGGGCCGAAGCGGGCTTGCTTCGCGAGGAGCGCGATGAGCTGCGTAAGGGCGTTGAAAGGGCGCTGGAGCAGATAGCCCGGAAATAAAAAGGGCCCCGTTGGCCGGGGCCCTATGACGAATTAGCCGGTTCTTACTTGGCCCAGCCCTCGACCATTGGCACGTACTTGGACGCGAGGCCCTGGATACCCGGGAAGGCGAAGCGCTTGCCCCCGGCCTGCAGAGCGAGGATGAGTCCAATCACCCAGATCACAAACCAGATGAAGGACCAAAGAACCAAGAGGATTCCAAGAAACACCGTGATGGCGGTGAGAATCCAAAGAATTAGGTAGATCGCCAGAGCCGCGCCGTGGATCACTGTCGCATTCGCGGCGTTGTACTTGACGTCCGGGTCGTCCTTGCCGATGAATAGAAAGATCAGGCTGCCAATTGGCGGAAACAAAACCCAAGCAAGGATCGTGTACAGGTTCTTGTTGCTGCCGGCAGCAGCTGGCGTCCCTCCCATGGGGGCCGGCTGTCCTGGCGGCGGCGGCGGCATCTGCGACATTGGTGTCCTCCTCGAAATACTGGCGTGGTTCGGGCCCGATTATGGGTTGAATGCCGCCAAAACGCCAGAGGTTTGGCTGCCTAATCCCCAAGGGCCATTTGCCTTTAACCCACTCTGCTAGGCTCCGGGCGAAATGGCCGATCCCGGTCCAGCCCCCGAAACTCCACCCAATCCGCAGCCAACGACGATCCCCGACTGGGCCCCGGATCTGACACCGGCCGCGCCGGACCCGCACGTCGCGCTCGCCCAGCCGGCTCCCGCGGCCGCCCCCAGGCCTGTCGACCCTACGATGCGCATGCCAACCAGCCATCCCGCGGGATCGGCCCCGGCTTCAGCGGCTCCGCCCGCTCCTCAGCCGCACGCACCGCCGCCGCCCGCGACCTACCCACCCGATGCGACACCTGCTCCCGCGGTGCCGCCGCAGCCGGTCGATGCCACGATGCGTTTGCCGGTGCAGCCGCCTAAGCGGGCAACCAGCCCGGCGGACTTCCGAACCCCGGCACCCGTCGGCGCGCGTCAGATCGGCAAATACCTGGTCAAGGGCGAGCTCGGGCGCGGCGGCATGGGTGCCGTCTACCTGGCGGAGCAGCCAGGACTCGGCCGTGAGGTCGCGATCAAGGAGCTGATCCTTTCTCCTGCCGCAGACCCGACCGCGCTGATGAGGTTCCTGCAAGAGGCGCAGGTCATGGCGCGGACCAGCCACCCCAACCTGGTGCAGGTCCATGACCTCGAGCAGATCGGCGATGCGAACTACATCGTGCTTGAGTTCGTACGCGGGCGGTCGCTACGCGACATGGTGAACCTCGGGCCAGTGCCATTGCCGCAGACCTTCGCTGTCATGCATGGAGTGCTGCAGGCCCTCGACTACGCGCACAAGCACGCCATCGTGCACCGCGACATGAAGCCTGAGAACGTGCTGCTGTCCGACGAGGGCAACGTCAAGGTCGCAGACTTTGGCATCGCCCGGCTGACCGATGACTCTGGTCCGGGCGGCACTGCGACCAAAACGGGAACGACCGTCGGCACGCCGCAGTACATGTCCCCCGAGCAGGTGGCGTCCAGCAAGGTCGACGGGCGCAGCGACCTCTATTCGGCGGGCATCATGCTCTACGAGCTGGTCGTGGGCCAGCCCCCTTTCACCGCAAGCGAGGCAGACGGACCGTTCACGCTGATGGCCAAGCACGTGCAGGCCCCGCCGATGCCACCTTCGGTGCACCGTCCCGGAATCGACATGCGACTCGAGGAGATGATCCTCAAATCGTTGTCCAAGCGGCCTGAGGATCGGTTCCAGACCGGCGAGGAATTCGACACGACCATGGCGCGCATCGCCGACCGCTTGTGTCCTGGCTGGCAGAAGAGCCTTGAACCTGGCGCAGACCTGTCCAAGATGGTGCCGGCGGCGGCGGCGGCGCAGGCCGCGTCGATGGCCTCGCCGCTCGCAGTTCCCTCGATGGCCGAGCCGGCGGCTGCCGCCCAGGTCCAGGCCGTTTACAACCCTGCGCCGCCGGTCAAGCCCGCCGCCAAGAAAGCGTCAGGTTGCCTTGGCGTCATCGCAGGCGCGCTCGCGTTAACGCCCGCACTTTTGCTGCTCGACGCCCTACTTCACTAGGGTTCGGCGGGCGTCGGCGATTCTCCAGGACTCTGAATCGGCGTGCCATACGCCGGAGTGCCGTAAGGCGGGGTCGCCGCCACAGCCGCCTGATCATCCAGCGCTTGCTGCGCGGCATCGCCGACCAGGATGTCGCGTGAGGTCGAGTTCACATTGCCCAGGATCGTCTTGTCCTTGTACTGCTGGGTGAAGGCGTCCTGCGCCTGCAGCGCCATCTCGGTTGGGAAGGGCACCCATGGGGAGGTCGGGGTTTCGCGAATCGCAGTGACCTGGTAGATGCGGAAGGTTTCGGCTGACTTGCCTTTCAGCTGCACGCCCGGAACCATTTCGACAGCGATGTAGTCCTTGCACAGGTCGTATGTGGGCTGGCCGATCAGGAGGTGGTACGCAGGCGCGTTGGCGCAGAAACGGGCCGCGGTATTGACGGTGTCGCCGAGAGCCGTGTACTGCAGGCGGCTGCGCGAGCCCATGTTGCCCACGACGGCGGGACCGGTGTTGACGCCGATGCCCCAACGGATAGGCGGGAGGCCTTTCTCGAGCAACCGCGCCTGTAGCTCGGGCGCGCGATTGATAAGGTCGTAGGCGCAGCGGACCGCAAGTAGCGCGTGGTTCTCCTGGTGCCTGGGCGCATTCCAGAACGCGACGATCTCGTCGCCGACGTATTTGTCGATCGTCCCGTCCCAAGTGAAGATGATTCCGCTCAGGTGGTCGAGATACATCTGGACCACGCTCACGACCTCGTCCGCCTCCATGCGCTCAGACATCGAGGTGAAGCCGCGAACGTCGACGAATAGCAGAGTGATGTCCCGGCGCTCGCCACCGCGCAGGATGTCGTCGACGCCGCCACGCGTCTTGGCCAGCTGCGCCACGATCTCGGGCTTCAAGTAGTGGCCGAACAGGTTGGTCACCTTCCGCTTCTCACGATCCTCGTAAAGGAATCGATATGCGGTGACGCCCGTGTACGTGAGCGCGATGACGAGCCACGGATGGAAGAGGTCAGGGACGAAATTTTGGAAGGCGGCGAGGACTGACATAGCGTATGTAAAAACGACCAACGCCGCAACAGTGGCCAACAATCCCTTGAGCACCGAAACGCGCGCCACCGCGAGAGCCATCAGCAACGCGAGCAGTAGGATCGAGAGAAAGATGCCCAGCGGTGGTTCTGCTGTTAGGAAGCTCGATACACGCCCCGGCAGCCTGATGGTCCCGAACACGGTCCTCAGTGGATTTGTCGGCGACGGATTGGCATCAAGGAACATCTGGGCCAGGTTGGCGTGTATCTCGACCCCGGCCATCGGTGTTCCATCTGATCCGGCGCTAGTCGTCACCAGCTGCTCGTCGTGGAATCCTGTGAGGTTGTATGCCCCGACAATGACGATCTTTGCCTGGGGTTTGTCGCTTCCCGAGGAATGGTAGGTAACTGCACTTGGCGGAATATTGCCTTTCACCACGTCGCTGAACGAGATGTACTGACCGTTGGCCTTGAAGTTGCCGGCGGGCCCAGTGAAGTTGATCAACGCAGCACCGGTGCTGTCGACAGGAAGGGGCTGAATCCAGACACAGTTAGGGTCGGTAGGCTTCGTCGAGCAGTCGACAGCACCGGTTCGGTAGATCGCTCCGCCGCCGGACGGCTGCAGCGTGGGTCCGGTCAACCCGTGCAGGTCAGACGCTGTCGCGTCGGGCTCGAGGCCCCATGCGCGATCGGCCGCAAAGCTCAGCGGGTTGATGATCCGCGTATCGCAGGCTCCGGTTGTGAAGCACGCAGGTTGAACGAACAGCGGAGTGCGCCGCACCACGCCATCGGTGTCCGCGCGGAGATCGGTAGAGGCAAGGATCACGTTCGGGAATGGGTGTTGGCACGGGCCGGTGAGGTTCGGGCCGGCGTCGGCGCACCAGAACCTGCGCTGGGGGATCTGATCGATTCCGATCGGATTGGTGCTCGGCCCCGTCTGAATGATCGTGCCGGCTCCCGCAATCGCGTTTTCACCCCCGTAGGACAGCACCACGGGGATCGTGCTGGTCTTCAGCGCATCGACAAAGTCCTGGTCGGCGAGGGTGGGGTCGGTGAAGTTGACGTCGAAGGCGACCACTGCCGCTCCTGCCTTCTCCAGGTTCCGCAACGCGTCTGCATAGTAGTGACGAGGGAGAGGGTAGGTTCCGAGCGCCTGGACGCTGCGGTCGTCAATTCCGACTATTTCGACGGTACTGCCGACGTCGGACCCCCCCATGAACCGATCCTCTGGGTGCAGCGAGATGTTGACCACGCAGTTTCCGAGATGGGTGTCACACGCCAGCTGCTGCGTGTACAGCCAAAACATGAGCCCGCTTATGACCAATGCCAAAAGCACCGCCACGACGGTTCGGTACGTGTACCAGTAGCGGATGTAGCGGCCCACGGAGCGGTCGGATCATAGCGCCCGTACAAACACGTTGTGCCACGATCGAGCCATGACCGTGCGCTGTGGCATCGCCGGGTGGATCGACAAGTCCCTGATCGATTCCAAGCTCTTCTATCCGTTGAACGCGACGTCATCGGAGGAGCGGCTTCACTTCTACGCCTCGGAGTTTCCCTTGGTCGAGGTCGACTCCACCTACTACGGCATGCCCAAGGTCGAGAACTCCGAGCTGTGGGTGGCGCGGACCGAGCCAGGCTTCCTCTTCGACGTCAAGTCCTTCTCCCTTTTCACCAACCACCCGACCAAGCCCATGGCCCTGCCCAAGGACATACGGGAGCAGCTGCCGGACAACTTGCGCGAGAAGAACATCTACCTGGAGCAGATGCCGGACGAGCTGCTCGACGAGTCCTGGGACCGTTTCCGCGCTGCCCTGGAACCGCTCCGCGCTGCCGGGCGCCTGGGCGCCGTCTTCTTCCAGTTCCCCCCGTGGTTCCTGCCTTCATCGCGCTCGCTCGCCTATATCGAGCAGGTCCAGGAGCGCATGTTTGGATTTCAGGTCGCGGTCGAGCTGCGCAAGCCTGAATGGATGGACGCCCGCCACCGCGACGGCACCCTCGCGTTCCTGCGCACGCGCGACATTCCTTATGTCGCGGTCGACGTGCCGCCGGGGCACAAGACAAGCATGCCCCCGGTATTCGAGGTCACCTCAAGCAAGCTGGCGGTCGTGAGATTTCACGGGCGAAACCATGAGACGTGGGACCTAAAAGGGGCGCCTCCGAATTTACGGTTCCGCCACGATTACAAGGACGAGGAGCTGCAGGAGTGGGTTCCGCGCATCAAAGAGATGGAGCGCTCTGCCAAAGAGGTGCACGCGATCATGAACAACAACTACTCCAACTATTCGGTCAAGAATGCGCACCGCCTTGAGGAGCTCCTGGCCGCCTGGCAGAAGTAGCGGGCGTTACTTGTCGAGCCCCGTGCCGCTCAGGTGTGGGGATTTGAGCCGCCTCGCCTCACCCAGCCCGTGATCCATCAGGCCGCCCAGCAGCGGTTCCGCAAGGTGGGCAAAACGCAATGGCATCACCATCGCGTCCCGTCGCGGGAACTGGGCGGTGCGAACTATCAGGTTCGCGACCCATGACGCCGAGTACATCGGCCCCACCGGGACCTCGGTCGAGTCGAAGAACTCGGTGTCCGTGACGCCCGGATAGACGACGCACACCTTCACTCCAGTCCCGGACAGCTCCCCGCGCAAAGCGTGCGACAGCCCGACGATGGCGTGCTTCGTTGCGGAGTACACCGCGGAGTAGGGCGACGCCCGAAAGCCGACCACGGACGAGACGTTGATGATCACGCCGCTCCGCCTCGCCAGCATCCCGGGCAGCACTGCCTGCGTCGTGGTGATGACCCCTTTGAGATTCGTGGCCACCAGCTCCTCGACCTTGTCGTCCGGCATCTCGTGAAGGCGCCCCATCCAGCCGACCCCCGCGTTGTTGACCAGCACGTCGATGCGGTCGTGATCGCGCAGCGCGGCCGCCACGAAAGCGCGAGCGTCGGCGGACTGGCCCACGTCGAGGCGGCGGACGCTCACGTCTGGCGCACCTTGCGCGAGGCATATCTTCGCAACGGCGTTGAGGCGGTCCAGCCGGCGCGCACCCAGCGCCAGACGTGCCTTCTTCTTCGCGAATGCGAGCGCTGTTGCCTTGCCGATGCCGCTCGAGGCGCCTGTCACGACCACCACGGAGTTCTTCAAGCGCATGTCCGTAGCTTAGGAGGCCCTGGTTCGGCCGTAATCTATCGCCATGAAGGCGCTGACCTTTCAGGGCGAGGGCGAGGTCAAGGTCACTGACGTGCCCAAGCCGAGCATCAAGGGTTCGGGTGACGTGCTCGTGAAGGTCACCCTTGGCGCCGTCTGTGGCTCCGACCTCCATATCCTCCACGGCCACACCCCCATCAACCAGGGCGCCATCCTCGGCCACGAGTTCGTGGGCGTGATCGAAGACGTCGGGGGCGAGGTCAAGCGATTCAAGCCCGGCGACCGCGTCGTAGCCAGCTTCTTCACCTCCTGCGGCCACTGCGCCCTCTGCCGCAAGGGTTGGTTCAACCAGTGCGTGGACAAAGGAACCTTCGGGCATGGCGAGTATTTCGGCGACCTGGGTGGCGGCCAGGCCGAGTACGTGGTCGTGCCGAATGCCGATCACTCGATGGAACCGATACCTGAGGCGCTATCCGACGAGCAGGCGATCTTCGTCGGCGACATCCTGTCTACGGGATTCTTTGGAGCGGAGCGGGCTGAGATCAAGCCGGGCGACGTGGTCGCGATCGTCGGCGCCGGGCCGGTTGGGCTGATGGCGACGATGTGCGCGCAGCTGTTCGGGCCTTCTCGGACCTTCGTTGTCGACATGGTGGATTCCCGGCTCGAGATCGCCCAGGGCCTGGGCGGCATCCCGATCAACGCATCGCAGGTCCACCCGGTGGAGGCGATCCAGGGCTACACGGGCGGCATCGGCGCTGACGCCAGTATCGAGTGCGTCGGTTTGCTGTCAGCCGTCGACACCGCCATCAACAGCGTTCGAGGCGGAGGCACGATCTCGATGGTCGGCGTTCCGAGCGCGGTCCTTGGCGACTTTCCCTACATGACGATGTGGATGAAGTCGCTCACGTTTCGCGCCGGCTGGTGCAACGTCCAGGCCTACATGCGCCCCCTGCTCGACCTCATCGCCGCGGGACGCCTGCAGCCGGACTCGATCATCAGCCACCGCATGAAGCTCGACGACGCCGAGGAGGCCTACCGGATGTTCGACGCCCGCGAAGCCACCAAAATCGTGCTCCGCCCCTAGTCAGGTCCTCGCAGTGGCGCCCTGGTCGATCGCCATCAGGTAGCCCCGCGCTCGCTCCGTCAGCGGATAGCGGTTCTCCAGCTCGTGGAAGCCGGCCCCATGGTCGCTGTGCTCGAGGTGAGCCATCTCGTGCACCAGCAGATAATCGATCACCCATTCGGGGAGCGAGGCCGCCCGCGTCGCGATCCTGATCGCGCCCGTGGTGAAGGTGCAGCTTCCCCACAGGTGTGACATGTCGGCAAACGCGATCGACGTCCAGCGCAACCTGCCTGCGAAATGCCGTTCGTTGAGCGCGCGGGCGCGGGTCGCGAGTCTCGCGTCAGAGGGTAGGGTGCGTTGCATTCGCTTGGCGAGCCGGACCCTCATCTCTTCAGCCCACCTCTCTCGCTCGACGTGCGGCATCCAATCCGGCACGAGCAGCTCGAGGACGCCCGACCGGAGCCGAGCGGCAACGGTGCGCCTTCGCCGGCGGCTGGCCACGATGCGTACGGGTGGGGCGAACTGTGGTGGGTTGGTTTCCAAGACGTTGTGCTCCGTTTAGTGCTGTGACGTTTCGGCGATTGTAAGCGGGCAGGCGCAAGTAGGGAAGTGTGCTTGTTAAGGGCATCCGTGGGTGCCGGGTCGAGTACCGCGAGTACGATTGAGCCGAAAGCGTGCCTAGAAGCCTCGTCGTCGGAAATGGCAACGTGCTCGTGGGCTTCGACGCCAACTATTCGGTTCGCGACATGTACTTTCCGCGGGTCGGCGACGCCAACCAGACCATGGGCAACGTGTGCCGTACGGGCTTCTTCATCGACGGCAAGTTCGCGTGGGTCGAAGACCCTGGCTGGGAGCGGCAGCTCGGTTATGCGGAGGACTCGCTCGTCACCTCGGTCACCCTCAAGAATCCGCGCCTGGGGATCACTGTCAAGTTCGAGGACTTCGTCGACCTGGCGCGCAACTGGTTCATCCGGAACGTCGAGGTGTCGAGCGAGACGGGCTTTAACACCGGGCGCGTCTTCTTCCATTACGACTGGTACATCGAGGGCACGGACCTCGGCAACACAGTTGCCTACGACCCGCGTCATAAAGCGGTCATCGCGTACAAGGCGAATCGCTACTTTCTTGTCGGCGGGGATGCGGGGCCCGGTTTTGGCATCGACACGTGGGCGAATGGCAAGAAGGGCGGCGCCCTCGCCGGGACATGGGTCGATGCCCAGGACGGCGAACTCGGCAGAAATCCGATCGAGCAGGGCTCTGTCGACTGCACGGTCGGTTTCAACCTCGTACCGGTCGCGCCGGGCGGTACTTGCGCTGTCACGCACTGGGTATGCATGGGCGCGCGGCTGAGCGAGGTGACCGTGTACGGCCAGGAGCTGATCATCGGCAAAGGGCCCGACACATACCTGGGACGCACCCTCACCTACTGGCAGGTGTGGTCCGAGAAAGACCACCGGCACATCGACGAGGAGCTTGGCGGAGAGGTGACGAAGCTCTACCGCCGCTCGATCCTTACTGCCCGGACGCACGTCGACAATCACGGGGCGATCATCGCGGCCACCGACTTCGACATCACCAAGTTCGCTCGCGACACGTATGCGTACGCGTGGCCCAGAGACGGGGCCCTGGTTGCGAATGCCCTGGACCGTGCCGGCCACGAGGATGTGACGCGGAACTTTTTCACCTACTGCCAGCAGTGCCTGGTCGAAGAGGGGTTCTTCCTTCACAAGTACACGGCCTACGGTTTGCCGGGCAGCTCATGGCTGCCTTGGGTCGACCGCGCCGGAAACATCACCCTGCCCATCCAGGAGGACGAGACTGGCCTGGTCATCTGGGCGCTGTGGCAGCACTACAGGATTCACCGCAACCTGGATTTCATCGTCGGGCTCTACACCACTCTCGTCGTGCCGGCCGCAGACTGGATGGTCGCGTACGTCGACGGGCGGAACGGCCTCATCAAGCCGTCATGGGATCTTTGGGAGGAGCGTTGGGGCGTCCACGCTTTCACCGTCGGCGCTGTCTGGGGCGGGCTGGACGCCGCCCGCAGCTTTGCCGAGCTGTTCGGCGACGTCGCCAGCGTCGTGCGGTATCGCGACGCAGCGGACAGGTTGCGCGAGGCCGCCGACGCTTGCCTTTACAGCCCAGACCTCGGCCGGTTTGCGCGCAGGATCGCGGTCGAGGAGGACGGCACGCTGACCGTCGACATGGTCAACGACAGCGCGATCTGTGGTCTCTGGCGGTTCGGGATGTACTCGCCGGACGAGGCGCGCATCGTGCAAACGATGAAAGCCATCGGCGAGGACCTTGCCAATCGCGGTCCGGCCGGCGGCTTCGCCCGCTACCAGGACGACTACTACTTCAAAGTCGACCCTGACACCAAGAAGGTACCTGGCAACCCGTGGTTCATCTGCACGCTTTGGATGGCCCAGTGGTACATTGCCACCGCCAAGACAGCCCACGACCTCAAGCCCGCGCGCGAGATTATCAACTGGGTGGTCGCCCACCAGCTGCCTGGAGGCTTGCTTTCCGAGCAGCTCGACCCCAACACGGGCGCCCCGCTCTCCGTGTCACCGTTGACGTGGTCCGCAGCCGAGTTGATCGGCACGGTCGACGAGTTCTGCAAGCGGTCAGAGCGTGTCAGGCGTTCTGCCTTGTCGACGGTCCCGCCGATTTCGGCAAAGCCCACATAGATGGCGCTCAACCTCATCCGAGCTAGCGTGGCGGGGTTGGCCGGGGTTCCCACGGCCATTACTTTGTCTCCTGCGTCGCCAAGCGCAGCGAGGAGCCGGTCGTCTAAAAAAGTCCCATCGATATACCGGAATAAGAGCAGCCGCGCGCGAAGCGCCCGGCGATGAGAGAAGACCATCTGGGTCTTCTCTCATAAGGCGGGTCGAAGACCGGCCGTTATAGCGGAATGTTCCCGTGCTTTCTCGGTGGCCGTTCCACCGTCTTTCGCAGGCACAGCTCCAGGCCCCGCAACAGCTCACGCCGCGTCTCGCGCGGCTCGATCACGTCGTCGATGTATCCGCGCTCGGCTGCCACGTAAGGGTTGGCGAATCGCGCGGTGTACTCGGCGACGAGCTCCTTGCGCCGGCCGCCAGGGTCCGGAGTCGCCGCGAGATCTCGCTTGTAGATGATGTTGACCGCCGCCTCGGGGCCCATCACCGCAATCTCCGCGGTGGGCCACGCCAGATTCAAATCGGCCCCCATCTGCTTGGGCGACATCACGCAGTAAGCCCCGCCGTAGTCCTTGCGCGTGATGACCGTCAGCTTGGGAACAGTCGCCTCCGCGTACGCGTAAAGGAGCTTGGCGCCGTGGCGGATGATCCCGCCGTGCTCCTGGTCGCGTCCGGGCAGATAGCCCGGCACGTCGACGAAGGAGATGATCGGAATGCCGAAGGCGTCGCAGAAACGGATGAAGCGGGCAGCCTTGACCGAGGCGTTGATGTCGATGGCTCCGGCCAGCACCTTGGGCTGGTTGCCCACGATGCCCACGACGTGGCCACCCAGCCGGCCGAGCCCGACCACGATGTTCGGTGCGAAGAAGGGCTGGACCTCGAAGAATTCGCGGTCGTCGAGCACGCGGGAGACGACATGGCGCATGTCGTACGGCTTGTTCGGCGCCTCCGGCACAATCGTCTGCAGCTCGGGGTCGGCCCGCTCCGGGTCGTCGGTCGTCGGCACGAACGGCGGTCGCTCGCCGTTGCTCGATGGCAGGTAAGAGAGCAGCTTGCGGACGCCGGCTGCGCACGCCACCTCGGTCTTCGGCAGAAAGTGCGCCACGCCGGAGGTCGCGTTGTGGACGTCGCCGCCGCCCAGCTCGTCGAACGAGACTTTCTCGCCGGTGACGACGCGGATCACCTCTGGTCCGGTGATGAACATGTACCCCTGGCCGGCGACGATGAAGATGAAATCCGTGATGGCCGGCGAGTAGACCGCGCCACCTGTGCAGGGACCGGCGATGACGCTGATCTGCGGGATCACACCTGAAGAGCGCACGTTGCGATAAAAGATGTCGGCGTAACCGGCAAGGGCCACCACGCCCTCCTGGATCCGTGCGCCGCCCGAGTCGTTGATCCCGATGATGGGCACCCGGTTGCGCAGCGCGAGCTCCTGCACCTTGACGATCTTCTCGGCCGTCACCTCGCCCAGCGAGCCGCCGTAGACGGTGGCGTCGTACGCGTAGACGGCCACCGGACGGCGGTCGATCTCGCCGAACCCGGCCACCACACCATCCCCGGCGATTCGCCGGTCCTCCATCCCAAAGCCTTGCGCGCGGTGCGTCGCGAAGACGTCGAGCTCCACGAATGAGCCTTCGTCCAGCAGCATCTCGATGCGCTCGCGAGCGGTCGCCTTGCCGGTGGCGCGCCGCTTATTTGCCGCCGCCGTGTCCGCATGCAACGCCTGGTATCGGCGCTTGCGGTACTGGTTGATCTTCTGCTCAGAAACGGTGGTCGCGATGCGCTCCGGCGCCTCGACTCCCTCTATCGCGGGCGCTGTGCGCCGTACTGGCGTGAGGCTTTTCGGTCTGCGGGCGGCCATACGGCATATGGTAGGCGCCGTGCTGAGCCGCCTCAGACAGGCAGCCGCCGAGATCCTGTCGCGGCCGGCGCTCTACTGGGCGCTCGCCGGAGTGTTCTGGCTTCGCGTGCTCGTGCTCTCCGCACTCGTGCCGCGGCGCCCCGACGCAGAGGGCATGTGGGAGGGCGCTCGCGCCTATCTCACCGACCCTTCACATCTTTATGACGCGGCCGCCGCTTATATCGCCCAGACCCACGTCATCGCCCCGCCGGGCACCCTTGCCGCGTTCGTGAGCCCGCCTCCGGTCGCGCTCCTCGCGGTGCCCATCGCGCTGTTGCCACAGAGCGTGGGCGTCGAGGTGTGGACAGCGATCGATGCGCTGGCGGTACTTGGCGCCCTGCTGCTCCTTTACCGCAGGCTCGGGATCACCAACCGCTTGGCGCAGCCGGCGTTCTGGCTGATCGCCGCGTACTTCCCACCTCTGTTCGCCGACATAAGCGCGGGCCAGCGTGGCGGCGTGATCCTGCTCGGGGCGATGGCCTCGATCTGGTTCGAGTCAAGCCGGCCCTTTCTGGCGGGCGCGGTCGGCGGCCTTGTCGCAGCCCTGAAGTATTACCCCGCCGCGATGGTGATTGGTACACGACCTGCCCACCGCATCCGCTACGCACTGGCTCTTGGCGTGGTGGTGGTGGCCGTCAGCGGGCTGAGCTTCGTCCCCCTGGGCCTCGGCGGCGCCGCCTTCTATTTCCAGCACGTGCTTTTGCCATCGCTCGCCTCGCACAACTCCGACTGCGCTTACGACTCGGTGCGCACGTTGTTCGCCCGTACGATTGGCGGAGAGCCTTACCTGGTGCCGAGCGGCAGTGGCTACGTCCTGGTGACGTCCCCCCTGCACCTGGCTTCGCTCGCCCTCATCCTGTCTTATGCGAGCGCGGTGCTGTTTGCGGCGGGGGCGGCATGGGCCTCATGGCGCAGCGGTTGGAACCCCGCATACGGCATGGCCCTCGGTTTCGCGCTTGGGGCGTTGATCCCGAACGAGGTTTGGCCCTACCAGTGGCTGCCGCTCCTGCCGGTCGTCTTGCTGGTCGCGGCGCGTGCGATCGAGAGGCGGCGTTGGCTGACCCTCGGCCTCCTGGGTCTGTGCTTGCTCGGGTTCTACCGCCAGCCTTGCGACCTGATCTTTCCGAACCTGTGGACTGTCGCCGCAATTGGGGTCTTCGTGTTGGCGCTATGGGAGAATCGCCTTTTCCGTTTAGAGGTCTCATCGACCTCGCGTTCTGAGTGAGGGAGGAAACGTATGCCGCTGAACGCCGAGGTCAGCTTCACGTGGGTGGGCCACGGGACCTGGAAAGTCCGAAGCGCCAAGTGGAAGGAAATCATCATCGACCCCTGGGTCATGAACAATCCGGTCGCTCCCGAGAAATTGAAGAAGGTCGACAAGTGCGACCTCATGTTCATCACCCACGGCCATTTCGATCACGTTCACGACGCGCTCGAGATCGCCAAGGCACACAAGCCTAAGATCGTCAGCAACTTCGAGATCACGAGCTGGCTGGGCTCGAAAGGCGTTGACGCGTCGACCCTGATCGGAGGCAACACCGGCGGCACCATCGAGGTCGACGGCATCAAGGTGACGCTGGTTCACGCGGAGCACTCGTGTGGCATCACTGACGGCGACCACATCGTCTATGGCGGGAATGCGCACGGCCTGGTGATCGAGTTCGAGAACGGATTCACGGTCTACTTCGCCGGCGACACGGACGTCTTCGGGGACATGGCTCTCATCGCGGAGCTGGGCAAGTTCGATGTGGCGTTTTTGCCCATCGGCGACTTTTATACGATGGGTCCCGAGCGCGCGGCTAAGGCGGTGGCTCTGCTCGGCGTGAAGACAGTCGTGCCGATGCACTTCGGCACCTTTCCGGCATTGGCCGGCCGGCCGAGCACCCTGCAGGAGCTCGTGGGCTCAGGGGTGCAAGTCCTCGACATCAAGCCCGGCGACGTCGTCTGAAGTGGCGAAGAGGCGCCGCCGCCGGAGAAACGTAATCGGGGCCTCCGCCACGTGGATGGCGAAGGCCATCAGGTCGGGGCGGATCTCGTCGGAGGAGATTGTCAGCGCGCACATAGAGCAGATCGGTGCGATCAACCCTCATCTGAACGCCGTTGTGCGCACTGAAGGGCACAAAGCGCTGATCCAGGCCCGAGCCGCCGACCGCCACATTTCGCGCGGCGCGAAGCTCGGCCCCCTCCACGGCGTGCCATTTACGGTGAAGGACATCTTCGACACCGCCGGCGTGGTCACGACGGCTGGGTTGCGCAAGCTCGCGGAGAACGTCCCGACGCGGGATGCCACGGTGGTGGCGCGGATGCGAGCCGCTGGCGCGATCATGATCGGCAAGACGAATTGCCCGCCCGGCGGCATCGGCGACGACAGCGCCAACTCGATGCACGGCGGCACGCGAAACCCCTACAACCTCCAGCGGTCGCCCGGGGGCAGCAGCAGCGGTGAGGCCGCGATCATCGCTGCCGGGGGATCGCCGATCGGAATCGGCAGCGACTCCGGGGGCAGCATCCGGCTGCCGGCGCATTTCTGTGGGATTGCCGCGCTCAAGCCAACCGCCGGCCGCGTTCCGAGCACGGGTGGTTATGAGCTGGTCGGCGGGCTCACCGACCCCCGCAGCCAGGTTGGGCCGATGGCGCGCTTTGTCGACGACCTGTGGCTCTTGCTGCCAATCCTGGCCGGCCCTGACGGCATCGACTCAGGCGTGATTCCGATGCCCATGGCCAGGCGCATGGGCGCCCTCAAAGGACTGAAGGTTGCCTGGTACGCCGACGATGGCATCACCAGGCCCACGAAGGCGACCACGGCCGCCGTCAGGGCTGCGTCAAACGCTCTGCAGAAGGCCGGCTGCAAGGTTACGCAGGCGCGGCCGCCGGGCCTCGACGAAGCGCGAGAGGTGACGCTGGGCTACTGGGGGCGTAAGCGCATCGCCACAGAGCGGCTGTTCCTCCGCTGGGACGGCTTCCGGAGCAGCCTCCTAGCTTTCATGGCGGACTACGACCTGATCCTCAGCCCGGTCGCCGCCGGCCCGGCGCCAGCCTACGGGGCCAAGTCGAAGCTCGAGGACCAGTTCAGCTACACGATCCCGTACAGCCTTGGCGGCAATCCTTGTGCTGTGGTCCGTGCCGGCACCTCACCCGATGGCCTGCCGATCGGGGTGCAGCTGGTGGCGCGCAACTGGTGCGACGACATCGCATTGAGCGCCGCCCGTGCCATCGAGAAATCGCTTGGAGGTTGGAGGCCTGCTAGCGTGATCCCGTGAAGTTCCGGTACTCGCGTTGGGACGGGACCCAACGGCTGGAAGACCTCGACGCCGGAGACGTGCTCGATGCGCTCTCGGATGACTTGATGAACTACGGCGACCTGAATGCGGCCCTCCAGCGGCTGCTTCGATGGGGATCGCCGAACATGCCTGGGCTCGAGCAGCTGCTCAAGCAGCTGCGCGAGGCGCGCGAGCGTGAGCTCAGCCGCTACAACCTTGACTCGACGGTGGAGCAGCTGCGCGAAAAGGTGCAGGAGGTGATCGATACCGAGAAGAAGGGAATCGAGCGCCGCGTGAACGAATCGGAGACCGCCGACGCGAAGAAGCTGATGGAGCGCATCGCGCGGCAGCGAAACGAGCAGCTGGACCGGCTGCCGGACGATCTTGGCGGCCAGGTCAAGGGCTTGCGCGATTACGAGTTCGTCGACGACGAGGCCCGCCAGAAGTTCGAGGAGCTCATGCAGGGCCTGCAGAAGCAGATGGTCGACCAGATGTTCCAGGGCATGAAGGGCTCGATTCAGCAGATGCAGGGCGAGGACCTGACGCGAGTCCGCGACATGGTGCGCGAGCTGAACAAGATGCTCGAGCAGCGAATGGAGGGACGGACGCCTGACTTCAACGGGTTCATGGAGCGCTTCGGCGACATGTTCCCGCCTGGAATCAACAGCCTCGACGAGCTGCTCGAGCACCTGCAGCGGCAGATGGCCCAGATGCAGTCCTTGCTCCAGAGCATGAGCCCCGAAGCACGCGAGGAGCTGCATCAGATGATGGATGCGCTTCTACAGGACGATTCGCTCCGCCTCGAGCTCGCCAGGCTCTCGGGCTTCATGCAGGCGATGATGCCGCCCTCCGAGCTGACGGAGCGGTACCCCTTCTTCGGCGAAGATCCCCTGTCGATGGGGGAGGCAATGGGTCTCATGGAGCGCCTCCAGCAGATGGATCGCCTCGAATCGCAGCTGGAGCGCGGCAGCTTCCGGCCCGACGACGTGGACCGATCGCTGGCGCAGCAGCTGCTCGGGGACGAGGCCAGGCAGGCAATCGACCAGCTGCGCAAGTTGACCGAGATGCTCGAGAAGGCGGGCTACGTAGAGCGCAAGGGCCGGCGCATGGAGCTCACCCCAAGGGGCATGCGGCGCATCGGCCAGTCGGCGCTGCGCGACATCTTCGACCAGCTCAAGAAGACGCGCATGGGACAGCACCAGCTGTGGCGCGGCGGCCTTGGCAACGACGCGTCGGACGAGCTCAAGGAATACGAGTACGGCGACCCGTTCCTGCTCGACCTCAAGGAGACGCTGTTCAACTCGCTCGTGCGGGAAGGTCCAAAGCTGCCATTGAAGATGGAAGCGAAGGACTTCGTGGTGCATCGCACCGAGCACGTGACGCAGGCGTCGACGGTCTTGATGATCGACATGAGCCGGTCGATGTTTCTGCGAGGCTGCTTCCTTGCCGCCAAGAAGGTGGCAATAGCGCTCGACTCTCTGATCCGGAGCCAATACCCGCGTGACTCGCTTTACGTGGTGGGTTTCTCCAACTACGCCGTTGAGCTGAAGCCGCAGACGTTGCCGCAGCTCGCGCTCAACGACTACGTGTACGGCACCAACATGCAGCACGGGTTCCAGCTCGCACGCTCACTGCTTGCGAAGCACCGTGGCAACCGCCAGATCATCATGATCACGGACGGCGAGCCGACCGCCCACCTCGAGGACAACGGGCGAGCGTACTTCGCATATCCGCCGACGTTCAAGACCATCCAGCAGACGCTGCGTGAGGTGCGGCGGTGCACCCGCGACCGAGTGGTGATCAACACCTTCATGCTGGAGCGCGGCCCTTACCTCACAGAGTTCATCAATCAGATGACGCGCATCAACAAGGGCCGGGCGTTCTTCGTGTCTCCAGACCGGCTTGGCGAATACGTGCTGGTCGACTACGTCAGCGGAAAGCAGCGGCGCCGAGCCAGCAGCAAGCGGTCTCGAATCGCTTAGTCGTGTTCCTCCGGGGCGGGCACTAGCGACCCGAAGAGGCCGTCCGCCTCGCCGTTGATCCCGGCAGAGAAGAAGAGAGTGCCCGTCGGACCGGCAGTGGCGCCGTTTCCAAATCCAAGGCCCCAGAGGCCATCGATCACAATCGGCCTGTGATTCGGCTGCCGAAGGGAGCCCTCGAGCTCGCCTGAGCGAAGGCTGTAAGCGTTGATGCGGCCATCACCGAAGTCGCCGACAAGAAGGTCGCCGCCGAACTCACCGAAGCCTTGCGGCGCGAGCGCCAGGCCCCATGGAGAGTTGAGGTGGCCCCGCCGGATCAGCCGCCGGAGCAACTTGCCGTCGGTGTTGAAGACGTCCACGAAGCCGTTGCCCGGACCCTTAACGTCGTCGTGGCGAGTCGCATCCTGCTTGGCATATGTGACGTAGATCCTGTCGCCGATGGCCTGGATCCCGAAAGGTGCGAAACCTTGCTTGATCTTGCGGTCGACGAAAGCGCCCGGGAGATGGACAGGGATGAATCTGCTGTCGAAAACGTCAACAGTCCCCGCCCGGAAGTTGGTGGCATACAGCCGCTGTCCCGTCCCTGCCGTGGCGATCGCGAGCCCTTTGTAAACCGCGCCGTCCGAGGCGTTGGGCACCATCGAGTTGTCGACTGCGATAAATCCCTGTGTCCGATTGACTGCGGGGCTCCAGCCGACGATTGTGCCGTCCTCAGTGGCGAAGATGAATAGGCTCGAGCCGGTCAGATTCGCCTTCGTGTCGGTGACCATGAAGTCAGTCCCAACCGCGTTGAAGACGGTCCCTGTCGGCGTGCCGCCGGTAGTCGCGCCAGGCGCGGGAATATTCACCACGAGAGGAGTGGCGGGGGGGAATTTTTGTCCCGTCCCGTTGTACAGAGTGGCGACGTTGCCATTGTTGTCCGAGACCCACCAGGGTGTGCTCGGACCGTGGACGATGCCCCAGGGGTTCTTCAGATTGTCGTCCTGAGTCACCCCGGCCATGGTCAAGTCGGAGACAAGATTGGTCTGGACGAATCCCCCGCCCCCGCCTTCGCTGTCGCGGGCCAGGGCCGGCGCTGCCGACACGACCTGGACAGCCGCCAGGAGGGTGATGGAGGCAATTACGAAGCCCAACCTGCGGCGTGACGGTGCGAGAAATCGAGCGTTCATGGCGTGCTCCCCTCGTCTACGGGCGGAGCGTGACGACTCCGCTCGATAACTGCTGTTGCAGGTCAATACGGGTCCGGGTTACTTGGTACTGACTCAGGCGAGTGTTCCCCGTCAGACGGCGCGACGACGGGTCGGTTCCTTATGATCAAGGCAGTGCCCGCCAGGGATAAACCCGCGCCCGAACGCCGCAGCCTGAGCCCGGCTGCTCTCTACGAGCACGCGATCAGGCGCAACGAGGCGGTGATCGTTTCCACCGGCGCTTTGACTGCCGAGACCGGCCACCACACCGGACGTTCGCCAAAGGACAAGTTCTTCGTCAAGGAGCCTACGAGCCAGGAGGCCATCTGGTGGGTGGCCAACCAGCCGATAGCGCCTGACAAGTTCGACGGGCTGCTGGAGCGCGTCGACGAGTTCTGCGACAGCCATGAGGTGTTCACGCAGGACGTTTTCGCCTGCGCCGATCCGCGGTACCGGCTGCGAGTGCGCGTCGTGAGCGAGCTCGCGTGGCACAGCCTCTTCGCCCGCAACCTTTTCATCCGGCCGAACGCTGACGAGCTGCTCAACTTTGAACCTGACCTCACGGTCGTGTCCGTGCCATCGGTGAAGGCCGACCCCAAGCGCGATGGGACGCGAAGCGAGACCTTCATCCTGGTCAACCTCGCGCGCCGCATCGTCATCATCGGCGGCACCGAGTACGCGGGAGAGATCAAGAAGTCGGTCTTCACCGCCCTCAACTACTTTCTGCCGGCACAGGGTGTGTTCCCAATGCACTGCTCCGCGAACGTCAGCAGCGGCGGCTCCGACGTGGCGCTGTTCTTCGGCCTGAGCGGCACGGGCAAGACCACGCTCTCCGCCGATCCATCGCGCCGCCTGATCGGTGACGACGAGCATGGCTGGAGTGACTCCGGCGTCTTCAACTTCGAAGGCGGCTGCTACGCGAAGACGATCAGGATCCACAAGGAGTCGGAGCCGGAGATCTATGCGGCCACCGAGCATTTCGGCACGATCCTCGAAAACGTCGTCTACGACCCGCGCACGCGTATCCCGGATTACGACTCCGAGAAGCTCACCGAGAACACACGAGCCGCTTACCCCGTCGACCTGATCCCGAACGCTGTGCTCTCGGGGACCGGCAAGCACCCAGGCAACGTGATCTTCCTATCTGCGGACGCGTACGGCGTGCTGCCTCCGGTGGCCCGCCTCGACGAGAAGCAGATCCGCCACTACTTCCTCTCCGGTTACACGGCCAAAGTGGCAGGCACGGAGCGCGGGGTGACCGAGCCGGAGCCGATCTTCAGCACCTGCTTCGCCGCGCCGTTCCTCGTCCTGCCGCCCGAGCGCTATGCCGACATGCTGATCGAGAGGGTCAACCGGCACCACGCCGAGGTCTGGATGCTGAACACCGGCTGGGTCGGCGGCCCGTATGGAGTTGGACAGCGGATGTCGATCGCACACACACGCGCGATCGTGCGCGCGGTGGTCCAGGGCAATCTGCACGGCATGCCGACTCATGTCGATCCGGTGTTCGGCCTGTCGATTCCCGATCAGGTGCCAGACGTTCCCCATGAGGTCCTGGACCCGCGCACGAGCTGGTCTGACCCCGAGGCCTACGACAAGCAGGCCAAGAAGCTGCGCGCGATGTTCGAGGAGAACATCCACACGATCGGCAAGAGCGCATCGACAGCCGGCTGACGCCGTGAAGGTGGCAATCGTCGGGAGCCGGCGCTTCTCCGACCCCGACCGTGTGAGCGACTACGTCGGTTCGTTGCCGCACGGCGCCTCGATCATCACGGGCAGCGCGAGCGGCGTCGATGCCGCGGCGACCAAGACGGCTCGCGCCAAGGGCATTCCGGTCCAGGTGATCCCTGCCTCGTTCGATGAGCTTGCGGATTCGAAAAAGTCCGCTGCTCGCAACCAGCGTTTGATTGACGCGTGCGATGTGCTGGTCGCGTTCTGGGATGGCGCGTCGAAGGGCACGCGGAACACGGTGGAGCGGGCTCTCGACTCGGGGAAAGAGGTGCACGTATTTCTCGGCGAGCGCCGAGTATGAGAGGGAACCTCCGGTGGTTCCCCTGCGCGCAAAGCGGCGTTGAGGATGGGCCTTACTGAATGCATCGGCGGGCGCTTCGCGCGCGCCTGCTCTCCCTCCGGTATAAGGATGGGATTTGTCTAAAAAGTCTTCTCATCGCGACGCTTGGGAGTGGCCAAAGGCAAACTCATGGCCGGGGGGACCCCGGCCAACCCTGTCGCGCTGGCCTGCAGAGTTTGCGAGCACGCCTGTAGTTAGGATTTAGGTGATGGCAGTCGCGATCGCGGTGCTCGCGCGGCTCTTCGCCCGGTTGCGCGAGCAGGCCGGCACTGACACCGAGAAGGTCGAGCTTCCAGCCGGGTCGACGGTTGCCGACGTATACAAAGTGATCCAGAAGCTTCATCCCGGGCTGCAGGCCGACCAGAGCGCTGTCCGTGTCGCACTCAACCAGGAGTTCACCGACTGGGACTCGAAGGTCGCTGACGGCGATGAGGTCGCCTTTATCCCTCCAGTGAGCGGAGGTGCTCACGGCGCCGGTGTCCTCTTTGAGCTCACTGCGCGGCCGCTGGATGCGCGCCGGATGGAGGCTGCTGTCGCACATAAGGGCGCCGGCGCGATCTGCACGTTCACGGGCGTGGTCCGCGAGTCCTCGCGCGGCCGCTCTGTCACGCACCTCGAATACGAGGCCTACACCGAGATGGCCACCGCCCAGATGAAAAAGATTGCCGGTGAGATCGAGGAGAAATGGCCTGAAGCGCGCGTGGCGATGGCCCATCGCACAGGGCGACTGGAGATCGGCGAGCCATCAGTTGTCGTTTCGGTGTCGAGCCCACACCGCGCCGAGGCGATCGCGGCGTGCAAGTGGGGAATCGACAGGCTGAAGGAAACCGTCCCGATCTGGAAGAAGGAGCACGCCACCGACGGCACGTACTGGATCGAAGGAGACGACGCCCGACTCAGCCCCTGAACGGCGCGAAGGGCTACGAGGGAACCCAGATGGTTCCCTCTCAGCGGCGGGCGCTTCGCGCGCGCCTGCTCTCCTTCCGGTTATTGGATGGGATTGATCAAGACTGATTTCTCCACGCGCCTATTGGGAGATCGATGAACAAAGTCATGGCCGGGGAGACCCCGGCCAACCCTGCCGCGCTAGCACAGAGCTAGCCGACAATGCCCGTGATTCAGTCCCTAACGCGTGCCACAGATAAGCCGTCTCGGATGGGCACCACCACGCTTTCCAAGCGCGGGTGCTCGGCCACCTGCTTGTTGTAGAACGCCACGTTTCGCGCCTGCTGCGTCTTCGGCTTCACCACCTCGCCCTGGCGCAGCGCGTTGTCGGCCATCAGCAATGCCCCTCCGTCGAGGTGCTCGATGCACAGCTCGAGGACGCGCCGTGTCACGTCTTCCGAGGGGAATGAGGTGAGCAGGTCGATGAAGCATGCATCGAACCGGCCGTCAAGCTTCTCCAGCCCTTGCACCGCGTCCTGCTCCAGGACGATCGCCTGCTTGCCGAAGCCTGCCTCGGCAAAGTTGGCCCGCGCTCGCGCCGCGCGCTTGCCATCGACCTCGAAGCTTGTGAGGAGCCCGCCGTCCGTGCCGCGAAGCAGCCAGATACCGCTGTAGCCGGTGGCCGTTCCCAGCTCCAGGATTCGCTTCGCGCCGGCGATGCGCACCAGCAGGCTGAGAAACGCACCCTCATGCGTCTCGACGATCGGGATACCCTCGCGCGCGGCCTCCTCCTCCATGCGCGCAAGCACCGGGTCTCGCTTGGGCACCAGCCGGTCGAGGTAAGCCTGAATCTCGTCGGTGACCTCAACAGTTCTCATCTCGTCACAGCCTCCGGTGCCAGTACCTCCAGCACTCGATCGATCTCATCTTCCGTGTTGTAAAAATGCGGCGACAGCCGAACGAAGTCCCGATGCGTTCTTGCGATTACCCGCGCGGCGCTCAGGTCGCGCAGCACCTCCACGTGAGTCGCTCCCGGTTTGCGGAACGACACGATTCCAGACGATTCCGCGCGCGTGCGCGGCCACGGCTCGACGACTTCATAGCCATGAGCTGCAAGACCATCCGCCAGGCGAGCCGAAAGGCCGAGGACGCGCTCCTCGATCACCTCGGCACCGACCTCGAGGAGCAGGTCGAGCGCGGATCCGAACGCGGCGGTGTCGAGCATCGAAACGACCGACTCCTCAAACCGTCGCGCCGTCGGCGCGAAGTCAAGCTTGGGGTCGAAATACTGGTCGTGCGCAGCCACTGAGACAACGCCGACCACTCGTGGCCGCACCTTCTCGAGCAGCTCCGGCGTGAAGTAGCAAAAGCCGATGCCGGGCGGGCCGAGCAGCCACTTGCCGGCGCCGGCGGCGCAGAAATCGATGGGCATGCGGCCGACATCGACTCGCAGCGCGCCCACGCTCTGCATCACGTCCACCGCAAACACGATGCCCCGGCGGCGGCACTCGGCGCCGATGGCCTCGATGTCGACACGAAAGCCATTCCAGAACTCGACATGCGAAACGGCGACGACACGGGTGCGCTCGTCGACCATCGAGAAGATGGCGTCCGGCAACACCCTCCCGCCAACCAACTTTGCCTGGCGTAACTCCACGCCATCGGCGGCTAATGCCATCCAGGGATAGAGGTTCGCCGGGTACTCCCACTCAGCGCCAACGACGTTGTCCCCCCGCTTCCAGTCCAAGCCTTGCGCCACCAGCGATAAGCCGTGGGCTGTGCTGCGGGTGAGAGCGATGCCGTCGGGCGATCCGTTGATGAGCTGGGCGGCGAGCCCGCGCACCCGGTCCGCCTCGTCGAAGGCGGCGCCGGCGGGGTACGGCCGGTTGAGGGCGCCGTCGACCACCTGCTCGATTGCCGCGCGGCTGCGCTCGGTCATGGGCGAAACACCGGCGTGGTTCATGTGGATGTAGTGCGCGGTCAGCGGGATGAGGCTGCGCGCTTCGAGTGGATCCATTTGCTCTATCTCCCTAGGAACTGGACCATCAACGGTTCGAGTGTCGTGATGTAAGCGCAAAGGCGGTCGGTGGCGTCGTCAAGCACAGCTTCGTCCAGCTGCGGCGCGGCCAGCGTCTCATACATACGCGTCCACCCGCGGTCCCACGGCTCGAGCTCAGCGCGCGGCAGGCGCGCCTTCACCTCCACCATGCGGCTCCGAAAGAAATCGAACGCGCTCTGGTTGGTTTCCGCGGAGCCCTCGAAGTGGAGGCCCACCTCGAAGCGCCCGGCCCCCGTGTGGTGCCACGCCTCGTAATGAAACTCGGGGTGGCCGTAATGAAGCTTGAAGAGCCGCCCGTGGCCGCGGCTGGTCTCGTAGCCTCGGAGCTCCTGTGGCAGCCGCGCCTTCAGGGCCTTGCGCAGTCCGCTGAAGAAGTCACTCGGGGGAAGCAGTCTGCCGCTGCGGGCCGCGCGTACCAACGAGCCGAATATATCTCGTAAGCTCATTCCGATGGCTTTTGTCCCGACCGTCACCGAAAACGAGGGCGGCAACCGCGAGCGCTCCTTCGACATCTACTCACGGCTGCTCAAGGACCGAATCATCCTGATCGGGCGTCCGATCGACGACGTCGTGGCCAACCTCGTGGTGGCGCAGCTGATCTACCTCTCGGCCGACGACCCTGAGAAGGAGATCCAGCTCTACATCAACTCGCCGGGTGGGGCGGTAACCGCGGGCTTCGCCATCTACGACACGATGCAGTACGTCCGCTCGCCGATCTCGACGGTCTGCATCGGCCGTACGGCCAGCTTCGGGACCGTGCTCCTGATGGCCGGGGCGAAGGGCAGGCGATTCTCGCTTCCCAACGCGACGATCCACATGCACCAGCCGCTGATCGGTGGCAAAGGCCTCCAGGGCCAGGCCAGCGACCTCGACATCCACGCCAGGGAGATCCTGCGCATCAAGGATGTGCTCAACGACCTCATCGTCAAGCACACAGGCCAGCCGCTCGAGCGAGTCGAGCGAGACACGGATCGCGACTACTTCTTGAGCCCGGAGGAAGCGATCAGCTACGGCTTGATCGACGGCCTCATCCAGCAGACGCTGGCGCCGGTTCTCGCCGCCACGCGATAAGCCCCGCGGCTCGCAGGCAAAGCCAGCCCACGACCAGCACGCCGACGGCCGTGGGCCATGGAGCCGGGACGACCGCAGCGATCGCGGCGCCCACTGAAAGCAACAGCCAGTCCTGCCACTGAGCCTTGCCCCACACGGCCAGCGCTACGGCCCCCAGCACCAGGTCGGTGGGCAGGGCATGCGGCGCCACCAGGACTCCACCTGCAATCAGGACCGCGGCCGCTGCCCTGATGTCATCGCGGCGCCGGCGCGCCAGCCACAGCACTGCCGCGAGCGCCACAAACGAGAGGATCACGACGGCACCGCCCTGGTAAGCGCGCGGTAGCAGGATGCCCACGTGCGCGAGGTCGACCTCCCTGGCTCCCGGCTGAACGGTGCCGCCGATGGCGGGAAGCCACTGGAGCACCCAGCGCGGGTTCAATGCGGCCGATGCGGCCAGCAGAATCACGCCGGCGACCGCCCAGCCCGCAAGCACACGCCATTGCCGGGTCAGCAGCAGCGCCGCACCCAGCGGCAGGACGAGCTGCGGCTTGAGCAAGGTCAGCCCGAGGGCCAGGCCGGCGATGAAGGGTCGGGCCCACAGAGCCCACGCGGCGCCAATTCCCAGCGCGACAAAGCCGTCGAGCTGGGCGTTGAGGAGCAGCAACGCGGTGGGTACCGACGCGAACGCCGGAAGGATCGCAGTGGGCGGTCGCGGGCGCACTGCCAGATACAGGCCGATCGCCAGACAGCCAAGCCCGGCGAGGATCCACAACCTGCCTCCAAGGTTGGTGCCCAGCAGGTCGAAGGGCACGGCGAGGAACGCCACCCACGCGGGCGCGAGGAAGGGAAGGATGCCGTTGATCCCCAGAGTGATCAGGGTGCGGCCGCCCGTGACCTCGAGCTGGATGCGGTGTTGCGTGCCCATGTCGTACAGGTGACTCGGGTTTTCGACGATCAGCCTGCCGCCGGTAGCGAATGCAGGCCAATCCGAGTTGATCACGTCGTTGTTGCTCTCGATCAGCGGATAGATGACGAAGCCGAGCGCGATGGCTGTGAGTGCGACAGTGCCCCGCCACCGCCACCTCTCCGCTCCGGTCCTACCGCTCACTCGGCTTTCTCGATTCTCAGGGCGCGCGTGATCGGTACCACCAGCCCTCCCTGGACGAGGAGCGACAGCAGGACCACGCCGTACGCGATCAGCGCCACGCGACTGTCTACTCCTGGGGCATTTGCCACCGATAGAGCCAAAGCCACTGAGAGGGCTCCTCGAAGGCCTGCCCAAAAGGTCAGGTGGCGCCACGCCCAGGGAATGGGGGGCGGCCGGATCGCTGATACCCCAAGCAATCCATATACGGGGATCGCGCGGGTCACCAGCATGATCAGGAAAGCGATCACCACGAAGCCCAGCACGGGCAGCAGCTCCCAGGCGGGGAGGGCCGCCCCGACGAGGATGAAAAGCATCGCGTTAAGGACGAAGGCGAGCAGGCTCCAGAATCCGAGGAGCTGGGGCCCGTGCAACCTACCGATTCCCGATCCGTATCGAGCAACGACGATCCCCGCTACGACTACGGCGACGATGCCTGAGGCGTGGAGCACGTCGGCGGCAAGGTAGCTCCCGTACGCGATGACAAGCGTCGCCAGAATCTCGAGCGGCGCGTCGGCCGCAAATCGCAGTAGGAGAAGGCCGAGGAATCCGACCGCCAGGCCGATCACGGTGCCGCCGGCGGTGATCTCCAGAAACCGCAGCGAGGCGTCGCCAATCGATGGAGCCCCGCTGACGATTGTGGCCAGCACCGCCGTGAACACTGCGACCCCGGTGCCGTCATTGAACAGGCTTTCTCCCTCGAGGATGGCCGACAGGCCGGCTGGAGCCCGCATCTGGCGCATCAGCGTGACGACAGCGATGGGGTCGGTGGCAGCGAGGATGGCCCCCAGCAACATGCCGCTGGCCCAGCTCAATCCAACGATGAGGTGGGTCAACGTTCCGATAAGGAGCACCATCAGCGCGACGCCGACGGTCGCGAGCAGCCCGACCGGCAGCAGGCGCCGCCTGAGCTCGGGCAGGTCGAGCGTGAGCGCCGCCTCGAAGACCAACCCGGGCACGAAGGCGAGGAGGATGACGTCCGCGCCGACATGTCCGAGCTGCCCACCCGGCAGCAACCCGATCACCACGCCGGCCGCTGCCAGCACGACGGGGTAGGGCACCATTCGAGCGCGCTTGGAAATCAGCCCAAGCACTGTCGCCAGGGCGCCGACCAGGATCAGGAGGAGCAGGAATCTCTGCTGTGGGCTCATGGGCCCCCCGCGAACTCGCGGCGTAGCCTCCGAGTTTGTGGGGTATTCACACCTCGACGCTCATTCCATCGCGCGCAGCTTTTACCTCGATACCCAGCCGCTGGGTCAGGTCGGCGGCCAGCTCCCACGGATGAGCGCGCCACACGGTCATTCCATAGTGCGTGAGGATTGCTAGCTTTGGCTTCGCATCGCGGATGATGCGCTCCGCGTCGTCGAGGCACAGGTGCGGCAGCTCCGCGCGGCACTGCATCAGAACCGTGTGGATCACCATGACGTCGGCCTTGTGCTGCTCTGCGATGCCGTCGTAATAAGCGGAGTCAGTGACCCAGCCGAGCCGATCGCCGAATCTGAATCCATAGGTCTCGACCTGGTGCTTGTGGCGCGGGGTCGTCGTGAACTCGATGCCGTTCACGTTGTAGGTGGTCTCGGGTTGGAGCCTCACGACCTCCTGCGGGAAGCGCCGAAGGTACTGCAGCACGACAGGGTCGTCGTCGAGCGCGTCCGATGGGCAGAAGAGCCGGCCGCGATGCGCGAAGCCGCCTTCGGTCATCGCCTCGACCATCACGTTCACGTCGCCGCAGTGGTCGAGGTGGCGGTGGCTGACGACGATGGCGTCGAGCTTGGTGAGATCGACCTTTCGCTTGGCGTACTGAACGATGGCGCCGGGCCCGGGATCGAGCGCGATGCGCGCCTTGCCCTCCTCGATGTAGAGGCCACCCGAAGCGGCAAGCTGCTTGGCCACCATGAACCGAGCGCCGGCGGTGCCCATGAACGTGAGCTTCATGAGCGACGTCCTCCCCGCGGTCCTCTGGGGCCCCCGCGCGAAGCGCGGGAGGGACTCGGGCCGGAGGGGGCGTTCAGCTCGGCAACCTCTGTCAGATCGGCTTCCGTCTCGCCGCCGAAGTACCGCTCGTATAGCTCCTCGACGCGTTCGAGCGTATCGATCTCCTCGACCGGCTTGTCGCCCCGGATTCGCACGATTCGCGGAAATCGCAGGGCGAAGCCGCTGGCGTGCCGGTTGGAGTGCTGAATGGAATCGAACGCGACCTCGAGCACGACCTCCGGCTTGACGGTATAGCCCCAACCGCGGTCTTCGAGCGTTATCGCCTTGAACCGCTCGGTCATCTCCGCAATCTCCGCGTCGGTCAAACCTGTGTATGCCTTGCCCACGTTGACCAGCTTGCCGGTCTTCGTGTCCTTCACCGCGAACGTGTAGTCGGAGAGGACGCCCTTGCGCTTTCCATGGCCCCACTCGGCGGCGGTAACCACCACGTCCAACGTCGCCAGCGGGCGCTTCAGCTTCAACCAGGCGAGCCCTCGCCGGCCAGGCGTGTAGGGACTCAAAGGGTCCTTCACCATCAACCCTTCGTGGCCGCGCTCACGCGTGTCTGCAAAGATCCGGTCGAGGTCATCCGGGCTGGTCGCCTCCTCGACCCGCGCGAGAAGGAAGGGCGATTCGACGCCGAGCTCCTCGAGCAGGCGGCGCCGCGTCTCCAATGGCTCGTCGAGCAACGAGCGCCCATCGAGGTAGAGCAGGTCGAAGATCACGAGCACCACCGGAACTTCGCGTCGGAGCTCATCCGTCACCCTCTTGCGACCCAGGCGGTGCTGCAGCTCGAAGAATCGCAACACCTTGCCATCGCGGTGCGCGAGCACCTCGCCATCGAACAGGACAGCGTGACCGTGACGTGGCGCCGCTTCAGCCAGCTCGGGAAAGGCGCCCGTGGTTTCTTTCAAGTCCCGAGAGAAGAGCTCGACGCGGCCGTTGTCGTGGTGAAGCTGGCAGCGAACACCGTCGTACTTCTCCTCGGTCCACACCTTCTCCGCACCCATCCTGGCGAAAGCTTCGCCTGCCGTCTCGACCGGGCTTGCGAGCATGAAGCGAATCGGCTGGAACAGCGTGACTGTCGACGTTTCGAGCTCACCTCGCTTGCATCGGACCGCGGTCTCTCCGATGTCACCGGTGATGAGATGGATCTTCTTGACCTTGGTTACCGGCAGGTCGAACGCCGCCGCTAGCGCGGCCTCGACCAACCCTTCGCTCAGACCGATGCGCATCTCGCCCGAGATCACCTTGACCGCGAACCTCGCCGCCTCAGGGCGCAGCCGTCTCAGCAGAGCCTCCAGCGGCGCCGCTTTGCGCGCACCTCGCGCGGTCCTGATCGTTTCTAGCGCCTCTTCGAATTCCGCGAGCGAGACGGGCTCCGCTTTGGTCTGGCCTTCGAGGGCCTCGCCCGCCCAGTCGCCGATATCCGAGTGCTTGCGAAAGATCGCCGAAAGCTCGTCCGGATCCCGCCCCGAGATCGACTCGACGACCTTGCTCACCGTCGACCAACCGAGGCCGAGCGTTCGGCGTTGGGAAGGGCTGAAGGCACGGCCGCTCATGAAGACGGCGGCGCGCCTCAGGTCATCGTCATCCAGGGTGCGAAAGTAGCCGGCGAGGATTCGCGCTTTCTCAGAAGTCGCTGAGGTGACGCCGACCGCGGCCGCGGCGCGCGCGACCTCCAGCATGCCGCCACCTTCTCCCATGGGTGGCCTATCGTAAGTCGCATGCGACGGTGTCCTTACCTCGAGGAGTATTTGAAGGAGCGGCGCTCAGTCCTGCGCGTATACCGATTCGATTGCCATGTCGATCGAAAGTCGAAGCGCAAGTACGCGTTGAGCGACAGCCCGCCGATCTGCGTGCGCAACTATGAGGATTGCCCCTTGTACCAGGCGGAGAAGCGGCGCGAAGATCAAACGATCACGCGCTACACGGATTGAACTGCGCGATCTGCCAGGCTCCGGCCCTGCCCCTCGATGGTGCATGCGTCTTCTGCCACTCGCCGATCGGCGCCGACGAGGACTCGGACGAGCTGCTCGATTACCTGGCTGAAAAGATTCCGATCGCCAAGGTCAAGCGAAATCGGGGCCGCATCACCGACCTGACGATTGAAACGCGTGGGCGAAGCTGCCGGGCGTACTTCAACAAAAAGGAAGCACTCGAGCTCGTGCCGCCTGTCCACCTGACCGCGTGGGTGGACCTGTTGTTGACAAGGCTCAGCGATGCAGCGGCTGTCGACCCGGACTTGCGTCGGGCCTATTTCCGATCAGGGTGGGCGCTTCGCTAGAGGGCTAAAGCCAGCTGCTCTGTCGCCTCCAGCGCCGAAGCTTTGATCCCTCGCTTGCGCAGGTGCCGCGCGAAATCCTCGGTGTAGCCGTGCACCGTGTAGACCTGCTCCGCGCCTGAACGTTCGACGACTTCGAGCAGCTCGTCGAAGTCGCAGTGGTCTGAAAGGTCGAAGGTGGCATCGGCGCCGAAGATCCGTGAGAACTCCGCATCTTTAGCCCAACCCGAGACCAGGGCCGTGCGGTAGCGACCGAGCCTGCGCACCTCGTCCTTGCCAGCGGGCGGCGCGATCACCACACGACCGGCCTCCACCTCACCGTCGAGCTCGACCCAATCCGGCAGCGACCTACCGGCCATGGCATATGCATGCGCGCACGGGACGCATCGTTTCTCGAGCGCGAACTTGAAGCCGTAGCCCGACAGCGCGAGCATGATCTCCTCAGTTTTGCCCAGCGCGTGGCACAGCAGGACCGGCGTCACGCGGCTGTCGATGGCGAGGCGGCACCAGCGCGCAATCGCCTCGATCGTTGAGTCAGGGTCGCCGAAACGGAAATGGGGCCGGCCGTAAGTGCTTTCAATGACGAGGACATGCGCCTTGGGCACATGGGTGGGCTGCATGCCGCCAGGCTGGCGAAGCTTGATGTCGCCGGTGTAAAGCACCTTCGTGCCCTGGTGCTCGAACAAGAGCTGCGCGGAGCCGAGCATGTGCCCGGCCGAATGCAGCGTGACGGTGGCCGGGCCGATCCGCATCGGCTCGTCATACCCGAGCATCCGCCAACCTCGCGGCCGCCTCGCCTCAGGAATGAGGGCCAATGTCTGCGGAGTGAGCAGGGCCTCTTTGTGACGGCGTGCGTGGTCGGTGTGTGCGTGCGAGATGAACGCGAAAGTCCGGACGACAAGTGGATCGAGCCACAGCCGACTTCCCGAGATCGAGACGCCGCGGTCCCAGACGACCTGAGCGCTCACCGGTCCGACCCTTTCAGCTCAAATCTGTCGCTCTTTGCGAACAGGTCACGCGGCACGTCGATGCCAACTGCCACGTATGCCTCGAGTGGGACGCCGATGTCGGCCAGCCACAGATCGCCTGACATGGTCGGACCGTCGCCTTTCAAGAGGCCGGGCTTGGCCAGGCCGAGGGTCACTGTCGTGTTCGCGCGCACACATGGAGAGTAGGCGTCCCCGGTGTCGGCGTCGAGGCCGGAAGGCACGTCGATCGCGATCACTCGCGATGGCGAGCCGTTTATGGCTTCGATCCACGCCGCGAACTTGCCCTCGGGCGCTCGCGACAGCCCGGTTCCGAACAGCGCATCGACCACGACCTCGGCGCCATCCAGCCTTAGCTCGTCGGCGATATCGACCCCGAGCCGTCGCAGCGCGTCTCTCTCCAGCGCCGCCGCCCCCCGCAGCCGATTGGCGTCCGCGCAGCTGACTGAGCTGAGCCGGCCCCAACGATGGAGGTGCCGCGCCGCCGCCAGCCCATCGCCGGCGTTGTTGCCGACGCCGCAGACGACTGCCGTCCTCCCCTCGCAAAAGCGGGCGATCTGCCAGCCGGCGGCCTCCATCAGCCATTCGACGGAGATGCCGAACCGCTCTTGCGCCAGGCGGTCGACCTCGGCGACCTGCCGGCTAGTGAGCGTCGGTGGGGCGCTGAACGACAAAGGAGCAGTAGGGGTCGTGACGATGGATGGAATCTGCCTGGGAAACGGCAGTGCCGAGCAGCTGAGAGATGAGGTGCGGGGTGATGGTGCAGACCTGCGGAAACTTGAGCGCCGTGTTGCGGAACGGGCAGTTGTGGATGGTCACCTTCACCCCTTCGGGGGTCTCGGTCTGCTCGGCCAGGGTGCCGGCTCGCCCGATCCACGCGACCACTCGCTTCAGCTTCTCGTCGAACTCGAGCCCTTCGAGGTTGCGCGAGATGGCCCCCGCATGCCGGGTGGCCATTCGCTCGAACACCTCGTCCAGAGCGTCCGGCCCACCCATCTCCTGGACCTCCTGGAGGACCATCGTGGCGAGTTGGCCGTAGCGCTTGGGGAACACGGAGTCCGCCCGTTCGGTCAAGGAGAACAGGAGCGAAGGGCGGCCCCGGCGGCTCTTCTCGGGGCTGCTGACCACGAAACCGTCCCGTTCCAGGTTCGTCAGGTGTTGGCGGATCGCGTTTGGGGTAACTAAGAGCTCGGAAGCGATGGTTTCGGCGCTGGCGTGGCCCTTGCGCCGGAGCAACTCCAGGACTTCCATGCGGGTGGAATGGCCGGCAAAAGGTTGGCTCATCCGGTCAGTTGGCGGCGATGCTAGCACAGCCGGGAACCATTTATTACATACGGATCTTGACAAAAGATTTAGGGGCCGTAAAATTGGCTTCGGAGAGAGAAAAATGACGATGATCAAGCAGGCTAGCCGCGCCATCGAGCACATGACCGCACGCGAGCGCCGCGTCCAGCGGGCCAAGTACGCGCGCCGCAACAAGATGCACTACATCGACAAGCTCCTTAACGAGCTCGAGATGCTGAACCTCGCCGACCAGAGGCTGATGCCGCCCGTCCTTTCGGTGGCAATCAACAAGGTGATCGAAGAGTCGCCCGAGGTCACAGTCTTGGCGCAGGCCAAGCCCGGCTCCGTGATGGAGGCGATGGACGCACTGTACGAGATTCAGGACAGCCTGATGTACAACCAGATCGAGGACGAGTAACCCTCTCTTAGAGAGCTTTCAAGGGCCGGTTTCGAATACGGAACCGGCCTTCTTCTTGCCCTACAAGACCTGCGCCGTATGCAGCGAGCATCAGCGCCAATGCGACAGCGACGTATCTCCCTATGCGAATCGACGAGTCAGGCGCCGGCCTTCTTGCCGTCCAGAAACTCCTGGTATCTGCGATAAGCGTCCAGCTTCCTGCTGTCGACGATCTTCGTGTAGCCCTGAAGCGTGTTCAGGTTCGCGTGGCCGAGCACCTCTTGCACCAGCCGGACGTCGCCGCCGGTCACCTCGAGCAAGGTCGTCGCGGCCGTATGCCTGGCCACGTGTGGTGACTTGAACGACCAGGCGCCGAGCTTCTGGCGGATCTGACGGACTATGTATCGAGCGCCGGCGGAGGTCAGCCTGCGGCCCCGGTCGTCTGCCACCGACCTGTCGTAATTGATGAACAACGCCATGCTCGCGTCCTCGCGACCCGCCAGGTAGTCCTCTAGGGCCGAACGTGCGTCGGTGGTCAGGTAGACGGACCTCTGCTTCGACCCCTTGCCGGTCACCACCAGCCGGTTGCCGGTGCGAGGGAAATCGGTGCGATCCAGTGCGAGGGCTTCCGAGATGCGGCACCCAGTGCTGATGAGGAACTGCACCAGCGCGCGGTCGCGCTTGTCGGCCAGCGTCTCGGTTGGCAGCGCCGCAAGCAGCCTGATGAGCTCGTCGGGATCGATGGGTTTGGGCAGGCGCTGCTCGAGCTTCGGCAGCGTGATGCCGTTCGACAGATCGCGCTCGATGATTCCCTCTTTGGCCAGCCATCGCAGCCAGGAGCGAATGGCGACGAGCGCCCGCGCTCGCGATGCGGGGCTCTTCAGGCGACCTGCGAGGTGACGCTGATAGGCGCGCAGGTCATCGTGCTGAAGGTTGCTCAAAACGAGCGTGTGACCGTTGGTGGTGAGGAACGCAATTAACTTGCCCAGCTCGGACTCATAAGCCCGGACCGTGTTCGGGCTGCGGTTCGCTTCGAGCTGAAGCCAGCCGAGGTATTCAGAGGCGGCGGCCTGCAGATCGTGAACCATGTCGAGGCCGTTTGCATGTTGCCACACTCGATTCCGCCAATGGGCGGTTCAGCATCGAACCTTTAGAGTGAAATGAAGACATGACAAGGTCGCTTGCTTTTCTGTCGGCGCTGTTGGTGGTGGTCGCATGTTCGTCGCAATCGGCCAGCAGCACGCCCACCGCAGCCAGCGTTGCCGTTCAGCCTGGTGACGTCCCGAACACCCTGCACCAATGCTCGATCTCGGGGGGCATAAACGCCTACCTCGACAACCTCAAAACGAAGGATCCGGCCACCTACACGTCCACCATGGCCGAGTGGACTGACGCGCAGAGCAAGGGGGCGACCGCGACGCAGGTCGGGTTTTATACAGACAGCGTGGCTAACTGCGAGAACGTTGCGTCCACAGTCGCCAGCCTCAGCGCCGCCGCGTACCCGCTGGTGGTCAATTTCTCCGTCCAGTTCAAGGATGAGGCGAGCGCTGCAAACGGCTATACGAACGGACAGATCTTTGGGATCGATCGTTCGATGCTGAAGGCGAACGGCGCCCCGGTGGTGGAAGGCACGAAAACGGGCCTCGGTCCGAATTCGATTGTGCTCAGCACCACGATCTTGAATCAAGCGTTCTACATCGCGGTGTGGCAGAACAAGGCTTTCATGGTCATCCTCGGGATCATCAACCTCGATTCGGCAACGGGCCAGAAAGTCGCGGCGGCGGAGAACACGAGGATCAAGTGATGAGCAACGACGCTGAAGAGTTCAAGAAAGCAGCGCAGCAGGCGAGCCGCAAGTTGAGCGAGGCCGCCCAGGAAGTCCTGCGCCAATCACTACCCATCATCCAGGAGCATGCCAAGACTCTCTCCAAGGAAATGAGCGAGGTCGCTCGCAAGTTCACCACGGAACAGGGCCCCGCGCTCAGGGAGGCATCGCGCCGGGCAGTGGAGGAGTTCAGGAAGGCGCTCGACGAGGAACTCAAGAAGAGAGGGTCCTGAAGTCGGAGCCGGGCCGAAGTATCCAAGCCATCTTTGCCTTCGAATGCGAGATGGCGTGTTGGTGCGCCTGGCAAGAATCGAACTTGCTGCCTCTTGCTCCGCAGGCAAGCGCCACACGCCCGGCGACAGAGTCGTATTCAGCCGGAACGCTTGAGCCACCGATCACGCCACTGCGCGGCGCTTTACTCGTGCGCGCTAAGCCGCCGCATATCTACTGTTCGACTGCAACCGTGATTCGGCGCGTAGACTGCGCGGTGACGGACGCCACGACGCGGTGCTTACACACCGGCCACGACGCCCGCCTGAGCGAGGATAACGCCCATGAGCGTTCCAACCGCGTTCGATCCGACACAAGGCCCGGCATGGTTCCGCGACTTGTGCGCCGGCTATCTCGCCCACCTTCACCGCAAGGGCCGGCGCCCCAAGACTCTGCTCGGCTATGCCGTCGACCTACGGGCCTGCGGCCGATGGCTTCAGACGCAGCCGATCACTGAGGCTCACCAGCTGACCGGCGGCGACGTGGAGCGCTGGCAGGACTTCCGCGCCGGCCAGGTCGCCCCGGTTACGCAGCAACCCGCTGCAGCCGCCGTGCGCGGCGTCCTGCGCTGGGCGGCGACTCAGGAGCCCCCGCTGTGTCCGCCGACGCTCTGGCTCCGCGTCATCACTCCCCACGTGCCCGCCGCATTGCCGCGTCCGATCCCGCGCCCAGACTTGGAGCGTGTGCTCGCCTCGTTCGCGCGTGAGACGACCGACCTGCTGCGACTGCGAACCAAAGCCCTGTTTCTCGTCATCCTCAGTTCTGGCGCACGCTACTCGGAAGCCACCAGCCTCGGCCGCGGCCAGTTCGAAGGGCGAACCGCGACAGTCACCGGAAAAGGGGGCGGGTCGAAGCTTCTCGTCATCTCCAAGGCAGCAGAAAGGGCTGTCGATGACTACCTGGCCGTGCGGACGGACTCATGCCAAGCGCTGTTCGTCAACCATATGCAGGGCTGGCCTACAACGCGACTCGGACATCGAGGGGTGCAAGAAAGCTGGGACGCGCTCTGTGTCGAGCTCAAGATTCGGCGCTTCGTGAGCCATCAGATCCGGCACACGTGCGCCACGCAACTTCTACGTCAGAACGTCAACCCGCTAACGATTGCGAAACACATGGACCACCATTCGTTGGCGACGATCCAGACCTACGCTGAGGTCGGCCTTGACGAGCGTCACCTGATGCTCGAGGTTCTAGACCTCCGAACGGGCCAACGACCGGCGCAACTCAGCGATGAGGACCTGGCCCGCGCGGAGGCGTCGGCATTTGCGGCTTATGAGGCTCTGAGGATCGAGAGTCTACATCGCGCCGTCCGCGAGCTCTTGGAGGTTTCCGCATGATCACGCGCAAGCTGCGGCCATGACGACGCGGCTGACAACCGACGAGCTGAAGGCCGAAGTCGCAGCCATCCGCGAAGGCCTGCAGAGCCGTTCACTCATGTGGCGCCTCGACGCGCTCGAACAGCGGATCCGCAAGACGATGCTCGAGCTGCGGGTCGCGCAACTCGATCTTCGAACACCGAAACGGCGGCGCGAGTAATGGCGGACAGGGCACGTGATGTCCAGGACGGGCTCACACGCATCAACCATGCCTTCCTGCTTCACAAGCTGCATGTGCGGGGAAAGGCTCCCGGCGATCTGCGTGAGGCTAAGGCCTGCTCCTTCGACACGCTGGCGAAGATTCGCCGCGGTGAGCCGGTCAAGGTCATCGTCCTGCACCGGATCATCACCCAGCTGTGTCAGTGGCCGGAGCTCGAGTACGCGGAAGGGCTGCTTGCGGTTGACGGTGGGCCCGGCGGCGCGTAGCGTCCGCGAAGTCGTGAGCCGACCCACCTGGCCGACGTGGACGCGATCACCGCAGCTGGACGAATCGAGCGAGCTCGACCGCCTACGCAGTCTCGAGCAGCAGCTGTCCGCTCGAGTCGAGCGAGAGCAGCAGCGGGCCGGCGGCGCGATGCCTCTGTGCCTCGCCCTTCTCTTGCTCGAGCGGGTCAGGGACGAGCTCTCCGCGGCCGACTAGTTAACCGAGCAGCTGGAAAACTGCAACCTCCGCCTGGAGAACTTTGCCACTCGTGCCGGCCGCGCCACAAATGCCCTGTAGCTTCACCGTGTGAGTGCCAGCGCCCATGACTGCGATATCAAAGATCGACGCCGTGTAGTAGCCCTTCGGCCCATCCCCGGCAATTGCGCTGCGAATCACGGCGCCATCCTCAACCAGTTCGACATAAGCGAAGTCGATTCCGGCCGTGACTGCAAATGAGACGCTTACCAATATCAGGACGGAGGTCTGACGCGGAAGGCTGAAGGTGCCCGTTGAGTTCGTGATATCAACGGGCGACGTACCGGTGAATGTCTGGAAGATAGAGCCCGTGGCTATGTCAGCAAGGACCTGGCCGCCTACGAGGCCGCTCCCACCACCCGCGCCGGCTGCTCGGTTCATCGACCTGGCCGCGGCGTAGATCGCTTGCTGTGCGCGCTGGCTTCTGATCGTCATGTGGCGTGCCGCATGAGCTTGGAAACTCGCCGATCGATCACCTGAGCGAGCGCCTGGCCCTCGAGGATGAGGTCGATCTGGGTGCTCTGATGGAGGATGCTCGGACCTGCGTCTGTGGCGGCTGCAGCTGCTGCAGCTGCATGAGGCACAACCGTCCCCGGCGCATCGGGCACCCACAGCTCCTTGCCCTCCTCGCCGATCCAGGACGGAACTCCGACCGGGGGACGGCCGCCGGCGGCGAAGTGCTGGGTCTTGCCCGTTCCAACAGGCGCGCGATAGTTGGCAGTGATACTGGTGTCGGCGTTCCCGGGCACCGTCTCCAGCAGCGCGATCCACTCCTGCAGCTTCTTGTACAGCGGCGAGCCTTTGCCGACCTTCTTTTCCTCAGCCGTGTAATAGGCGATCGCCGCGGCATTCTCGGCGTTCAGGTCTCGGTTCGGACCGATGAGAGCCTCCTGGTCGATCACCTGCTGGCGACGGTCCTGGCCCCCTTGTTTGATCGTGTCGGAGAGGGACTGCTGGGCCCCGCGCAGGGCGATCGCGTCTCGAATCGCTTGCTCTGAGTTGGGACCGTATTTCTTGCGGTCGTCGGCCAGCGTCTTCTCCGCATCGCGCACGTCCCACGTGGCTGAGGTGACCTTGTCTCGCTGGTCGGCGATGGTCTCCGTGAGTTTGTAGAGCTTGTCCTCGGTCGAGATCAGGTCGTCGCTGGTCTTGATGAGGAGAGCGGCCGCGGCCGCCGCGTCGAGCGTCGCCTGCGCCTGCGCGTCGAAGCCGGTCTTCGCCGCGTGCAGGGCGTTGTACTCCGCGACCAGCTTGTCGATCAGGTCCGAGGCCGAGTTCTTGACGCCGAACGTCTGGGCGTTCGCCAGGTCCCAGGCCGAAAGGGTGCCTTCATCGCTCGCCTTGTTGAGGCCGTCCTGGATGAACTGCTGCTTCGACAGAGCGTCGCTAGCGCCCAGAAGCGCGGGCACGGCCTTTTGGCCGATCGCTTCCCCGAGCGCATCCCAGCCCTGCTTCAACTGCGCGAGCTGGATCTGGTAGTCCTTCGCTCGCTGCAGGTCCTGTTCGCTGAAGGTGATATGTGCGTCCTTCTCGAACTGCTGGAGCGCGACCGACCCTTGCTCGAGGATCGGGATCATGTCCTTGCCGCTCTTACCAAAGGCATCGAAGAGGATGAGGTTCTTCTTGTCGGCGCCCGCAGCCGCGTTATAGGCGTCGGCGACGTTGAACAGCGTCTTCGACAGGTCGACGTTGCCAGCTGCGTTGCGAGCAATCACGACGCCGAGGTCCTCGAGCTTCTTCGGCGTCGTATCAATCGCCTTCGAGAGCTTGAACATGCCGGCGGTTGCGGTGTCCTCACTGACGCCAAGAGCCGTGAAGGTCTGCACCATGCGGCCAGACTCGTCAGCTGAGGCCCCGGTGACGCGCTTGTAGTTCTCGACCTGACCGGCGAGCTCCTCATATTTCGAGATGCCCTCGCCGATGACGGTCGTGAGGATGGCGCCGCCGGCGAGCGCAGCACCGCCGAGCAGTGTCATGCCCGAGATGCCCTTCCCAGCCATGCCCTCGAGCGCGTCGCCGCTCTTGAGCGCCGCGATCGGCATCCCACCTAGCCCAGCCTGGCCAAGCACGCCCGACAGCGCCGTCGAGAACTGCGTGAGCGAGGTCTTGCCCTTGCCGATGCCCGCTTCGAGAGCGGCGCCGGTCTTGGAGGCCGTGCCGCCCACGTTCTTCAGCTGCGAATCGTCGACGACGATCTTTGCGCCTATGTTTGGAAGCTGGGTCATTTTCAGGGCTCCTTGACGGTGAAATCTCGGACGGCCTCATCGAGCGCCGGCCGGAAGAATGGGCGGGCCTGTTCTTTGGAGGTCCCGAATTCGGTCTCGAGGGCGTGCGGGTGGTCGTCGGTCTCAAAGGCGCCGACGATGATGTACGCGGATTCCTCGTCGAGGTGATCGTCGACGCCCATGGCGCCTGCGAGGTCTCCACTCGCCGAATGTATGTGGGCGACCGAGAAGGTGACGACCGAATCCGCGTAGCGACGCGCGGCGTCGTGAGCCTCCCGCTTGAGCCGCTCGAGGTAGGCGTTCAGACCGGCCCGGAATGCGCGATCATCGACTACGACTGTCACGACTCGACCGCCGGGGGAAGGGTGCGTTTGCCTAGCTCGAGCGTGAAGGTGGCCACCAGACCGGAGGCGGCCGCAAATCCCTGGACGGCCGCGTGCAATGCTTCATCCGGACGAGCCATCGCGAGTTCGTAGAGGCGCTCGAAAGCTTCGCGCTCGGCAGTCACCAGGCGGTCGAGCTCGGCGAGGACCTGGACCGGCATCATCGCGATTGCTCCAAGCGTCGTTCCGCGAGCTCGTCCAGACAGGCCGTCAGGACGACGAGGTTTCTATCGGCTTGCGCGCCCGCCAGGTCGGCCTGATCCTCGTCGAGCTCGAGGAAGTACCATGCCTCGGCGTTACTCCCTTCGCTGTCGGCCTCGAGGTCGTGGATCCAGGCGAGCAGCTGGTCGTTCGTGAGCTTCGCGACCTGCCGCTTGAACTCCGGATGTGCCCGCAATTCGCGCGCTCGCCGCTGCAGCTCCTCGTGCTTCTCCTCCATCAGGTGACCACGTGAACTTTAGTCGTCAATTCCTCGGCTTCGAGTCGATCCATCAGGGACACGATCGCGCCCTTGACGATGCCGGTGTTCGCTTCGTTCTCGAGCCTTTCGATCGCGACATGCTTGTCCACCAGGATGGCCAGGGCGATTGCAATGTCGCGCTTCGCTCGAGCGTCCGGTTCGTTCAGCTTGTGCTCGTGGAATCCGAAGTTATCACCGCCGGCGGCAAACTCGACGATGAGCGCCGGCGCCCACAACTGCTGGCGCAAACGCTCGGCATCGGTGATCAGCTGGAGACTCAGCGTCGAACGACGTCGACGAGATTCGAGCCGAGCCGCCTCGACGGCCTGGCGTTGTCCCTGTTTCTGGCTGTCTGAGGGGGACGGCTGAACGATTCCAGCCTCCCGACCGATATGGACAACCGACGACCGCGAGATGCCGTAGTGCTTGGCGACGATCGACGGCCGTGTGCCTTTACGCAGGGCCTTCAGGACGCCTGCACGGACCTCCAGATCGATGCGCGAGCCCCCCATTTTCAGTTCGCGCGCCTTTTCGGTGAAAGATCACGATGGACAGGTTCGGCACTCGGGGCGATCGCCGATGGGGTGTATGGGGTCATTTGAGCTCGTGCTCGATGCGGACGTGCTCGTCAAGCAAACGATGCAGCTCTTCGTCGGAGATGCGATCGCGCGCCTCGAACACAAGCGCCTCCTCGCAGACGGGGCATAAGACTCGGTGGTCAATCTTCACCAGCACCCATGGCTGAGTGGAGTCGTCGCGGGTGCTTAGTCTCGTCACCCTCAGCAGGAGGTCGCTCATGCGAGCGTGCACCCTGCCACGCACTGCATGAACCGCGACACGTCCGCCGGCGCCACGCTGACCGTGCCATCGCCGGCGACGTAGTAGACAACGGTCGGCGCTTGTGAGTAGGGAATGCCAAAGGCCCAGCGCCCAGCGACCGGCACGCGGATCCGGACGTCGCCCTGCTGCGGCACGTAGGTGATTACCGCCTCCTCGACGTAGGAAAGTCGGCGACGCGTGAACAGCCTCACGCCGGCATCGATGCCAGGATCGTCGCCGATCGCCATGTCTTAGACCTCTCCGGGCGCGCCGGATCGCGGCCGCCTCGGTGCTCCTGATTGCGGCGCCGGCGGTCTGCCGGTGGGATTCGAATCGCGCGTTGGGACGGCGAGCTGCGCCTCGAGCGTGCGACGGTCCGGCTTGGGTCGCTCTTCGTCGTCGCGGGCTGTGGGTGCGAGCTCATCCGGTTCGTGACCGGGTAGGTAAGCCAGCGGTTGAAGGTCGTGCACAAACTGCTCGACGTCATGGCTGTCGACGCCATCGAATGCCCTGACGCGCTGGCCATCCTCGCGGCGATCGACCTCGGCGCCTGCGGCATAGTGGACCGTCCGCCCGAAGTAGCGGCTTTCGAACTCGACGTCATGGCTGCGGTGGATCACGTGGACAGTCACCGGCCGGCCAGGCACCGGTTCTGGACGTCGCGGGGCTGGCTCGATCTTGGGCTCCGGACGCGGCTCCAAGCTCACCGTCGCGGCGGGGGGAAGCGCGGAGCGGTAGAGGCCGGCGACGTCGGCGAATGGGACCGTCCAGCTGTGGCCGTCGGCGAATGACTGCACCCGGACTCCGTTCTCGGTTTGCTCGAGTACGAGGTGCATTCCCGACGCGCTCCCGGATTGGCCGCGCCGAAGGACCACCAGGTCGCCCGGCTGCAGCTTTGCGAGGGCGCTCATCACTTCACCTCCGTCGGCGCCGGCTTCGCGCCGCCCATGAGGTCTTCGAGGGCGCCGGCTTCTCTAGCCATGTTCACGGCGTCCGGCGTCATTCGCCGCAGCTCTTCGCGCGTGACCTGGCGCGGCTTTTCTTTGAGCGGCCACGTGCGGATTGGTTCACCTTTGGTCGTCGTCATATGTTTTGCTGCCTCCTGGGCGTGGAATCTCCGCCGGAAACGGCGCCGGCGATCGCCTCGAGCTGGCGCTGCTGCCGGCAGGCCTTGAGCGCCGACCTATGTCGCGCGGCCTCCTTGCGAAGGGTGCGGATCATGTGACGCAGGACGGCCGGGTCGGACAGCTCGTCGAGCGAATCGCTGGAGGACGCCTGCAGGGGATCAGCCTCAACGCCCTCCAGCGACCTGGCGGATGGAGCCACGGGCCCAGACAGAGAACGCCCGCCCTCATGGCTTCGACGTGGCTCGATGCTCATTGTGCGGCCGCCCGTCGCTTTTTCGGGACCGCCTTCAACATGTGCGACCGCAGGTAGTCGGCTTGCTTACTGTCGCCTTCGTGAACCCAGTACTGGGTATCGAAGAACTTTTTGGCGCGCATCCCGATTGTTGACTCGCTAAGGTCGACTCGAGCGGCGAGATCGAGGGCCAGCTGCTTGATGTGCGCGTACCACCGCTCCTCTGCGGATCCCTCGAAGAACATGCAGGCATCAACCGCCCCTTCGAGGATTTGCCGCACTCTCAGTTGTCGGCCGACGTCGCCGAACTGAACAGCGTTATGGCCATTCGAATGCGCGTGCCCGACGGCCGTGTCGTCGGGTGAGATGCGCTCAGCATCGATATAAAAATGTCCCTCTGGCTGTAACTGTTTCTCTCCCTGTACCTGTGCTTTGGGGACACCCCCGGGTGCTTCCCCCCCGGACGTCCCCCGGTGCTGTCCCCCGGTGCTGTCCCCCGGTGCCAAGCCAGACGAGCGCCTGCGCTTCTTCTTTCCCCGATCCCTTTCGCGGGCCCGTTCGCGCACCTCATGCGACGAGTTGTCATCCAAGAAGGTGGCATCGACCCAGCCCTTGGGGTGAGACGTCCAGAGGCCCGTTTCCTTTAGACCGCGGATGAGCTGCTGCGCCTGGTCGACGTCAACGCCGGCCTCGAATGCGAGCAGAGGCAATGCGGCGGATTCGATCAGCCCATCGGTCTCGAACTCGCCGCAGTGAAGACGACCGGCGAGCCACAAGACCTTGTGCGCCGCTGTCGGCAGCTGTCGCACGCCGGGCATCGTGAGGAGCTTCGTGTTGACTGCGGCCCACGCCATCAGGCACAACCGTCCCGATGCCAGACCTTGATGCTGCCGTCGACGGGCGTCGCCTCGAGCGCGATCGCCGGTCCGTCGCGATGGAAGAGAACTAGGCCGCGCGTGCGATATGGCCGGCGCACGACGCGCGGGCAGCTGCAAGCGATCACGGATCCACGCGCATAGACCTGCGGTGGGTTACTCTGAGGCCGAGGTTGTGCCGCGGACACGGCTGACCTCCTTGGAGATCGCCGGGGCCGCTGATCCCTCGGCGATTTTCCTTTCTGGCAGGAGCAGCTCCACGCCGGCAAGTAGTGGGATCAGCAAGAGCCCGCGAGTGATCCTCTGAAGGTTGCGCTCCGTGAGGGCGCCGCCGTTTCGAGCTCGGCTGATGGTGACCGGGTGCACGCCGCTGACCTCGGCCAGTCGACGTGATGTGATGCCACGACGAGCCAGCTCGAAGTCCAGTTTCGCGGCGTCAATGTGAACGCCGACACGAGGTGCGATTGTCGATACGCTCATCGGCAGGTCCTCCACAAAGGATTTCGATCCTTCCGTGGGCTCCTGGCCAGTCGATGCGCTCCCGGGGGTTCCTGACCCGCATCGGACTCTCGAGAAGTGGTCGGTTATGACTCCTCGAGCTCCACCCTTAAAGTGGTTCCGCGAACGACCTTACACCGACGCTAATCCGCTGTCAATCGTCTGCGCGCATTAGGTCGAGCATCGCCGCATACGCGTCGGTCGCGGTCAGATGGCTGTACACGCCGCTGATCATCGAGAGGTCGGCGTGGCCAAGGATGCGTTGCAGCTGTAGCGGATTCATGCCCTTGCGCAGAGCCCATGTCGCGTAGCTGTGTCGGAAAAGGTGAGGGTGCACGGCTCGCTCGATGCCGGCGGCCTGCGCGTGCCACTTGATCATGTTCTGAACGCTCCGCGGTGCCAGTGGTTCGTACTCGCCGGTGGCAGGGCTCCGGCGCGTCGTCACGAAGATGCGCTCGGCTCGAGTGTCGGTCGGCCGTCCGCGCTCGGCGTACTTGCGCAGACGCATGAAGAGACCGGGCTGCAGCGGCACCAGTCGCTCACGCGCGCCTTTGCCGCGCACCTTGATATATCGCTCGCGGCCCTGCTCCACCAGGTCACCAGCGCGCAGCCCGAGCAGCTCGCCGAGACGAATACCGCTGTCGGCAAGGAGGCGGATCATCAGCTTGTCGCGCTCCGCGCCGGCCACGTCCTCGAGGCGCTGAATCTCTTCGCGGCTGAGGGTTTCCATCAACCGATGCTCGGCCAGGGGCTGACGTGCCTTCACCTTGGCGCCGATGGCGTCGTCGGCCTGGGCCCACCGCACGAAGCTACCCAACGTGCGGAGGTAGGTGCGCACACTTTCGCGCGCAAGCGGTTTGCCTGTTGGCGTGCGGTGGTCCTCGAGCAGATAGGCGCCCCAGCGATCGAGCACTTGCTGCGTCAGCTGCTCAGGCGAGCTCACATGCTCCTTGACGCACCAGGGCATAAACCCCTGTTCAATGACGGCGGCGGTGAGCGCAATGCTGTGCGCCGACAGGCCGCGGCCGCGCTGGTGGGCGAGGTAGTCGGCGACCAGACGGTCGAGGGCACTGGCTCGCGCTTCGATGATCTTCAACTTCGGACTCGGCATTACGCTTGCCTCCTGGTGGCGTGATTGCGGGGGTCACGCCATACCGTGGCGCTTTCTACGTGCAGAGCATACCCCTTGCTAAGCCTGTGCGCACTGACCGTTAACGAAAGTCAGGCGCCACAGCGCAATACGAAACCTGCGAGTTGAGGCGTGATGGTGCGCCTGGCAAGAATCGAACTTGCTGCCTCTTGCTCCGCAGGCAAGCGCTCTATCCGGTGAGCTACAGGCGCGAGCGGTTCAGTTTAAGCGAGCATCGATCGCAGCAGTTACCGCCTTGTAGGCTCCCGGATCGAGGTTGCTGAGGATCACCAGCGAGACGAAGACCGAGCGGCGCCAGCACGCAAGCCGCACCTGGGTATTGGTGTAAGTCCAAGAGCTGTCGCCGAGGCCGGTACCCGAGCCCCTCAGGATGCCCGGGGCCACCTGGCCCGGCGCCGGTGTCGGGAAGCCCAGGACGCCCGCTCCCCAGGCGCGCTCAGCCTGGCCTTCGTCACCGAACTCGACGACGAAGCTGGTGAGAGATTTGGCGCTGCTCGTGGTTGCAAGCTCTGCCGTGCAGGCGGTGGGGTTGTAAGCGTAAAGCATGATGGCCGCAGCCTTTGCGCCTTTGGCCTGCAGCTGCTGCCATTGGCCGGTGACGCTTGCCGCGAGCGTCGCATCGCTCGACTGCAGGGCCGTGAGGTAGCCTGCGATTGGCCCCGAACCCGGGCACCTGGTAAGGCTCGCCGGGACCTCGCCCGGCTGGATGACGGCGGTCGCCACTGTGTTGTGCGACGAGGGACGCGGCGAGGGGGTTGGGGCCGATGCCGTGGTCTGGCACGCGGCCAGCAGGAGGCCCAGCGCTAAGGTGCTGATAAATCGGCTCACGGCGGGGGCAGTCTAGACTGGTGAGCCGGCGCGCGCCTGTAGCTCACCGGACAGAGCGTTCGGCTCCGGACCGAAAGGCAGCAGGTTCAATTCCTGCCAGGCGCACCACAAGTCAGCGACCGAGCGGGCGCGTAGAGTTCGGGCATGGCGCACGCTCGCGACCGCAGCCCCCAGCCGACGAGCCTGGACTCGATCTTTGCTCCCCTCGACCCCAACGACCGGTTACCCAGAGAGCAGCTGATCCGGGACAACAGGAACTGGATGACGCAGGCGCTGGGACGAGCCGGGAGCCGGAACTGGACGATCTGGGACCTGAAGTTTGGCCGCCAGCTGCTTGCGGGCCTGTTGTGGCCACCCGCGATGCTCATCGTCTTCGGTCTGACCCTGTGGGTGACGGGCAGCCCGCTCGCCGCATTCGTTGCCACGGGAGCGCTTCTGGTGGCGTTCTGGCGGTTCGCTTTCGCGCACCACTCGCGCTAAGCCACCGTCGCTGTCTGGCACCGCCGTCAGGCCGGCTAATGACTCAACTCGGTCAACGGCCCTTCGAGGCTGGCGGCCAAGCCTCGGTCTGAGCGACCGACCTCAAGGAGAAGGCAGTGTATGGCCGCCCGAAACGCCCGCCTCAGCTCATCCACATCCAGCGACCTCACCAGCGCGCCTTCGAACTCGGACTTGACGGTATTGGGCAACCCGTCGAAGCCGCGACCCTGTGCGGCCGGCAGGCCGTGGCGCAGCGCGGCCAGTGCGAGTGCCTGGTCTCGGACCGCGCTGATCATGTATTCGGCCTGCCAGACCTTGCCCCGCTCGATGCACGATCGCGAGTGCAGCGCATACAGCCAGCCCAGCCCGATCATCTCCTCAGCTGCAGGCGGTTGCGCATGAGGTAGGTCGACCGACGTGCCTGACACCAGCCGGAAGGTGGGCGAGAGCGCCCCGAAGTCGGCGGCCGGTGCGAACGCGAGGTCGACCTGCAACGTGCTCTTGAGCAGAAAGACCCGATAGACCCACGAGCCGCGTGTGACGTCGAAGTGGTGAACGGCTCCATGCTCGTCATGCATCCGGTCAGTCCAAGCGCTGATCGCCTCCCGGAGCCTTGCAGGATCGGCGACCCCAAAAGCGAGGTCGATGTCGGACCATCGGTCAACCGCACCCCGCGACGCCGACCCGGTGATCGCGACGCCGCTTATGCGCCCGTCGGCCTTCGCTGCCGTGATGAGCTCCTCACGAAGCCGCTCCCGTTCTTCCGGCGTGAACACGTTCGGCGATTCTAGCTTCGTGATTTCATGGCAGTGTGAGCCGGCGAGGGATCCGATATGTCGGACGGGACGCTCAGGCCTGAGCCGGCTTCTCCCCCAAGTAGAGGGTCTGCTTGCCGAGGACCAGCCAGGCCGGAGGGAAGTTCAGGTACGCGCGCACCAGCAGGGGGTGCTGTGGGATCCGGCTCTTTGTGGTGTAGGGCAGGAACCTAGCAATCACCTTCTTGGTTTTGAATCCCGCCATGACCGCCGCCTCGGCAAGGCTCTTTTCGGTAAGCGCCGTCTGGTGGTCGATGAAGTCCCAGTAGGCACCTCCGATCAGACGGATGTTGGGCTGCAGAATCACGACGCTCCCGCCCGGTTTGAGGATTGCGTGGGTCACCCGAAGCTGCTGGAGGACTGCTTCGGTCGACGGCAGGTGCTCGAGGTAATTGCTGAAAAAGGCGATGTCGAAGTAGTTGTTTGGAAGCACCTCATCGAGATCAAGGCCGCTGGCCGGCACAAAGCGCACGTCCTTCGGTAGCGCCGCGCTCACGTCGCGTATGTCGGTCGCCCAACGTTCCGCCGCCCGAATGTTGCGAATGAAGTAGCCGAGGTCGCAAGCAATATCGACGACGCGCGCGTCGGGCTTGATGTAGCGCTGAAGGAAGCGGCCGAGCTCACGCCAGATCGCCTCCTTGCCCGCCTGGTCCTCGTGGCTGAAGCGCTGCTCGTAGACCTCCTTGAGGACGATCGGAGGCAGCTTGCTCGTGCCCCCCTGCGGCCCGGGTTCCGGTTCTTCGTTCAGTCGCATGATCGGGATCGCCATCTCCGGTCCTTCAACGCGCCGCCTGGGGTATTCGGTCTCATCTGTACACCAGGTTGGCGCCGAACGGAGCGAAACCAAGGCGTTCGTAGACTCTCGCCGCTTCGTCGCTGGCGGCGTCGAGAAAAGCGAAGTCCCCGCCGTTCGCGAAGTGCCGCCGTACAAGCTCCGAGGTGATAGCCGCGGCGACGCCTCGGCGCCTGTGCTCCTGCCGCGTGACGACCCCGACTATCTCGGCGGCGCCCTTGAGCGAATGGGAGACGCCGGTGCCCACCGGCTCCCAATCGAGCCAGGCGAGCAGGAAGACGCTGTTGGCTCGGGCCATGTCGGCGCGCAAGCGTTCCACCGGCGGTGCCGGCCGATCGATCTCTCCCCCGTCGGTCCACCGTATGGATTGGAATGCCTCGAGCTCTGCCGGTGCCGCGGCCGATGACAGCTGGGTGATGTGCACCTCTTCCGGCGTGGCGAACGGCTTGAAAGCTTCCGGGCGGCAGGACATGAGTGAGTTGCGCTCGATCAGCTTCAACCCGGCGTCTTCGAGCCACTCGCCGACCTTCGGAAAAAGCGTCTCGTTGTACTCGATCTCGAGCGGAACCTTGTGGCGCTTGAAGGTCGAACGCAGCTTGGTCAGCGCCTTCAGCGTCTCGCCTTCGGCAGCGGTTCCGTCAATGAGGGTGACCCAGCCGTTTCGTGCGTTCTCGCCTGGCGCGGACAGCACCGCCCGGAAAGGCCCCAGTGAAAGCATCTCGGCGCCGTCGTCGCGATCAGCGAGGGCGTCACGCTGCCAGGTCTGAAAGCGGTCGGTGTCGCTCATGCGATTGCCCGACCTTAATGCACTTGGTTCGCCTACGCTGAGGTCGAATGTTGCTGCTGCGCACCTTCTTGCCCATCCTGAGGTGCACTTGAGCACTCGCCCCGCGGTGGCCAGCGCAGAGAACGCGTTTGCGGCAGACCTCTTCAGCGGCCTGCCGAAGCGCTATGACCTGCTGGCGGAAGTCCTGTCGTTCGGTCAGAACGGGCGGTGGCGCAGCGAGCTGGTCACCCAGATCGCATCGTCTGCACCGAAAACCGTTCTCGACGTCGCCACCGGCACCGCCGGCGTCGCCATCGCGCTGGCCAATCGAACGGACGGCGAGGTGACGGGCGTCGACCTCACCGAATCAATGCTCGCGCGTGGCCGTCAGCGCGTTAGTACAGCCGGCCTCGAACACCGCATTCGGCTCCAGGTCGCGCGAGCCGAAGAGCTGCCATTCCCCGATGCCACTTTCGACGCCGTCTCCTTCACCTATCTCTTGCGATACGTGCGTGACCCCGCGGCCACACTTCGCGAGCTGGCGCGAGTCCTCCGCCCGGGTGGCGTGCTCGCCAGCCTCGACTTCTTCGTGCCACCGGCCCGCGCGTGGCGTGCAGCGTGGTGGCTCTACACGCGAACGGTGCTGCCTCCCGCCGGTCTCGCCCTCGGCGGCCCGGAGTGGTGGCGAGTCGGTCGATTCCTGGGGCCCAACATCTCGTCGTTCTATGGCGCATGGCCGCTGAGCCGGATCGTCCATGGGTGGGAGGCCGCCGGCATGGCAGGCGTGCATTTCAAAGCGATGAGCGTTGGCGGCGGCGTCGTCATGTGGGGTCGCAAAGGCGCCGATGGCACCCGTGACGCCTGAGACCCTCGCCCCAGCGTTTTACGCGGCGCGTTCTGGCGGCTGGCGCCGAGACCTGTGGGCCGTGCTCCATCCGCCGTATACCGCCTGGCACCTGTCTTATGTGGTCATCGGGGCGAGTCTCGCTCCGAAGCTCGATGTCGTGCGCCTGATCGCGACGCTCCTGGCTTTCTTCCTGGCGGTCGGCATCTCAGCTCACGCGCTCGACGAGCTGAAGGGCCGGCCGCTTGGTACGGAGATCCCGCGTGCCGTGCTGACGACCGCCGCGGCCCTTGGCCTGGTTGGGGCTGTCGCGCTCGGAGTCGCCGGGCTGACGCGGCTGGGCATCGGTCTGCTGCCCTTCATTGCCCTGGGTGTCCTGTTTGTTTTCGCCTACAACCTCGAGCTGCTTGGTGGCAAGTTGCACGGTGACTTCTGGTTCGCGCTGTCCTGGGGAGCGTTCCCCGTGCTGACCGCCTATTTCGCACAGACCGGCCGCGTATCGATTGGCGCGGTCGCCGCCGCCATTGCAGCTTTTGCCCTTTCCTTCGGGCAGCGGAGCCTCAGCACTCCCGCTCGACTGTTGCGCCGCCGCAGCAGATCGGTGACCGGGAGTGTGACGATGCGCGACGGCTCGGCGGTCGAGCTCGATGAGGCGACTTTGCTCCGTCCCCTCGAGCAGGCTCTTCAGGCTTTCTCGTGGGGGGTGGTCACGCTGGCCCTCGGAATGGCGGCGTCGAAGCTCTTATGACGCGGTATGATGCATTGTGTCAATAAGGTCCTCTGAAGTCCCCGCGCCCAAGCCGCTCCTGCGGGGCTGGTCTCACGGGCTGGCGGCGCTGGTGTCAATTGCCGGGCTCGTCGCCCTGATCGTGGTCACGCGACAAGACCCGGCCAAGCTCTTGTCGATGATCGTTTACGGCACCGGTCTGGTCCTCCTGTTCGGAATCAGCGGGACTTACCACATCGTCAACTGGCCGCCCAGGGTCAAAGACTGGCTGCGCCGCGCGGACCACGCGATGATCTTCGTTTTCATCGCGGCGACCTACACGCCACTTGTGTTCAACGTCCTCGATGGGTGGTGGCGCACAGTCGTGCTGGTTGCGATCTGGATTTGTGCCGTGGCAGGAGTCGCCGGAGCGGCGCCGTTCCTGCGCATCCCTCGCCGCTTGCTGGCCGCGCTCTACCTCGCGATGGGGTGGCTCGCAGTGGTTGCGCTCGTTCCGCTGACCGCCGCGCTCGGCTGGGCGGCTGCCCTGCTCATGGCATTGGGCGGCCTGCAGTACTCGCTGGGTGCCGCCGCCTATGCGTTCAAGAAGCCGCGCTTGTGGCCGCGTGTGTTCGGCTACCACGAGGTGTTTCACGTCGCTGTGATCACAGCAAGCATCACGTTCTATGTGGTCGTGCTCAACTACGCCGTCCCATTTCACCGCGCCGGCTGACGAGGATGATCTAGACCGGAAGTACTCCGCGCTTGCGATCCAGGCGCGGTGACGTTCTAGTCGAGTAGGCGTGGAACCTGGCAATCAGGGCTGCGCGAAGGTCGTCCGGCTCGACCACGTCATCCACGATCAGGTTGGCGGCGAGCTTGTACAGGTCGACGTCCTCGCGGTATTCGTCCTCGAGCTGCTTACGGCGCGCCGCCCTCTCGTTCTCAGGCAGCTCCGCCAGCTTGTTGAAGAACACCGCGTTGACAGCGGGCTCCGGTCCCATTACGGCGATCTGCGCAGATGGCAGCGCGATGACGCAGTCGGTATCGAAGGCTGGGCCGGCCATCGCATAGAGACCGGCGCCGTAGGCCTTGCGCACGATGACTGAGATCTTCGGCACCGTCGCCTCCGAAACCGCGCTGATCATCTTGGCGCCGTGGCGAATGATGCCGCGCTTTTCGACGTCGGTGCCGATCATGAAGCCCGGCACGTCTGCCAGGAAGAGCAGCGGGATCTCGAATGCATCGCACAGCCAGATGAAGCGCGCGGCCTTGTCGGCGGAATCGCTGAACAGCACGCCGCCCTTCTGCATCGGCTGGTTCGCCAGAATCCCGACCGCCTGCCCATCAAGCCGAGCCAATCCGGTCAGCAGCTCCTTCGCGAAGAGCTTCTTCACCTCCACCCAGCTGCCCTCGTCGATCAATGCATCGATCACCTTGCGCATGTCGTACCCGCGGTTCGCCTCCGCGGGGATCAGGTCGGCGATAGGTTTTCCGGCGCGAGGCCTCTTGGCAGCAACCGGCAACGGTTTCTCGCCCGATCGCTGAGGCATGAACTGGAAATAGGAGCGGGCGAACTCGATCGCTTCTTTGTCGTCTGCGACGAGCGCGTCCCCGCAGCCGCTTTCGGTGCAATGCATGCGCGCTCCGCCCAGCTCCTCGAGGCTCACCTTCTCGCCGACCACGACCTCGACCATCCGTGGGGATCCCAGGTACATAGAGGCGTTGCCCTCGACCATGATCACGATGTCGCAAAAGGCCGGGATGTAGGCGCCGCCCGCGGCCGACGGGCCGAACAGCAGGCAGATCTGCGGTACCTGCCCTGACAGCTGGACCTCGTTGAAGAAGATGCGGCCCGCATGGCGCCTGCCGGGGAACATGTCGATCTGGTCCGTGATCCTCGCGCCGGCAGAGTCGACGAGATAGAAGAGGGGGACGCGGATGCGCGCCGCCGTCTCCTGGATTCGAATGATCTTTTCGACGGTCCGAGCGCCCCAGCTCCCGGCTTTCACTGTCGGGTCGTTGGCCATCACTGCGACCTGGCGGCCATCGATCATGCCAAGCCCGGTGATGACGCCATCCGCGGGCAGCTCGTCGGCGAGCACGTTCGCGAAGAGGCCGTCCTCGATGAACGAGTCCGTGTCGAGCAGCAGGTCCAAACGCTCGCGCGCGGTGAGCTTGTTTTGCTCGCGGAGCTTGGGGAGGTAGCGAGTGCCACCCTTCACCGCCTTTTCGCGAAGCTCACGCTGCCGCGGATTGCTCACTTAGTGGCCTCCGGTGCTGGACACTATCTGCCTCTGAAGTCCGGCTCGCGCTTCTGGAAGAACGCTTTGATGCCTTCCTTCGAGTCCTCGGTCAGAGTGACCAGGGTGAACTGGCTGTGAAGGTACGCGAGCGCGGCGTTGAACTCCATGTCCTGCTGACGGTAGAACGAGTCACGCCCAAGGCGCATCGCGACCGGCGACTTCTTTGCCAGCTTGTCGACGATGTCCTTGACCGCCCCGTCGAGCTGGTCGTGGGGCACCACCCGGTTGATCAGCCCGAACGCCTCCATCTGGGTCGCTGTCCAGCGGTCGCCCAACATCTCCATCTCGAGCAACACCTTGCGTGGCAGGTTGCGGGCCAGGATGGCCTGGATCATCATCGGCCAGATTCCAACGTTGATCTCAGGCGTGCCGAAGGTGGCAGTGTCAGTCGAGACGAGGAGGTCGCACGAGCAGGCCAGACCCAGGCCGCCCGCCAGCGCGTGTCCGTTGATGCGCCCGACAATCGGTTTTCCGAGACTCGCCATCAGAGCGAAGAGGTCAACGAAAAGATCGCGACTGCGGTGACGCTCTAGATCGGTCATGTCCGCGTCGAAGCTGGTCAGGTCGGCACCCGCGCAAAACGCCCGATCGCCGGCGCCGGTCAGCACGACAACGCGGACGGCCGGCTCGTGCTGGCACCACCGAAATGCCGCTGCCAGGTCCCGGAGCATCGCGGCGGACAGTGGGTTGCGCTGTTCGGGCCGATTGAGAGTGATCGTGGCGACGTGGCCTTCGACCGCCAGGAGCGCCTGGTCTAGAGGTGGAAATTCAGCCAATGTCGTAATCGTAGGCCGCGGCGCCTGGATACCCCGTTTCGGGTAACCAAACGGAGGTCGGCAACCCACGATTTGCCGCCTGCTTGGCCGCATTTTCTAGGCATTCCTTCACAAAACTCCTTTGCCCACGGCAACGGCGGTACTCAGGACGTAGCGAATCTGCAACCGCTCCTGTCACCCAAAGTTAGGACAGCAATCGCTTAAACGGTATAATCCGCCCGATCGAGATCCATATGAAGGCGAGGCATCGTGAAACCGGCGACGCACCGTCCATGTCGCCGAACGACTCTGGCATCGACCTGGACAAGCCGATTTTCACGCTCAGCGTGGCCTCGGAGATCCTCGAGACGCATCCTCGAACTCTGATGATGTACGAGCACCTCGACATGATTCGGCCCAAGCGGACGGTCACCAATCGCCGCCGTTACTCGCGCCGAGACGTGATGAAGCTGCAGGCGATCCAGACACTCACCCGGAAGCATGGAGTCAACCTCGCTGGCGTTCGCTACATCTTGGCGCTGCTCAAGCGCCTTCAAAATGCCGGAGTCGAAGCACCGGAGGGATTGAGGAACCTGGATGTGACCCTACTCGACGTCTAAGTACCAACCCGCAATCGCGGGCTGAGTTTCAGCAACGGATGGAGCATATGTCGAAGAAAAGAAGGCGTTTAGAGATCAAGGTCGAGCCCCTGCCGCTTCCGTTCCAGGATGAGATGGCTTCGTGCCCCGTATGCGGTCGTGATGCCGGGGCTATCGGGAGGCGTCACCTCCAGATCGTCTTTCGCTGTGAAGGCTGCAAGGTGGTCTTCAAGCGAAACCGCAGCTGGCCATATGTCTACTGACGTGACGTATGAGAGGGAACCAGACTGTTCCCTCTCATCGCCAGGCGCTTCGCGCGTGGCTGCTCTCCTTCCCGGGATTGGATTAAGTACGGATTAGTTTCTCCACGCCGCGCTTGGCAGTGGACGAGCCAAAGTCATGGCCGGGGAGACCCCGGCCAACCCGGCCACGCTGATGAACGGGTCTCGTACGCTGCAGCGGTGAGAAGGCGGACGGCTCTGCTCGGCGTCGCGGCCGGGCTGGCCACGGTTGCGATCGCCGAGGTCGTCAAGTCTCGGGGTGGCACCTCTTTGCTCCTCGACTGGGACGAGGTGCGCCAGACTGCGCGGGCGCGACTGGCTGATCCCGCGGCCTCGCCGGCGACCCTCGCCGCCGCCGCCAAGAGCTACCGGTCGATGGCGGCCAAGCTCGAGAAGCCGCTGCTCGAATTCGTGGGCGGGCTTCCCGCCGGCGTGAAGCTTCCCGCCTTCCAGGCCCTGGACCGCGAGGGCTGGCTGGACCTGAACCTCGGCATCATGCGGCGGGTGGTCGACCCCGTCCTGGAGAAGGGCCGGCTCCCCAACTCACTGATCGTCGACTTTGGCCGCACAGGGCTCGACCACTACATGGCGCTGATGCTCGCTTTCCTGGGCCGCCGCGTCCTCGGCCAGTACGACCCGCAGCTGATGGGCGTGGAACCTATCGACGATGCCGGCCTTTACCTGGTGGAGACCAACGTCGATGACTGGGGCCACGCGGCCACGCTTCCGGACGATGACCTGCGGCGCTGGCTCATCCTCCACGAGATGACCCACGCGTGGCAGTTCGCCGCCCACCCATGGCTGCGCGAGCACATGGAGCGATCGATGCGGGTCCTCCTCGACACCGTGACGCAGAAGATCTCGCCCGCTGCGAGGATTGCAGCTTTTGCGGGCGTCCTGCCGTCGCAGTGGAAGGTGATGCGGCAGATGCAGGGCACCATGTCGCTGATCGAGGGCTACAGCAACCTCGTCATGAACGAGCTCGGCGACACGCTGCTTCCCGGCTTTGCCGAGTTGGAGGAGGCCTATCGCAAGCGAAGCTCCAACAAGAGCGTGCTCGACCAGCTGATCTGGAAGCTGACAGGCCTCGACCTGAAGCTCCAGCAGTACAAGAAGGGCGAGGCCTTTTGCCGCGCTGTCTACGACGCCCACGGTATGAACGCTCTGAACCTGGCGTGGAAGGGCCCGGACCAGATGCCGCGGCTGAACGAGCTGGCCGACCCAGAGCGTTGGTATCGAAGGGTGGCCGGCTAGCCTCCACCTGCCGCTAGCGTGGCCGGGTTAGCCGGGGTTTCCCTCTCATACTTCCTCTTGAGCTGTCTCTTCGCTCATCGGCACGATCGCGACCGGTAGCTCGGAGATGTCGAAATAGCGCACCGGTTTGGACAAGCGTTTGGCGATCCCGACCTGCACCTTCACACCAAGCGACATGTGTCCGAAGACCCATACCTCGTCGCATCGGGCCAGCAGGTTGTTCATCGCCTCCCGGACGATCTCCTTGGAGACGGTGTGCATGAGGTAGTAGTCGAAGAGCATGAAGGGGCTGACCGGCACCATCCCCGAATCGAGCACGAACTTCTGGATGTGAGTCCGCCAGTAAAAGACCTTGTTGGACATCGCGACATAGACGAGCCGTTTGGGGTGACGCAGCGTTTCCTCGGCCTGGTCTCTCGCCGTCGGCTTGGTCGCCGGCTGGAAGATTCGCTCGAGGATGTCTTCTGCAGCCTTCCCCGAGATCGTAGCCATGGGTCGGCCTATCCTATCAGCCGTGTCAGAACGCTCCGCCGGCGCGCAGTCCGACCGATTTCGCCTCGACGGGCGCGTCGCGCTCGTCACGGGCGCCAGCCGCGGCATCGGTAGCGCGATCGCCGAGGCGCTCGCTGAGCAGGGCGCGCAGGTGGTCCTCTCGAGCCGCAAGCAGGCGGATCTAGATGTTGAAGCTGAGCGAATCAACGCCAGGTTTCCCGAGCGGACGGTGGCGATTGCGGCTCACGCCGGCAAAACCGAGGACCTCCAGCATCTTGTTGATCAGGTCATGTCGCGCTTCTCAAGGATCGACATCCTCGTCAACAACGCGGCGACCAACCCTTACTTCGGGCCCGTGCTGGGCGCGGACTTAGGGGCCTGGGACAAGACGTTCGAGGTCAACCTCCGGGGCGTGTTCCAGCTGACCAAGCTCGTGTACGACGCCTCGATGGAGAAGAGTGGTGGCGCTGTCGTCAATGTCGCCAGCATCGGCGGGTTGAGGCCGGGCTTTGGCCTGGGTGTCTACAACATCACGAAGGCGGGGGTCATCATGCTGACGCGGCAGCTCGCGCGTGAGCTGGGCGGCAAGGTTCGGGTCAACGCTGTCGCCCCAGGCCTCGTGAAGACACGCTTCGCCGAGGCGCTGTGGGGGAACGAAGCCATCCTGGAGAGGGTCCTGGCCTCCAATCCGATGGGCCGGATCGGGATGCCTGACGAGATTGCGGGAGCCGTTGCGTTCCTGGCCTCCGACGCCGCTAGCTACATCAACGGCGAGGTGCTCGTGATTGATGGTGGCGGGGGGGAGCCTTAGCCTCCTCGACCAACTCTTCGTCCGATTCGCCGTTCTCTGAGCCTGGCGCTCTTGAGTGGATGAAGTCTTCCAGCTCCTTCTCGTACTGATAGCCCTGGTTGTCTGGCGTGTAGCGCAGCACCCGTCGCTGCGAGATGTACTCCTCGAACGCGGCCTTGGTGTCTCGCGCGGCGCGAAAGCCGAGAAGACGGGAGGCCTTCGCGGTCGAGAGCACCCGTCCCCAGCGCAGCAGGTCGATCAGCTGGGGTGAGAGGGACGCGATGCCCGCCTTCCTGAGCGCGAAGGCCGCCAGGTCGACGCCAAAAGGCGGGATCAGCGGCGCATGCAGCTTCCCGGCATCGTCGAGCAGCTTGGAGAGCGGCTCCGCGCCAGACGCGGCGATGTTGTACGCACCGGCAGGGCCGCGTTTGACCGCCAGCCGCATTGCTTCGACGCAGTCATCGCGATGGGTGAGCTGGAAGGTCGGGTCGTAGCCCGCAATCGTCGGCACCACCTCGAGGTCGAGGTACCTGGCGAGGGGCTGGGGCTCATCCGGATTGAGGCTGTTGCCAAAACGAAGCACAAGGATGTCGATGGCGGCGTTGCGCGCCGCGAAGTCGTTGACGTACGACTCGACCTCGACGATGTCCCGCACGAACTGATGCCGCGAGTTGCTGTCGAGTCGATGGTCCTCGCGGATCCCTGTGGGCAAGTCGGGGCGCGATCCATAGACGTGGCTAGAGGACTTGAGGATGAAGCGGGTCACCGGACTACCCGCCCCCGCGCAACCTGCCAGCAGGTTGAGCGTGCCGATCACATTCACCTCATGCGCCCGCCGCGGATCCATGTCGAACGAATCGACGCGGGTCAGCGCGTGCACGACGGTGTCGATGCCGACCGAACGAACCAGCTTGCCGATCAGCGAGTGGCGGATGTCGAGCTTGAGGTAGTCGGCGCGCCCCAGGTCGTAACGAGGTTCGCGGATGTCGATGCCAATCACCTCGGCGACGTCCGGGTCCTCGACGAGGCGCTGCACGACGAGCGCACCCCACCATCGAGCCACCCCGGTAACGAGAATCCTGCGTTTCTTAGAGGGCACGCTACCTAGTCTGCATCACGTCCGCTTTATAACGTCTCGCTCCATCTGCGCCACCGCGCGGGCGACGGTCTCGAACAGAGGAGATTTCGCTTGGCGCACTGCCCACTCGAGCTGGCGCAAGAGCGAGTACAGGCTCTTCATCGCCTTGATCGCATCGCCGATGTCGACGTTGGGCGGCAGCGGAATCTTGTCCAGCTGCTCGCCGGCCGCCCACCTGTACGCGAAGTCGATGTAGTCGTGCGATGGCTGGCGAAGGTTGGGCTCGTCGAGGTCGCTCTCCATGTCGGCGAAGCGGAAGTACAAAGACCGCACCAGCCTCGCCGTCTGCGCAATCGCGGGAGTCGGATACCGCCGCGGCCCCCGCTGCTGACGATCTCGGCCGCCACGTTCGCGATCCTCGGCCGCCAGCATGATCAGAACGGCGCACAGCTCCTCGGGCGCGAGTCCCTCCAGCCACCCTAACCACACCGCCTCCGCGACGAGGATCGTGTTCTCACCGTAGATGCGCGACGCGAACAGGCCCTTGTCGGTAGGCCGGTCCTGGGCGAGGAACCCGGTCTCGGTCAGGATCCGGCAGAGCCGGCGCAGCTTGCGCGCGTACTCGTCCATTTGACCCTTGAGCTCGCGCTCGCCGCCGTCGAGCTCCTTTTGCAGCGTGCGGATCTCGGCGTACTTGGTCAAGTACTCACCAAATCTAGGCGAGTGCACCAGCTTCAGCTTGCGTTGCCGCTCGAGCAGGCCTTTGGCCTCGATCTCGAGCTTCTGCAAAAGACGCCCAGCGGACCCAAGCGTGCGCGAGTGGTTCCCGCGCCTCCCACGCCGTTCGGCGCCCGCCTCGCGACGCAGCCGTCTGAGCTCGATCCTGATCGCCCTTCGCCGGTCTTCGAGCTTGAAGTACTGGGCGACCTCATCGATCGAGATCTCGCTGTCGTTCCACATCTTGCGGATGTCCGCGAGCCTGTCTCGCACGTTGATGAGCCGCTCCTTGGTCCTCTCCTCCGCAAGACGCTTTTGGAACTGGCCGAACGATCGCTCCATCAGAGCTTCCGCCTGCTCAGGCGTGTAGATGCGCAGCAGGTTGAGCGCCATGTTGTAGCTGGGCAGGAACTTGGACTCGACCACCAGCGTCGCGCCCATCGCGACCTCGTAAATGGTGCCGATCTCCACGTCCGATTCCTTGAGGATGACGCCGTGCCCGATGACGTCGATACCGCGGCGGCCGGCGCGCCCCATGAGCTGGGTGAGCTCACCCGTGGTGAGGTTCGAAAAGTTGGTGCCGTCGAACTTGCTGAACGATGAGACGACCACCCCGCGCGCAGGCATGTTGATGCCGAGCGACAGGGTCTCGGTCGCAAAGACCACCTTGATGAGACCACGCTGGAAGAGCTCCTCGACCATTTCCTTGTGGTACGGAAGGAGACCCGCGTGGTGCTCGGCCAGTCCTCGGCGCAGGAGGCGGGCGTCGACCATGCGGCGAAACAGCGCTTCCTCGTCGTGGTCGGTGAGACCCTCGAGCCGAGCCGCCGCAACTTTGTCGATCTCTGCCTTCTCGTCAGCGGTGGTGAGGTCAATGTCGTGGTACGAACATCGCTGGAGGGCTTCGCGGCAGCCGCGGCGCGAGAAGATGAAATAGATCGCGGGCAGCATGTCGCCTCGCTTCAACTCTTCGATCACATGCAGCAGGTCGTTGGAGGGCAGCCTGCTATAGCGCCCGACGCGATACGAAGCCTCCTCTTCCTCTGCCGCTTTGCTCCATGTGCGCTGGTCGATGGCGCCATCACCTTTGAAGAGGGGCAAAAGCCGGTTGTTGATGGCGAGCCAGAGCTTGAGCTCCACGGGTCGCACGTTGTGGAACACGGTCTCCATGCCGCCGCGGTTCTCGGCCATCCACTCGGCGATCTCGCGAAAGTTCCCAATCGTTGCTGACAGGCCCACGAGCTTGATGGTCGTCGGCGCCTGGATGACGATCTCTTCCCAGACCGACCCACGTGGGAAATCGTCGATGTAGTGGACCTCGTCGAGGACCACGTGCGAGACCATGTCGAGCCTCCTCAGGTCTTCGTAGATCAGGTTGCGCAGGATCTCGGTCGTCATCACGACCACGGGTGCGTCGGGGTTGATCGAGTTCTCGCCGGTGACCAGTCCGACGGTCGCCTCGCCGTACTCCCTGACGAAGTCGTGATACTTCTGGTTGCTCAGCGCCTTGAGCGGTGTCGTGTAAATCACCTTCGAGCCGGCGCGCAATGCCCTGAAGATCGCGTACTCGGCGACCACGGTCTTGCCGCTCGAGGTGGGAGCGCTGACCAGGACGCCGCCCGGGCCGCGGTCGAGCTTGTCGATGGCCTCACGCTGAAATTCGTCGAGCTTGAAAGGCAGCGTCGCCTCGAACTCTTCGACGAGCGAGTTTGCCGTCTTCACACGCGTATCAGCTCGGTGGAAACGTCGGTGATGCGCGCGCCGTCGCTGTGCGACTCCACGTAGGACAACACTGAGGCCAGCACCTCGTCCGCATGCCTGCCACTCGCGCTCACCGTGGCGACCGCCAGCTCGGCCAGCTGCCAGCGATCCAGCTCGCCAACCTCCGCGGCCGAGACGTGATGCTCCTGCCGCAAGCGCTTGAGGAGACCGCTCACGACCTGGCGTTTGGATTTCAGCGAACCGCTGTCAGGCAGATGGAGGACGACCCTGAGCAGGCCGACCGTCAAGGGTGAGGACATCCATCGGCTAGATTACGTGGCGTGGAGACCCGAGCATCCGAGATGCGCGAGCTGGGACGCGAGCTCGTCAAAGCCTCCTATCTGAAGGGCGATTTCGTTCTTCGTTCCGGCAAGCGGTCAAACCGCTACTTCGACAAGTTCCTGTTCGAGACCGAACCGGCCATTCTCCGCCGCCTTGGCAAGCACCTGGCGCGTCTGGTCCCCGCGGAAACGCAGCGCCTGGCCGCGCCGGAGCTGGGAGCGGTGCTCTTGGGCGGCGCAGTGTCGATGGAGTCGGGCATGCCACTGGTGCTCGTCCGCAAGGAGCCGAAGGGATACGGAACCTCAAAGCAGATCGAAGGACGGTTTGAGCCCGGCGACCGGGTCACCGTGATCGAAGACGTCGTCACCACCGGTGGCGACTCGCTGCGCTCCGCGCAGGTCTTGCGTGACGCGGGGGTGGAGGTGATCCACCTCGTGGTCGTGCTCGACCGTGGCGAAGGGGGAGAGGAGAACATCCGAAACGCAGGCATCCCGTACTCCCCACTGTTCCGAATAGCTGACCTGGAACTTGATTAAGAGCGCGGCCGGTAGGCCTGGCTTCGCCGGGCCGTCTAACCCGCGTCCTTCCCCAAGACTTTGCGTGGCATGGAGTAAACATTCAGAAAATCGCATCCCCGGAAGGTGGGTTATGGGAGGGAACCGCTGGTTCCCTTCCATCCGTTGACTGAGCTCGTCATCGCCGGGGGGACGGTCGGCACCGCCGATGGTCCGCGTCAGGTTGACGTTCACATTTCCGACGGCGTGATCACTGCGTTGGAGGAGCACAGCACCAGGCATCCTGCTGGCTCAAGGGTCATGGACGCGATCGGGATGTACGTGCTGCCGGGCGCGATCGATGTTCACGTCCACGGACGCGATCCCGGCTTTCCAGAGAAGGAAGACTTCGGCACCCTCACGCTGGCGGCGGCCGCCGGCGGCGTTACCACCGTGGTCGACATGCCCAACACGATTCCTGGAGTCGATTCTGGCGGCGTGCTGGAATCCAAAGCCGCCCTCGCACACAGCAAGGCCCGTGTGGACTTTGGCTTGTGGGGACTCATCCGCTCCAGCTCGACCGCGGATCAGCTCGAAAGCCTGGCGCAGGCCGGCGCTACCGGGTTCAAGGCTTATCTCGGCTATGCCTTCAGCCGCAGCCGCAGACAGGTCATGTACGCGCCTGACTCTGACGACCCCGACCTGGAGTCCCCGCCGGATTACGGCACCCTTCTCCGGCTCGCGCCGGTGGTCGCCGCCTTGGGCCTGCCGCTGGTCATCCACGCCGAAGATCCCGGCATCCTGGCCGCGTTCAGACGACCACTCGAGTCGTACGCCGACGTGCTTGCGTCCCGCCCGCCGGAGGCCGAAGCCGTCGCCATTGCCGCGGCGGCCGCGATCGCCGACTCGTTTGGCGCCCGCCTGCACATCGCGCACCTGTCGAGCTCGCTCGGCTTGAGGGCTGCGGAGGTGGCGATGCGGGACGGGTCGACGTTGAGCCTCGAGACGTGCCCCCAATACCTGTGGCGGTCGGACGCCGACTTCACCCAGCTGGGAACGTCGATGAAGGTGTATCCGCCAGTTCGCACGGCAGTGGATCGGCAGGCCCTCATCGAAGCCGTCGACCAGGGAGTGATCAGGATCGTCGCGACAGACCACGCACCACACTCCGACGCCGAGAAGGCAAGGCCGCTGGAAGATGCCGCGGCCGGCAGCCCAGGGGTCCAGACGCTCTACCTCAGCAGTCTCGAGCTGGCCAAGCGATTGGGAGATGTGTGGAAAGCCCTGAAGTGGGTGGCCGAGGCGCCGGCGGTGCTCATCGGCCTGCAGGAGAGCAAGGGCCGGATCTCTCCGGGGTTCGACGCCGACCTGGCGATCGTGGATCCCCGGCGCGGCACCGTTTTCCGGCCGGCGCTGATGCGATCAAAGCAAAAGCACGGAGCCATGGAGGGCCTGGAGTCGAGCTTCTCGATCGTCGAGGTTTACGTGCGCGGCCGGCTCGTCGTTAAGAAAGGACGAGCAGTTGGCGGACCGATAGGTCGAATGGTGAAACCATCGTGAGCGCCGCTCGCTAAGCCCGCGCGCCTGCTCCTCGGAAGATCGGGTTTTGCGCCAGCTCGCGTTCCAGGCTCGTGGCCGGCCCGTGTCCCGGGTAGAGCGCGGTCGTCGGCGGCAGTCGCAAGAGCTTCGTGCCGATGCTCATCATCTGGCGGCGAAGGTCGGTCTCAGGCGTCTGCTTGCCGATGCCACCGGCGAGGATCGTGTCGCCCACAAAAGCGTGGTTGGCGACGACGTAGCAAACGCTGCCCGGCGTGTGGCCGGGAGTGTGCATGACCGAAAGCTTGAACTCACCGAACTCGAGCTCATCACCGTCGAAGAGGTACTTGTCGGCCGACCGCAGGAACTGCTTGGCGTCGGCGGAGTGAATGGCGGTCAGGCCACCGGTGAGCTCCTTCAAGTCATCTTTGCCGGCGACGTGGCCGGGATGGCAGTGGGTGGCGACGATGAAGCGGACCTTGAACCCTTTGACCTGGTCGACGAGCTTGTCAACCGGCAGCCCGGGATCGATGACTATCGCCTCTTTGGTCGTCGAGTCGGCCACTACGTAGGCGTTGACCTCGCGGTCGAGCTTCACCTTGACGATGCCGAGCTTCATGCCAACAGCAATCTACGACAAGCGGAGCGATCACTATTGCCGTCGTGGACCAGCGAGTTGCGGTCGTCGCCTTTGGGAGCGCGCTGCTGCTGATTTGCCTGTTCTGGACCTACCGATACATCAGGCGCCGAGCCCGGAAGCGCTAACGGAAGCCCCCAACTAGCGTGGCAGGGTTGGCCGGGTCTCCCCGGCCATGACTTGGTTCTACACCACGCCAGGCGTTGCGTGGAGCGACCATCTCGTAATTAATCCCATCCTAAGCCGGATTAAGAGCAGCCGCGCGCGAAGCGCCCGGCGATGAGAGAAGACCATCTGGGTCTTCTCTCATAAGGCGCTCTATTGAGCGCCGCTCTCGCCCTGGACCTTGATCCGCAACGCGTCCAGGTAGTCGAACTTGTCGAGCGCCGGCTTGGCTCGCGCCCGGTCCGGGTATTTCGCAGTCTGTATCGCCTCGAGCAGAAGGGCGATCTCCTCTTCTGTGAACTGGAGAGTCCGGTAGACGACCTCCTTCACCTTCGCGGGACGGTCGACCGCCTCCATGATCACGTCGTCGGTGTCGCTGACGACCTGCGGACGAGTCGGCCGGAACAGCTCTTCAGAGCCTGCGAGGGATACGCGCTTGAAAGTGGTCACAACCTGTGATTCTCCAACACTTTGGCGGCGAGCGCACGGTATGACCTCGCCCCATCTGAGTCTTTGGCGTACTGCAGTATCGATTGACCGGCGAGCGGAGTCTCGGCAAAACGTATCGAGTCGGTGATGCCGAAGTCGTACACCTTGTCGCCGTACTTTTCTCTGACCGCCGCGAGCACCTCCTGCGAATGGAGAGCGCGCTGCTTGTAGAGAGTCGGGAGGATGCCGGTGAGCTCGAGCCGCGGGTTTAGCCTGCGCTTGACGCGCTCCATCGTGATCAGCAGCTCCTGCATGCCCCTGAGAGCGAGGAACTCCGCCTGCAGTGGAACCAGGACCTCGTCGGCTGCGACCAGCGCGTTGATCACGATCAGGTCGAGCGAAGGCGGGCAGTCGATGATGATGAAGTCGTATCGCTTCTGCGCCGCTTCGAGCTTGTCGCGCAGGATGCTTTCGCGGCCGATCTCGTTGATCATCTGGTTCTCCGCGCCGGCCAGCTCGACATTGGCAGGGATGTAGTGCACGCCCATCTGCGGCGCTTCCTGCACGACGTCGGTGACGGTGGTTTCGGGATCGACGAGCAGGTCGTAAATGGTCTTCTCGATCGTGCTCGGGGGCTTCATGTACAGGGTGAGGTGGCCCTGCGCATCGAGATCGATGAGCAATATCCGCTGCCCCAACTCCGCCAGGGCGGCGCCGAGGTTCACGGCGGTGGTGGTCTTGCCCACCCCCCCTTTTTGCATCGCTACGGCGATCGTTCGGGCCAAGAGTGATGCGAGTTTAACTCAAGGGGGCCGTGACCGCCCAAAACTGGGGTCGACCGGGGGCCGTGCTTCTACAATTGGCCGCGGTGTACGGTACCCTCCCGATCGTAACGTTGCCGGTTCGGTTCACGTTCGCGGTGATGTCGTGATCATTGACATCGCCGTACTGCTGCTTTTGGTGATCGCACTGATCATCGGCTACCAGCGGGGCGTGATCCAACCGCTGATGGCGGAGATTTTCTTCTTCGGCACGCTCCTGGTCGTCTTCCGCTTCCACGACCAGTACACCAACGAGATGGACAAGATCGCCCACCTGACCCCGGTTCTCAGCATCTTCCTGGCGATCATCCTGGCCATCGTCATGGGCGCGATCGGCGGCGCCATTGGCGGCGCCTTCCATCGCCTGGAGTCGATCCGTGGTATCGACGGCCTCCTTGGCATCTTCGTCCACGCCGCCGTGACGCTGGTGGTCGTCTACCTCGCCATCTCGGCGCTCGTGGTGCTCGACAACGCGTTCGAGCCCACCATAAGAAGCGTGAGCCTTTCGCTGGCGCAGGTCAACACGCTCGAGACATGGGTCGAATCCAATCCGATCACTGCGGCGATGGTCTCCAAACAAGACCTGGCAGCGCTGAAGACGGCCGCCGGTGGCGCCGGCGGTGGCAACCTCAACAATGTCCAGGGCATTCACCAGCTGCAGCAGATCTACACCACCTTCCTTCAGCCCCAGCTGCACAGCTCGAGGAGCGTGCCGATCATTTTGGGCATCGGGAGCCACCTGCCTTTCATCGGCCACGTCGGCCCGAACGACCTGCATCCGGCGCCGACCCCTCTGCCTTCCCCAAGCCCGAGCCCGACGGCCACGCCGAAACACTCGCCGACCCCGAAAGTGACTAAGAAACCCTAGGAAAGGTAGACATGCTCGACCTGGCGCTGACCTCGGACCAAGAGCAGCTCGTCGACACGGTGCGCGACTTCTGCGCACGCGAGTTCGCACCCACGATCGCCGCCAATGACCGGGCCGGCCACCACGACCCTGAGATCTTTGCCAAGCTCGCATCGATAGGGCTGCCCGGCGTTTGCTTCCCGCAGCGGTATGGAGGCTACGGCCTCGACTACCTGGCCCTGGGCCTCGTCTGCGAGGAGCTCGAGTACGTTGACACGGTCTATCGCACCGTGTTGTCGGTGCACGTCGGCCTTGTGGGAATGGGGCTTTACACCTGGGCCACCGAAGACCAGAAGCAACGATGGCTCGCACCCATGGCGCGTGGCGAGAAGCTAGCCTGCTACGGGCTGACCGAGCCCAATGCCGGGTCGGACGTCGCGTCGATGCAGTCGACAGCGCGTCGCAATGGCGACAACTACATCCTCAACGGACAGAAGATCTGGGTGTCGGACGCTGACACCGCGGATTTCCTCCTGGTCTTTGCTAAGACGGATCCCAAGGCGGAGGGCCGCGGCATTACCGCATTCATGCTCGACCGGGTTGCTTGCGGCAAGGCGCTGCGAACCGAGCCGATTGAGGGCAGGATGGGCATCCGCGCAGGCGATGTCGGGTCGATCTTCATGTCTGATGTAGAGGTGTCGGAGGCCGATCGAATCGGCGACGAGGGCGATGGCTTCAAGATCGCAATGAGCTGCCTCGACAACGGCCGGTACACAGTAGCCGCCGGTGCGACAGGCACCGTGCGCGCGAGCCTCGACGCCTCGGTGAAATACGCTCGCGAGCGGAAGACGTTCGGCCAGGAGATCGGCCGGTACCAGCTCGTCCAGCAGATGGTCGCCCAAATGTCGCGCGACTACGAGATCTGCCGGCTCCTGTACTTCAAGGTGGCGTGGATGAAGAACAAGGGCCTGCGGCACACGCGAAATGTTTCGATGGCCAAGCAGTACGCCACTGATGCAGCATTCAATGCAGCCAACGATGCGATCGAGGTGCACGGCGCCTACGGCTATTCCTCGGAGTATCCGGTTGAGCGTTTTCTGCGCAATGCGCGGGCGCCGATCATCTATGAGGGCACCCGCGAGGTGCACACGATCCTCCAGGGCGAATATGCGCTCGGTTACCGCGAGGACCGTCCGGTCAAGAAGTCACTCCCGCCCTACCAGCCAGATTGATCCGCACCGCGGCCGCTGATAGAGGGGTCGTGGCAACCGTCAATTCGGTGAGACGCAACCTGAGCCATATCGACTTCGTCGTCCTGTCCCTGTATTGGGTCGCCATCGGCTACCTGTGGACGAGCCTCGGCGGCTTGATCCTGCCCGACATGGTCATCCAGCTCGTGGGCAGGGACCATGAGGGCTTCGCACTCGGGGTGCTGGAGGCGGTGGGCTCTTTGATGGCGGTGGTCTGGCAGCCAATCGCCGGCGCGCTATCCGACCGCACGACGACGCGGTTCGGGCGGCGGCGCCCGTACATCGTGGCCGGCACCATCGGCGATGTCTTTTTTCTGATCGGCCTCGCGCTGTCAGGCACCTTCGGCATGGTGCTGATCTTCTACTTCCTTCTGCAGGCGGCCTCCAACACGGCCCAGGGTCCCTACCAGGGCCTGATGCCCGACGTCGTCCCTGAAGGTCAGCGCGGGACCGCGTCCGGCTATTTCGGCGTCGCGAACGTGGTGGGACTTCTCGCCGGCACGTTGGGGTCAGGTTGGATGCTGGCAAACGTCGGCCGGACTGATGCCCTCCTCAGCATCTGTGCCCTGCTCGTCCTGACCATGCTGGCGACTGTCCTGTTCATCCCAGATCGCGCAGCTCGTACGTCCAGCCAGTTCACGAGCATCCGCGAAGCCATCACCACGACATTTGCGCGGCCGCTTCGCTACCCCGCCTTTCTGTGGCTGATGGCATCGCGGCTGCTCATCCTCATGGGTTTGGTCGGGGTCCAGAGCTTCGTGTTTTTCTACTTCAACAATGTTTTCTTTCACAACGACCGCATCGACACGATCACCGCCAGCTACACGTTGCTCGGCCTCGTGATATTCGCGGCGTTCGTGGTGTCGTGGCCGGCGGCCCGAGCGTCGGACCGTTTCGGCCGGCGGCCCTTCATCCTGATCGGCGGCCTGATGGGTGCTCTCGGGGTGCTCATGCTCGTGTTCAGCCACTACCAGCTGCTACCCACGCAGCTGGTTCAACCCCTGACGCGAATGCTGAGGGTGCCGCCGCTGGCCGCACAGGCGACCCTGGTCGGAGTCCTGATCGGAATCGGCTACGGTGTCTTTTTCTCTGTCGACTGGGCTTTCATCCAAGACGTCATTCCCACACAGGAGGCAGGGTTGTTTATGGGTTTCAGCAACATCGCGACGGCCGGGTCCGGCATCATTGCCCGCCTGATCGGCGGTTTCCTTCTGGATCCTTTCAACCACGGACCGAAGCTGCTCGGCTTGCCGGGCGGCTTTGCTGTCATCTTCTCGATATTCAGTGCATCGCTACTGGTAGGAGCGTTACTGATCTTGAAGGTGCCTGAGGCACGAAAACGATGAACCTGGACGGTCTGTTGCCGTGGGGTGGCCTCGCTGGAGCTCCTTTCGACGCGGCCGACATGGTGGTCGCGGGCATCCCCTACGACGGTTCAGCTGTCTACAGGAAGGGGGCGGCTCTCGCTCCCGCGCGCATCCGCTCGCTGTCGGCCGCGATGCCGCCGGTCACAGAGGACGGCCAGGTGCTCCAGGGGTTGCGCGTCCACGACATGGGTGATCTCGACGTCGGTCCTGATATCGGCGAGGGTTGGATGCGAGTGGCCGAGCACCTGGCCGCCGTGCCGCTGACCTCGCTCCTGACGGTCCTCGGCGGCGACCACTGCACCGCCATCGCCACCATCGCCGCACAGGCGCGCCGGCACCCTGACATGCAGGTCCTGTGGGTCGATGCCCACCCGGACCTGTGCGATTTCTCGCGGGGAGGGCGTTGGACTTGCGGTTGTGCGATGCGCCGAGCGCTCGAGGTGTCGGCCATCGACCCCGCGAGGGTTGTCATCGCCGGCGGGCGCGACTATGACCCCGAGGAGGTTGAGTTCATCAAAGCCACGGGCATTCTGCTGGTGTCGGCACGAGAGCTGGCAGCCGATCCCGCCGCCGCGGCCCAAGCGATTGGGGACCGTTTGGCGGGTAAGAAAGTGCACGTCTCGTTCGACATCGATGCCCTCGATCCCGCCTTCGCTCCTGGCACCGAGATCCCGTCAGCCGGGGGGATGTCGACGCGGCAGGCTCTCGACCTCCTCGGGGCGGTCCTCGCACGGACAAGCCCAGTTGGTTTCGATATGGTCGAGGTGTCTCCCCCGTTCGACAATGGAGACATCACCAGCTTCGCTGCGCTGAAGCTCATCTTCGAGTTCTGGGGAATGTCCTGGAATGGAAAGCGCTGACGTAGTAATCGTCGGTGGAGGGATCAGTGGATGCGCGCTCGCCTACCAGCTGGCGAAGCGCAAGGTCGACGTCGTGCTCCTGGAAAGGGAGACGTTGGGATCGCAATCGACAGGGAAGTGCGCCGGCGGCGTGCGCCAGCAGTTCTCGACCGAAGACAACGTCAGGGTGATGCGCCTTTCGGTAAAGCTGCTCGAGTCCTTCGAGCAGGAGACAGGACACCCAGCTGACTTTCGCCAGATCGGCTACCTGTTCGTCTTCACGCAGCCGCAGCAGGTCGAGGACTTCAGGCACAACATGGAAATGTGGCATCGCGTCGGCCTCACCGAAGCGCGGTGGGTGGACGCGGCTGAGGCCGCGAAGATGGTGCCCGTCCTGAACGTGGATGACGTCCTCGGCTGCACCTTCTGCCCCACCGACGGCATCGCCAGCCCGAATGACGTCACCGTCGGCTACGCGGCGGCCGCCCGGCGCCTGGGTGCGCGGTTGAAAGAGGGGGTCGAGGTCACCGGCATCGACATCGCATCCGGCAGAGTGCAGGGGGTTCGCACCTCTGGCGGCGATATCGCGACCCGCCTGGTGATCAACTGCGCGGGGCCCTGGGCAGCTTCGATCGGCCGCATGGTCGGGCTCGAGATCCCGGTACTTCCGTATCGAAGGCACATTGCAGTCACCGGCAGCTTCCCGGCGGTTCCGCGCAGCACGCCGATGACCGTCGATTTCCACACGTCGCTGTACTTCCACCCGGAGGGGGATGGCGTGCTGATGGGCATGAGCGATCGGACCGAGCCGCCGGCTTATGTGACGGATGTCAATTGGGACTTCCTCGAGAAGGTGTTCGAGCAGGCGGCGCGGCGAGCGCCGGCGCTCGCGAGTGCGGGCGTAAAGACGGCGTGGGCCGGCCTTTACGAGTCCACACCGGACCACCAGGCGATCCTCGGCCCCATCGCGGAGGTTGAAGGTTTCTGGTGCGCCACCGGCTTCAGCGGCCACGGTTTCATGCAGGCTCCGGCGGCCTCGCTGCTCCTGACCCAGCTGCTTCTAGACAAGAAATCCGAGATCGACATCTCGTCGTTTGCGTTCGAACGCTTTGCGCGTGGGTCGCTGGTGACGGAGCGCAACATAATCTAGCGTCCGCCACTCGCACGGTTGAATTTGGAGTGGGCGGTGCCCTTGGAGTACCTTGCTGCCGTGGTCGTCGAATCCGGGACTTGGCATCACGGCTTGATGGCGCGGTGGTGGGCCGAGTTCGTCGCCACCGCCGAGCCCGAGGAACTCGACTATTTCCGAGCCGCAATCCGGAAGTTTGGTGAGCCCGCGCTCGACCTTGGATGCGGTGCCGGTCGGATCCTGATCCCGATGCTCGCCGAGGGCTTCGACATTGACGGTTCCGATGTATCGGCAGACATGATCGCAGAGGCACGAGCGCTGGCAGCGAAGAACGGCTTTTCGCCCGGCCTCACGGTGGAGCCGACGTATGAGCTGGACCTCCCACGAAAGTACCGGACCATCTACATGTGTGGCGTGTTTGGGATCGGTGGTCGCCGCGAACATGACCGAGAGGCTTTGCGGCGCGCTTACCGGCACTTGGAGCCCGACGGCGCGCTGCTGATCGCAAACCACTGGTTTCCATACGGCGAAGGAGACGAGCAGCGATGGGCTCGCTGGCTCCCTGGGCATCGGGCCGATATCCCTCGTGACTGGCCGTCAGAGGGTGAACGCCGCACAGCCTCCGACGGCGACGAGATCGAGATGTTCTTTCGACTTGGCGACCTCAATCCACTCTTGCAGCGCGAGACGCTGCAAATGCGCGCTCGGCTTTGGCATGGCGGTCAGATCGTCAAAGAGGAAGCCCACGACCTCCACGAGAATCTCTACTTTTCCCAGGAGATCCTCCTGTTGCTCGAGGGAGCAGGTTTCCGGGACGTCGCGGTCGAAGGGGGCTACACCGGGCAACCGGCCGCCCCCGACGACGGCATGGTCGTCTTCGTGGCCAGAAGGCCGGTTTAGCGCTTCGCCAGCAGCACCACCGTGATCAGGAGAACGCCGCCCAGCAGCATCGCGCCGGAGCAGCCCAGCTGCACCATCGTGTAGAAGATCCCTCCAGTAGAGCCGTACGTGGGCGCGATCTCGGCGCGCCGCCTGCGTGTCCGGATCGCCCCAACCATGCCGCCGATGCCGAGCAAAACGGCCAGGATTCCCAGGCCGACCACCGCCGCGTCCTGCCCCCCCATAGATCAGACTTCAGTATGCCCTCGGTTACGATCTGACCAGTGGCGAGGGTTCTGCTGTTGGGCTCGACAGGCTTTTTTGGGCGTGGCGTCGCGCACAAGCTGATCGATGCCGGCCACCAGCTGAGGGTCCTCGTGCGGGATCCCATGAAGGCGGCCGGCTTCAAGATTCGCGGCGCCCAGGTGGTGGTGGGCGACGCGCTGAATCCCGCCGCCCTCGCGCAATCGGCCCAGGGAGTGGAGCACATCATCAGCCTGGTGGCGGTTCGCCGCAACCGCCCGCAGTCCTTCCTCGAGGTCAACGTCGACGGGCCGCGCATCATGGCCGAGGCGGCGAAGGCCGCAGGCGTGAGGTCGGTCCTCCTCGTGAGCGCGATCGGCGCCCGGCTGGATCCCCACTACAAGTACCTGACGTCGCGGTGGATGGGCGAGCAGGAGCTCGCGAAGTCGGGCGTGGCCGGCACCATCCTGCGTTTCTCGGCCGTGCTGGCGGAGGAGGGTGGCTTCGTTGAGGCTTTCGAGCAGCAAACAAGCTTTGGGCCGGTGATCGTCATCCCCGGCAGCGGCCAGGCCAGGTTCCAACCGATCCTGCGCGAGGACGCCGCCCGCTGCGTGGTCGAGGCCATCAGCAAGCCGGAGCTCCTCAGCACCATCGTTGAGCTCGGCGGTCCGGAGGTGGTGACCTTCGAATCCATGCTGGATTGGTTCATCCAGGCTCGCGGGATAAAGAAGCCCAAGATGAAGCTCCCCACGATGCTTCTCATCCCGGGCGCGATGGCCATGGAGGCCATGCTCTCCAACCCAATCGTGACCCCGGACGAGATCAACACACTGCAGCTCGATAACATCGCCGACGGCATCGACTCCGTCAGCGCGCGCTTCGGCTGGCGCCCAACCCGCCCCAGCCAATGGGCCCAGGAGAACTGGAAGAAGAAGACCCGCGTTCGCTGAGGGTCCGCGCGTTCTTTGGGCTGCCGGTACCTGAACCGCAGCGTGAAGAGCTCGCGCCCTTCCTCAATGCCTGTTCGCAAGTGGCGCCGGACTTCCGATGGACGCCGCAGGACAACCTCCATCTGACGATTCGCTTCGTCGGCAACGTCGAACGGCGGCTGGTCGAATCAGTAGCCGGTGCCTTGACGCATCGATCGCTTGCGGCGTTCGACGTCGAGCTGGGCGACATCGGCTCATTTGGTCGCGGTCGCGCCGTGCGGGTGGTATGGCTCGGACTGCGAAAGGGGGCTGAGGTAGCAGCTGCGCTGGCTTTGCAGGTGGAAGAGGAGTGCTTGCGGGTCGGGCTGGCAGCCGAGCCCAGGCCTTACACGGCGCACCTGACGCTGGCCCGCGCGCGACCCCGTGGAGGCGCAGGTTTGCCGGAGCTACCGGCACTGCCCCGCGTTAGGCCGTGGCGCGCCGATCAGTTAGTTCTGTACTCGAGTCGACTGACCAGGACTGGGACTGTCTACGAAGCGCTGAGAACGCTAGAGCTCGCTTAGCCCGGCCTCCGCGCACTCGAGGTCCTGGTCCGGACGGCCCCCGCTGACCCCGACAGCGCCGACTACATTCCCGTTTTCCGCGATGAGCGCGGACCCGAGTCCCGGTATGAGTGGCACACGGACCAGCCTGTCAGCCGCGTTGAAGAAACCTGGCCGGTCCTGGGCTATCTTCGCCAGGGCTTCACCGTCGCGCCGGAACATCGCCGCGCCAACCGCCTTCGCCTCCGCCAGTTGAGGAGAGAGGGGCATAGCGCCATCCATCCGGCCGAGTGCAACGAGATGCCCACCCTCGTCAACGATGGCAACGGTCACCTTGATGCCGAGCGCGTGGGCTTTCGCATGAGCCCTGGCGATCACGTTGTTGGCGGCGGTGAGACTCAGCGGCATGACTTAGCCTTAGTTTCGCATGGACTTGCACGGCCGGGTCGCGATCGTCACCGGTGGCGGGACTGGAATCGGGCGCGCCGTCTGTCTGCGCCTGGCGAAGGCTGGAGCCAAAGCCGTGGTCGTCAACTATTCGCGCTCCGACAAGGATGCGCGGGTGACGGCAGCCGAGCTGATCGTTCTCGGCCAAGACGCGATTGCCCACAAGGCCGACGTCTCCAACGAAAGCGAGGTCAAGGCGATGATCGCTGCCGCAATCGATCGCTACGGCCGCCTCGATGTCCTGATCAACAATGCAGGCACTACGCGGTTCATCGCCCACGCAGACCTCGAGGCGCTCACCGACGACGTCTGGGACGAGATTTTCAAGGTGAACCTGAAAGGAACCTTCTACTGCTGCCGGGCTGCGGCGCCTGAGCTACGCAAGACTGGCGGCACGATCGTCAACATCGCATCCGTCGCCGGTCACCTCGCGACCGGGTCATCGATCGTCTACGCCGTCTCGAAGGCGGGCGTGCTGCAGCTCACCCGCGCACTTGCAGTTGCTCTCGCGCCCGATGTTCGCGTGAACTCGGTGTCGCCTGGCCTGGTGTCGACGCGGTGGCTGCGGCAATTTGACGCAGGCGCGGCGGATTCGCAGGAGACAGCGACCGCAGCGAGCACGCCGCTGAACGCGGTTGCAACCACGGACCACGTCGCGCAGGCGGTGATGGCGTTCGTGGAAAACGACATGATCACCGGCCAGGACGTCGTGGTCGACGGCGGAAAAAACATCCTGTACTGAAAATATGAGAGGGAACCCCCGGTGGTTCCCCTCATCGGCGGGCGCTTCGCGCGCGCCTGCTCTCCCTCCGGTATATGGATGGGATTTTTCTTTAAGAGGTTCTCCTCGCCGCGACTGGGTGTCATCAGGGACAAAGTCATGGCCGGGGGGGACCCCGGCCAACCCTGCCGCGTGTGTTGTTCGGAGGCTTCTTGTCAAGCAATTAATCGTTGGTTGGCAGCGAACTAATTTTTTCTCTTGCACCTTGAAGTGGACGCCCTTAGTGTTGGCCGTGGCCCCGAGGGACACGTTCGAGAGAGCAGGAATTGGCCGCAAGGCCGGTACCAGCACTCAAGAGGCGATCCGTCGGGGTCATTTCTTTTCCCGGGCGTTAGGCTGATCTGAAAATGTCGGTCGCCCAACGCGCGCCCAAGCACACTTCACCGACACCCACCGCGGTCGAGGTGTCGATAGTGATGCCCTGCCTCAACGAAGCCGAGACGCTCGCCAAATGCATCCGCCACGCGCAGAGCGCCATCGCGAAGGGAGGCTTGGCGGCTGAGGTCATCGTCGCCGATAACGGCAGCAGTGACGGCTCCCAGCAGATCGCCAAAGACCTCGGGGCAAGGGTCGTCGATGTGCCGAGGAAGGGCTATGGGAGCGCGCTCATCGGCGGCATCGATGCGGCGCAAGGCCGGTTCATCGTCATGGGCGACGCCGACGACAGCTACGACTTCGAGGCGATCGGCCCTCTCATCGACAAGCTGCGGGAGGGCTACGACCTGGTGGTCGGGAACCGCTTCATGGGCGGCATCGAGCCAGGCGCCATGCCCTGGTCGCATCGCTGGATCGGCAACCCCATCCTCACATTCATCAGCCGCGTCTTCTTCCACGCGCCGGTAGGCGACACGCATTGCGGCCTGCGGGCTTTCAAAAAGGACGCATACGAAAAGATGCGCCTGCGCGCCACCGGCATGGAGTTCGCGAGCGAGATGGTGATCAAAGCCTCGCTGAAGGGGATGCGCATCACCGAAGTGGCCGTGGTCCTTCGGCCGGACGGACGGTCCCGCCCGCCCCACCTGAGGACGTGGCGGGACGGCTGGCGCCACCTGCGTTTCATGCTGCTGTTCAGCCCACGTTGGCTTTTCCTGTACCCCGGGCTGGCGCTCTTTGCGGTGGGTGCGGCGCTGTCGGCGCTGCTACTGCCTGGGCCGCTGCACGTGGCGGGCGTACGGCTCGACATCCACACGCTTCTGGTCGCCGGCTTTCTCTCCTTGATCGGCTACCAGCTCGTGCTGTTTGCGGTCTTCACAAAGATATTTGCCGTGCGGATGGGCTTCCACCCTCCGCATCCCGTGCTCGAGGGATTGTTCAAGTACATAACGTTGGAGGTGGGCCTCCTGGCCGGCGCGCTGATGGTGCTGGCCGGAATCGTGGGCCTGGTGCTGGCTGTCGCGAGCTGGCAATCGGTCGGGTTCGGCAACCTCGACCCGTCGCTCACAATGCGCGAGGTGATCCCGGCGGTGCTGCTGTTGGCGATCGGGACCCAGACTGTTTTCGCGAGCTTCTTCATCAGCATCTTGTCGATTGACATCGACAGATGAGTTAGTAAATAGGGGACTCGACCGTCACGGCTTCGAGCCACTTTCGGCACGAGACCAGGAAGCGCGCCGCCTGCAGGCCGTCGAGCACGCGGTGGTCGAAGGAGAAGCAGAGGTACATCATCGGCTTGATCCCGATCATGCCTTTCACCGCGACTGGCCTGTCGACGATCGCCTCCATCGTCAGGATTCCGGCCTGTCCCGGGTTGATCACCGAGTAGCTGAAAAGAGTTCCGAAGGTTCCGGAGTTGTTGACAGTGAAAGTGGCGCCCGCGAGGTCGTCCGCCTTCAGCTGCTTCGTTCGGGCCCGGTTGGCGATGTCGTTGACGGCTCGGGCCAGGCCCGCGATTGAGAGGCCATCCGCGCGTCGCACGACAGGCACCACCAGAGTGTCTTCGAGCCCAACCGAGACGCCAAGGTTGATGTCGCGGTGAACGATGAGCTCGGTTTCGTGGAAGGTCGAGTTGACCTCTCGGTGCTCGCGCAGAGCTGACACGGTCGCCGCCATCACGTAGGGGAGGTAGGTCAGGGAGAAGCCTTCCTGCTCTTGGAAGGCGGCTTTGTTCGCGTTGCGATTGGCGACCACTCCTGACATGTCGGCTTCCTGCGTCTGCCATGCGTGAGGGATGGTGGTCTTGCTGCGGGTCATGTTCTCGGCGATAAGCCGCCGAACGCGCGTCAGCTGGATCACCTGGTCGCCCTCGACTGGGGCGGCGGGCGCTATCGCGGCATTGGCTGCGGGAGCCGCTTTGGCCGACGCGGCGAAATCCTGCACGTCCTTCTTGGTGACGCGGCCGCCGATGCCTGTTCCGTCGATCTTGGACAGGTCGACCTTCAACTCCGAGGCGGCCATCTGGACTGCCGGCGAATAGCGGTGCTCGCCAGTCTCCAGGTTCGACGCCGGGGCTTTGGCCGGGGGTGGTTCGGTCGCGGCGGCGGCCGGCTCGGCCTTGGGCTCCGCTTTTGATTCCGCCTTGGCAGCGGGTACCGGCTCGGAAGGTGCAGGAGCTTCTTGCGTCGCCGAATTGGTTGGCGCTTTCTTCGGGACGGTGGCCTTCGGTTCGGCCTCGGGCGCTGCCGCTTTGGGCTCGGCCTCGGGCTCGGGCGCCGCGCCGTCCCCTCCGACCTCCACTACCGCAATCTCCGCGCCCGCCTGGACAGTCTCGCCTTCCTTGGCGAGGATCTCCTTGAGGATTCCCGTCACTGGCGCGGGAACCTCGGCGCTGACCTTGTCCGTGTCCACCTCGAGCATGGGCTCGAACTCGACCACCTTGTCACCAGGCTTCACGAGCCACTTCGAGATGGTGCCTTCGTGCACCGACTCCCCCAGCTGGGGCATCACTACGCGCTTGGTGGTGCCCGCCATCAGAACGCCGCGAGCTCGCGCAAAGCTGTGGCGATCTTCTCCGGGTTCGGCATGAAGAGGTCCTCCATCGCCGGGGCATACGGTATCGACGGCACGTCGAGTCCGCCCAACCGCTTCACCGGCGCGTCCAGCCATCGCCATGCCTCATCCGCGATGAGCGCCGCGATCTCCGATCCAACCGACACGCTGAAGTTGTCCTCGTAGAGGACCAGGCATTTGCCGGTCTTGCGAGCCGATGCGATGATCGCTTCGCGGTCCAGCGGGTAGACAGTGCGCAGGTCGATGATTTCGACACTCACGCCATCCGCATCGAGGGCTGTGGCCGCCTCCATCGCGTAATGGACCATGAGGCCGTAGCAGAAGACCGAGATGTCCGTTCCTTCGCGCACCGTGCGCGCGACCTGGAGCGGGATGAGGTACTCGCCCTTCGGCACCTGCTCCTTGAACATGCGATACAGCCGCTTGTGCTCAAAGAAAAGGACGGGGTCGGGGTCGCGGATCGCCGCGAGGAGGAGGCCTTTGGCTTCGTAGGGAGTGGAGGGGATCACGATCTTCAGACCAGGCGTGGCAAACCGCGCCTCGATCGATTGCGAGTGGTAAAGCGCGCCATGAGCGTGGCCGCCCATCGGAGCGCGAACGACCATCGGTACCGACCAGTCGCCATCGCTGCGGTATCGAAACTTGGCGATCTCGTTGGTGATCTGGTTGAACGCCATGTGAGCGAAGTCGGTGAACTGCATCTCAGCCACCGGCCGCTTGCCCGCGAGCGCGAGGCCGAGGGCGACACCGGCGATCGACGATTCCGCGAGCGGCGTGTCGATGACGCGTGCCTCGCCAAACTTGTTGAAGAGCCCATCGGTAACCAGGAACACGCCGCCCTTCTTGCCGACGTCCTCGCCGAGGACCATGACCCGCTCGTCGCGCTCCATCTCCTCCGTCAGAGCTGAGCGAAGAGCGGAAACCATGTTCATCTCTTCGGTCTCGACGCCGTCTGGCGGATCGATCGCCTTCGGCACGTCGAGTCCGTACACGTTCGTCAGCGCGTTCTCCGCGGGAGCGTCGGGCGATGCCATCCCCTCGGTGGTCGCTTTGGCGACCTCGTCCTTGACTCGCTCCTCGTACTCGGCGATCTCCTTGGCACTCAACACTCCCTCGTCGAGGAGCCGCTTCTTGAACTGCTCCAGGCAATCCGACAGCGCGAGGCGCTCGATCTCCTCCTGCGTGCGGTACCGGCGCTGGTCGTCCTCCGAGGAGTGCGCGCCAAGCCTGTCTACGAGGCACTCGATGAGGGTCGGGCCGTGTCCGGCCCGAGCGCGAGCGATCGCCTCCTTGGCGACGACGTAGGCAGTGACGGGATCGCGCCCGTCGAGAGTCACACCGGGAAATCCGTAGCCAGCCGCGCGCTGCGCCGCGTACTCGATCGCGTACTCCTTCTTGAATGGCGTGGAGATCGCGAAGCCGTTGTTCTCGCAGATGAAGATCTCAGGCACCTTGTGGATCGCGGCGAAGTTGAAGGCCTCGTGCGCGTCGCCCTCTGACCCCGAGCCCTCGCCGTAGCAGGTCATCAGGACCTTGTCCGTGCCGTCCATCTTCAGCGCGTATGCGACCCCGGCCCCACGAACCAGCTGTGTCGCCACCGGCGAGCCGCCAGAGGTGATGTTGAGCCGTGTGTCGGAGAAGTGGCCTGGCGTCTGCTTGCCGCCTGAGGCAGGGTCCGCCGGTTTCGCCAGCACCGAGAGCATCAGGTCGAGCGGCGTGACGCCCATCCGTAGGCACAGCACCACGTCGCGGTAGTAGGGCGACACCCAGTCGTACTTCGGCTTCAGCCCCCAGCTCACCCCGATCTGCGCCGCCTCGTGCCCGGCGCACGAGATGATGAAAGGCGCGCGGCCCTGGCGGTTCAACACCTGGAACCTGTAGTCGACCTGGCGGCCGAGCAGCATGTAGTTGAACCAGGTCTTGAGCGTCTTCTCATCCAGGTCGGTGTCGCGCCATGCGACAGGTTCCTGGAAACGCCACTCGGGGCTGAAGGTCGGGCGCTTGGTCTTCACGGTGGTGGCCATCAGACGCTCAGATGTGGATCGCGTGGCCATCGACGGCGAGGGCTGCTTCCATAACGGCTTCGCTGAGGGTGGGGTGCGGGTGGATGTTGCGACCCATCTCCCAGGCGTCGCCCTGGAACAGCTGGGTCAGCGCAGGCTCCGCGATGAGCTCGGTCGCGTTGGGTCCGACTATATGTGCGCCAAGCAGCTGGCCTGTCTTGGCATCGGCGACGAGCTTGACGAAGCCGCCCGTCTCGCCATGGATGATCGCCCGACCCAGAGCGCTGAAGGGAAACTTGCCGATCTTGACCTCGCGGCCTTTTTCCTTGGCCTGCTTCTCGGTCAGGCCGACGGAGGCGATTTGCGGATGCGAGTACGTGCAGCGGGTGACGAGATCCTGGTCCATCGGCGCGACGCGCTGACCGGCGATGTCTTCGACCGCGGTCATGCCCTCGTGCGCCGCTGCATGAGCCAGCAGAAATCCGCCCACCACGTCGCCGATCGCGTGTATGCCCTCTGCCGACGTGTGCATCCACTCGTCGACCTTGATGAAACCATTCGGGTGGGTCTCCACACCGACCTTCTCCAGGCCGATGTCCTTGGATCGTGGTGAGCGGCCGACGGCGACGAGCACCTGATGGGCCCAGACATCGCCTTGCTCCGTGTCGACGGTCATGCCGCCGCGGGCCTTTTTGGCGCCCTTCACCTTCACGCCGACGCGGCAATCGATGCCCGCGTTCTTGAAGGCGGACAGCATCTCCTTGGAGATGTCTGCATCCTCGAGCGGCACCAATCGATCTAGGCCTTCGAGGAGCGTGACCTTGACGCCGAGCTGGCTGTAGAGCGTCGCGAACTCGACCCCGACAGCGCCGGCGCCGATGATGCAGATCGACTCCGGAACCTCCGCCGAGAGCGTGGCGTTGTCGGACGACACGATCAGCTCGCCGTCGAACTCGAGGCCTGGCAACGAGCGGACGGTTGAGCCGGTCGCGACGATCAGGTTCTTGGCGCGAAGCTGCTTGGCTCCGATCTCGAGCGTGTTGCGGTCGCGCAGCCGGCCGCTGCCGGCCACGACCTCGATCTTGTTCTTCTTCATCAGGAACTGGACGCCCTTGTAGAGCTGGCTCACCACGGCGTCTCGGCGCGCTGCGATGCGGGCGTAATCGAAGCGCACCTTGTCCGCGTCGACGCCGAACTCGGGCCCGCGAGCCGAGATCCGGTGGTAGAGCTCCGAGGACTCGAGCAGGACTTTGGTGGGGATGCAGCCGACGTGGAGGCAGGTGCCACCGAGCTTGTCGGCCTCGACCAACCCCACCTTCAAACCAAGTTGGGAAGCGCGGATCGCGGCTGGGTAGCCGCCCATTCCGCCCCCTAGGATCAGCACGTCGAAGTCGTCAGCGGGCATTTGTTTTAAGTGTAGGAGTCCGAGATGCCACAAGCGATGCCGACCGGATCTGCGGCGCCCATGCGGCCCATCTGCGTTGTTGCGACCTGCGTTGCTCGCTTGCGCATCCACGGATGCGCGCGCTGCGCTACTGGCGCGTCCACTGGGGTCCCCATGACGAAGGCATCGGAGGGGCCCCCTGGACACCGAATCTCTCGGCCGGCCCACTGGAGGCATCTCCGCGCCCTACTGATTTGATTTGCAGCCGGCCGTCAGCAGGTTGGCTCGAGCCTGATCGAAGTCGGACCGATCGACGACCGGAAGGGATGAGGTTGGGTCGCCGTACCGATCGACCGCCCGGTAATAGAGCGCCGGGCTGGTCATCTGGGGCATGACCAGCAGGTCCACGGCGGCATTCGGATCCAAGCACGGGTCGCCTCGTACTGCGGACAGCGCCTGAAGATCCGCGACCTGGCGCTCCATCTGGACCGTCTTCGCGGCGGCGTACGCGAACAGCAGCGCGCCGCTGCTGAAGCACGCGAGAAACAGGCACGCGACGAGGGCCGGCCGCCAGGTCCCTCGCCACGGCAGGCCTCGAGCGGCATCCGCCAGCAGCAACAGCCAGAAGACCGCGCCTACGTAGTTGTAGCGGCCCGCGCCCGACTGCTGGTAGCCGAGCTGCACCCGGATGACGCCGATCACCGCATAGAAGCTGACAAGGCCCGCCGCGATGCCCAGCCCAAACCCATCAACTTTCCCGACGCGCCACCAGCCGAAAGCAACCGCCAGCCCGGCGAGGCCCAGGACCGCCAAACCGGCGAAGCCGCCCACTCCGATCAGCCCTCCCGCGCTGGCGCCCAGGCCCCAGACAACATAGAGCGGCAGGGCGGCGATGTCCCCAAGCGATGGGGGATTGGTTGGCGCACCGTTGTGTCCGAACGCCAGGAACCAGGTGCCGGCGGCGACGGCGACGGGCGCGAACCAGACGAGGTCGTGGCGCCTGCCGGAAGTCGTCGCGAGCTGAACCGCCGCGGCCACCCCGAAGAAGAGGAAAACGCCCGAGAACATAAACGACGCGGTCAGGAGCGCGGCGGCGATGAGGAGGTTGCGCCTCCCGGGCTGTCCCTCCAGGGCGAGGAGCATTCCCAGTCCGCACGCCACCGAGCCGACGAACTGGATCCCAATGGCCCACAGCAGGTTCTCCCAGCCGGCTCCCAGCACCAGCAGCAGCGCAGCCGCGCCCAGCGCGACAAGGTCGCCCGCGCGCCTGCGGACGACTTCGAAAAGCAGCACGACGCTCGCGGCGTGGAGCGCAAGCAGGACCGCCATGTACGGGAGATAGGAGTGCAGTCCCACGGTCGCGAACAGCGCGGCGTAAATGGCGCGAGTGAGCATCACCGGGTGCTCGTTGAGGGGCTGCAGGTAGGTTGCCCAGCTCCAGTCCGGCGCGCTGAGAATGAGGGTCCATTCGTCGAAATAGAAGGTGAAGGTCCGCGTCAGCCAGAGGATCGCGACCGATGCGAGGAGAGCGGCGATCGCGACGATGACCCGGGCGTGCGGTATCCGAACTTCGGAGGCGTTCACTGCCCGAAGGGCGCGCCCGGCCGAAGCTGCGCCCCGATGAAGACGAGGGTCAGATCGCTGTCGAGGGCGTCTCGGCGGGTGGGGGCGAAGACCCAGAGTGCGGTTACCGCCCCGGCCAGGAGCAGAAACCAGGCGAGACCGGCGTCGCCCAAGTTCTGGCGGGCCGGGGCGTCGAACCGGGCGATCACCGCTCGGCGAGCGGTAGCGGTTTTCGAGGTGCGGGTCCGATGTACTCCGACTGGGGTCGGATGAGGCGGTTGTGAGAGCCCTGCTCGAGCACGTGAGCCGACCAACCGGCCACGCGTGAGACGGCAAAGGTCGGCGGAAAGTATTCCGTGGGCAGGCCGATCGCCTGCAGCACGCCGGCCGAATAGAACTCCACGTTGGTTGCCTGCGGCCGCTCCGGGTGCTCCTCGTGGAGCAGGGCGAGGGCGGTCTCCTCTACTTTCGAAGCGAGCTCGTAAAACTTCGGATTCAGCCGCTGGCACAACGCCTTCAGGATCTTCGCGCGCGGGTCATACGTGCGGTAGACGCGGTGGCCGAAGCCCATGAACCTCACCTTCTCTTTGCGGGCTTCGCGCATCCAGTGTTCGGCGTTGTCCGCAGTGCCGATCTGCTCGAGCTGGTCCATCACGGCCGACGGCGCGCCTCCATGAGCAGGCCCCTTCAAGGCCCCGATCGCGCCCACGAGACAGGAGGCGAGGTCCGAGTCGGTCGATGCGATAACGCGAGCGGTGAACGTCGACGCGTTCATGCCATGGTCGGCCAGCAGGACCAGGTAGGTGTTGAGGGCCTGCACGATCTCCGGCGACGCCTCTTTTCCGTTGAGCATGTACAGGTAGTTGGCGGCGTGGCCGAGGTCGGCCCGAGGCTCGACGGGCTTGAGCCCCTGCGTGAGCCGGTGAAACGTGGCGAGGATCGTCGGGAAGGATGCGGTCGCGTGGATCGCGAGAGGAATCGTGGGTTTCTGCAGCTTGTGCTCGACCCCCTGCACCGAAACCACGCTACGCAAGACATCCATGGGATCGGTGTCCGCGGGCAAGGACTCGAGCGTGGCCATGGCAGGAGCGGTTAGGGCTCGCGAGCCGGCCAGCTCCTGGGTGAGCGCGTCGAGCTCGGCACGCTTGGGCAGGCTGCCGTTCCACAAGAGGTAGGCGACCTCTTCGAACGACATCTCCTCAGCCAGGTCGGCAATGACGTAGCCGCGATAGACCAGACGGCCGTTGGCGCCGTCGACCAGGCTGATCTCGGTGCGCGCCGCGATGATCCCCTCGAGGCCGGGGACGAACTCGGCGCTCATCGCTTGGCCAGGGGCAGCGGCTGCTTACCCGCCTCGGGCCCGGTCCATACCGAGGCGGGCCGGATGATGCGCAGGTCCTCCATCGACTCGAGGACGTGGGCGGTCCAACCGGCGACGCGCGAGGTGGCGAAGACGCAGGTGAAGAGAGCTTTCGGAATCCCTGCGCCGGTCAATACCACCGACGCCCAGAAGTCGACGTTGGTCGCGTTCGGCCGCTCCGGGTGCGCCTCGTGCAGGATTCTCAGCGCCACCTCTTCGGTCCGGTCGGCCTTTCGGTGCAGCTCGGGTGCCGCGTCGGCGGCGAGCTCCTTGAGGATTCGCGCTCGAGGATCGTAGGTCCTGTAAACGCGGTGTCCGAAACCGGCGAACCGCTCATTGCGGGCGTGCGCGTCGATGAGCCATTTCTCGGCGAGCTTGGTGGAACCGATTTTGTCCAGCATCGTGCGAGCGGCGAAAGTGGCACCGCCATGGGCAGGGCCTTTCAGCGCCCCGATGGCGCCGACCACCGATGAGCACAGGTCGCTGCCCGTCGAGGCGATGACTCGCGCCGCGAAAGTGGAGGCGTTGAGGCCGTGGTCCGCCAGGAGCACGAGGTATAGCTCGAGCCAGCGGGTGCGGTCGGCGGACGGCTCCTTGCCATCCATCATCCACAGCAGGTTGGCGGCATGGCCGAGGTCGCTACGTGGCTTGACGATCTCATGCCTCTGGCTTCGCCGCCAGGCGGCGGCGACGATGGTCGGAAAGATTGCCGTTAGCGCGACCGCCTCCTCGAGGCTGGGTTTGGTCGGCAGCGTGGTCGAGCCCTGGGCCGAGACGACTGTGCGCAGGATGTCCATCGGATTGGTCTCAGGGTCGGCCGACTCCAGCGTGCGCTGCGCGTGATCGGTGAGGTTGCGGCACGCGGCCATCTGGTGCTTCAACGCATCGAGCTCAGTGTTGGTTGGCAGCTCGCCGTGCCAAAGCAGGTAGGCCACCTCTTCGAAGGTCGCGACTGGCGCGAGGTCTTCGATTAGGTATCCACCCCGGTAGATCAGGCGGCCGTTGGCGCCATCAACCTCGCTGATCGAGGTTTCGGCGGCGACGACACCTTCCAGCCCAGGGCTGAAGTCAGGCACGAGGATTAAGTCTACGGAGGCCCGATCAGTCACCGTGATCAAGCCTAGAGTTCTGACGTGGTGATCCCGGGCGCGGGACGGGTTGGTCGGGCGTCAGCAACCTTGGTTTGGGTAGCCATCGCGCTGGTGCTGGCCGACGTCATCGCCTACCGCGCGATCCTCGGAGGACAGGGCGGTCCTCCACCTGACTCGGCAGCGGTTGTTCCGTTCGTCGGCGGCTACATGCTGCTGATGGCAGCCCTGCTTGGGTTATCCCTCCTTGGCAATGCCCGGATGGCGATGCTGCGGCCGGCGATGCTCGCGGCGGCGGCCGCCGGCCTTTTGCTGCTCGGCTTTTTCGCCCTCTTTTCCATCGGCCTGCCGCTGTCGGTCGCCGGGATCCTTTCGGCGATCGCGGCCGTCAGGTCGCTTAGCGGTCGCAATGGAAGGAGCGCAGTGTTATCTGAGGTCGCGGGGGCTGTGATCGCCTTGATGGTTCTGGTGAGTGGATTCGTAGTTACGCAGAGCATCATCGTGTGCCCGCCCAGCGGGACGCTGGGGGGCGGCTCGTCAGGCTTCCTGACCGGTCCGTACCACTATCGGTGCGACAACGGCACGCTCACCTGGTACGCGGGCGACTGCAACGGCGTGACCGGGGGAGTCGATGCCAACGGCAACCCGATCTCCGGCTGCTGAGCGCTTCCAATTCGCTGAAACGGCTAACGGCTACTCATAACTAATCCCCCCTCGGGTCGTTACTGCTGCAAGGACATGAACGCCGCCCACTGGATCAGAGCACTGGCCGTGACCGCGCTGATCGCATCGGCCTGTAGCTCGACACCTCCGGTGGGGAACGCGCCATCCCCGTCGCCTTCCCTGGCGCCTTCCCCCACAGCGTCCGCCTCGCCCAGCACAACCCCAACACCTGTCCGCAACCTTGCCCTGGTCACGCTCCGTGGCAGCGGGTCGTACGTCGTTCGCGACCTCACCGACATCAACCACCCCCGGACCGTGAGCAATTTGAGGGACGTCCCCGCGCCACGCTTTGTGAGCGGTGCGACTCTCTCGTACGTTGATGCCAAGAGGGGCCTCGTGCGCACACCACTCTCCGGATCCCCCAGGACGCCCATCGCCGGCGGGGCCGGCGGGTTCTTCACCTGGAGTCCGGATGGAAAGACTGCCGCATACATGTCCAGCCGTGCGAACAGCGGGGGCCGTTCAACCATGCAACTCCACCTGGTCAGTGGAGGCAAAGACAGAATCGTCAGCTCAATGCCCGGGCTTCCCTCGCCCGGCTTTGGCTGCGAGTCTCAAGGATGCGCCGACGGGTGGGATTTCCACCTCACCTACTCGCCGGATGGTCGCTTCATCACCTGGGCCCAGAGCGTCACGGACGTCTTTCGCATGTGGACCGCAGGCGGCGTCGACGTTACACCGTCGACCCCATTTGTGAACATGTCTGTCTGGTCAGGCGCGAGCTTTTACTTCCTAGACTCGAAAGACGTAAAGGTTTGGCGCAACGGGGTTGTCTCCACCTTCCTTCCTGGAGTCGTTTGGATCAGGCCGAAAGCGTCGCCGGGGGGCGGCCAAATCGTGTACGAGACGCGGGACACCTCAGGCGTATCTCGTACGTATGTTGTGGACGCTTCGACCGCCGCGGTCCGCCAGTTGGGTGGTGCGTATCGTGCGGATCCGGCCTTCCTCACCGCGCGCTTCGTCTGGTACCAGGGCGAGCGCTTGTGCAAATTGAACGAATGCTTGCCCGGATCGGCGATTCCGACGGGAAAAACCTACATCTACGACCTGCAAACAGGCGCGGAGACCGAATCCGTCATCACGAGCGTGTCCGATGTGTGGCCACACCCGGCCTGATCGGAGCTCTGGGCTAGACCATCCCCAGTTCCCAGCGCGCTTCTTCTGACATGCGCTCTGGGGTCCAGACCGGTTCGTAGACGATGTCCACGCCGGCATCGCTGATGCCCGGCAGGGTCAGCAGGTGGTCGCGGACATCGGTCATCACTTCGGCCGCCATCGGGCAGCCCAGCGCGGTCAGCGTCATCTTGATGTCGACCCGCTCTGGCTTGATCGCGATGTCGTAGATAAGGCCGAGGTCGACGATGTTGACCGGGATCTCGGGGTCGAAGCACTGGCGCAGCACTTCGATCACGTCCTCCGGCTTGACGCTCGACTCCGGCGCCACGGTGCTGGTGGGTGTGGTGTCTGTCATGGCATCTCCCGGGGTCCCCGTGAAATCGAAGATTTCATGGGGTGGTCTCCAATTGCAGTCCTGCGTCTTTCCAGGCCTTGGTGCCGCCGCGGAAGTTCACGACGTCTTTGATCCCGAGCGCCACGGCCATCTCCGACGCGACGGAGGAACGCTCCCCGGTCATGCAAACGAAGATCGTCTTGTCTCGAAACTTCGCCGCTGCCGGATTCGCGAGCACGGAGTTCAATACCACGTGCCGTGCACCCGGGACATGGCCCTTGTTCCACTCCCAGTCCTCGCGCACGTCCACGATGTCGTAGTCGCCCTCGTCCATCAGCTTGCGGACGTCGTCGAGCTTCAGATCTTTGAACTGCTCTTCCTGACTCATAGCTACTCTCCTTCCTCGTCGTCGCCGGCCAGCCCGTAGGCCCCGACTTTCAAAACCTTCAATGACAGCAGCGCGCACTTGATGCGAGCCGGTGAGATCTGGATCCCCAGCTCCCCCAGCACATCGTCCTTACTGATCTTCTTTGCGTCGTCGAGAGGCAGGCCCTTGAGTCGCTCCGTGAGCAGTGACGCCGCCGCTTGCGAGATGGCGCATCCGCGCCCGTGGAACTTGACATCCTCGATGACCCCGTCCTTGACGCGGAATTCCATCCCGATCACGTCTCCGCAAAGAGGGTTGTCCTCTTCGTGGCTGATGTCCGGGTTTTCCAGTCGCCCGAAATTGCGCGGGTTCTTGTAGTGGTCAAGGATGTACTCGCGATAGAACTGGTCGTCGGCTGGGGTGCTGCTCATTTGAATATGCGCTGGGCCTCTTTGATAGAACCGACCAGCCGGTCGACTTCATCCTTCTGCGTATAGATATAAAAGGAGGCGCGAGCGGTGGCCGCCACGCCGAGCCTCGTCATCAGCGGCATCGCGCAGTGGTGCCCGGCTCGCAGGCACACCTGGTCGCGGTCTGCGATCGTCGCCAGGTCGTGGGGGTGGATGCCCTCGAGCGCGAACGAGATGACCCCGGCGCGCCGCGATGGGGGAGGGCCGTAAAGCGTCAGCCCCCCGATGTCGCTCAGTGCCTCATAGGCGTACTCGGTGATCTCACGTTCGTGGGCGCGCACCGCCTCCATGCCCAGACCGCTCAGGTAATCGACCGCGGCGCCCAGGCCGATGACCTCGGCGATGGCCTGCGTACCTGCCTCGAACTTCCAGGGCAGGTCGTGGTAGGTGGTGCCCTCGATGCGGACCGCCTTGATCATGTCGCCGCCCGACATGAAGGGGTCCATCGCCTCGAGTAGCTCGCGGCGGCCGTACAGGATGCCCGCGCCGGTGGGGCCCAGCATCTTGTGGCCGCTGAACGCGTAGAAGTCGCAGCCGAGCGCTTGCACGTCGACGCCCTGGTGGGGGGCGCCCTGCGCTCCGTCCACCAATACGGTGGCGCCCGCGGCTTTGGCGGCGGCGACCATTTGCTCCGCCGGGTTGATGGTGCCGAGCGCATTGCTGACCTGGCTGAAGGCGACCAGCTTGGGCGACCGCTTCAGCAACTCGTGGAACTGGTCGAGGCGCAGCTCGCCGCGCTCATCGATGTCGACGTACTCGATCGTCGCGCCATTGGCTGCCGCAAGGATCTGCCAGGGCACGATGTTGGAGTGGTGGTCGAGGATGGTCAGCACAATGAGGTCGCCTTTCTTGATGTTCTTTCGACCCCACGAGTAGGCGACGAGGTTGATGGCCTCAGTCGTCCCGCGCGTGTAGATGACCTCTTTCGTCGATGACGCGTTGATGAAGGCGCGCACCTTCTCGCGAGTGCCCTCGTACCGCTCTGTCGCCTCTTCCGCGATGTGATACGCGGCGCGGTGGATGTTGGAGTTGAACTTCTCGAAGTACTCGAGCATCGCGCCCGTCACTTGTCGGGGACGCTGGGACGTGTTCGCCGAGTCCAGGTAGGCGATGCCGGTCTCGAGGATCGGAAAGTCTTTCCTGATGGTGGCAACATCCAGGCGGGTTCCGCGTGAGGCAGTCGCCATCAGTCGGGGACCTCGACGTATATGTCATTGCCTTCAACCGTGACGGGATACACCTTGGTCGGGATCACCGCAGGCAGGCCGGTCACCGCGCCCGTCTTGAGGTTGAAGCGCGAGCCATGCTGCGGGCACTCGACCTGCAGCTCGAAGAGCTCGCCCACGCTGAGCAGGAAGTTCTCATGCGTGCACACGTCGTTGATCGCGTAGAAGTTGCCGTCCTCGGCGTGTGCCAGGCAGATCTCGGTTTCGTTGACCCTGACCGCTCTCAGCGATTCCAAGGGCACCTCGTCGACCGACGCGACGCGCACCTTAGCCAAGGCGCGCCTCCAGCTCCGTCTCGACCAGCGTGCGGGCCTGCTCGAAGGGGATCCGCTCGAGGACCTCACCGAAGAAGCCCTGGACGATCATCCGCTTCGCAGTCGTCGCGGGGATGCCCCGCGACTGCAGGTAGAACATGCTCATGGGGTCGACAGGGCCGACCGTGGCGCCATGGGTGCAGCGCACGTCGTTGTTGTCGATCTCGAGCATCGGGATCGAGGTCGCTCTTGCGTGCTCGGAGAGCACCAGGTTGCGGTTCGCCTGGTATGCGTCCGAGCGCGCCGCGCCCTTCTCGATCCGGATGAGCCCTGCGTATACGGCGCGAGCCGTGTCCTGCAGCGCACCCTTGAACAGCAGGTCTGAGGTGGTGTTGCCGACCTGGTGGTCTTGCAAGGTGTGGAAGTCGAAGAACTGCTCGCCCGAGGCAAAGTAGATGCCCTTGAGCTCTGCGCTCGAGCCCGGGCCGACCAGAGAGGCTTCGACACGTGTCTTGGAAAAACGGCCGCCGAGCGTGATGTTGAAGAGGCGCAGACGCGAGTCCTTCTCGAGGCGCGCGCGCTGGTCGGCGAGGTGCCAGGCGTGGCGTCCCCACTTCTGGATCGAAACGTAGCCGACGTCCGCGCCTTCGCCAACGAAGATCTCAGCCGAGCCGCTGCGGTACCCGGCTTCCTCTTCCTCACCGATGTACTCGTCGAGGTAATAGAAGCGCGAGTTGCGGCCGGCGACGATGACCGTATGTGGCAGCACTGTGGTGCCGCCCTCGTGCGAGAAATGCTGGCGAAGGATCGGCTCCTCGATGACCACGCCGTCGGGCACATAGAGGAAGTTCCCGCCGGTGAAGAACGCGGCGTGCAGCGCCGCGAAACGGTCGCGGTTTGCATGCAGGGCCGAGAAGAGCAGTGGCTCGACCAGCTGACGGTGCTTGTGAGCGGCCAGGGAAAGCGGCTCGAAGATCACGCCGGCCGGCAGCTTGGGCGTCTCCTGCTTGTGGCCGTTGGCGTGCTCGAGCGTCGCGAACTTCGCGGGGTCGAGCCCGGTCACATCGGTGCGGCGCCACTCCTCGTCGGTGCGGCTGGGCATCGGCATGCGCTCGTATGCGGCAAACGCCGTGCGTCGCCGCTCGCGCAGCCAGTCGGGTTCGCCCTGGCCTGTCTTCTCCAGGGTCTCTTCGGTGAATCCCAACGTCAGCCTACCGACCCCTCCATCTCGAGCTGGATCAAACGGTTCAGCTCCACGGCGTACTCGAGTGGAAGTTCCTTGGTGAAGGGTTCGATGAAGCCGTTGACGATCATCGTCTCGGCCTCGTTGCGAGTAATGCCGCGGCTCATCAGGTAGAAGAGCTGCTCGTCGGAAACCTTGCTCACCGTCGCCTCGTGTCCGAGGGTCACGTTCTCGGCGTCGACATCGTTGTACGGATAGGTATCGGAGCGCGACTGGTCGTCGAGAAGAAGCGCGTCGCACTTCACGAACGACTTCGAGTTCTTCGCGTCGGGGTACATCTTGATATGGCCGCGGTATGAAGTCCGGCCGCCGCCCTTGGAGATCGACTTCGACGTGATCGTCGATGTTGTGTTGGGTGCGACGTGGATCATCTTGCCGCCGGCGTCCTGGTGCTGGCCCTTGCCGGCGAACGCCACCGAAAGCACATCGCCCTTGGCGCCGGGCTCCATCAGGTAGACGCTGGGGTACTTCATGGTGATCTGCGATCCGAGGTTGCCGTCGACCCACTCCATGGTGGCGTCGGCATACGCGAGAGCGCGCTTGGTGACCAGGTTGTAGACGTTGGTCGACCAGTTTTGAATCGTGGTGTAGCGGCACCTCGCGTTCTTCTTGACGATGATCTCGACCACCGCCGAGTGCAGCGAGTCGGTCGTGTAGATGGGAGCCGTGCAGCCCTCGATGTAGTGCACGAACGAGCCCTCGTCGCAGATGATCAGAGTCCGCTCGAACTGGCCCATGTTCTCCGCGTTGATGCGGAAGTACGCCTGCAGCGGAATGTCCACTCGCACGCCCTTTGGCACGTAGATGAACGACCCACCGGACCACACCGCGGTGTTCAGCGCGGCGAACTTGTTGTCCGCGGGCGGGATGATCGTGCCGAAGTACTCCTTGAACAGCTCGGGGTGATCGCGCAGCGCCGAGTCGGTGTCGGTGAAGATGACGCCCTTCTTCGACAGCTCCTCGTGGAGTGAGTGGTAGACGACCTCCGACTCGTACTGCGCCGACACGCCCGCGAGGAACTTCCTCTCCGCTTCGGGCACGCCCAGCCTGTCATACGTCTTCTTGATGTCGGGCGGCAGGTCCTCCCACGTCTTCGACTGCTTGTCGGACGCCTTGAGGTAATAGAAGATATTTTCGAAGTCGATCACGCTGAGGTCTGCGCCCCAGGTGGGCATTGGCTTCTTGCGGAAGATCTCGAGCGAGCGGAGTCGCATCTTCAACATCCACTCGGGCTCCTTCTTCATCCACGAGATCTCCTTGACGATCTCGGGGTTCAGGCCGCGCTTGGCCTTGAAGATGTAGTCCTCGGGGACGGAGAAGCCGTACTTCTCCTTGTAATCGGAGCCGATCTCGATTTGCTTGGGTACTGTCGCCATCAGGCAATCTCCTCGGGCTTCAGGACTGCGGATTCGTCAGCCTCCGCCCATTCCGAGTAACCGGTTTTCTCCAGCCTGTTGGCGATCTCGGGACCGCCCGACAGCACGAACTTCCCGTCGACGAGCACATGCACGAAGTCGGGCTTGATGAACTCCAGGATGCGCGTGTAGTGGGTGATGATCAGCACGCCGAGCTCCGGCCCGCGCATGCGGTTCACCGCCTCGGCGACGAACTTGATCGAGTCGATGTCGAGGCCTGAGTCGGTCTCGTCGAGGATCGCGATCTCGGGCTTCAACATCGCCATCTGCAGGATCTCGGCGCGCTTCTTCTCGCCGCCGGAAAAGCCGTCGTTGATGTAGCGAGGCAGGAACGAGTCGTCCATGTGCAGCACCTCGAGCTCGCCCTTGAGCATCGAGCGGAACTCCTTGGGAGAGATCATCTTCGACTTGTCCTTGCCGTCATAACCCCGCTTTGCGTTGAGCGCGGTGCGCAGGAAGTTGGTCATCGAGATGCCCGGGACGACGACGGGGTATTGCAGCGCGAGGAACATGCCCAGACGAGCCCGCTCGTCGACCTCGAGCTCCAGGACGTTCTTGCCCTTGAAGGTCACCGTGCCGCCATCGACCGTGTAGCCGGGGTGTCCCATCAGCGTGTGGGACAGAGTCGACTTGCCCGAGCCGTTTGGGCCCATCACCGCGTGCACCTCGCCCTTGTTGATGGCGAGCGTGACGCCCTTGAGGATCTCCTTGCCGTCGACGCTGGCCCGCAGGTCTCGGATCTCGAAATCAGCCAACTCTCTTTATTTCTCCTTCACGTCATATGTGCAGTCGGGCGCGGCCTCTGCCATCCATGTCGACCGGGTCACTGAGGCGCCCAAGAGGCGCTGATACATCTGTTGCTCGTTTTGGCAAGGCAGCCCGGTGCGGGCGGCGACGTCCTGGATCGGGCAGTTGCAATGGCGGATCGCGAGCCCACCCTCCGGAAGCTCCACCACCTCGGCCATGTGACCGTGCTCGGTGGCCAGCTTCGCCAGCTCGCGGACGCGCCCTTCAAGGTCTAAACCGGCCAATCGGGGGGCATACTCGGCCTCCAACCGCTCCGCGCGCCGCTCGAAAAAGCGCTTCAGCTGCTCCTCCGAGAGGAACTGGACGAGGTCGCCGGCAAGCTCGCGGTGGCCGTCGGGAAAGTGGCCGTCGGCCGCTGGCGTCAGCTCGTAGAGGTTTTCAGGCCGGCCCCGGCCGTGCGGCTGGGCGTGGCCCGTCGTGGCCAGGCCGTCGGTCTCCAGGGCCTCCAGGTGGCGCAGCGCTCCCTGCTTCGAAACCTCGAGGTGCGCGGCGACCTCGCCGAGGGTCGCCTGGCTTCGAGTCTTCAAGAAGGCGAGGATGGTCTCGCGCCTGGAATCCACGAAGTGATCGTACGAGTTTTTCAACACGGAAGTTGAAATAGTCGCCGGCGCCACATGGCGCGATACTCTCCGCGAGATGCGGCGCCTCTTAGCCGTTCTGGCAGCGGCCCAAGTTTCGGTTGCGCCCCTCACTGCCCTCGCGGCCCAAGCCCAAGCTCGTCGGTCCAGTCTCCCGGTGGGCGCGATGCTGGCGATCGGGATAGCGATCGTGGCTGCACTGGTGGTTGGCGCGGCGGCCCTCCGACGACGCCGCCGACCCTGACGCCGGCCCTGGCTCCCGGCGCGGACCGGGTGCTGCTTCTCGGCGCCCGTGGTCTCCGCGCTTTCGGTTTTGGGTTCTCGGCGGTTCTCATCGGCGTCTACCTTGAACGTCGCGGACTTTCTCCGGGTCTCATCGGCCTCACGCTCGGGTTGGGATTGGCCGCCGCTTCGCTCTCGGGCCTGGCCTCGGCCAAGCTGGCTGCGCGCTTCGGCCGGCGCCGCGCACTGTCGATCGCGGGCCTGCTGATGGTGCTCACAGGCCTGGACCTGGCGCTGGCAGGACCACCCGGATTGCTGGTCGCGTCAGGGCTGACCGGCATGCTTGGTGCCGCCAGCGTCGACCTCGGCCCTTTCGCTTCGGTCGAGCAGGCCGTGCTGGCCGAGGCGGTCCCTGCCTCCGCGCGCAACGTTGCATTCGGCCGCTACTCACTCACCGCCGGGCTGTTCAATGCCACGGGCGGACTGGCGGCGACGCTTGCGACCGGAGACTCTTCAGGCCGTGCCTTCTTCCTCCTCTACGCGGCGATCGGCGTCTTAACGGCAGTCCTTCCCCTCTTGATGAGCGCGCGTGTCGAGGCGCCAGGGCGACCGGTCGCCTTCGGAAAGCTGCGCCCCCTGGCGGGGTTGGCGGCGCTCTTCGCGCTCGACTCCCTCGGTGGTGGCTTCGTCGCCAACGCGGTGATCGCTTACTGGCTGCACGTTCGTTTCGCAGCCGACGTGCAGGTTCTTGGGCCGCTTTTTGCGACCGTCGCGATTTTGCAGGCGCTCTCCTACGAGGTGTCGGGGCGACTCGGCAATCGATTCGGGCTGGTCAACACAATGGTCTTCACCCACCTGCCATCCAACGTTCTCTTACTGCTCGTCCCGTTCAGTCCGAGCTTGACGTGGGCCGCCGGCCTCTTGCTGGCTCGATTTGCGCTTTCGCAAATGGATGTGCCGGTGAGGCAGGCATACGTGGTGTCGATAGTCCCTCCCGAGGAACGCGCCGGTGCCGTGGCGATGACTGGAGCGGTGCGCGGCGTCGCCCAATCCTTCGGTCCAGTGCTCGCCGGCCTCGCGATCGGAGCAGCAAGTTTCGGCCTTCCATTTTTCGCCGGTGGCGGTTTGAAGATCATCTACGACATCGCTCTCTTCGCAGGTTTTCGGAACCGGCGCGCTGCTCATGAACGCTAAGGGGTCGGGCCACGGCCGACCCTATAAGGGAAAACCCGAATGGTTTTCCCTCATCGCCGGGCGCTTCGCGCGCGGCTGCGCCCATTCCGGGATTTATTACGAATGGTTTCTCCTAGCGACGCTTGGTGGTTGAGAGACAAAGTCATGGCCGGGGGGACCCCGGCCAACCCAGCCACGCGGGGCGCTCCTCCGTTTAACGTGGACGCGTGGCCGAGGAGCTAACCGCGCTCGACGCCGCCGACCTGGACCGTCGCGTGACCGAGGTGCGGGAGCGGATGAGGCCGGCGGAGAAAGAACTGGCTGCTCTTCGCGCAGAACGTGATGTGCTGCTGACCGAGGTGCGGCGGCGTGAGCGCCAAGCGCACCGTGCCTCGCGGGCCGATGTCAAAACGGCGATGAAGGAAGGACGCTTCCCTACGATCGCCGAGCTTGTGGCCGCGGTGGATGCCGGATCGCTCGACGACTACGTCTACAACCTCAAGACCGGCGGCGAGGTGCGCCTCGGCTTCCCTGGGGCCAAGCTGCAGACGCTGTCCATTACAGATGGGGTTCAGATCATCCAGGCGAAGGATTTTGCGGAGGTCGCCCGGCTGTACGGGGCGGGCTGGGAGCTGGGGAGCCCTGGCCGTCCAGGAGTGAGAGTCCACTTCCCAGGCACCCGCCAGGAGCGCCTGTCTCCCTCGGAGGAGGTGTACGCTCGGCCTCGGCCAGATGAACTTCCTGCGTAACCCACTGGCGGCCCGTGGCGTTGGTGTGAGTGGCAAACGTAGAATCTACGAGCCCCCTAACCATGTCTAGAGACATTCCCGAAACTATCAAAACCAAGGGCGGCCACAGGCCACGGGCGAGGATCCACGCGAATTGGTCCCCGATCGGCCAGAGGCTGCGACGCAACGCAATCCTGCGCGGGGTGGGCGTCCTGCTCGCTCTGCTGCTGGTGGTAGGCCTCGCGGCCGACGCGTACGCGCAGTCCTTCTTTGACAACCTGCCCTCGATCCAGGGCCTCGACAGCGCGGTCTTCTCCGGGGACACGGTGATCACCGACAAGAGAGGTGTCATCCTCGCCGACGTCGGCGACCAGGGAAACCACCGCCTGGCCGTCAAGCTCAAGGACATCAACCCGATGGTCATCAAAGCCACCGTCGCCATCGAGGATAGGGGCTTCTACTCGAACCCCGGCTTCGACATCACGGCCATCGTCAGGGCCGCTTATGACAACTTCAAGGCTGGGCACATCGTGAGCGGCGCCAGCACCATCACGCAGCAGCTGGCCAAGCAGCAGTTCCTCACCCCCGACCAATCGGTGTCGCGAAAGCTGAAGGAGGTCGCGCTCGCTTACGAGCTGAGCCAGTCGTACACGAAAGACCAGATCATGGAGCTCTACCTCAACAAGAGCTTCTACGGCTCGCAGTCGTACGGCATCGAAGCCGCTGCCGAGGGCTACTTCCATATCCACGCCTCACAGCTGGACCTGGCTCAGTCGGCTGTCCTCGCCGGCCTGCCCCAGGCGCCGACCGAGTGGAACCCGGTGCTGCACCCGGACGCCGCCAAGGTGCGGCAGACGGAGGTGCTGAATGCGATGGTCCACTCCGGCTTCATCACCCAGGCGGATATGGACACGGCGCTGGCCCAGAAGCTCAACTATTACGCCCCGATCAACAGCTTCAAAGCTCCTCACTTCGTGGACTACGTGCTGCAGGAGCTGCGGCAGCTCGGGTTCCAGCCTGGAGTCCAGCAGCTCTACGTGAAGACGACCCTCGATTACAAAATGCAGCTGAAGGGCGAGAGCGTGGTTCGTTCCAATCTCGCGGCCAACCTTTGGCGCGACCCGTCCGGGCAGCTGTCTTCAGGGCTCATCGCCGAGGACCCAAAGACCGCAGACATCCTGGTGATGGTCGGCTCGCCCAACTACAACGGCAAAGCGGGCCAGATCAACTACACGACCATCCCTCGCAACATGGGTTCGTCGATGAAGCCGTACACCTACGGCGCCGTCATCAACGCCCGCGCGGCGACGGTCGACACCCCGGTGTATGACGGCCCGAGCCCGCTCATATACAAAGACGCCTACAGCACGACCAAGTTCTACAACTACGACGGGCGTACACACGGCGTCCTTCCCTTGAAGGAGATCATGGGCAACTCTCTCAACATCGGCTCCGTCAAGGTCGAGCTGTCGATCGGGGTGCCCGCCGTGCTCGACTGGATGCGCAACCTCGGCGTGCAGCCACGCTACATAAATCCCAATGGCAGCTATAACCCGCTGGCTCCGGGCGCCGAGTACGGTCCAAGTCTTACCCTGGGCGGCTACCCAATTACGTTGCTCGAGCACGTCAATGGCATCGCGACATATGCCGACATGGGCGTCTACCACTCGCCTCAGGCGATCCTCTCCGTGACTGACTCCGGCGGCAAGCTCCTCTACCAGGATCACCCCGACCAGCGTGCTCGCCAGGCAATCGACCCTGGAGTGGCGTTCATCATGGCGCAGATCATGTCTGACGACCAGAACCGCTGCCTGATCTTCGGCTGCAACAGCCCCCTTCACTTCACGAATCGGAAAGTGGCCGCCAAGACGGGTACGACCGACAACTTCAAGGATGCCGACACGATCATGTTTACGCCGACCATCGCGGCGGGTCTGTGGGTCGGTGACATTCTGGGTATCAATCACTACATGTACTCCGGCTCGGACGGCGTCTTCGTCGCCACGCCTGGCCTCCACACGTTCATCGATCAGGCGCTGGCCGGTGTGCCGGGAAACCTCTGGTACACGAAGCCGGCGGACGTCGTCGAGGGCGCCACCAATCGCAGCTGGTACCTAACCGACGCTCGCAGTATTGCCCGGCTGCCGGGCGACAGCCCGCCGAAGCCCACACCCAAGCCGGCTCCCTTCGTCGTGCCGCCCGACTCTGGCACCGGTCCAGTCGTGGCGAACCCGCCGCCGTCACCGTCGCCGTCGCCTTGCATCCCTCCTAATCCGCCTTTCTGCTGAGCCACAGCTGGCTTTAACAGCCCGACCGCCTCCGGTCTCCGTAGAATCGGCCGAGATGGCTACGACACCTTTCTCAGTCGTGACGGAACAGCTGCCCAAGAGCCAGGTCGGCATGACGATCGAGGTACCGGCCGAGACTGTCGACGCCACGTATGACAGGGTTCTGAGCCGTTTGACCTCGAAAGCGAGGATCGAGGGCTTCCGTCCAGGACGCGCGCCGCGCTCGCTGGTGGAAGCGCGCATTGGTCCGGCGGCGGTCCGGGAAGAGGTGGTCGAGCTGATGGTGCCCGAGGTCGTGCGCCAGGTGCTCCAGGAGCACTCGATCGATCCCATCGAAAGCCCCGACGTCGAGGTGCTAGAGCTGGAGCGAGGACGGCCTGCGCGGCTGAAGGCGACGGTGAGCGTGATGCCCGAAGTGAAGCTCGGCGAGGTGCCGAAGCTCGAGGAGCCGATCGAGCCGATCGAGGTCACCGACGAGATGGTCGAGCGCCGCCTCGAGGACGTTCGTCAACCCCTGGCCGAGATAACGCCGGTGGAGCGCGAGGCCCGGCTTGGCGATGTGGTCGTGATCGACGTCGAGGTTGACGTCGACGGCAACGTCATCGAATCGGAGACGCGAAAGGCGATGGAGGGAGAGCTGAAAGAAGACGTGCTGCGCCCTGAGCTGCTTGCCGTGATTCCTGGAGCCAAGGTCGGCGAGACACGATCGGCGGCGGTGAAATTCCCCGACGACTACAGCGAGCCGATGCTCGCCGGCAAAGAGGCGACCATCAAGGTCACCATCCAGGGCGTCAAGGAGAAGGTGCTGCCTCCGCTCGACGACGAGATGGCCAAGCAGCTCAGCAACGGCGAGCACGAAAACGTCGAGTCGTTCCGGAGCTCGACGAGAGCCGCGCTCGAGGCGTCAGCCAAGGAGATGGCAAAGCTCGACCGCGAGTCGGCGCTCGTCAAGGGCCTCGTCGAGTCGTCGAGCGTGGACGTGCCTGTGGCGCTTGTCGATCGTGAGCTGACGAGCCAGCTCGAATCGATGGAGCGCACGCTGAGCCGCCAGGGCTTGAAGCTCGAGCGGTACTTCGAGTACATGGGCAAGAACATCAACCAGTGGGTCGAGGAAGAGCGGCCGGCCGCCGAGCAGCGGCTGAAGGTAGACCTCGTCCTGGGTGAGTACGCGAAGCGCCAGGATCTCGAGCCTTCGGACGAGGACGTCGTGCACTTCCTCGAAGAGCAGGCGGGCGAGGACGATGAGCTGAAGGGCCAGGTCGAGGAGCTGAAGCGAAGCGAGAGCGCGAGGCGGTACTTCGCCTCACGGCTACGGCGGCGGCGCGTGCTGGATCGCCTGGCCGCGGAAGCCCCGACCCCTAACTGAGGCGCCCACCGCACGAGAGGGGGAGTCCCCCCTCTCGACTTGACGGAACCGGGGTGAGGCGTGTCTAGAATGACGTTGTGCACGATATGAACCGGATACAGCGCCCCGAGAGCTACCTGGTGCCGATGGTGGTCGAGAACACGGGGCGCGGCGAGCGCGCCTTCGACATCTACTCCCGACTGCTGAAGGACCGCATCGTCTTCATCGGTACGCCCATCGACGATCAGGTGGCCAACCTGGTGGTGGCGCAGCTTCTGTTTCTGCAGTCCGAGGACCCCGACAAGGAGATCTCGCTCTACATCAACAGCCCGGGCGGCCAGGTGACCGCGGGGCTCGCGATCTACGACACCATGCAGTACATCCGGCCGGCGGTCTCGACGATCTGCATCGGGATGGCCTACTCGATGGCCGCAGTGCTGTTGGCGGGCGGAGCGCACGGCATGCGCTATGCGCTGCCTCACGCCAACATCCTCATTCACCAGCCGTGGGGCGGGATGCAGGGACAGGCGACCGATATCCAGATCCACGCCAAGGAGATCCTGCGCACGCGCGAGCAGCTCAACCAGATCCTGGCGCGGCACACTGGGCAGAAGATCGAGAAGGTGACGCTCGACACGGAGCGGGACTACTTCCTGACCTCCGACGCGGCCAAGGAGTACGGGTTGATCGACGACATCATTCTCACTCCGATCAAGCCGCTTGACGTGGCGCGTGAAGCCGCCAGCGCGAAAGAGAAAGAGAAAGAAAAGGAAAAGGTGGCAGCCTCTTAGCCATGATCTTCCGACGAAGGGGGAAGAGCGGCGAGGTAAAGAGGCACAAGCCAAAGTGCTCGTTCTGCGGAAAGGGGCAGGGTGAGCTAGGCGTGAGGCTCGTTGCAGGGTCGGGCGTTTTCATCTGCAGCGAGTGCATAAGCGTTGCGAACGAGATGCTGTGGGGCCATAATCCCCCGGCACCGGCCTCGTCTTGATGGACACGGGCCGAGCAGAGACCGCGAAGAGGGATCAATGAACGAAAGAGAGGATCGACGCCGCTACACGCGCTGCTCGTTCTGCGGCAAGGGGCAGGACCAGGTGCGCAAGCTGGTGGCCGGCCCTGGCGTTTTCATCTGCGACCAGTGCATCGATCTGTGCCAGGAGGTTCTCGAGGACGACAACCGCTCCGCGGGCACCAAGAAGCAGAAGACCGGGTTCATCCCCAACCCCAAGACCATCAGTGCGGCGCTGGACCAGTACGTGATCGGGCAGGACCGCGCCAAGAAGGTGCTTTCGGTCCAGGTCTACAACCACTACAAGCGCATTTCGGCGTCGAAGTCGGTCGGCGATGTCGAGCTGACGAAGTCGAACGTGCTGCTCGTGGGACCGACGGGATGCGGCAAGACGTACCTCGCGCAGACGCTCGCCAAGATCCTGGACGTGCCTTTTGCCATCGCCGACGCCACGAGCCTTACTGAGGCGGGATACGTCGGGGAGGACGTGGAGAACATCCTTCTCCGGCTGATCCAGGCGGCAGACTTCGACATCAGCCGCGCTGAGCGCGGGATCATCTACATCGACGAGATCGACAAGATCGCGCGCAAGTCGGACAACCCTTCGATCACTCGCGATGTCAGCGGCGAGGGTGTACAGCAGGCGCTGCTCAAGATCCTCGAAGGTACCGTCGCCAACGTGCCGCCACAGGGTGGGCGCAAGCATCCGCACCAGGACTTCATCCAGATCAACACGACCAACATCCTTTTCATCTGCGGTGGCGCGTTCGATGGGTTGGAAAAAGTGGTCGAGCAGCGCATCGGACGCAGGGCGATCGGGTTTGGGGCGCCGCACACCAAGATCGAGCGCAAGGCAGCGTCCGAGACCCTCAAGCTCATGCAGCCTCAGGACCTGCTGAAATACGGGTTCATCCCCGAGTTCATCGGGCGCTTGCCGATCATCGTCACGCTGCACCACCTGGATCAGCAGGACATCGTGCGCATCCTCACGGAACCGAAGAACGCGCTCGTCAAGCAGTACCAGAAGTTCTTCTCGCTGGACAACGTTGAGCTGGTGTTTCAGAAGGGGTCGCTCGATGCGATCGCGGAGCTCGCTCTGCATCGAGGCACCGGTGCGCGCGCTCTAAAGTCGATCATCGAGGAGGCATTGCTGAACTCGATGTTCGAGATCCCCTCACGGCCCGAGATCAAGCGTTGCTTGATCTCCGAGCGGTCGATCCGCGAGGCGCTGGAGCCGGAGTTCGAGCTGGGCGAAGAGGGCGAAAGCCCGGCACGCCTGGTGGGAGAGTCGGCCTAGCCTTCACCCGGCCGGCGCCGCGCTATTCGAACCTTACCTTGCGTGCCTTGGACTTCTCGGCTTCGATGTGCTTCTGATCGCGCCCGGCCGACGCAGCCTGAGCGCGAATGCGCGCATCGCGCTCAGCCTCGAATCGCTGCGTCTCCTCGTTCGCGTACTTCAGCGCATCCTGGGTGAAAGCCTTGCAGTGCGCTACAAAACCATCTACGTCCACGCCGCGAAAAACGATGGTCTTCTCGGAGAAATGCGAAAAGGCTTCTTTCTTGACGGTGAACTCAAGGACTGACGTGCCACCAATCGTCTCGGGCCTTCCCCAGTAGTCCCTAAACGCCTCCATCCATTGATCTGGTGGCGTGTCGTTGAGCTTCACCAGCACATGTCCGTGTTCATCGACGTCCAGACCTTCGGCAACAATTGAGGTACTCATGGTGCACGAACTCCTACCGATGGATTCGATCTGAGCGCTCCGCGCGAACGAATCGTCACCAAACCATCGCATGTTCCGCCCTACGGCGAGGCCAGCAATGGTCTTTCCAGGGTGAAGCCCCGAGCCGCGGGTCGTCTTGACAGTATTTGTTAAGTAAGTACTTTCATTAAATGTTATAGTCTTATTGTGCGATATCGGTCGGCCGCGGGGATCCTCTCCATGGTTGTTGCATGCAGCTGCTCATCGGGCACAGTGAGTGGGGCGCCGCTCCAGTCGCCGTACTCCACCGAGAGCCCCGGCGGATCAACTCCAGTGCCGCCGACCTTTGCAAAGTGCACGCTGCCGATTCCAGCCGGCGACGACCTGGCCCTAGTCAGCCTGGGCAATACGTCGGGCATCGCGGTGCGCGACATCGCTGAGATATCGAACGCCGCAACCGTTTGTTCCGCTGATGGTGGCACCTTGTTCCGGTTCGTCGACGCCTCCCACATCTCCTACATCGTTACGGGATCAAACGGCCAGGGCGCCCTTTACCTATTCGACCTGCAGAACAACACCACATCCTTGGTTCGCGCCTGGTCCGCTCAGGCATTCATCAACGAGGTCTACGCATGGAGCCCGGACGGGAAGATCCTCACGTACCTCAGCTCCGACCCAGGCGGGGTGACATGGCACGTTCGCTCAGCCGCGGGCGATGTCGTCTTGAGCCGACTCGGGGCGATCCTGAGCCGGACCGTCGACCCGAATAACGACGACGCAATGGTCGGCTTCTCCGCTGACGGGCTTTACGTATCGCTCGAGGAGACTTTCGGGTCCCAGGGAAGCGCGCCCTTCCAGGTAATTCACCTCGCTGACCACCAATTGGCCTACAGCCGATCGAACGGCACGATGGCGACGTGGTCGCGCAGCGGGGCTCGCCTCTTTTACCGCACGACTTCGGGAGTAGAGGCGTGGGACCCGACGAACGGAGCACAGCTATTTGTCCCTGGCCTGAGCTGGATTCATCCGTGGCCCAGCGCGGACGGCCTACGAATCGCATACACGACAGTCAACGCCAGTGGCAATCACTTCCCTGGGTACATTCGCCTCGACGACCAACCCGTCGCTGGGATCCAGCTTTCGAAACTGCCCCGCGCTGGCGCGGTGTTCTTGACGTCCACCATCGTCTGGTATGCACAAGAATCCATATGTGGTGTAACTGCACTGTGCGGACCAAGCGGACCAAAGCTGACCGGACTTGCGTATCTCAATAACCTGGTCATCGGGACAGAAAAGGCGACCATTGAAACCGCCTTCTTCGACTCGTGGCCACATTACTCGGGGCAGTAATCGACACGCTAACCGGCACGTACTCCACTTCGCCTTTTACGGGGGCGTCATATCAGCCTGCTTGAGTCGGCGAGTATTCTTCGGCCGTGCAGGACCTTCGTGGCAAGACCGTGCTCCTCACTGGAGCGTCCACCGGTCTAGGTCCGCACATCGCCCGGAGGCTGCACCAGGCCGGCGCCAAGTTTGTCCTTTCCGCCCGTAACGAGCCGGCTCTGCAGAAGCTCGCCAAAGAGATCGGCGAGTCTCGCGTGGTGGTGGCCGACCTGACGAAGGCCGGCGAGCCCGAGCGCCTCGCCAAGGAGGCCGGTGATGTCGATGTCCTGGTGGCCAACGCCGGAGTCCCGATCAGCGGGCGGCTCGCGGAGCTGGCAGTTGATGAGATCGATCGCGCGATCGCGGTCAACCTGCGGGCCGGGATGATCCTCGCTCACGCCCTGGCTCCCGCGATGGTGAAGCGCAAGGAAGGCCACATCGTGTTCATGTCGTCGATCGCCGGCAAGATCCCGGCCGCCGGGGTCACGGTGTACAACGCGACCAAGTTCGGTATCCGCGGATTTGGGCTTGCGCTTCGTGAGGAGCTGTGGGGCACGGGCGTCGGAGTCTCGGTAGTCTGCCCGACCTTCGTCAGCGAGGCCGGCATGTGGGCGGAGACGGGCCTGAAGGCAGACCCAATGGCAGGAGAGGTATCGCCAAAGAGGGTGGCCGACGCCGTCTGGATCGCAATCGTCAAGAACCGAGGGGAGATCGATGTTATGCCGATCCAGCTCAAGGCCACCTTGAAAATCATGGGCGTGGCTCCCGGGCTGTTCGCTTCTATCGCGCGGTCCACCGGGGGCACGCAGGCCAATGAGGAGCTGGGGGAGCGGCAGAAGCACAAACGCTAGACTTCAAGCACCATGAGCCGCGCCGAGTTCGTATCCGTACCCTCGCCGGCACGTTCGCGCTAGCGATCCTCCGCCGGCGACTCCAGACCTCACCTCAGCTCGTCCGACCACGCCCATGAGCAAAACACCGAACGCCATGCCATCCGCCTTCGATCCACAGGCCATCGAGGCCGGTTGGTACGCCCGCTGGGAGAAAGAGGGCTTGTTCATCGCGGATGCGAAGAGCAAGAAGCCGAAGTACGCAATCTGCCTGCCGCCACCCAACATCACCGGCGAGCTGCACATGGGTCACGCCCTCAACCACACGCTGCAGGACATCTGCGCCCGCTACCGGCGCATGGCCGGTTATGAGGTGCTTTTCCTGCCCGGCATGGACCACGCGGCCATCGCCACGCAGAACGTGATCGAGAAGCAGCTCGCCAACGAGGGGATGACGAAAGAGCAGCTTGGACGCGAGGCATTCGAAACTCGAGTCAACAAGTGGTACGCCGAGGTCGGCGACACGATCGTCAGCCAGGACCGCATCCTTGGCGCATCGCTTGACTGGTCGAGGCTCCGGTTCACGATGGACCCGCGTTATGTTCGCTCCGTTATGACCGCGTTCGTCGCCTTCTACGAGAAGGGCTGGATCTATCGCGCGCCGCGCATTGTCAACTGGTGTCCGCGCGATCGCTCCGCGATCTCGGACCTCGAGGTCAAATGGCAGGAGCACCACGACACGCTGTTTTACATCCGGTACCCGATTGAGGGCGGGGGCGACGTGACCATCGCCACGGTCAGGCCGGAGACGATGCTCGCGGACACCGGCATCGCCGTCAATCCCACCGACGATCGCTACAGGCACCTGATCGGCAGGACGGCAATCCTGCCGATGGTGGGTCGGCGGTTGCCGATCGTCGGCGACGAGGCGGTCGAGAAAGACTTCGGCACCGGCGCGCTCAAGGTCACGCCCGGGCACGACCCGATGGACTACGAGATCGGGCAGCGGCACTCGCTCGAGATCGTCAACGGTATGAACCCCGATGGCACCATGCACGTTCCAGGCCTTCCGTATGACGGCCTGCCCGCGCTGGAGGCGCGCCGCCGGGTGGTCGCTGATTTGAAGGCGCAAGGCATGCTCGTCAAAGAAGAGCCGTACACACACGAGGTCGGGCACTGCGATCGGTGCGACGCGGTGATCGAGCCCCTGATCAGCGAGCAGTGGTGGCTGCGCATGGAGGCCATGCGGGACAAGGCCTTGCAAGCGTCGGCTGCGGGCAAGGTGCGATGGCATCCCGATCGCTACGAGCGCACCTACCTCGACTGGCTTCGTGGATTGCGTGACTGGAACATAGGGCGCCAGCTGTGGCTCGGCCACCGCGTGCCGGTCTACTACTGCGACAACGGGCACCAGATCGTGGCGGTGGAACCTCCTCACGAATGCACTGAATGTGGAAGCACGACGCTGACGCAGGATCCCGACGTGCTCGACACATGGTTCTCATCGGCGCTCTGGCCGTTCGCGACGCTCGGTTGGCCCGAAGAGACCGATGACCTGAAGTCTTTCTATCCGACCAACATGAACAGCACGGCCCGCGAGATCATCAATCTCTGGGTGAGCCGGATGATCATGACCGGCCTCGAGTTCATGGGCGAGGTTCCGTTCGCCGATGTCGCCATCCACTGCCAGGTGCAGGCTGCCGACGGCCGGCGAATGTCGAAGTCGCTCGGCACCGGCGTCGATCCCCGAGGCCTCATAACCAAATACGGGACGGACGCGGTGCGCGCCTGGGCCGCATCGGTGGCGATGTCGAGCCAGGACGTGCGTTTCGACGAGAGCCGCGTCGAAGGCTACCGGCGTTTTTGCAACAAGCTGTGGAACGCGACACGTTTGGTGCTGGGATCGGCAGCCACAACCTTCACCGAACCGGCAGCGGCCGTGCCGGCTGAGCCGCAGGCGCTCGAGGATCGCTGGATCCTGTCGCGCTTGGCACACGCGAGCGAATCCGTGACGGCGGGCATCGAGGGTTTCAAGTTCCAGGATTCGATGGCGGCCGCCTACGCCTTCGCATGGAACGAGCTGTGCGACTGGTATCTCGAGGCGGTCAAGGAGCGCCTGCGTTCGGGCGACCAGGTCGCACAGGGCATCGCCCTCTTGTGCGTCGACCACGTCTTGCGCCTGCTCCATCCGATCATGCCTTTCGTCACCGAGGAGCTCTGGTCGCTGTTGCCCGGTCAGCGCGACTTCCTCATGCGCGCGTCGTGGCCGGAAGTTCAGTCTGCCGACCCTGAGGCAGAGGAGACCTTCGGACAGGTGATGGGGATCGTCGAAGAGGTGCGCGGGCACCGTCAGGCCGCCGGCGCGCCCTCTCGCGGCGGCGAGCTCTTCCTCGACGCCTCAACTGACCCGAACGTCGCCTCGCTCGCCGCGCGGCTGGCCTGGACCGAGCTGACATCGGACGAGCTCGCTGGTGGCACGCCCCTCGGGATTCTGCCGGGACGCGTGAAGTTCCCGGAGGGTACGGGCGCCAGTCGCCGTGAAGCGCAGCTGAAACGCCTGAACTCGGACCTCGAGAAGACACAGGCGCAGCTGGCCAACCCCGAGTTTCGCGCCAACGCGCCATTCGACGTAGTGAGAAAGCTGGAGGAACGCGCGGCGGAGATCCGTGCCGGAATCGATAGATTGAGCGCGTGAAAACAAAGGGGCGGCGCTAACGCATGCCGCCACTCGCCCTCCTGGCGCCCGTGGCTCTTCCGTTGGTGGCCGGCGGACTGACCGCTGCAATAGGGCTCGCCGGGTTCAAACCGGGACGGGCGATCGTCGGCGCCGGCACCTGGGCCGCCTTGCTCGCCCTTTTCCTCCTGTGGCTGCCGATCCGTTCGACCGAGGAGCTGACCCTCGGCCCGCTCGGCTTCGGCGCGGGTTTCGATCTGCGACTCGACGGCGTCGCCTTTGCCTTCGGGCTCGTGATCCTCGTTCCCTCGGCGATCCTTCTCACGCTGCAGCCGCGCAGCTGGCACGAAGGAACTGTGGCCGCGCTTGCGGTGGCAGCTGCGGTGCTCGCCGTCGAAGCGGGCGACGTGCTCCTCACCGCACTCGCCGGGGGCACCGCCGCGACGCTGGCCGTGATCCAGCTGGACATCGAGGACATCCGCGCCCCGCGCCCTCCGTGGGGCGCGCTGTTGGCAGCATGGCTGGCGCTGAGCTGGGCGGGCGTCATCCTGCAGGTGGTAGGTGGCACCGCCGTCTACGCCGCTGTCCCGGTTTCCGCGCTGACAGTTCCCGTGTTCGCGCTGCTCGCCGTCGCCGCCCTCATGGCATCGGGCCTCTTCCTCTGGCGTGGCTGGCCCGCGCAGCTCTGGTCTCGTCCGTCGTTGCGAGCCGCGGGCATGGCAGTGGCCACGCTTTATCCACTGGGCTTCTATCTGCTTGTTCGGGCCTATGAGATGGGCGACGGCCAGTACCCGCAGCCGGTGCTGGGCATCGTGCTGGCTTGCCTCGGCGTGCTCGTGTCCCTCGGTGTCGCTTTGCGCGCACAAGCAGCTGCAACGCGCCGCGAGTATCTCGGCGAGGTGATTCCAGGGCTGGGCGGTTTCGCCCTCATGGCGATCGCGATTGGAACTCCCGTCGGGCTGGTGGCAGGGCTCGTCGTGCTGGCCACGATCGGCGTGCTGGCCGCCTGCCTGCCGTTGCTTCCCGACCGAGCCGGTCCACCGACCCTGATGGCGATTGCAGCGGCAGCAGGCGTGCCGCCGGGTCTGGCGTTCGGTGCTCTGGTCGTCGCGCTCGGGGCCACATTTGAAGCCGGTGACTTTATGGGTCTCATCGGCATCGCCGGCGCGGCCGTGTGGATCCTGTTCATGGTGGCCGCCGCGCGGGCCGTCGGGCTGCCGGCCGGCCGGGGTCACCCGGCAATTGAGACTTTCCCGCGAACGGCGATGGCTCTGGCCGCAGTCCTCGTCATCGCCGGCGCCGCCCTGCCGGTGGTGGTGACCACGCTCGCCCTTCCCGCGCAGGCGGATGTGATGACGCGCGCCGCGGAACTCGGTGGCGGGCTGATTTCCGTGGCTACCATCCAGACGGACCTGCCGGCGCTGACCCTGTTCACGCCCCTTCTCCTGTTGGGCGCCATCGCGTATGGGATCACCGGGGTGTTCGGATCACAGCGTGCGTCACGCCGCGAGCCCGCTGCGGCAGGGGTCGCGGCCCAGAAAGCCAGGCCAGCTGTCGTCAGGCCGCCCGTCTTCACAGTGGCCGGTCTTGATGCGCCCGGGCGATGGCTCGATGCCGTCCGCAGTGCCGCCGTGCCGGAACAGTACCGATCGATCGTTAACCTGCGCGGGCTGGAGAAGGCGGCCGCTGGCGGAAGGCCGCTGCTGTGGCTCGCCGCCCTCGTCGCCCTCGCATACGCCGTCAACAGGTGAGCGCAACCGCCGCGTTCGCCGCCTGGATTGGGGCCGCGCTGATAGTGCTGTCCGAAGGTCGGCGCGGTCTGGCCCTCGGTATGGCGCTGGTCACCCTGGGTTTTGCCGGCCTCGCTCTTGCTGCCGGCCAGGTGGAGGGGGCCGTTGCCCTGGTCGCCGGTAGTGGCGTTGCGGTGGTCCAGCGCCTGCGTAGTGGGAAAGACGCGTGGGGAGTGATGCCCCCTGGGTCAACCGCAAGGGTGGTGCTCGCCGCAGGCGTCGGGCTGCTGGCGCTGTGGATCTCAACCACTGTAATGAGTGGGCCTGGCGCGTCTATCAGGTTCGCCGCGCTGTCCGTCCTCGGCTTGACGGCCGCTCGCGTCCTCACGCCGAGCGACCCACCTGCGGTCATGACCGCGCTGGCAGCGCTCGCGCTATCGGTGGCGGTGGCGGCAGGCGTCGCCGGCACAGGCCCCGGACCGGCGGTGTACGTGGTGGCGGCGATCGTCGCGGGGGGCATCTCTCTGATCCGGGTAAGCGAGTTCGATGGAGCCTGAGCTCGCGGTTGGGCTGCCAGCCATTGGGTCGGTCTGCGCCGCTGTTCTGAGGGCTCGGCCGAGGGCGGCCCTGGTTGCTGCCGTGGTTTTTGGGCTTCTTGGCCTGGCAGCGGTGGTCCTCTCCTCCCCTGGAGTGACTTCGAACCAGCTCGGCATCGGCCTATCGCTTTCGCCAGAAAGCCGAGCGCTGCTCATCGCGGCAGGGGCGGCGATGGCGCTCACGGTGGTCCTGGCTCCGTTGGCTGTCGAGCGGGCGATCCTGCTGACGTGGGGACTGGCCGGGCTGGCCGGCATGGCCGCCATCGCCGCCGCCGGCAGCCTCGAGATCCTGATCCTGGTGGTGCTCGTGCTCGCCGTGCTGCAAGCGTCGGCTGGGGGCAGCCGTTCGTTTGCCACGCGCTTGCGAGGGCCGGTCCTCGCCGTCGTGTTGCTGAGCCTGGCCGCCGTATGCGCGCGCGCCGAAGGACCAGTGTTTCTTCAGCGCTTCGCGGCGGTCGGCCTGGTGGCCGGTCTTTCCGCAGCTGTCGGCACGCTGCCGTACATGCACGACTTCGATCCCAACGAGCGCACCGCGACGTCACCGATTCCGTGGATCGCATTCATCGGTCCGGTGCTCGCTCTTGCCGTGCTCGCGCGGGCGCGCGAGCTGATCCCATCCGAAGGCGGCGACCTCGGCGCGATGATGATCGGGCTCGGCCTTCTCAATGTCGTGTGGGGCAACCTCGCCTCCTGGCGCACCGAGAACGGGGCGGCAGCCTGGCATTACTCGTTCATCGCCGATTGGGGATTGGTGCTGTGCGGTCTTGGGCTCGCGATTGCCGACGGGCAGCGCGCGGCGATTCTGCTGCTGTACGGGATCGTGCTCAGCCGTTTGCCTTTGTACTTGTGGTCGCGCCAGTCGCTGCGTGAGAAGCGGCCAAATGACCGGCCTATCAACCTGTTAGCCGCGGCGATGCTCGCCGGGGCCGCGCCATTCGCGGGCTTTGCGGCCCGCGTCCTTCTCCTTCGCGGCGCGACTCAGCTTTACTGGCCGCTTGCGCTGGCGATCGGGCTCGGCCTGCTGCTTTGGCTGCCCCCGTCGCTCCGGCTCGGCCGCAGCCTCGGCCTGCCTCGCGGACGTCAAGCCTGGGGAATCGGTGTCGCCCTCGCTGTCAACGTCGTCATCGGGCTCTATCCGCAGCCGTTCCTGGCGCTGGCCGGCCTGTGACCCAGATTCTTTCGGCGCTGGCGACCCACACCGTCGCGCTCGTCCTGTATCCGGGCTTGCTGACGATCGTGGTCTTAGGGTTTGCGGCAGAGGTGGCGTGGACGCGCGTTGCCCACGGCCGGTGGGTTCTGCCCGCCGCGGTTCGAGAGCTGCGCTCGCCCGTGGTGGCGACGGTCGCATTGTTCGCAATGCTGGTCGCGGTCCAGGTCGCGGCTCCTTTCAACCCGGTGCCGTCGGTGGAGCGCAACGTGATCATCGCGGCGATGGTGCTGGCATTCACCGTGTGGGTGGAGCTCGCGCTGACTGTGGAGTTCGTCCCGGCGCCGGGCCTATTGCTGGTCATCCAGTTCTGCTGGCTGCTGGCGGTGTTGGGACCGGCGGTCCAGCCAGAGAGCATGCGACCCCAGGTGCTCGGCAACGTCCTGGTCTCGTCGCTGCTGCCGGTCAAGGTCGCAAGCGGTTTTCTCTATCTGCTTTGCCTGCCGGCGCTCCTCAGGTTGTGGCCGCTCACGCCGCCTGGCGATCGGCGTGCCCGTCCGCGCTTTGACTCGGTCCGGGCGCTGTGCTGGTTTCCTTATTGCGGCCTGTTCGCCACGCTGTTCTTCCCACCCTCTGCGGATGACGTCCTGGGCCTGCTCCGCTTCTTCGGCATCACCTTGGCGGTGGCTGCTCTGGGCATCGGCGCCGGCGCCCTGATGCTCCGACGTGGGGTCGAAACCGCCCGCGGGCTGTACCGCCGTGGGGTTGCGCCATACGCACTGCTGGTGCTGGTGCTGATCGTGCTCACCTCATTCCTCATGAAGTAGAAAAGCGACCAAGTCATGGCCGGGGGGACCCCAGCCAACCCTGCCACGCTGGTGAGCGCTGCTCATCGGTCTGGCCGACGGTATTGGTAGAATCGCTCTCGTGCCCAAATCGGATGGTTCGCTGTCGGCTGTCGTCGTCAGCGGCGGAAAGCAGTACCGGGTCGCCCCAGGCGACCAGATCCTGGTCGATCGCCTGGCCGGTGAGCCCGGCTCGTCGATCAAGCTGGATCGGGTCCTCCTCGTCCGCGACGGCTCCGACATCAAGGTTGGCACTCCCGGCATAGAAGGGATGGACATCGACATCAAGATCCTCGCCCACCGGCGCGGGCCCCGGATCGAGACCCTCCGCTACAAGTCCAAGAAGCGGGTTCGCGTCCATCGCGGCGGGCGCGCCGACCTCACGGCAATCGAGATCCTGGCGGTCGGTGGGCTGACCGAGGCGACGGGCTCGGAGACGAAGACCGAAGCCAAACCCGCCGCGAAATCGAAGACCGATACCAAGAAGGCCAAGGCAACGTCGGCCTCGGCCGAAACCACGGAGACCTCCGAGAAGGACGAGACGGTGACCGGTAAGGCCGAGGCGCCCACCAAGCGCGCGCCCAGGAAACCGAAGGCAGACAAGGAGACCAAGTAATGGCGCACAAGAAAGGCGGCGGGTCGTCCCGCAACGGGCGCGACTCCAAGCCGAAGATGCTTGGCGTGAAGATCTACGCAGGTCAGACCGTGAACGCGGGCACCATCCTGGTTCGCCAGCGCGGCAGCCGCATCACTCCGGGCGACAGCGTGGGCATCGGACGCGACCACACTCTCTTCGCGCTTGCCCCCGGCCTCGTCAAGTACGAGCGGGTGGGCAAGGACGGCCGGCGGGTCAAAATCGTCGCCGAATAGAGGTCGCTCGCGCACTTTTGTCGACTCGGCCCGCGTAAACATTCGGGCCGGCCAGGGCGGCCGCGGTTCAGCCTCCTTTCGCCGCGAACCTTTCACCCCGCGCGGCGGTCCCGATGGGGGCGATGGCGGCAGGGGTGGCTCGGTCTGGATGAAGGCGACGACCAGCGTCTCCGATCTGTCTCGCTACAAACAGAAACTTCGTTGGCAGGCTGAGCCCGGGGTGAATGGGGCGGGCGGCCGCAAGACCGGCCGTAACGGCAAGGACATAACCCTCGAGGTCCCTGTGGGCACAGTCGCCATAGACCCCGACGGCGCGGTCATCGCCGACCTCGAGCATCCTGGCGCCAAGGCGGTGATCGCGCGGGGCGGGAGCGGGGGGCGCGGCAACGTGCACTTCAAGAGCTCGACGCGGCATGCTCCGGACTACGCCGAGCCGGGCCTCAAGGGTGAAGAGCTGGCCGTCACGCTGGACCTGAAGCTGATCGCTGAGGTCGGCCTGGTCGGGCCGCCGAACGCGGGCAAGTCGTCGCTGCTGGCCTCGCTGACCGCGGCCAAGCCGAAGGTCGCGGCGTATCCATTCACGACGCTCGATCCCCAGCTCGGTGTGGCCGAGGAGTCGCGCGGCGGCCGAATCGTGATCGCGGACATACCCGGCCTAATCGAAGGCGCATCGCGCGGCGTCGGTCTCGGTTTGCGATTTCTGCGCCACGTGGAGCGCACAAAGATTCTGGTCTACGTGATCGATGGCACCTCGGCGGATCCATGGAAGGACCTGTCGATGGTGCAGGCGGAGGTCGAGCAATTCTCCCCCGATCTCGCGAAACGGCCCTTCATCGTGGCGATCAACAAGGTCGACATGGACCAGGCGAGAAAGCTGCGGACGCGCTCGCGGCGGAAGGGCCCGATTCATTTTGTCTCGGCGCTGTCGGGCGAAGGCCTGCCAGAGCTGATCGACGCGATGGTCAACACGCTGGCCAGCGCGCCAGACGTGAAGCCACAAGGCCCCGTACGCATCAAGAAACTTCTCGTAGCGGGTGCGCGAAACGAGCTGACGATCGAGCGCCTCGCGTGGGGCTTTGTCGTGAAGGGCGATCGAGTCGAGCGGTTGGTCGAGCGGACCGACCTGGATTCGTCGGGCGGCCTGGCGCGATTTCAGACAGAGCTGGACAAAATTGGGGTCAATGCGGCGCTGGAGGCAGCGGGCGTTCAGCCGGGTGACACGGTTCGGGTCGGCGAGGCGGAGTTCGAGTACCAGCCGTGAGGATTGGTTTGCTCGGGGGCACGTTCGACCCGTTTCACAACGGCCACCTCGCGGCAGCCACGGCTGCGATTGGATGCGCGAGCCTGGATCGGGTGATCTTCATCCCTGCGGCGCAGCCACCGCACCGCCCTCCCGCCATCGCATCGGCGCAGCAGCGCCTCGACATGGTCCGGTTGGGGACGACAGGTGATGCGAGATTCGCGGTTTCCGAGGCCGAGCTGAAGCGTGAGGGGCCGTCATACACGGTGGACACGCTGCAGGAGATGCAACGCATCCATCCACATGAGGAGATCTTCGTGATCCTGGGTTGGGACGCGGCCCGCCTGTTCTCCACCTGGCACAAGCCAGATGAGGTGCGTGAGCTGGCGACGATCGTCGTTGTCGCGCGGCCGCGCTCGGAGTCACCGGGCGAGGAGGACCTCGAAGGAGTGGGCCTGGACAAGGTCAGAACAGTCCTCTGTCTGCGAGCGACCCCGGACATCTCAGCCAGCGAGATCCGAAGCGCAGTGGCGGGGGGCAAGCCGATCACGGGCAAGGTTCCACCGGCAGTCGAGAGGTACATCGCCTCGCACCGGCTGTACGCGGGATAATCGAGAAGTTGAAGGCTGCCCGCACGACACCCCTGCAGCTTGCGAAACTGCTGAAGGGTGCCGCGACCGACAAGAAGGCGTGGAAGCCAGTCGTAATCGACGTGCGCGACAAAACCACGATCGCGGACTACTTTGTGGTGTGCGAGGGCGAGACGGACCGCCAGGTCAAGGCGATCGCCGACGGCATGGTGGACGCGGCGAAGGAAAAGAACCTGAAGCCGCTGGCAGTCGATGGCTACGAGGACGCGACGTGGATCCTGCTGGACTTCGACTCAGTCCTGGCACACGTGTTCCTACCAGGCGAGCGGTCGTACTACGACCTGGAAAGCCTGTGGGCGCCGGTGGCTAAGAGGCGACGAGAGGCGGCGGGCTAGCTCCGCGCTGTGAACGAATTTCCGAGCGATGTACTCGATGCGGTGGCAAAAGAGAAGGAAGTACACCTGACGACCTACGGTCGCAAGACCGGCGAGGAATCGAGCGTCACGATCTGGATCGTCACGGACGGCAAAAAGGTGTACATCCGCTCAGGACAGGGGATGAAACGGCACTGGCCGAAAAATCTGCTCAAGCGGCCCGAAGGCACAGTTCAATTAGACGGCAACGTGGTGCGATTCAACAGCCGGCATATCACGGACCCAGTGGAAGCGCGGTACTCGTCAAAACTGTACGGCCCGAAATACGGCGACTTTGTAAAACCATCAAACGAGAGCGACCCGCTTACCCAGGGCGAGCAAGCAGCGTTCGAACTCCTCCCAGCCGAGGGTTAAGACTTCACGCTTAAGCTGCAGACGGGGTCGGCATCAGAGCCTAGTTAATCTGCGAGTACCTGTCGAAAATCTCTCTTAGGTTTGCCGGCGGTTCCACCTTGTGCTTCTTCATCACGTCGAACAGGCTCAGGATGTGGCGCACTCCCGCTAGCGTCACCCCCTTTTCCCTCGTCAGGTACTGGATCACCTGCACTTTGCTGATGTCCCGCTGCGAGTAGCGCCTTCGGTTCGTCACTGTCCGGTGGGGTTCCATCAGCTGCGCGTCCTCGTACAGCATCAGCGTGCGTGGGTGCGTCTCCAGGATCTCCGCGGCGACGCTGATCGTGTAGAGCGGCTTATCGAGGTCGCTGAACGACTGTTGCAGACCCCGAGAGGTCGTGCGACCGCTCATGCGCTAGCGAACGGTGCTCAGGATCTGGATGATCGCGGGCCCCAGGAGCACGATCCACAGAACCGGGAAGATACACCCCACCATCGGGAACACCATTCGCGACGACGCTTGCGCGGCGCGCTCCTGAGCCGTCTGCCGCTGCCGCCTCCTCATCTCTGTCGCCTGCACCCGCAGCAGCCTGGCGATGGGCACGCCCATCTGATCGGACTGCACTATCGACTCGACCAGGTGGTGCAGGTCCGCCACTCCGCACGTGTCCGCCATGTGCTCGAGAGCGGCCATTCGGGGCCGGCCCAGCCGGATCTCGCGCAGCACTTTGCCGATCTCGTCGCCCAGCGCGTTGTGAAAGCGCTCGGTGATGCTCAGCAGGCCCTCGTCGAGGCTCATACCTGACTCAACGACCAGCGTCAGCAGGTCGGTCGCCTCGGCAAGCGACCTCTGGATCTGTGTTCGCCGAGCGGCGATCCTCTGATTCAACCAAAGCAGAGGGAGGAAATAGCCAAGGAAAGCCGCCACGACGCCGCTGGCCACAGCGGTCAGGAACGTTGGGAAGTTCGTATGCACAAGGAGTCCGAGGGCGAGCCCTGCGATAGCGAGAAGTGCCGCAAGGCCGTAGCGAACCGCCTGGAAACCTGCCGGAGTCAGGTTGCCCGGGTCGCCCGCGCGGCTCAGCTTCTGACGCAGCTCTCCGGCCTCCAGAGCCGGCAGGCGGTTGGCCAGCGGCCGCGCCAGGTTTTCGAGCTGCTTGAGAAGCGGGGTGTTGACCGGCGGCGCCGTCCAGATCCCGCTTGTGTTCGCCGCCGCGGCGAGGGTGCGGTCGAGGGCGATGAAGAACGCGGCCACGATCACCCCGCAGATGAGTCCCGCCGTTACGGCGATAAGGAGCATTAGGGCTTTAAGCCTGCAGCGAGGTCATGCGGTTGATGAGGACGTTGCCGACCAGGATCAGCAGGCCGGCGATGCCGAGGAGGATGTAACCGATGAGCGTGGAGGTCATCGGTGCGAAATAGCCAGGTACAAAAACGTAAAGGCCGAGCGCGAGCAGGATCGGCAGGCCCGTGATGATCGAGGCGGAAGCCCGCGATTGCGCGGTGAGCACACTCATGTCGCGCTTTGTCTGCAGGCGATCGCGAAGGGTATCGGAGATCGTGTCGAGGACCTCCGCCAGGTTGCCGCCGACGCGGATGTGGAGAAGGATCGCGGTGACGATGAACTCGAGGTCCGGGCTGTTGATGCGCAGTAGCAGCGCGCTCAGAGCGTCCTCGACCGACGTGCCCAGCGTCACCTCGGTGGTCACGCGTTCGAACTCAGTGGAGACCGGCGGCCGGGACTTGCTTGCCACCGTCTCCAGGGCGCGGTCGATCGCGTAGCCCGTCTTCAGCGAGTTCGACAACAGCTGTAGCATCGCGGTCAGCTGGTCGTTGAACAGGTTCTGGCGGCGCCGCTGCAGATAGGCGACCACCAACGGCGGAACTGTGAACCCGACAACGCCGAGGACCAGCGGCCCGGCGGAGAAGCCGAAACGAAACAGCCCGACAAGGGCTCCCAGCGCAACGGATCCGATACGGATCAAGAGATACTCAGAAGGGGTGATGTTCAGGCCGGCGCGGGCCAGGTCCTCAGTGAGGGTCGGCCTTCCCCTGACACTTCGCCGCTGGCTGAGGTTCTCCGCGGCCGGTCGTAGCAGCCGCTCGACCAGCTCTCGCGGCGTCGCCCGAGGCTCGCTCGAGCTCTCCAATGGCACCTTGCGCTCCTTGCGGATCCTATCCAGGCTCCAGAAGAAGACCGCGATCGCGGCCGCCATCGGCACTGCAATGATCAGCGTGAGGACGGGTGGCGGGAGATTCATGTTTAGAAGAGGGACGGGTAGGTCTTCTGCACCAATTGGAGGTTCACGCCCTGCGCAGAGGTGACGCTCGGACATTGGGGGTCTTTGGCGTTGGTCACGGGCCCGTAGTCCTGGTAGGACTCGAGCTCGTATTTCAAAGAGGCGAACTGTAAGAACCAGGTGATGAACTCGGACTGGCAGGCCGTGACAACCACCGTGAGGCTGGTGGCGGCCGCCGCGGACGTGCTGTCACTGCCGCTGGTGCCGACCCTGATCACGTGGATGTTGGTGAATACCGTCTTGGTCGCCACCTTGGCGCCTGAGGTCACAGTGGCGATGACCGAGATGAAGTCGCCCGGCTGGATGTAGTCGGCGACACCCTGCTGCTCGCTGGTGGGAATCGTGAGCGCAACATAGCCGGAGGGGATGGGCAGGAACTCGGATTGCGCCCCCAACGTTTGCCCCGGCTTGGCCACCAGGTTGGACGAGACCGCCTGGCCCTTGACGATCGTGACCAGAGGGATCATGCCCGTGGCGTCGCTGATCTTGGTGAACACGGTGGAAGGCAGGCCTCCGGTGGGAAGGCTTTTGATCTCGAGGGATCCGGCTGGAATCGGGATTCGCGGCGTCAGGTCCTGGGTAGCCACCACCACGTTCTGGCTGGGACCACTCGACCCTGTCGAGGCGTTGATGGCTACGAGGACAAAGGCTGCTATGACCAGGAGAGCGAGGACGATTCCGAGGATCGTGAAGGGCCTTCGAGACGTAATGGTGCGCAAGTCCGACCCATCATAGGCAAGATAGTCCGGTGTCGCGCCCCCCTAACTCGATCCGAAGTTCCGGCACCAGAGTGCAGTCCGGGCAGTCAATGGTCGAGTTCGCACTATCCTCCGTCGTCCTTCTCCTGCTGGTCGGCGGCCTGGTCGACATCGGCCGTGCGATCTATGTCACAGAGGTGATCTCGAACGCCGCTCGCGAAGGCGCGCGGCACGGCGCCTACTTCCAGGCCCCTGCCCTGGCGCACCCCTACCTTTACGACGCTCAGATCAAAGCCGCCGTGGACGCCGAGCTTGCGGCCGCCTCGCTCCCCGCCTCCACCCTGAAGAACCCGGGGACCACCTGCCCCAACCCGACTGACGGCAACGCATTTCACAATCCGCCGTACGCGAGCGCCGCGTACCCGCCGACAGCCAACCAGACCTGGCTCTACATCTGCTACCAGAACACTGCGGGAGTCGACTTCACGAGCGCGCCCGGTTCCGGCCAGAGCTTGCAGGACGTGAACGTGATCGTGCTCTACACGTACGGGCCGCTGACCCCTCTCGTGACGGCCCAGTTCGGCAGCTTCCACCTTGCGGCCAACGAGCACATGACAGTAGGTGGCCGGTGACGTTTCGACGGCGTCGGGGCCAATCGTCGCAGGCGCTGATCGAGTTCGCGCTCATCTCGCCTGTCCTCCTGCTGCTCCTTTTCGGCACCGTCGACATCGGCCGGGCGATCTTCTATTACGACACGCTGAACCACGCAGCGCGCGAGGGCGCCCGCACAGCCGTCAAGGCGCCCTTCACCCTGCCGACAAACGCCAGCGTTCTCGCCACAGTGACCACTCAGCTGATCGGCGCCCCGGTCACCGCACCCTGCCCTCAAGGGCCGATCACCAGCGCGACGCCGCCGGCCAATGCGGCGTGGCTCTACATCACCGAGCCCAACCCGCCATCGACCGTGGAAACCACGCCGCCGATGAACGCGCCCGGAGGCGAGTATCCCGCGGTGGCAAACGGGGGATGCAGCGCGGTGAAGCCGGCCACCAGCAACGCGCCGCTGCAGGTGACGCTGCGCTTCAACCTGATCTTGATCACGCCAATCGTCGCCCAGGCAACCGCCAATCGCATCCTGATCACCGCCGCCGCCATCTATAGGACCGAGTACTGATGGCGGGTGGCCGTAGTCAGCGGGGCCAGGCGATCGTGCTCATCGCCGTCATGCTTGCGATTCTCGTCGGCATGGTGGCGCTCGCGATCGACGGAGCTCGGGCGTACACCTTGCGTCGAGACTTGCAGGACGCTGTGGACGCCGCCGCTCTCACGTCCGGCGACACGCTGCAGCAGACAGGCAGCTACACGCAGGCGGAGCAGGCAGCCACCACCAGCTTCGGCAAGAACCTGTTCCTGTACACGGCTCCCGGCTGCGCCCCCGGATACGGATCGCCAGGCGCGGCCCCGTTCGTGGTGACCTGCACCTACTCGGATGGAACAACTCTTACCCAGTCGGTGCTCGCCCTCGGAGCAGCGGGCAGCCGCTTCACGCTCACCGCTACGCGGTCGCTCAAGCTCCAGTTCGGCCGGATTCTCACGAACGGCGTGTCACCGACCCTGAGCTCCACGGCGTCGGGGGGCGTGAACAACCTCCTCTACACGCCGACGCTCGCTGCCCTCAACCAGGCTGGATGCGGAGGCAAGCCCGGGATCGCCATGTCGGTCGCCGCCAGCGGCACGCTGACCGTGTTCGGCACCATCGTCTCCTCAGGGGCAATCAGCGTTCCGGCGGGATCCACGCTGAAGGTCGCTGGGGACATCTACGCTCGGTGCCAGGCCGTCGTGCCCGGTTCGGTGACGACGACCTGCTACCCAAGCGGCTCGACGCCACCGTGCACTTTCCCCAGCATCGCCGGAATCACCAAGTCCGGCTACAACTACGCCGACCCGAACTACCCACCCCCGCCAGTCGCCGGGGGCAGCAGGGGGAAACCCGGCAACGACGTTGTGATCTTCCCGGGCACCTACGCGGCAAATCCTGCTTTTGGCAACAAGACGTGCTACTTCCTCAGCAGCGGGGTTTACAAGTGGCAGGGTGGCTACAGCAACAACGGGGGCCTCGTCAGCAACGAGCTGAAGCCTCCGGATGAGCCCAACCCCAACAACAACACGCAGCTGGCGAATCCCCAGTTCTGGAACATCGACGGCGTGAACTGCGCCGGCTCGGTCAACGTGGACACGAACGGTAACGGCGGTGGTCAGAACATGGGGACGTGGGGAGTCGAGCTGACCTCAGTGCGAGTCGACACGTACGCCGGGACCAACTACCCGCGCGAGAGCGCTCCGTCAATGTGCCAGTCATTCAACTTCCGCGCGAATCAAACGCTCCAGCTCGATGTCAGCAACGTGCCAGGAGCTACCTCGTACAACATCTACTTTTCGAGGAACGGCTGCTCAGGCCCATTCGGGCTCGCCGACAATCTTTCAGTGACCGGGCCGGTCCAAAATGACGATACCAAGCACTGTCCGTTTGGCAACGGGAACAACGGAAATGGAAACGGAAATGGGAACGGAAATGGGTGCAGCCTCGGTGATGAGACGACCTCGTATTCCGGTTCCGACTTAGCGGGTTTCCCGCTGCCAAATCCCCTCGCCCTGTGGGGAACGAGCGGCGCGTATCCGCCGAGCAGCGAGACCACCCCAACTGCAAATGGCCTGCCCAACCAGAACGCGGACCGCGCTGTTCCGCAGGCGGGGGACCGCGCCAACGAAAACCAGTGCGACACCAGCGGGGCAGCGCTGACCGCCTGCCCGGGTGCCATCACGCCTGGCGCCGTCTCCTACTACATCCCCAGCGGGAGCTGCCTCGCCGACCCGAATGGCGGTGACAACTACGTCTTCAGCGGTTATCAGTTCAACTGGATGGCGATCTACGAACCAGGTCTGTATGCAGCGGAAACGGCCAACACCTGCGCAAACGTGATGGGCGCCTCGACGGCGTCCGCATACATCGGCCTGGTGTACATGCCTGCCGCTTCGCTCAACGTGCCGACCAGCAACGGGTTCAGGACCGACGCCACAGGTGGGGTCATCGCCGACACCATCACCTTCACGGGGTTGCTGCCGACGATGACAGGCATCGCCGACTTCATGCCGGTCCCACCGGCGGCTCGCCTGGTCGGATAGCGCCGAGCGCCGGCAGGCTTGCTACGGCGTGACCGGTTCGGGGACCTCGACCTCTTCTTCGGCGAGCTCGGTTTCTGCTGGCGCCGGCTCCTCGTCGCCGCGGTTCAGCTGCTCCAGCCGATCGTGGAGCAATGCCGCCGACTTGGCGTCGCCCAGCTCCTCGTACCGCTGCGCAGCGCCCTTCATGGCCGCCTGGGCTTCGTCGTGCCGGCCGAGGCCCCAGAACGCCTGGCCCCGCATGTTGAGCGCCTGCGCGCGCTCGCGAATCTTGTCGCCGGGCAGCAGCATCAGCGTCGTGTCGACGAGGCGAAGCGTCTCTTCGAAAGCCGCAACCGACAGCGCGTTCTTCGCGGCTTGCGCCAGGTAGCCGGCCGTCCGCACCGGGTCGGCGGCAGTGCCGGCCTGGTACAGGTGGTAGCCGATCTCCCCTGCGCGCTCGTTGGCGCTCTTGCCGTAAACGCGCTCCAACGTGTCGGCCACCGCAAGGTGGTAGGCCTGCAGGCGAGGCAGTGGCAGCACCGCGAGGACACGCTGGCGCACCAGGTCGTGTCCAAAGCGGTAACGATCGGGGGCGGCGCTGGTCAGGAAGTGGCCACGCGTCGCCTCGTCCAGAGCCTCGCGAAGTTCGTGCCCTGACAGCTCCCCGAAGGCTTCCAGCAGCGCGATGTCGAAGTCGCGGCCGATCACGGCCGCCGCGACCAGCATCCTCTGCGCGGGCTCGCTCAACCGTTCCAGCCGGCGGCCGATGAGGCCGCGCACGCTCTGTGCGAGCTCGAGGTCTTCCTCGGTGAAGCTGACCTGGACGCGCGAGCTGCCGCCGAGCATGGTGTCGGAGGCTGCCACGTAAAGGAAGGAGTGCTCGACGAAGAGCGGGTTGCCTTCCGTCGCCGCCTGAATGCCGATGAGCTGAATCGGTGTGACCGGCGTCTCCGCCATCGCCGCGACCATCTTCTCGACTTCGCGGTCTGACAGCCGGCCCAGCCCGATCCGCTGCGCGCGCCGCCTGCGCAGCAAGCGCGAGACCACTGGAGTGAACGGGCGACCCGAGTCGAGCTCAGATTCCCAATACGTGGCGGCGAGGACGATGCGGCTTTCACTCAAGCGCTCCGCCAGGTCTCGGAGGAGCAGGATCGATGCGTCGTCGGCCCACTGGAGGTCGTCGACCACTATTAGCATCGGCTTGGCGCCCTGGTATACGACCAGGAAGTCGAAGATCGCGTGGAACAGCTGCTCGCGCAGCTTGTCGGGGTTGACATCGGCGCTCGCGGCCATTCCGCGGACCTTCTGACGCAGTGCGGGCACCAACTGCGCCAGCAACTGTCCGTTCTGGCCCACCGCGTCCTGGAGGGTCTTTGCTCCCGCGGTCGCGACAGCGGCAGTGAGCACGTCGCGGAACGGGGACATCGGACTCGCGGCTTGATCCGCGCAGCGGCCGCTCAGAACGACCCACCCTTTGCCCACGGCGTCCCCGGCCACCTCCGCGGCGAACCGCGACGCACCGATGCCTGGCGGGCCTGCGATGAACACCATGCCGCCCGACCCCGTGGCCGCGCGGTCCAGCACCATGCGCATGTCGAGGCGCTCCTGCTCGCGGCCGACGAAACCGTCTCCAGTTGGCATGACCGTGGTCATCGTGATCGACTCGCCAGGGGTCACCTTGTGAATCCGCCAGCGATCCGGAAAACCCTTCAGCTTATATGCGCCCTTGAAGTCGAATTTGATCTCAGCCACAGGGCCGACCAGCGAGCGCACGACGTCGGAGACGAGGATCTCGCCTCCCTTGGCCTTGCCCGCGACACGCGCTGCCACGTTGACCGCGGCGCCGAAGATGTCGCCGGCCTCCTCGACCACCTCGCCGGTGTTGATGCCGATACGGATCCTGATCGTCCGCTCCGGGTTCTGCTTGCTGTACTCGGCGATCGCCTTCTGGATCTCGAGCGCGCACTCGACGCCGTGCCGGCTCGACCCGAAGCTGACCATGAGACCGTCGCCCAGGCCTTTGATGCGGCGTCCTGCGTGCTCGGCGACCTTCTCATCGATGATCGATTCGTACGCCTTCATGATCTCGTGGGACTCGGTGAACCCCCTCGTTGACAGGAGGTTCGTCGACCCCTCCATGTCGGTGAACATGACGGTGACGGTGCCTTCCGTCTGGCCCACCGAGAGGCTGCCGATGATGGTTTCAGGTGTCAGAGGCTGCGCGGCGTTGACCTGCTGGCCGAGCCCTTCGGCGACCGAGCGCAACAGGTCGGGCCCGGCGCGGAAGCCGGCCTCGCCCTGCGGATACCTGACCACCTGCAGCACGCCCGCCTCGACCGCCTGTCGCAACTCGCGGCCCGCTGACTCCTTGCTGATGTGGTTGGGCCCTGCGTACTCGCTTGCCTTCAGCTCCGCGCCCTCGAACGCCTGAGTCACCGCGGGGGCAAGCCGGAGGTTCAGGCCCTTGCGGGTGATGAGGCTCTCGATCACGGCCTGGATACGCCGTGTCGCGCCTTGTGGCACCGTGCCTTCGCCCTGGATGGTCGGCAGCTGGCCCGCGTGCATGAACCCACCCGCGGCGGCCGCCATCTGGCCCAAAGCAGTGGTCGCGCGCGCCATCGCGGTCGCGGCCTGCAGAGCCTGGTTGGCCTGGGCGGTATCGCCGGCGCTCATGAAGGACACGGGCGTCGCCTCGCCTTGCTGGGGTGGCGGTACTGCAAAAAGGGTCGCGGGTGGCGGCTGCGCAGCCGCCGGGCCGGCAACCCCGCCGGTTGGCGCGGGCGCTTGCGCCTGGGCGCGAGCGGGCAGCTGGGGCGGAGGGGCCTGCTCGGGGGCGGGCGCCTGGCCTGGCCGCGGAGCCGCCTGGAGGTCGGCCACTGCGGACCTCGCGGCGTCGATCAGCTTTCGCATCTCCTCCTGCATCTCGGGCGTGGAGGCCATCGTGCTTGCCGTGGTTGACGGCGTCGACTGCACAGTGTGCGTCTGCTGCTGCTGCCGATCGCCAGGGCGGTCCGAGCTGAACGGCACCACCACCACCTGGCGCACCACGTTCTCGCCGCCGCCGCGCTGCCCGGTCATGAGTGGGTTGTTGACCACCGGCATCATGCTGTCCGAGCCCGCCGGGACGTAGCGCGCCTTCACCGGGTCGAACAGGTCCTCGTCGATCTGGACGCCGTAGAACGCAGCCTTGTCCCGGGAGGTCGGGATGTATCCGGTCGCGTTGTACTCGAGGCGCAGGTCTGCGCCCATGCCGAGCACGAAGATGTCGCGAAGGACCGCTCCGTTCTGGTCGTAGCCGACCACCTCCGCGATCTGCGCGACCTTGCGCCTGCCGTCCGGCATGCGGGCCTGGTGCACTATGAGGTTGACGGCCGACGCGATCTGCGCGCGCACGGCTTCGAATGGGATGTCGATCGAGGCCATCATCACCATCGTCTCCAGGCGGGACAGCGCATCGCGCGCAGAGTTGGAGTGAATCGTCGACATGCTGCCGTCGTGGCCCGTGTTCATGGCCTGGAGCATGTCGAGGGCTTCCGAGCCGCGCACCTCTCCCACGAGGATGCGGTCAGGCCTCATTCGAAGGCTGTTGCGCAGCAGCTGGCGAATCGTCAGCTCGCCCTTGCCCTCGACGTTGGCTGGCCGGTGCTCGAGCGCGATCACGTGCGGGTGGTCGATCTGCAGCTCGGCGGCATCCTCGATGGTGATCACGCGCTGGTTGTGCGGGATGAAGCGCGCGATCACGTTGAGGGTCGTCGTCTTGCCTGACCCGGTTCCACCAGACACCAGGATGTTCATGCGGCCGAGCACCGCGGCCTTGAGGAACTCGGCCATCGCTGGGCTCAAGCTGCCCTCGCGGGTGAGGTCGTCGATGCCGAGGACGGCGTCCTTGAACTTTCTGATCGTGAGCGCAGCGCCGTGGATGGCGGCGGGCCTGATGATCGCGTTGACACGGCTGCCGTCGGGCAGGCGGGCGTCGACCATTGGGTTCAGGCCGTCGATGTGGCGGCCGGTAGTCGCCACCATGCGGCGGATCGTCTCCAGGAGCTGGTTCTCGTCCTCGAAGCGGATGTCGGCCTTGGTCAGGACACCCCGCCGCTCGATGAACACCTGGTCGGGACCGTTCACCATGATCTCGCTTACGGAGCGGTCATTGAGGAGGCCGTCGAGCGGGCCGTATCCGACGGCGGCGCGCAGGATGATGTCGGCGAGCGCCGTCTTCTCGACCGAGTTGAGATTGATGCCGTCCTCAGCCAGGAAACGGTCGAGGTGGGTGCGCACCGCTCGCGAGAAGGCGAGAGTGTCGCCAGCCGTCAAGCCGACGTCGCGGATCAGAGCGAGGCGATCGCGGAAGTCGTTGGCGAGCGTTTGCAGGTCGCGACCCTGCCGCGCCGCCGCCTCGACGATGTCGGAGCGCCGGCGGTGCGGCTGCGCCGAGTCGGTGCTGGTGGCCCACAGGTCGACGAACTGCATCTCCAGGAGCGCCGCGTTGGCGGCGATGGCGGGGATGACGCGCTGGCGCTCGGTCATCCGGATCTTGATCGCGAGGCCGGCACCGTCCGGCGGTTGTCCGGAATCCATGTAGGCCGCGATCAACTCGCCGTCCCGGAAACGAAGGATCGCCTTGCGGGCCTGGCTCTTGTCGCCCGGGTCAGCCTCGAGGTCAGGATCGTCGGCGCTGCCGAAGACCACGTACTTGATGTCGCGAGCAGGGATCCAGCGTGCGCGGTCCAGGTCTGGCGGCGTGTAGATCGGGAAGCCGTCCGCGCTGAGGGACCTCGCATCGGACTCGCCGCGCTCCAGGCCGCCATCGAGTCGATGCACTGCGACCTGGCGGCGTCCGACCCTGGCCAAGCCCGTCTCAGGCGGGCGCGCGCCGGTCACCGCAAGCAGCGCGTCACCGCTCAGAACTTGCGGAGTCGTGGATGAGGTTGGCTCGGGGTCACTCATTGCCATTACCTGCGTGGGTGGATTCGGTCGATGCTAGCATCGGCGACGCGCACTTCTTCCTCATTAACGTGCGCACTTAACGGGTGCGCCCTCCGCGAGCCTCTGGCGGGCGCCGGCGGTCGACGACCCACCTCGATCCTGGCATTCGTTTCGCCACGCCCTTCACCTCGGCTGCGCGTGAGGCAAGAGCGGCGGCGCTCTCGTAGCTACCGGGCTCGGCCAGGACGATACCGATGGACACCGAGACCAGGCCCGTCCTGAGCGAGGCGCCGCTCCGGTCCTCGTACTCGATCCAGCCGCGCTCCCTGTCGACCTCGTCGTAAAGGTCGGGCACCGCCTCGTCGAAACGCTTGGTGATCTCGGCTGCGACTGTCTCCGCCAGGCTGGGCTCCGTGAGGATCACAAAGTCATCACCGCCGACATGGCCACCGAAGTGATGGGGCGAGTAGTGCGCCTCGAGCACCTCGAGGATGATCGTGCCGAGCGTCTTGATCACGTCGTCTCCGCGCAGGAATCCGTAGTGGTCGTTGTAACTCTTGAAGGTGTCGATATCTGGATACAGGACTGCGAAGCGCTCGTTCGCCTTGAGGCGCTGGTTGATCTCGCGAAGGATGTCGGTGTTGCCGCTCATTCCTGTCAGCGGGTTGAGGTCGCGCGTGTTCGTGGAGCGGCTGATCACCGCCCTCAACCGCGCGACGAGCTCTTCCGCGATGAACGGCTTTGTCACGTAATCGTCGGCGCCCGCGAGTAGGTGCTCCACCTTGTCCTTCAGCGAACTGCGAACAGTGAGGAAGACCACGGGGATCAGGCGGGTGCGGAAGTCCTTTCGGATGTCGGCCAAGATCTGGTCGCCGGTCGTCGACCCGAGCATCAGGTCGAGCAGGATGATGTCGGGGCGCCAGTCGACCGCCGACTCGTGTGCGACCTCGCCGTCGCCGACCGTGACGCACTCGAAGCCGGCGCGTTCGAGCACGCGCTTGACCAGGCGCAGCATCTGGTCGTCGTCGTCGACCACCAGCACGAGCTCGCGATAAGGTGTCACGCCGTCACCGCCCGCTGCGGTCCTGGCCGCACCCGGCCTACGGGTCATGGTCACAACCCGCTCGCCGTGGACTCCGAATCGGGAGCCGGTACTGGCGGGCGCCTCAGCTTGTCGGTCAGCGCGATCGCGCGCTCGGCAGCGACGCGAATCTCCTGGATGTCAGTGCGCACTGCTTCGGGATCGCCTGTTTCCTCAGCGATCAGCTCGCAGTAGTTCACGATCACTGCCAGGAGATTGCGAAAGTCGTGGATGAGGACCCGGTTTCCTTCCTCCGAGTGTTCGCCTCCTGCGCCTACAGCCGTTTCACCAGTCGCCAATAGTTCACCTCGCCATCGCGTTTGTATCCCAGCTCATCGAGCACCTTGCGTGCGATCGCGATGCCGCGGCCGGCTTCGCTTGTCGGCGCTGGCATGGCGCGAGGCAATTGATTATGAAGGGGAGGTCCCCAGTCGGTAAAAGATGCAGTTGCGGTGCCCGCTTCCAGGCGCAACTCGTACTCCACGGGCGGTCCTTTGCTGCCGTGCTTGCCCGTGTAGATGAGCACATTCGAGCCGATCTCGGCGAGCGCCGTCTCGAACAGGATCAGGTTGCGGTCCTCGGCGCCGCGGCCGGTGCGCTCGCGCAGCAGATCCACCGAGTGGTGGAGCGTGTCGATGCCGTCTTCGAGCCGGGTGAGCGTGGCGTGGAACTCGAAGAGCGGGGCGTCTGATTTGACGTCGCTGGCGGGGTCAGAAGTCAGTGAGAGCTTCCTCGACCGTGGCGAAATAGGGGAACACCCTGTCCAGGGTGGTCAGCTCGAGGACCACCCGCACCTGCTGATTGGGGGCCGCCAGCCTCAGGTCACCCTTGGAGCTGCGCACCAGCTTCAGCGCCGCGATGACCGAGCCGAGGCCGGTGCTGTCGACGAAGCTCACGCCCTCAAGGTCGATGACGACGCGCGGGCCGTTCTTGACCGCCTCAGTAACCGCGTCCTTCAAAGAGGGAGCGCCGGCCACGTCGAGGCGTCCGGAGGGGGCGAGCACGGTCACGCCGGCGTCTGTTTGCCGCGCCTGGACCTCGAGGCTCATTGGTGGCAAGCCTACAGCGAGAGGGCGAAGGTTGGACCCGTTTAGCTTCGGGAGCTCCGTGACCGGCGGCATGGCCTGACTACACTTCGGTGGATGCGCGCCGCTGACGGTTTGCTCAGGACCTTGATCGTCGACGACGAAGAGGCATTGGCCAAGGTCATGCAGCGCACCCTGCGAAGCCGCGGCTTCGAGTCCGACGTCGCGTTCTCGGGCGCCGCCGCGCGCGAGCTCATCGACAGCAAGGAGTACGCGCTGGCACTCCTCGATGTGAAGCTCCCCGACGAATCGGGCTACGGGCTGCTGGGGGAGCTCAAGGCCAAGCACCCCGACACGGCGGTCGTGATGATCTCGGGAGTCGACGACCCCGAGCTCGGCAAGGCCGCGGTGGAACACGGCGCCTATGCGTACTTCGTCAAACCCGTCGGCGCCACCGAGCTGTACCTCGCGGTGGTCAATGCATTCCGCCGGCGGAGCATGGAGATCGACTACAGGGCCAACCTGCAACGCCTCGAGTCGCTGGTGGCCGAGCGCACCGACCAGATCGACAGGGCAGCCAAGGTGCAGGCGGCGTTGCTGCCGCTATCGCCTTTCACCGGCGAGGGGTTCGAGGTCGCCGCTCATTTCGCGCCGGCTCGGGAGATCAGCGGCGACTTCTACGACTGGTACCCGCTCGATGGGGGGCGGCTGGCGGTGACGCTCGGCGATGTGATGGGCAAGGGGTTGCCCGCCGCCATCCTGATGGCGACTGTTCGAGCAGCGCTCCGCTCCGCTTCCGGGCATGCGGCGTCGGTGGAACAGGGCGTTGAGCAGGCGGCCGGCGTGATGGCTGCTGCGCTCGAGGTGAACCAGGCTTACGTCACGCTGTTCCACTCGATATTTGATGGCGCCACCGGCGAGCTGAATTACATCGATGCCGGGCACGGGCACGCGCGGCTGATGCGGAGCGGCGGTGGTCATGAGCTGTTGGCCCAGCGTGGGGCGCCGATCGGGTTGCTGCCTGACAACACGCTGGTGCCTGGCAAGGTCGTCCTCGAGCCCGGAGACACTCTGGTCGTTTTCTCCGACGGACTGCTCGACCTGCGCCCAGACCTCGCGACCAAGGATGTGCCGCTGCCCCTGGCGGCGCGGCGCGCGCCGACGACTCAGGGGATCGTGGACATCCTCGCCGCGGGCTCGGGCGAGCGGGACCTGCCGGACGACGTAACAGTTCTCGCACTGCGAAGAACCTAGAGTCGTTGGTGCTTTAAGGGACGTCCCCTCCGGGCCTTCGGGCCACCTCCCCGGCGAGCGGGGAGGTCGACTTAGCCGGCTCACCACCGGCTTGCTTGTCTCTCGGGCCCAACCACCTTTCCAGGACCGCTGCCACCACGTGCATCTTGATCGGCTTGGAGATGTAGTCATCCATCCCTGCCGCGAGGCAGCGCTCACGGTCGCCTGAAAGCGCGCTCGCGGTCATCGCGATCACGGGCGTGTGCCGCCCTTCGGGCTCGTTCCGCCTGATCTCCCGCGTGGCGTCGAATCCATCCATCTCCGGCATGTGACAGTCCATCAAGACCGCGTCGTAGTGCATATCGCCCAGGACGCGCACCGCCTCAGCTCCATTGTTGGCGACGTCGGCGCGGTAGCCCAGCTTCTCCACCATGCGCACCGCGACCTTGAGATTGGCGACGTTGTCCTCGACCACGAGCAGCCGCGCCCAACGATGCGAGGCCTGGTCGGTCGGCGTGCTTTCGTCCATCACACGGCGGTTGGCATGCTCCGGCTTCGCCGCAAGCAATGAGTGGAGAACGTCGAAGAGCAGCGACGGGCGTACTGGCTTCACAAGCTCAACGTCGATTCCCGGCACCGGATGCTCGGAGTGGCCGGCAGAGGTGAGGAGGATGACGACCATATCCTTTAATGCGGGATCGGAGCGGATCTCCGCGGCGACTGCGGCGCCGTCCATGCCCGGCATCATCATGTCGACGATCGCGACCTCGAACGGATCCTCGCCGCGCGCCGCTGCGCGCAGCTCTTCCAGCGCCTGGCGTCCAGACTCGAACGCTTTATCGCGCATGCCCCACGAGCCCAGGTAGCGCTCGAGGATCGTCCGGTTCGTGCGGTTGTCGTCGACCACGGCGATCGCGGTCCCGCTGAGACTCGCAGTGGGCGGAACCACGGGCGCCTTGCGCTCGCCCTCTCGAAACAGGGCGGTGAACCAGAAACGGCTGCCGGCGGCCGTCTCGCTCTCGACTCCCAGCTCGCCGCCCATCAACTGGACGAGCATCCGAGAGGTGGCGAGCCCCAAGCCGGTGCCGCCGTGTTTGCGAGTGGTCGAGCTGTCGACTTGCGAATAGGTGGAGAAGACGCGAGCCTGCTCTTCCTCGCTGAGCCCGATCCCGGTGTCCGCAATCTCGAAATGCAGCTGCACTCCCGGACCTGCTGACTCTTTGCGACGCACTCGCACCACGACCTCGCCCGTCTCGGTGAACTTGATCGCGTTGCCGACCAGGTTGATGAGCACCTGCCTCAAGCGGCCGGGATCGCCGATCGCGTTGTGCGGGACGTCGGGTTCGACGTCGAGGACGAGCTCGATGCCCTTGTTCGCGGCGGGCTCGGCGAACAGCTCGACGGCCTCTTCGGTCACATGCTTGGGGCTGAAGTCGATGCGTTCCATGCGCACGCGACCCGCCTCGATCTTCGAGAAATCGAGGATATCGTTGATGATCTCCAGCAGTGTGTCGCCGGAGGCGCGCACCGTCTCCACATAGTCCCGCTGCTCAGGGGTGAGTTCGGTCTCCATGAGGAGCCCTGTCATGCCGATGACGCCGTTCATTGGCGTGCGGATCTCGTGGCTCATCGTGGCCAGGAACTCGGATTTCATGCGCGTCAGCTCCTGCAGCTCCTGGTTGCGCTGGGCGAGGTCGGCCAGCAGCTCCGACCGCGCCGACTCCGCGGCGGCTGCAGCGGTGCGGTGCGCCTCCTGTTCCTGGCCGACACGTCGCACGAGGATTCCCAGGGAGACAAGGAGCAGGCCTTCGAGCAATGCCGCCGCCGGGTCGCCGGTCTGCGGGTTCACTCCGGTGACGAGGATGAGGTCCGCCGCGCCGAGCGCTGCGCCGATTGCGAACTCGACGGTCGTGTAGTACAGCGCGAGGAACATGAGGAGCAGCAGCACGAACGGGAAGGCGCGAATCACGCTCAGCCCGAACTGCACCTCCAGCGCGAAGGTGACGGCGAGGCCACCGATGGGGGAGATCCCGTGCAGGAATCGGGGGATGCGCTCCCAAGGCAGCAGCACGAGCGCTCCGGCGAGCGCGACCAGCACCACCGACGCGAGGATGCCGAAGACGGTTCCCATCTTCCACAGGGGATAGAGGGCAAGCCCGAGACCGAGCACCACCGGGATTGCGGCCAGCGGCTGAGGGACTGCAGGAAAGCTGACCGGGGCGAGCGGCGCCAGCGCGAGCAGCATGCCGACCACCATCGCCGCGACCAAAGCGGGCGATGTGGTGAGCTCGGAGTAGCCGTGCAGGCTGACGAGCCCGACGATGGCCAGCCCGATAAAGGGATAGACGCGCCGGCTGAGCCCTTCAGATTGCAGTGGGGTGTTCATTTAGGAACGCCGGCCTGCGGCCGGACCGACCTCCCCCTTCCACTGGGGCCCCCGCGCCTCCAGGCGCGGGAGGGGTCCCCGCGCATCAGCGCTGGCGGGTGGGGGTGTCCAGGCTGGCATCAACGGCAGAGTACGGCAACGTACCTGCGGTTAAGTGGGGTCTGATCCCACAACCGCGGTCTACACTTTGCCTCTTGCGCACCTCTAGCCCAGCCAGGGGGGGTGAGGGAAAGAAGGTGTTGCCAGGACCTCGTCCGAGGCCCGAATTGAAGCCGAATCGGACCCGAGGCTTGGTCCGTCGCGCCACGCCCATTCTCGCCATCGCCGTGGTGATCGCCCTCCAGACCGGGCTCGGTCTGCCTCCAGTGCTCGTTTTCCCTCTTTACCTTCTGATCGTCCTGCTGACCGCCTTCTACTCGAGCCGGATCGACTCGCTCTTCTGTGCCGTGCTCGCCGCCATCGGCGTCTCAGCGCCGGCGATGCTCGGCGGCACGTCGGATGACCTGGCCGTCCCTCTTCTCCTGGCCGCCGTCCTGCTCGTCGTCGCGATCGCCGTGCACGAGGTGGTCGGCCGCATCCGCGCCGAGGCCGTCGGCGCCGAGCGGATGGCGATGGAGCTCCAGGGTCGCGAGGAGCGGCTTCGCATCACGGTCGAGGCCGCGCAGGTAGGCCTTGCCCTGGTCGGCGCCGACGGTGGCTGGCTCCTCGTCAACGAGCGACTGTGCGTGATTCTCGGTCGCAGCCGCGCCGAGCTTCTGCACCTGACGGTCGTCGATGTCACCTCGGAGCACGACCAGGGCGCGATCTCAGAAGCCCTTTCGATGCTCCGGAGCGGCGACATCCTCCGGTGGGAGGCGGAGCTCCACCAGGTCCGTGGTGACGGCGGCCGCGTCCCGGTCGAGATCACCATCGCCGCGGTCAGCGATCATCCCGGGGGCGAGCGCGTGCTCCTTGTCCAGGAGACCGATGTCTCCACCCGCAAGCGTGTCGAGGGTTTGCGCGACGGCTTGGTCGCCGTGCGACACACGATCGTGAGCGCGACGACCTGGGAACAGGCGGCGCCCCAGCTGCTCGGCGCCCTTTGCGCGCATCTCGACTGGGACCTGGCGCAGTATTGGGCCGTCGACACCGACTTGCAGGCCCTGCGCCTGCGGCAGGCCTGGCATCGGGACGGCGCCGCATTCGAAGAGTTCCACAACCAGAGTCGGCGCCTGTCGATCGCCTCCGGCGAGGGGTTGCTGGGTCGGGTGTGGCAATCCGGCATCCCGGCAGCGCAGGAAGACATGTCGGTCGCGACCGACTACGACCGCGTAGCGGTAGCGCTGCAGGCCGGCTTGCGATCGGCGGTCGCCTTCCCGGTAATCACGGGAGGCTCGGTGATCGGCGTTGTCGAGATGCTCACGCACCAGCCGCGCATGATCGAGAACGACCTCGTGACCATGCTGTCGACGGCCGGTGGCGAGATCGGCAACTTCATCCGCCGCGCCGAAACCGCCCAGGCTCTTCGCCGCAGCGAGGCCGACCATCGCGCCATCTTCGAGCGGTCTCCGATCGGGATCGCGCGCATCAGCAGCGAGGGCGAGCTGCTCGAGGCGAACACTGCCCTCCTCACGATGCTCGAGCACGACTTCCAGGTCATGCGGTCGCACGCCTGGCCCGACCTCCTTCGGGCCTACGACCAGGCCGCGGCCCGGGCGCGATTTTCGCCTCTGCTTGCGGGCATCAGCGAAGGCAAGAGCGTCCAGGTCCGGGCCGGCACCGGAGGCGGCAACTGGCTGTGGCTTCAGCTCAGCGCGACGTCGATCCCCGATGCCAGCGGCAGGCCGGAGCACGTCCTCGTCATGGTCGAGGACGTGACAGTCGTGAGGGAGGCGCAGGACAAGCTGGGCGAGGCGCTCGAATCCCAGCGCAGCGCGAACGCGACGCTCGAGAAGCTGGACCGCACCAAGACCGAGTTCCTCTCGATTGTCAGCCACGAGTTCCGGACAGCGCTGACGGGAATCCAGGGGTTCAGCGAGCTGATTCGCGACGGCGGCCTCGAGCCGGACGAGGTGCGCGCCTACGGCGGCTACATATTCAATGATGCGGACCGGGTCAACCGTCTGATCGGAGACCTACTCGACCTCGACCGCATGGAGTCCGGGCGGATGAGCATCAGGACAGCGGACGTGGACATCAACGAGGTACTGAGCGACTCGATCGCCCGTGCCGGCTCGTCACCCTCGGTCGAGTTCAAGGCTGACCTGGACCCGCGACTGCCGATCGTTGTCGGCGACCGCGACCGGCTGGTCCAGGTGGTAAGCAACCTCGTCAACAACGCGGTCAAGTACTCGCCGGACGGCGGGACGGTCACGCTCTCCAGTCGGGCCGAAGAAGGATTCGCCCTGGTCAGCGTCACCGACACTGGTGTCGGCATACCCCCCGACGAGATCAGCCACGTCTTCGAACGCTTCCGCCGGGTGCGGAGCGGAGCCGCGCAATCAATACCTGGGACTGGCTTGGGCCTCACGATCGTTAAGCAGATCGTGGAGATGCATGGGGGAAAGATCTGGGTTGAGAGCGCGGTCGGGCACGGGTCGGCATTTCATTTCACTCTCCCGTTGGCGGCGGAGAACGTCACGCCACTGCAACGCAGACATGCATGATCGCGCCGTACCGGGCGCCAAAGGGCTGATCACCGTGCTCGTGGCTGATGACAACGACGTCGCCCAGCGTCTCTGCCGGCGCGTGCTCGAAAAGGCAGGCTACAACGTGCTGATCGCGGTCGATGGCCTGCAGGCGGTGGAAGTCGCGATGAGCCAGCGCCCGGCCATGATCCTCATGGACGTGGCGATGCCGGGTATCGACGGCATCGAGGCGATGAAGCGCATCAAGGCCCAGATCCCGAACCAGCCGATCGTGATCGCCAGCGCCCATTCGATGTCGAGCGATCGGGAACGTTTCCTCGCCGCGGGAGCCGACGACATCCTGAGCAAGCCTTTCCGGCTCTCGGACCTGGTTGCCATCGTCGCGAAGCTGACGGCTCCCAAATGAAAGACCTCACAGGCACACGGGTCGGTCAGTACGAGATCGTCGAGCGTCTTGGTGGCGGCGGCATGGCTGTCGTCTATCGAGCGGTGCAGCAGCCCCTCGGTCGCGAGGTGGCGCTCAAAGCCCTGTCGCCCGAGCTGTTCCAGGACGAGGGTTTCGTCAAGAGGTTCGAGACCGAGGCGAAGACGCTCGCCAAGCTCGACCACCCGAACATCCTGCCGATCTACGACTTCGAGGTCACCGAAGGGGTGACCTTCCTGACCATGCCGCTGATCCGCGGCGGCACACTTCGCGACATCCTCAACCGCGGCCCGCTCGACACCCTCACCGCTTGGCGCTACCTGCGTGAGATCGGGGACGGTCTACAGCACGCCCACGATGCGGGGATCGTTCACCGCGACCTCAAGCCCACCAACGTGCTCATCCACTCCGACGGCCGCGCCATGCTCGCCGACTTCGGCCTGGCCCGCGGCGCCGGTCAGCCGACCCACCTGACCACCATCGGGCTCGCCATCGGCACTCCCGGCTATATGGCACCCGAGCAGGTGATGGGGCACGAGGTCGACCGCCGCTGTGACATCTACGCGATGGGCGTCCTGACCTTTGAGATGCTGACAGGCCGCCTGCCCTTCATAGGCTCCAATCGGATGGAGGTCGCTTACGCGACGGTCAATGCGCCGGTTCCATCCGCGGCGAAGCTGAACAACGCCCTCCCCGACGAGCTCGACGTGCTGCTGGCCAAGGTGCTCGCCAAAGACCCGGCGCAGCGACCGCAGACGGTGAAGGATCTGCTGGCGCAGATGGCGAAGCTGCCGCAGCGACGCCAGGCTCCTGCAGCAGCCGCGCCCGTGCCATTCGCACGCCCGGCGGCTGCGCAGCCGGCTGAGACGGCTGCGATGCGGATCGTGTCGGCGCCCCCCGCGGTGCATGGGTCGCCCCCTCCTGCCTCGCCCAGCACTGGCTCCGGATCGGGTGCGGCGTCGGCGCTGAGGACTCTCGAGATGATGGGCGTCAAGCCGTCGCGCGCCCGGGGCCGGTTCATCCTCAACTCGCACGTAGCCAACCTGATCCACGTTGCGCGCGACATCACCGCAGACAGGTGGCCGGAGATCGCGTACTCGGCCGGACTGGCACAGTACCTGGAGGAGGACCCGCCGCACGACGAGCAGCTCGCTACGCCCGTCGAATACTTGAGCAGCCTCAACGAGGCGTTCGAGCGCGTCTACGGGCACGAGGCCGAGGACGCGATTCGCGCGTGGGGGCGGCGCGCGACTGAGCGGTGGCTCGCTGACGGGAGACATGGCATGGGTGGGGCGCGGAGGTTGGTGCCGGGCAGGCAGCGCAAGCTGGCGGGCGTCGTCAAGTCGTTCACCGAGGCGATGGACCAGGTGCGCGGCGAGCACACACACGCGTGGCTGCAGGTTGATGCGCATCAGTTCTGGCTCGTGAACTTCTCCAACATGTTCGCCCTGGGTCGGATCAAGGCGGTCAAGTCCTGCGTCGTATGGACCGCGAGCATCGAGACGATCCTGCGGTGGGCCGGCCTCGCCAACGATTGGTACGTGGAAGAGGTCGAGTGCGGGTGCGTAACGGGCACCTTCGACTGCGTCTTCGCGATCCGTTCAGTGGAGAGCTGAGGGCCGGCGAATAGCCGGACCGTTCGTTCTCCCCGCTCGCCGGGGAGGTCGGCAGCGCCTCAGCGCTGCCGGGGAGGATGTTCAGCAAAGCACAACTGCGTTCTCTGCAAGCACATTGCAATGGGGCGGTTGTTAAGTTCTGGATTAACTGGTACATAAGTGGACCGGGTTGCGATCGCCCTCCCTCCTTTCTGAGGGTCCTCCACCGCAAGGTGGAGGACCTTCTGTCTTTCTAGTCCCCGGCCTAGGTACAGTCCATTCATGGCCAGGTTCGCCATCGACGTCACCGCCTGCTGGCGCCCGCAGCGCGTCGGCATGCTCACGGTCGCCGTCGAGCTGACCAGGTCCCTGGTCGCCGCCCGCGGCGAAGACCAGTTCACCCTCCTCTGCAGCCGTGAACGCCCTCCGGCGCTCGCCGGCCTCGACTGCGAGGCGGTGCTCTCGCCCTACCGGCACGAGCTGGCGCTGAAAACGCGCTGGCTGCCGGCCGTTGAGGCGCAGCTCGATTGCGACGCCATCCTTTATCCGTACTGGCCGAGCCCACCAAAGCGGCGGCGCGACGCGCCTCCCGCGGTGGTTTTCGTCCACGATCTCGCTTTTAAGCTCAGGCCGGGTGAGGTTCCCTGGCAGCAGCGCCTCTACATGGGAGCCGTCCTCGGCCGCTCTCTGAGCGATGCGGCCGCGGTCCTGGTGCCGTCAGAGGCGACGCGCCGCGACCTGCTTGCCTGCTATCCGATCACAGGGCTTAAGTCAAAGATCTCCGTGGTGCCGGAAGGCGTGTCGCCTGAGGTGCCGCCTGGACCACTGCCGACACGCCTCGAGCCGGGATTCATCCTCGCGGTGGGAACCATCGAGCCTCGCAAGAACTATTCGCGCCTACTCGCTGCGTACCGCCGCCTCCGCCGTGAATCGGTGCCGCTGCTCATGGGCGACCGCCCTGGCGTGCCCGAGCTCGTGATCGCGGGGCGGCCGGGTTGGGCCTATGGCGACACCCTCAAGCGGATCAAAGCGGAGCGTGGAGTCCGCTATCTCGGTCACGTCGACGACGCCACGCTCAGCGCGCTCTACCGTTCGGCAGCGATCCTGGCGTTCCCGAGCCTTTACGAGGGCTTCGGGCTGCCGCTCCTGGAGGCGATGGCGCATGGGCTCCCGGCGGTGGTCGGCAACGCGGGTGCGCTGCCCGAGCTGGCCGGCGGCGCCGCGATCGTGGTCGACCCCGAGGACGTGTTGTCGATCGCGGCGGGCCTCGAGAGGTTCCTCTCCGACGCGTCGTTGCGAGAGCAGCTCGGCGCGGCCGGCAAGCAGAGGGCGGCGCAGTTCACGTGGGAGCGGGCTGCGTCAACGACACGCGACGTGCTGCGGCGGATCGCCGGTTCAGGAGCCATGGCGCCGGCTGGTCGTACGATCTCCTGAGTGTCCGCTTCACGTAGCCGTGTGTCAGTGCTGGCGTTGCTGGCGGGTGGCACCCACGACTACCTGACGATGGCCCGGCCGCTGTTGCGCTCGCTAGAGGGCACCCTGCACTTCAGCATCGACGTGGCGACGGAGCCCGACCACCTCGCGCTCGAGGGGCGGCAGGTGCTTTTGGTCGCGAGCGATCACCATCTTCAATCCGGACAGGCGGAACTACTCACCGAATTCGTCCGCCGCGGTGGCGGCGTCGTAGTGCTTCACGGCACGCTTGCGAAGTGGGTTGAGAGCGGCGAAATGGGCGAGCTCGCCGGGTGGGCGCCGACCGGGCCCGCGCCGGTGACCGAGCTCGTGGTGCGCGCGGATCCTTCGCATACGTTGACGCAGCGTCTGGGACCGGAGATGAAATTCACGGATGAGCTGTACCTGTCCGAAGGGCCGCCGTCGGATGCGTCGGTGATGCTGCGCACCAGCTGGCATTTCACCGAGCAGGTGGTCGCTTACGAGCGAGTGGTCGGCTCCGGGCGCTTCGTGCATATCGGTCTCGGGCATCAGGCGTCGACATATGAGGACGCTTCTTTCCAGAAGCTGCTGCACCGCGTCCTGTTGTTCGCCGCGGGCAAGGAAGCGGCAGCGCCGGTGGGAGTGGGGCTGATCGGCTATGGCGCCATCGCTGCCGCGCACGCGACTGCCATCAGCGCCACGTCGGGACTTCGCCTCCGCGGGATCTGCGACTTGTCGTCCGAGCGCCGCGAGCTGGCGGCCCGTGAGTGGCAGGTGCCCACGCACTCGAGCGCGGAGGAGCTATTCGACGATTCAGACGTTGAGCTCGTAATCGTCGGCACTCCGCCAAGCGCGCACGCCGACACTGTGCTCGCCGCCCTGGCCGCGGGCAAGCATGTGGTCTGTGAGAAACCATTCGCGCTGCGTGTGCAGGAGGTCGATTGGATGATCGACTCAGCCGTGTCGCGAGATCGCGTGCTCACCGTTTATCAGAGCCGGCGATGGGACCCGGACTACGTTGCGATGCGGGACGTCGTGCGATCGGGTCGGATAGGCGACCTGTTTTACATGGAGTCGTTCATCGGCGGTTACTCGCACCCGTGTGATTTCTGGCACAGCCATGAACCGGTGTCGGGCGGGACCATCTACGACTGGGGGTCCCACTACTTCGACTGGGTGCTGCAGCTTTTTCCTGAAGCGGTCAAGACGGTTTCGGCGGTCGGGCACAAGAGGGTATGGCACGACGTGACGAACTCTGACCAGGTGCGCGTCGACCTCACGTTCGAAGGTGGGGCGCAGGCCACGTTCCTCCAGTCCGACATCGCCGCGGCGATGAAGCCGAAGTGGTATCTGCTCGGCACGCGCGGGGCGGTTGTCGGGGAATGGCGCGAGGAGACGGTGACCTCGCGAGGCCCCAGCGGCGACCTGGTCGAGGAGCGGCTGGCGCCCGCTGAGTCGCCGGCCCGGCTCAAGGTGATGCGGCCCGCTGATGACGGTAGCTCGCACGAAGAGGTGCTGGTGCTCGCGCGTCGCGATGAGAACGCGTTCTACCGCAACCTTGCCGACCATCTCGCGTGGGAGGAGCCGCTGGCGGTGCCGCCCGATGAGGCGAGGCGCACGGTGGCCGTGATGGAGGCGGCCTCGCACTCGATCGCGCGAGGTGGCCGGCAGGTCGAGGTCGACATATAGCCCCGCCGCGGCGCTTGGGCTGGGGCGTGCTGGGCGCTGCGGGGATTGCAGACAGCGACGTGATGCCCGCCATCAGAGCATCGAGCAATGGGCGGCTGGTGGCGGTTGCGAGTCGCGATCCTGAGCGGGCGCGCGCTATTGCCTCGCGACACTCGGTGCCTGTGGTCAGTCCCACCTACGAGGCGCTGCTGCAGGAGCCCGATGTCGACGCTGTCTACATTCCGCTGCACCACAGTGCGCATAAGGAGTGGGCGCTGCGCGCCGCCGCCGCCGGCAAGCATGTGTTGTGCGAGAAGCCGCTTGGGATGAATGCCGCGGAGGCGGAGGAGATGGGGGCGGGGGCTGAGAGGGCAGGCGTGCTGCTCATGGAGGCATTCATGTACCGGTTCCACCCGCGGCCTCGCGATTTTGTCGCCGGGCTGCGCGACGCGATGTACGTGAATGCGACGTTTGGGTTCACGCTCCAGGATCCGGCTAACTTTCGATTGAGGAGAAAGCTCGGTGGTGGGGCGCTGCTCGATGTGGGGTGCTACACGGTCAGCGTCGCGCGGTGGATCCTGGGGGAGCCGGTGGCGGTGGCGGCGTCGGCGCGGCGGTCCGATGGGCCGGACGGCGTTGATTTGACAGTTGGTGCCCTTTTGCGTTTTGCGGGTGGGACCACTGCCTCGGTGTGGGCGAGCTTTGAGGGGCCGGAGGAGCAGGAGTTGACGGTGGTGACGAAGGGTGGGCGGGAGCGGTTGGAAAGGCCGTTCAGCAGCATGCAGCCGAACCCATACCAGCTGATGGTGGAGTCGTTTGCGGCGAGCGTGCTGGGGGGGCAGCCGGTGGCGCTGCCGGTCAGCGATTCGGTGGCGAATATGAAGGTGCTGGATTGGATCGCGCGAGAGGCGACCATCTCATAAAGCAATATCTTTGCGCGAGTGCGATCACGTCGCGCGAGGCCCGCACGACGCGTGGTGCGGGTCCAACACAAGACCATGCAAAAAAAGGGCGGCGAGCGAAGCGAAGCCGGAACCAGATCGCGGCTTAAGCCGTCTTAGGCGCTTCCTCTCGAGTTTCCAGCGCCGCCGGTTCGGGCGCCGTTTGCGCCTGGACCGCGGCGACCGGGACCAGCTGTCGGAACCTTCGCAGAGCACTGTCCCAATCCGCCAGCATCGCCGTCGCCCGTCCGCTGCCAGTGCGCCGCTCGTGCTCTTGCACCAGCTTGTGCAGCTCCTCTGCATCCTCCGCCGGCACTTCTCGCGCCACCACGCTGTCGGCGTTGAGCTGGCGCCACTCGGTCAGGTAGGCGACTCCGCCCGTCATACCCGCGCCCGCATTCCAGCCCACAGGGCCAAGCGCGACTGCGACCCCGCCCGTCATGTACTCGCAGAAGTGGTCGCCGGCTCCCTCAACGACCGCGGTCGCGCCCGAGTTCCGCACGCAGAACCGCTCACCGACACGGCCCGCGACGAACAGCCGGCCGCCCGTGGCGCCGTAGCCGATCGTGTTGCCGGCGAGGACTGGGTCCTCGCTCGCGTCGTCAGCGTGCGGCCTGATGGCGATGATGCCGCCACCCATTCCCTTGCCCACGTAGTCCTGGGCCTCGCCCTCGAGTGCGAGCTCCACGCCCTCGTCCAGAAAAGCGCCAAAGCTCTGGCCGGCGCTTCCCACATAGAACCGCTTCTCGCCCGCGCTGAAGGCCGCGCCGACTGTTCGGTGCGAGTTGTCGATGCGCCCGCTGACAGGTGCTGCCGCGGTGGGGTCGCCGTTGCGCGCCCACTCCCTGCGTCGCGGCAGCGCCTCGTCCGAGGCACCGAGGATAAATGAGAGATCGAGCGTGGCGTCTGGGACAGCCTCGAGCAGCTCCGCACGGCCGACTACCTCATCGATCGATCGCGCGCCGACGCGTGCAAGGTGCTCCCGCGCCTCCTCGGCGATCAAGAACAGATAGTTGACGACGTGCTCCGGCCGGCCCTCGAACTTCGCTCGCAGGTCCTCGCGCTGCGTCGCGATTCCGGTGGGACAGGTGTTGAGGTGGCACTGCCGCGCCATGTCGCAGCCCAGCGCCACTAGAAGTCCGGTGCCGAATCCGAACTCCTCTGCGCCGAGCATGGCCGCGATCACGATGTCGCGTCCGTTGCGCAAGCCGCCGTCGGTGCGGAGGCTTACGCGTTCGCGCAGCCGGTTGCTCACCAGCACACGTTGCGTCTCCGCCAGGCCCAGCTCCCATGGCGCGCCTGCGTTCTTGATGGACGACAGCGGCGACGCTCCGGTACCCCCGTCGTGACCGGAGATGAGGATGTAGTCGGCACGGGCTTTTGCCACTCCGGCGGCGATCGTGCCTACGCCTGCCTCCGAGACCAGCTTCACGCCCACCCGCGCACGAGGGTTGACGGTCTTCAGGTCGTGGATCAGCTGCGCCAGGTCCTCGATCGAATAGATGTCGTGATGCGGCGGCGGCGATATGAGCTGCATCCCCGGCTGCGCGTGGCGCAGCCGCGCAATGAGGCTCGTCACCTTGATCCCAGGCAGCTGCCCGCCCTCGCCGGGCTTCGAGCCCTGCGCGATCTTGATCTCCAGCTCATCGGCGCGCTTCAAGTAGCGCGGCGTCACGCCGAAACGTGCTGACGCGACCTGCTTGACCCTGTTGTCACGACGGGCGCCATCGCTGTCGTCATAGGTGATTGGGTCCTCGCCGCCCTCGCCCGAGTTCGAGCGAGCCCCGATCTGATTCATCGCAATCGCGAGCGCCTCATGCGCTTCAGGTGACAGCGCGCCGAGCGACATCGCGGTGCTGACGAAACGCTTGACTATCTCCGACGCGGGCTCGACATCCTCCAGTGGAACGGGTGTGTTCGATTCATTGATGCGCAGAAGCTCCCTGAGCGATTGGGGATGGTCAGCGCTCGATAGGCGCCGCCACTCGCGGTATGCGTCCGGGTCTCGCGTCTGAGCCGCCTTCTGCGCCGCGCGCACTGCCAGTGGGTTGTAAGCATGGTGCTCTCCTGCCTTGCGGAATCGGACCCGGCCGTGATCGGGAAGTGCCTGCGGGATGGAAGCCACCCGTTGACGCGCAAGCTGCTCGATGTCTGCCAGGTCGGCGCCTCCAATACGCGACGGCACCGCCGGGAAGCATCGCTCCATCACCTCGGCGCCGAGGCCCAGCGCCTCGATCACCTGCGCCCCCCGATAGCTGGCGACGCACGAGATGCCCATCTTCGCCATCACCTTGAGGAGCCCCGCCTCCAGCGCCTTTCGATAGCGAGTTTCGCCCTCGTTGTCGGGCGCGCCAGGCTCAGCCGCCGCGCCGGCGGTGGCCAGCGCGAGGTAGGGATGGACGGCGGTGGCGCCGATGGTTATAAGGCACGCGACATCGTGGACGTCGACGACGTCGCCGGCGATCGCCACCACGTCCTTGACCATTCGCTCGCCGCGCACCAGGAGATGCTCGTGAATCGCTCCCACCGCAAGCGCCATTGGGATCGGGAGTCGTTGCGCCCCCGCGCGCCGGTCGCTCAGCGCGATGACACCATCGACCTCGTCGGCATCGCGGCACAGCCTGCTCAGCGCATCGCCGAGGGTCTCGTCCGGTGCGCACGTGGCATCGAGAACCGTCGCCTCTTCCAGCACGCGGGCCAGCTCTCCAGCGCCAAGCACTGGCGACTCGAGCTCGAGCAGTCGCTTGCTGCCGGGCACCGCGGGGTGGTGCCGCCGGCGAAGCTCGAGCTCAGCGCCGCCCTCAGGTTCCAGCGTGTCGCGCCGCGCGCCGATGAGCACGCGCAGCGACATCACCGCCTTTTCTCGCAGCGGGTCGATGGCGGGGTTCGTCACCTGCGCGAAGCGCTGGCGCAGGTAGCCGTAGATGCGACGAGGCGTGCGGCCGAGCGAGGCGATAGGGATGTCGTCTCCCATTGAGTACACAGGCTCGGCTCCAGTTTCGGCCATCGCAGCGACGACGAACTTCACGTCCTCCGCGCCCCAGCCATGAAGCCTGTGCTGCGCGGGAATATCGTCGGGTGCCTCGACGTCGATGTGATGTCTCTCGACCGGGACCAGCACGCGGTCGGCGAGGAGGCCGTAATCGTGACGGCTCGCTGCGCGAGCCTTGGCATCCGCGTCGCGCAGGATAGATCCGTCTCGCGTGTCGACCAGCAGCATCTGGCCCGGGCCGAGCCGTCCTCGTTCGACCACATCGCCCGGCGCCATCGTCACGACGCCGGCTTCAGAAGCCGCGGCCACGAGGCCGGCCCTGGTGCGCTGCCACCGCAGCGGCCGCAAGCCGTTGCGGTCGAGCGCCGCACCGACGACCACTCCATCGCTGAACGCAAGCGCGGCGGGTCCATCCCATGGCTCGAACCGGATCGACTGGTACCGGTAGAAGTCGCGAACGGTCGCCGCCAGGTCGCCGCGGCCCTCCCACGCGTCGGGGACCAGGCTCATCAGCGCCTCGGACACCTCCCAGCCCCTGCGCACCAGCAGCTCGAGCACGTTGTCGAGCGAGGCGGAGTCGGAGCCTTCGGGCCAAACGACGCTGCGCATCTCGGGCTCGAGCTCGGCTTCTCGCGCCCGCATCCACGCGCGGTTTCCGGTGATCGTGTTGATCTCGCCGTTGTGCGCCAGCATCCGGAACGGCTGCGCCAGGCGCCAATCGGGCATCGTGTTGGTCGAGTAGCGCTGGTGGAAGACCGAGAGCCGGCTCTCGGTGTCAGGGTCTCGAAGGTCAAGGTAGAAGTCGGCGAGTCGGGTGCCAGCCATCAATCCCTTGTAGACGACAGTCCTGCTCGAGCACGACGGCAGGTACATCGACACGGCCTCTTCCTGGGCTCGCGCCTCGGCGCGGCGCCGCACGAGGTAAAGGCGGCGCTCCCACTCGTCGGGGTCGAGGTCGGGATTGGCGATGAGGCCGTGCCAGATGGTGGGTCGCGTGCCGAGCGCTCGCTCTCCCAGGCTTTGCGGGTCGACCGGGACGGCCCGCCACGAAAGAAGCTCGAGGCCGGCGCTTGCCACCGCGTCAGCGACGACTCGGCGCGCGCGCTTGTCCCACTCGAACAGGACCGCGACACCGACGTCTCCGCCGAGCAGCCGCTGCGGCACCTGGATCAGAAGGCCCGCGCCATCTCCACTCTTGCCGTCCGCATCGAGGCCGCCGCGATGGGCGAGGCGCGCGAGAGCCTGCGCGCCGAGCGACACGGCTTCGTGACCCAGCTCTGGGGTGGCCACAAAGCCCATTCCACAGGCTGCCCGGGCCGCGGGTAGGTCCCCCGGCCAGGCAAGGCGCGATCGACGAAGCGCTGGGGGCACTGGTGTGAAGGTACCGGTAACCGGGGCGACCGCCTAGTGAGCTAAGGACAAATCCTTGCCAGCGTCGTTATTGGAGCAGCACATGCGTCAGGAACCGAGAAGCGCCTGTACGCGCAGGGCCACTGCCATGTTCAGGCGCGTCTCCGGGTCCTCGAGATCGACGCCGCTGATCTCCCTGATGCGATCGAGACGATAGCGCAGCGTGTTGGGGTGGACGCGAAGGCGCTTCGCGGCCTCCTGCTGTTCACCTGTCTCCAGGTAGGCGCGAAGGGTGGGGACCAGGCTTCCCTTGCGGGCCGTGTCGTGCTCGACCAGCGGGCCAAGGTGTCGGCGGGTGTAATCGACGAGGCGTTCGTCGGTGACAGCGGCCAGCAGTCCCGTGAGCCCAAGCTCGGGCACCGCCACGACCTGGCCCCATCGCTTGAACCTCGCAAGAGAGTCCATCACCGAGATGACCTCGCGCTGGGCGGCAGCGAGGCCGGCAGGCGCCTCCGCCGGACCGCTGAAGCCGACCGAGACGGTGAACCCCGGCTTCCAGTCGGCGATGTTTTGCCTGATCTGCAAGCCCAGGGCATGCCCACGTGCCTGGTAGTCGCCCGGTTCGGTGCCCACGGGCAGGAGCGCGGCCACGCTGTCCGATCGACCCTGTACAAGAGCCCGTGCATAGCTCGCGCGCACCACGCCAGTGACGCGGCGTAGGAATTCGCGCTTCAGCGCCTGGATCGCGTCCTCGGAGACCTGACGCGAGCCGATGAAGCCGCGAAAGTCGTCGATGTCGACCAGCATCACGATGTGGTTGCCGTGCAGGGGATAGCCGAGGTGGCGTGCCCGGCGCTGGGCTGCCGACTCCTCGCCGTACGTGCCGTGCAGCAGGTCTTCGAGGAACTCACCGCGCACCCGCCCTTCGACCTCTGACAGCTCCCGCTCCTTGGCCACCGCGAGCGCCAACACGAGGGCGGCTTGTTCGATGGCCATGAAGGCCAGCTCCTCGTTGTGGGGCGGGTGATCGAGGACCGAGATGTAGCCCAGCACCTGGTTGGCGGCGAGGATCGGGGCGATGAGTCGCTCGCGGGACATGCCGACGTGGGGGAACGCCGGCACTTTGACGGGCCCGCGGCTCGCCTCGACCTCGCGCAGCATGCGCTGGATCTGGGGGTCGAACAGGATCCGCTGTGGGGTGCCCTGGCGCTGGATCGTCTCCTTGCGGTGGGGGTCGCCGGCGCCGCCGGCGTGGGCGAGCAGGTGGAAGCTGGCATCCTCGATGGTGACCGCGCTCTCGAGCAGCTCGGCCAGGGTGGCACAGATCTCCTTGACGCCCTTGCCGTCCAGGACGAGCTCGGTGAAGCGGCGGTGGATCTCCAGCGACCGCTTCAAGCGCCAGTGCTCGGCGTTGATGATCCGCTCGAGCAGCGGCGCCATGAGGTCGACCATCTGGATGTCCTGCGCCACTGTGAACAGAGGCACGTTCAACCGGTCGGCCTCGCTCAGCATCTCTGGGGGCAGCTTGCGCATGTAGGGATACGGCCTGACCACAAGGCCGGCGCCATCGGAGTCGGCGATCTTGGCGATCAGGCGGATCTGGCCCTGCGGGTCGTCCTTGATCGGGAAGCCGGTGGTGAAGATCAAGTCCCCGGCTCTGGGCTGGACCTCGGGCGTCTCCATGGCGCGCACCCACTCGATCGGCCGGTCGAGGCCGCCGGCGCCGGCCACCAGCTTGGCGGTGGCGAACTGACCGAACCGCATCGCTTCGCGCACGGTGGGCTTGGGCTCGGCGAGGGCGTCAGGCAGGACCTTACGGACGGTCATAAGTGGAGCTTAGTGTGTGGGCGGAGGACAAGCAACCCGCTTGGTCCGTTGTGCTGGGGGCACTAGGCGAGTTACGACGCAGCGCGTAATCTCGAGTCATGACCTACGAAGACGCTCCGGCCTGCGACCGCCACGAGTCAGTGGTGCAGATGAAGCTGCGCACCATGCACTCGGACTCGTCTCAGCCGGACACGGTGGTCGGCCTTTACGAGTGTCCGGAGTGCGGGCACGAAAGGCGCTTCCCGATCCGAGTCGGAGAGGCGGCCTAGCTACTCAGCGCTGCGGGCGCGGTCGGGGCGGCTGGGATGCAGCCGTTCGGGCATTTTTGGTCGAATCCAAGCGGTTCGGCACAGCCATTTGGGCACACTTGGTCCCGGGTGGAGACCTGGCAGCTGTAAATGCTAATTCGTGTCCACAGGGTCGGGCTCGCGCCAGGCCCAAATCGCGGTGGGCAGCGTTGGTGCGAGGATCGCCGCTGCGAGATAGATCAGCAGCGCACCGGTGTATCCGTGCGTGTTGGGTTCCACGGCAACGACTGCCATCGATATCGGCCAAGCCAACATGACCAAGGGGACGAAGATCTGGAAGGCTCTGCGGAACGCCAGGTTTCGGTTCTGAACGAGACGTTCGTCGAGCCCCACATCTGACGCGAGCACCTCACGACTGATGTACGTTCTGCGAAAGAACCAGACTCCTATTACGACACTGTTGGCGATCATAAGGACGGGCAACACTTCAGCGGCGAGCAGAGACCCGGGATAGACCCTTGAGGCCACTAGCAAAATCACTGCGACCAATAGCCAGCCACCATATGTCGCCAGTACCAATCGCCGGCGGAAACGGCGGCTCCCGATTCGGTCGTAGGTGGGCGGCTTCGGATACCAGGCATCGTGGATGGCTTCCTTCGACATGCCACGCCGCTTCTGCTCGGCGAGGATCTTGTCCGATGTCATGCCTCGCAGCCTGAGCTCGGTCACCGAAAGCTTGTCGAAGTCATCAATCACGCCGAGTCCTCCTTCCGATAGAGCTGGCTGCTCATCGGCGCAAACGGTTGGCGCGAGAAGACGGCCTCTAGCGGGAGTCCGAAATATTCGGCGATGCGGAACGCCAGCTCAAGGCTTGGGTTGTAGTCGCCGCGCTCGAGGTAGCCGATCGTCTGATAGTTGATTCCCAACGCGTCCGCGAGCTGCTGCCTGGAAAGGTCCCGCTCGGCGCGTAGCACCGCAATCCTATTCTGGATCGGGGGAGCCATACCGCGAATTATCGCATGTATACAACAGAATGTGGTAGGCAAACGTCAACGCCTGGACCCCGGAACGAACGCCGTCAGTCTTTCGCTATCAGCTCGCGCAGTACCAGCGGGAGGACGCCGCCGTGGTGCATGTACCCAACCTCGGTGTCGTTGTCGACACGCGAGTGGGTCTTGAAGACGGTCTTCCGGCCGTCATCCGATTCCGCTTCGACCTCGACGGTCTGACCCGGCTTTAGCCCCTCGAGGCCGCGGATCGTGAACCGCTCCTTGCCGCTGAGGCCGAGCGATTGGAGGTTCTCGCCATGCGCGAACTCGAGGGGAAGGATGCCCATGCCCACCAGGTTCGACCTGTGGATTCGCTCCAGGCTCTCGGCGATCACGGCGCGCACCCCGAGCAGCAGCGGTCCCTTCGCGGCCCAGTCGCGCGACGATCCGGAGCCGTACTCCTTGCCCGCGACCACGATGAGCGGCACGCCCGCGGACCTGTACTGCTCCGACGCCTCGAAGATCGTGGCCTCCTTGCCATCGGGGAGATGCACTGTCCAATAGCCTTCGCGCTCGACCAGCTGGTTGCGCAGGCGGATGTTGCCGAAGGTGCCGCGCACCATCACCTCGTGGTTGCCGCGCCGCGCGCCGAAGCTGTTGAAGTCTTTGCGCTCGACGCCGTGCTCGATGAGGTACTTGCCAGCCGGGCTGTCAGGAGGGATCGCTCCAGCAGGAGAGATGTGGTCGGTGGTCACCGAGTCGCCGAGAACTGCGAGTGCCCGCGCGCCTTCGATATCGGTAAGAGGTTTCGGGTCCGGCCCGAAGTCTTCGAAGTACGGTGGCTCGTGCACGTACGTGGATTTTTCGTCCCACTTGAAGATGGGTCCGGTCGGCGCCTCCATCTGCTTCCAGTGCTCGTCGCCCTCGAAGATGCGCGAGTACTCGCGCTTGTACATGTCCTGCTGCACGCACCGCTGCACCACCTCGTTGACCTCTGCCTGCGAGGGCCACAGCTCCGAGAGCATCACGGGCTTGCCATCGCGGGACGTGCCCAGTGGCTCCTTCGTGAGGTCGATGTGGACGGTGCCCGCGAGGGCGTATGCGACAACGAGCGGGGGAGATCCCAGATAGCTTGCCTTGACCAGTGGGTGGATGCGGGACTCGAAGTTGCGGTTCCCCGACAGCACCGCGACCACGCTGAGGTCTTCCGCCGTCACCGCTGCTTCGACCTCAGGGCTCGAGAGTGGGCCCGAGTTGCCGATGCACGTCGTGCACCCGTAGCCGACCAGGAAGAAGCCGAGCTTCTCAAGTGGCTTCATGAGCCCGGCGGTCTCGAGGTAATCGGTCACGACCCGCGACCCCGGCGCAAGGCTCGTCTTCACATACGGGCGAACCTCCAGGCCGAGCTCCACGGCTTTCTTCGCGAGCAGGCCCGCGGCCACCATCACTGACGGGTTGGAGGTGTTGGTGCAGCTGGTGATGGCGGCGATGACGACGCATCCGTTCTCGAGCTTGGCCGCGGGCTTGGCGGCCACCGCGACCGCGCCGCGTCCATTAACCGGGCCGCCTTCGTCGGCCAGGCGCCCGAGTGCGTTGGCGCTGGGCTTGGGCCCGTTGCCGAACGCGTTGGTGAAGCTCTCCCACACCTTGGGGAGCGGAGCGCGGTCCTGCGGGCGCTTGGGGCCGGCCAGACTTGGTTCGACCTTGCTCAGGTCGAGCTCGAGGAGCTCGCTGAACTTCGGCGTCTTGTCGCCGTCGGTGCGGAACAGTCCCTGCTCCTTGGTGTATCTCTCGACCAGCTCGATCTGCTCGCGGCTGCGGCCGGTGACGTCCAGGTAGCGGAGCGTCTGCGCATCGACGGGAAAAAGAGCCGAAGTGGCGCCGTACTCGGGGCACATGTTGCTGAGCGTGGCGCGGTCGGGCACGGACAGGCTGGACAGGCCGTCGCCGCAGAACTCGACGAACTTCTCGACCACGCCGTGCTTGCGCAGCATTTCGGTGAGGGTGAGCACGAGGTCGGTGGCGGTCGAGCCGGCGGGCAGCGCGCCGCTGAAGCGGACGCCGACCACTATGGGAGTCGGCAGGTAGGCCGGCTGGCCGAGCATCGCGGCCTCAGCCTCGATGCCGCCCACGCCCCAGCCCAGCACGCCGAGGCCGTTGACCATCGTCGTGTGCGAATCGGTGCCCATGAGGGTGTCGGGGATCGCGACCTTGTGTCCCTTGAGGTCGCGAACCTGCACCACCTTGGCGATGTACTCGAGGTTGACCTGGTGGCAGATGCCCATGCCGGGCGGCACCAGCGAGAAGTTGTTGAAAGCCTGCTGCGCCCAGCGCAAGAGGGCATAGCGCTCGTGGTTGCGCTCGATCTCGCGCTCGATGTTGCGGGTGTACGAGTCGCGCAGGCCGAAGGAGTCGACCTGGACCGAGTGGTCGATGACGAGATCGACGGGGACCAGAGGGTCGACCTTGCCGGCATCCTTGCCCGCGCGCTGCATCGCCGAGCGCATAGCGGCGAGGTCGACGACGGCGGGCACGCCCGTGAAGTCCTGCATCAGTACGCGTGCCGGGAGAAAGGGCAGCTCGGAATCCTTAGGCGGCAACTTGGGCCAACCGGCCAGGCTCTTGACGTTCGCCTCGTCGGTGGTGCCGGCCTCGCTGAGGCGGAGCAGCCCTTCGAGCAGGACTTTCACGGTCATGGGGAGCCCGGATGGGTCGGGGAGGCCGGACTTCGAGAGAGCGGTCAGTGGGTAGTAGTCAAGCTCGGTGCCTTTGAGTCGGGACCGGGCCGCGATCACGCTTTCATCGTACTAGGGCCGCTTGCGTGACCTGCCCTCTCGCAAGACACGCGAGATTCGCAGCGGGTCCTCGCCGATCTCGATCGCCTCCAGAGGTTGCGGCAGGGCGAGGCGCCAGTTCGGAAACTCGGTGGTCGTGCCTGGCACGTTGGGTCGCTCTTCGACGCTCAGCGCGTCCTCCATCGAGGCCAGCACGATCCGCGACCGCGAAGCGGCCAGCGCAGCGTAAGTGGTGGCGGCGACATCGATTGGCGGCGTGCCGTCGGGCGCGTGCGTCACGTCGTCGAGGCGCTGGCGCAGGCGGTGCTGCCGGTGGTCTGGCTCGCTCAGGTTCCATGTGCCTGCCAGCGTCGGGAGGTCGTGGGTGCCGACCGCGGCCACAGAGTTCTTCGGCCACTGATCGGGCGTTGGGCCCTCGAACCAGAGGAGGCGATACGCCAGCGCGCCGCGCTGTCTCAGCCGCCTGCGCACCGCGGCCTCGACGAGGCCGAGGTCCTCGCCGATCACGAACGCCTTGGCGCGCCGGCTCTCGACCGCAAGGAGCGCCAGCAGGTCGGAGGCGGGGTAGCGAACGTATGCGCCGCCCGCGGCGCCTGTTCCGGTCGGGATCCAGAAAAGGCGGAAGAGTCCCATCACGTGGTCGAGCCGGATGCCCGCAGCGTGTGTGGTCGCACTCCGGATCGCCTCGACGAACGGCTCGTAGTGAGCGCGGCGCAGCTTCCAGGGGTCAAATGGAGGCAGGCCCCAGTCCTGGCCCTCTCGAAAGAACTCGTCCGGCGGTGCACCCACGCGCATGTCGTGCGCGAGGAGGTCTTGCCAGCGCCAAGCGTCGAAGCCGTCGGAGGCGAAGCCGACCGGCACGTCGGTGATGAGGCCGATCTCGCGCGCCGCGCGTGCCATCTGCCGGTCGAGGTGGAACTGCTGCCAGATGTGGAAGGCGACGCGGTGCGTGAGACGGCGTCGCTCGGCGTCGACGCGTTCCCCCTTTGGATGGCGCAGCTCCGCGGGCCAGCTCCGCCACGCCGCGCCGTGCTCCTCGGCCAGCGCGTTGTAGGTTGCGAAATCGCGAAGCGGTTGGCCCTTGCTGTGCGCCCACGGCCCGAGCTTGGGCGGGTCAGGCGCGACCTTGAATACCGCCTCCAATGCTCTGGTCTTCAGACGGAATACCTCGTCGTAATCGATGAGGCGATGCTCATTCAGTGCTTGGGCTTGCGCGCGCAATGGTTCGAGCTCAACGGCGACTTGCTCTGCGCCGTCGATTTCTTCGATGCGGAGATACATGGTGTTTCGGAAGCGCCGCGATGAGGCGTAGTACGGCGATGCCTCGTAGGGGAGGATCGGTGTCTGCGCGCCGAGCGGGTTGAGGAGGAGAACCTCGGCGCCCTGCTTGCGCGACCACTGCGCGAGGCGTCGCAGGTCGGCCATGTCACCGATGCCCCAGCTGTCACGAGAGCGCGCTGCGTAGAGCTGCACGGCCCAGCCCCACGCGCGGTTGGGAGCGCTTGCGCAGGCGTCGGGCGGCAGCTTGAGGCGCCGCGCTCGAGGCGGATTCTCGCCTGAAGCGCCCATCGCTTTGAGGATTGCTTCCTCGGTTTCCGGCGACGTTTCAGTGAGCTGTCCCTGGTAGCTCCAGTAGGACGGCAGCACTCCCCACCGCTTCGCGCGCTCGCTCATCTGCATTCCAGTATCAGGCGCACCCTATATTTCGCGCCATGGCGGTGAGCTCGGCGCTGCACGGAGTGGTCAGGAGGCGCGAGGATCCGCGCCTGGTCACCGGCGCAGGCAAGTACACCGACGACGTTCAACCAGCTGGTTGCCTTCACGCGGTGTTCGTGCGCTCCCCGCACGCGCATGCGCGCATCGCATCGGTTGACGTGAGCGGTGCGGTTTCGTTGCCCGGAGTCGTCGGGGTGTTTCAGGCAGCGGACCTCGCGTTCGAGTCGGAGACGCCGCGCCCGCGGCTCTGCGCCGACGAGGTGAAGTTCGTCGGGGACGCGGTTGCAGTGGCGGTGGCCGAGACGCGGGAGGCGGCTGTCGATGCGGCTGCTGCGGTCGCAGTGGAGTACGAGATCCTGCCGGCTCTGGTCGACACCACTCGCGCGCTCGAGGCGGGCGCGATGCTCGTGCATCCCGACAAGGGCGACAATCTCGCGTTCGAGTTCGACCTGGGAGAGGAGGGCGCGCTCGAAGGCGCCGACGTGGTGGTGCGGTCGCGGTTCATCAATCAGCGACTCGCCGCGGTCCCAATCGAGGCCAATGCGGTGGTGGCGGAGCCTGATGGGGAGGGCGGGATCCGTATGTGGACCTCGACCCAGGTGCCTTTTGGGGTGCGTGGCGCTGTCGCCGACTCGCTCGGGCTGCCTGAGGCGAGCGTGCGCGTGATCGCCGGTGACGTGGGCGGTGCCTTCGGGGCCAAGCTCATGACCTATCCCGAGCAGAGCGTGATCGCGGCCATTGCCAAGAAGCTCGATCGCCCGGTGCGCTGGTTCGAATATCGAACTGAAAACATGGTGGCGATGACGCATGGGCGCGGCCACGTGCAGAACGTTGCGCTGGGAGCCACTGCCGAAGGCAAGCTCGTCGGCTTCGAGGCGGACGTGATCGCGGATGCCGGCGCTTATGCGGGATTGTCGCCGCCGCAGCTCGTGCTCACAGCCCTTCTTGCCTCCAGTGTTTATGCGATCCCACGCATTCGCTGGCGTGGCAGCTGCGTCTATACCAACACTGCAGTCATGTCCGCATATCGCGGCGCGGGACGGCCTGAGGCGATTGCGATGATCGAGAGGGCGATGGACATGTTGGCGGCGGAGCTCGCGATGGATCCCGCCGAGCTGCGGCGCCGCAATCTGATCGGTGGGCCTTTCCCGTATACGACTGCCACCAGCCTCACCTATGACACGGGCGACTATGCGAAAGCGCTCGACCTCGCGCTTGAGGCCGCCGGTTATATGGAGTTGCGACGCGAGCAGCGCACGCGTCGCGAGACGGGCGACCGAGTACAGCTCGGCATCGGCTTGTGCACCTACGTGGAGATGACCGCGGTGCTGAACACGACCGAGTTCGGCGAGGCCCGTGCCGAGCCGGACGGGTCGATGGTGATCGCTGTCGGCACCACCGCCAGCGGGCAGGGGCACGAGACCGCCTACGCGCAGCTGGCTGCACAGATGCTCGGGGTGCCAATCGACAGCGTTCGAATCGTGCAATCGGACACCGGTGTCGTGGCCCGAGGGTCGGGGACGTCCGGGTCGCGCTCGCTGCAGCTCGGCGGCAGCGCTGTGCGGGGCGCATGCATCGCGCTCGTTGAGAAGGCGAGGATGGAGACCGCGCGACGGTTGGAGGCGGGCGCTGAGGACATCGTGCGCATGCCGGATGGGCGCTTTGGTGTCGCCGGCGTGCCTGCGACCGCGCTGAGCTGGGCGGAGCTTGCCTCGCAGGCCAAGCTCGTCGCGCAGTTCGATTTCGAGCAAGACGACCAGACCTTTCCATTTGGATGCCACATCGCAGTGGTCGAGGTGGACATCGAGACGGGCGAGGCGCGGCTCGTGCGACACATCGCGGTTGATGATTGCGGCACCGTGCTGAACCACATGCTCGTGGAAGGGCAGATCCACGGCGGGGTCGCGCAGGGGGTGGCGCAGGCGCTCTACGAGGAGTTCGTTTACGACGCCGATGGCAACCCGCTGACCACGAGCCTCATCGATTATGTGATCCCGACGATCGGCGAGATCCCGCAGATCGAGACGATTTCAATGGAGACGCCGACGCCGCTCAACCCGTTGGGGGCAAAAGGGATTGGGGAGTCGGGGACGATCGGCTCGACGCCGGCGGTGCAGAACGCTGTGATCGATGCGGTGTCACACCTGGGAGTGCGACACATCGACATGCCGCTGCACCCAATGCGGGTGTGGGAGGCGATTCGGGAGGCACGGGGAAGCTAGCTGGACTCTTCCTCGTAGCCCAGGATCGGCCGCAACCATCGCTCGACTTCGTTTAACGGCATTGACTTGCGTTTTGCGTAGTCCTCGACCTGGTCCTTGCCCACCTTGCCGACCATGAAGTACTTCGACTTCGGGTGCGCGAAGTACAGGCCCGCCACCGCCGCGGTCGGCGTCATCGCGCCCGATTCCGTCAGCTCCATGCCGATCGACCGCGCGTCCAGCAGATCGAAGAGCTTGAACTTCTCCGAGTGGTCGGGGCACGCGGGGTAGCCGTACGCGGGCCTGATGCCCCTGTACTTCTCTCCGATGATGTCCTCGCGCGACAGCACTGGGCCCGTCTCGTACCATCCGCGCCTCACGACGTGGTGCAGGTACTCGGCGAACGCCTCCGCCAGTCGGTCCGCCAGAGCCTTGGCCATGATCGAGCGGTAGTCGTCGTGCTCGGCGGCGTAGCGCGCGGACAGCTCGTCAGCGCCCAGCCCCGCGGTGACTGCGAAGGCGCCGATGTGGTCTCCGCCATCGGCGACGAAGTCGGCCAGCGACAGGTACGGCTTCTCGTCGCCGTGGTCGACCTGCTGCCGCAGCATCGGCAGGCGCACGCCGTTGTCGAGGACGATGTCGTCGCCGTCGGCGCGCGCGCCCCAGAAGCCGTACACGCCCTTCGCGCGCAGCCAACCCTTGGCCTCGATCTCGTCCAACAGCTCCTTGGCGTGGCCGAACAGCTCGCGCGCCGCCGCGCCGTGTGAGGGGCTCTCGAGGATAGCTGGGAACTTTCCTTTCAGCTCCCACGCGTGAAAGAAAAAGGTCCAGTCGATGAACTCGCGCAGCTCCGACAACTTCGGCTCGATCACGCGCGTGCCGGTGAACGGCGGCGTGGGGAGGTCGTTGAAGCCGAGAGCCCACCGCTTGTCACGCGATTCATCGAGCGGCAGCAGCGCCCGCTTGGCCGTCGTGTGCTGTGCGCGCAGCTTGTCCTGCAGCGTGCGGTTGGCCTTGTCGAAGATCGGGCGTCGATCTTTGTCAAACAGGTCGGACACGACCCCGATTACCCGCGATGCGTCCAGCACGTGGACCGTGGGGCCCGTGTATGCGGGCGCGATGCGCACAGCGGTGTGCTGCTTGGACGTCGTCGCGCCACCGATGAGCAGCGGCATGGTGAAACCGCGACGTGTCATCTCCTTGGCGACGTCGACCATCTCGTCGAGGGACGGTGTGATCAGACCCGACAGTCCGATGGCGTCGGCGCCGAGCTCGATCGCAGTGTCCAGGATCTTGTCGGCGGGCACCATCACGCCCAGGTCGAACACCTCGTAGTTGTTGCAGCCCAGCACCACGCCCACGATGTTCTTGCCGATGTCGTGGACGTCGCCCTTGACCGTGGCGGTCACCAGCTTGCCGCGAACGCTCACGCTGCCCGACGCCTTCTTCTCCGCCTGCATGAAGGGCTCGAGGTACGCGACCGCGCGCTTCATCGCCCGCGCGCTCTTGACCACCTGCGGTAGGAACATCTTGCCGGCGCCGAACAGGTCGCCCACCACTTTCATGCCGTCCATCAGCGGGCCCTCGATCACCAGCAACCCCGCTCCGAACTTCTGGCGCGCCTCCTCGGCGTCGGCCTCGATGAACTCGACCTCGCCGTGCAGCACCGCGTACGCAAGGCGCTGCTCCACAGTGCCCTCGCGCCAGGTGAGGTCGACCTCTCGTTTGGCGCCCGCGCCTGAGACGTTCTTGGCGAACTCGACGAGGCGCTCGGTGGCGTCGGGCCGGCGGTCGAAGATGATGTCCTCGACCAGCTCGAGCAGGTCCTTGGGGATGTCCTCGTAGACGGCGAGCTGGCCGGCGTTCACGATCCCCATGTCCAGGCCGGCCTTGATCGCGTGATAAAGGAAGGCGGAGTGGATCGCCTCCCTCACGCGGTCGTTGCCGCGGAAAGAAAAGGAGAGGTTGGAGACGCCGCCCGAGACGCGCACGCCGGGGAATCGCTTCTTGATCTCTCGCGTCGCGTCGATGAACGCTTTCGCGTAGCCCGCGTGCTCCTCGATGCCTGTCGCGATCGGCAGGATGTTGGGGTCGAAGATGATGTCCTCGGCGTGGAAGCCCGCCTTCTCGGTCAGCAGCTTGTAGGCGCGGCTGGAGATCTCGACTTTGCGCTCGAACGTGTCGGCCTGGCCGGTCTCGTCGAAAGCCATCACCACCGCGGCCGCGCCGTACTTGCGCACTTTTCGCGCTTGTTCGAGGAAAACCTCCTCGCCGCCTTTCAGGCTGATCGAGTTGCAGACGCCCTTGCCTTGCACGCATTTCAGACCGGCCTCGAGGACCGTCCACTTGGAGCTGTCGACCATGATCGGAACCCGGGCGATCTCGGGCTCGGTGGCGATGAGGTTGAGGAACCGGATCATCGCCTCCTCTGAGTCGAGGAGGTCCGCGTCCATGTTGACGTCGATGAGGTTCGCGCCGCCCCTCACCTGGTCCAGCGCGACGGCCACCGCGCCTGTGTAATCGCCCGACTCGATGAGACGGCGGAACCGCGCCGAGCCCGTGACGTTGGTGCGCTCGCCGACCAGCACGAAGTTGGTGTCGGGGCCGATCTCGAAAGGCTCGAGGCCGCTGAACCTGGTGCGCGCCGCGCGCCTGGGCACGTGCCTCGGCTTGATGCTCTCCATCGCGTCGCGGATCTGCTTGATGTGTTCGGGGCCCGTGCCGCAGCAGCCGCCGGCGGCGTTCAGAAAGCCGCTCTCGGCGAACTCTTTCAGGAGGCTGCTGGTGGTTGGTGGTTCCTCGTCATAGCCGCCGAACGCATTCGGCAGGCCTGCGTTGGGGTAGCAGATGACATAGACGGGCGCGACGCGCGACAGGTCGGCGATGTAGGGGCGCATCTCGGTCGCGCCCAGCGAGCAGTTGACGCCGGCGGCGAAGGGCTCGGCGTGCTCTACCGACGTCCAGAACGCCTCGACGGTCTGGCCTGACAGGTTGCGACCGCTGCGGTCGACTACGGTCACCGAGACGAAGAGGGGCAGCTCGGGCGCGACTTCCTTGATCGCGGCGATCGCGGCCTTGCCGTTGAGGGTGTCGAAGATGGTCTCGATCAGGAGCAGGTCGGCGCCTCCTTCTTTGAGCGCGATTGCCGCCTCGGCGTAGCCGCGCCGCAGCTCGTCGAAGGTGACGTCGCGGTAGGAGGGGTCGTCGACCTTGGGCGATAGCGAGAGGGTGACGTTCGTTGGTCCTAGCGAGCCTGCGACGAAACGGTTCTCGTACTGGTCGGCCGCTTTGCGTGCAAGCCTTGCGCCTTCGAAGTTCATCTCGTACGTGAGGTCTGATAGACCGTAGTCGGCCTGGGAGATGGCGGTCGAGGTGAACGTGTTGCTCGTGATGATGTCGGCGCCTGCCGCGAGGTAGTCGAGGTGGACCTTTGTCACCATGTCGGGCTGCGAGAGGTTGAGGATGTCGCTGTTGTTGCGCAGCGGCTTGGGGTGGTCCTTGAAGCGCTCACCGCGGAACTCCGCATCGGAGAGGCCGCGCTTCTGGAGCATGACCCCCATAGAGCCGTCGAAGATCACGATCCGCTGCTTGAACAGCCGATCGAGGCGCTCGTGGACCGAGGTGGCGACCGCCATGGTGACTCTTAAGACTACGGAGTCAGCCTTCTCTCAGGCCCCGGCCGGGCTCCAGACCTGGAATCGGCCGTCGTCGAATAGGATCCGCCTGCCGCTGCTCGCCAGCTGGTCGATGGCGACCAGGCGCTGAGCCGGGTTGGTGGGGCCGCTGATGTACGGCTGGTGGTCGAGCACCACGTAACAGGTGGGGTCGAGCTTGTCGGGAAAGTCGTTAATCGTGTGGCGGTTGGCAAGCCATACCGCAAGGCCGTCGTCCGCCGAGACCGGGGCGCTGGCGGGGATCATTGCAGTGGCTGTCCGCAGCTCCGACAGGGTGTCGCGAGGCGAATACAGCGCGAGGTTGGCGTCCAGGGCCGGCGGGAGGCGGCCGGTTCCCCAGGCCAGGAGCAGTGCGGGCACGATCAGCACCAGGGCGTAAGCCGGCTTGAAGGTGCGGCGCCCGAGTACGGTGCGGGCGCCGACGCCGCCCGCGACGACCAGCGGGAACAGCAGCAGCAGCGCGTAGTGCAGATCGAGGACGTTCTGTGGGCTGTGGCTGCTCAGGACATCCGCCAGGTACGGGGGGATGACCAGGAGGAGCCAGCGTGGAGCGAGCACCGCCAGGCCGCCCATGCTTGCGATGATTGCGGCCACGACCAGCAGCGCTCTCGGGTTGAAAACCGCGGCCAGGACGGCCCCCATCGAGGGATGGAGCACGAGCCATCCGTAATAGACGAAATCCGTGTAGCCGCCGTCGCGAAGATGCTGCTGGACGATTCCCGTCCCGATCAGGAACCACGCGCCCGCCAGGTAAACGATGAACCGCCAGTGCTTCTTGATCTCAGGCGATCCATACGCCGCCATGAGCAAGCCGATCACTCCGACCGTGTAAACCTGGTCCTCCTTACACGTGAGGACGAGCACGCATAGGAGCCACATCGCGAGGCGGTGGCCGCGAATGCCCGCCCAAGCTGCGAGCAGCGCGAGCGCGAGGGCCATGTTCTCGGGGTGGAAGAAGTCGCGTGCCGCCTCCTGGATGGAGAACCAGAAAGGGATCGGCAGCGCCAGCGCGACGGCGAGCCACTGTGACTCGGCGCGGTCGGTGGGCAGGATCGCCCTGAAGAAGAGGTAGGCGGCCGGCGCAGTCGCCGCGAGGCCTGCGGAGGAGAAGATCAGGAGGACCACTGGGCTCGCCCAGAACTTCTCCACTGCCGCCAGCACGACGAAGATGAGCTCGAAGTGGATGCCCAGGAAGTCGGCTCGCGCGAAGCTGCTGTAGAAACCCTGGCCCACTGACACGTTCCAGATGACCTGCTGGTCGTAGGCGAGGTCCCAGGCCGAGCTGGTCATGCCGTAAAGGCGCTGGAGGTCTGCGTGGAGGGTCCAGGCGAAGGCCGCCGCGGCCACCAGCACCGTCAGCGCGGGTGCCTTCCACGACAGCCCGTGCGCGTTGGCCCGAGCCTTGCTGCCGTGAATCCTGATCGTGTCGACGCTCACCTTCGAGGGAGCTTAAGCGATGGTCGCGGGCGGGTTGGGCTCGCGGGGGTGCGGCCTACAATCGGGCCATGGCGACCCGCATCAAGCCGGCGAGCACGGCGACACCCCGGTTGTCGGTGGTGGTGCTCGTGTACAACGAGGCGGAGAGCATCGCTCCCCTCCACGAGGAACTCGTCGCCGTGCTCGAGTCGATGGATGTCACCTATGAGGTGGTGTACGTCGACGACGGGAGCCGCGACGGCAGCACGGAGCGCCTCGCGCAGCTGACGCTCAACGATCCGCATATTCGCGTGGTGAGCTTTCGGCGCAACTTCGGACAGACAGCGGCGGTGCAGGCGGGGATCGACAACGCGCGTGGGGAGATCCTGGTTTTCATGGACGGCGACATGCAGAACGATCCGCACGACATCCCGCGCCTGCTTCAGAGCATTGATGCGGGGTACGACGTGGTCAGCGGGTGGCGCAAGGACCGGCAGGACGAGGCCTCTCGCGTTCTGCCTTCTCGCCTCGCCAACTGGATAATCGCCCGCGTCACCGGGGTGCCGCTTCACGATTTTGGCTGCACCCTCAAGGCCTATCACCGCGATGTAATCCGGGACGTGAAGCTGTACGGGGAGATGCACCGGTTCATCCCCGTGTACGCGTCTTGGGTAGGCGCGCGGATCGTGGAGCTGCCGGTCAATCACCGCTCGCGTGCGTTCGGCCAGTCCAAGTACTCGCTGTCGCGGACCTCGCGCGTGCTGCTCGACCTGATGACGGTGAAGCTGCTGGGAAGCTACTCAACCAAGCCGATCTACTTCTTTGGGTTCGCCGCCTTCGGGTTGTGGGCGCTTGCGTTCGTGTTCGCCGCCATCGTGATCATCCAGAAGCTGCTTCCGCCACATCCGTTCGCGCACAACAATCCGCTGCTGTTGCTCGCGGTGTTTCTCGGCATCGTCGGGGTGCAGTTCATCCTTATGGGGCTGCTGGCGGAGCTTTCGATCCGCACCTATCACGAGTCGCAGGGAAAGGCGACGTACGTCGTGCGCGAGGTGATGGAGATGGCGCCCGCTGCGGCGCACAAGGCGGCAACCAACGGGAGGCCATCCGTCCGGGCTCGTTCCTAGGTGTGCGGGATTTGCGGCGTGGCCGGCGGCTCGCCGCCCGAGGGTCGCGAACTGGTCGCGAGCATGTGCTCGGCACTCGAACATCGCGGGCCTGACGACGCGGGGAGCGTTCAGCTCGACGGCGTGACGCTGGGGATGCGTCGTCTCTCGATCATTGACGTGGAAGGCGGCCACCAGCCAATGCACAACGAGGACTCGCGGATCTGGGTGGTGCAGAACGGGGAGATCTACAACCACCTCGAGCTGCGTCATGAGCTCGTCGCGGCGGGCCATATCTTCTCGACAAGGTCGGACACAGAGGTGCTGGTCCATGGCTACGAGGAGTGGGGCGAGGCCATGGTCGAAAGGCTCAATGGCATGTTTGCATTTGCCCTGTACGACCGCCGGCGTGGCGCCGTGTTGTTGGCGCGAGACAGAATGGGGATCAAGCCGCTGCACTACGCCGTCGATGGTTCGCGGCTTGTCTTCGCGTCGGAGCTGAAGGCGCTCCTGGTTGATCCCGCTTTGCGGCGCGGCGTCGACCCCGTGGCGCTCGATCGATACCTGGCGCTGGAGTTCGTGCCGTCGCCAATGTCGATGGTGCGGGGGATCAGCAAGTTGCCGCCGGCCTACACGCTGACGTGGTCAGTCGCTGAGGGGACTCACTCGCTGCGGCGGTACTGGGAGCCGTCGCTGCGTGAGGGTGCTGATCCGGTGCGATCCGCTCGCAGCCTTGAATCGCGATGTGAGGAGCTGCTTGGCGTGCTGCGGGAGTCGGTGCGGAAGGAGCTGATCAGCGACGTGCCTTTGGGGGTGTTCCTATCGGGGGGGATCGATTCGAGCGCTGTGGCCGCGATGATGACGCAGCTCGGCAGCGACGTGAAGAGCTTTTCCGTCGGTTTCGCGGAGAGGTCGTTCGACGAGTCTCAGTTCGCGCGGCAGGTGGCGCAGCACCTGGGCACCGACCACCACGAGCTGGTGTTGGAGCCGGAGATGTTGCTCGGGCTGATTCCCAAGCTGCCGTCGCTGCTGGACGAGCCCCTCGGCGACGCCTCGATCATTCCTACCTATTTGTTGTCGGAGTTCACGCGAAGACACGTGAAAGTGGCGTTGGGCGGGGACGGGGGAGATGAGCTGTTCGCGGGTTATCCGACCCTGCAAGCGCACCGGCTGGCCGCCTACTACGGCCGGGTGCCGGGTGCCCTGCGACGGCGGTTGGTGGAGCCGGTGGTGCGCCGGTTGCCGGTGTCGCGGGGCAACCTGAGCTTTGACTTTCGGGCGAAGAGGTTTGTCGCTGGGGCGGCTTACCCGGTGGCGGAGCGGCACCAGAGGTGGATGGGGTCGTTCGCGCGGGAGGAGCGCCGGGCGCTGCTGTCGGGGGACGTGCAGGAGGAGGTAGCGCGTTCGGGGAGCGCCGGTTTCGACGCGTTGGGAGATGGTGCCGCGGGCCCGCGGGAGCCGCTCAACCAGGTGCTGCTCATGGACATGCGGGGGTATCTCGAGAACGACATCCTGGTCAAGCTCGACCGGGCCTCGATGATGGCGTCGCTCGAGGGCAGGGTGCCGCTGCTGAACAACGACTTCGTCGAGTACGCGACGGGGTTGCCGTTAGACCTGAAGTTGCGGGGCATGAAGTCGAAGTTCTTGTTCAAGCGGGCGCTGCGTGGGGTGCTGCCCGATTTCATTCTTCGGAGGCGGAAGAAGGGTTTTGGGATCCCGGTCGCCGAGTGGTTTCGCGGGCCTTTGCGGGAGCAGATGCTGTCGGTACTGTCGCCGGAGCGGATGGCACGCCAGGGCTTCTTCGAGCCGGCCGCGGTGTCGGCACTGATGCGTGAGCACCTGGAGGGCCGGCGCGACAATCGCAAACAGCTGTGGACCCTGTTCGCTTTCGAGCTGTGGCACGACGGGTACCTCGCGAGGTCGCTAAGTGTCACTTGCTGACGTCGAACACGGCAATTTGGTGGATCCGAGGGGATTCGAACCCCTGACCTCGTGAGTGCGATTCACGCGCTCTCCCAACTGAGCTACGGACCCACATAGCGCCGGGCGCGCGCAGGGCGCGTTGCCTAGACCGGAAGGGCCAGTATAGCGGCGCCCAATTCGCGGTCCGGGTCGGGAACAAGGGCGCGCCGCCTCGCGTTCCTATACTCGCGCAATGGCCTTTCTGTTCAAAGGTAAGAAGCTGCCTGAGGGCGTGGATCCGGCTCGCATCCCGCCCGGTCAGACCCTCACCGCGCCCGACAAGTGGCCCCTCCTCCATTTCGGCCCCGTCCCCAAGACCGACATCGCGAAGTGGGATTTCAAGGTGTTTGGCGCGGTCGAGAACCCGATCACCCTGGACTACGGCGAGCTTCGGGGGCTGCCCTCGAAAGAGGTTGTCGCCGACATCCACTGCGTCACCGGCTGGAGCCGCCTGGGGGATCGCTGGACCGGTGTCCCGATCAAGGAAATCCTCGAACGCGTCAAGCTGAAGCCCGAGGCGAAATACGTGATGGCGCACAGCGAGCATGGGTACACGACCTCGGTTCCGCTCGATGTGCTCGACAACGAGCAGAACCTCCTTTGCTATGCGTGGAACGGCGCCGACCTGACACCTGACCACGGATGGCCGTTACGACTCTTCGTGCCCTCGAAATACTTCTGGAAGTCGGCCAAGTGGCTTCGCGGGCTAGAGTTCATGGATCGCAACCGGCTCGGATTTTGGGAGCAGCGCGGATATCACGATGAGGCCGACCCCTTCAAGGAGACCAGGTACTGGTAGCCACGGCACGGTAGCCGGGCCGCCCGTCGTCACTTTCACCAGCGATTTTGGGTCCGGCTCGCCGCTCGTGGCGGCGATGAAGGGAGTCGTCCTGGCGGGCTGTCCGCATGCGGTGCTGGTCGACGTCAGCCATGAGGTGCCCCGATTCGACGTTTTCGCCGGCGCCTTCATGCTCTTTGCGGGCACTCGTCATTTCACGGCCGGGTCGGTGCACCTGGTGGTGGTGGACCCTGGGGTTGGCAGCGCTCGCCGGCGGCTCGCGCTGCGCGCGGGCGGTCTTTACTACGTCGGACCTGACAACGGCCTGTTCTCGATCGTCATCGAGGAGGTCGGCCTTCAGAAGGCAGTCGAGCTGGCCCCCCGCTCGGGCGGCGCGCCCACGTTCGAAGGACGCGACGTGTTCGCTCCGGCGGCGGCAGCTCTCGCGGCCGGGGTGCCTCTCGAATCGCTCGGCCATCCGACCGATCCGCCGCAGATGCTCGATCACAAGCCACGCGTGCTGTGGATCGATGGGTTTGGCAACCTGGTCACCAACCTGAAGCCGCCGGTGCGCCGCATGCGCATCCACAACCACGACATCACCGCTTCAGCAGGGACGTATGCCGAGGCGCGGCCCAACGAGCCGTTTGTCTACGTCGGGAGCATGGGCTACCTCGAGGTTGGGATTCGCGAGGCCCGGGCCGACCGGTTTCTCGGCGCGCGAGCGGGGATGGCGATCGAGCTGATGTGAGCTGCGGCTCCTGAGCTGCGCGCCTTAACAGCCTGGGTTTGCGATCGCGGCCGGTCATTTTAACGTGGCCTGCGTCATGCGTCGGTTCGTTGTCCTGCTGCTTGCCGTTTGCCTGTTGGCGTGCTCGGGCCCCCTACCCCAGGCGCCATCGGCTTCGGTCGCACAGGCGGCCGCGGGCTCGGGGCGTCCCGAGCCCGTCCGGCTGTGGTCGGACGCCAGCATCTTCACCTTGATCGGCGATCTGATCGCGTCCTCCCAACGCCGCGTCCTGGTCGAGGTATACGAGCTCGGCCGTTCCGGGCTGATCATGTCGCTCGGGTCTCGCCGGGCTGCCGGGGTGGACGTGCGCGTCATCACCGACCCCACGGTTGCCGCCAGCCGGCGGGCCGCCCAGTCGCTTGACCGGCTGGGAGTGGCGGAGCGCGCCTACCCCGTCGACGACGGGCGCCATCAGATCGACCACGTGAAGCTCTTGATCGCCGACGGCGAGGCGGTCGTGGGCGGCATGAACTGGGGTGCTCACAGCGACCTCAACCATGACTACGTGCTCGAGACGCACATACCGTCAGAGATCGCGCGGCTCGTCCAGATCTTCGAGCAGGACTGGGCGTTGGCGGGAGGCCGCCCGCGGCCCCTGGCCGCAATCACCGGCCAGATTGCGCAGACCACCCCTGGCGACGAGATCCGCACGATGCTTGAGGCGGCCCTGACGGCCGCGCGCCACCTGGTGCTGGCGGAGGTGTTCACACTTACCGACCCCGAGGTGATCGCGGAGCTCGCGGCGGCGCACGCGCGAGGCCTTGACGTCCGAGTTCTGCTCGATCCCAACCAGCCCTACAACCGGCGCGGCTACGAGGTGTCGAAGGCGCGCTGGTGAGGTCGCTGGATGTGGATGAGCTAAGGCGGGCGTTTCGGGCGGCGTTGCACGCGAAGATCGGGCTGTTCGACGGTGTGCTGATCCTCGGGTCGGCGAACTGGACGCTCAGCGGCCTCGGCGTCAATCACGAACTGGATATCGAGACGCAGGACCCGCACGCCGTGGCGGCGTACGGGTCCCGGTTCAGCTCCGATTGGTCGCGGTCGGCCGGCGGCTAGGTGATTGCGGTGAGGTCGTCGACGAAGTCGGTGTGTGCGATCAAGTCTTGCTGCTCGACCTTCCTGAATGTGAAGGAGTCATCCTCCAACACGTCGGTCCCACCGTTGTACTGCCTCACATCGACGACGTTTGCGTCGGTGAGGGTGACCCGGTAATAGTTGATCTCTTTGCCGGACCTGTCGGTCCGGTAAAAGTTGATCACCACCGAGGTCAGTGTCTCGTTGTTCGCAGCGGCGGCCAGGAACTCCGGTGAAGAGCCGCCCATGACGTGGGTTGCGATCAGGGGCTTGTAGATCCGCTTGCCGGTTGGCAGTCCGGTCGCGGCGTCGCGAGGCACCGTGAGTTCGAACTGATAGTTGGTGACGTTGATGAGGCCGACGCTGCCCTTGGCGGTGGCGAAATCGTCGCCCTTGAAGGCTCCCTGCACCTTGCCGGTGACCTTCATCGTGATGCGAACTCCGACTGCGGCGCTTGCCTGTGTGATGGCACCGCGGTTTGACATTTGCCAGGCCACGCTTGCCACCAGGATCGCTGCGAGCGCCACGGCCACAGCGACCACCACAGTTCGAGTGCGTGAAACGACCGATGCCGACGTCATGGGTTCGACCTCCTCTTCGTAGCGCCGGGATGGACCGGCCGCGGCAATTGTCGCGCCCTGGCCGCGAAACTCAGCCTTTCTTAGCTAGCTTTGCGGAGGGGGTCCTGACGATCCCATCGACGGGGGTCCCGAACCGCCGGCCGGGGGCATCGACCCGGGAGGTGGCGGACCCGCCTGGGGCGTGTTGCCGAAGTTGACCTGCGGCACCGCGCGGTCGCTCTCGTCGGCCTGGAAGAAGCCGAAGGCCTTGAACCCGATGACGCCGGCGATGAGGGAGGTCGGGAGGGTCTGGAGCTTGATGTTGTAGTCCCTGACGTTGCCGTTGTAGAAGCGGCGCGAGAACTCGATCTTGTCCTCAGTGGCGGTCAGCTGCTCCTGGAGGTTGGTAAAGGCGGCGATGGCTTTGAGGTCGGGGTAGTTCTCCGACACTGCGAACAGGCTGCGCAGGCTCTGGGTGAGCATGTTCTCGGCGGCGCCGATCTTGGCCGGGTCGCCGCTGGCGCCGGCCGCGACCGCGCCGGCGCGGGCGTTGGTGACTGCCTCGAGGGTGCCGCGCTCGTGCCCCATGTAGCCCTGGGCCGTCTGGACCAGGTTGGGAATCAGGTCGTGGCGCCGCTTCAGCTCGACGTCGATCTCAGACCAGGCCTCCTGCGTCCGGTTGCGCAGCGTGACCAGCCCGTTGTACGTGAGGACGAGCCAGATGACGACGAGGACGACGATGACAACGACGATCCAGCCCATTTACAAAGCCATCCTACGCTTGGGCGCGCACTTGCTTACGCGTGGGCGCGCCTTGCCCAACGGGTCTTCTTCAGCATCTTCTTGTGCTTGTGCTTGCGCATCTTTTTGCGCCGCTTCTTGATTACAGAGCCCAATCCAACTCCCAGACGCGCGTGATCTTAAAAGGGGGGTCCCGACCTCGTCAGGCCTCGGGAATCATACCGGAAGGCGGTTGGGCCTTGTGCACGGCCTAAACTCACGCCGATGTACTTCTCCGACGCCCACGAGGAGCTGCGGCTGCACATCCGAAAGTTCCTGGAGAAAGAGGTGAAGCCCCATCTCGAGGAGTGGGAGGAGAGAACCTTCCCTGACTCGATCTTCAAGCGCTTCGGCGAGCTTGGGTTTCTGGGGTTGCGGTACCCACCCGAATACGGCGGCCAGGGCGGGGACTATTTCTCGGCGGTCGTGCTGTCCGAGGAGATGGCACGCGCCGGGTGCGGGGGCCTAGGCATGGCGGTGGCGGTCCAGGCCGAGATGGCCACGCCTCCGGTGTTCAAATTCGGCACCGAGGAGCAGAAGCGAAAGTGGCTCGTTCCCGCCATCCGGGGCGAGCATATCGCCGCGCTGGCGATCACCGAACCGGACGCCGGCTCCGACGTCGCCGGCATCACGACTGTCGCCCGCCGGGATGGGGATCACTTCGTGGTCAACGGCCGCAAGATCTTCATCACCAACGGGGCGCGCTGCCACTGGGTCCTGGTCGTCACCAAGACTGGCAAGGAGCGCGGCCACGGCGGCTACAACCTGCTGGTGATCGAGAAGGGCACACCCGGCTTTGAGGTCACCCGCACCCTCAAGAAGCTTGGGATGCACTCATCCGACACCGCTGAGCTGCTGTTCGAGGACTGCCGCGTGCCGGTCGCCAACCTCATCGGCGACGAGGGCGAGGGGTTCAAAAACCTTATGTGGGAGCTGCAGGGCGAGCGGATGATCGCGGCGGCCGGCGCGATCGCGGGCGCTCAGCAGGTCTTCGAGTACACGATGGAGTACGCACGCAACCGGATAGCGTTCGGCCAGCCGATCTCGCAGTTCCAGGTGGTCAAGCACAAGCTCGTCGATATGGGCACAAAGATCGCGGCCGTCCAATCGCTCGTCTACCAGACGGCGAAGCAGTGGGACGAGGGCGAGTACCCGGTGCGGGAGATCTCTCAGTCGAAGCTGCTGGCGACCCAGGTTGCGTGCGAGGTCGCCGACGAGGCAATCCAGATCCTGGGGGGCCACGGCTACATGAGCGAGTTCCCCGTCGAGAGGGCCTGGCGCGATGCCCGGCTGGCGCGGATCGGCGCTGGGACCGACGAGATAATGAAGGAGATCATCGCCAAGACCTACGGCTTGTGAGTACCCCAATGAGCGCAGGCGCAGTGCTCTTTGCGGGCTGCGAGCCGGAGGTGGCCGCCGGGCCTGACGGACGGATCCTGGCGGTCGGCGATGGGGCCCGAGCGGCGGCCGGGCGCGGGGCCGAGGTCATGCGACTGCGCGGGGTCGCGCTGCCCGGTCTGATCGATTCGCACGTCCACCTCGAAGGGTTGGCCGACGATGATCTGACGCTCGACGTCGGTGGCGTGGCGAGTCTCGAGGAGGCTCTGCAGCGCGTCGAAACCTGGGCACTGAAGCTACCTCCCGATGCATGGGTGGTCGGTGCCGGCTGGTATAACGACCTCTGGCCAAATCCTGCTTTTCCGACGCGCCGCCACCTCGACACTGCCGCAGGCGGGCGCCCCGTCTACCTCGTGCGAAAGGACGGCCACTCGGCCTGGGTTTCGAGCGCGGCGCTCAAGCTCGCGGGTATCGGCACTGCGACGGACGACTCCGCGGGAGGCGTCATCGACCGAGACGGCCGGCGCCAGCCCACGGGGATCCTGCGCGAGACCGCCATGCATGCGGTCTCGGCCCTCCTGCCGCGGGCATCCGACGCTGACTTCGATGCCGGCATGGTCAAAGCGCTGGCCGGGCTGGCCGAGCTCGGGGTGACCTCAGTTCACGCGATGGACACGGCCCGCGGCTTCGCTTCCCTTCAACGCCTCCATTCGGCTGGTCGATTACCGATTCGCGTGACGTACAACCTCCCGCTCGCCGACCTCCACCACGCCGAGCGGCTGGGCGTGCGCTCGGGCTGGGGCGATGAGTGGCTGCGGATCTGGGGGGTGAAAGCCTTTCTCGACGGCTCGCTTGGGAGCCGCACCGCGGAGATGCTCGACGGGTCAGGCACCTCGCGGTTGCCGCAGGCCGAGCTGGTCGACATGATCGATCGTTGCGTGCGGGCCGAGCTCAACGTGTGCTTGCACGCGATCGGCGACGGCGCCGTTCGCCGCGCGCTCGATGCGCTGGCTCGAAAGCGTGACGCGTGGCGATACTGGCGGCCGCGAATCGAGCACGCGCAGTGCGTCCATCCCAAGGATGTGCCGCGCTTCGCCAAGATCGGCGTGATCGCGTCGATGCAGCCGATCCACGCGGTGGCCGACCGGGAACTAGTCGATCGGTACTGGTCGCAAGTGGCCACGCAGTCATATGCGTGGGGCCCTCTGGCGCAAGCCGGCGCGATGCTCGCCTTCGGCTCTGATGCGCCGGTCGAGACTGCCGACCCATTGCAGGGCATCGACGCCGCCACCACCTGGCGTCGGCGCGTTGGGTGGTACCCCGAGCTCGCCATCTCGCGCGCCAAAGCCTTGCGCGCCTACACGGTCACCGCCGCGTATGCGGTGGGCATGGAACAACACCAGGGCTCCCTGCGCTTCGGAAAGCTGTGCGATATGACAGTCGTGGACGAGGACCGCGTGGTGGCGACGATCGTCGGGGGAAAGGTCAGCTGGAGGAGAACGCCTCGCTGAGCTTCGCCGCGGTCTGCGTCAGGTGTTCGTTGATGACCTTCACCTCGCCGAGCACCGGCATGAAGTTGGTGTCGCCGTTCCAGCGCGGCACCACGTGAAGGTGGACGTGGTCGGGCATCCCCGCTCCGGCGACGCGCCCGATGTTCGCGCCGATGTTGAAGCCCTCGGGCTTCAATGTCTTCTTGAGGACCGTGATCGTCCGCTTGAGCGCACGCATGAGGTCGGCGGTCTGCGCGTCGTCGAGGTCCTCGAGGTTGCCGACATGGGCCACCGGAGCCACCATGACGTGGCCGGGGTTGTAGGGATATTTATTCAGGAGGACCACCGCGCCTTCGGGGCGCCAGACGACGAGCGCAGCGTCCCTGTCGGCAGGGTCTTCGATCACGCGGCAGAACAGGCAGCCGGGTCGCGGTTCCTCGGTGATGTACTCCATGCGCCACGGCGCCCACAGTCGCTCCATTGATCTACGTCCTCTTCTTTGTTGGGGTGACGGCGGTCTGGGGATGGACCTTCGTGGTCGTCAAGAACGCGATAGCAGAGTATCCGACGCTGCCCTTCCTGCAGCTTCGATTCATCCTGGCATTCCTTGTGATGGCCGTGCTCGTACGGCGTCTCCCCACGCGTAGAGAGCTGCTGGTGGGGCTCGCCGCAGGCAGCGTGCTGGCGATCGCCTACCTCACGCAGACCCTGGGGCTCAGCCTGATCTCTCCTGGGAATGCGGGGCTCATCACGGGCCTCTTGGTCCTGTTCACGCCGCTGCTCGACCGCGTGTTTGGGGTGCCTCTGAAGCGGCGGACCATCGTCGCCGTGATCGTCGCCGTGATCGGTATCGGGATGCTTACTGGAGGACCGTCGGGTTTCGGGCTTGGCGATGTGTTGGTCATCGTTTGCGCCGTGCTGTTCGCGCTGCACATCGTGCTGTTGAGCCGCTGGTCGCCTCGCCTTTCGGCGGCGCCGCTGGCGATGGTGCAGATGGGCGCTTGCGCGTTGATCTTCAGCGCCGGGGGGACCTGGACGTTGCGAATGCCGAGCACCGACGTGTGGATCGCGATCGTGATCACGGGGGTGTTCGCCTCGGCGCTCGCCTTCTACATCCAGACGTGGGCTCAGGCTCATATCGACGCGAGCCGCACGGCGCTGATCATCGCCATGGAGCCGGCCTGGGCGGTGGCCGCCGCGGTGGTGCTGGCGGGCCAGAGATTTGGGTTTCTGCAGGCCGCGGGCGCGGCGTTGGTGCTGGCCGCGATAGTGGGCCACGAACTCGCGCCTCTAAAATTCAAGACTCCTGAATATGAGCCCATCGAGACATAGCGGATACGTACCCCAGGACATCGAGCCCAAGTGGCAGAAGTTGTGGGCCGACCACGGGGTGTTGAAGGCGGCTGACGACTCGCCAAAGCCGAAGTTCTACAACCTGGTCATGTTTCCCTACCCGTCCGGGCCCTTGCACATGGGGCATATGCGCAACTACGTGATCGGCGACGTCCTGTCGCGCTTCAAGCGCATGCAAGGCTTCGAGGTTCTCAACCCGATGGGGTGGGATGCGTTCGGCCTCCCCGCCGAGAACGACGCGATCAAGCGTGGGGGTGGGGTGCATCCCGAGGACTGGACCCGCGGCAATATCGCGATCGCCAAACGCCAGCTGGGCATCATGGGCGTGCTGTACGACTGGGATCGCGAGGTCACAACCTGCGATCCGTCCTACTACCGCTGGACCCAGGAGCTTTTCCTCCTGTTCCATGAACGAGGGTTGGCGCACCGGATGATGTCCCCAGTCAACTGGTGCCCGGTGGACAAGACGGTTCTCGCCAACGAGCAGGTGATCAATGGTCGCTGCTGGAGGCATCCGGACGTGGAGGTCGAGAAGAGGGACCTCGAGCAGTGGTTTCTGCGCATCACCCAGTACGCGGACCGACTTCTCGACGATCTCTCGCTGCTCGACCATTGGCCCGAGAAGGTGCGCGTCATGCAGGCCAACTGGATCGGCCGAAGTCAGGGCGTCGAGGTTGAATTTCCAATCGACGGTCACCCAGCTGAGTCAATGCGGATTTACACGACTCGACCGGACACCCTCTTCGGTGTGACCTTCATGGTGCTGGCGCCTGAGCACCCACTCGTGGAAAAGCTGACCGTCGAGTCGCGGCGTAACGCCGTTCGGGAAGTCGTTGAGGCGTCGCGCCGGGAACGAGAGATCGACCGCATGTCGAGCGAGGTCAAGCGGCTTGGCGCTCCAACAGGTGCATTTGCCGTGAATCCGTTGAACGGCGAAAAGGTGGCGATTTGGGTGAGCGACTACGTATTGATCACCTACGGCACTGGCGCGATCATGGCGGTCCCCGGCCACGACCAAAGAGACTTCGAATTCGCGAGTCAGTTCAGTTTGCCTGTCCGTGAGGTGATCGCGCCGCCGACCGGCCCGCAGCGGGACCTTGATAGCGCTTACACCGATCACGGCGTACTGGTCAACAGCGGTCCGTTCGATGGTCTCGACAACAAGACGGGCGCTCAACGCATCGCGGACTTCATCGAACAAAAGGGCATTGGCAAGCGGTCGGTCAAGTACCGCCTTCGTGACTGGTTGATATCGCGACAGCGTTACTGGGGATGCCCGATCCCCGTCGTGCATTGCGAGGTCGACGGAATCGTCGCGGTTCCGCGGGAGGACCTTCCAATTCTCCTCCCACGCGAATACAAACCGCTTGCTGACAACGCGGATTTCTGGCGGGTCAAGTGCCCGAAGTGTGGGCGAGAAGCCCGCCGCGAAACAGACACGATGGACACTTTCATTGACTCCGCGTGGTATTTCCTGCGGTACACGTCCGCTCATTACAAAACGCAACCATTCGACCCCGAGCTCGCGGACCATTGGATGCCCGTCGACCAATACACAGGTGGTATTGAGCACGCGATCCTCCATCTGCTTTACTCGCGCTTCTTTCAGAAGGTGTTGCATGACGCCGGGCGCGCCGACGCGATCGAACCATTCACCCGGCTCTTCACCCAGGGGATGATCAAGCGGGGCGGGATGGTCATGTCGAAGTCCAAAGGAAACGGCGTTGCGCCTGACGATCTGGTGGAGCGAGACGGCGCTGACGCCGCGCGCATTTACGAGTTGTTTATCGGGCCGCCCGATGAGGATGCTGAATGGTCGGATGCGGCGATAGCCGGGCCCGTGCGCTTTCTGCAACACGTTTGGCGCCTGGTGGAATCGCCCGACTCGTTTGACGCGACCGGGCCAGATATCCCAGACGCTGTGCTTCGGCGGCGGGTGCACCAGGCCATCCGAAAGGTGACCGAGGATTACGAAGGCTTCCACTTCAACACCGCGGTTGCTGCACTGATGGAGCTGGCCAACACGCTTCAGAAATATCTTCAGGGCGGCGGTGAGCGGGACGACGACTGGCACTTCGCCGTGCGCACTCTCGTCCTACTACTGAACCCGATGGCTCCGCATGTTGGCGAGGAGCTGTGGTCGCGGATTGGGGGCCAGGGCCTGGCTGCGGATGCGGCGTGGCCAGATTACGACCCGCTGGCAGCGGCAGAATCTGACGTGACATTGGTCGTTCAGGTCGCGGGCAAAGTTCGGGACCGTTTGACTGTCCCGGTGGGTTTATCGGAGAAAATGGCGCTCGAGTTGGCCCTGGGCAGTGAGCGGGTTCGAGGCGCCCTTGACGGTCACGCTCCCTCGAAGGTCGTTTACGTCCCGGACCGGCTGATCAACCTGGTCCCTTAGGCTCCGCGGTTGCGCTAGGCAGCCGCTTTGATGCCGGTCTGGACGACGTAGTCGGCGATGGTCGATTCGCCTGCAATGACGACGACGGCTTGGGGACCGTCGACGATGCGCCCGAAAGTCGCACCGCTGACGTTCCAGGGGCCGGAAGGCAGTTCGATCGAGTAAGTGCCGGCGGAGTCGGTCTTCGTCACCAGCCTGGAGGTACCGGCGGTGAATGCCAGCTCGAACCCGGGTAGGGGCAGCTCGCCGCACACTTGGGAGCCGGCGGGCTGGGGCGGGCAACCGGAGATCGGCGTGGCGAGGCACGGGGCGCCGTCCGGCTGGACCGGCACGCCGCAGCCGAGCGCGAGCACCTGGCCCTGAACGTTGCCTGTGTCACTCCCGCCTCCCGGGAACCGATACGGCCCGCACGCCGCGGTGGCGATCAAGAGCCCGACCAGGAAGGCGATTCTCATTGCGTACGAAACGTGGCCCACCGATCAAAGGTCACGCAGGCGATCTTAAAGCGACCGCGGTTCGCGTAACGTTGTGGCGCCGCGGCGAGCGCCTCGCGGCTTATCCGCGCACCATTGGTAACCAGGCGATCCCGAGTAGCCAAGCGGTAAGGCAGGGGACTTTGGATCCTCGACCGAAGGTTCGAATCCTTCCTCGGGAACCAGGCTTCCGCCCCTCTTAACAGGCGAGGTTCCGCTTCGCCCCACTGCTGAATAGCGTCATGTCGTGCGAAATCGCGTTCGGCTCATTCCCGGGTGGAAAGGCCTGTTGGCCCTGGGGCTGCCCGTGCTGATTGCAATCGGTGCCGTGGTGGGGGCGTACTTCTACTCCCTTTCTGCGTCAGCAGCCACTCCACATCTGCCTGCACCGGTTGCCCCAGGTCTCGAGCTGCCGCCGCCAAGCGGTCTGCTCGTAGACGTGGTCGGCGCCGTCGCCAGACCGGGCCTCTATCGACTGCCAAGGGGAGATCGGGTGTATGACGCGATCGCAGCGGCGGGCGGCTTGACCGGGTACGCCGACTCGACCCGCCTTCCCAATCTCGCCGGCCGGCTGACAGACGGCGAGCAGATCAAGGTTCCGCTCGTCAAGGGCGCGCCTGGGGGCACGGTGATCAACCGCACCAGCCTCAACACCGCCACGGTCGAGGAGTTGGCGCTGGTGCCCGGCTTCACCGAAGCGTTCGCCGAAGAAGTCGTCGACTACCGCACCAACTTCGGAGGATTCCAGGCCACGAGCGAGCTGGTCGACGTCCTCGGCATGAGCGAAGCCGACTTTGTGATCGCGCGCCGCTATCTAACCCTTTGATCGACCCAGAGGTACGGCCGGGCGGGATCTGGAGTCTCGCCCAATACCCCGCGCTCGTCATCGCGATGGCCTGGTCCGCCGCACTGGCTGCTGCGGTCGTGCTGGCGCCCTCCGCCCCGATGCTCGGCGTGGTCGCAATCGGACTGGCCGTTCCCTGCCTGGGGCTGGCTTTGCTGGTCAGACCTGCGGTGATCGCCATCGCCATCGCCTTGGCACTATTGGCGATTGGCCGGGCGGAGCTTCCCCCGGGGGATGCACAGGCCGCGAGTCGTGCGCTTGCCGCCGCGGGCCAGATGGTGACGGTCACAGGTCGCATCTCGGACGACAGCCACCCGGCCGCGGGCGGCTCCGAGGCTCTCGTCGAACCCGACAACATTGCCAGCAGCGGTACCGCAACGCTGGGCATCGGCAACCTATTGGTGCGTTGGCGCGGCCCCACCGAAGCCGCGTTCGGGGACTCGGTTCAGGCCACTGGTAAGCTCGCACTCCCGCGCGATCTGCCGGCGTTTGATCGTCGCGCGTACCTTGCCCAGCGCCGCGTCTATCTCGAGCTCGACGCGACCAGCTTCGACGTGGTGGCTCCGGGATCCGGCATTGCAGGTGTACCAGGGTGGCTTCGTGCGCACTACGTAGCTGCACTCGACGAAGCCCTCCCTGCCCCTCACGCTTCAGTGCTGCTCGGCATCGTCCTGGGCGTGCGTCAGGGCATCCCCCCCAACCTTCAAAACGCACTCATCGCAACTGGGCTCATCCACCTTCTCGTCTTGAGCGGCCTCAAAGTCGCGGTCTTCGCGCGCATCGTCCAGGGCGCCCTGAAGCCGTTGCTCGGGCGGCATGCGACGTGGCCCGCACTCGCACTCATCGGCCTCTATGCGCTGGCCGGCGGCGCCACCCCGGCCGCCGTTCGCGCGGCAATCATGGGAGGTCTCGCCATCGCCGCGTCGCGGCTCGGCCGCCCATCGCACGTCTGGACGTCACTAGCGCTGACCGGCGCTGGCATGCTGGCCTGGCATCCCGAGCTTGCGTGGGATGTCGGTTTCCAACTCTCGTTCGCCGGGACCGCCGCGATCATTCTGTTGACGCCTGCGATTGAAAGGCGTTTGCCTCGAATGCCTGCCGTTCTGCGCGAGCCATTCGCGGTCACCTGCGCAGCCCAGGTGGGAACGCTGCCCATGATGGCGACCGATTTCCACGTGCTCTCGCCGATCGCGCCACTCGCCAATGCGCTGACGCTGCCGATCCTTCCAGCACTCGTTGCGACCGGACTCCTTCTCGGCCCGCTGGTCGTGGCGCCCGACCTCGCCCGCCTGGTCGCCCTACCGGTGTCCGGCCTGCTCGCCTACATCGAGCAGGTGTCGTATTTGCTCGCGCGAATACCTGGAGCCGCGATCACCATCCCGCGGTTTCCCACGTGGGCAGGCCTTGCCTACTATTCCGCCCTCGGCCCGGGAATCGCCGCGTCGCGGAGTGCGGGCCGGCGGCGCCTGGTCGGGATTGCCTCGGCGGTGGCTGCGCCAACCCTCATTGCGGCTGTCGCTTTTGGCGCGTGGGCGATCGCGCCCGCCCAGGCGGAGGTGCTCAATGTGGGCGACGGCCAATCGATCCTGTTTCGTGGGCCGCATGGCGCGATCCTTGTGGATGCCGGCCCCAGCCCGCAGCGATTGAAGGACGAGCTGGGGGCGCAGCTGCCGCCCTGGCAACTGAAGCTTGATGCGATCGCGGTCACGGCGCCGACCCTCGGACACGTGGGCGGTTTCGCCGGCCTCGACCGTCCAGCATCCACGTTCCTCGTCCCGGATGCCGACCTGACCGGTACTGCCTGGCGGACCGCCGCCTTCGAAGCGGCCGCGCGCGGCGCGACCATCCAACGGGTGCAGGCCGGCATGACGTTTTCAATTGCGGGCTTCACCCTCGAGGCCATCGCGCCCGAGCCAGGATCGCCTGGCGAGGTCATCGGCGCTGCTTACCTCGGCCTTCGCGTGATCGCCCCTTCCGGCCGGAGCTTCTGTGATCTCAGCGACCTCGACGTCGACGCTCAAACCGTCGCGGCCGCTCGCATGCACGAGCGGTGCTCCTACTTGCTCATCCCGGGAGGTGGCCGAAGCGCGCTGTCGCCGGCGCTGGAGCGAGCGGTGGGACCGAACGTGCAGCTCATCGCGTCGCGCTCAACCGGCCGGCTCGCCCAGGGTTTCCCGCCAACGGTTCTGCGCACAGATCAGGAGGGCACGATCACCTTGCCAATGTGAGCCGGACCAGGCGCAGGTACGATCGCCGGCATGGGGAAGGGGAAGGCTCCGCGGCGTGCCGTCCTCCTGCTGCATGGCGAGGAAAGGTTCCTGGTCGACGAGAGGGCGCGCGCCACTCTGGACGAGTGGCGCAAGGAGCTCGTCTCGGACTTCGGCGAAGACACCCTGGAGGGCCAGGGTCTCACCCCGTCGCGTCTACAGGACGCAATCCTCCAGGCTCCATTCCTCGACCCGTATCGGGTCGTCTTCGCCCGGATGGCGGCAGCCGCTAAAGCCGAGGCGCTTGCACCCGCCCTTGCGGAAATACCGACCACCACCCGTGTCCTCATCACAGTGGCCGGAAGGCTGTCCGCCGCGGGCAAGCTGGCGAAGGCTGTCACGGCCGCCGGCGGAACGGTTGAGGAGATGGCGCCTCTGAAGGGTCGAGCGTTGAGCGAGTGGGCGGCGAAGCGGGCGGGCGACCACGGCCTGACGCCTGCCGTTGCGGCTCAGGTCGTTCGTGTGACGCCGCCCGACCTGAGCATCGTCGACTCGGAGCTCAAGAAGCTGGCCGCATACAGGGCTTCAGGGGCCAAGCTCACGACAGAGGCAATCGCGGAGCTGCTTGCCGGCGGCCGCGAGGACGAGATCTTCAAGCTCACCGACAATCTCCTCCCGCACCCGACCGCGGACGCGCTGAAGATCGCCAGAAGCCTTACACGGGGCGGCCTGCAGCCAACTTCGGTCGCCTATCGCATGGCACGCCACGTCGCCCTGGTGCTTCAGGTTCGCGCGCGGCAGGATCGAGGAGAGTCGCTGGCCGACGTCCAGGACAAGATGTCGGAACACCGCTTCGTCCTGCAGAAGGCATACGACGCGGCCAGGGATGCCGACCCCGAACGGTTGGAGGCAGCGCTACGGGCGATCCGCGACTACGAGTGGGAGGTCAAGTCCGGCCAGGTCGACGCCGAGCTCGGGCTGGATGTCCTTCTCGCCCAGCTCTGAGCGACAAGACTTACTTCTTTTTGGTTGAAGCGGCAGGCGCCGCGCGCTTGGCTGCGGGTTTGGCAGACCCGGCCTTGGCCGCCGGCTTTGACGCGGCAGCGGCCGGAGCCTTCTTGCCCTTCCCCGTGCCTACGACTGCAGCCGCCGGTGCCACCGCCAGCTTGGAGAGTTGCTTCGCCAGCCGCGACTTGCGGCGCGCCGCGTTGTTTCGGTGCAGGACACCTTTCGAAGCCGCCCGGTCGAGTGCTTGAATCGCTTCCAACGCGATCGCATATCGCTCTGATTCCGCAACGGGCCCGCCAACCAATGTGCGGCGCGCCTTTACGACTTTGGTCTTGACCTCTGAGCGCACAGCGCGATTGCGCAGTGCGCGGCGCACGCCGGAGCGCGCCTGCTTCTTCGCGGAGGCCGTTCGCTTAGCCATGTGGTTACTCCAGGTGAGTCAAGAGGCGAGGGGTAGGACTAGAGTCCGAAGCTAGGATTATAGAGGTCAGTGGAATTCGAGCTCGGCGGCAAGCGGCCATCAGTTCATCCCGACGCCTACATCGCACCGACCGCCGTCCTCATCGGAGACGTTGACATCGGTGCCGGCGCAAGCGTCTGGTTTGGCGCGGTCCTGCGCGGCGACGAAGCCCAAATCAAAGTTGGCGCCGGCGCCAACATCCAGGACAACGCGGTCATCCACTGTGCTCAGAATCTGCCGACTGTGATCGAGGAAAACGCGAGCGTCGGCCACTCCGCGCAGTTGGAAGGCTGCGTCGTCGAGCAGGGCGCGGTCGTCGGCATGGGCGCGACGATGCTGCAGCGCAGCCGGCTGGGGAGAGGCTCATTGCTGGCCGCCGGCGCCGTCCTTGCCGAAGGCAGCGAGGTGCCGGCAGGTCACATGGCGGCCGGCGTTCCAGCCACCGTCAAAAAGCCACTCGCCGGCTCATCGGGAAATTGGGTCGGGATCACGGCGCAGCATTATCGCGATCGGGCGGTCGCGTACAGAGAGAAGCTGCGACCGATCAGCAGGTGACGCTGGTCGTGCCGGCACGCGCCAAGCTCAACCTCGACCTGGCCGTTCTCGCACACACCGATGACGGCTACCACGAGGTGCGCACGCACATCCAGGCCGTTGCGCTGCACGACCTCCTCGAGCTCGCACGGGCCGACCGCACGACGATGATCACCACCGGCCCGAATCGGCTCGACCCGGAGAACAACTCAGTGCGAAAAGCGCACCAGGCCCTGGAGGCTGAGACCGGTCGCGAGCTCCCCACGGCGTTTCATCTCGACAAGCGCATCCCTCGAGGCTCAGGCATGGGCGGCGCGAGCTCGGACGCGGCGGCCGCACTGAAAGCGCTCGCAGCACTTCACAACGTCAGGGCGGACCTTACGAAAATCGCGGCCGGCATCGGCGCCGATGTGCCCTTCTTTCTCAACGGAGGCGCCGCCCTCGCCGAGGGTCGTGGCGAACGCCTCACCACGCTTCCGACCGAACTGGCGTGGTTCGCGATCGCTTGGCCCGACATCGAGCTGTCAACCGCAGCGGTATACCGCGCCTGGGACGAGGTGAAGGGCAATGGCCCGAACGAGCTGAGCGATGCCGCTGAGCATGTCGAGCCCCGAGTGCGCGATTTCGCGGCGCGATTGGGAGAGGGCTGGCAGATGACTGGAAGCGGCTCCGCTTTCTTCGTGCGCTGCAGAGATGAGCGATCAGCCCGACAAGCCGTCCTCAAGATCGATGGCTGGACGGCGGTCACGCATTCGGTGGGGCCGTGGGCATGATGCCGCCCAATCCGAAAATCGACGGCACGTACTCCGGCACCGTCCTCTGGATGGCGGTATTGGCCGGCAAGGCAACGGCCGCGCTCTCGCGGCTCACCCGCCGCGGTGGAGGCACCACGCTGCCGGGCGACGTGGCCCGCCTCATCGACCCGCACGTGCTGCGAAAGCTTGCCGCTGACCTGAAATTCGGATCCATCGTCATCACCGGCACCAACGGCAAGACCACGACCGCACGCCTCATCAGCTGGCTCCTCGAAGGCGCAGGGCATCGCGTCGTCTCCAACCGCTCGGGCGCCAACCTCATATTTGGCGCCACCGCCGCCGCACTCGAGAGCGCGAGCGGCAGCGGGCGCCTACGCGCCGATTGGGGCGTATTCGAGATCGACGAGGCCAGCCTTCCCAAAGCCATCGACGAGATCCAGCCCAAGGCCGCTCTCGTGCTCAACCTCTTCAGAGACCAGCTCGACCGTTATGGCGAGCTCGAGTCCATCGCGAAGAAGATCGAAGCCGCACTTGCCAACTTGCCTGCAAGCAGCACGGCGCTCCTCAACGCCGATGACCCCCGCGTGGCCGAAATCGGCTCGACCCTCGGCCACCCGCCATTGTGGTTCGGCCTCGACGACACCACCGTGGCAGAGCACGAGCTGCCCCATGCCGCGGACGCGCGGACCTGCCCGCGCTGTGGCGCGAGCCTGATCTTCGACGCCGTGTACGTGGGCCACGACGGCGTCTATCGCTGCCCCAACGGCGACTTCGAACGTCCATCGCCCGACATCACGGCACAAAAGATCAAGCTGGACGGCTTCGACAACATCGCGATGACTGTGCACTCCAAGAAGGCAACAGCAGATCAGCGAATCGCTTTGCCGCTGGGCGGCCTTTACAACGCCTACAACGTCCTGGCTGCGTACACCGCGGGCATCACGCTGGGCCTCGACCCTACTTACATCGCGCATCGCCTGCGAGACTTCCACGCCGCTTTCGGCCGCCAGGAGCGCATGGAGTTCCGCGGCCGGCACTTGAACCTCGTCCTTTCCAAGAACCCAGCCGGCTTCAACGAAACCCTCCGTACTGCGGTCGACCTTGCCAACGGCAACAACTTCCTGATCGCGCTCAACGACCGCAAGGCCGACGGCACGGATGTGTCATGGATCTGGGACGTCGATTTCGAACGCCTCCAAGGCAAAGCGCGCGCGCTCATCCCTGGCGGCAACCGCGCCCACGACCTGGCGGTCAGGTTCAAATATGCAGGCGTCAGCGCATCGCCGCCGGAAACGGACCCAGGCAGAGCTCTCGACGCTCTCGTCAAAGCTACCCCTGAAGGCGAAACCGCCCATCTGCTCTGCACCTACACCGCAATGCTTGACCTGAGGGCCGAGCTCGTAAGGCGCGGCTGGGCCAAGCCTTACTGGGAAACATAGGAAACTCGACGAGCGACTGATGGCACGCCACAAGAAAACTTTCACGGTCGGCTGGCTCTACCCCGACCTGATGAACATCTACGGAGACCGCGGCAACATCCTCACGCTGCTCAAGCGTGCCGAGTGGAGGGGCTACGACGCTCGACTTCTAGAGCTTGGCCGCGGCACGACCCAGCGCATGGAGGATGTTGACGTCTTTTTCTTTGGCGGCGGTCAGGACCGCGAGCAAGCCCTGGTGTACGAAGACCTGTTGGAGCACAAGCAGCCACCTCTTGAGATGGCGGTGCAAGCGGGCGCCGCGGTACTCGCCGTTTGCGGCGGCTACCAGCTACTGGGCCACTACTACCAGACGGCCGAGGGCGAGCGTTTCCCAGGCATTGGCCTCATTGACGTCAAAACCGAAGCCGGCAAGAAGCGCTTCATCGGCGACGTCGTGGTCGACACGCAGATCGATGACGTCAAGCCCAGCACGCTCGTCGGTTTCGAAAACCACAGCGGACGTACTTTCCTCGGACCAAAGGCGCGGCCGCTGGGCAGAGTCAGACTCGGCTTCGGCAACAACGGGGCCGACGGCACCGAAGGCTGCCTGCAGGGAGGGGTGCTAGGCACCTACCTCCACGGCTCGCTGCTCCCGAAGAACCCGCACCTTGCCGACCACCTGATACGGAGTGCGCTCAGACGGCGCGGCGTCGCGGACCTTTCGCCCCTCGACGATTCGGTGGAGATGGCCGCGCATGAGCAGATTCTCGAACGCGCGCCACGCGTGCCACACGGGCCGCACGCGCCTTCGGCGCCGCCGCCGCCACCACCTTCTCACGGCCCCCGCGAGCCCCAGCCCCATTAGAGCGCGGCCCCGCAGGCGGTGGACCGGAAGCTTTGGGAGTCAGCGCTTCACGCAAGACCTGGTCGATCGAATCGACCAAAACGAGTTCCATCTCACCGCGCAGGTCGGCGGGAATGTCGTCGAGGTCGGCCTCGTTGCGCGTGGGCAACAACACCCGCCGTATGCCGGCACGGTGGGCGCCGAGGACCTTCTCCTTGATTCCCCCGATCGGCAGAACGCGTCCGCGCAACGTGATCTCACCCGTCATCGCGATGTCATCCCGCGCCGGGCGCCCCGTCAGGATCGATGCCATCGCCGTCAAGACCGTCACGCCCGCTGACGGTCCTTCCTTCGGCTGCGCCCCCGCCGGCACGTGCACGTGGATGTCGTTTTTGTCGAACAACGCGGGATCGATTCCGATGTCTGCAGCGCGCGCTTTCAAGTAGGACAGCGCCGCGGCTGCTGATTCCTTCATCACATCGCCGAGCTGCCCGGTGAGCTTCAGCTCACCCTTGCCGGGCGTCAGCGCCGCTTCGACGAAAATAATCTCGCCACCGGTCGGCGTCCAGACCAGGCCGGTTGCGACGCCAGGGCGGTCGATCCGCTCGCGGACGTCGTCGTAGTGGCGCCGCTTGCCCAGGGCAGCGCGGACTCGACGAGCATCGACGGCCCTGCGCCCAGGGCGTTTGCCCACCGCCATGTCTGCCACGGCCCGCCGCATCACCGAAGCAATCTCGCGCTCGAGGTTGCGCACGCCCGCCTCGCGCGTGTACTCCCGGATGATCACGCGAACCGCATCCTCCGCCAGGGTGATCTCGCCGGGGCGCAATCCGTGCGACAGCCACTGCTTGGGCACGAGGAAGCGCTCCGCGATCTGCACCTTCTCCTCCTCGGTGTAGCCGGAGAGGTTCAGAACCTCCATACGGTCGCGCAGCGCGGGAGGGATGGTCTCGAGCGAATTCGCAGTCGTAATGAACATGACCTTTGACAGGTCGAATGGGACGTCCAGGTAGTTGTCGCGAAAATCCTTGTTCTGCTCGGGGTCCAGCACTTCCAAAAGAGCCGACGACGGATCCCCGCGCCAGTCCGACCCAATCTTGTCGACCTCGTCCAGGATGAACACCGGGTCGTTGGACTCCGCCCGGCGGATCGCCTGCAGGATGCGACCAGGCATAGCACCGATGTAGGTGCGCCGGTGACCGCGGATCTCAGCTTCGTCGTGCACCCCGCCGAGAGAGGCACGCGCGAACTTGCGGCCCATCGCGCGCGCAATCGACTGACCCAATGAGGTCTTGCCGACACCCGGCGGGCCGACGAAGCAAAGGATCGGCTCACGCCCACGCTCGGTCGATTTGCGCAGCTGCTTCAGGCGGCGCACCGCCAGATGCTCGACGATCCGCTGCTTCACCTTGTCGAGGTCGTAGTGGTCCGCGTCGAGAATCTCACGTGCCTTCGTGACGTCCACCTCGCCACCGGTCGACGTGTTCCAGGGCAGCGACACGATGAGCTCGAGGTAGGTTCGAATCACGGAAGACTCCGGCGAGGCTGATGGAATCCGTTCCAGCCGCGCGATCTCCCGATCCGCTTCGCGCTGCGCCTCAGGAGGCAGACCCGCCTTCACGATGCGCTCGCGTAGCTCACCCATCTCGCCCAGCTCCGAATCCAGCTCGCCCAGCTCGCGCTGGATCGCTTTCAGCTGCTCGCGCAGGAAGTATTCGCGCTGCGCCTTGCCCATCGACTCCTCGGCCTGCGACTGGATCTTGCGGCCGAGTTCCAGCACCTCCAGCTCGTGCGACATGTGGGCGAGCAGGCGCTCGAGCTTGACCTTGGCCGAATCGAGCTCCAGGATCTCCTGCCTCTGCTCAGTGGTCAGGCGGGTGTGATTGGCGATGTAGTAGGCGAGGTGCAGAGGATCGTCGATAGCGGCTGCGCCCCCCGACAGCTCTGCGGGCAGATGCGGCGCGAGCGCGACCAGCTGCTGGAACATCGAGATCGCCCGGCGCATCAAAGCCTCGCGCTCGATGGCGGGGAAGGTGGCGTGGGCCTCCGGCAGCATCTCGACCGCACAGGTGAGGTACGGCTCCTCCGAGATCGCCGAAGTCAGCTTGATCCGCCGCAGCCCCAGCACGGCCAGCTGAACGGTGCCGTCGGGAAGCTTGAGCATGTGCTGCACGCGCACCATCGCGCCGATGTGGTGGATGTCGTCGAAGCCCACATCCTCGAGGTGCTCATCGAGCTGCGTAGCAACTGCGATGTGGCGCTCCGACCCGGTCAGGTCGTCGAGAAGTTGCAGTGACCGCTTCCGACCGACCGACAACGGGATGAAGATGCGCGGAAACACGACAGTGGACTTGAGCGGCAGCACGGGCAGATGCGAAGGCACTGCTCCCTCCAGATTCACCGCCGGCATCTCAGCCACGGTTCGATTATCCCCCCGGAACTACCCCCCGTATAATTCGCTCACCCTGATCAGGAAAATCCTCTTCCCCTTCCGCTGGGGTCCCCGCGCAGAACGCGCGGGAGGTGGTCAAGCGCCGGAGAGTCTTTGAGCCAACCACTAACGGCCGTCATCCTCGCCGCCGGTCACGGCACCCGCATGCGCTCGCGCACCCCAAAGGTGCTGCATCCGATCCTCGGCCGGCCCATGGTCGACTGGGTGCTCGATGCGGTGACCGAGGCCGGCGCCAAAGACGTCAAGGTGATCATCAGCCCCCACGAGGTCGACCTCGCCGCCCACCTCGAGGGCCGCGCCCAGGTCGTGTATCAGAGGGAGGCCCACGGCACCGCCCACGCCCTGCAGCAGCTCGACCCCAAGGACCTCAAAGGAAAAGACGTGCTCGTCGCGAACGGCGACGCCCCGCTCATCACCGCTGAGACCTTCAAACGATTGGTACAGGCGCACCAAGAGTCAAAAGCACCCGCGACCCTCGCCAGCGTCGAGGACCCGCGAAGAGATGACGCCCGCATCGTGCACGGCAAAGGTGGCGAGTTCGAGCGCATCGTCGAACGAAAGGACGCAACCGACCAGCTACGAAAGACCAACCATGAGGTCAACGTCGGAATCTACTGCTTCGACGGCGCCAAGCTGGTTGAGGCGCTGAGCCATGTGAAGAACGACAACAAGGCGGGCGAGTTCTATCTCACCGATGTCTTCCTTCACCTGAGCCCCGTCGCCATCGTCAGGGTCGACGACCCTGACGAAGCCATCGGCGTCAAGGACCGTGTAAGGCTGGCTACGGCGACGGCCCTCATGCGCCAAAGAATCCTCAACCGGCACATGCGAGAAGGTGGCGTCACCATCACCGACCCCGAGACGACCTTCATCGACGCCACCGTCACCATCGGGCAGGACACCACCATCGAGCCCTTCTCCATCATCAAGGGCAGCACCGAGATCGGCCAGGAATGCCACATCGGTCCTCACGTCTATATAGAGGACGCGAAGATCGGCGACCGCTCCGACTGCGGCCCCTTCGCCAAGCTGCGGCGGGGCACCCAGATCGCGGAGGACGTCCATATAGGCAGCTTCGCCGAGCTGGTCCGCAGCAAAGTCGGGCGCGGCAGCGCCGTGCCGCACGTCTCCTACCTGGGCGACACCGATCTCGGCGAGGATGCCAACATCGGGGCCGGCACGATCACCGCCAACTTCGACGGCACCAAAAAGAACCGTACCGTGATCGGCGACGGCGCCTTCGTAGGGGTCGACACGATGCTCGTCGCCCCCGTCAAACTGGGCAAGGGAGCCCGCACCGGGGCCGGCTCGGTGGTGACCAAGGACGTCCCCGATGGCGCCACAGCAGTCGGAGTTCCCGCTAGGGTGATACGCAAGAAAACCGTGGACGACGCAAAGTGATGGCCAAATGATTGGGAGACTGACCACCGCCGTCGAGTTCACAGGGGAGGAAGCCTCCCCCTGGGGCGCCCTCAAGCTGATTGGCGGCAGCGCCAACCCAGCCCTGGCCCAGCGGATCTCAGATCAGCTTCAGGTCCCCATCACCGACGCGAGACTCAGGCGCTTCCCCGATGGCGAGATCAACGTCAAGATCGAGGACTCGATGCGCGGGCACGACGTGTTCGTGATCCAGCCCACCTGCCCGCCTGTGAACGAGCACCTGATGGAGCTCTTCATCATCCTGGACGCGCTGCGAAGAGCCTCCGCCGGCAGGGTGACCGCCGTTGTTCCTTATTACGGCTACGCACGCAAAGAGCGCAAGACGCAGCCCAGAGAGCCCATCTCGGCCAAGCTGGTCGCGAACTTCATCACCCTCGCGGGCGCCGATCGCCTCCTCCTCCTCGACCTGCATGCAGAAGCCATCGAGGGCTTTTTCGACGTTCCCACCGACCACCTCTCACCACACCGGATCTTCTCCGAGTACCTGCTCACCCTCGGGCTTCGGAATCTCACAGTCGTCGCACCGGACGCGGGCGGCGGACGAAGAGCGGAGCTCGTCGCCAACCAGCTCAAGGCGCCCATCGCCTTCGGTTACAAGCGGCGTACCGGGGACGACGAGGTCGACATGATCGCGGTCTCGGGCGACGTGAAGGGCCGGGACTGCGTTGTGATCGAGGACATCATCACGACCGGCGGGACGATATCCAAGCTCGCCGAATCACTTCGCCGTCAAGGAGCACGCAAGGTCCTGATCGCGGCCACGCATCCGGTCCTTACGGGAAACGCAATCGAGCGACTCAAGAAGGCAGACGTGGATGAGGTCATCGTGACTGACTCGGTCCCCATTCCCCCCGAAAAGCTCGGGCCACCACTCACGGTGCTGTCGGTTGCACCTCTGCTCGCGGAGGCGATCATCCGGGTGCACGAGAACCGGAGCGTCAGCGAGCTCTTCCGATAAACCGCCGGCTGTGAACGCAACAGAGTGGTTCGAACTGATCGTGCTCATCATTTGTTTCTTCGTGGCCGGGGCCGCGAGCGGAACAGAGACAGCGCTCACATCGGTCGGCCGGCTCAGGGTCAGGTTCCTGGCCGAGCAGGGCAGCAAGGCGGCAGGCATCCTGCAGCACCTGAGGGCGGATCCGAACCGGTACCTCTCGACTGTTCTCTTCACCAACACGCTGGCGCTGATCGTCGCCTCGACTTCGACGACGCTCCTCACCGATTCGCTATTCGCCTCGTGGGGCGTCCCCAGCGAATACCACCTCTGGCTCGCGCTGCTCGTCTCCTTCGTACTGTCGGTGATCCTCCTCATCGCCGCTGAGGTCACACCCAAGACGCTCGCCATCCGCTACGCGGAACGTGTCGCCCTCGCCGCGGCGGGGCCGGTCGACCGCCTGGCGACAGCGCTCGGTCCCGTTCTGTGGGCCGTCACCATCGTGTCGCGAGCGCTTACCGGCGGCCGCGCCGCCCGCGCCCCGTACCTCACCGAGCAAGAGCTGCTGACGCTGCTCCACGTCTCGGAGGAGCAGGGCGTCATCGAGGAGCAGGAGCATCAGATGATCCACGGCATCATCGAGATCGGCGACAAGACCGTTCGCGAAATCATGGTGCCGCGCACCGACATCGTCGCGGTCGAGAAGCACGCGGGTTTGAAAGACATAGTCAGGGTGTTCAAGGAGCACAGGCATACGCGCTTGCCCGTGTTCGACGGCGACATCGACCACGTGGCCGGCCTCATCCACACGAAGGACCTGCTGCTCTACTACACCCTCAGCACAACGCAAGAGTTCGACATCGACAAGATCCTGCGTCCCATCAAATTCACGCCCGAGCAAAAGAAGGTCGACCAGCTGTTGCACGAGATGCGCACCGAGAAGGTGCACATGATGATCGTGCTCGACGAGTACGGAGGCACCGCGGGCCTGGTGTCGCTGGAGGACCTGCTCGAAGAGATAGTGGGAGAGATTCGAGACGAGTACGACTCCGCGGAAGAGGAGCAGCTCGTGGTCCTCGACGACCACGAGGCGAGGGTCGATGCGCGCTTCCCGTTGGAGGAGCTGAATTCAAGGCTCGGCCTCGCGATCGAGGAGTCGGGCGACTACGACTCGGTGGGCGGTTACGTTCACGCTCAGCTGGGCCACATCGCGAGCGCAGGCGACTCGTTCAAGGGCGGCCGCGCCACGTGGACAGTCGAGAAGGTGAAGGGACGGCGGATCGAGTGGGTGAAGCTCACGGCCGATGTGCCGTGGCCGGAAGAGACGCTGGTCGCCGCCGGCCTGAAGAAACCCGCGCACACGGATCGGGACGGCGCCGAGGCGCAAGCCGCGGAGGGCTAGCCTGCCCACATACCGCGAGCGGGCTGTCGTGCTGAGAAAGCTCGACTACGGCGAGGCCGATCGCATCTTCACGTTCCTGACGCGCGAGCACGGCAAGGTCGGGGCGATCGCGAAGGGCGTGCGCCGCCAGGAGAGCAAGCTCGGGCCATCGCTCGAGCTTTACGGGCACGTCGACCTGCTGCTGGCGAAGGGGAGGGGAGATCTCGACGTGGTGGCTCAGGTGCAGCGGCTGCCGGGACTGAGGATCCCGGGCGACGTCGAGGTGATGTCGCACGCGGCCCTCATCGCGGAGCTGGCGGAGCGGGTGTGCGAGGACAGGCACCCGGTGGATGGTGTGTACGAGCTGACGGTGATGGCGCTTGACGAGCTGGCGAGGGAGACAGACCCGAGGCGCGCGTCGGCGTATTTCATGATGGCCGCGCTTGACCTCCTGGGTTATGCGCCGCAACTGGCAGTGTGCGCGTCGTGCGAAAAGCCGCTGGCGGCGAAGCCGGCGGCGTTCAGCCCAGCTGCGGGAGGCTTCCTCTGCGATAGCTGCGCCATGCCGGGAATGAGCCAGGTGCCGCTGGCGGCGATCAAGGTGCTGAGGCTGATGGCAAGTGGGGACATCGCGACGTATAGGCGGCTGAAGCTGGAGCCGATGCTGATCGATGCAATCGAGGGAGTGCTGACAGCCCAGCTGGAACACCATTTGGACAGACGCCTGAAATCGCTACAGTTCCTGCACCAGATGAGAGGAATCTCCTCCCCGCGAAGTGGGGAGGCGCGCACTAAATCAAATCCAATTCCTGCGCGGGAGGGGGCCCCGGAGCCATGACCGTCCCCCGCGAACAACTAATGGAAAAAGTCGTGGCGCTCACCAAGCGCCGTGGCTTCATCTTCCCCAGTGCCGAGATCTACGGCGGCCTCTCCGGCTTCTACGACTACGGCCCGTATGGCGTGGCGCTGAAGCGAGCCATCCGAGAGCTCTGGTGGCGCCACATGGTCGACCTGCGCGACGACGTTGTCGGCCTCGACTCCACCCTCATCATGCCCAGCGAGGTATGGGCTGCCTCGGGGCACCTCACCAACTTCGTCGACCCCCTCCGCCAGTGTCTGGGCACCTGCAAGAAGCGGTGGCGCGCCGATCACGTGACCGGCGACAACTGCCCCGAGTGCGGCGGTCCCCTGAGCGAAGCGCGGCTGTTCAACCTGATGTTCAAGACCAACGTGGGACCCGTCGAAGACTCCTCCTCGACCGTCTACCTGAGGCCCGAAACTGCCCAGGGCATGTTCGTCGACTTCAAGAACGTGCTGAACTCCTCGCGCGTACGCGTGCCCTTCGGCATAGCGCAGCAGGGCCGCGCCTTCCGCAACGAGATCACCCCAGGCAACTTCGTCTTCCGCGTGCGCGAGTTCGAGCTTATGGAGATGGAGTTTTTCGTGAAGCCAGAGCAGGACGACGAATGGTTCGGCTACTGGCGAAAAGAAAGGATGCGGTGGTACGTCGAGGTTATGGGCCTCAAGGCAGAGGGCCTGCGGTTCTACGACCACCCCAAGGCGGGCCTCTCGCACTACTCGAAGCAGACCACTGACATCGAGTACGACTTCCCATTCGGCTGGGGCGAGCTCGAGGGAGTGGCCGACCGTACCGACTACGACCTGCGCGTCCACCAGGAGCACTCGAAGGTCGACCTGACATATCTCGACCCCGAAACGAACGAGCGCTACCTGCCATGGGTCATCGAACCAGCGGTCAGCGTGGACCGCATCCTGATCACCCTTCTGCTCGATGCATACGACGAGGACGTGGTGAACAACGAGCCACGCGTGGTCCTGCACCTGCACCCAAATGTGGCCCCCGTCCAGGTTGCGGTGGTTCCTCTGTCCAAGAAAGAAGAACTCATCAAGGTCGCGCGCGAGGTCCAGTCATCGCTTCAGGGCCGGTTCCGGGTGGAGTACGACCAGACGGGAGGCAACATCGGGAGGCGCTACCGGCGCCAGGACGAGATCGGCACCCCGTTCTGCGTGACAGTCGACTTCGAAACACTGGAAGACCGAGCTGTGACCATCAGGCAGCGCGACTCGACGCAGCAGGAGCGAGTCAAGATCGCTGAGCTTTCGGAAAAGCTGACCCAGCAGATCGGCTGATCCGGAGTCTTGATCGACATCGGCCGTTGGTCTTATGTGGATAATTCGTCAGATCGTGAAGCGAATGCTTTGCGGCATCGCGATAGCCGCCGCCACCGCCTTAGGACCGCTCTCCGCTTCAGCTGCGCCGAGCCCGTCGCCCGCTCTCGGCAGCCTGCTGCTGCCTGGGCCCGCCGGATATGTCTCGGTGGCCACCGGGCCATTTCACGGCCAGTTCACTGCCACTGACTACGCATCGCAGTACCAGTCGCAAACTCTCGAAGCCGGAATCACTCTGATTCACGATGGCTTTGTCGATGGCCACGGGACGACCTGGGTCCAGCGTCCGACCGGACGCGTCCTTCTTGAATTCGTGATCGCCTCATCGGCGGCGTCGTCCGCCTGATGATGCTCCGGCGTCGGGCCTAGCTGCTGAAGACGATGGCCGAGGTCGATGTACGTCCCATCAGCGCGGAAGAGATCGACCAGGTGCTGCCGCTCATCGCCGGCTATCAGACGTTCTACGGCGCCAAGCCGGACACAGAGCGCAACCGCGCCTTCTTCTCCCGCTTCCTTTACCCAAGCGAAGAGGGACTCCTACTCGGTGCATGGGTGGATCGAAGCCTGGTGGGCTTCGCCACTCTCTACTGGTTCTTCAGCTCCACCAAGGCGGCGGACTCAGTGCTGATGAACGACCTGTTCGTGCAGGAAGGCGTCCGCGGAAAGGGCATCGGCCGGGCGCTGATCCAACGCGCTCTGGACGAAGCGCGCGGGCGCGGGGCCGCGCACCTCGAGTGGTTCACGGCGCCAGACAACGCAACGGCGCAGCGACTCTACGATTCCGTCCCCGGCGCCGGCCGATCTACCTGGTTCGCGTACGAGATCGAGGCCGGCTAAGCGATGGTGGCTTCTATCGAACCCTGGTGGTTCTGAATGTGGCCGATCAGCACGCGCTCGATGCGCTGCTGCACCGACATCTTTCCCGACGGCACCTCCTGCGCGATATCCAGCTTCTCGTCGGGGATCGATCGGAGGTCCTTGCCGATCTGCTGGCCGCTGTCGTGCAGCAGGCTCAGCACCTGGGCCTTGGTTGTGTCCGCATATTCGTTGGCGTGCCTGGCGTTGACCTGCTTGAAATCGAGAGGTGGCGACGCTTGTTCGCGCACGGCCGCCTGGATCCGACCCATGATCACGCTCAGATTCACGGCCACGTGGTGCGCAATGACTCCCAGCGGTCTGGCTTCGTCCTCGTCGTTGATCCGCATGCCTGGCGTGTTTCGGCCGCGCATTCGCCACTGCTCGCTTGTCAGCGATTCGACCACCCGTGAGAAGTTCGCCAGGGCGGCCTCGAACTGATCGGCGAGGCTGCCCGAACGCGACGCGGAAGTCGGGGCCATGACCCCAAGGTAGCATCCTGCTCAAGACATGAGTGGCGGCGCGACTGGGATGAAGCGCCCATGAATCCCCAGCTCCGGTTTGATCGCCAGCATCTCGCCTTCGTCGCCCCACAGCAGGCGCCAGCCAAGCTCGTGAACGAATCGGTGGTGGCGCCGGCACAGCAGGCACGTGTTGGAAAGGGCCGTCTCGCCGCCATCGATCCAGTGGATGAGGTGGTGGCCGTCGCACCAGTCGGGTGGTCGGTCGCAGCCGGGGAACCGGCACCCTCTGTCGCGAACGACCAGCGCTCGACGCAACGCGGGCGGGATGGTGCGAGTGCACCGGCCGACGTCGATCGGCTCTGAGCTGGGACCGAGAACGACGCGCGTCATTGCGCTGTCGCACGCCAGCCGCCTTGCTGCGTCCGCCGTGATCGGCTGGGACCATTCGAGGTCAGCCGCCGGAGCCCCGGGCGCTTTGGCCAGGGTGGCAGTGGATGCGATCACCGAAAGGTGGGGTTTCTGGCCCGCGACCTCGGGCAGGGTGCCGGCGTCCAACTGCTTGCGAGCCATCTCGACCATGGCGTCGGCGCGGCGCATGGCCCCGCTCCGCTCATCGAGTCGATTTGACTCCAGGGCGTTGAGCGCCGTCCGCAGCGTTGCACCACCCTCAGCGTCGAGCCTGCCATCGAGGTAGAAGACACCATCCAATGTCTGGCTGAGGTGTACGTAGCGGTAGTCGTACTGGTCGTTGGAGTGTGCAAGCGTGCCGTCGGGATCTATCGAGTAGCGCAGCCGCCGCGTCAGATAGCTGAGGTACTTCGGATCCAGGTTGTGAGCTGCCCGGACGAGCCGCGATTCTTCTGCAGCGACGGCGTCAGCCCCAAGCTCGGTGACCGAGCGCGCAATGACCGCGGCGTGATGAAATCCGATGTCGCCAGATGCAAGCGCGGTGCTGGTGTGTGGCAGCGATGGCAGGTTGCGCGCGACCTCTGAATGCTGCATCGCGGCGCCGGGCATCAGCCTGCACGCACGGCGCAGCCAGGAGATGAGGCTGACGAATCCTAAAGTGGCGTAGCCCCGACGTTTCGAAAAGAGGCGCAGCCGCCGGCTGAACTGGAACTCGAGGCGATCCATCGTTCTACGCAGCTCAACCATATCCTCGGCCAGGGTGGTGTCTGTAAGCGGATCGATGTCTTCGCCCTCGAGCTCAAACAAGGCGCCTCGCAGCGGTTCCGAACGCATGTTCGAAGCGTATCCAGCTCGAAAATCATGTCAATGCCCTTAACAGGTCGTGTCAGGGCGGGCCTCCGCAAAGCAGCTCGATCGCCCGCAGATACACCTGCACGCACGTTTGCAGCGACGCCACGTCCACCCACTCCACGTCCGCATGCGCCCCTTCACCCGAAGGGCCAAACGCCACGGTCGGTATGCCCACCGCGTTGCTCAGGGCCATGTCCATCCAGTACGACACGCCAATGACCTCCGGCTCCCGCCCCAGCACCTCGGTCGCCGCCTTCTCAACCGCTTCGGTCACGAAGCTGTCCGCCCCCAGTTGCGACGGCGGCCGCTCGAGCAGCAACCACGCGGATGCCTCCAGCGCTGGATCCTCTGCCCGCGCACTCGCGATCACGTCTTCGATCTCTTGCAGCGCTTTTGCGCCATCCTCGCCGGGAAGGGTGCGGCGCTCCAGCTTGACGACGCACCGAGCCGGGTACGTGCTCAGCTCCTGCCCACCCTCGATCAATGACGCGTGCAGGGTTCCGGTCCCCAGTAAGAGGTGGCCGCGCCCAGCGCGAAGGCGCTGGTCTAGCTCCAGCACTCCGGTGAGGATCCGCCCCATATGCGCCACCGCATCGATCCCGAGGTCCGGTCGTGACCCGTGCGCGGCCACTCCCCGCGTCTCGACCTCCAACCACGCGAATCCCTTGTGCGCCAGGCATAGCCGCATCTCGGTCGGCTCCGTCACGATCGCGGCGTCGGCTTCGATGCGCTCGAGCACCGCCGCGGTCCCCACGCTCGCAACCTCCTCATCTGCCACTGCGGCGACGATCACGTCACCATGGAGCTTCAACTTTCTTGCCTCGCGCGCAGCGATCATGATCGCGGCGAGGCTTCCTTTCATGTCGTAGGCGCCCCGCCCGTAAACCCGCCCATTCCGCACGACCGGGATGAATGGATCCTTCATGCCGCCAGCGCCGACCGTATCCATGTGCGCGTTCAGCATCAGGCTCGCTCCACCACCGCTCCCGGCCAGCACGCCGATCACGCTCGTACGCCCCGGCACCGGCTCAGCGACCTGCACTGCCAGCCCCTCAGCGCCGAGCCACTCGGCCACGAAGGCAGCGATCTTCGACTCGCCACTGCCGGCGGCTACGAGATCGGGGTTCACCGACTCGATGGCGACCAGCTCGCATGCCAGCTTTTGAAGATCGTCGGTCAGACCCATAACGGCCGATTCTAGGCCCAGCATCGCAACACCTCCGAAAAAAAGACGAGGGCCCTGGGGCTACCCCGGATGCTTGCCTAGAAATCCGCCGCATTTAGGCGGTCACAGCCACCTGGCGGGGGCACGCCGCTAGGCGCCGACGATCCGGATCGTCCACAGGTCGTCCGCGAGACCTGGCTGGATGAGGTACGTGTACGGCATCGTGAAGTAGCCGGCCATGCCCCAGGCCGCGCCCCACGAGTTGCGGACGAGAAACGTCTGGCTGGCGTCGTCGTATCCCACCGCCACAACTGCGTGACCGCCGACAGCTCGTTCGCTGGGCCCGGGCATCGGCACATGCCCTGTCTGCGCGACGGCAGGTGACTCGAAGCTCTCGTAGACGGTGAACCCGAAGATGAACGGATAGCCGGAGGCGAGGCAGCCCCTCATCTGGGCCAGGTCCTGGATGAGGCTCTGGTACGAAACGGCGCGATCCGACCGTGCGTCCTGATATGCCTTCGCCGATGGCTTGTCGGTGAACTTCGCGATGTCGTAGGGCCACTCCGGTTCTGGGCACACGCCCTGGCTGGCCACCGACTTGATGCCATCGCGGATCATTGCGCCGCTGTCCAGGTCGACCGTCCCTTCGATGACGCGCTCGTTGTAATAAATGAAGAGGCGCGAAGGTACGAAGTCGGCGAGGCTCTGCTTGAGCCGATCGAACTCGATGGCGCCGCCGATCGCGTTTGCAGTGCAGCTGCCGAGCATTCCCTGGTCGTAAACCGCGGGACAGTGCGCACGCAGATCAGTGAAGGGAGGGAGGGCGCTCAAGAACGCGGGCGGCGCCGCGTACAGGTGGTCGCGCTCATCGGGAAGGTCGGGTATCCAGCCGTACCGGGCGATCTGTCGAGGCTCTGTCACCTGCTTGTCCTCCCCGCTTGCCGGGGAGGTGCCCCGGAGGGCCGGAGGGGACGTTCAGCTAGGCACAAAGGCTGGGTCATCATCTCGGTCCTCCTCACAAATATGCCCAGCTCTTGATACTGGGCGACTCTCCGATAAACGCCCCCACGCCCCGGGGAAGCTTATGACCCTCCATCACCATCGCAGTTGCCCTCGTGTGCCCTTCAAGCAAGCTGATAGCTCCGTCCGGCATTCGCATGCAGATCAGCTCGGACAGCTCGGGCTCTGCGTTGTCGGCGTGGCAGATGATGCGCGCCAGCGACAGGATGTGAAGGTTCATGTCGTCCCCGGTGAACACTCGCGCCGCGTTACCAGCGCCCTCCGCGACCATGCGCGTCGCCGGAGCAAGTGTCGTCCAAGTTGCGTTGCGGTTGGAGTACAGCATCTCAGCGACCTCGGCGATCGAAACCTGGGCCTTGCGCCATGCGATGTCGTCCTCGAGGCCGGCGAAGATCAACGAACCTCGCCCGAAACCGTGCGCGGATGCGATGATCCGGCGCCGCTCGGCATTGTGCGCAGCGTTGCCGAGGTCAGGGTTGCGGGCAAGGGCGAGGGCCCGCGCCAGGTGCGACGACTTCGGCGGATCGCCGACCAGGTAGGCCTGAAAAGGCGGCGACTCGATCTCGGCCTGCAGCCAGGCCAGGATCACTTGATCGTCGGAAACAGACCCAAGGTCCTCCATTACAGCCACCAAGGGTAGGCTCGGACGACGCCCGAGGTCTTGCTTGCTCCAAACTTATCCATCGATGAGCGCAGCGCACAAGTGGGTCTATCACTTCAGGGAAGGGTCCGCCAAGATGCGCGACCTCCTTGGCGGCAAGGGCGCAGGCGCCGCCGAGATGACCCGTGCCGGCATGCCGGTACCGCCCGGCTTCACCATCACCACCGAAGCCTGCCGCGCATACCTCGCAGGCGGCGGCAAGCTGCCGCCGGGCCTGTGGGAGCAGGTGACCAAAGCGCTGGTCGTGCTCGAAAAGCGCGCGGGCAAGCGTTTTGGCGACGCCCAGAACCCGCTGCTCGTCAGTGTGCGCTCGGGGGCCAAGTTCTCGATGCCGGGCATGATGGATACGGTCCTCAACCTCGGCCTCAACGAGGACACCGTGCGAGGGCTCGCCAAGCTCACGAAGGACGAACGTTTCGCCCTCGACGCCTACCGTCGCTTCATCCAGATGTTTGGCAAGACAGTCATGGGGATCGATGGCGACAAGTTCGAGCACGCCCTGACCGAGGCCAAGAAGAAGGCGGGCGTCAAAACCGACCCGGAGCTGAAGCCGCAGCACCTGCGGCCCCTGGTCCAGCGCTTCCTCGCCATATATAAGGACGCGACGGGCCACCGTTTCCCTGAAGAGCCTGTGACACAGCTCCGAGCCGCAATCGAAGCGGTGTTCAAATCATGGAACACGGAGCGCGCCAAGACCTACCGCCGCATGGAGCGCATCCCCGACGACCTGGGCACGGCGGTGAACGTGCAGATGATGGTGTTCGGCAACATGGGCCGCACCTCGGGCACGGGCGTTGCCTTCACGCGCAATCCGATCACCGGCAAAAAGGAGCTCTACGGCGACTACCTGACCAACGCCCAGGGTGAGGACGTGGTCGCGGGTGTGAGGGACACCGAACCGATCAAGGCCCTCAAGCGCCACATGCCGAAGGTCTACGCGGAGTTCGAGGGCTACGCCCGCAAGCTCGAGAAGCACTACAAGGACGTGCAGGACCTCGAGTTCACGATCGAGCGCGGCAAGTTGTGGATGTTGCAGACCCGCAGCGCGAAGCGAACGGGCGAAGCGGCAGTGAACATCGCCGTCGATATGGTCGCCGAACGGCTCATCACCAAGAAAGAGGCGGTCGCCCGCATCGAGCCACGCCAGCTGGAGCAGCTGCTGTTCCCGCGCGTCGATCCCAACGCGAAGGTGCAGCCCCTGGCCAAAGGGGTGCCCGCATCGCCGGGCGCCGCGTCGGGTGAGGCGGTGTTCGACGCCGATACGGCTGCCGAGTGGGGTAAGAAGGGCAAGGCGGTCATCCTCGTCCGCGTCGAGACCAACCCCAACGACGTGCATGGGATGGTCGAGGCGAAGGGAATCCTCACGCAGACCGGCGGCACCGCCAGCCACGCCGCCCTGGTCGCCCGTGGCATGGGGCGGCCGTGCATCGTCGGCGCGAGCGCTATCAGCGTGGACGTGCGCAAGCGCGAGTTCACTGCCGGCGGCATCACCATCAAAGAGGGCGACCAGATCACGATCGACGGCACCACCGGCGAGGTTTACGTCGGCAACGTGCCCACCATCGAGGCGCGTTCGCTCAACAAGCACCCGGCCGCGAGCGCGATCCTGCGCTGGGCCGACGAGTTCCGCCGCCTCCAGGTTTGGGCGAACGCGGACTATCCGCGCGACGCGATCAAAGCCCGTGAGAACGGTGCGCAGGGCGTCGGTCTATGCCGCACGGAGCACATGTTCATGGAGCAGGACAGGCTGCCTATCGTGCAGGCGATGATCATGGCCACGACCACCGAGGAGCGCGAGAAGCATCTCGCCGTGCTGCTGCCGATCCAGCGCGGCGACTTCGAGGGAATCTTCAAGGCGATGGCGGGGCTGCCGGTGATCATCAGGCTCATCGACCCGCCGCTCCACGAGTTCCTGCCCAGCCTCGAGGAGCTCATCCGCGAGACCACGCAGCTCAAGGAGAACGGCAAGACGCCGTCCCGCCTGAAGAGGCTCGAGAAGGTGATGGCCCGTGTCGAGGAGTTGCATGAGGCGAACCCGATGCTCGGCTTGCGCGGCGTGCGCCTCTCGATCCTGTTCCCCGAGATCACGCGCATGCAGGTGCGGGCGATCATGGAGGCGGCGTGCGACCTGCGCAAGAAAAAGATCGATGCGCGTCCCGAGATCATGATCCCGTTGGCCGGCACGCTGGCCGAGCTGCACGCGGTGCACCAGGAGCTGAAGCCCGTGGTCGAGCAGGTGCAGAAGGAGAAAGGCGTGCGCGTGCCTTACAAGTTCGGCACCATGATCGAGATCCCGCGCGCCGCCCTTACGGCGGGAGAGATCGCCACCGAGGCCGAGTTCTTCTCATTCGGCACGAACGACCTCACGCAGACGACATTCGGCTACTCACGCGACGACGCCGAGCGCCATTTCATAGTCAAGTACCTGGAGCGGAAGATCCTGCCCCGCAACCCGTTCGAGACGATCGACGAGAACGGCGTCGGCCGCCTGATGGGAATCGCCGTTGCCGAGGGCCGCAAGACGCGTCCAAAGATGGAGATCGGGATCTGCGGCGAGCATGGCGGCGACCCCGAGTCGATCCACCTGTGCCACTCACTCGGCCTGAACTACGTTTCGTGCAGCCCTTTCAGGGTCCCGGTCGCGCGCCTGGCGGCGGCTCAGGCGGCAATCGGAGACGGCGCCTCCTCCAACTAGAGCCGGTACCTCGCGCCCGGAACGTCAGATACTTCTTAAGTGCCCACGCTTCAGTCCGACGACGCCTTTGCCGAGGTCAAGGCCAAGGTCGACCTCGTCAAGATCGTGCAGGAGCGCGTTCGCCTGACGAAGCGCAACAAGGAGCTTGTGGGCCTATGTCCCTTCCATGAGGAGAAGACCCCGAGCTTCAAGGTCAACCCCCAGAAGCAGTCCTGGTACTGCTTCGGCTGCCAGCGGCACGGCGACGTATTCACCTTCGTCGAGCTGATCGAGAAGACCGACAAACGTGGCGCCCTTCAGATGCTGGCGGAGAGGGCGGGCGTGGAGCTGAAGCGGCTAAGCCCCGAGCAGAAGGAGCGCTCCGACTCGCGCCGCCGCCTGCTCGCGATGCTCAAGCTCGCGGCTCAGTACTACGAGTACGTCCTGTGGTCGACGCCGGCGGGCGAGGTTGGCCGCCGCTTGCTGGCCGACCGCGATGTGGGGGAGGAGACGGCGCGCCGGTTCCAGCTGGGCTACGCCCCGGCGGGATTGGGGTTCGCGGAATACCTGCGTTCGAAGAAGCGATCGTTGGCTGACGCGCAGGAGGCGGGCCTCATGCGTCGTGACGGCACCGACTTTTTCGCCCAGCGCCTCGTCATCCCCATCCGCGACGAGCGCGGCCAGCCCCTCGCCTTCACCGCCAGGACGGTTCGCGCGGACGAGCCGCGCAAGTACATCAACTCGCCGGAAACGCCCGCATATATAAAAGGAAGGGTCATCTTCGGCCTCGACCTGGCCCGGGACGAGATTGCGAGCAGGGGCCATGCCGTCCTGATGGAAGGCCAGTTCGACGTCATCACCGCGCACCACTTCGGCGTGAAGAACGCCGTCGCGAGCTCCGGCACGGCGCTCACCAACGAGCAGGTCCGCCTGCTCAAGCGGTTCACCGATGAGCTCCTCCTGGTCTTCGACTCGGACCGCGCGGGACGCACCGCCACCTTCAAGGCGGTGGAGCTGGCAGCGGCCCACGAGATGCGAACGAGGGTCGCCACGATCACGGGCGCTAAGGACCCAGACGAGTTCCTGAGAGCAGCCGGTGCGGACGCGGAGAAGAGCTGGGAGACCCTCGCGGCGGCAGCGCCCTCGGGCTGGGAGTTCTGGATCAAGGACGCCCTGAGCGGCCTCAACACCGCAAATCCAAACCATCTCGAGCAGGCCGCTTTCCGAGCCCGCGAGGTGCTCGAACGGATTCCAGATCCGGCGGTCAGGGAAAGCTACAGGGAGCGGGCGGCCGGGTGGCTCGGGGTCCAACCCCACCTTTTGATTCCACTCGCCCCCCAGGGAAGAGGAGCCCAAGCTGGCGACAACCGCTCAAACGAGGCCGGAAACAACGGCAATCCCGGTTTAACACCAGGGGTGCGGGGGAAGAAAGTCACAGTAGCCAGATACTTGGTGCAGCTGCTTGCGGTCCGCCCTGTCGCCTTCGAGCGCGTGCGAACAAAGCTCACGCCTGAGGAGTTGGACGAAGAGGACCGTGGCGTGTACGCCCGGATGTTGGAGACTTATGAGCGGCTTGGTGCCTCAGGGCTCGAGAGCGAGCTGGCCGGGTACCCCGCGGAGGAACAGGACCTGATCAGGAGGGCGTGGGCGGCACCGCCGCCAAGTGTGGACGACGATCTCGCGGTGGAGCTGGCGGAGAGGATCCGCCTCGACCGCATGAAAGGACGTGAGGGTGCAATAATCCGCGAGCTTTCCGAGGCGGAGAGGGGGCGGGACGTACAGGGGGTGGCGCGACTTGAAGCGGAGGCCAGAGAGCTCGCCCACGCCATCAGTGATTTGGAAAGGAGAATGTCATCATCGCGCGAGTAGCTAAAGCGCCGACCAAGACGGGAGCCAGGGCCGGAAAGGCCGAAGCGAAGCCAGAGCACAAGTTCGAAGACGAGCTCATGGCGGTGGCCGAGCAGCTCATCGTCAAGGGCAAGGAGCAGGGCTACCTCACACCGGACGACATCCTCCAGGGCTTCCCCGAGATCGACGCCGAGCCTGACCAGATCTTCCGTATCTTCGCCGCTTTCAAAGAGATTGGCATCGAGGTCACCGATGGCGAGAAGGATTTCGAAGAGGTCGAGCAGATCGACGACGAGATGCTCCTCGACATCGAGATGATGGACTCGGTCTCCCTCGACGACCCGGTGCGGATGTACCTCAAGGAGATCGGGCGCGTCAGCCTGCTCACCGCGAACGATGAGGTCGAGCTCGCCCAGGCCATCGAGGCAAAGCCGCTTCACGACGCGCTGAAGGCGCTGAACGTGGTCGAGGAGATCGACAGCCGCCAGCGCTCTGTTGAGGAGATGCTCCCCGACGTCATCGAGAGGCTCGCGACTGTCAAGCGCAAGGGTCAGCAGGCGCACATCGCGCAGGAGCTGTTGGGCCTGGTGGACCTGGGCAAGCTGCAGAACCTGCTCGACGCCGCAGCCGCCGAGCGCAGGCGCCAGGCAACGAACGGCGCCGCCAAGCCCCGTGTGCGCGCCGAGGCCGTCGAGTCGTATCGCATCGCGCGGTACCGTCTGACCGAGCGGTACGAGCGCGCTTACGAGGCGAAGCAGCGGTTGACCGAGGCCAACCTACGGTTGGTCGTGTCGATCGCGAAGAAGTACATCGGCCGCGGCATGTCGTTCCTCGACCTCATCCAGGAAGGCAACATGGGCCTGATCCGCGCGGTCGAGAAGTTCGACTACCACAAGGGCTACAAGTTCTCGACCTATGCCACGTGGTGGATCCGGCAGGCCATCACGCGTGCCATCGCCGACCAGGCGCGGACGATCCGCATCCCGGTCCACATGGTGGAGACGATCAACAAGCTGGTCCGCGTCTCGCGGCGCCTGCTCCAGGAGCTGGGGCGAGAGCCGAGCGACGAGGAGATCGGCGAGGAGATGGGAATCACGCCGGAGAAGGTCCGCGAGATCGTGAAGGTGTCGCAGGACCCGGTGTCCCTGGAGACCCCGATCGGCGAGGAGGAAGACTCCCACCTGGGCGACTTCGTCGAGGACCGCGAGGCCGTCTCGCCGTCGGACGCGGCGTCGCTGACGATGCTGCACTCGGAGGTCGAGGACGTGCTGGACACGCTGACTCCGCGAGAGCGGCGCGTACTGCAGCTGCGGTTCGGCTTGATCGACGGCCACCAGCGCACGCTGGAAGAGGTAGGGAAGAGGTTCGGCGTAACGCGAGAGCGAATCCGCCAGATCGAAGCCAAAGCCCTGCGCAAGCTGCGCCACCCGTCGCGCTCGAAGAAGCTCCGCGACTACCTGGAGTAGATAGGACGTCCTCCCCGCTCGCCGGGGAGGTGGCCCAAAGGGCCGGAGGGGACGTCCAGGTTCGCTGAAACCGATCAGCCCTGACGAGCGTCTCTACTAACGACGGTGCTATGCAACAGCTCGCAATGAGTCGCACGCCAACCGCGGTTGCCGACTTCGACGCCCTGATCGGCCCCCACCTGGAGGCCGGCTACCGCACAGCACTGGCGATCCTGCGCAACCCCGATGAGGCGCACGACGCGGTCCAGGAATCCGCCTTCAAAGCCTGGCGCAAGCTGGCCCAGCTGCACGAGGGCGAAGCAGCGCGAGGTTGGTTCCTGGCGATCGTCGCCAACCAATGCCGCAGCCAGCGTCGAACCCACTGGTGGTCGGTGATCCGCCTCCCTGAGATCGAATCCGCCAAGCGCGAGACTCGGTCCGAGACCGTCGACATCGACCGCGCCCTGGCGAAGTTACCCCGCGAGGACCGGCTCGCGCTGTTCCTTTACTTCTACCTAGACCTCCCGATCGAGGAGGTCGGCACGGTGCTCGGCCTGAGCCCGGGCGGAGCCAAGACGCGCGTCTACCGAGCGGCGAAGAAACTTCGCCCCGGACTGGAGATGGACTGATGGACGACCTCCGCTCTGAGATCCGAACGGCTTTTGAGAAGGAGCAAGCCGCCCACCCTCCGCTTGGGGGTTTGCGAAGCAGTTTGACTGCGGCCGCGATCTCCCAGGCACGACCCGCGCCCAACCTTCAGTGGATTGCGATTGTGGCGGCGGCGGCCCTGGGCATTCTGGTTGTCGTGGGTTTGATGTCCACACACGTGAGGCCTCGCGCGAATGTCCCCGCGCCAGCCGTCACGACGCCGAGCCCTTCTCCAACCGCGTCCGAAGCATCGCCGGCGCCGATCACTGTGGCCTCCGCGGATTCCCTGATCAGATTGACCGTGACGGGAGCTCACCCGCTACTCCTGCCGTCTACGATCCCCCAGAACTGGTCCGCTGTGGTTACGTACCTGAGTTCGTCATTCTTCTCTGTCACCTACACGAGCCCAGACTCCACGAAAGAGGTCGACTTCGCGATCGTGGTTCCGAACCCCGGGCCACCCGGCCCTCGTGGATCGCAATCGAACCCGCGCTTCCATGGCGACCCGCACTCGCTGTACCAGGTCGATGACAAGACTCAGGGCATCAGCCCCCGGTTCCTCATGTGGAATGAGCCGGGTACCTGGTCGGAACCCAATGGCTTGCCGGGAGTTCCCTATGCGTTGTCGACCACGGGACTGACGGATGCTGAGTTCTGGGCTATTGCGAACTCCCTTCGCGCTTAACCACGCCTGGCGCTGAAGAAGTAGATTGATCCCACATGCCGGTCATCACGGTTGGCCGCCAGATCGGAGCCGGGGGCAACACGGTGGGCGAGATGCTCGCCCAGCGCCTGAAGCTTGACGTTCTCGACTCCGAGCTGATCAACGAGGTCGCGCACAGGCTCCAGCTCCCGAAGGAAGAGGTCGAGGCAGAGGACGAGCAACCAGGCTCGCTGCTCCACCGCCTCCTCATGGCCCTCGGTTCCGCCAGCGGCGAGCCGATGATCCCACCCGAAACCACAGCGTGGAACCCGCCCAACGTCGCCCCTGTCTTCGACACGCGCCGAGCCGTCCTTCAGATCACCCAGAACGTGATCCAGGAGGCGGCGCGCGCAGGCAACGTCGTGATCGTAGGCCGCGGCGGCGCTTACATCCTCCATGACTTCCCAGGCGCACTTCATGTCTTTCTAAGGGCAGCGGAAGCGATCCGCCTCAAGGTCGTGATGGCGCGGTTCAATCTCACCGAAGAGGAGGCGCGGCGGCGCTTGAAGCATGCCGACGAGAACTGGACCGCCTACATCAAGCAGGTCTACGGCCACGACCGAAACCTGGCGTCGCACTACGACCTGGTCCTGAACACCGGACGTCTCGGATACGAAGCGACGGTCGAGGCGATCCTCGCGGCCCTGAGCAACCGGAAGCCGTTAACCTGAGCCAGGACATGCAGGCGGAGATGCCGACCGGATCTTTGGAGCCCATGCGGCCCGATCCGGGCGTTAGGGGGCCCGTCCCGCCGTCGTCACGCACTTGCAGTGCGCTCCTAGTCGGGCCACCCCTGCCTTCGGCTCGAACCACCTGGATCTCCAAATCTCTCGGCCGGCCCTCCGCCCTCATGTCCAGATGACCCACGCCCTCGGTTCGCGCACGTCCGGCGTCGACGGCTCCAGCGAAGGGGGTCGCATCAACACGATCAACCTGCCAGGAGCGCTGGTGCTCTACGGCGTCGCCCTGGTCCAAGAGCTGCAGCGCCGCGGCATCAAAACCAAGTTCAACGTCGCGCCGGTGAAGGTTGATGGCGTCTGGTGCCTGGAGCTGAGCTACACGGGCGACGACCCGGCGGGCGTGCCCTCCCACTGGTACGGGCACCGCGTGATCCTGCGCAAGATCGAGCCCCCGCCGAGTGCCTGAAGCGTTCGGATCTGACAGTAAGGTCCGCGAAGTGCTCGAGCGGCTGGGGGACAAAGGTCGGGAGTTGCTCCGCCGACATGGCTACGACATTGGCGAAGGGTTCGTCGACGTGCTTTCGCAGTACCAGACGCTGGAGCACGCTGCGCGCACCGAACGAGTACGCGACCTCAGCACGCTGTTGGCGGAGCTGAATTCGGCCGGGTAGAGCTACCTCCTAGATATAACGTGGTACAAAGCCGGGTCCTGCGGTGTAGCATCCGCGCAACGAAACTGCAATCTGGTTCGTTATACAGGTCAAGGATTACGTCATTGCAAAAGTCAAAGCTAGAACCAGACAAGGGCAAGTGTGCCTGTGGACGCCGCCTACAGGAGGCGTCGGTCTACCTCTATCGGTCGCATACGGATCGCTACCTGTTTCACCGATGCGAGTGTGGGACGGAGTGGACCGAGCACCAGACGTCGGTCGACCCGACGGAGCCGATCAGCTCCGATGAGGTGATCGAGGTCCATAAGCAGCTGTCCAAGTTCGAAGGTTCAATCGCAGAGCTGCTCGAAAAACACTCAGCCTGATCTCCAGGCGAGCCCCTATCAGTCCGGTCTATGCATGGCATCGGAACTATTGATTGGCTCTATCGGTGGAACGCGCCTAATCTGGCGTTTACACAAAGGTGGACCTCGAAGCAGTTCTTTACGGCTCGGACGAATCACGGGAGTCGACCGCCATGGTCGAGCTCCTGAACGAGCTCGGCGTGCAGTTCACGTACCGCCGGGTGAACCGGGATCCGTCCGCCATGCGCGAGTGGGAGCAGCTCGACGGCGAGCGAGTCCCTCTCCTGCGAATGGGCAAGAACTCGATCGTGCGAGGCTTCGACCGCATCAAGGTGCAGCAGCTGATCGGCTCGGTGGGCTGCTAGCGCTGACTTAGGTCTTCGATCTCGAGCCTGCCGAACTATTCGTTCGAGGGCTCGTTGGCCGGGTTAACACCTTCGACGTGGCGTTCCCATCTGTGGGCGGTTGCAGCTTTTGTTACGGGCAACCGGCCATTGTGTGTCAAGACCCAATTAGCGCTACTGGAGATGCAGATATGAAACGTTTGGCCGTGGGTGTGGCGTTGGGCGGCTTCGCCGCTTACCTTTTCGATCCAAAGCTTGGCGCGGACCGCCGTGAGCGCCTCTACTCGCTGTGGCAGGACAATCGAGACAACGCTGTGCAGGTAGGCCAGACGGCCTCACGCGCGCTGGAGTCGGCGCGTCCTGTGGCTCGCCGCGTGACGAAGGCGGTTGGGCGCGGTGACTGGGCGCAGATGTTCGAGCGGCGCCGCCCGTCTTCCAACCTGCCCAAGCTCATCAGTGCGGCCGCGGTGGGCGGCGCGCTCATGTTTTTCCTGGACCCGGTCCGGGGATCAGATCGCCGGCGCTCTGCACTCGCGGCCGGCCGCCGAGCGGTCGCCAAAGTCGTCGAAGTCGCCAAGACGGTCCCAGACCGCGACGCCGGACCGTCAGCGGACTCTGGAAGTGGCGTCAAGTCTCGGGTGGGTTAACCCAAGATGATCCACCTCCTCATCGTCGCCGCGGTCATCCTCTTCGTCCTGTGGCTCTTGTTTCACGCGGCCGCCGCCCTGGTGAACCTTCTGTGGATCGTAATTGTGGTGCTCGTAATCATCTGGCTCGTGGGATTTCTGCGCGGCCGCCGGACCTGAGGTAGCGAGCGCCTCGACCGAGCGGAAATACGGGAAACGGGGCCAGGTAATCGGCCGCGGCCGGTCGGCAATCTGAACTCACCTACAATTCAGACCGCCCTTTTTCCGGAGTAGCTCAACGGTAGAGCAGGCGGCTGTTAACCGCAAGGTTCAGGGTTCGAATCCCTGCTCCGGAGCCAAATCCGAATTTGCCACTTGGCCTAAAGCCCCGATTCAAACGGGGCGTGTAGCCATTTTGTGACCATTATGTAGCCACCTGGGGTCCACCTAGCCTGACGTTTTGATCAAGTAGAACCACTCGCTGGAGCGTCGATAGGTAGGCGCATCACGGGTGCGTAGATTCGCGGCAAGTTAGCTCGGTTCACAGTGCTCGACAGGTACTCTCGCCAATAGGGCCAAGCATTGAAGACGGCATTCCAGTGCACGAAGTTCTCAATGTCGTCGTTGCTCAAGGCATCGCCGGGGTTAATGCGATAGACGAGCCTGAACTTAGCCACAAGACTGTATGGAGCCTGCTCAGATGTGGTCGCGAAAGTGAGGAGGCAGCCGAGCAATTGATTGTCTCCGCTTACCGTCCATTCAGCATTAATGCCAAACTCTGGCGCCACGGCCTCCTCCTGAATAGAGGTATCAGGGAGGGACGAATCATTAGACCGACTGAAGTTTGCCCCTGTTAATTCCACGGCAACGATGTCAACGCGAGCACCGACCCTTCCCGCCTTCTTTGGATCGAACGCCGGGACGGCCCCCAGAGCTATGCCTGGTGCTCGCCGCTCGGCGTCTGGCACACCACCCGTATCGGAACCCGTCAAAGGAGCGTCAGCCTCAGATGTCATGCGGCTTCCGCCCTCTCCAGCACACCTCGCTGGCCAAGACGCAGTTGGTAACCGCCAAGCTGTAGCGGCTCGGGTTTCGGAAGTTCAAGCGGGGCGCGGCTTATTCTCGCGGGCTCAGTCCCAAGCAGCCGCAACCAAGCGGGGGCTGGTGCATCGGATACAGCTGGAGTTCCGCGACGGTCTGCCATCGCCACGGGGCGCATGTCAAAGCGAATCCCCAGTGCCCAGCCGATTGTCGCTAATGTGCGGAGCCGGATGTTCCCGGCTCGGCCCAATATTTGGCTTACCCGTCCCTCGGTAACACCCAGCCGAATTGCCAGTTCCCGCTGCGTTAAGTGAAGCGACTCCAGCAAACCTCCAATGGTGTCCGATACTTCGCCGATTAGGAACTCCTCCTCGAAGGTCTGTCGACCCGCCGGGTCCAACAGAAGCTCCTTCAGCTTGTCAGTCATTTCATGCCACCTCCACTAAGCCATTCAATTGCCACCCTTTGGGCGGCCTCAATATCCTGTCGGCGCAATTCGTCGTTCTTCTTCTTTACTCCTATCGCTGCCCAGAAGATGCCGCCCTTCATAAGTCCGAGCATCCTTAGATGAGGCGACGATCCACCAGCTTTAGTAACCCGGAACTCATTGAGGCGGGGGGTGCTGTTCTTGACAAAATCCAATCGTCCCGCCGGCCGTCCCGATGCCAAGCTCCGGTCGAGGTTCAAGGACGCAGCCAGGACTCGCGCCCGGTATCGCAACTGAAGCTCCCCATACCATTCCATGGCTGGCATTCGTCCATTTGAACGTCGCATCGCCCGGAGAGCGAAACTTTGACCCGAATAGATAAGGTCGTCATCCTCGTCCCCACTTGACTTGCCACCACCGACTAAAACTAGTTTAGGGATATGTAAACCTCCCTGCTTAGGCTTAGCGTCACGAGACGCTGAAAAGTTCCCAGGAACGGCACCAGGGCATTTGACATAAATGCCGCATCAGGCCCTAATCCCCACCCGCCTCCTGTAGCTCAGCTTTGGCGGCGCCAGGAGAACGCGCCAAGGCAGCTGAACACGATAAGTACCCGTTGCCGTCCAAGGTCGCGGGCAGAGTTACCGCTTTAGCTGGCTGCAGATCGATTTCCTTGAAGTACGCAGTAGCGGCAATTGCCCAACGATTGCTGGCCGCCGGCTTGATTACTGGATAGGAGTACGCCTCAGAACCGTCGCTCGCGGTGACCCCAATCAGATCTAGATCACGGTCGTAATGAAGCACTACCGCCGGTGGTTTGCCGATTGCCTCGTATGCAGCCGAGTTGAGGGATAGCCGCCCGTACGGATGCACCGCCATGTTGGGACGCAACCCTTGACTAACTTTCCCCTTGCCAGTAAATGTCGTAAATCCCACACCCCCAATATTACTAAGTTACAACCAACCAGTCTATGGGCCTGAATAGTGAGAACATATTTTCGCTATTCGTGACCGTCGGCTTCTCAGGAGTGAGGTTGTGCTAGACTTTAGGAAAACCTAAAGCTACATCCCACCCTTCAAGGAGTTGTTTACCATGGAATCCGAGCACACAAGCGGCGCGAAAGTCCAGGTCGAGAGCCTGGTCACCGGCGAGTCGGCAACTTTTCGGATGTCGTTCGAGGCGACGTTGAAAGCGACCTGGGACGAGGCCTACAAGAAGTTGGACGAGGCTCGCCGTGACGGTGACACCTTCCAATGCGGCGGTGCTGCAGAAGGCACAAGTCTGATGAGCAGTTTGGACTTGACCTTGCGCCAAGTCGTTGAGCAGAACGTATGCGGACAGGGGAAAGGAAAGGAGTTTGAGTTCGAGATCAAGGGACCCTCGGGAGGGGCGTTCGGGCATGTCGGAGTCTGATCCTTCGCAGCCGATCCCCATAACTCGCGTCCGCGAAATTGTTGCCGTGGACGCTCCGCGAGCGTTTGCGGGTTTGGTTTGGTATGAGGAAGATGACACGTACTTTGTCGAATTCCCTGCCAAACGTGTCGACGGCACCGTGGACACCTACCTCACGAAATGGACCTTCATTTACTACCCCGGCCAGCCACCACATGTGACCTTCGTAAATCCCAACACAAAAAAGTACGATCCCTTGAGCTGGCCCAATGCCAGCAACGATCGAATCTCGCTGGCTCCTATCTACGGCGGCGCACCGGAAGGTTTGATTTGCAATTCAATGTTCTACGACTGGTATTACTTTGGCGGTCATGGCAGCCAGCCGGCGGTGAGCTGGAAGCCCGGAGTGCATAAAGCGATCGCAACCGCCACCGAACTCCGAAATGTGCTGCGCCAGCCGCACTATAGGGGCCCGCTGAATGCCGGCGCCTGAATACCTGATTGTTACTGAAGACACCTGGCGAATGACCGCTGTACTACTTCGCGGGTACGCTGGTCAGGGCGTCGAGGCGGGCCTTTACTGGTACGGGATCCGAAGTTCCGAAAGCGCGGCGGTCATCACAGTGGGTCTCCCACGGCAGACTAATCGCTCAGGCAACTTTGAGGTCGGCGCCGACGATCTTGCGGTGCTGGTCCGAAGAGTGCGCCGACCCTTAGTTGTGGTTGCTCAGGTTCATTCTCACCCGGGCGCAAACGTCGATCACTCTGATTGGGATAACGACCTCGTGGTGTCTCGCAAGATCCTGAGTCTTGTCGTTCCCGACTATGGCCGCAGGGTCCATCTCGAGGACCTAGGCGTGCATGAGTTCGTTGACGAAAACTGGTATCGACTGAGCAACGACGAAGTCGCCCGCCGCATCGTAGTCACGCCCTCAAGCGTGGACACGCGGACGTGAGCGGTGATCGCCATCTTCGCCCTGATCCCGACGGACGCATAGCCGGGAGTCCGGCGACTTTGGCGACTGTCTTGGTTAAGGCGACCAGTCCCTACGCGGGCACAGTTGCCGGCCAGCATCTCCTGCAGCTACTCGTCAACCTGCTCGCAAGGCAGTTCGGCGTTGTCCGCGAAATACTTCTGGAAGTTCCCGACTGCGAGATTCATCGAGGCGTTTTTCTCGCCCCCAGAATCACTGAGGGCAGGCTCTTAGCGGCACTGCTTTTTCTCGGTGACAGCATCGGCGGCGACCTAACAATTACGCGCGTCGCCGACGGCTCGCCCGCGACGGTGGTGATCTGTGTCGGTCGGAGCGCTGATCGCATCGACGTTGGCGTGCCCTCGATTGTCGTGGCTGGCCATCAATGGACGGCATCGGTATCTACTTCTGGTTCAACTGCCAACTTCGAGTCGTTCTCACGCAATCCAATCGGACCGTACCTCGCAGCATGCATCGGCGCCGGCTTCGCTTTCAAGAGCGCGTACGGCAAGCAGATCGCGATCGACCGTAATTTCAACCTCTGGCGAACCGAGGGTGAGCTCGGTCCGGAGTTGGATGGAATCACCTTTCCTACGGCGTACGTGCTGGGCTTAGGTGCGGTCGGATCCGCCTTCGGGCATTTGGTTGCGGCCAGCAGCGGCCTGCGCGGAAATCTGGTCGCGGTCGACCCTCAGTACATGTCCGATACCGATCGCAACAGGATGCTGTCAGGAACGTGGATTGACCCAGGTGAGTCAAAAGTCGGACTCTTTACTAGATTGTTTGTCGACAGCGCTATTGGCATCCACACTTTCAAAGGCAGGTGGCCTCAGGACTATTTGGGTGATCCAGGTCGCGAAATTCCGCCGAAGATCCGCAGCTCGGAACGTGCCGGCCGATTCGAGTGGGTAATCTCCGCTGTCGATCGCAACCGCGACCGGATTGGGATTGCGACTCAGTTGCCACTCAATGTGATGAGTGGAAGCACGTTTGGAATGGCCGCGCAGACGGCCTATTACTCAATGCAGGGCAATTGTGAATGTCTTGGCTGCCGCCACCGCACGCCCGTGCAGCTTGGCGTAGAAGATCTAGCCGAACAGCTAAACAACCTAACTAAAGAAGAGCGGAGTGCTTGGTATATCGATCACGGCGCAATTCCACAGGTCATGGCGTCTATTGAGGAGTACCTGGATAACCCTTCATGCGCTGGCCCCGGGGCCGCGGACCTGGCTCGGCTTCGGCTGCAAGGGCGGGTGGATTGGGCAGTCGGCTTCGTGTCAGCGGCGGCCGGAGTCATTCTGGGTGCCCGCTTTGTTCGTGCTGCGATTGTCGGCCCCGACAGGGAAATTGAAGGAGGCAGCGAATCGCGGTACTTGTTCTGGGCTGATGCCCTTCGTACGACAAAGGCGATGCGGTCAGGAGATTGTCCGATATGCGGAGGGAAGCGCCAAGGCTAGTTCTACGGGTCAGTCTTCCGTTCTTATCTCGCCGCATCCAGTCGAACGAGCCAAGCTCCCAACCCAAACCCTCAGTCACCGCTCGTGGTCGGCGAGCAGATCCTCCATTCGGTCGGCAGCCTGCCTCCCGAGTTCAGGAAGGACGTGCGAGTAGGTATTCATCGTTAGGGCGATCTGCGAGTGTCCCAGGACGTCCATCACGACTCGTGGCGATACTCCCTGAACTAACAAGAGGGTCGCGCACGAGTGCCGCAGGTCATGGAATCGACGTTGAGGAAGCCCAGCTTTCGTTAGCTTGCGATGAAAGTCATGACTCACGACGGTGCCATCAAGCGGGCGCCCTCGCTCTGTTGTGAACACAAGATCGGACACTTCCCACTGGCTGGTCGCGTTATCACGCTCGGCTGCCTGGCGCTGTCGGTGCAGGTTCAGGCCGGCAGTGATCGAGGAGGGCAAGGCTAAGGCGCGCCGACTGCGGGGCGTCTTAGGTTCGACGAGTAGGAACTTACCGTCAATTCGTTGCAGCTGTTTGTTCACACGGATGTAGCCCAAGTCGAGGTCGATATCCTGCCAGCGCAGGCCCAATGCTTCGCCTTGGCGCAGGCCCATCGTGAGCGCAACTGAGTAAAGCGCCTCAAGGCGATCTCCGCGGATTGAAGCGAGGAACTGTCTGGCTTCGTCGGGGGTAAAAGGTCGAATCTCAAAGCGCTCCACCTTTGGGCCATCCACCGCATCGGCGGGATTCCGTGAGATAAGGCCCCAGCGGGTCGCTTGCTTAAGCGCGGTTCGGAGAGTCCCGCGAATATATCGGACGGTTTTGGGAGACAGACCCTGGGCCAGCTTTTGGTTCAAGAGTGCTTGAACGTGAAAAGGAGTCAACGCTTCAAGGGTCAAGTACCCGAGGACCGGTTTGATATGCAGCCGCGCATGCACCTCGTAACCCTTGTAAGTCCAAGGGCGGACGGATGGTCGCACGACCTCCTTCAGCCATTGGTCCAGAAACGCTCCGATAGTCAGGCCACGAGCGTCGGTCAGCGTGCCCGTGTCTTTGGAATGAACCATTTCGATAAGTCGGCGTCGAACTTCACTGTGAGACCGGCCATAAACGACCTTGCGGGCTCCGCCGGGCAGCCGTAACGAGCCACACCAGGTGCCATCGCGGCGCTGATATATGGAACCTTCTCCATTCCCCCGGCGGTGTGTCAAACGCGCCCGCCCCCAAACATCGTCAAGTTGCCGGATTGAGTGGACGCGGCAACTTGATCGGCGATCCAGACCTGCAGTGCGAGCCGAGAGACGCGGGCGCAGCGACCGATCCGCACTACGGGCAGTTGGCCCGTGGCCATCAGTTGAAACGTCTTGGTGCGCCCGATTCCTAGCAGCCGTGCGACCTCGAGACTGTCGAGCAGCCACGGCTCGCCTACTTCGAGCTCAGAAGCAGCTGGAATCGGCGCCGGTGCCCGCAGACTCATGCTCCGCCAGCCCCTGGACGCGCCCTGCGGGGTGATCGGCCGTTGCGACCTCCTCATTGGCCCGATCGCTTCCGAGCGATGCGCGAGGTGACGGCGGAGCTGATACGCCGAGAGGCCGATCGCGTCAGCGGTCGCAGAGCGTTGCCGGCGCTGCCTATCAACTTGCCGGCGGGCGCCATCGATGCTGCGGTTCCAGCGAAGCCCCGCGCAACTGAGCCCGCGGATCCGTGCGCAAAGCGCAGGGCCGAGAAGATGACCATGGGGGAGAAGGCGGCGATCAGGAGTACGGCGAAGCCCGAAGCCATCCAATTCTCGGTGGTGTCGGTGTCTGCGCTGGCGGTCAGCGCCACAACCACCAGCCGAAAGCCGATGTAGACGACGGTTGCGACCACGAACTTGCTGAACAACAGCCCGACCAAAAATTCGCAGAGGGTTGTGGCGGCACCGGCAGCGCGCGGCCAGATTGAAAGCACGCAGACCAGTGGCACAAACGCGGTGACAGTGAGGATCAGAGCTGAGCGAACGACCAGCTCCAAATGCACCATCACCGTCAACGAACTCACCGAAATAGCCGTGACGATCAGGCCGAAGGTGCTGACGTGGTGACTAGTCCCGCCGTGGGCTACCACGGCGTCGGTGACGGCAACGCTGTGGATAAGAAGCTTGTTCAGGCCCTTGAAGTCCGGCGTCCAAGTCGTGGCGAGTACGGCCGCATAGCCAGCGACGTACTTGACCACGCTGAGTCCGGCGAAGGCGGCGAATGTCGCCGCGACGACGCGCGGGATCAGCGAAAGCCCGGCACCAAGCGATCCCCAGGCGATCCGCTCGATCAATGCCAGGGCCATCACCGCGCCGAGGAGCAGCAGCGAGATCGCGAGCACCCGGTCGTAGACGGGAACGATGAGGCTCAGATCGGGTTCGCTCGAATTGCCGAGGCCGCCTACAAGCCATTGGATGCTGGCGACCGCGGCCGCCGTCGACCAATTGGCGATCGCGATCATGATCTGGTTGACCCACTGATCGGCTTGGGCTTGGTATGAACCCATCGCTAGTTTCCGAAGAGGTGGCTGGAGTAGTTGGCGGCAGCAACACCGATGTAGAGCAGCGCCAGCGCGCCAACTGAGACGGCTATGCCGCCCTTGGCGCGCTCGCCGAGCTCGCGATTGGCGGTGAAGGAGGCGATCACCAGCCCCGTCAGAGAGACAACGATGCCGAGTCCGGCGACCAGGGTGAGCAGCCCGGCAGCGTTGTTGGTGAGCTGAATCAGGCCGTGAAGAACGTTGGGGGGCAGACCTCTAAAGTCGGGCGTCACTGAAATATCGGTCGGGATGCGAATCACTAAGCGTCTCCTTTGCCGGCATCGCCGGCGCTAACCGGTGGACGGAGATCCACGAGCTGGCGCCAGGCCGGGACCTGATCCCAGCGGCGGAGCTCGAGTTGGGCAGGGGGCGCAGTGGCGTAGAGGAGGACCGCCTTCCGCAGTTGTCGAAGCTCGTCTATCGCCACCAGAGGCCGACCGACGCGCTGCTCACCGGAGCTGGAGTTCCAGCGATCCCGGCTCTGGGTGTGGAAGGTGCGGGTCTCATCGCCAATTGCGCGGCTGAAGAGCTCCAGCGTCTTGATGTCGCCTTGGCCGGGGAGGAGGAGGCGGGCGCGGCAGTTGTTCCAAATCGTGCGTGCGGCTTCGGGCCCATAACCGGATTCGATCTGGGCCAGATCGTGGTAGCCGAGAAGGAGTTGTATGCCTTGACCGGGACCGCTGGAGGCATAGCCGGCGAGTCGGGGAATGCGGGCGAAGTTGGCGGCTTCATCGAGCGCCAGGAGTAGGCGCGGCGCCAACACGCCTCCTTGGGTGCGTGCGCGCGATGTCGCCTTGCGTAGCAGGGCGCCGATCAGGGCTGAGAAGAGGGGCCGGCAGCGCTCGGCCTCCTCGGCCGGAGCAACCAGATAGAGCGTGCCGCCTTGCGCGAGCATCTCATCGAGGTCGAGCTCGCGCTCGCTCGAGGCGCTAGCAGCGCAGACGCGCTCATCGACCCACAGACCCAGACAGGAGCGGGCGGTGGATGCGATGGAGCCGGCTTCCCTGTCCGGGGTTAAGGCGTGTGCCATCAACAGGTCGGCGGCGCGGGCGTCATCGATCACCTTGGAGAGCTCGGCGTAGTCGGCCTGGGCCGTGCGATTGAGGGCGGCAAGGACGGTGGCCATGTCGCCGCCACGCTCTTTGGCGAAGACCGCCAGAGCGCTGATCAGGTTGGCAGCCGCGAGGTACCAGTGCGCCGCAGCGCCACGCTTGCCCTGGGCGGTGAAATGGTCGGCAAGCTCGGCGGCGGAGCCGCAGTCGCTGATCGAGCTGATTGGGTTCCAGGTCGCAGCCTGGAGGCCGAGTGCGTCGATCCAGGATGTGTCGCGGTCGAGCGGAGCAAAGACCGACACCGGGCCGATGCCTTTGCGGTGCTGCGCGGTCAGGCGTACCAGCTCCTCTTTGGTCGAAGTGGCGATGGCGGCGCCAGACCACGTGAGCAGCGTGGGCACGACCACAGTCGAGGTCTTGCCGGACCGCTGCACGCCGAACAGAAGCACGTTGTCTTCGGCCGGTGACTGCACGAGACGGTGACCGAGGAATCCCAGCGCGATGCCATCGCCGGCTGCGTGCTTAGGTCTGGTCATCCGACCCAGACGCTTGCGCTCGCGCCAGCCGGCCCAGCGACTGGAGCCATGGCTCTGGGGGCGAGCGGACAACCAGCCGCCCAAGGCCAGACCGATCAGTTCTGTGATGCCGCGGGTTAGCAGGTCGACGAGTGCTGTCATCGCGTCCAGCCCTCGCGACGGGGAAGGCCCTCTTCGAGCTCGCGTTCCATTTGATGCTGGTAGTTGCGTGCCGCCGCGCGCAGCCGCTGCAGCGCGGTGGCGAAGATCTGGCCGCCACGAATGCTTCCGATCGAACGTGAGCGCGGGCCACCAACCACAGCGCGCGAGTGCAGCCCCCGCCACCGCAATGAGGAGTGGCTCCGCGGTCGCGCGGACCCAACCGGTGAGAGACGCTGCGCTGGAGTCTTGCCACCCCGCGCGATTCCCAGATCACGTTGCAGTTCGATCTCGCGTCCAATCGCATCCTTCATCCGTTGCAGCCGGCTGCGGGTGATGAGGACGGTCTGGAACTTTCCTGGCGCGATCTCTCGCCGGGCAGCCAGCACGATGTGGACGTGGTGGTGCGCGGTGTTGCGATGCTCGGCACCGAACCAGGGCCCGATGCCGCCGGGACCGGCATCGGTCTCCAGCTGCTTCATGGCAGCGTGAGCCAGACGGCGGAGATCGAGGCCGCGCCAATCCTCGGGCGAGAGGATCAATTGGTAGACGGCTCGCTGCTGGTCGACCTGCTTGCCGTCGCGGCCCAGCACCCACTTCGACTCCAGGCCCTTAATCGATCGAATGACGTAAGTCACCAGCCGGCGCCGATCCATTTCAGCACGGTCTCGCTCGGGGCCGAAGACGCGGCCACCAGGAGAGGTGCGGTCGCGGTGGGCGACGTAGCGCATGTAGGCGTCGAGGCCGCCGGCCTCGGGCTCTGCGTGCTGGTCGCGGAACTGCACGTAGCGAAGAAAGCCGCCGACCGCTTTGCGCACCCCTCCAGCCACCGAGACCGGCGTGTATCTGAGTGCCAGTATCGACCGACCAGACCTCACTGGCGCTCCTGGCGCGAAAGCACCTCTGCGGCGGTCGCCAGCCGCTCCATCGCCGACTCCGCCGCCGCGTCCAGGAGCTGACGCGAGCGCGTGATGCCGCCCGGAATGCTCGTCTCCTGCAGCTTGAGGACCTGCTCGACCGCGATCAGGATCGCGGCGTCGCGGATCACCGACTCGTCGCGCCGGCCGCCCAGATCAAGGCTGGCGTCGCCGAGTTCGCGCGCGACCAGGAACTGCAGCAGCTGGCTGACCGAAACCCGCTGGACCGCCGCCAGCGCTTTGAGCTCGGCCCGCTCCTCCGCGGACAGGCGCAGCTTGACCTGAGCCTGCGAGTCCCCACTCCCGTTCCGCGCCAGCGTCAAGGTCTGTCGCCGGCTGCACTGACGGCGGCTCGAGCTCGCTCACGTGCTTCTTTCACCCGGTGGCGCATTTGACGGGGGGAGATACCTGCTCGCTGCGCCAACGCGGAGATCGGCTCGCCGAGTACCTTGACCCGGTAGATCAGGCGCAGATCTTCTACCGACGCCTTGCCAATTGGGGTGTCCAGCACCAGCTCAGGTTCAGGCACTTCGGACGCCCTGAGTTCATCCGTGAGCTCATCGGTTTGCGAGGATCGTTCGCGACAAAGCCAGGCGCGCACCCGGTCCTCGGCGGCCTCGACCAGCTTTCGCGGCACCCAGCGGTCCTCGCATCGGGGTCGCCAGCGCGCGGCGATGCGGAGCACCACAAACACCAGCTCCTGGGCGACGTCCTCGTCGTCGAGGTAGGGCGGGACGGCGAACAGCCTCTGGCGAGCGCTGGCCAGCCAGGGTCCCAGCCGCTCGACCAGTACCCCGGACCATTTTTCTTTCGGGCCGACGCGGTAGGCCTCCAGGAGGGCGGTCCAGCTGAGTTCCGGCTGATCCGGCCCCGCCGTCGTCGTTGCGGTTTTGTCGCTGATGGGTTCCATGGCTTCTCCTCGATTTGAGATTTCGCTGGGCGCGTCGCCCTCTACTTCTCTTATCTGTATCGAGGCGGCCGAAAAAGGAAGACTTCTAGCGACTTATCTGCGACTTATGCCGACTTATCTGCGACTTCTGATCTCAGCAGGGGCCCGGTGCTGCGGTCGGAAGTGGGCCTAAATCGCCCGTCCCGCAACAGCGTCAACAATGGAACTCGGGCTGGGTCTGACCTCTAGTGCCGCGGCTTCGGCGCCACGTCCAGCGCTGCTGTAGGCGGCGGCGAGGCGGGCTCGTAGGTCGTCGCGCTCGGGCTGCTCCTGGAACGCTGGCTCCAGGATCGCGATCGCCTCGGCCGGGCGATTGGTTGCCGAGTACGAGTCGGCGAGTACAAGGATCAGTTCCAGGCGCTTGGAAGTCAGCAGTTCGCGAAGCTCGCGAATCACATCTGTGCAAGTTGGATGGTGGTCGGTGGCGAAGTCTTCGACCGATTCGAACTCAGGTAGAAAGACACCCGCCGATGCATCGACCGCCCGCCGCGCCCGCGCCACCTGAGCAGGCGCCAGCACACTCCGACCGGCGCACTCGGCGTTGACCCTGAGGAGTTTGATCGCGTCGACCTCGCAACCGTCGAGCTTGAAGGTCATGACCTTTGGCTCGATCAAGATCCGGTCGCGTAGAGCGGGCGGCAGCTCGGGGATGCCCTGGGAGGTGACGTTGCGCATCAGCTTGAGCTGGGTCTCGCGGTCGGTTCCGGGCCTGGCCTGGCGGCCGAGCTCATCTCTCGATGGGCGTGCGTTGGGGTCGCGAATCGCCGCAATTAGAAGACGCAGCCAGATGAAGGCGGTGACCGACCGCGCTTTCAAGGCGGACGTCCATTCCTGGCCGTCCTGCTGTAGGTGAAGCCCGCCGAAGGTACGGATCAGGACTTGGGGCGCTGGCTCGGGATCTGCAGCCAGCGGCTCCTCAGCAGGTGGCGAAGCGTCCGAGGCGCCGACTGTCGACGGCCGGCCGGGCGCAACCAGAGCTGGGACCGAGCCAGAGCGCACACGCCGGTACAGAGTCGCCGCGAGCGCTACCCAAGCCAGAGCAACGGCGATCAAAGCCAAGGCCGGCAGGTTCGACGCGGGCTGGTTCTGGATGTTCTGGTCGGCGATCAGGTAGCGGCCGGAGCTGTCCTGGCGCATCCAGAAGTCGCCATGGAAACTGACCGTCTGCTGGCTCGGAGCGGCGTTGGCGCCGCCCGCCGTCGTGATCGACTTGGTGCCGTCCTCTCGGACTTCGATGACCAAGCTCGCATCGACCGGGTCGGAGGCGCGCACGATCGTCACCGATGACGGCTGGAAGGTGACGCTCGGCGTCGATCCGGCCTTCGATTGGTAGCTGATCTGCTGGCTCACGTCCACCAATGCATTGCCGGTCAGCCGCCTGCTGAGGGCGCTCGAATCACTATTCGTCAGGGCTCTGGCAGTGGCCTCCTGGTCGCTTAGGAAGTCGCGCTCGACCTGGCTTCCGAGAACGGGGTTAATGCCGTCGCCGTAGGCGATCCGGACGCCGACCGCGAAGGCGGCGGTGATGCTGATGCCGACAACCAGGACGAGGATCGAGGCGCCGTACACCATCGCGGTTGCGCGGCGGGTCAACAAGCCTTAGCTCAGGCGGCGCAGCGCCAGCTGCCCTTGATCCGAACTGTGCTTCCAGAACTGCTGACGGTGGCGTCGACGGTGCCTGACTTCATATCCCGCGCGAGGCTAAAGGTTCCGCTGGTGCCGGTCCAGAAGACCTTGTTATCGGTGACGAAGTCCCCGTGCGTCGACGGGTCGGCGCTACCCAAGAACAACATCGCCCCGATCGAGGTTCCGGACACGGCCGAGTACAGGCCGGGCGTCACCGCGGGGTACCGGCTGGCGCCCAGGTTGAGCAGGAAGCTCTCGTCCCCGATCGAGAATTTGAGAGTCGCCTCATACGCCTCAGTTCCGCCGGCACAGAAATTGTCACCACCGGGTCCGAACTGGGGGTCCACGGTGTCGGTTACCGCGTGGTCCAGATGGGCGTTGACATCGCCGGCTAGGCTCAGGTCTTGGGCGTGACAGGCGTGCGCTTTCATCCTGGCCACGTCGGTAGCCGTCAGATGGTTGATGGCGTAGAAGCTGGCGCAGGGCGCAGCGCCTGATGCGGACGTCGGCAGGGGCAGGGGCGCACCGCATGCCCACTGGCCAGTGATGTGAACCGGCACTGCGCCGCCGACGTCCTGCAGAACGTTGACGTCGAGCGTGCCGGTAACGCCGTCGGCGTCCAGCGTCACCTTGCCGGTTCCCAGGTGCCAATGCAGACTGGGATCCGAGATCGAGGCAAGCTCGACGACGTCGGCTACGTTGCTGATGGTCACCGGCTGGTGCTCGGAACTGCCCGGTGCTGATATCCGCAGGCGATAGGCCTTGCCGCCAGCGTCCAACGCCAGCAGTGCTTGTGGGAAGGAGGTCCAACGCTTGGGCTCGCCGCACATTGCGGTCGGCGAGGCGCTGTCCTGAGCGACGGTATAAGCCTCGGCGACCTGACCGGTGACTTCGCCGCTCAGCTTTAACGACTGGGTGAGGCAGACCGGGTTGGCGGCACTGATCTCCGATGGAGTGAACTTGAGCACGCGATAGGCATCAGCACATGTCGCCGGCTTGGATGCGGCAACGACGGCCGGGACATCATGCGGCGACACCAGGCGACCGACCGCAAACGCGACGAGCGCGAGCAGGAGTATCGCGCCGACCACGATCGCAATCGTTCGCCGCATCCGGCTTTCTCCCTCCCGTCCGGCTTCGCCGACTGTTCCCGCGAGCCCGGGCGCCCTCCTTTCTGGGGCCCTTCTCTAACGACTACTGGTTTAGCTTCATCTGAGGCGGTCGTCCATCCTCAATTCCCATATCCGATCTCATCCATTTCCATGACTTCGACTCATGGACTTCAGACCTGTGGGACGATGCGCCTCGATTTGATCCCCGGTACTGGCTTAATTACGGTGGACCGAAGTGGTCCCTTTTGACCTCCTGGCGGAGGTGGCAAGATAAGGCGCCGGGCAGGCCGGCGCATACGTGCAGGATGCCGTCGACAACCTGCAGTGACTCGACCTCCCGGCGGAGCTTGCGGCCAATTCGGATGCTGGATCGGGGTGCTCAAGGCAACTGCGCTCGGTGCCCTCGTTGCGGCCTGGACTCAAGGAGATATTGCGGGTTCGGCCGCCCCTTATATGTCCGCCTACGGGGTGCGCATCAGCCGACGGTTGATCGACCGAATAATATTGCTCATTTCGTCGGGCACTTCTTGTGGTCGGAGTCTCCGGATGATCGCGCTGAAGGTCAGCGTTTTGTGGCCGGATGCGGCCAGTTCCTGATTGACTGCCGAGAGCACTTCCTTCGCAGGACATCGATACAGTCGTTGCGTCGGGTCTGTCCACAGCTTACGAAGCCAAGGTATGAATCGCTTTGCGATGGTTGAGTCAGCCACGTGGCGATTTTCTGGCTGGTCCTGTTTTGCGGCGGCAACAAACTGGAAGAGCACGTCCTCATACATTCGCTCGGTCGTGGTGGCTAAGATCTGAGTCATTAATTCCTCGCTTGCGGTTCCGGCTCGCGCCATTGCCCCGGCATGGAGGAAGTAGCTCTCGATTTCTTTGCGCAGCCAAACGTGACAGCCAAGCTTTGCCTTTTCGAAATGCTGTTTGATCTGTTCGACGTGCGGATCGGCATGGTAGTCGCGGTCAAGAAGAAGCGTTGCGCTCATGGATCCCTTAAGTAACTTGTCGTTGACCCAACCAAAAGCCTCCGGCCGAAATTGGTTGCTCCAGCCTTCGATCGGGACAATTGCGAGGTACACCTCATTCGCGAAAGCCGTTGCTCCGATCAACCTTGCGATGTCCTTTAGAAAGCCTGCATCAGCCCCCTCCACAAATAGGGTGTGGCGTGCCCTGAGAACCTTAGCCAGCCGAAGATTAAACTGCGAGCCGAGCTGCCCCGCTAGCGCATCGAGCGACTCGTCGTCGGGGGCTCGGTAAGCACGGCTGCGAGTTCTATCCATCCAAACGATCGCGGATGTTCCGGCTTCTGCGATCACCTCCGTTGAGTGCGTGGCGACGACAACCTGAGCGTTGGAGTTACCAGCGACCTGTGTCAGTCTGCGCTGCAAATCAGCGTGAAGGTAGACGTCGGGTTCATCGAGCACAATTACATCGGAGCCCCGGAGTCGGTAAAGGTGAAACAGGTTTTGCATATACACCTGGAAGCCGTCACCCGCCCAGACGAGTTCCTTCCAGCTGGGTCTCGGCTCCTCCCGGTAATAGACATCGACCCCACCCTCCGAGCTTTCCGGCGGCCGGAGCTGGATCTCTGGAAGCCATGTCCTCAAAAAAGCCGTCCACCCGTCCCAATCCAAGCCGGGAAGATCGCCTCGGGCCAGCAACAAGAGTTGGTTTCTAAAGTGCAGGCTGGATCGCCGGCTTCCTAAGTTAGAGCGGATGTAATCCGCATCAAGCAAGTCTTCACGTTGTTCGACCGGGGACAGGTTTGGCAGCACCCCGACTACGGGGAGCTTCTCCCGGATCTCGGGAATGTCGCGATAGGCGTGTCCGTCCGGGCCTTGCACAAAGAAGTAAGGGTCGCCGACGTCTTCCGCAGGCCAGATGGCGTATAGCCGTGAGCGATTAGCAAAGGTGGCGCGAATCGAAACCTCTGCGTCTTGAGACTCCCATCGCAAGCTGTCCTCAGAAAGGCCAACCTGGCTTGTTACTAGCTCATATTTCAGGACGCGCCGCTCACCACGAAAGCCTCTGCCCGTTGGTCGAATTCGTTTGGCAGTGCGCACCATGTAGGCAACCGACCTCAAGGCAGACACAACAGTGCTCTTGCCCGCATTGTTAGGTCCGACTAGAACTGCGGTAGGGCCAAACGTTACAGTGAAGCGTTCAAATGCTCGGAAGCGGCGAAGCTCGAGCGAAACAAGCGGGCGTGTCATTTACTGAGACCGAGAATCTCGGCGATCCAGCCAATCCAGAAGGGCGATCCTCGCCTGACGAATAAGTCGCCCGCGGAACGTTTTGGCAGAATTTGAAGCCTCAGCCCTCGCTAACGATCGCTCGACGATCTGCCGCGGCCACTGACCGAGGTTCACGGAGGCGTCTCGAACCATCACCGCGATTTCCTGAAACTCATGGTTGCCGCCGTTGAACACTGCGACTTCGGCCATTCGTGGCTGGAGATCTGCCAGCCCGAGAGTGGGTTGAACCAAGAGTTCGTCCAGATCCTGCCTTTTAAAGCGACGCCCGCGGGGAACCGGCAATTCGTAAGCGCGCACCAAAGACTCGGAGACCCATCGATCCAACGTGCGCCTGCCGACCCTCAAGTAGGCGGCCGCCTCATCACTCGTCATCCACTCCGACATTGGCCTATTATGGCGCCAAACGGCGCGCCATGGCCAGCCAAGTCGCAAAATGGCGTGGCTCCCATGTTCCCACGATCGGCTATGATTGAGTCCTGATTGGTATTCTTAGCCGTACAGGCCAGCTCGTTCGGCCCAAACGCGATCCGATTTGGTATCCTCCCGCGTTGTATAGGTAATTAGGACATGGCAGTAGATACTTTCGCTAGCTTTCTTTCCACTTTGGAAAGGTTGAGTCCGGGTACCGCAGTTGTAGCGCGTCCCGCAGAGCCAACAACCGATGAGCGTCGCGCTTGGCAAGTGGCCGTCGTCTCGGTTCTGGTGGGGTCTGGACCTCTCGATATCGATCATCTCCTTGCCGAGTCGCACCTTGAAGTTAACCAGCTACAGCGTGCCCTCGAGGACCTTGGGCAAATGGGAGCCGTCGATGCCTCCACCGACGCCCAGGGCAAAGTCACATTCAAACTGACCCAACAGCTTCAAGTACTTCTCGATAGCAAGCTCGCCGCCGCTGCTCCGTAGCCGCGCTTGGCTTCCGGCGCGCTCGACCTCGCTGTTGCTTTCGTCCTTGGTGCGCTAGTCGGGGCAGCAGAGATTGTCTCGAGGTATCGCGATAATCCGCGCGAAGCCTTATGGAGTTGGGCTGCCTTCCTCTACGTAGCTCTCAACGGTACAGCCAGCCTAGTCGCGCTCGCCCTGTTGTGGGTATTCTCTGTCACGTTCGGCCTCACAGACGACACCCAGCTCCAATGGACGCGTGTGCTCGCTGCTGGCGTTTCAGCGATGACGCTATTCAGAACCGCCCTCTTCTTCGTTAAGGTCGGGAATCAAGAGATTGGCATTGGGCCTGCTGGTTTCATCCAGATTCTCTTAGCTGCGACGGACAGATCAATTGACCGTCGGTTGGGAAAACAACGACTTAAGATCGTCGGTCCAATCATGGATGGCTTGACACTGCCCGTAACCGAAGTCTCCCTGCCACTCGTTTGTTTGGCATCGCAACAGAACTTGTCCGCGGCGGATCAGAACCAACTCGCGTCAGATATTGCAAGCGTGAAGAACAGCGCTGCAGCCGACAATGCCAAGGTTGACGCGATTGGATTGAAACTATTGAATTTTTTTGGAGAGGACGTCCTAAGAGCGGCGGTTGCGCGGGTTCGAGGCATCGATTCGACCCTTGAGTTGTTGGCCGCCGCTACTGTAGCGAGCCAGAAATCTAAATAGTTGCCTGGGCGCATGGTCCAGCCGTACTGGCTGGGCTTCCACACGTCGGCGGTTACTGAGCGGAGGCTTGCAGTCGTGACAAAGTGAAAGCCCTTCGCGCCTCGGACTAATAATCGTTCCGGACCGAGAGCAAGCCGGTTCTGTACGCCCCACCACCGCGCGTGGATGCTTGCGATAAGAGGCGCTTACCGCTAACGCTCGCGGCGCTCGATCGACTCAGTCGGTCGGAACAGACCGACCGCAGTGGAGCGTATGCACGATCACCCGCTCCTTGTGGAGGCGGGGCTTGGGGATCGCTAGCCTTGAGCGGCTCAAACACCATCACCTCGACTGCATAGTCGCCCGATTCGATCGTTGACCCACTCTAAAAAAATGCCGCTCAGTCGGCTCAGCTCAACCGATTGGGCCACTATCTCGATGCGGAGGGCTTGACGCGGCTGGCGTTCCGGCCCATTCCGGGGCCAAACTATCGCCTTCGAAAGGATCCGGAACTGTTGTCCTTTGGTAGCGGTAATTACTCCACGCTCGGAGTGCGTGAGGGCCGAGTACGATTGCGCCGTGACTCCCCATCCGATACGAACAGGAGAACTCGAGGTCGACGTGACGATGGGCTATCTCAGCGCCGTGGACGCTCAACTGCTTAGCGCCTCCAGAAACGGCGCTCGGGCCCTAGAGGAGTTCGTACGGAGCGCTCGCGGCGCGTCTCCCTCGCTCGTGCGGGATCGCCTCGCCGAATTGGGTTTGTCAGTTCCGACGCAAGGAGTTGCTAGAGCGCTTTCCGAGCAGCCTTGTCCGGAGCTTCACCCCCTCGACTACGAGTGGTATTTCAGTCGCATATGCGCCCAGAGCGTCGCAGAGAAGCTGTCTCAACTCCCGAGTCCGATTCTCTGCCTCGGTGCACCTACCGTCGCCAAAGCACTCGCTGAAATTGGACACTCGGTTGTGCTGATCGACCGCAACCCACTCGTTGAGGTGCGGCTGGGTCGTCTACACGATCGCATTCAACTTCAAACGACTGACCTAACGCATCTCATTAGAGCATCGCATCAATTCGGAACGGTCTTTTTCGATGCGCCGTGGTATCCAGAACAAGAGGAATTATGGCTCTGGCAGGCGACGCGAGCGGTCCGGCCCGGAGGTACGATCGCGTTCTCGCTACCCCCTCCACTGCTACGTCCGATGGCCCTGACGGATCGTGTGGCTATTCTCCACGAGGCAGAGCGAATCGGTGATGTGAGCATCGAGGAGGAGGTTCTGACATATGACACGCCGCTGTTTGAGGCCGAGGCACTCCGCGCCTCCGGACTTCCGCTGCTACCGAATTGGAGAACCTCTGATCTGGTCTTAATCACTAATGTGCGCGGACTTGCAGAACGTCATGCTCGAGACAGATTCGATCGAGACATCTGGGATACATGGGTCATCGGCTGCCAAGTCATTAAGCTTCGACGAACTCCGGGCTCAAATTCAACCCCTCCGCTACAATCCATTCCGGGCACAGTCGACTGGGTTTACCATAGCGTCAGCCGAAGGGACCCAAGTCGTGCATCGATCGATCTCTGGACTTCCCGAAATCGGGTTGCGAAGGTTGGCCAATGGACTTTGGTCGTTGAGGCGCTAGATGCGCTGAGCAGGGAGGAAGACGGCAGGTCCTGGTTGCCGGTGGCAGTGGGCGGATCGGACCTAGAAAGCCTCTCCGCCATCCTTGACCTTCAACGCTAGATGCAACTCGTACTCCGCTTTGCAAATCGCGAAAGTGTCAACACGATTGCCCTTCATGACGAAGTCATTCGGGCTCGTGGCGACGTGTGGTGGGGGTGGTTCAGGAAGGCTCACGAGCCATTTCCGCTCCGGGAATTGCAGGGACTCGCCAACGAGCTACCGGTTGAGGTCGGCCTCGTTAACCGCGATGAGAATGCCTTCTACTTAGCCAAGTGTATTGAGGTCGAGTTAACAGACAAAGCTGGAACTGCAATTCCGAGCCCCGACGAAGCCGGCACTCCGCACTACTACTCGGATGCGTACCTGCCCGCGTGGTTTCGGTTGGCTGACATCACGGCAATTCACCTTGATACCTTCACTGCGAAGTTCGGCGGCATTCCCGAAGGTGATCCAACTCTGTTTTTAGTGCACTCTGCGGCGGCGGGTCCGGAGACTTCTTTACCCGACGCGCCGCCACGAGCGCTTGAGCCGAGAGGTCAGTCGATTCTGCACATATCGGACCTCCATTTCGGAGAATTTCACGGCTTTCCCGCTGAGCCAAGCCCCGGAGCTGCAACGCTGCAGTCTATTCTCACGGACTTCCTCGCTGGCCGTAAGGATCTTTCAATAGGTGGAGTGGTCGCATCCGGCGACTTCGTTTCCAAAGGAAATGCCAACAACTTTCCCTCGGCCGAATCGTTCCTCCACAGTATTATCGTTGCATGTAAGCTCGATCTCGGGTACCTAATCGTCGTCCCTGGGAACCATGACATTTGGTTGCAAGGTACAGACCATTTCGACCGGGACTACAGAGTTGAAAATCCGTACCGGATGTTCCTCCGGTCCCTGTACGGCCAAGACGTTAAGGAGATCGAGGGGCTATCGAGTTTCCAAACATCAACCGGGTGGGTCGTGACCTTTCTCGGTCTGAACTCAGCAAGAGCAAGAAGCGAAGCGTCAAAGGAGTACGGCTACGTCGGTCCCGACCGTTATGGCCCATGGCTTGATCGGCTCACACGTGCGAACGGCGGTCGGTCGGCGTCCGAGCTCATTTCGGATCATCGACTAAACGTCGTGGTGCTTCATCATCACCTCCTGCCGGCGGGATTGGTCTCTCGCCCGGCAGAATCACGACCTGTCAGCCTGACATTGGATGCGGGGGCCATTGTCGCGGACCTTCAAGACTCCGGCGTGCACGTCGCGCTCCATGGCCACGAGCATCTTCCATTTGTCGGAACAACAGGTCGCATGCGACGGCACTCCGGCAACCGATGGGACGGTCCTGAACGTTGGCTGACGGTCCTCGGCAGCGGAAGCACCGGCGCCAACGTCTCGCAATTGTCTCCCGAAGAGCCACTGAACGCATTCAGCGTCTATACCCCACTCAAAGCGAGCCTTCGGGTGCAGGTATTCACGTTCAACACTGCCAGACCACCAGACACTTTTCTCGACGTCGAACTACCCCTGTAGATCTCGGCGGCTCCTGATAAACGGCGCCTATCTGTAGCTTAGCCCGGCCTCAATCTCAGCCATCTTCACTGCTCGTCTCGCTCGACTCGTTGCTTCTTCAAGTCCACCAGCAACTGTTCGACCCGTTGGAGTCGGGCCGCCATTTCTTCAAGGTCGTTGCCGCGATCTTGATTGACGAAGAAGGCTGCGACTGAAGCCGCGAGCGTGGCAGTGAGTCCGATTCCGAACAGCATTAAGGCGATGGCGATCAGGCGCCCTACAGGTGTTACTGGCGAGATATCCCCATAGCCAACGGTAGTGGCCGTCACGATCGCCCACCACATTCCATCCCAAAGGTTGCCCTTTAGTGTCTGCGGTTCGGCCAGGCTCATGACTGCCCCGGCAAACGTAACCCGAGCTTGCTTGCGCCGTCGAAGGCGAGGCGCCGCACAAGGGCAATTAGGTCAAGGAAGGGGCCTGCTCACGGAACCGCCGTGCCGTTTGGAGGTATGGATAGCGGAGCCTTATCGCCAGGATCGACAGTGGCTCTCTAGTTATCTCCCCCTTGACACTCGTCTCGCGCCGCAACGAGAGTCTCCGGTATATCGTCAGCCCGTAATGAGTCCGTCGACGGAGGGCGATGTCTTTATTGACGAGCCTTGGCTGCTCTTACGCTGGGACAGAGAGCACCGGTGCGTCTTCGCAGAGTGGAAGGCCTTTGCTTCCAGCAAGGAATTCCAAGGTGCCCTGACGAAAGCGCTCGAGGTAGGCCGCGAGAGGCAACCCTTCAGCTTCGTTAACGACACCCGAGGACTCGAATTGATCAGCGACGAGGATCAGCGGTGGATTCGGTACACCTGGGCTCCGCTGGCAATTAGGGCTGGTGTAAGGCGGTTAGCCGTAGTCATTGCGCCGCACGGGTTGAGCAAGTTGGCAATCCAGGAGATGTTCAGGGGACGGCGCGACACAGGCGAGCAACTGCAATCGCGCACTTTCGACTCACTGGCGGAAGCGTTGAGCTGGGTAGAGGAGGCTTAGGAAGGCCGCAGGCCGGCGGCATTGGCTAACTGCTTTGGACTTCACGAAAGATGCTTTCGATAATCGAACCCTATCGGGATCCGCCACGGGCGATGTTGACGCATGAGACCCTAATCATCGTGCAGACTCTGCAGGTAGCTCCGCCGGTGACCGGAACTTTATTGACTCATTCATCGGATTGAACTCAGGATTGAGGCAATTGGCTGGAGCACCTGAGAGACCGTATCCACCATTTGTATCACGAACACGATCGCCTTCTTCTTCTGCACCGGAAACACGTAGCGGCGAGTAAACGCACGCTGGAGGCAGTCGAAGCGGTCTTTGTCGATTGAGGCCTTGGCGCACCGGTCGATGATCGCCTGGATCCCTTGGAAGAATTCAGTCAACTGCTCGTCTGAAAGCTCGACGCCGTCATTGAATAGAGGGCGTAACGGCTGAACTAGGGTTCGCCTTTCATTCTTGGGATCTGTAATGAAAATCAGGCATGGGATCTTGTCAACTTCAGCGCCGAGAAGCCGGGCGATCGAGTAGACGTCACCCGGTTTGAACTTTTGTATGGGCGTACGCCTGGACTCGACGGCAAGCAGCAGGCAGTTCTCACCGGTCAGAGCGTTGAGAAATTGCCAGTGACTCAGTGCATAACGGTGCAGCTTTGCGTTGAGCCCGTTGAGAGGCGGATAAAGCAACACGGCATAGTAGGGATATGGCGCGCCCGAATCCAAGACAGCCTCGAAGTCCTCGAGGCTAAAGGCATCGAACATCACAGCAGCCATGGTTCTGCACCCCCGCATTACCGAATGGATCGGCAACATCTGCTGTCGATAAGGCGAGCTTCTCGATAGCACCAGGTGCCTTGTTTGAGCATGCATTATGAGAGACGGGTGTGATGGATGTCGCTCGCCAAGGACGTGCGCGAAGCGGGGTAATCCGGAGCCGCATTTCATTTCTTGATGCTTTTGATGCGGAGCTTGGCAGCCTTGAGAGCGCTTTTGGGCGACTAACGCTGAACCGGTACGCCCCGCGCCTGCGACTGGAATGAAGCCGAGTCGCTCATACCGATTGCTCCTGATAATTACTCCCTATCGACAGCTGATGTGATGCCGTGATACCATGATCCCGAGATGCCAAAGTCAATGACCCTTCGGCTTACGGATGAGCAAGCGGCGGAACTAGAGGCAATTGCTCGCGTTGAGAATGTGCCGATTGCCGAAGAGGTGCGCATCGCCCTCGCTGCGCACATTGCGAATAGGCGACGTGATCGCGCGTTCCAGACTCGATTGAAGGCTTCTATCAAGCGCAACCAGGAGATTCTTAGCCGACTGGCCTCCACCTAAGGTTGGCCTGGCAGTACCTCGACCTCGCAGACTATCTCCTGATTGCAGAGGCTGTCACCGGACTGAAGGCAGAAGTCTTGGCCGCGATGCCACGTGTCGTGAGCCTTGCGTCGTCCGCGCTTTCGGTGCCGGCGTCGGGTTGGCAGGGCCAGGAGGCCTATCCAGACCCAGCTCAAAAGGCTGGCCTGCTGGCGGCTCGCCTAGCAGAACCATCCACTGCCCGATGGGAACAAGCGCGCAGCGTGGCTGACGATGATCGAATTCCTTGAGCGAAACGGATATCAACTGGAACGGCCGGAGCCGTCCGACGCCGTGGACGACATGATTCGGCTAGCGTCAAGCGAACTGGCAGAAGCGGACTTTGTGGCGTGGCTCCGGGGGCGTCTCACTAAACGGGCTTAGGTTCTGCATCCGCTGGGTCAAGCGGGCTCGCGATTGATCACGATAACTACCCCGTACCGCAAACAACTTCGTGCGGGCGGATACTTCAGCTTCTTCTCCGCGCTCGGCGGAGTGACGGTAGAAACGCCACGGCTGACGCGGTGCGCTCCGGATAGTAGGTCGAGTCGAGCTCTGCTGGTGGCAGGAAACCAGGGGCGATTCATCATCTAGCGCATCGAGGATGTGCCGGATCGGCCCTGGCTATGCGTAGTTGACGAGTGCGCGGCGCCAATGGGCCTGCATGGTCTCTCCCCCATGACCTTCATCGTCGACGATGACCAGTTCGCTATTGCGCCATACCTGGTGTATGCGCCAGGGTGAATCGACGGGACTGCTGACGTCAAGCCGCCCGTGGATGAGGGAGCCGGGGATCCCAGCCAGGCGACCTGCGTTTCGAACGATCTCGTCCGGACCAAGCCAAGAGTTGTGGCGCCAGCAGTGCGTCACCTGCCGGGCGAAGCCAAGGCGAAACTCCGCATCCAAGTAGCGCCGATTGGACCAACCATTCGTGCCCGCGCCTACATGGGCTTCCTCCCATCGGCACCAGGCTACCGCTGCCGCCTCGCGGACTGAAGGGTCGCGGTCCATGAGCAGCCTGTGATACGCGTCGACCAGACGCTCTTTCCGCAGCTCGGTGGGAACGTGGGCTTTGAACTCGCGCCACTCCGCCGGATAGAAACGTCCGGCATGTACGGTCAGCCATTCGATCTCCGCAGCCGTTCCGGTGCTGACTGCTGCAAGCACCAAGGCCCTCACTCGCTCGGGGTGGCATTCAGCGTAAGTCGCTCCGAGGACCGATCCCCAGGAGATCCCGAAGACGACCCACCGCTCTATCCCGAGGTACTCTCGAAGCTGCTCGATGTCAGCGATGTGATGAGCCATGTCAATGCTCGCCCAGTGCACGTGGTCCCCACTTGCGTGCGGTCTACTGCGTCCTGCCGCTCGTTGATCGAACAGCACGGCGCGATGTCGTGTCAGGTCGAAGGAACGCCGCGCTCCAGGCGTACAACCCGAGCCGGGACCTCCGTGCAGGTACACAACGGGCGTGCCCTCCGGAGCGCCGACCTGCTCAAAGTAAAGGACGTGTCCGTCGCCGACATCAAGGTGTCCGGTTTCGAACGGCTCGGGAGCCTTGTCAGCCACTTCAGTACCCTACGTCGTCGCCCCGCCGAGCATCTCTGCCGAGCCCAAGCCATTGGTTTGCGGCCCGATCCGGACCGAGAGGTGTAGGTGATTCGCGCGTTGGCGTTGACCCGATTTGGTGGACGGTTGACGTTTTGCTAAGCGGGACCGTCTGAGCTGTATATGACAGCCAAGGTGACAGCCAAGCTGGCGGACCGCTGCGGACACTCACGAACGACCACGGATTGAGACTGAACGGGGCTCGATGTGTGTAGACCCTGCCGGACGCCTGTGGATGCCAGACCCGCGATCTTCAAACCGTTTGCGGGGCGCTGCTGAGGCGTCCTGGGTGGGTTCGATTCCCATCCATCCCCGCCACTTTTCGCCGGTTTTGGCTGCGATGACAGCCAGAATGACAGCCAAACCCGCAAACGGTTTTCTGAACCGTTTACGGCCGGCGCTGCCTCGCGTGTGTCCTTCTTAACGTGAGTGTGAGGCGTCAAGATGCGTTGCTGCCGATAATGGCAAGTTACTTGAAGCTTGCATCTCTTGCCACTGAGCTCGGCCGATGTCCAGAAAACGGTGGCTCTGGGGGCGTAGGGTCGGGCTGCTGATTGCCGAGTCGGTCAGGCTCCTGGTCCGAATCCGACAGCCCATACGCGACTGCTTCGTCGGTCGTCATTTCCGTACCCTCGTTCCAGGCGCGGTCCGAAGCTTCCGCGCCGAGGGCCTCCCGCGCCCGCGTTTGCCATGGGGCCAAAAGAGATGCGTTCGCCAACAGCGGCGCGACCCCATTTCGCTGCTGTAGGCTGGCCACCGCGCCCATCAGACGGAGGGCGCATGAGGGCCGGGATTCGGCGGCAGCGACCATTCCCAATCCCTGCAAACCGAGTTCGACCTTGCTCAGTTCCTGGATGTCGAGCCCAACTTCTAGCTCCGCCAGGAAATGGGTCCGGGCGGCAGCGACATCGTGTCTGGCTAGTGCGACAAACCCGAGGGTGTCGACGATAACGCCGTATAGGTAAGGAACGGCTTTGCCGCCGTCGAGGACGTCCACCGCATGATTCGCATCGTCGAGGGCGCCATCAAGATCGCCCCTCAAGAACTTGAGCCAAGCCAATGGGCTCAGGGCATAAGCCAACCAGAATTGGTCAAGCGCAGCGTCGCCCGTGGGCAGCAAGAGTTCCAGTCCTTCAAGCAAAAGGCTCTCGCCCTCCTCGAGCTCAAGAAGGTAGTTGATCCTTTGCTGTCCGGCGCACAGCACGCGAAAGCCAAGCTCATCTGAAGAAGCTACTTGTCGCGCGATCGCCAGAGCCTCCTCATTGAATCGGCGGCCGGCGGGAAACCGGCCCGTGACACAGGCGAAGAAGGCCGCGGAGAAGAGGGCGTCGGCCCGCAGGAGACTGTGCTCGGGGTTCTTCGCAAGTGCCAGCTCAATCCGATGAACCGCTTCGGTGAGGTAGCGCCGGCTCCTCCAGAAAAATTCGAGATTGGTTGTGATTCTCAGCGCTAGGCTTGGCTCATTCGCGATCGCCCAGTCAAAGGCCGCCCGGAGATTGTCGATGTCGTAGTCCAGTCGCCTCATCCATGCGCGGCGTTCCGATGATCGCCCGCCTCTGAGAGCCTCATCGGCGACCTTTCCGAAGTAGAGCGCGTGGCGGTGGTTGAGCAACTTAATGCCGCCATCTGCTTCTGAGCGCTCCCGGCCGTACTGACGGAGCGTCTCCAGTAAACGATATCGAGTCGATCCGCTGTCGGGTTGCAGCGGGGAGACCATCGAACGTTCTGCCAGCCGGAGAAGGAGCGGTAGGACTGCGTTTCTGGGCACTGGATCAGCGCCGCATACAGCCTCCGCTGCCTCGCCTGTAAAACTCCCGTTAAAAATCGACAGGCGGTCAAAGAGAATCCTCTCCTGTTCGCTGAGAAGCTCGTAGCTCCATTCGACGGTTGCGGCAAGCGTCTGCTGCCGTGGCACAGCTGTACGGCCCCCACCGGTGAGCAGCTGAAACCGTCGATCAAGGTGCTCCAGAATCGCGTCGGGGGATATGACCGACAGCCTTGCTGCCGCTAACTCGACTGCCAAAGGCAAGTCGTCCAGCCTTCGGCAGATCTCAGCAACCGTCTTGATCGAACTGTCCGAACTTGCGAAGTGAGGATTCGCGTTTCGCGCTCGTTCAACAAAGAGGTGGATCGCCTCCGCCCGAGCCAGACCACCAACCGGCCAGAGGATCTCACCTCGCGCCTTGAGTGCCTCGCGACTCGTCACCAAGAGCCGGACGTTTGGGCAACGGCCCAGTACCTTCTCGCTGATCTCAGCCGCGGCCTCGATCAGGTGCTCGCAGTTGTCCAGGACGATCAATGCCTGCCGTCCGCTGATGCCGTCCAACAACGTCTCCAACAAAGAGCGGTCGGGCGCCTCGCTTATGCCCATCGCTGAGGCAAGCTGTTGAGTCACCAGAGTCCGATCCGCGAGCGTGGCCAGCTCAATCAGCCACACGCCATCGGGGAAGGCGGCCTGGCTGCGCGCTGCCACCTCCAGCGCCAACCGCGTCTTACCAACCCCGCCCGGTCCTGTCAGCGTCACTAGTCTCGAGCGCCCGAGCACCTCCTTGAGTTCGGCGAGCTCGCGTCCTCGGCCGACGAAGCTGGTCAGCTGAACCGGGAGGTTGGTGCGGGTCTTGGGTACGTCGACCGAGCGAGGAGAGACCCCCTGCCCAGCAATCCACGCAGCAATCTGAGTCCGCGATCGAAAGCCGAGCTTGTTGAGAATCTGTTCGACGTGGTATTCGGCAGTTCGATCGGAGATAAAGAGGCGGTCGCCGATTTGGCGGTTGCTCAGGCCCTCGCCGACCAGGCGAGCAACCTCGTCCTCACGTCGGCTGAGCTTGGCGGGCTCTGTCCGCGGCACAGCCGCGAGCATAGTCCCGCTCGCGCCCGATTAGACGACCGGGCGTCGGCGCCCCAGCTTGTCACCGTCCGGTGGTGCCCGACGTCGAGGGCCTCAGTGCTGGCGATCGTCAATTACGAGTGGCCGAAGCCGAGGGTCAAACCATTACCGAAAACCGGTACCGGACCCCGTGTTCTCCCGGGGGGCGCCCTCAACGATTGCGCCTAGGCTGGCCCCAACGCCTGCAGGATCCGATATCCAAAACAACAAAAAGGAGAACCACAACGTTGGTCATTAAGAGAATCCTCGCGATCGTTACGACGAGCATCGCCTGCCTCTGCCTTGGAGGCGCCTCAGTCCAGGCGGCCGCTCCAGTGTCCGGTTCGGGCACCTTTCAGGTCACGTTCGTACCTACTGGAATAGAGACCGCTGACGGCAACACGATAATCGACTACACGTTCGTAGAGAACACAGTGGGAATCGTTGACGGCACCCGAATCGGCTCGGGCGAACTGGTCATCCATGCGGACGGATCGTTCAACACAGCGAACTCCGGCATCTTCACCGGCAGCATTGCCGGCAAGTCAGGCACGGCGGAGGGGAGCTACAGCGGGTCTGGAACATTTGCCTCTGCGGGCGGGAATCTCACCGTGACTCACGGTTCGGATGGACTGGCCGGCGTTCACGCCGAGGGAAAGGATTCTGGATCAGCGACTGGTCCGACGACCTTCGCGGGCACAATCTCCTTCAAAGTGAACTTCAGCACCACGTAGGTCGGCGGTTAGGAGGCGTGGGCCAACCCCACGTCTCCTCTTCTACCGCGCCGACATGGCAGGTAAGAAGGGGTGGTTCTAGGTAGGTGCCTCCCACACAGCGACTTCGTTAACCTACCGCGAAAGCTTTGGGGATCGACTCCCTTCCCGCCAATTTCTTGACACAAGACGAGCGCCCTGGGCCTAGTAGCGGTTGGCGCCGGATTACTCCCCGTTGGCTTTGTGGTCGGGTCCTAGGGCAAGCAGTTTCCGAGACTCTAGCGCGATGACGATGGACCCTAGCGACATCCCGGTGCCGGGTCGACCGAAGCGGCGACAATCCTTGGCGTGACTGACTTACCCATAAATGGCCCCAACAGGGCTCAGCCAGAAGACACCGACATGGAGGCATACGAGAAGGAGCTGGCCAAGTCCATTATCGGTCCACCCCAGCCATTGACTGGACGTATTGAGCTTGCCGACTATGACCCGACCTGGCCGAGTTCATACGAACGGGAAGCTGCCCGCATCCGATCGGTCCTCAATGAGCGCGTACTGCGTCTCGAACATGTCGGCTCGACTTCGGTCGAGAGCTTGGTCGCCAAACCGATCATCGACATTGTGCTCGAGGTGCCAGATTCAAGAGGCGAGGATGCATACGTGGCAGACATGGAGGCTGCGGGATATGTGCTCCGCATCCGCGAACCCGATTGGTTCGAGCATCGGCTTTTCAAAGGCCCGGACATCAACATCAATTTGCACGTGTTCTCGGCGGGCTGCGCCGAGGTGGACCGCATGCTCATTTTCCGCGATTGGCTGCGCACCGATGCTACGGACCGCGATCTCTATGCGCAAAAGAAACGTGAGTTGGCTGGACGAGACTGGAAGTATGTTCAGCAGTACGCGGACGCCAAGACCGCGGTGGTTAAGGAGATCATGGATCGCGCACTTGCAGCTGAGCATGAGGGCGCTTACAAGAGCGGGTCTTAAGGCGACCTGATCCGCCTGACGGCCGCTGGTGCCGAAGGTTGCCATCGTCAGCTGACAGCCAAGATGACAGCCAAGGTGGCGCACGAACGCGAACCATGGCGGACAGCCATGGACTTTGCGCCAGGATGACCGACCGTGGGCGAAGCGTCATGGACGCCCGCGGATGGCAGGCCCGCGGTCTTCAAAACCGTTTGCGGGCTTCGGAAATCGCAGCCCTGCCAGGTCGCGTTACATCGGCCTCAAAAGACAAGGCCTTGGTGCAGGTTTCCAATGCGCGTCCTATTAATGGAGGCGGCGGAGAGAGTGCTGTCGACAAGAGGCAACTATCGACAGCCGTAACGGCCCAGACCGATCGATCGACTTTGAAAGCCAGCTATCGAGTGATTTTTGGCGCGACGTAACGTCGGCATCCTTACTCTGGCCGCCCCCAAGCCTGCCGAGCAAGGCGAAGTGGCCGCCGCCTGGGTGGATACCGGGCGCGCTCTGCCCATGTCTCTCTTCCTATGAAGGCATGTTCGCTGAACGCGTCGGTTTGACATTACTGATGATTTCTAGCCGGGGACTCCTTACGCGGACCCCTTCTCTGGTCGGGGCAGATCCGCGACCTCGCCTCAAGCTGTAGCGAATTGAGTCCACCTGCAAATGCTGAATCCCTGACCACTATCATTCGATTCGCTGGAGCCAGCAGCTGGGGGTGGGCTTTCGTGAGATTCCTAACGCACGAGCCCGGAACTTGATAGGAGAAATTGAGTGGGGCCAAGTAGCACGACGTCCGTACCGCTGAGAGTGACCGTTGTTCCAGAAATGGCGCAGGCTAAGTTCTCCGACACGCTAGACATCGACCATGAGCACAACGTTCTATACGTTGGGGATAACTGGAGCAGCGGACTTGACGTATTTGACCTATCGACCGCTGAGGCGAAGTACGTCAAGACGATTGGCATACGCGGCCGGATCTATGGAGTGGCAGTTGCGTCCGATATAGACAAGGTGTTCGTCGGCCTTTCTGGCAGTCGGGTCGCGGTGATTGACATCTCGAGTGGAATTAACGCGATCAATCCCGTGGTAGCTCAAATCGACACCGGCGGTGACGGCCACACCGACCTTCTCGATTATGTTCCCACTCATAAGGCGCTCTATGCAGCTAACAGGTTGGACGGCTTTCTGGTGTCAATTGATGCGGAGAGCCATGCCATCATCGGCCGGCTTGAGGGTCTCGGCAGCGGGCTGGAGCAGCCTCGTTTCAACCCGGCGGACGGCATGCTCTATTTGACGAACAACAAAGCGAACGTGCTCTATCAAATCGACCCTATCGCGTGCACCCTGGTGTCCACGTTCAGCATTGAGGATCCGTGCTTCCCCAACGGAATGGCAATCAACCCCGCAACGAATCGAGCTCTGCTGGCATGTGGTAACCAAGATCGTCCGCACACAGTCATCTGGGATCTAGCTGAACAACGAATCGAATCGATCTTCGAGGAGTCAGGCTGCGGGGATGGGGCCATCTACGAACCGACGATCGATCGATTCCTATTCGCTGCAGCTGGTTATGCGACGGGACCGGTGATGGGTGTCTTTGGGGGGACGCCAGTTCGGTTCATAACCAATGTGCCTACGACCGCGAAATCCAGCTGGGTCGCGTATGACCGTAAGAACAAGGTGGTTTACGCGCCAGCCAATGAAGAGGGAAGACCGGCTCTAGTCAGCTTTCGAATGCCTGATCTGTGAAGAAACCGTCCCGAAGGCCAACAGCCGCCGATATCACACCCTGTAATTCGCATGCCTGTCTGACACGCTTTCGCTTCAATCGCAACGACAGGAATCTCGGAGGATTGCATCAAACGTGAAGAACCAAAATGGACAGTACGACCTGGTCGTCGTCGGGTCTGGCCTTGCCGGCACCGTTGCTGCCTGCCAAGCTGCCAACCTGGGCTGTAGCGTGGTGCTCCTGGACGCGTCCTCCGACCCGAGTTCGGGCGGGAACACCGCATTGTCCGGCGGGACCCTCCATATAGCTCACCTGCGAATGGACGAACCTGCAGAAACCCTCCGAAGGAGAGTTACCGAAGTCGCGGGCGAGTTCGCACAGCGCGATTTGGTGGACGCTCTTGTGGCTAACTGCGCGCGGGGCATCGAGTGGCTTATCGAGCAGGGCGTCGACATTGAACCTCCTACGGAGGAAGAAGGCGGACGCACAGTACTGGCACCCGTCCGGGAATTCCATGACGTCAACGCTTGGCCTGGTCGCGGGCCGCAAGTCGCTCTCCAGGTCCTTCAAAAGCGAGTGCGTGCCCTGGGGGGCCAGGTAATTTCTGAAGCCCGGGCCAGTGAGGTCATTCAGCGACCAGATGGATCAGTCGCTGGAGTAGTGCTGGCAACCGGTCGGACGATTGATGCTGCTGCGGTCCTGCTTTGTGATGGCGGGTTCCAGGCGAACCCTGACCTGCGTCGCGAATTCATTGGGCCGGCGGCCGACAAGTTGTTCTTGCGCGGCGCACCGTCGGGAATTGGTGACGGACTTCGAATGGGCTCTTCGGCAGGCGGCCAATTGATAAACATGCAGTGGTTCTACGGTCACTGCTTGCACCGCGGTGCTCTCACATCGGACCGCCTTTGGCCGCAACCGACCGTAGACGATCTGCTGGCATCATCGGTTCTGGTTAACTCCGAGGGTTTGCGTATAACTGACGAAGGCCTTGGAGGTATCGCCGCCGCCAATGCCGTCGGGCGCTCCTCCGACCCACGTGGCGCCTCAATTGTCCTAAGCGAGGCGGCTTGGGACGCGGCGCTGAGCCGAGAGGGAGGACGCAGACCGACAGCCAACCCCGAGTTGGAGAGAAGAGGCGGAGTGGTCCATCGTGCCGAGAGCGCTGAAGATCTTGCGGCGAAAGCTGGAATCAACGCGGCTGGTCTGCAGCGGACTCTAGATGAGTTCATTACGGCCGCCGGGGCGGACAAGCTTGGAGCACTTGCGATACCCAGGTCGGGACGTCCTGCGGCGATTGGGGGCCGCCTGTTAGGCATCCCGATTGTCCCGGGAATTACCTTCACAGTCGGGGGGTTGCGGACTGACGGTTCAGCTCGGGTGCTCAATTCGAACGAAGCACCGATACCCGGCCTCTATGCAGCCGGCGGTACTGCCGGAGGCCTGCAGGGTGGCCCTCGTGGTGGCTACGTTGGAGGCCTAGCTGTAGCGCTGGTTTTCGGTCTGCTAGCCGGCGAAAGTGTTGCCGCATCTCGGCCGGCGCAACATGCCGAAAAGCCTTAGGGCGCCGACCTGTCAAGCGACTGACCTCGGCTCCTTAGGACTTGGGGCGGTCCACTCGTGAATTGAGGCACCGCGGCAGATGCCTGATCCATAGAGCAGGGCCCGCGACGAGGGCTCCCCGTGGATAATTGCGTCGGATTGCAATCGCCCCTTACTAGAATGGGATAGCCGATGACCGTCAAGGGGAGACCCCGATTTATCCTCCTTGTGTATCGCATGCCCGCGAAGCCGACAGCGGGTCGTGTCAGCGTGTGGCGGATGCTAAAGAAGGTCGGAGCCATCTATTTGCAGCAATCGGTTTGTGTCTTCCCGGATAGTCTGGAGGTAAGACGCGAGCTAACGCCTATTTGGCGCAAGATCTCGGAGGCTGGGGGAGAGTTTCATTTCCTACCCCTGCGCAGGCTCTCCTCCGATGAGGAGCAGAAGCTGATCGATCAGTTTCTTGATCAAACGTCAAAGCACTATCGTGAAGTCATCGAGAACTGCGAGATTAACTTCCAAAAGGAAGTCGAGTTCGAAATCTTCCGCAAGAACTTCACCTACGAGGAGGCGGAGGAGATCCGGACCGAGTTTGAAAAGATCGGAGATTGGTTCAATCGCGTGACGCGGCGTGACTGGTTTGGCGCCCCCCTCCGGACTGAAGCGGCATCTTGGCTCGCTAAGTGCGAAAAGTTGGTAGATGATTTCGAAGCGCGCGTATTCGCCGCGCACGAAGGCGACGCCGCGGATACCGATCGTGGCCCACTGCCATTAGGCAACCGAACTGGTCACGCACGGCGTGCTCGGCGCCTGAGTTCCCCCAATGGCGATGGCGCGAACTCCCCGCATGTCACTTCGAAGAAAGCGATCGCGACTTCCTGACGCCATTAGGCAACGGCAGCCAGAGTCTCTATGCGCCCGATCAGCTGCCGACTGTCTGCGTTTGCATTTCCTTTGCCGCGATTGGCCCCAGTCTTGAATCGAGTGGGTAGCCTAACGAAAGGGGTGTAACGGAAGGCCGGCCGTCGGCCAGCCCTCAACAATCAGCGCGGCCTGACTTCCGGCATCGGTCACGATGAGCTGGCCCGCCGGACTTAACGCCACGTTGCTCAGCCGCTGGCCATCGCCACCGATGACGGTTTCAATCAGCCTGCCGTGCGGTGTCCAAACCTGGAGTTCGCTGACGCCGTCCTCGCCAGGCAAGGCAGCGACCAGAAAGTTGCCGTCAATGTCGAACGCGAAGCCATCTGGCCGTCCCTTTAGGAGCTGGACGACCGTTTCCGGGCGTCCGAGCCGGGCCCTACTAAGTGGGAAGCGGTATATCCGCTGTTCAAAGGTAGACGCGACGTATAAAGCGTCATCTTCGCGTCCAAACGCTATTCCGTTGGGAAACCAGCTAACGGAAAGTAGGAGGTCAGCTCGTCCATTCTCAATGTCACAGCGCCAGATACGACCGTCATCGGTTCGTCGACGTGTCGAATCCGTGATGTATAAGTAGCCGTCGGGTCCGAAACATAGGTCGTTCGGCGATATTGGATCCAGGGTTAACCACTCAATGGATCGACCAGGGCCAACTACCTGAATCCCCCCCGTCATTCCTGCCATGTACCCTGGATGCCAGTTTCTCCACTGACCGCCATTCTGCGCGACGTAAATCCTGTGATCAGGTCCCTCGGCCGCGCCGTTCGGGCCTCCTCCGGTGGTCGCGTAAATGATCGGCTGATCCCCATCGACACGGTATAGGCGCCCATGGTCCATCGATGTGACGAGAACCTCACCGCCCTGAGTGATAACGGGACCTTCAGTCGCGCCTAGGCCAGTCGCCAGCTCTCGAAAACCCAGATCCATCAGGCGACCCAAGGTTAACTGGCACCCGGCACTGGCGGCGCCACCTCACGGCCAAACGCGCGATAGTGCCGGAGTTCTGGTAACAGTACGGCTAACGCGAGCGTACCGATTACACAAGCGATCCCGCCGGATACAACTGAGAATACTGGGTTCACCAAAGCCGCCACTGCACCGGCTTCTAGATCGCCAAGTCGTGGTCCCGCGGTGGTCACCATCGAGTGAAACGCTGTCATGCGGCCACGCATTGAATCTGGAATTGCAAGCTGGAGTATCGTGCCTCTGAAAATGGCGCTGACTAAGTCGGCTCCTCCGGCGAGTACCAGCAAAGGCAGTCCTATCCATAGCTTGCCCCCCGCGAGACCGAAGCCGGCAATGGCTAGTCCCCAGACAACAATTGCACACAGTACAGCTACGCCTTGCCGCGACACATCCCGTATCCAACCTGAAAATAGAGACCCGAGCAGAGCGCCAGCGGCGGGCGCTGCGTAAAGCAGTCCAAGGCCACTTGGGCCCAGTCCGAATACTGTGAGCGCCAGCGCCGGGAATACTGCAGTGGGCATTCCAAAAATCATTGCCACGAGGTCGGCGGAGAACAGGCCAATCAAGAGACGGTGGCGGCGCACAAACGAGATCGCCTCAGCGGGAGCTCGCCATCCTAATGCCACTTTCTGGCTATCTAGGCTAGGTTGGGGCGAGAGTTTCCATAGTAGGGCCGCCGCCGGAACGTACAAAGTGGCATCGATCGCATATGCCCAGCGGACGCCGCCAGTCGCTATTACAACTCCGGCAGCCGCAGGTCCGATGATAGCGGCGGTTTGATAGGTCGCCTGACGCAATGACAGAGCCGAAGGTAGAAGGCGGCGCGATACAAGCCGCGGGATGGTCGCCGTCCATGCAACCTGGTCAACGGCGGACGCGGCAGCCGCGAGTGCCGCTACCAGATAGAGGAAGCCAACCGTAGGTCGGCCGACTATCGCTCCCGCCAATAAAACTAAAGACCCTAAAGCGACGATCGTCTTACTGATAAGTTGCACTACGCGGCGATCAAAGCGGTCAGCTAGAGTGCCACCATACAGACCGGCCAAGATGATTGGCACGATTTGAACCAGGCCCAACAATCCAACGGCAAGTGATGAGTGCGTCAAGACGTAGATCTGGAACGGAACGGCTACCACGACCATTTGCCGTCCACTCCAGGAAATAAGTTGCGCAAGCCAGAGCAGACGGAAGTCGCGAGAATCGCGAATTGGCGTTATGTCGACGAAGAGGCTGGTTCTCTTCAGGGCTAGGCCTCAGTCCGCCTGCAAATGCGAGCTGCCTTGGCCTAACGGGTAGTGACATAGTGCGTGGTGATCTCCGCCCAGCGTCGCGTTAGGCGGAACCTGCTCGACACAAAGAGATGTGGCTATCGAGCAGCGAGGTTGATAGACGCATCCCCCTGGCGGAGGCTCTTCCTGGGTCTCGTCCCGCGGCTTCGCGACTCCTTGCGGCTTGAGACCCTCGATGTACGAGGCCGCGGTCAATGCAGCCGTGTATGGATGTGCGGGCCGAGCGAAAATGTCCAGGCTCAAACCATCCTCAACGACGGTGCCACGGTACATGACCAGAGCGCGGTGACAGAAATGCTCGACGATCGCGAGGTCGTGGGCGATAAAGATGTAGGCGACCCCCAACGAATCCTGGAGATCGAGTAGCAAGTTAAGGATTTGCGCCCGCACTGAAACATCCAATGCCGAAATTGGTTCGTCGAGAACGATAATCTCGGGACTCGAGACGAGCGCCCTAGCGATTGCAACCCGCTGGCGCTGGCCTCCGCTTAACTGGTGAGGGTAGCGTTCGATCACCCCGTCACTTAGGCCAACTGCTCCCAGTAGTTCATGTGCTCGTGTCAGCCTTTCTTCGGCAGTGCCGGTTTGTTGTATGTAAAGCTGCTCCGTGATCAGGTCCCCAATGCGCATCCTTGGATCAAGAGAGCTGTATGAGTTTTGAAACACCGCACTGACTTCGCGGCGATAGCGACGCCGTTCGGTTGGTTTGAGTTCGGTGAGAGGAACGCCACGGAACAGGACTGAACCCGCGGTCGGTCGCTCAACTCCTAACAGAAGCCTGCTCAACGTAGTTTTGCCGCTTCCACTCTCCCCGACAATGCCGATCGTCTCGCCGGCTCGCACCGTGACGCTCACGCCATCGACAGCGGTCACCTCGCCTGGGGGCCCGGACCGGTTGGGATAACTCTTGTGAACATTTCTGGCCTCAAGTAAGACCGGTGCTGTTGGGCTCACTGAGTGGCTTTAGCGCCGACCTTCCAGCACGCGGCAGCCACTCCGCCGTAGTTCTCAAGGGGAGGATTCTCTTTGGCGCATTTGGCATCTGCGAGTGGACATCGTGGCGCGAACGGGCAACCGACACGAACATCGACTGGTGAAGGTGGTTGGCCTGGAATGGCAAGCAATCGAGATCTCGGTGCGGGTTCACGAAGAATCGCGCCAACCAACGCTTTCGTGTACGGATGGCGCGGATTCGTCATCACGTCGTTGATCGGGCCCTTTTCCATAACTTCGCCGGCATAAAGAACCACGACCTGCTGACACAACAGGCGGGCTATCGAGAAATCGTGTGTGACGAACAGGAGTGAGATCCCATTTTCTCGTCGCAGCCGATCAATCAGAGTCAGGATTCCCAACTGGGTCGTAACGTCCAAGGCGGTCGTGGGTTCGTCGGCGATTAGCAGCTTCGGATGCTTGGCGAGTGCTATAGCGATTGCGACCCGTTGCTGCATGCCACCAGAGAACTCGTGGGGGTAGCTGCCTAGTCGGGATCGAGCGTTTTTGACGCCCAACGATTCGAGCAAGTTGGCGATAGCGGTTCGGCGTTCCGAGCTGGGAACACTCGCGGATAGGGTTTCGTTGATATGCCGGCCAATTGTGCAGAGTGGATCAAGGGCCGCGGCCGGATCCTGTGGGACATAACCGATCTCCTTATGCAAGACATCGCGCATCCTCGATTCAGAGAAGGTCAGGAGATCCTCGCCAGCGAACTCGATGCGTCCAGCTTCAATTTTCCCGACGGGTGGCCTGATGAGGCGCATGACGCTTAGTGCGATCGTGCTTTTTCCACTGCCCGACTCACCAACCAGTGCGACCGCAGATCCTGTCGAAAGCTCGAGGTCGACATTCCTAACAGCGACCATGCGCCGCTTTCCAGCCAGGTAGACAACGCGGAGGCCTCGAATTTCTAGCATTGGATCAATGCCGCTGAGTGGGGTCGTTTAGCTTTCTAAGCCAGTCGCCCATCAGATTTGAAGACAGTACGGTTAGGCTCAGGGCGAGCCCAGGCAAGGTAGGCAACCACCACGCCGCTATCAGGTATTGCTGCGAATCCGACAACATGCCACCCCATGATGGTGCGGGAGGCCTCACACCGATGCCCAAGAAGCTCAATGCGGCTTCTGACACGATTGCCCGGCCCAGCTGAAGAGTAGCCAAAACGACAATCGAACCTGTGACGTTGGGCAGCAAGTGGCGACGAATTATCCATGCCGGCCCAGCTCCCATTACGGATGCCATCGTGACAAAGTCCCGAGTCTTGAGGCTGAGGACTTCACTGCGAATTACGCGAGCGTAGCTAGCCCAGCCGACGAGCGCGATAGTGAGTATCACAATCTGAATGCTCGGTCCGAAGATGCCCGCCAACACTATTGCGACCAATAGAAATGGAAAAGCCAAGGCTGCATCAGTGAGCCGCATTAGAAATGAATCCAGCCGCCCGCCCAGATAGCCCGACAGCATGGCGATGGTGGTTCCGAACGCTCCTGAAACAAGGACGACGACAAGTGCAACCAACAGTGAAACTCTCGCCCCGCCGATGAGTCGACTTAACATATCGCGCCCCAATTGATCAGTGCCAAGTGGGTAGGTCCACACGCCGCCAGGAAAGAAAGCGGGCGGCAGCAAGTTATTGGCGAGGTCCACACGTGTGGGGTCGTGCGGTGTGAAAAATGGGCCTATCGCACCCACGACTACAAAGCTGGCAAGAATAGTGCCCGAGAACAGAGGGAGGCCACGATGCAAGAAAGCGAATCGTCCACCGGCTGCATATTTTCGCGTGACGTCAACAGCAGCGAGACCAGTTTCTGGTTGTAAGTCGACCTGTTGCGGAGCCACCCTTATGTCCTCACCCTTGGGTCCAGCCAACCGTAGGAGATGTCGACTAGTAGGTTTAGTAATACGAACGTCGCCGTCTGGACAAGGACAACCGCCTGAACGATGTTGTAGTCGCGAGTGCTCAGCGCCTGGATCGCCAGTTGGCCGACGCCGGGCCAGGCGAAGATCGTTTCAACGATTATGGTTCCGGAAAGTAGTTCGCCCAGTTGGATGCCAGAAAGCGTGATTACAGGCAATGAAGCATTTCTAAGCAAGTGGGAGAGAAACACGCTTGGGCTGACACCTTTACTTCGCTCAAAGAGCATGTGGTCCGCCCTCAACGCATCTAGCGTTGCCGACCTTGTCAAACGGCTTATCGCCGCCATTGGAAAGGCGCCGAGAGCAACCGCAGGGAGAATCAAATGGTCCACTCCGCCCGATCCAAAGGCCGGCAACCAGCCTAGTTTCACCGCGAAGATCATCACGAAGATGATGGCAAGCCAAAAAGAAGGCACAGATTGGCCAATGAATCCGAAGCCTCGCACCACGGCGTCTACCCGGCCACCCGATCGCACCGCGGCAAGTGTCCCGAGGGTGACGCCCACGACCGACGCAAAGATGAAAGCGGCAACGGCCAAAGCCGCGGTGTACGGAAAGGCGTTGACAATTAAGTCCCTCACCGGCGCCCTATAACTGAATGACTCACCAAAGTCGCCTTGAGCCAACCGCAATAAATACCGCCCGTACTGCACGTAGATTGGGTCCTCTAACCCCAGGTACTTGGACATAGCGGTGATATCTGCGGCCGTGGCCCGCGACGAAACCAGTAGGTCGACCGGGCTACCGCTCAACCGCTCGAGTACAAAAACGATGGTGACGACCACCACGAGGACAATTGCCGCTTGAAGGAGGCGCTGCAGGACATATCTGACCATGCGTGCGGTCTCAGACAGCGTTCCGGGCGCCAGCCGAAGCGGCGTCCGTGGTCAACGTGAGCAGGTAGTTATGAGGCGGAACCAACCATAGGTAATGCAGAAGCGGATGCTGCACCCTCGCGCGTTCATAAGGTCGGACGCTCCTTTCACAGGAACTCATTGTTCTACCACACGCTGGGTACCTTGCCTTGGCCGCTAAGTGAGAGATCTTTTGCCTCACGAGCGAGTGGGCCCAGTCTGACTGGAGTCCGCGTGCATCACCTATTGACACCCTTCGAGCGCGACCCTAAGATGCTGATACTTGATTCAACGTAATAAGTGTTTATCGGTGCCAAGGACATCATCCTAATGAGATTTGGCCCGGTGATCGGAGGCTTCTATGTCTGACCATCAAAGATCCCAGGAATTGGATCTGGCCGAGTTATTTGCTCGGACGCTGTCGCGGCGGCAGATGCTACTCGCGACCGGCGCAGTGACACTTGCTGGTGTCTTGGCCGCTTGTCAGAACTCTACGACCACGGCCGCCTCAGTGGACACCATAACTGCCGGCGTCGGAACGTTTGGAGCTCAGAACGCAGATCCGTTTATTGCCTTCCAGTACGGTAGCGATTCATATGCAATACTCGCGGCCGTCACCGAGCCGCTCGCGATACGTGACCTCACGGGCAGTCTCGTGCCCAACCTGGCTACCTCTTGGACGACGAGCCCCGATAACCTGACATGGACCTTCACGCTACGCAGCGGTGTGAAGATGCAGGACGGATCGCTTTTCACCGCGCAAGACGTGAAAACCGCGATGGATCGATCGAAGATGCCAGACTTTAGCGGCTCATTTGGCGATCCATTCTTCTCGGCGATCGCCAATGTCACCGTGATTGACGATAGCCACGTGTCGATCACCACACATCAGCCCTACGTGACGATGCTGGACGACATGCCGCCACCGATACCCACCGCTTACTACAACAAAGTGGGAGAGCAGGGCTATCGCAGCCAGCCGCTCGGGGCCGGCGCTTTCAGGTTCGTGTCGCAGGTAGTCAACGATTCGATGACATTTCAGCGCTTTGATGATTTCTGGGACAAATCGCGACTGCCAAACTTCAAAACTATGATTCTAAAGCTGCTTCCGGAGGAGGCAACCCGCGTTTCCGGCTTGCAGACTGGGGCGCTAGATATCGCACACGGTCTGTCTGCGTTGTCGGTTCAGCAGCTGTCGGGTGCCAAGGGTATTCGCATTATTAGGGTCGACAATGCGAGCCTTGCAAACATTTATATGGAGGATCTGGGTCGGTTTGCGGCTCCAGGTTTACCAATGCAGGATCTTCGCGTGCGGCAGGCTATGATCTACGCCCTCGATAGGCAGACAATCGCAAAGTCTCTGTACAAGGGATTTGCGACGGTTCCCGCCAATACATGTCAGCCGATCATGTTGGGTAATGACAATAGTCTTACGCCGTATCCTTATGACCCGGCAAAAGCCAAACAACTTCTGGCCGCAGCCGGCCAGAGCAACATGAGCCTAACGTTCAATACAAAGATAGGGGACTCTGGGATCCCGGACGTTGCGGACCTAGGCACGGCGATCGTCAGCTACTGGGAAGCGGTAGGTATCAAGGTCGACTACAAGCCCAACGAGGCAAGCGTCTATAACGGTCTCCGGCACACTCACAAGATGCACGGTTGTCGAATAGTCGGCTTGAACCTGTACGCCTTCCATGAGCCCAACTTCTTGGGGGACGGCGAGCTTCTGAGTACATCTGACAATGCAGAAGATAATGACCCCATACTCGACGCGCTGATTAAGCAAATCGACCAGACCGTCGATATCACTGCTCGCACCAAACTGGGGACTCAGTTCAGCCAGTACATCTATAACAATCTGCCCACCATTGCTGTTGTTGCCACCCCGTCACTGATTGCCGTAGGTCCGCATGTCGGAAGCTGGAAGCTGCAGGCCTCGAACGCAGGCTGCGGTCCTTGGTGGTACCTGCACGCCGTTTAGGGCAATCGGACCTCGGACCGGTCAGAGGTGGGCTCGGCGAAGCAGCCCTTATAGCGTCATGTTCAGTTCAAGTACACATTTACAGCAGGCGATCGGCGACTCGTTCGAGGTCAGGCAATATGGCCGTGGCATCGGTTTGGTTCATATTGCCGAACGCAATCACAACACGGTCGACACCGCTTTCGGCCAGGCGATGGAGGTCGCTGACCGACAGGTTGACAGGCGCCATCAACGAAACCTCAAAAGGCAGCTCCATGCGGTTAAATTCGCGCCGCAGTCGCAGCAACCCATCCAGCTTCTCCTCAAGAGCAGACCAGGGCTGGAAATGACCAAACCAGCCATCGCCGTGCCGAGCGGCGGCAGAAAGACTGATACGTGATTCCCCGCCGATCACGATTGGGGGGTGGGGCTGTTGGATTGGCTTTGGTTCGAAACCCACGGCGTCAAACCGGTAGTGGTTGCCGGAATACTTGGGGGTCGGCTCGGTCCACAGCAGTTTCATCACCTCGATGCCTTCGATCATCCTGGCGATACGGCTGGAGAAGTCCAGCCCCACCGCTTGGGACTCCTCTTTGATCCAGCCGGCGCCGACTCCCGCGATCACCCTACCTCCCGAGAGGCGATCCAACGTCATGATCGCCCGCGCGGTGTTAAAGGGATCGCGTACTGGCAAGACGAGCACGCCGGTCGCTAGGCGAATGGTCTTAGTTGAAGCAGCTAGATAACCGAACAGGGCAACGAGGTCGTACAAAGGTGTGGTGTGGCCGATGGGAGTGCCTGCTGAAAGTTTCAGAGCGCTTGTGTACTCGACAGGTATGACCAGATGGTCTCCTCTCCAGAGCGACTCGTATCCGAGATTCTCTGCCTGGACAGCAACTTGACGCAGCGCAGACGGCTCGAGCCCGTAGAGATATGCTCCGAATTTCATTGTTGCCGTCAATCATTATCGATGCGTTGGGTGCCGAGCAGCGTACTCGTGGCGTCGTGGTCTAATGCAAGCATGAGGTCTGTTGATTGACGCAGCCAAACGATGCGCCGTTGGCGGGGCTGCGCGTTCTGGATTTCACCGGGACTGTATCCGGATCATTCGGGGCGATGATCCTTGCCGATCTGGGCGCCGATCTTGTCAAGGTAGAACGCCCAGGGAGTGGCGATGACGCCCGCCAAATGATGCCGCAGGTTGAAGGCTGGAGCACGCCTTTCATTGCTCTGAACCGCAACAAGCGAAGCATTGCCATCGACCTGAAGATGACAGCTGGTCTCGAGGTCGCCATGGAAATTGCCAAGTCGAGCGACGTGGTCATCGAGAACATGCGTCCCGGCAAGATGAAGGCTCTTGGACTTGGCTTTGACGCCGTTTCGGCCGTAAATCCCGGGATCGTCTACTGCTCCGTGTCGGGGTTCGGCCAGACGGGACCTCTTTCGCGCCGTCCGACTTATGACGCCATTATCCAGGCGCGCACGGGGATCATGTCGATCACAGGGGAGCAGGAAAGGCCGCCCGTTCGGGTGGGCCCGTCGATTATCGATCTGGCCACAGGGATGTGGGCGGCCACAGCGGTGCTCAGTGCGCTTTGGCGTCGAGATAAGCTCGGCAAGCCACAGCATCTTGATGTCTCGATGTTCGACACAGGGATGACCTGGATGATGTTGCCGCTCGTCCAACTCTCATTGAGCGGGGTGATGCCACAGCGCATGGGAGGGCAGACTCCGATCTCAGTGCCTGCAGACAACTATCCAACCGCAGATGGCTACATGGTCGTAGCCATCCTGAACGATGGTATCTGGCACCGTTTCTGTCAGCTGGCCCAGTTCGCGGAGCTTCGGGGAAACGATCAGTTCGCGACCAACCAGGCCCGCGTGCTCAATCGCGAAGCGTTGACTGACATCTTGCGCCGTGAGTTCGCAAAGAAGACGACTGCCGACTGGCTCGTGGAGCTTCGCAAGATAGAAGTCCCGTGCGAGCCCGTTAACGATGTTGCTGCTGCGCTGAATGATGAACAGGCCGCAGAACGAGATATATGGCTCAAAAGTAGCTTTGGTCCATTCAAGGACAGGATCTCTGGGGTTGGCCTTCCCATCCGCAATTCCGGCTATGAATCGCCACGGCCGTCGCAAGATCCCCCTCGCCTCGGTCAACACACGTTGCAATTACTGCATGAGCTCGGTTACTCGGACCAGCGCATCGATGACCTGCGGGCGACCGGGGCCGTTTCAGTCGACCCCAACGTTCCAATCACGGGTACGGTGCCTTCGATTACCGCCGGCGCTGACTGACGAGTAAGGCAAGAGTGATGCCTGACCTCGATAGCGCTGCCGTTATGGCCTACTTTGAGAGCCTCAGCAATTGGAACCGATGGGGCCCTCAAGATGAATTGGGCACCCTGAACTTGATCACGCCCGCTACGCGCCTGGCAGCTCTACGGTGCGTTAAAGAGGGGCGTGCAATCAGCTGCAGCCGAACGATCTCGCCGAAACCCGCCAGTGACAACATGCAGCCACTGCTTCATTTCATGGTCACTAGCGGCGAGTCGGCCGGAAGCGGAAAGGCAACGGCTGCGGACTGGATTGGTATGCCTGTCCATGGCCATGGCATTACTCACCTGGACGCGCTCTCGCACGAATTCTGGGATGGGAAGATGTACAACGGGCGCCCCGCTACGACGGTCAGCACAGCCACGGGGGCTGCCAAGTCGAACATCGAATCCTCGCGCGAGGGTGTCTTCACTCGAGGAGTTCTTCTTGATTTGCCCCGGTTGAGCAATCGTGGGTGGCTCGAGCCAGGAACCTTAGTCACCCCAGATGAGCTGGACCAATGCTGTTCTTCAGAGAGTGTGGAGGTCGGACCTGGCGACGCATTGATAATTCGGACCGGTCGCGATGCTCGAAAGGCATCGCACGGCCACTATAGGCCGATGGTTGACGGAGTCCCAGGCTTGCATGCCTCGTGTCTGCCTTGGTTGCGCGAGCACGGTGTTGCACTTCTCGGATCGGACTCCGTGAGCGATGCCATTCCATCAGGCCTTGAGCAACTGGACATGCCTATCCACATTATCGGCATCGTCGCGATGGGACTTTGGCTGCTCGACAATTGCGATCTGGAGGAGCTGGCCGACAGCTGCTCGGGACGAGACCAGTGGGATTTCCTTTTCGTGACTGCGCCTTTACGCCTGAAGAACTCCACCGGCTCCCCGGTGAACCCCCTCGCGATTGTGTAACCCGTGGGTTTCCGTGGACGCCGAAACCGCGACTTGACGTCCACCTTCAGCAAACGCACTAGATGGAGAGACAAGATGATGGATTCGGCTCTGGAGACCCGGCTACGCGACCTGTTGGACAAGAACGAGATCCATGAGGTCCTGTTGCGTTACTGCCGGGGGGTTGATCGAGGTGACCGGGAGCTAATCCTCGGATCGTTTCATCCTGACGCCACCATCGATGCTGGCAAAGGTAAGGTGAAACCTGCTGTCGTCGCTGACAACGCAGCGAAAAGTGATCACGTCCGAACGCATCTTTACGCCAACTCGCTGGTTGAGCTTGATGGGGATTGGGCGTTCGGCGAGACCTACTTTCTTGCTTTTCATGCCGAGGACCGGAGTGGCACGCAATTCATCCGCACGCGCTCATCACGAGCAATTGACCAATTTGAGCGCAGGGATGGAGCCTGGAAGATCGCCAAGCGAGTTGTCGCTGACGACTGGAGCAGAGTCGATCAAGTCTTAGAGGCGGCCGCAGGAGTTCCTGTCACCGGCCGTCGGTCTCGCGAGGATGCCGTCTATCGCATCAGGGAGGATCCTTCGCTGTGATCTTGAGACCCCGCGTGGTGGACTTCTCCACGCATTTCCCGGGACCGCTGGCCAGCCGACACCTGTCGCAATTGGGCGCCGATGTCATCAAGGTCGAAAATCGGGAAACTGGTGACGGCAACAGGGGCACTCCGCCGTTTGTAGAGGGGGAGAGTCCATTCCATCATTTTCTGAACGCTGGCGCGCGCAGCATCGCCATCGACTCACGATCCCCCGCGTGGCTCAGAGTCACGGAGGCACTCGCCGGCTGGGCCGATGTCGTTATCGTGGGCAATCGACCCAGTACCGCGGCGCGCCTCCATCTTGACTTTGAACGGTTGGTTAAGGTCAACGACGATCTTGTCTACTGCTTGATCACCGGGTACGGCTTGGCAGGCCCTTGGTCCGGCTACCCTGCCCACGGCCTCAACCCCGAGGCGTACGCTGGGACGATCCCGCTCGAGTGGCTGGCGGACGGGCGCCCAACCCCGCGCGATGATTTTCGGGCCACTGGCGTGACCATGGCTGGGGTTGAAGCTGCGATCGGTATCCTCGCCGCCCTGTATCGGCGGGACCAGGGTCTCGGCGCCCAGCACGTTCACGTTTCCATGTGGGAGAGCGCGTTGTCATGGCTCTGGCGCGACGTGGTGGTCCAGTTGAATACCGGGACTCCATGGCGCGGGAATAAAGATATCGGGCCTCGCTATAGCACATACCGCACTGCTGACAACCGCGTAATTCTTGTTTGCCCCACAGAGCAGCATTTTTGGGAGCGCTTCTGTGATGTGGTTGGAATGCCTGAGGGTGCGAGAAGCAGAGGCGACTGGTCGAGCGGGGCAGATCGGGGCCGCGAGTTCCCCCAGGAATATGGCGAGATTCAGCAGCGCATGGCCACGCGCACCTTGGATGAGTGGCTTCGTCTCCTTGGAGATGCGGATGTTCCCGTGGCCCCGATCCTTGATTGGACCTACGCCATCGATTCTGATCATGCTCGAGCCAACGGAGTGCTGGCCTCAATTCGCACAGACAAAGTTGAGATGCAGATCCCTGCAATCCCAGTATCGGTTGTAAGCGTCGGGGCAGGCGGGCCAGTGGATGCCGCTCGCCTCGCCGAAGATCACAAGAACAAAACCGCCGCGGTTCGCAGTGCGCCCAAGCTGGGTCAGCACAGTGACGAAATACTGGCTGAGCTCGGGCTGTCAGAGCTCACTGATCAACTCTCCAAAGCAGGTTCCTAGCAACGAGCCTCTGGCCAGACACGGCCCAAGCGATCAGTCAGGCTCAGTTATTTAGGGACCGCATCACGGACGCAGGAGGTTGGGCGAATCTGCCGACCCGGCTAATGAACGGGACTCCGAGGCGGGCGAGGGCAGCAGCTGTCTCTGTCTCGCGCACTAATATCTGCACCCCTGGAAGCACTGGGATGGCGCTCGTCGCTCGATCGCGATGGGCGTGAAAAAATACATCCAAGGCTCCCGAAGCAATGATTACCAACTCCGCTCCGCGCCGACGCAGCATTTCAATCGATGCATCCGTGGCAGTTAACAACTGGTCAGCAACGGCTGAGTCTTGGAAGCCAGTAACGATATTTGGGACAGTTACGCCCACAGCCTCCGGGCGAACCAAACGTGAGCTGATTCCGTAACGAGCGGCGAGCTCTTCTATACGGGCGAGGCCGCTGTTCCCGGAACAGAGAACGCCCACACGCCAGCCGACGCGGATGGCGTAGAAGATCGCCGTCTCGAACAAACCCAGGATCGGCACGTCGAACAGCTCTCGCGCTTCCCAAAGTCCGGGGTCGAATCCATTTCCAATCGCCACCGCCTCGGTTCCGTTTTCGACCGCTCCCGCGATACTCCGCAGCAGGGATGGAACTTCGAGTGCTTGGGACGAGGCAAAGCCCTTGCCTTCGACAAGTACCGATTCCAATCGCAAAACAGTGACCTTGCTGCTGGTGCTCGCCGCGGAATGCACCATATTCTCCAGGTGGGTTTGATAGACCTCCATCCCCTCCATCTGGCCAAAGCTTTGGTACGTCAGATTAAGGAGGTCGTCGGTCACCGCCTTCCACCTGGGCGCTTGACGCCGCTGGCGAGATCAGGTCCGCGACCAGGAGCGCCTCGTAAGCAATCCGACAACTCGCGCATGTTTCCCACGGCCTCCAGGTTGGTCACCAATCCGATCGCCCGCTCAGCGGCCTCAGGCGAAAGTATGGGCGCGCTCGCCGACTGGAATTTGTTGATGATCTCCTGCCGCGTAAGCGGGTTGGACGGCTCGCCTTTGGCGGCGGTGACGTGCTCCTTGAAGATTTTTCCATCGTCCATTTCAATCTCGATTAGCGTTGCAGCCTCGTCTAGGCCCGGGTCCGGTTGCACGTTTATCCGCTCGCGAATGAACTGATCAAGTGCCGGATCTCGAACCCGCACCGTCGCGAACTGTTCCAACCAACATTGCCGGTCACGAATGACAACTCCGGTCACATAAGGCGCCGAAAGACGGGCCCGGAATCGATCGTCCCATGGAACTTTTCCGTGCAGGCGATACGTCGGTTCGGAGATCCTTACATTGACTTTCCTGACGTTGCCAGGGTCGATGGCGCGCTTTTGAAGTGCTGTCAGCAGTCCGGTCACAAGCGGTTGCAAGCGTGCGCCTACCGGCCAGGCTCGTAGTGAGATGCGCATCAGTTCCCAATCAGTGCCAATGTCCGCGAGGACTGCGTCAGGCCGTCCGTCGCCGCAATAGGCGGAGAAAAGGCCTCCATCTGGATGGAGAAGGATCTCCCGGCTGGACTCAAATCCTTGGAAAGCGAGCCTCGCCGACATCAGCCCACCCAGCGCGGCGCGAGCTTGCTGGAACTTGATCGTGGGAGTTCCAACCTGGGCGTAGGTCCCTGCGGCTTGGCTGCCCGCGATACCAAATGCATGGCATAGCTGATCTGCGTTCAGTCCGAGAAGTCTGCCGACAGCCGCAGCCCCTCCGAAGGGCCCCGTCACGCCTGGCGTGTGCCATCCACGAGCGCGGAAGGCTTTGAAATCCAGACCGAGGCCGATTCGAGTGGTGACTTCCAGGCCCGCCGCGATGGCCGTGAGAAATGCGGTGCCGCTTGATTCCAGGAGTTCTGCTGTCACCAAGGCCGGCGCCACAACCTCGGGCGTGACGTGGCATGACGTCGGTCGGTGGATGTCACATACGGTAACTGCGGTGATCAGATAGCTGTTCACAAGCGTCGCGCCCGCTGGAGACAGATGGCCACCGCCGATTACGGAGGCCTCCGCGGAGGTGCCAAGGGCCCCCGCCATGCCAGTGATCTGATGGATCTCGTCCGAATCGTGACCCGCTAGGGCGCTGGCGAGAGCATCGAGCAGGATGTCTTTTGTACGAATCCGCACGTGCTCGGGCAGGCTCTCATAGCTAAGATCGCTGACAGTCTGCGCCAGCTCATGGGTCAGGGACTGTGTCGCCACGGGCTCCTTTGCCTAGGTCGCCGACTTACGATTCTTGGCGCCACCATTGCGCATGCGCCTTACCGGTTGTCGACACGGAGAGCGATCGCAACCAGGGGTGGTCGCCATTGGGCGCGCCAAACGTTGGGAAAAGCCCATCTCGGATCTCCTCAAGCTCGGCCACTTCTTCGATCAGAATGTTGGCCATATTGACGTTGGGCCCAAAAAGGTACACGAGCAGACCCTGAAGGGCGCGCTTACCTGCGTAGGGAAGATAGGTCCCAGGTATTTCGAACAGAATGTTTTCAAGGCCTACCTGATCGACGAGCTGCTCCAGCATTGCTCGCCCCTCGACCTTCTCGGCCATGTCTCCGCAGATGGCCCGCAAAAGATGCCCCTCAAGGTAGCTGCCGTCGCATCCCATGGCGGCGTAAGCCTTGAAAGTTGCTGCCGCCACCGGAACGTTCATTCCCCCGCCGGGCTGGCGGACCTGGTCCCCCTCCGGGAACTTCTTGCCGACCTCGCCGTGAATCACGAATCCCATCTCTTTGCACTTGTCGGCGAAAGTGCGATCGGACTCAATGTCGGTTTGGGTCGGCATCGACTCGCTCGATACCTCGACCCCTTCGAAGCCCAAGTTCTTTAGGTAGTGCAGCACGGCATCCTCACGTCGTTGGACCCTGGCGATCTCGAGGACGGGTCCACCGATCATCGTCTCAATCCCGAATTCCTTGTACATCGCGATCTTCCGCTTGACGACTTTTTCAGTCTGATGCATATGCCAGGCGCTTACTTTCGCGATGTCGATAGCTTCGGCGAAACCCTCCAGGACCCCTTCGATGAACACAGCAGGCCACCCGCGGTCAAAAATCATCGTCCGCCGAAGTCGGCGAGGTTTGCTCGGCTTCTCAGGCAGTTCAAGCATCGGCACGAATCGGCCGTCGTTCATAAGTGGATATCCTCCGCGATCGGTCGTGGGTTAGTCCCGCTGGCGGGACTTATGGTCTCACTATTGTCGCCACCCGTTTATACCACCTGGAGGTTTAGGACGTCAATCGCGCGCCTCAATTGGCTACACTGCCGAAGCGTGAGATTCGGCTTTCTCTTGGCATCTACCTCCTGGCGCGTTGCCTGCGAGCTTTCAGTCCATTTTGATGGAGTGTCGCGTGCGCCTGCTTGACCTGACCCAATCCCTTTCGCCGAACACCCCACGCTCGAGCGATCACCCTGAGGTGCAGTTTCCTGTTGTGCGCTGGCGGTCGAAGAATGGGATCAAGACGCGGCAGATCGTGGCGTCGCTCCATTCGGGTACACACGTAGACGCCCCCCTGATGTACGACCCGTACGGTCGAGCCATACACGACCTTCCCCTAGACGCGTTCTGCGGTAGCGGCCTCGTGGTTGATGCGGCGCTTGGCGAGTGGGGCGTTATAAACGCTGATCTGCTCGACCGGGTTGCCGGTGGGATCCGCGACGGGGACATCCTCGCTTTGTGGACTGATTGGGCGCGCCATTACTTAGATGAGCAGACCTACATCCTGAAGGCGCCTGGCCTGGATAAGTCTGGAGTTGACTGGATCGTTAATCACAAGATCAAGGCCGTCTATTCGGACACAGCCAGTGCCGAGCACATATTCATGCGGCGTCGACAATGGCAGTCACTGCGGCCGGACATATTTGACCGAGCTGAGTTTGACGCAGCGGATTTCCCTCCATCCTACGGGCACAAGACTCTCTTGCCTGCCGGCATCATGATGGTTGAGAATCTGTCAGAGGCGCTTGGACAGTTGGTCGGCCAGCGAGCGAATCTGATCGCTCTACCTGCCAAATACGAAGGGGTTGAAGGGGCACCCGCCAGAGTCGCCGCGGTTATCGAATTTCCTTGAGCTGAGCCTTCGAGTGCCGTCCACGTCTGCCAGCCGGTGCCTTGCCAACCGACAAGGGCTTCGTGTTGGCACGAATCCCAATCAGTCTGAGGCTGCGGCGGTTTACCTCCAGACCAGGTTCATGCGCGGAGAGACGGTCTGAAAGTTGTCTTGCACTCCTCACAACAGCCGCCTGATGGCGTGCGACCATCGGGGCGATCCGATCCGTGGGACCGGCCACCGCGACGCTGCCAAAGATATTGCCGCCGACAAACACCGGCGCGGCGACGGATGACGCACCCGCGACGCGCTCTCCTGTAGTGGTTGCATACCCCGCCTTTCGTATCTGAACTAACTCTCGGCTGATCTCGTTCGCCCTCAACGAAGGCACCTTGTGGTGCTTGAGAACGACTGCGGAGAGATCGGCAGGCAGGTATGCGAGGACGACCTTTCCAGCCGCGCCGAGATGTAGTGCGTATCGCGCGCCAACCTGAGCGAATTGCCGAAGCTCACTGCGCGACTCGATCTGATAGACGCAAATTCGCCAAGGCGTGTCGACTAGGCTGAAGGTCACGGTTTCGTTTGTCTGACTACCGAGTTCAACCAGAGGCAAAACGACCAGCTGCTCGGAAGCTAACTGACGGCGAGCTGCCATGCCTAGCTGAAGCATTCGTGGACCCAATGCGTATCTTTTGCTTGCCACGTCCTGATATACGAAACCCTTATCGATCAACGAGCGCAGGCCTCTGAACACGCTACTTCGTGGGAGTCCGGTGCGGGCGACGATGTCCGCGGCCGTCAACGTGACGTCAAGCCGATTAGGAAACTCGGGCAGCCCTGTGGTAGGGCCTCGGTCGAAGCTATCCACGATCTCAATCTGCGACATAGTCGTCCACAGACTCCCATATGAAAAGGCTGTTGTCCAGACGAGTGGAAGGTTGTGTCCGCCCTAGTCGATTTGGGCTCAAGCCCTATGTTTCGCACGATCGTACGATGGACGTTCGCAGTTGACGCGGTGTCTGCATGCGTTCTATGCCTGCTCTAATATTGGACTTTCACTCCCAAATATCGGACTGGTTTGCGGCAAGATAGGAGCGGTTTGATGACAAGTCATCGCGGGCGACATGATGTTCCAGCGGCCATCGAGCGTGAGTCAACTTACCAGCTGGTTGTTGCCGAATCCTATCCCGTTCTTCAGTTTGTGCGGAAGCACGGAAAGCGAGTCGCATTCGGCTCTGCGGTGGCGACTTTTCTGCTGGTCGCGTCCGGCACTGGAGGTACGCGAGCTGGTCGGTTGGTGCGCGCGACAGCGCTGGCCGGTGCGGTCGGTGCAGGACTGGCCTACATGCACGAGATGACCCAGGTCATTGGGGACACCCTTCTGCCCCAATGAGGGCTCCCGCCCATCTGAGCTCGGACCTGGTTGTAGTAGGAGGGGGTTTCGGCGGTCTCACTGCCGCTTTACGCGCACAAGAGCTTGGTTCCCGCGTTGTCATCCTGGAACGTAGCGAACTCGCGCCAGGTTGGAGCAACTCGCGAATGAGTGGCGCAATGTTCCACATTGGGGGCTCGCCCCCGTGGGCGGACCCCAACGACGTAGCCGACAAGTTACTTGAGGCTGGTGAAGGCTACTTGAGCGAACCACTTGTACGCGCAATAACCGCCTCGAGTCATCGCGCCTACCTGTGGACTCGTGCTCACGGCATACGTTATGTCAAGTTGCGTGGCGCACCGGTCATGGCGCCGGTGAGGCCCAACAGGCGGGGCCCTGTCTGGGTCCGCCGCGGCGCGGACGTGAGTGTGCTGAAGCTTTACAAGAGTTTCGTCGACGCAGGCGGCCGCTACCTATCAGGCGTTGAAGCCCACACCGTTCAAATGAGCGCGCAGAAGCTGATCGGAGTGGTCGCGCGGGAAGTCGAGTCTGGTCACCGAGTCGATTTCACGTGCAGGGCTCTAGTGCTCGCGGACGGAGGCTTCCAGGCTAACCTCGACCTCCTTCGACAGCATGCAGGCATATCGCGGCCGGAAAACATCATTCAGCGTGGGGCCGGCACCGGCGCCGGTACCTCCCTCACGATTGCTCTCGAGCTCGGAGCGAAGCTGGTCAACCCCCAAGCGCTTTACGCCCACCTGCTGCACCGGGACGCGACACGCATTCCGGATATTGGCCACTATCCGATGCTGGACAGGCTCGCAACAGCATCGTTGCTCATTGGCCCGGATGGCCGCCGCTTCTGCGATGAACGTAGTGGTGGTATCTCTGCTGCCAACCGAATCGCCCGGATGGCTGATCCCGCTTCCACTTGGATCGTCTTTGATCGCACCCTGTGGGAGACTGCAGGGCGGGTTCACATCGTTCCGCCCAATCCGAACTTGCTCTTGGCCGGCGCTCGGATCGAGTCGGCTGATAACTTGTCCGAGCTGGCCCGACTTATGGGGGTCGACTCGGCGGCGCTCTCGAACGCGGTCCAGTCGTTTGCAACTCCGCTCGCCCCACCGTACCTGGCGATTCCGGTTGGGGTGGGCCTGACGTTTACGATGGGCGGCCCTCTGGTCGACTCCCACGCTCGGGTGCTCGGACCAACCGGGCCAATCTCCGGCCTATACGCGGTGGGCGGAGCTGCTGGCGGCTTCCAGGGCGGCCCGCGCCCCGCATACGGGGCCGGCATTGCGGCTGCGATCACGCTTGGGTTGCTGGCCGGCGAAGACGCTGCGGCCGCCTAACAGTTCGGGAGCCTGTCCGCCATGATTTTGTAGCAATAGTTCTACGAAACAGGTATGCTCTAGTGCGCACGTACCTTGGACGCTTTATCTGTTGACGCCGGTTCCTTGACGAGCGAACCATGAGCAGCGCTCTGGTTGTGTTAGCCACCTTCCTGGCAGCAGGGGTTGAGTGGGTCGAGGCTCTTACGATCGTGCTGGCAGTGGGAATGTTCAAGGGGTGGCGCTCCGCCCTCCTTGGGACAGTCGCTGCTTTCGCAGTGCTCGGTTTGCTCGTCGCAGTGTTCGGCTTTGCGATCACGTCAGACGTTTCCATCGCGTTCACTCGCACCCTCGTCGGGGTTGGATTGTTGCTCTTTGGGCTGGGTTGGCTGTACAAGGCCATCCTGCGCTCGACAGGCCTGAAGGCATTACACGATGAAGGCGCCGCATACGAGGAGACTCGGGGTGAGCTGATGACTACCGGCCACGCGTTCGGGACCGCGTTCGGCGGGGTATTCCTAGAGGGCCTCGAGGTGGTTTTCATAGTCGTAGCTCTTGGAGGGTTGAATAGCCTGCCTGCGGCCGAAATTGGAGCCTCGATTTCGTTGGTCGTCGTTGTAGTCGCGGGAATCGCGGTGAGACATCCCTTGACCCGGGTGCCGGAAAACACTGTGAAATACGTGGTGGGCGTGATGCTCACCTCCTTTGGCACGTTTTTTGCTGGCGAAGGTCTCGGCGTCACATGGTGGAGCGGCGATGCGGTCTTGATTCCTCTGATCGTCGTGTACGCGGCCGCGTCGATGGCTTTGGTCATGTACCTACGACGCCGTCCCACAGTGGCTTTCGAGAAGGTGCCCCTATTGCGCTTCGTCCGCGCCACCGTGCTCGAAGTTTGGGGCTTGTTCGTGACCGATGGCCTTCTGGCCATCTTCGCCGTGGCCGCCCTCTTATTTATTCCGGTCTATGTCGACCGATTGCGCGGCGACCGTACGATCGCTGGCGTCCTCTTAGTGGCGGGCGTGCTGCTGTCAGTCGCAGTCGCGCTTCGGCGGGCGGCTCGCGCGAGTGCAAAAGTTGCGGCGCCTAATCAGAATCTGGCTTCGCCGGCTGCGGGCACTGACTCTCGCTCGGAGCACACCCTGTCTGGGGCGTCTCTACTGGTCGAGGCGTCTGAAGGTTGAATTTCGACTCCTGGCCGTAGCGGACTCTCTACCTGAGTCTTACCGGAACAACCCCGGGGCCTCGGCGTGATCTGGGCAGTCCGTACGTGGTTCAACACAACATTCGCCTCCCTACGGATTCGGAACTATCGCCTTTTTTTCATAGCGCAGGTCGTGTCAACGAATGGCACCTGGATGCAGCGAGTGGGCCAGTTCTGGCTTGTGCTGCATCTCACGGGAAGCGGCGTTGATCTCGGGCTGACCGCGGCGTTTCAGACCATTCCAATTCTGCTGTTCGGAACATGGGGCGGGCTGGTGGCGGACCGTTCAGACAAGCGAATCCTCCTTATCGGAACGCAGGCTGCATCGGGGCTACTTGGCCTGGTGCTCGGGCTGCTGACCCTCACTGACAAAGTTGAGCTTTGGATGGTGTATGCGCTGGCAGCCTGCCTCGGGGCCGTAAACGTCCTCGACAATCCCGCACGGCAGAGTTTTGTGGGCGAGATGGTCGGCCCCGAGTACGTTTCGAATGCAGTCGGCCTGAACAGCGCGGTATTCACGTCCTCTCGAGTCCTGGGGCCGGCGGTTGCAGGTGCCGTCATTGCGCTGGTTGGCACTGGCTGGTGCTTCCTATACAACGGACTATCGTTTTTCGCAGTTGTCGCCGGGTTGCTGATGATGCGGCCCAAGGAGCTCCAACAGGGGCTCCCCATCGTGCGCGGCCCTGGTCAGATCATGGAAGGTCTGCGATACACTTGGTCCCGCCCGGAATTGCGTTATCCGGTGCTGTTGATGATGGTGCTCGGCACGTTCGCGTTCAACTGGAACATCGTGCTGCCCCTAATGGCTCGTTACGCGTTTCACTCGGGAGCAGCGACCTACGGAGCGCTCCTTTCAATGCTTGGAGTCGGCGCCTTTGTGGGCGCCCTTTTTGCGGCGGGTCGGTCGCGTCCGTCCCATCGCCTCCTCGTGCATTCAGCATTGATCCTCGGAGTGCTGATGGCTGCTGCGGCAGTTGCTCCAAGCGCCCTTCTCGAGATGGCCGTGCTCGTCCCAGTGGGGACCGCCATGGTCACATGCCAGACAACAGGCAACAGCATTTTGCAGTTGAACTCAGCCCGGGAGTTTCGCGGCCGCGTCATGTCGCTATACGTGACCGCCTTTCTGGGAACGACCGCGATAGGAGCTCCAGCGGTGGGCTGGATATCTCAGCAGTTTGGGGGCCGCGCTGGTTTGGCACTTGGAGCCGGAGCCACTTTGGCGGTGGCACTGGCAATTCTGCCAACGCTGGGGCGGCGAAAACCTCAGGGGGCAAGCGGGCGAGAGCGGGAGGTGGCTCCGACGAGCATCTTGTGAGGTTTTCCGGGCCTAACCGCCCGGTTCGAGCTTTCCCTCGGTCGGCTTTCCACCCAGCGATTTGGTGTCACGCCAGCCCATTTGCTCCCACTGCAGAAAGGTCACCATCTCGTACCCCAGTCCGGCGTCAAGCGCTTTCGTGAGCTGCTCGGCAACCATCCTGTTCGCGGCGCGTTTTGTCCATGCGAGGGCGTAGGCCGATCGCTTGAGCAATCGGACTACCAGGTCATCCACAGTCGAGTCCAGGCGGTCAGCTGGGACTGAATAGTTGATGATGCCGAGACGGACTAGCTCAGTCGCCGTGAATGGGCGAGACAGCATCAGGTATTCCTTGGCCAGCGCTGGGGTCATGAACAGCGGCATGAGCGCGGTTCCGCCGTCCCCGGGAACTGTGCCGAAATCGGCGTGACCAAGATTAGCGAACTCGCCCATCGCCATGTGAGTATCAGCAAATCGTGCGTCTTCCCTGGCGACAATGAGATCGCAAGCGAATACAAGGGTCGATCCGAATCCGAACGCGTCGCCATTGACTCGGGCAATGATGGGCTTCTCCATCTGCGCCATCTGTTCATGCATCATCGCCGTGCCAGTGAACGTCTCCCATAAGTACTGAGGCTGGGTGCGTGTTTTACGTCCGACCTCGCTTCGGTAAGAGTCGGGCGGGCGAACGCCAAGGAACTGATCGCCCTCGCCCGTGATGACAACAATCCGTACGCCATTGTCGGTTCGGATGTCACTCAGCGCTCGGGCGAGTTCCCAGTGCAGGTTGGCCGACTCGATTGGTTTGTTAGCGGAATTAGCAATCGTGATTGTCGAGACCTGGTCGTGCAATTTGATGCTGAGGCTTCCGTACTCTTCTGCCATTCTTGTCCCTCCTGAGTGGATCTTCGACAACAAGTTCGAGTCTTCGGGTCACTAGCGGCATCGGTTGACGTTGGGGACTGCAGCTCAGTAGACGACCTGCGGGAGAACTCCGCCGTCGACGGCGATCGACTGACCAGTGATTGCTGTGGCTTTCGTAGAGGCAAGGAAGACGACAATGGGGGCGACGTCCTCGGGGTCTATTTGCCTGCCTATGGGAATTCGATTCGCGAGGTCCTTCTCAGCCTCCTCCGTGCTTATACCCATCTCCTGTGCCCTGGCTGCGACGCGTGCTGGATAGCGGTCAGTGCGCATAGAGGCGGGGTGAACGACGTTGACGAGGATGTGATCTGGCGCGACCTCGTGGCTCAGATGCTTCGCGAAGTTCACCAATACAGCGTTGCCGAGGCCCGATGCCATTGATGAGCCGAATCCGCGGCTACCCGAAACCGAGCGCGCCGCCGTACCACCAATGCATATGATTTTGCCTCCACCCACCTTTCGGAAATAAGGAAGCGCAGCGCGCGAGCAACGAATGGCGGCGAGAGCCTTGCCACGAATGCGCTCCATCAGAAGATCGTCGCTAGCAGTTTCAAGGTGTCCCGGATAGACGACGTTGGTGGAAGCGTTGTTGATTAGAACGTCGAGACGCCCGAACTCATGCACCGTCTCGTCAACGACGCGAATGCATTCGGCGGCGTCGAAAAGGTCTGCCCGAATCGCCAGGGCGCGGACTGACAGTGCTTGCAGATCTTTGGTGGTGGCCTTGAGCTGATCGGCCTGTCGCGCACAGATGGCAACGTTGGCACCCTCGGCCGCGAACGCCAGGGCTATCTCTCTTCCTAGACCGCGGCTTCCACCGGTAACGAGCACGGTGAGGCCGCGCAAGCCAAGCTCCACCGCCATCCTCCTTTCAGTCCACTGAACGAGCTTCCCATGCAGCCGATGTAGCTATGATAACCGCGTTTCATTGAACACCTGTAACAGCCGAAACGCAGAAAACGAAGCGCGAATAAACGACCGGGAAATTCTGCGGTCGACACGCCGAGACCCTCGATAAAGGTATGCGCTCCCCCGCAGTCTGCATCTCGGGAATTGGCTATACCAAATTCAGCCGGTCGACACAAGCTAGTCTGGCCAGCTTGGCGCTTGAAGCTTCATTGAATGCAATCGCGGACGCCGGATTGCGCGTTGACCAGGTCGACGGATTGGTGTGCTATCACCAGAACGACAGTGTCCTGGTAAGAGACGTAAGCACCAGCCTCGGCATCAAGGAGTTGCGCTGGTGGTCCGATTTCCTGGCCGGCGGCACCTTCAATTGCGCTGTGATCGCCCAGGCGGCGATGGCCATCGAAGCGGGTCTCGCCAACTATGTCGTTTGCTACCGGGCATTGAGGGGCAGATCTGGGAAGCGGATGGGCCGATACCGCGCATCTCTAACAGACGGAGTGCACCAATTCATGACGCCTTTCGGGTTTTCGACCCCCGCCCAAATCTTTGGCATGACCTGCAGAAGGCACATGCACGAATACGGAACCACCCGCGCACAACTCGGCTATGTAGCGGTGATCGAGCGAACGCATGCAGGTTTGAACGATCGAGCTATGCGCCGAGACCCGCTGACAATGGAGCAATACCTCGGCGGCCGTGTGATTGCCGACCCCTACACACTGTTCGACTGTTGCCAGGAGACGGACGGTGCTTGTGCAGTAGTTCTGACGCGGGCGGATCGCGCGCGGTCCGCTCCCCACCCGCCGGTCTACGTCTTGGGTGCCGTACACGGCGGCGGAGACGTTCCTCGCGTTCCCTTCGACGGCTGGCGTGATCTGTCGGTGAGTGCATTTCCCCGCTTGGCGACCGAACTCTATGCTCGGGCGGGCGTGGGCCCGAAAGATATCGATGTTGCCCTTCTCTACGATGCCTTCACCTTCGAAGTGATCCAGCAACTGGAGGATTTCGGCTTTTGCAAGCCGGGAGAAGGCGGTCCATTTGTCGAGGATGGCAATATCGGCCTCGCTGGCTCGTTGCCTGTAAATCCTCACGGCGGTCTTCTATCGGAAGCCTATATCCATGGTCTGAACCACATCATTGAGGCGGTCCAGCAGCTAAGGATTGAGGCGGGGGACCGACAGGTTAGCGGTGCAGATATTGCCCTGGTCACCGGCTTTGGCTTTTGCGCCGGAAGCGCAATCGTGCTGGGAGGTGCCAGTGCAGGCAGCTGAGCGGCCGAGACCCGATCCTGACGAGATCAGTGAGCCTTTCTGGGAAGCATGCCGCCACCACGAGCTTCGCGTACAAAGGTGCCAGCGGTGCCAGAACTACCAGTACTTTCCCGGCCCAATCTGTCGAGCATGTGCATCGATTGACCTTGTTTGGTCACTCGTGTCAGGGTCGGGCACCGTTTATAGCTTCGTCGTTGTGCACCACGTGGTCACGGCAGGGTTTCCCCCGGATGTGCCGTATGTGGTGGCTTGGATCGAACTGCCCGAACAGGCCGCGCTACGCATCCTGAGCAACGTGGTCGACTGCCCAACAGGTGACGTCTATATCGGACAGCAGGTCGAGGTTGCCTTTCTGGATGTTGCCGCAGACTTCAGCCTGCCTGTCTTTCGCCCCGCGAGCTGAGGCCCACTAATGAACAATCCATCTGCCGCCGCGCCTAGCGTTCCGCTGCTGTTGAAGCGCACATCTGCCAGTTATCCGGACAACGTTGCTGTCTGGACTCCGGCGCGCCGGTTGACGTACTCCCAGCTCGTCGCTGAGTCGGCTTCATTGGCGTCAGCATTGCGGGACGCTCTGGGCGATTCCGATGATCCGGTTGCCCTGGTCATGCCCAACATTGCCGAGGCATACATCGCATACTTCGCGGTCGCCCAGATTGGCCGCCGAATCCTCCCACTCAACCCGCGGTTGACGGAACGAGAGATGGACGCTGCAATGGCCCGTTGGGCGCCCGAGCTCGCTATCTGCGGAGGCGTGACCAAGGACGGCTCAGTAACCGAAAGGGTCTTATCGCTGCGACACCGTCCCGGAACAATCGTCTCATCGGACGCTGCTCGACGTGGCGGGCTCGGAGGGCTGCCGCCCAGTTTCGATGTGATCGTGCGCGATTCTCGAGGCAGCCATCTGGACAGCGCGAAGGAACCGGCTCCAGACGACGACTGGCTCATTCAGCTCACCTCTGGCACTACAGCCGAGCCGAAGGGCGTTCGCCTGGGCCATGGGCAATGCGTCCGCATGGGATATGAGATCGGACGTCGGCTCGGGCTGGCCGCGGGCGACCGGTACTTTGTTTGCAATCCAGTCCACCATCTGGGGAGCACCAACTTTGGGCTCCTGGCTGCTATCGCGCACGGCGCGACGTACTACACGATGCCCTATTTCGAACCGGATGAGGCGCTGGACATAATGGTCAGAGAGCGGTGCACCGTCCACCAGGGCATTGGGTCGCACTATCTGGTCGAGATGACCAGTCCTCGTCTCAACCCTCAAGCGTTGTCCCTGCGAACGATCACTGTGGGCGGCGGCCCTGAGCTGGCCCGGCGGATCCGTGACGCGTTCCAGTCGGATGGCGTGGTCCAGCGGTACGGGTCCAGCGAGAGTGGGGGAGCTCCCATCTGTGGCTCGCACGACGACCCGCTGCCGAGTCGACTTGACACCATGGGGCGACCCCTTCCAGGAGTTGAGGTTCGAGTCGCAGATGCCGGGGCGGGCACGGTCCAATCATCCGGCGGTGAGGGCGAGATTCAAATACGCGGATGGAGCGTTATGAAGGGCTACTTGCACGACGCTGAGGCCACTTCCACCGCGATCGATACGGATGGCTGGCTTCACACTGGCGATATGGGTCGGCTTGATGCGGACGGAAACCTGCTGTTCATCAGTCGCCTGGTCGATATTCTCCGAGTCGGTGGAGAAAATGTCGCCGCTCGCGAGATCGAGGCTGTTCTTGAATCGCATCCCTCGGTCCGACAGGCTCAAGTGATACCAATACCGCATTCGATCTTGAACGAGGTTCCTGCCGCATTTGTGGAGCTGGAACCTGGGGCGCTGTTCGACCCGCAGCAGCTCGCAGCATTCTGCACTACGAATCTGGCCAGGTACAAGCGGCCAGCGAAGATCTGGTTGATCACAAACGGAGACTGGCCGATGACAGGTAGCGGCAAGGTGCGCAAGGGTGCACTCAGAGAAATGGCACTCGAGTACATACGATGAGCGCCGAATCTCGCACGCGCAAGAACAACTGGGGCAGATGGGGGCCTCAGGACGAACGAGGAGCCCCGAACCTACTCACGGCGAACCACGTACGCGCTGCAGCCGGCCTCATCAAGCGTGGCGTCATCTATCCCCTTGGACTTCAACTCGATCGAGACCATCTTCCTGTGTCCCCGAGCCGAGTTCCAATCATTCACCTGATGTCGCTCGATGGCGGCGATTTTGCAGCCGGCGTCAAGCTACCTCACGATGCACGAGCTGCTGACGACTACATAATCATGCCGACACACACCGGCACGCATGTGGATGCGTTGGCCCACGTATGGACCGGCGACCAGCTGTACAACGGACACAGTGCGAACTACGTAAGAAGCTACGGTGCCACTCGCTGTGGCATCGACAAGCTGGGACCTCTGGTAGGACGAGGGGTGCTGCTTGACGTCGCCTCTACGAAAGGAATCGATGTTTTGGAGCCTGGTTACGAAATCACTGCGGAAGACCTTGAGGAGTGCGTTCGAACCCTGGGAGTTGATGTGGGTGAGGGCGACATCGTCCTGGTTAGAACAGGCTGGTTGAAGGCCCATATTGGGAATCCTGAGTCGTTTCATACAGACCAGCCAGGCCTAGGGCTGGGTGCAGGGCGTTGGCTTGCTTCCCGTGATGTCGTCGCGGTCGGCGCTGACAACAGCGCGGTCGAAGTCATGTCATGGAACGGCCGGCGCTCGACCCCGAACGTCGTCCACCAGGCTCTGATTCGCGATTTCGGAATCCCGTTGATTGAACTGATGACACTGGAGGGGCCGGCAGAAGACAAGGTCTATGAGTTCTTGCTGGTCATTGCGTCGCTGCCAATCAAGGGCGGAGTCGGCAGTCCGGTTAACCCGATCGCGATCGCGTAGGGTGGTGGATTGAGAGTTTGCGATCCATGTCCCCGGATGATCGGTTGGTGAGTCATGCCAGATCGAATTGATCACGTCGCAATAGTTGTCGGTCAGCTTGACGAGGCCCAGAGTTTTCTCAGCACGGTTATGAATATGGCGCTGGTACGTGAGTACGCAATACCCGAGCGAAGCTTGCGAACCGCCTTCTACAGGTGCGGCTCCGTGGAAATTGAGCTAATTGAAGTCTCTGATCCTGATGCCCGGAAGCAGCGATTGGGCGATGCCATAGCGCGAATCGAGCACATTGCCATCCAGGTTGATGACATCCGGCTTGCCACTGCCAGACTCCAGGCTCTCGGTGTCGAGCTTGTTTCACCACCGCAACTGCTAGGCGGCAGGCTCGTCGCGGCGACCAAGGCTACGTCCTCAATGGGCGTCATGTTCCAGTTGTTGCAGGAGCTGTCCAAATCAGTTAGTGGCTAGAAGGCGGCCTCAAGCCTAGGCCGATAGGTTCGGAGGTGACTTCGGATGCCATGGCCTCGCCTTCATTCCCAAACGGAGACCGCGCTCGACCATCATCCATGCCATCTTGCGCGACGCTTCGTCGATCATCTCATCGCCAAGAAGCATCGCGCCGTTTTGTCCCGCGCCCGTGGCGCCTTGGTATGTCTCGAGGATCGCGGTCGCCTTGTCGAAATCCTCCTGCCGAGGGGAGAACACCTCGTTGAGTACCTCTACCTGGGCTGGAGTAATCGCCCACTTGCCATCGAAGCCCAACATCGCGGTGCGCTCTGCGGAGGTCCGCAGTCCGTTTGTATCGCGGATCTGGGCATATGGCCCGTCGATCGCCTGGAGTCCGTTGGCCCGCGCAGCAACCACAATTCGCGCCAGAAAATAGTGCCAATAGTCGCCTGGATATTGGGGCTTGAGCGGACCCACTGTGAGCTCTGGGGCGTGAAGCGACGCTGAGAAGTCTGCGGGACCGAAAATCAATGCTTCTGCACGGGATGATGCCCGGGCGATCGCACTGATGTTCTCCATCCCTCGGGCGGATTCGATCTGAAGCTCCAGGCCGATTCGGCGGCTCAGTCCAAGCTTTCCCTCAATCTGATTGAGCAGGTTGTCGACGAAATGGACGTGATCCGAGTCTTCGACCTTGGGGATCACAAGGCAGTCAAGTCGGTCGGCCGCGCCCTCGACTACCGCGATGATGTCCTCATAACACCACGCTGTGTCGCAGGCGTTCACGCGGACCGCTCTCACCTTCCCCGCGAACTCCAAGGTGCGTAGCGCGTCGATCACCTGGGCTCGAGCCGCGACCTTGGCGTCGGGCGCCACGGAGTCCTCCAGGTCAAGAAAAACGTGATCGGCCGAGGATTGGTCCGCCTTGGCATGAAACCGCACCTGGCTACCCGGAACAGCAAGGCATGAGCGCCTGACCCGTCCAGAGAAGATCTCGGAGTTCGGCGAGTGGGAGGCCGTCTTCATTTGGTTGTCGACGCCATGCTAATTCGCTGCCAACGGCAAGAGCGATGCTCCCGTCACGGCGCGAAGGTCTGCCAGGGAAAGGCCAGGATGAATTTCGCGCACAACCAAACCCTGCTCGGTCACATCGATAACCGCCATGTCCGTGTAGATCCGGTTGACGCATCGCGGCGCTGTGAGCGGGTACGTGCAGTACTGCACGATCTTGGGTTCGCCCGACTTATCGCAGTGCATCATGACTGCGTACCGCTTGCGGGCGCCGACCGCGATGTCCATCGCTCCGCCTACGCTGCCTAGTGGCTCGGTGGGTCGCCGCCAGCTGGCGAGGTCTCCCCTCTGGCTCACCTGGAAGGCGCCCAGGACCCCGACGTCCAGCCGGCCGCCCCGGATCAGCGCGAATGCATCAGCATGGTCGAGGACAGAGGCGCCAGGCAGCAGGGTGACTGGCCCCTTGCCAGCGTCGATGACATCCGGGTCGTGCCGGTTCGGTTCGGGTGGCGGCCCGATGCCGATGAGCCCATTCTCACTCGTCAGGATTACCCCCGCGGCAGGATCTAGGTGCGCCCCAACCCGGATCGGCATCCCGATGCCCAGATTCACGCACGACCCGGGCTCAAGATCGCGGGCTATCCGCGCCGCTATCTCGTCGAGCGCCCAGCCGGCTTTCGGGCTCAAGGCGATGTCAATTCCACAAGGCGGTCGACGAACACCCCAGGCAGATGCACGTCGTCTGGATCCAACGCTCCCACTGGAATGATTCGGTTTACCTGAACGATCGTGAGGCCAGCCGCCATTGCCATGACCGGATTGAAGTTTCTGGCAGATCGCCTGAACCTTAGGTTGCCGGCCTCGTCTGCAACGTCGGCCGAAATAAGCGCGACGTCGCCTCTGAGCGGCAGCTCCAGAATGTATCGCACGCCATTAATCTCGCGGGTTTGGTGGCCATCGGCCAGCTCGGTGCCAAATCCCGTCCTTGTGTAGAAGCCACCAAGGCCAGCCCCGGCGCACCGGATTCGTTCGGCCAGCGTGCCCTGCGGGATCAACTCGAGCTCAACCTCTCCTCGGTCAAATGCCGCCTTGAAATGGTGATTGCCGGATTGCGATGGAAAGGAGGCGCACGCTTTGCTGACGAGCCCCGCCTTGAAGAGTGCGGCTAGGCCACGCTCACCAGTGCCGCAGTTGTTTGAGACGACGGTCAGGCCGCGAGCCGTATGCGCCGCAAGGGCGTCAAGCAAGCGAAACGGTACCCCGACGTCGCCGAATCCACCGACGAGCACAACGGCACCATCACTGATATCCGCTACCGCCAGCCGGGCCGAGCTCCAGAGCTTGTTTCGGCCGCCCCCTACGGTCTGCGCCATGTCGCGGCTAGTTCCGAGCAGCGGATGCGACTGCCTTGCTTGGGCAGCCCATGAGCTCACGTGCCTGAGCCGGAGTTGCGACCGGTCTCCCGACCTCGCGCGCCAGCTGCACCACGCGCTCGACGAATTGACCGTTGCCGTCCACCAGTTGCCCTCGACGAAAGTACACGTTGTCCTCCATGCCGGTCCTGACATGCCCGCCCTCAAGGATGGCAACCATATTCATGGCCAGCTGACCGCGTCCGATCCCGAGCACTGACCACTCAGCTCCGTGAGGTATCAGCGATCGCATCGTCAAGAGTGTTTGCGTATCGGAGGGGGCACCACCACGCACACCCAAACAGAACTGAAACCACCATTTGCCGCCGGGTCCGGGCAACAGGCCCTCAGGTTGCAGGCGTACGGCGTTGCCGATTTGACCGATGTCAAAGCACTCAATCTCGGGGACGATTCCGCGAGATGTGATTTCATGCGCGAGCTGGCGGAGGAAGCTTGGCGAGTTCTCAAATACACGCTCACCAAAGTTAAGGGAGCCGGCATCGAAGGAAGCCAGGTCGGGTTTGTAATGCAGGGCGGCGAATCTCCCTTCTGGGCTGAATCGGCCGCCGCCACTTCCGGTCGTCCCGCAGATCACCACGTCCGACTGCGCCCGAATGCGTTGAAAGACTTCCTCGTAAAGCTCACCACGACATGAAGGCGTTCCATCGTCCTCTCGCACGTGGATGTGAACGGCGGCGGCACCGGCGGCCCCTGCCTCTATAGCCGAGGCCGCGATCTCGGCTGGCGTCACAGGCAAGCCGGGATGTTGCTCTCGTGTCGTGATGCTGCCAGTAATCGCGCAGGAGATGACTAACGGCTTGGCCAGGTTCTCTTCAAGAGTCATAACGCTCCTTGATAACTAAATAGATGACGAAAGGATTGAGCGGGCCGTAACTGCTGCAAGTTAGGGCTAGGGGGTGACGCGGCTCGGAGCTCATCACGCTCGGCCGTCGCGTACAAGGTGTCGCGCGATCACAGTCCGGAGAATATCGTTCGTGCCTTCGGCAATGGCCATCAAGGGGGCATCCCTGTACAGGCGCTCTATCTCGAACTCGGTCGAATATCCATAGCCGCCGTGGATCCGCATGGCCTCCAGCGCGGCCTTGATACAGATCTCGGAGGCGTACAGCTTGGCCATGCCTGTTTCAACGTCGGCTCGTCTGCCGGAGTCCAGTGCTGAGGCCGCCCACCACGTCAGCAGGCGAGCGCTCTGCACCTCGGTTGCCATGTCTGCCAGTTTCAGCTGGATTGCCTGGAACTCTGCGATCGGGCGTCCGAACGCGTGACGTTCGCGCGCGTATACGATCGACTTGTCAAGGCAGGCTTGGGCGATGCCAACGGCGCGGCCAGCGATGTTGACACGTCCGAACTCGAGCGCCGCCAATACCTGTTGAAGACCCTGGCCTTCTTCAGCTCCAAGCACGTTCTCAACGGGAACGGGGCAATCGTTCAGGAAGACTTCAGAGGACTCTGGGCCCTTGTAGCCAAGCTTATCGAGGTCTTTGCCAACGGTGAAGCCTGGTGTTCCCTGCTCGATCATCAAGACGGTCATACCCCGGTGACGCGGCTGCGCCTCCGGGTTGGTCTTGACCAGTACCGGAAGGGGATCGGCGTGGCGCGCATTGGTGATCCAGGTCTTTCCGCCGTTAACGATGTAATGGTGACCGGCGCGGTGGGCGACAGTTGAGATGCCCTGGAGATCACTCCCAGCCCCCGGCTCCGTGAGCGCGAGCCCGGACCGTCGTTTCCCGGTTGCGAGATCCGGCAACCACCGTCTGCGCTGTTCCGCGGTCCCGTGTTTCGCCAGCATCCACGTCGATAGCGAGTGCGAGCCTAGGATTCCGGCGACTCCCATCCACGCCTTTGCGAGCTCTTCAAAGACGATCGCGTACGACACCGCGTCGATGCCGATTCCGCCGAACTCCTCAGGGACCAGCATCCCAAAAAGGCCCATCTGCTTCATCTCGTCGATGATCTCGGTGGGGTAACGTCCCGAGAGCTCCCATTCTCGTGCGACGGGAGCGATGCGGCGACGGGCGAAGTCTCGTAAGAGGTCCCGAAAGGCGGCTTGCTGGTCTGACAATTCGAAGTCCATTTGCGATCCTACTCAAGCCCCCCCGGAACGCGCGATTTGTCGGCTCTTGCCCGCCCTGTAGACCATCACGGCACGCTTCAAGGAGATGACTTCGGGTCCGTCCTGTTTGAAGCCTGACGTGCGCACCGTAATGACACCGACGCCCTTTCGGGATCCGGAAGGGTGCGCCTCGAGCACCTCGGAGCGTGAGTACACCGTGTCACCTTCGAAAACGGGATTGAGCAGACGCACCTCTAGTGATTGACAGACTCGAGTCGGGGAACGGGTGGGAGTAACCTTCGGTTCGCAGTAACAGCAATTATGATGTACCATCGCTCCGGGAGGAAGCTGGTGCCCCTCGCTGGGATTGACGATATTTCCGTCCACTTGTGATCAGGCCAGTAAGCGCCAAGGGCGGTCGTGCAGATGAGATTTGGGATGAGAAGTGTTGCCCAGCCGGTGGCATTGGTTCGAGTTTTCACGATCGGTTTATCGGTTTTGCTCGTCGCCGCTTGTAGTGGATCCTCGTCTCAGTCGACCTCGCCCATCAAGATCGGGGTCGAGGGCCCAATGACAGGCGCATTTGCCTCGACCGGGCAGGCTCTATGGCAGGGCGCGCAGGTGGCCGCCCGGGAAATCAACGATGGCGGCGGCATCTTGGGCCGCAAGATTCAGTTGGACCAGATCGACGACGTGAACGATCCAGCTGACGCTGTTCCGGGCCTTCGCAAAGCCATCACCGTTGATGGGATCTCATTCCTCGACGGCCCCTCCAGCACGGTTCGCCCGGCAACGCAGCCAATCCTCGATCAGTACAAGATCCCATTCATGTTCCAAGGTGGGACGCAGACCTTTGATAACAACACCGATCCGTACGCTTGGCGCCCGAGCCCCTCGGATTCTCAACTCGGCGTGGCGATGGCGGCGTACGCGATCAAGAAGGGATACAAGACAGCCGCCTTGGTGTTCAGTGCCGGGCCAAGCCAGAGCTTGAAGCAGGTTGTCTCGGATGCCTACAAGAAGAATGGCGGAACCGTCGTCACTGACGTGGTGATTGCTCTCGCCCAAAGTTCTTACAGGTCCGAGGTACAGAAAGTCGTTAATAGCCACCCCGCGGTGATCCTGACCCAATTTGACGACACCGCAGCAGTGCCCCTGTTCACCGACTTCGCACAGCAGGACAACCTCGCGATACCGTTCATTGGAAGTGACCAGAGTGCGGGCGCACCAGTCATCAAGGCGATCACGCCGGCGGTGGCAAACAAAGCACTCATGTCGATCCAAGCGAGCACCAACTCGGGACCCGCACTCGACACGTACACCCAGTACTACAACCTTGTCTACCCAGGGACTCAGGCCAACACCTCAGCGAACTTCTCCTATGACGCGATCCTGGAGTTGGCAATTGCCATTCAGGATGCAGGAACAACGGACCCGGCCAAGGTGCTGGCCGCAATAACAGCCGTTTGTAACCCGCCGGGCACGGACGTTACGAACTACAAGGACGCGATTGCCGCATTGAAGGCGGGCACTAAGATCCATTTCGTCGGGGCCGGCGGTCCTGCCGGGTACGACCAATTCCACAACTCGGTCGGTGCCTTTGCCGCCTACCAGGCCAACGCATCGACAGGTGACGAGACAGCGATCGACCAGATTTCAGTCAGCGATATGGCAGCTGCTGCCAATGGTTCATTGACGTTTCCGTAACCGATTCGTGACCTAGTCGCTTGACAGATCTGCTGCATGCGGTGGGCTTTGGGCTCATCACCGCCGCTATCATAGCCACGGCCTCTGTTGCGTTCTCGCTGCAGTTCAGCGTGACCACGACGCCGAATTTTGCTCATGGCGAGCTGCTCACTGTTGGCGCCTACGCCGCGCTGGTCGGGCAGAATTTAACAAACAACCTGTTTGTCGCGGTCGCTGCAGCGATGATCGCTGGCGCCGCCTGCGCCCTGTTCCTAAACCTCGGCCTGATTCAACCTTTCATCGGGGCCGGGGCTAAGCGCCTGGCAATCTTTCTGGTGACTGTCTCGTATGGGCTCGTGCTTCAGAACATCATCCTGCTGATATTCGGGGGCACTCCCTTGACCTACAAGTTGCCGACTCCCAATCTACAGAATGTCGGGCCTTTCCTGTGGACCTCCTTGGATGTTGGTGTTCTGTTAACAGCACTGCTCGTGCTCGTCCTTCTGCACCTGCTGCTGAGGTACACCCGATTCGGCAAGGCCATGAGAGCGGTTTCCGACAACCCTCAATTAGCTCGAGCCAGCGGTATCAACACTCCTCGGATTATTGCTGTGACCTGGGCCCTCGACGGCGCCATTGCTGGCTACTCGGGGTGCGTCCTGGCGGCATATCTTGGGGCGATGACTCCCACTATGGGATACAGCTTTCTCGTCGTCATCTTCGCTGCCGCGGTGATTGGTGGCCTCGGTAAACCTTACGGGACGCTTATCGGCGCGCTGCTGCTTGGAGTTGTCATGGAGGTTAGCGCAGCGTACATACGCGCCGAATACAAGACGTCCATCGCTTTTGGCCTGTTGATCATCGCACTGCTCATACGTCCTCGTGGCGTGATCTCGGCCGAAATTTTCAACTTGGCTGAATAGGGTGGTCGACTACCTCATCAGCGTGGCCACCCTGGTCACCATTTATTCGATGGTTTCCCTTGCGCTTAACGTGCGCTGGGGGTGGGCGGGATTGTTCGATTTCTTTGTCTATGCGCTGGTTGCGGTAGGGGCATACGTCCATGGGGTCGTCACTCTCCCGCCGGCTCCACCCAATCAATACGGGGACCAGTACATTCTTGGTCTGCATCTTCCGTTTGTGGTGGGCGTACTCGCGGCGATGGCAGTCACGGGGTTCATATCGCTGGTTGTCGGAGCCATAGCGCTAAGGCAACTAAGGCAACTGTACTTCGGCATCATGACGTTCTCCGCAGTACTCGTCCTTGCGGTCGTCATCATGGCGGAACCTGAACTCTTCAACGGGGTGATCGGCCTGTATGGAGTCGAACAACCCCTCAGTGGAATCGTCACTGATCCAACGGCATATTCCCTTTTGTTCCTGGTCCTATGCGTGGGAGTGTTAGCTGTCGTCTACGTCGTTCTAGAACGCCTGTTTTGGAGTCCTTTCGGCCTCTGCCTTCGATCTATCCGGGACGACGAGGTCGCTGCGACAGCATTCGGGCGCGATATTTTCACTGAGAGGCTGAAGGCCTATGTCATCGGTGGATTGATCGCAGGATTGGCAGGCGCGCTCTTGATGACGTACTTGACCTCTTTCAGTCCAGGTGGGTGGTCGCCGATCGAAACCATCCTCATCTTCACGGCCATCATTTTGGGAGGGACGGCGAATAACCTCGGCGTCATTATCGGCACGGTGGTGGTCTTCGGTGTCATTGGAGAGGGCAGTCGCTTCCTACCGGACATTCCCGGCCATTCGGATGCGTTCGCCGCGCTCCGAATCATTGCCGTCGCAGTCTTAACTGTCGTTGTCCTTCGCTGGCGGCCCCAGGGACTCCTACCCGAGCCGCATCTGCGCGACGCCGCCAAGAGTTCTTTGGATGCGAAAACGTCCACGAAACGGACATGATTGACACCTCTACGAGCCAGAGCCCCGTCCTTCAGGTTGCGGGGTTGGCAAAGAGCTTTGGTGGCATCCAGGCGGTGCTCGACGTCAGCTTCTCCGCCCGGGAAGGTCAAACGACCGGGCTCATTGGCCCGAATGGTGCGGGTAAGAGCACCGTGCTAGAGGTTGTTTCCGGCTTCCTTAAACCCGACCATGGAGTCATTCGCTTTGCGGGTCAGGAGATTCAAAGCTGGCCCGCCTTTAGGATCAGCCGTCTTGGTTTGATGCGAACGTTCCAGCTATCAAAGGAATGGCCGACGCTGACCGTGATGGAGAACATGCTGGCGGCTGCTGTTGACGCTGGACGAGACAAGATTTGGCGAGCGCTGTTAACGCCCGGAAAGCTTCGTACGGCCGAGCTGGCAGATCGGGTCAAAGCAAGGGAGCTGCTTGCATCATTCGGTCTCTTCGATCTGAGAGACGATCCAGCAGGCAGCCTGAGCGGCGGGCAGAAACGGCTACTTGAGTTTGCCCGCGTCGCGATTGCCAACCCCCGCATGGTGCTCCTCGACGAGCCACTGGCCGGCGTCAACCCGGTGATGGCCGAGCGGGTGCTCGGATCTATCCGCATATTTTCCGAACGCGGAATCGGCGTTCTTCTTGTTGAGCACAACATGGCGGTCATCGAATCACTATGTAGCTCGGTGATCGTCATGGCTGCGGGCCGCAAAATCGCAGAGGGAACCATGGAGCAACTGCGCTCAAATCCCGAGGTAACGGACGCGTACCTCGGCAAGGTCGTACCTGATGCCTGAGGCGGTCTTGGCAGTGGAAGAGCTCTCAGCCGGCTACGGCGGTGCCCCAATCGTTCAGGGCGTGACGATGCGTGCGACCAAGGGCGAGATCACGGTGATCGTCGGGCCAAACGGATGCGGGAAGTCCACGCTGATAAAAGCGATTTGCGGAGTCCTGAAGCCGAGCCATGGCCGCGTCCTTTTTCAGGGACAGAACGTTACCGCCGAACCCACCGAGAGACTGATGCGCAAGGGCCTTAGCTATGTGCCGCAGGTTGCGAATATTTTCCCGTCGCTTACGGTGCGGGAGAATCTCGAGATGGGCGGGTATAGCTTGCGGACCGGCGTGGGCGAGAAGATTGATCAGATCTGTGAGATCTTTCCTGACCTCAAATCCGCGCTTCGCCGCAAGGCCCGGACCCTGAGCGGTGGGCAGCAGCACATGCTGGCGGTCGCGCGGGCATTGATGGTTGATCCAACAGTTCTGCTGCTCGACGAGCCTACTGCCGGTCTTGCCCCGAAGGCTGAGGACGTTATCTGGGATCGAATTCTGGCCGTCGTTGATTCAGGAGTGGCGGTGGTTCTCGTTGAGCAGAATGTTCGTCGTGCCTTGTCGCGGGCGCATTGGGGCTATGTGATGTCCGGGGGCCGCAATGTGATTGATGGCCCAGGACATGAGCTGCTCGCTGATCCCCGAATCACCACCTTGTATGTTGGCCGGACAGGAGTCAATTAATAGTCCGTCAGGACAATGCAGGCTTGAGCGGCGCCCAGGCCTGCTAACTGGCTAAGAAATCGCGCAGCACGCGTATGAATTCCTCGGGAGCCTCACGTGGAATATGGTGCCCCGTATCGAATTCGACAAGTTGAGCTCGCGGTATGACGGTTAGCATCTTGGCGGCAGTTTCCGCACTTAGGAAGTAGCTCCTCTTCCCTCGCATGATCAAAGTGGGGCACGTGATTCTGGCGGCGTTCTCCCACAGAAAGGGCACCTCCCGCAAGCCAGCTGATCCTGTCAACCAAAAGACATCAGGGTCTGCCTTGAACACAAGCTTGCCGGCCCAGTTCAGGCGAAGTTGGTGCTGTACGTAAAGCTGGTGGAACTCAGGCCGCCACTCCGGATAGACGTCTTGGAAGAAGGCCAGTGCCTCAGCCTCATTGCGGAAACCCTTGACGTCCGCAGAGCGAGCAATCCTGGTTCGCACCTGGATTCCGGTGTCTCGTGATACTTCAGGCCCAGCATCGGACAGGACGAGGTGCCTGAGGGCGTCAGGGTACGTTCCTGCATAAGCGATTCCGATCCTGCACCCGAGGGAATGACCTACGAAATCGAAGGGCGGAAGCTGTAGCTCCCCGGCCAATTCATGGATATCGGCTATCAGGTGTTGGACGGCATATCCCTCGCGAGCCCACTCGCTGTCGCCATGGCCACGCAAATCCACGCTAACGACGAAGAAGTCGTGGTAAAGCGCGTCAGCGATTGGGTCCCAAGCGTGAAGCATAGAGTTCAATCCGTGAACCAGCATTACGCACGGCTTATCCCTGTCGCCCCATCTTGTGTAGTGAAGGCGTAGCCCGTTTGCCGTGACATATCCGTCCGCGTAGCGGCCAACGTAAGGATCCTGGACGTCCACGTCGCTCTCGGATTGTGGGGTCAAATCGTGAATCCGATTAGTAACTCGGGGCGGGGGAGTACTTGACGGGCTTGGACCTCAGCCTCATTCATGTGGATAACCTTATCAGGCGCATGACCCGCGTCTGAGGCCGGATATCTCGGCGGTAGATCTGTCACTTTCGTACAGCAACGCCGACGTCACACGGTGGTAAATGGTGGCCCTCAGCGGCACTCCGCGAATTCAGACCGCCTCTTCTGAACGGGGCGCAGCGATCTGTTAACCGCAAGGTTCAGGGTTCGAATCCCTGCTCCGGAGCCAATTTCGAATTTGCATCCAGTCCTAAACGCGGCCGCCAGGTCGAGTCGTGTAGCAACCGTGTAGCAACCCGTGTAGCAACATCCATTACTGCATGAACGATCGACCATACCAATGGAGACAGGCACACCAGTGATCACCGAGTTGGCGGTTCGCTTCGCCGATGCGCCTGGATTCGTTGACTCAAGCTGGCTCGTACTTTCGCCGGGTGTTTCCGTACTCACAGGTCGCAACAACGTCGGTAAGTCGCGTCTTTTGATGCAGGTGCGCGATCTATTGGGCGCGGTCGGCAACGCCCAAATATCAACTGCGATTCCCCTGGTGCGGGTGACCGAAGGAAACACAGAGCTGACGGTCGACCTTCGGGGAGTGCCGCCGCCCGGCCTATGGGAGGTCAGGCAATCAGGCCACCTAATCACGAAGTCAGCTTGGGCCCAGCTTCAGAACGGCAACTGGCAACTGACGTACGAGACACAGCAGGGCCAACAACAAAATCTGTTCTCGGGCTCTGGCCTTCCGAGCGGTGTATCTGGAGTGGGGGGCTCCCTCCCTGAGTTTCAGCGACTTAACGACGAAGTAAATCGGATTATCTATCTGCCGCCGCAGCGAATAATTCAAGCGACAGTTGCCCCTCAACCGGTCGATGTCCCATCAACAGTTGGAAACGATCTCGGACAAGCCATCTACAAGCACCGCAATGCGGTGACGGCCGAGTTCGCTGAGTTCGAAGCGGCAGTCGCGGCCGTACTCCCCGAGGTGAGTATGGTCCTAACCGATCCAGGGCCGGGCCAGCAAGTGACGATTAAACTGCGAGATCGGTTCGCCGGCTTCGATGTTCCAATCGATCAGGCTGGCACCGGTGTGAACCAACTGCTACACCTTATGGCGACGGTACTTTTCATGCCGCATGGCCGATTGCTTTTGATCGATGAGCCGCAATTGCATCTTCATCCTGGTGCTGAGAAGGCGCTCGCCGCCTTCCTGCGCCAGCATCCCGAGCATGACTACGTCATGGCGACCCACTCGCCGCTGTTCATCAATGCGCTTGCCCCAGATCGTGCTTGGCTACTAACCCGCGACATGCACGGCACTCGTATTCAGTCAGTTTTCGGGGAGCAACTGCCTCGCGCCCACGTGCTCCAGGAACTTGGGCTGACCCCAGGCGACATTGTCGTGGGCGAGCGATTGATTCTTGTGGAAGGCGCAGCAGATGTGGAGGTGCTACCGCTACTTATGCGCCGTCTTGGTTGGGATCCAATCCGCTTGAACTGCGTCGTTCTGCAACTTCAAGGAGGCGACACGGCTCGTCCACTTCATGACGTCATCGGTGAGCTACGAGAGGTACTGAATCTGCCAATGATGATCCTGCTTGACGGAGATAAGTCTGGCGATATCGCGGCCTCCGAAGTCGTCAGCTTTGTACCAGCGCTCGATATTGAAGCAGTTCTGATGCGTGACGCTGATGCAGTTCGCCGCGCTTTCGACGAAGTGCTCGCATCTGAGCCTCCCGAGGAGTTCGACCTGGCAGCCTGGCGATCGACTTGGTCGACTAAGCGTATCGAGTCGTTCATAGTCGAACGAGCAAAAGGGAATTCGGAGCGCAAGGGCGCAAGTATCCTTGCGGATCTGGCATGGGCGATGGGTAAGCTCACATATCGCAAGGCTGTGCACGGTCCCCGCATTGCTGCACTTATCCGGCCGGAACACTTAGCTGATCTCAGAAGCGTTCTGCAACCACTGCTCGGCGAGGCTGCACCTGTCCCTGTAAATGACTAGGCGCTAACGGTCCAGCAGCAGGTCGTTCATTCGCCTTGCAGCATCTTGTTTGAGTTCTGGCAAGACGTGCGTGTAGGTGTTCATGGTCAGGGCAATCTGCGAATGGCCCAACACATCCATGACAACTCGGGCGGGCACCCCTTGGGCGAGCATCAACGTTGCGCAAGAGTGGCGTAGGTCATGGAACCGACGTTGCGGAAGTTGAGCTCGGTCGAGCAATCGATGAAATTGATGCGTCACGACTGTGCCGTCGAGCGGCCCACCGTCCGGCCGCGTGAAGACTAAATCCCATTCGGCCCACTTGTCCACTGCATTTGGGCGCTCCGCCAATTGCGTTGTCCGATGGGCCCTGAGGGAGCTGGCGATTGCCGCCGGCATTACGAGAGCCCGCCGACTGCGGCTGGTCTTTGGTTCAACAAGAGCGAACTGGCCGTCCATTCGTTGAAGTTGCTTAGCGACTCGCAGGTAACCCAGATCCAGATCGATGTCCTGCCATCGCAGGCCTAACGCTTCTCCCTGACGGAGGCCCATGGTCAGGGCGACTGAATAGAGCGCCTCAAGGCGATCGCCCCTTACGGCCTGCAGGAACAGCCGGGCTTCATCGTTTGTGAAGGGTCGAATCTCAAAGCGTTCCACTCGTGGACCATCAACGAGCGCGGCAGCATTCCTCGATACAACTCCCCAACGCAGAGCTTGATTCAGTGCGCTTCGAAGGGTGCTTCGGATGTAACGGACTGACTTTGGGGATAAGCCTTCCTGAAGCTTTCGATTCAGAAATGCCTGAACGTGCTGGGGGCCGACTCGTTCAATTGGCATGTGGCCGAGGGCCGGCTTGATGTGGAGCCGCAAGTGAACCTCATAACCCCGGTAGGTCCACGCTCGGACCGATGGCTTGACGACCTCCTCCAACCATTGGTCCAGAAAACCGCCGAGGGTGGTTCCGCGAGGATCGGCCAAAGTTCCGGCCTCGGCTGCCCCAAGCGCAACGCTCAGTTTGCGACGAACATCGTCTCGCGTGGCCCCGTACAGCACCTTCCGTCGTCGTCCAGGCAGCGAGATAGCTGCAACCCACTTCCCGTCACCCCGCCGGTAGATTGAGCCTTCACCGTTGCCTCGCTTGCCGCGAGTCAGCGGAGGCGTCCTCTTGTTCGCGAGTCTGGGTCAACGTCGCGCAAGCTCGCCTGCTCTGCGATCCATGCTTCCAGAGCCGCGCGCGAGACGCGCACGCAACGACCAATGCGAACCACGGGTAACTCATCCCTAGCCATCAGCTCGAACGCTTTGGTCCTGCCGACGCCAAGCAGGCGCGCCACCTCGCGACTGTCGACGAGCAAGGCCGGACCGCGCTGACCTTGCTCAACCAAAGGGGGAACCGGATGCGGCGCCCGTTCTTCCAGACCCCTTCCGCGCCAGCCACGAGAGGCCCGTTGTGGCCTGATTGGCATTCGCGACCTCCTCACTGGCGAGCCCGAATGCGGGCGAGGCGCTCAGTCACTCGGGAGCTGATTCGCCGATAGGCTGATCGCGTTAGCGGCCGAAGACCGCTGCGAGCGGCGCCGAGCAACTTGCCAGCAGGCGCCATTGCCACCGCAGTTCCAGCGAATCCGCGGGCAACTGAACCCGCCGACCCATGCGCGAAACGGAGCGCCGAGAAGATGACCACTGGAGAGAAGGCGGCAATCAGGAGCACGGCGAAACCCGAAGCCATCCAGTTCTCAGTGGTATCGGTGTCTATGGTTGCGGTCAGCGCCACAACAGTCAGCCGGAAGCCGATGTAGACGACCGTTGCGACCACGAACTTGCTGAATAAGAGGCCGATCAGAAATTCGCAGAGGGTGGTCGCGGCTCCGGCCGCGCGCGGCCAGATCGAGAGCACGCAGACCAGCGGCACGAACGCGGTCACGGTGAGAATCAGAGCTGAGCGAACGACCAGCTCCAAGTGCACCATCACCGTCAACGAACTCACTGAGACGGCAGTGACGATCAGGCCGAATGTGCTGACGTGGTGACCAGTCCCACCGTGGGCAACGACAGCGTCTGTGACGGCGACGCTGTGCATGAGAAGCTTGTTAAGGGCCTTGAAGTCGGGCGTCCAAGTCGTGGCGAGCACGGCGGCGTAGCCGGCGATGTACTTGACGATGCTGAGACCGGCAAAGGCAGCGAAGGTGGCTGTGACGACGCGTGGGATCAGCGATATGCCGGCGCCAAGCGATCCCCAGGCGATGCGCTCGATCAAGGCCAGCGCCATCACCGCGCCGAGGAGGAGCAGGGAGATTGCGAGCACGCGGTCGTAGACCGGAACGATGACGCTGAGGTCCGGTTCGCTTGAACTGCCGAGGCCGGCCACCAGCCATTGGATGCTGGCGACGGCGGCGGCGGTCGACCAGTTGGCGATCGCGATCATGATCTGGTTGACCCACTGATCGGCTTGGGCTTGGTATGAACCCATCGCTAGTTCCCGAAGAGGTGGCTGGAGTAGTTAGCGGCAGCGACGCCGATGTAGAGCAGCGCCAGAGCGCCAACTGAGACGGCGATGCCGCCCTTGGCGCGCTCGCCCAACTCGCGATTGGCGGTGAAGGAAGCGATCACCAATCCGGTGAGAGAGACGACGATGCCGAGTCCGGCGACCAGCGTCAGCAGGCCGGCCGCGTTGTTGGTCAGCTGAATGAGACCGTGGAGAACGTTGGGCGGCAGACCTCTAAAGTCGGGGGTCACTGAGATATCGGTCGGGATGCGAATCACTACTCGTCTCCCTTGCCGGCGTCGCCGGCGCTAACCGGTGGACGGGGATCCACGAGCTGGCGCCAGGCCGGGACCTGATCCCAGCGGCAGAGCTCGAGTTGGGCAGGGGGCGCAGTGGCGTAGACAAGGACCGCTTTGCTTAGTTGTCGTAGCTCATCGATCGCCGCCAAAGGCCGACCGACGCGCTGTTCTCCAGGGCTGGTGCTCCAGCGATCCCGACTCTGGGTGTGAAACGTGCGGGTCTCATCGCCAATAGCGCGGCTGAACAGTTCCAGTGTTTTGATGTCGCCCTGGCCGGGGAGGAGGAGGCGGGCACGGCAGTTGTTCCAGATCGTTCGTGCGGCTTCCGGCCCATAACCGGATTCGATCTGGGCCAGATCGTGATAACCGAGCAGGAGCTGGATGCCCTGGCCCGGGCCGCTAGAGACGTAGCCGGCGAGGCGGGGGATGCGGGCGAAGTTGGCCGCCTCATCGAGGGCAAGGAGAAGACGCGGTGTCAGGACGCCGCCCTGTGAACGGGCTCGCGATGTTGCGCGCCGGAGCAGGGAGGAGAGGAGGGCGGAGAAGAGAGGGCGGCAGCGCTCGGCCTCTTCTGCCGGCGCGACCAGATAGAGGGTGCCTGCGTCGGCCAGTAATCGATCGAGGTCGAGTGAGTCGGGGCCGGTGCGCGTCGAGTCGGCGACCCGCTCGTCGGTCCACAGCGAAAGCGAGGACCGAGCCGTGGACGCGATCGAGCCGGCTTCCCTGTCCGGGGTGAGGGCGTGGGCCATCAAGAGGTCGGCGGCGCGGGCGTCATCGACCACCTTGGAGAGCGCGGCATAATCCGCCTGGGCGGTGCGATTGAGGGCGATGAGAACGGTGGCCATGTCGCCGCCGCGCTCCTTGGCGAAGATCGCCAGCGCACTGATCAGGTTGGAAGCTGAGAGGTACCAGTGTGCCGCGCTGCCGCGCTTGCCCTGGGCGGTGAAATGGTCGGCGAGTTCGGCGGCGGAGCCGCAGTCACTAATCGAAGTGATCGGGTTCCACGTCGTGGCTCGCAGGCCGAGTGAGTCGAGCCAGGAGGTGTCCCGGTCCAGCGGTGCGAAGACCGATACCGGACCGACGCCAGTGCGATGCCGCGCGGTGAGACGTACCAGTTCTTCCTTAGTCGAGGTGGCGATGGCGGCGCCCGACCAGGTGAGCAGGGTGGGCACGACCACGGTCGAGGTCTTGCCTGAGCGCTGAACGCCGAATAGGAGCACGTTGTCTTCGGCTGGCGACTGCAGCAACCGGCGGCCAAGGAAGCCAAGCGCGATGCCATCGCCGGATGCCTTCTCAGGACTGGTAATTCGACCCAGACGCTGGCGCTCGCGCCAGCTGGCCCAGTGACTGGAGCCGTGACTCTGGGGGCGAGTAGACGACCAACTGCCCAAGGGCAGGCCGATCAAGCCGGTCACGGCGCGTACGAGCAGGTCGGCAAGAAGGGTGGCAAGAGCCATCACCGCATCCAGTCCTCGCGGTCGCGACGGGCGAGAGCCGCTACGAGCTCGCGCTCCATCTGCTGTTGGTAGCGGAGCGCCACCGCACGCAATCGCAGCAGTGCGGTGCCGAAGATCTGGCCGCCGCGGATCTGCTGGGTCGAAAGCGAGCGCGGGCTGCCAAAAAATGCGCGGGATCGCGGCTTGCGCCAGCGCAAAGTGGCGTGGCTTGCCTGTCGCGGTGTTGCGCTCATCGGTGAGAGTCGCTGCGCGGGCGCCTTTTCACCGCGCTCGACCTCCAGACCGCGTTGACTTTCGATCTCGCGCCCGATCGCCTCCTTCATCCGCTGCAGCCGGCTGCGCGTGATTACGACGGTCTGGAAGTTCCCCGGCTCGAGCTCTCGCCTGGCCGCCAGCACGATGTGGACGTGGTGATGGGCGGTGTTGCGGTGTTCGGCGCCGAACCAGGGCCCGATGCCGGCGGGACCGGCGTCCTCTTCCAGCTGCTCCATGGCAGCGCGCGCCAGGCGACGCAAGTCCAGACCGCGCCACTCCTCGGGCGACACAATCATTTGGTAAACGGCGCGCTCCTGGTCGACCTGCTTGCCGTCGCGGCCTTGAACCCACTTCGGCGCCAGGCCCTTGGTCGAGCGCATGACGTAAGCCACCAGCCGGCGCCGATCCACCTCGACGCGGTCGTCGCGACCAAATACGCGGCCACCGGGCGAGGTGCGGTCGCGGTGGGCGACGTAGCGCATATAGGCGTCGAGGCCACCGGCCTCGGGCTCAGCGTGCTGGTCGCGGAACTGCACGTAGCGGAGGAAGCCGCCGACCGCCTTGCGCACGCCGCCGGCCACCGAGACCGGGGTGTACTTGAGCGCCAGTATCGAGCGGCCCGATCTCACGCCCCCTCCTGGCGCGAGAGCACCTCTTGCGCCGTCGCCAGCCGCGCCATCGCCGCCTCTGCCGCCGCGTCCAGCAGTTGGCGTGAGCGCGTGATGCCGCCTGGGATGCTCGCTTCCTGCAGCTTCAAGACCTGCTCGATCGCGATCAAGATCGCGGCGTCGCGGATGACCGACTCGTCGCGCCGTCCGTGCAGATCAAGGCTGGTGTCGCCGAGTTCGCGCGCGACCAGGAACCGCAGCAGCTGGCTGACCGAAACCCGCTTGCCGTCGGCCAGCGCTTTGAGCTCGACCCGCTCCTCCGCGGACAGGCGCAGCTTGACCTGAGCTCGTGCACCCGCACTCCAGTTGGGCGCCAGCGTCAAGCTCTCTCGCCCTCATCAACGGCGGCTCGTGCGCGCTCACGCGCTTCCTTCACCCGATGGCGCATCTGGCGTGGCGTGATGCCCGCTCGTTGCGCCAGTACCGCGACTGGCTCGCCGAGCACCCTGACTCGGTAGATCAGGCGCAGGTCTTCAACCGACGCCTTGCCGATGGGGGTGTCGAGTACGAGCTCCGGCTCAGCCCTTTCGGGTGCCTGCAGTTCCTCCTCCAGCTCATCGGCTTGTGCGGATCTCTCACGGCAAAGCCAGGCACGCACCCGCCCCTCGGCCGCCTCCACCAGCTTTCGCGGTACCCAGCGGTCCTCGCATCGGGGTTGCCAGCGCGAGGCGACGCGAAGGACTACGAACACCAGCTGCTGGGCGATGTCCTCGTCGTCGAGGTAGGGCGGGACGGCGAACAACCTCTGTCGAGCGCTGGCCAGCCAGGGTCCCAGGCGCTCGATCAGGAGCCCGGACCATTTCTCCTTTGGGCCGACACCATAGGCCTCCAAGAGGGCGGTCCAGCTGAGTTCCGGATCATCCGGCCCTGCTGTCGTTGTTGCGGTTTTGTCGCTGCTGGCTTCCATGCCTTCTCCTCGATTTGAGATTTCGTCGGGCGCCGTCGCCCTCTACTTCTCTTATCTGTATCGAGGCGGCCGAAAAAGGAAGACTTCTAGCGACTTATCTGCGACTTATGCCGACTTATCTGCGACTTCTGATCTCAGCAGCGCCCGACGATGGCGGTCGGAAGTGGGCCTAAATCGCCCGCCCCGCGACCGCGTCCACGGTGGAACTCGTGCTGGTTCTGACCTCTAGTGCCGCGGCTTCGGCGCTGCGCCCAGCGTGGTTGTAGGCGGCGGCGAGGCGGGCACGCAGGTCGTCGCGCTCGGGTTGCTCCTGGAACGCCGGCTCAAGGATTGCGATCGCCTCGGCCGGGCGATTGGTCGCCGCGTATGAGTCGGCAACTACAAGGATCAGGTCCAGGCGTTTGGCCGAGAGCAGTTCGCGAAGCTCGCGAATCACCTCGGTACAGGTTGGATGGTGGTCGGTGGCGAAGTCTTCGACCGATTCGAACTCGGGTAGGAAGACACCCGCCGATGCATCGACCGCCAGTTGCGCTCGTGGCATTTGAGCCGGCGCCAGAACAGTTCGACCCGCGCACTCGGCGCTGGCCTTGAGCAGGCTGATCGCGTCGATCTCGCAGCCGTCGAGCCTGAAGCTCATGACCTTTGGTTCGACCAAGATCCGATCGCGTAGCGGGGGTGGCAGCTCGGGGAGGCCGTGGTAGATGACGTTGCGCATCTGCTTGAGCTGGGTTTCCCGATCATGCCGAGGGCTGGCCTGGCGGCCGAGCTCGTCCCTCGACAGACGAGCGTTGGGGTCGCGGATAGCGGCCACCAGAATGCGCAGCCAGATAAAGGCGGTGACCGGCCGCGCCTTCAAAGCCGACGCCCATTCCTGGCCGTCCTGCTGCAGGTGAAGGCCGCCGAACGTTCGGATCCGGACATGGGGCACTGGCCCGGGATCTACAGTCAGCGGCTGCTCATCACGTGCCGAATCGACTGTGGTCCCGACGGCCGACGGCCGGCCGGGCGCAGCCGGAGTTGAAACCGCGTCTGAGCGCAGGCGCAGGAACAAAGCCGCGGCGAGCGCAACCCATACCAGCGCTGCCGCCATGAGAGCTATGGCGGGTAGGTTTGACGAGGGCTGGTTCTGGATGTTCTGGTCGGCGATCAGGTAGCGGCCGGAGCTGTCCTGGCGAAGCCAGAAGTCGCCGTGGAAGCTGACCGTCTGCTGGCTCGGAGCGGTGTTGGTGCTGGCCGCTGTCGTGATCGCCTTGGTGCCATCCTCTCGGACTTCGATGACCAAGCTCGCATCGACCGGGTCCGAGGCGCGCACGATCGTCAACGCTGAAGGTTGGAAGGTGACGCTCGGCACGGGTCCGACGGCAGATTGGTCGCTGATCTGCTGGCTCACGTCCACCAAGGCATTGCCGGTCAGCCGCCTGCTGAGGGCGCTCGGATCACTGTTGGTCAGGGCGCTGGCAGCGGCCTCCTGGTCGCTTAGGAAGTCGCGCTCAACCTGGCTTCCGAGTCCGGCGCTAATGCCGTCGCCGTAGGTGGTCCGGACGCCAACCGTGAAGGCGGCGGTGATGCTGATGCCGACAACCAGGACGAGAATCGAGGCGCCATACACCGACGCCGTTGCACGCCGGGTCAACAAGCTTTGACTCAGGCGGCGCAGCGCCAGCTGCCCTTGATCCGAACCGTGCTTCCCAAACCGCCTGAAGAACTGCTGACGGTGGCATCGACGGTGCCTGACTTCATGTCCTTGCCGATGCTGAAGGTACCGCTGGTACCGGTCCAGAAAACCTTGTCGTCGGTGACGAAGTCGCCATGCGTCGAGGGGTCCGCGTTACCCAAGAACAACAGCGCGCCGATCGCCGTTCCGGACACGGCCGAGTACTGGCCCGGCGTTACCGCGGGGTTCCGGCTGGCGCCGAGGTTGAGCAAGAAGCTCTCGTCCCTGATCGAAAACTTGAGGGTCGCCTCGTATGCCTCGCTTCCGCTGGCGCAGAAATTGTCGCCCCCAGGTCCGAACTGGGGGTCCACGGTGTCGGTCACCGCGTGGTCCAGATGGGCGCTGACATCGCCGGCCAGGGTCAGGTCTTGGGGGTGGCAGGCGTGCGCCTTCATCCTGGCCACGTCGGTCGCCGTCAGATGGTTGATGGCGTAGAAGCTGGCGCAGGGCGCACCGGCTGCCGACGTCGGCAGGGGCAGCGGCGCGCCACACGCCCACTGGCCGGTGATGTGAACCGGCACGGCGCCGCTTACGTCCTGGAGAACGTTGACGTCCAGAGTGCCCGTAACGCCATCCGCGTTCAGCGTCACCTTGCCGGTTCCGAGGTGCCAAAGCACGGTGGGGTCCGAGATCGAGGCAAGCTCGACGACGTCGGCTACATTGCTGATGCTCACTTGCTGGTGCTCCGAACTGCCCGGTGCTGAGATCCGCAGGCGATAGGCCTTGCCGCCAGCGTCCAACGCTAGCAATGCTTGTGGGAAGGAGCTCCAGCGCTTGGGCTCGCCGCACATCGCGGTCGGCGCTGCGCTGTCCTGGGCGACCGTATAAGCCTCGGCGACCTGGCCGGTGACTTCGCCGCTCAGCTTTAACGACTGGGTGAGGCAGACTGGGTTGGCGGCACTGATCTGCGAGGGAGTGAGCTTGAGCACGCGATAGGCATCAGCACATGTCGCTGGCTTGGATGCGGCAACGACGGCCGGGACATCATGTGGCGACATCAGGCGACCGACCGCAAACGCGACTAGCGCGAGCAGGAGTATCGCGCCGACCACGATCGCAATCGTCCGCCGCATCCGGCTTTCTCCCTCCCGTCCGGCTTCGCCGACTTTTCCCCGCGAGCCCGGGCGCCCTCCTTTCTGGGGCCCTTCTCAAACGACTACTGGTTTAGCTTCATCTGAGGCGGTCGTCCATCCTCAATTCCCATATCCGATCTCATCCATTTCCATGACTTGGACTCATGGGCTTCATACCTGTGGGACGATGCGCCTCGATTTGACCCCCGGTACTGGCTTAATTACGGTGGACCAAAGTGGTCCCTTTTGACCTCCTGGCGGAGGTGGCAAGATAAGCACCTTCGGCGCAGGCGTTGGGAACGAATGTCCCGTGCGGTCCGACTATGCGAAATTAGCCCGCTAGGCATTGATGAAGCTTCCTTACGGATTGATCGCACCACGCTGGCGCCACAATGCCTGCCAGTGCACGCAGTCTCGGCCGTGCTTGGGGCAGCGCCTAACCTCAAGATGGCCTTCCCCCGCAATATAGCTGTCCCCGCAGCACGGGCAGCAGGCGCGGCCGTCGTGGATCCGTAGCTCGACGTCGCACAACGGGCATGCTGCTTCGATGACGGACGCAATTGCACGCCGCGTCTGGTCCGCCAGCGGTTCACCCACTGGCGTCTAAGTTAACGCTCCGAGTCGATGCATGAGGACCAAGCGCCGATTCCTTAAACGCCCCGGCGGTGCGAGTATCGTTTGAAGCGCGCCCCATCTCGCTGATGTAGTGCGCATTCCGAAAAATGAGCCCAAAGTTCGTATTCCGCGAGAGCCCCGGTGCAGCCGCCTCCACCCCGGAGGAATTGTTCGCCGACCTAAAGCGCCCGGGCGATGGCCCGACCTACCTGTGGTCGCATCAGGCAGACGTCCTCCGCTCGTACCACAGCCAGCACCTCGACTCCCGGGACATCGCGTTGGAGCTGCCGACCGGAAGCGGCAAGACCCTCGTGGGGCAGCTCATCGGCGAGTGGCGCCGGCGCGCTCGGCGCGAACGAGTCGCGTACCTCTGCCCGACCGTCCAGTTGGTACACCAGACGGCGGCGCAGGCGAAGAGGAACGGCATTGCGGTAGTCACGCTCATGGAGGACCACCACCACTGGCCGAGCGAGTCAGTCCAGCGTTTCCACGCCAGTGAGGCCATGGCCATAACGACTTATTCGACGATCTTCAATTCGGCGCCGAAGCTCGACAACGCGCAGGTTTTGATCCTGGACGACGCGCACGCTGGGGAGTCGTACGTCGCCGGCGCATGGTCGTTGCAAATACCGCGCTCCGACTCAGCATCCTTGTTGCCGCAGAGCAACCCGCTCTACCACGCCATCCTGGACATCGTCGACAAGTGCCTCGATCCGGTGTTTGTGAAAATGATGCGGGACGATGCGCCGGACCCGGCATGGTACATGCTCGTCGAGCAGGTGCCACCGGAGCACCTCTATGCGCACTCCGGCGAGTTGTTCGCAGCGCTCAAGGATCACGCCGGCGACCATCGGTACCCGCTGACTCGGGTCGGCGGCCACCTCGGGGCCTGCATGGCGTTTATCGGCTGGACCGAAATCCTGATTCGGCCGCTGATTCCGCCCACGGCTTCCCTCGACGCCTTCAGCGCCGCTTCGCAGCGCTTATATATGAGCGCGACACTGGGTGAGAGCGGAGAGCTCGAGCGGTCGTTCGGCCGACCGAAGATACGGAGGCTGCCGGTGCCACGCGGATGGGAGAGCCATGGGGCAGGCAGACGGCTGTTCGTGTTCACAGAGATGGTGACAGACGCTGAGGGCATCCAGGTAGCAAGGGACGTCGTTCAGTCGGAGAAGAAGGCGCTGCTGCTGTCGCCTGACGAAAGGACGTCGCAGAAGTCGGCGAGCGCGATAGCCGGCGATCTGCCGATCCTCGATAAGAACAACGTCAAGCAGTCAATGAACCCGTTCGCCAAGGCCCCCGCGGCCGTACTTGCGCTGACAGGTCGCTATGACGGGATCGACCTTCCGGGCGCCGACTGCCGCGTTGTCGTGCTCAACGGCTTGCCTGCCGGCGTGCACCTGCAGGAGCGCTTTATGGTCAAGACTCTCGGCGCGGGGCGCGCTCTGCAGGAGCGGATTCGCACCCGCGTCGTGCAGGGTGCTGGGCGCTGCACGCGGAACCCGCAGGACTTCGCGGTCGTGCTTATCGTCGGCCGCTCGCTCACGAACTTCTGCGGCCAAGCGGAGGTCCAGAACGCCATGCACCCTGAAATTCAGGCCGAGATCTCGTTCGGCTGGGACAATTCACGCATACCTGCCGCGGACATGGTCGGTATGGTCCGTTCGTTTCTCGGCGGGGATCCGGAATGGAAGGACGAGGTGGAGCCCCGACTGGCCGAGCGGCGGGCCAGGCTCCAGCGGGTGCTGCCCGCCGCGACGGGGAAGTACGGTAAGGCGGCTCCGGACGAGGTCCACGCCATCGACGCCGCATGGAGTGGCGCGTGGTCACGGGCGGTCGAACACGCCAAGAAGGTGGCGACTGAGCTAGCGGGCTCCGAGGACACGAGGGCATATCAGGCGCTGTGGCTTTTTCTGGGGTCGCAGTGGGCCGCGATTGGCGCTGCGGTTGAAAAGCGGCCGGAGCTAGCCAAGGTCAGCGAAAAGCTGCTCGAGCAGGCGATCTCCAGCGCTCCCAAGAGCGCGTGGATGAACCGGGCGCCGGCGAACGTCTCAGCGTTGGCCGACGCCGTTAGCGAGTCGTTGATTGCCGGCGCGATCGCGCGCTTTGGCAAGGTCGCTATGGACAAGCCGACGCAGTTCGAGGACGTCTGCGTCACGATGCTCGCGCGGATCAACGGCACCGCGGCTAAGGACTTCGAGCTCGGGCTTCAAGAGCTCGGCAAGATGCTTGGGTTCGGGAGCGTGCACCACGCGGACGACTCGGCGCCCGACGTGGAGTGGTCGGTCGACAGCGGCCCGTGGATCACCGTCGAGGCGAAGAGCGATGAGTCTCCGCAGGGCGAGATTGGCACACGCACGGTGGACCAAGCTAATCGCCACCTCCGGTGGATGGCTGCACACAGGAGGGAGACCGTGCCACCGGGATCCCTCTCGATCATCGCTACACCGCGCGTGCTGATGTCGACGACCGCCTCGGACCTCGCTCAGGACTTCGTCCGCGTCGCGGACATAGAGGAGTTTCGCGAGCTGGCGGACGACGCAGTCTCCGCATGGCGCGAGATCCGCGGGCGCGGCGCCGGCCTTAAGGGTGAGGACCTGGTCTCCCTCGTACGTGAGAGGTTTGAGCGCAACGGTATTCTCGGCGCCACTGTGTTTCAGCGCCTCCATCGGCGGCAGCCGAGTGAACTCGTAAGACAACCATGAGGTCGCTCGCTAGGGAGGGTCTTGGCCTCGAGTCACCCCGATATCCGGCCCTGTAGTAGCCATGACGATGAGATCCTGCGACCGCGAAGGGGGTGCCATGGCTGTACATCACCTGTCACGCCGCTCGAGGGATGAATACCTCGGGAGATTCTTACCGTTTATGGCCCCTTCGCGCTAGGCACGGCACCAGCTGTTGTCAGAGACTTCGCCACAAATTCACCGAGAGTCAGACCCCGGCTCCGAGCGAGCGAAGCGAGTACCGAATAGGCCGGCAGAGGAATTCGAGCCCAGTGTCCGAAGTCTCGCCTCCCTTTTCTGGCGCGGAATGCGCGCGACCTGCAAGCGTCGGAGCAGTATCGTCTTGCGTTAGCCCGCCGACTGTGAAACCAGCGGTGGCATATCCAGCATTCTGAGAGCTGGACTGAGCGAAATACAGCGTTTCGGGACACCATCGCCTGCTCGAGATAGGCGGTTGCTATCGCCTCCATCAGATTGCTTAGGCGGAGGTCGGTAAGCATGAACGGATCCGCTGTTGACCGAACCGGCTCGTAAAGGTACGGCTTCAATCGGTTGAGTTCGCTGGTCGGTAGTGAGACGCGGCAGACGATCCCGGATTGATAGATGCGGTACGCCTTCTGCCTGCAGCCATTCGAGCAGTACTCGCGCGGACGTCCTCGCCTGGCCGCCTCGATCTGATCTCCGCAAAGGAGGCATCTGCCGTGTCCAGCCGGTGGCGGAGGCGTCAGTTCACCCAACTCAAAGTGCCACGATACCCGTTACGAAAAGGCGGTTTTGGTAGACAATAGAAAATGGAGACTAGGACGGCGGAGTTCGCGGCAGCGGTTGTGGTTGCGTTTCTGCTCCGCGCCGCTTCTGGCGCGTGGCACTTGCTGAACGGAACTTTTCGCCGCCTGCCTCGGCGGCCGACTGTGTCGTCGCCGCTGGAGGTTCGAATCCGCTATCGATTACGGTCCCGATTACCCTCCGACCGAGAGTTGGAGCAGATTTTTGTGATCGACGTTCGCATCGCTAATCCAACCGAAGCTGATCGGGCCTGGTTAGGCCGGACTCTAAAGCATGAATTGAACGGAATTCACTCGTCGAATGTTCGGCAGGGCGCTGATCGCTAGTCCAGCTGACGCCCAGCAAAGCTGCAGTCACTGGGTGCTCGCGATAAGAGGCGCGAATCGTCAGCTTCCTACTATCGGGGATCTAGGTCGGCTCTCTATTTCGCTATTTAAGGATTGGTGGAGATCTGCGCGGCTGAGCTGTTCCTCAATGATGGGGACGGCGTTGTCTTTGTCGGCGACGTGGGGGGCCTGGTACTCACGTGAGCGCCGACAGTGCCACCTGGACCCAGGTGCGGCACCGCCGTCTGCTGGAGGGTGTATTGGAGACATGCCAGCAGCAGGGAGGCAAGGACCTCAAAGAGGTCTTTCTTCACGCGAACCCTCAGATCGACAATGAGGAATTCAAGGGAAACGCGAGATCCGTTTCAGGGCGCTGCGATTCCCAAGTTGGTCATTGCGATGGTCATGGCCGGTGTCGATTGCCTTGCTGGGGTTTCTACGGTTTTACCGTGGGGGGATGGGTCAGCGACGCGCAGGACCGCGCAGCATTGCTCATCCGTCCGACCCGACGCGCACCGCCGCGAAAATCGAATTTCGCGGTTGCGCATTTCGCGAGTGCTGACCGGCGCGGGCCGTGCCTAGTGGAAACGAGGGGCGGCGGCACTCAGGATCAACCGAGCGGATCAGTCCCGGATAACCTTTCCCCCGAGGCGTGGCGTGAATAAGAGGGATCTGAGCGAAGCGGATGTCTGCGCCAAGTTCATCACGCCTGCTGTTCTTGCAGCCGGGTGGAAGGAGCAGACCCAGCTCGTACGAGAGGTTCACTTCACCAAGGGCCAGATCCATGTCCGGGGCAAGATGGTGACGCGTGGGAAATCTAAGTTCGCCGACTACGTCCTCTACTACAAGCCAAATATCCCAATTGCGATCATTGAGGCCAAGGACAACAACCACGCGGTCGGCTCAGGCATGCAACAGGCGCTCGGGTACGCCGAGACTCTCCATATTCCGTTCGTGTTCTCGTCCAACGGTGACGGATTCGCATTCCATGACCGCACGGGTACGATGCAAGAGGTCGAGTCGACTCTTTCGCTCGGGGCGTTCCCCGGGCCCGATCAACTGTGGTCGGCATACTGCAAATGGAAAGGTCTCGCTCCCGAGGCTGAGCGGCTTGTGTTGACGGACTACTTCGATGATGGGAGTGGGCGAGAGCCGCGCTACTACCAGCGAAACGCCGTCAATGCCGCGATCGAGGCAATTGCAAAAGGCCAAGAACGTTTGCTCCTGGTCATGGCGACCGGCACTGGCAAGACGTACACGGCTTTCCAAATCATCTGGAGGCTCTGGAAGGGAGGGCGAAAGAAGCGCGTCCTCTACCTTGCGGACCGTAACGTGCTGATCGACCAGACCATGGTGAATGACTTCCGGCCATTCAAGGCCGCGATGGCCAAGCTCAGCACAGGAGCCCGAACAATCGACGCTGACGGCAGCCCAACTGCAGAGCTGGCAAAGGCAATTGACAGCAGGCGCCGCATTGATACGTCTTACGAAATCTATCTAGGTCTCTATCAGGCGATTACGGGACCAGGTGATCGCCAAAAGCTCTTCCGTGAATTCTCCCGCAGTTTCTTCGACCTGATTGTTATCGACGAGTGTCATCGAGGAAGCGCTGACGACGACGCCGCCTGGCGCGAGATCCTTGAGTACTTCTCATCCGCCACCCAGATCGGAATGACCGCAACACCCAAAGAGACGAAGTACGCCTCCAACATTCACTACTTCGGTCCACCGGTCTACACGTACTCGCTCAAGCAGGGCATTCAGGACGGATTCTTGGCACCGTACAAGGTCATCAATGTGCACATCGATGTCGACGTGGAAGGATACCGACCACCCCAGGGAAAGACCGATGTCGAAGGCGAGGAGGTTCCCGATCGAATCTATAACCAAAGTGACTTCGACAGAACCCTGGTTATTGACGACCGCACACGGCTCGTCGCAAAGCGAGTGACTGAGTTTCTCAAGGAAACCGGGGATCGCTACCAGAAGACCATCCTGTTCTGCGTCGACCAAGAACACGCTGCACGGATGAGACAGGCGCTTGTCAATGAGAACCGTGATCTCGTCAACGAAAACCGTCGCTACGTCATGCGTATTACCGCGAATGACCGCGAGGGACAAGATCAACTCGGTAACTTTGTCGATCCAGAAGCGACATTCCCGGTTTTGGTCACCACGTCGCGGCTGCTATCTACTGGCGTAGATGTACAGACGTGCCGACTCATCGTGCTCGACCGCCCGGTCGGTTCGATGACAGAGTTCAAGCAGATCCTCGGTCGGGGGACGCGGGTGCATGAGGACACCCACAAGTACTACTTCACTCTCATGGATTTTCGCGGCGCTACGCACCACTTCGCTGATCCTGACTTCGACGGCGAACCGGTGCAGATCTACGAGCCAGAAGACGACGATCCAATCTCGCCGCCTGATGACGTCAACGTCGAAGAGCCCGGAGAGGATGAGGTCGAAGTTGATCCGGGAAATGACATCTCGATCCGGCCCGACGAACCCGACAGTCGAAAGATTTACGTCAAGGGCGTGCTGGTCACGATCATCGCCGAGCGTGTTAAGTATCTCGATGCCGACGGCAAGCTGATTACTGAGAGCCTGCGCGACTACTCCCAGCGGGCAGTGAAGAAACGGTTCGCCTCCCTGGACTCATTTCTACAGCGATGGAACGCGTCCGACCGCAAGCAGGCCGTCATCGAGGAGCTTGAGGAAGAAGGCCTGCGGCTTGAGCCTCTCGCAGAGGAGGTCAACCGTGATCTCGATCCGTTCGACCTCATTTGCTACGTGGCATTTGGTCGTCCTCCACTGACCAGGCGTGAGCGAGCGGAGAACGTGCGCAAACGAGACGTGTTTGCCAAGTACGGACCACAGGCTCGCGCAGTGCTCGATGCCCTCCTGAAGAAGTATCAGGATGAGGGTGTCGTGGACCTAGGGGACCCGCGCCTGCTACAGATCCCACCTATCGATAAGCTCGGCACTCCGGTCGAGTTGGTCCGACAGTTCGGTTCCCGGGCCGGTTTCGTGCAGGCCGTGCATGAGCTCCAAGAAGCCTTGTATGAGGTCGCTTAGTTGATGTCAGTCCGAAACACGGTGAAATCGATCCAAGACATCATGCGGCAGGACGCTGGCGTCGACGGGGACGCGCAACGGATCTCCCAGCTCTGCTGGATGTTTTTCCTCAAGATCCTGGATGACCAGGACGCTCAAATCGAGGTAATGGAGCCAGCACACGCCTCGCCGCTGCCGGCCGAGTTGCGCTGGGGTGGGTGGGCGGCCAATCCCGAAGGCATGACTGGCGACGAGCTGCTCGCGTTCATCAACAACCGACTATTCCCGGAACTCAAGTCGCTCTCCGCTGTGGGATTGCAGGATCACCGGCAGCGCGTCGTCAGGGGCGTATTTGAGGACGCCCACAACTACATGAAGTCAGGGCAGCTGCTTCGCCAAGTAATCAACAAGATCAACGAGGTGGACTTCAACAACCTGGCCGACAGGCAGCACTTCGGCGACGTCTACGAGCAGATCCTCGCCGACCTACAAAGCGCAGGCAACGCCGGCGAGTACTACACGCCGCGTGCGGTTACGGCATTCATGGCCGAACGTATTGATCCCAAGCCGGGCGAGATCCTGCTCGATCCAGCCTGCGGAACCGGTGGATTCCTCACCTCTTCGATCCGCCACATGCGCGATAGGTACGTCAAGAAACCGGCTGATGAGGCAGAAATACAGGCGTCGCTCCGAGCTGTGGAGAAGAAGCCCCTGCCGCACATGCTGTGTGTGACCAACCTGCTGCTGCATGGCATTGAGGACCCCAGCTTTGTCCGCCATGACAACACGCTGGCCAGACCCTACGTCAGTTATACGAACGCCGACCGAGTCGATATCGTGTTGACAAACCCGCCGTTCGGAGGCAAGGAGGAGCCGGGAATCGAATCCAACTTTCCTTCGCATTTCCAGACGCGGGAGACAGCCGATCTCTTCCTTGCCTTGATCATGCGGTTGCTCAAGCGGGGCGGCCGGGCGGCTGTGGTGCTTCCCGACGGGTCGTTGTTCGGTGAGGGCGTCAAGACTCGCCTCAAGGAGCAGTTGATGGCGGAGTGCAATCTCCACACCATCGTTCGCTTGCCTAACAGTGTGTTCAAGCCCTACGCCTCAATCGGCACCAACTTGCTCTTCTTCGAAAAGGGAGAACCGACCGAAGAGACGTGGTACTACGAGCATCAGGTCCCCGAGGGACAGAAGGCGTACTCCATGACTAAACCGATCCGCGTCGAGCATCTCCAGAGCTGTGTGGACTGGTGGGGCGGCGTCGCGCGAAATGCTCGCGTAGAGACCGAACTCTCTTGGAAGGTATCCATCGACCAGGTCAAAGAGCGCAACTACAACCTGGACATCAAGAACCCTCACGTACTTCGAGACGATCACAAAGATCCGGCCGAACTCCTGGAAAAGTTGAATCAGGCCAACGCGCGAGTAACAGCCCTCCGAGATCAGCTGAAATCCATGCTCGTGGAGGCGTTGCTGCGGTGAGCCTCAAGGCTTACGCGCGGCGCTTGGAAGACTTTGTCGTCGATATCGAGGGCGTCCACGGTCTGCGGCGGCTTGTCCTTGGACTGGCGTTGGGTGGACATTTGAACGACGAAGTCGCAAACGCCACTGAATTCCATCAAGCGCCGGTGGATGGTGATGACATCAGGGCGGAGGCGGCCCAAGCGCTCCAAGTTCATTCCCTGACGTGCAGGTTTGAGCGCTTGGCGACCGTTGCAGACCTAAAGAAAGGCCTGACTCCGATTCAACGAGCTCAGCCGGGTGTCTTTCCACTTGTGGTTACCGCTGACGCACGAATGTCGTGCGATCACTATGACTTTGAAGGTGCGGCTGTTCTCATTCCAATGGTCTCATCGAGCGGTCATGGGAGAGCCAGTCTGAAGCGCCTGCACTACCAAGAAGGGAAGTTCGCCGTAGGAAACATCCTGTGCGCCGCCTTCCCTCGCGATCGGGACACTATCTCCGCGCGCTTCTTGTATGAATATCTGACAGCTTTCAAGGACGAGCTGCTCGTCTCCCAAATGGTTGGTACCGCCAACGTCAGCCTCACCTTGGACAAAATTGGCCAGGTCCCGATTCCAATCATCTCCCCCGAAGCCTTGGCTCGATTGAACCAATTGATGGCGCTTTGCGACCAGCTGGAGACTGCACAGAAGGAACGGGAGGCGCGGAGGGACGGGCTGCGTGCAGCGTCCCTGCAGCGGCTGACGCCGTCCGATGGCGATGGAATGTCCAGCCCCGACGATATCCGGTTCTTCCTGGACCAATCCCCGCGGCTGATCACGGAGCCAGAACACGTGGTGGCGGTGCGGCAGGCCATTTTGGAACTGGCGGTCCGAGGGCGATTGGTGCCGCAGGATCCGACAGACGAGCCGGCGGCTGAGTTACTAGGGCGACTGCGCTCAAGAAGGGGTATCGCCGCTGCGCGCGCAGCGGCAAAAACATCACGTCCATTCGATCTACCGTTGGGATGGACCTGGTGCGGTTTCGCCGACTTAGGGACCTTTGGGAGAGGCAAGTCTAAGCACCGCCCTCGGAACGATCCCTCACTCTACATCGGAGGGACGTATCCGTTCATCCAGACGGGGGACGTCGCGCGTTCTGGTGGGACGATTCGCACCTTTACCAGCCGGTACAACGATGTTGGCCTGGCTCAGAGCGCCATGTGGCCGGCGGGAACTCTATGCATCACGATAGCTGCGAACATTGCGGACAGTGGAATCCTCGCCTTTGATGCTTGCTTCCCAGACAGCGTAGTCGGCCTCGTCGTCTCCGAAGAGTTCCCAGATAGCCGCTATTTCGACTATTTCCTCAGGACAGCGAAGGCTGAACTTCTCGCATTCGCCCCGTCCACCGCTCAGAAAAACATAAACCTTTCGATCCTCAACGAGGTCGTCATTCCACTCCCGCCCCTTCGCGAGCTTCGGCGCATCGTGGCCAAATCAGATCAAATGATGGCGGTGTGTGATGACCTAGAGCGTGCTCTCGCGACCCAGCAAGACCAGAGGATCCGGCTCTTGGAGGCGCTATTACACGAGGCGTTGGAGGGAGCCGGAGTGCCGGAGTCGGTGCAAGCAAGGGCGGGGTAACCGCACCTATGTGTCGGGCCGCCGAGGTCGATGGCGACGTCGGACCCTTACTGGCAGAGGATCCAGGGTCGAGGAGTGAGACCCCTCATTACTCGGCCACACGGCATCGTCCTTTCAGGAAGCCTCGATCTTCATCTGACATCAGACAACCGTAAGAAGGCGAACGGCAACGCCCAGAGCGATGCGGTCTATGTAGCCAGAGTCAAAGATCATCGGACGCAGGGCCATGAACGATCCGCTTTCGAAGAGCGGCAGAAGGTCTTCCGCAATGACCTCCCCACATTCGCCTAGACCAGAACGCTGGCACTTTCTTGCACGGTGTACTCTCGCGACGCATGTCCTCTAATTCCGTAGCTGCAGATCTCCCTGTCGAAGCCGACGAATTGGTGCGAGAGCTTCTTGCTCGTGGATCTGAATCGCGTGTGGACTACAAGGCTCCAATGTCGCTGCCAAAAGATGCACATGGTCGGGCGAAGCTGGCCAAGCACGTCATCGGTCTCAGCAACCGAAAAGACGGAGGCGATCTCTTGATCGGCGTAGACGACGCAACGTTCTCGGCTATCGGGCTTACCCAGGCGGATGCCAGCACATGGGACGCGGCGAAGATAACTTCAAGTTTGTCGTCGTACTCCGCGCCTTCCCCTGTCGTTCAGGTTGTACTTGGCAGGCTCGCCGATGGAAAGCTGCTGGTGGCTGTGCACGTCGTCCCATTCGCTGAGCAACCGCTTGTGTGTACCAAATCACTCAAGGAGAACGACAAGTGGGTGGTCCGCGCCGGGGCTTTGTACATTCGGACTGAAGGAACAGAGACGAAGGAAATAACTACTGAATCAGAGATGCGCGAACTGCTGGATCGGGCATACATCAAGAAGTCGGAGCGGCTCCTACACCAGATAAAGGAGTTGATCGATGCGCATTGGCCTGGTACCACATTGCCCAATACGCAGAGTCTGCTAGCGGCAATCGATGACGACCTCGCGGCTATGGCCTTGCCATGACTCAGCGAGAGCTTGCTTCTTGGTCAGCAGCCATCGCTCCATCCCCTTTGGTACTTGAACGATTCCCGTCGGCTCGGCTACTAGATATTGTGGACGCGAAGTGTGTGGCACTGAGGGGCTGGAATTTTCCGCACATCCCCCGACGAGATCCACAAGGTGTAATAGCCCTGCCGGACGGAGGTATCGAGGCACGGGTTGATTCAATGCGATACCAGGAGATTTGGCGTTTCCACCCTAGCGGGCTCTACACGCACCGGTGGCGGATGCGAGAGGAAGGTACCTCGTATAAAGGAACGATTCACTTTGTCGCGGCCATCTATTCAGTTGTCGAGGTATTCGAGTTCGGACGGCGTCTCTACCGCGATGATGACACCGTCGAAACTGTCCTGTTTAAGATTTCGCTGCACGACGTCCTCGGTCGGCGCGGCAGCGGAGACAGCTCAGAAGACCTGCCATATCACCTCCAGGCGCAGCATAACCAAGTCACCTACTCGAATACCGTGCCGCGGACTGACCTCTTGGCCGGCGTACAAGAACAGTCCAGCTTGGCGGCAATCAGTCTGTTCGACCAACTTGGCTTCTCGGAGATATCTGCCAGCTTTGTCAGGCGCAAGGTGCAGAATTTCCTCGACGGGAAGACTTGAGAGCACGCGCAGTGGGCGATGAAGTTGAGGACCGAGGAGCAAGGCAGCTTCACAGAAGCCGCCTGCAGTAAATGCATAGTCCGCCACGTGACGACCGTGAACATCTCAAGCTGCTATACGAGGAATTGAAGGCGGCACTTGACCGTCAGATTCAGGAGTTAGAGGGCCTCGATCAAAAGATTGCGATCCTCTTAGCAGCCAACGGAGTCATGATCGGCCTAGTTGTAGTGCCGGGAGGTGCACCCAGAGTGGGAATTGTCGGAGTTCTCCTTGTGGTGGCAGCAGCTCTATTGATCGTCGCATGGGTCGTCGGCGCGGTGGCGCTCCTTCCTCGCCGAATCAAGACCGCTCCTGAGCCATCGGGGCTGTGGCCTGACTATTGGGATAAGACCGATGTCGAGCTGTTAGGGGATCTCTGTGCGACCGTCGCATACGTGTTCGACAAGAACGGAGAGCGGAGTTCGCAGAAGCTTGGGCTTGTCTATGCGCAGCTCGCGTTACTCATGCTTGCATTGCTATTACTTTTCGCGGCGTTCGCGAATTAATCGCGTTGTATAGTGACTTCTGGTCATGACGCGCTCGACAGAAAAGCCAAACAGGGCTCCCACGCCCGCGCCGTCTGCGCCGCAGGAACCTCCACGGCCGCCGGCGCCCAGACCGCAGCTGATAGGCACCTTCATTCAAGAAGATCCGAAAAACGGCAAGACGTTGAATGGAGGACGGTGACTTGAGCAAGGACGCTGCCCGTCAGCCGGCCAAACAAACGAGCGCGCCCAAGCAGCCGACGAGCCAACCTGCTGTCCCGTCAAGCGATCAGAAGCTACCGCAGCCCAATTTGAACCTGATGGGCGATCTCATCAGGGAAGAGATAGGTGGCAATTTGACCGTTCAACGCCCATCGAAGCAGCCACAGCACAACCCCCAGTTGGTTGCCGACCTGATCAAGAGCCGCGCCAAGGGCAAAAGAAAGTAAGACCGTCTTTGGTGGGCTGCTGCTCGGGCTGCTTACGGTTGGCGAGCACTCGGCGCGGGCACTCGCGAGCGTCGAATGTAGCAACGTATGTAGCAACCCAGGCGGCATCCGCCGTCATCTGGCGGCACTTGGCGGACTGAACCCGCGGACGGGGTGAAACCAAACGGCCGCTGGCGGCGCGCCGCGAACCTACCGCTACTACGGTTCGGGACCGTGAGGCTCCGGGATCAAAATCCCGAGCCCCTCGACCAAATCCCGAGTCGGAGCTAGGCCCCCAAACACCGATCAACCCGCAAGAGTGCCGATCGTCTCCCGACCTACGGTCGGGCAACTGCAGAACTGACGTCATCCAATAAGCGTTCCCTTTACGTTTGCCGTCCCGCTGGCTTAACAACTGCTTCACAATTTGGCAGCAGTTCATGTCCTATTTCATCGAGAACTCGTCTGCCGTTCGCTATCCACGCCAGACAGACACCACGGCAGGGCTCATGCGCGGCCAATTTGGCGCAATTCACGCCATCGCTGCGCATTTCGCGATTAAGGACGAGCCCGCGCTCGTAGCTATGCCAACTGGATCTGGGAAGACCGCGGTGCTCGCTCTAGCGCCCTATGTACTCGAAGCTGAAAGGGTCTTGATTGCGACTCCTAGCCGCCTGGTGGCTGGGCAAACTGCGGACCAGTTTCGGTCGCTTGCATTGCTTCGCCAGATTGGCGTGTTGGCCCAAAACATAAAACCGCCATCCACCCATGAACGTCTACACAGGGTGAGCACTGACGCCGATTGGACATCGCTGAAGCAGTACGACGTAGTAATCGGAACTCCAAACACGATTAGTCCGGCATACGAAGGCGTCGCGCAGCCCCCACAGGATCTCTTCGACCTGGTGATGATTGACGAGGCTCACCACAGCCCTGCCAAGACGTGGCGCGCGATGATCGATGCCTTTCCGAACGCTACTCGGATTCTATTTACGGCCACTCCGTTTCGTCAGGACCGCCGGGAACTGGGTGCCCGATTCACTTTTGTGTATACGGTCGCGCAGGCATTCCGGGATGGTGTGTTCGGACCGATCAATTTCGTTCCGGTCGATCCTGGAGATGAGGCGCATGACGTGGCAATAGCCAAGTCAGCCGAGGGGAAGTTCCAGCAGGATCGGGAGGCGGGGTATGAGCACTTCGTCATGGTACGCACCGACACGACCTCCAGGGCGGAGGAATTGGCCGTCGTCTACGCAGAGAACACATCTCTGCGACTACAAACGATTCATAGCCGCTACAGCCAGCGAGATGTCCGCGCTGCTATCACGAGGCTGCGTGAAGGCGAACTTGATGGCGTAATTGCTGTGGACATGCTCGGAGAAGGATTCGACCTTCCAAATCTCAAGATAGCTGCGGTCCATACTCCGCATCGATCGTTGGGAACGACGATTCAGTTCATCGGACGTTTTGCTCGGACGAACGCGAGGGTCGGACCGGCAACCTTTCTGGCCGTCGCCTCTGAGGTGGACACCGAAGTGAAGCGTCTATACCAGGAGGAAGCAGTCTGGGAACAGATTCTGCCGAACCTCATCGATGCCAAAGTCGCTCACGAAGTCAAGGTTCAGGAAGACCTGGCCACCTACGACCTCAAGACTGCTCTGGACGATGAGGACCGCGACATTTCGCTGTGGTCCCTGACTCCATACTTTCATGTCAAGGTCTATCAGTGCGACGCCGCGGTCGACATGACAAGCGCTATCAACGTCGACGCCCCGCTCGAGATCATCAATCGCCAAGACAGTGATGCACTGAACTCGACTCTATTTATTACCCGCGAACTCTCTCTGCCGCGTTGGACAACGGTGAGTCAATTCCCGACCGTTATTCATGACCTATTTATCTGTTATTGCGACGCGGAAACAAGCCTGCTGTTCATCTGTGCCTCACGCCGGGATGAAAGTCTCTATGAGTCGATCGCGGCTTCCCTAACGGTTGGAGCTCACCGGCGCCTGCCGTTCTCCAGGATTAATCGAGCGCTTAGGGATCTTACCGAGCAAGAGTTCTTCAGTATCGGAATGCGCAATCGAGCCTTTACGAGTTCAGTCGAGTCTTACCGAACGCTGACTGGCCTCGGTGTCCATCGAGCGATCAAACGAAGCGACGGGCGACTATTTCACCAAGGCCACAGTTTCGGCCGAGCCAAGGATAAGAACGACCAGATGACCACCATCGGACTAGCGAGCTCTTCCAAGATATGGAGCAACCGCAGCGCCCAAATCCCCGACCTGATTGACTGGTGCCACGAACTTGCACTGAAACTGTCGTCGCCCGCGCCGATAACGACTGGCTCAGAGTTCGACTTCTTGCCCACGGATGAGGAGGTTGGGGCGATCCCTCCAAATGTGATTGCTGGGGCTTGGCATCGAATTGGGCATGGTGATCCACCAGAGTTGAACATAGCGATCGACGGCATCGTGAATACGGTCGCACTCTGGGATCTGGACCTGACGGTCGACGTAGCGGCGTCCTCAGAGAACGCAATTGTTTTCGAATTAGCCGACGAGGACTGGCACGCGCGCTTGCATTTCGTGTTGGAACCGCAGCCCACGTACAGTTGGGATCTTGAGCCGCCAGCACCTCTGACTGTGGTCGCGGGCCACGAGCAACTGCCGTTTCTCCAATTCTTGCAGGTTTTTCCGCCAACCTTCTTTTTCGCTGACGGCTCGAGTTTGGAAGGCAATCTGTTGTTCAAACGCCCACCTGAGGATGCGGCAGCGTTTGACCTAGCCAAGATTCAGGCAATCGACTGGCCGGCGAGTGGGGTAGACATTCAGCGTGAGTTTTGGCCAGACGTCGCCGAGCATGACAAACTGAGCATTCACCAATACATCCGTCAATGGTTGGCCAACGGCGACGCCGATGTTGCCGCCTACGATCACCACAAAGGCGAAGTCGCCGACTTCATAGCTATTAAGGCGGCGAATGGAATGGTCACCATCACTCTGTACCACTGTAAGAAGTCTGCTGGTGCGCTGCCGGGCGCTCGTGTTGAGGATGCCTACGAAGTGTGCGGTCAAGCGGTGAAATCTCTTGCGTGGACGCGACCGGAAGTATTACTTCAACGGCTTCGCCGACGGGTTCAACCAGAACCTAATCGAATGGTTCGCGGCACATGGGTGCAGTTGGAGGAGCTACTGGCGCTAGCAAAGAGGTCGAGGTTGGCTACCAACGTAGTCATCGTTCAACCAGGAATTGCCATTAGCCAAGTCAACGCCACCATCGCCTCCGTGCTTTCGTCAGCTAGTGACTTTGTGACGACGAACGGCGAATCTGACTTTCGAGTTATGGGATCCGCCTAAAGGAAGGCGGCCCGTCGAGGTAACGGTTTCGCAACCTGTCCTTGTCGACGTCTTGGAGGCTACAGGTAGTCCGCCGTTAGACGGCTTCGTGATTATTAACGTGCGAATCGAGACCACAATGCCGGTGATCTGAGTGCGCATAACTTGCTTTGGAATTACGTCTTGCAACCTCTTGGAGTCGAGGCCATCACTGCCGCAACTACTTGGACGGCCCGCCGAGATGTGGGGGGCCCATTTCGTCTCATGACCGAGGCGGACCACTTACATCCGGACGTTGTCGAGCCGCACAACATCCGGCTGAAAGTTGCAGAAGGAATCAATCGTGTCCTCATTTACTATTCCGTCCGGTCAGATGAAACTCGGGGCAAGCGAGGACTCCTGACTTTGCGCCTAGCGGGGCGGTCCTTCAGTCAACCTTAAGGTCAAATGCGATACCTCTGGCGTATGTTAGGAGCGGGCCGTCGAGGCCGTCGCATCTTCGTTGCGACCATCGTTCTCCGGCTGTATACACAAAAACGTCATGAGAATTCAGATGTGGATTGAATCGATGCCCCTCTGGGAGCAGGAACTCGGGACGGAGAGGTTCGATCTTCCACCGGCCGTAGTCGCTTGGATAAACGGTATGGCTTCTTTTGCTGAGCATGGCGCGAGAGTGCCCCGGATTGAGATCAAACTCGCGGAAGCAACTCAAGCGGAAGCGTGATGGGGGCCGGCATGCGAGATGCGCTCATGTCGGGGCGTCGCTGGATTCTGTTTGGCGGCACCTAAACCGATACGCGATGGTCATCTTCATTTCGTCGGTGCGGCGGGGGCTCGCGGACGAGCGCGATGCTGTTGCCGCGATGATCACTGCGCTTGGCCACCGGCCCTCGCGCTTCGAGGACTTCACCGCCCTCCCGGTGCCTCCCCGGAAGGCGTGCCTCGACGCGGTTGCTGCTGCAGACGCTTACCTCCTTCTCCTCGGCGAGCATTACGGCGACCGCACGCCTGACACAGGATTGGCGCCCACTGAGGAGGAGTTCAATGCCGCCGTGGCGAGGGACCTCCCAGTCATCGTCATGCGGAAGGCGCTGGTAGTAATGGACGCCGACCAGGCAGCGTTCGCTCAGCGGGTTGAGAACTACGAGGCCGGTCGGTTTAGGAGTGCTTTTTCCTCGGCTGCAGACCTACTGCCGAAGGTTACGGCCGCAATCAAGGGTCTCACGGAGGCTCCATCCCAAGTCACGCTGCAGCGGCTCGATCAGTCGCCACCGATTCCCTGGCTGGGTGAGGCTGGCCGGTCGCTGCCGGGCAGGGCCGGTCAATCCACGACGCTCGAGGTCCACATAGTCCCCGTCGGAGGTTCGAGGCTGGCGGCTTCAGTGCTTGAGGAGGGTCGTCACAAGCTGGCCGGGATGGGTCGAACTACTGGGCTGTTTTCCGATGACCAGGCGTTGACGTTTGGGGCGGATACCGAGTTCGTTTGGGCTGTAGCCCTGGGCCGGAATGCCTCACAAACTGGCGTCCGATTGTCGCGTTCGGGAGTGGTAAGCATCTGGCGTCAGCTTCGAAGCGACAATTTGGGCACGATCATTTCGGCAGACTCTCTGACTACGGAGATTGCCGAGCTGATCCGCGTCGGCGCCACCGTGCTCATGTCCCAGTCCACCGTCGCGGTCACCGCTGCCTTAGACCCCGTGGGGATGGCGGTCGAGGGCGACACCCACGAACTCGGCCGGCGTACGACAGCCAGCTTCTCCAGCTTCGCCATGACTGGGCGAGGAAGTATTCGACTTGCCGCCGAGGTGGCTGCCCCAGCTTCGGAACTCAGGCGGGTCGCGACCGATATCTCGCGCGAGCTTGCGGTCCGCCTACTCCAAGCTTTCCGGGCGCAAGCCTAGAAACTGGGCTTACAGCAGAGCCAGCAGGACTTTTCGCCAAGTTCGGGAGGTTTAGCATTCGTCTCCCAATCCCCAAGCGCGCAAGCGGGGGCTTGCGAAGTCGGAAGCCGTCCGAATTAAGCCGATTAGTCGTTTGCCGAAGTCGAACCAATCTACGTTGGCATCTGCAAGCATGAGCGCAAATGTTCTCGAGAGAAGATCCTCCCAGGCGTCTAAGTCGGCGGGAGTGGCCCCGGCCCGCGGCACGTAGCCCAAGACGAACTCCTCGGCGGTGTAGCACTTGGCCTGACTAGGGAGTGCTTTGAGATATTCGAGCAATTCGCGCACTGCGGCGCGGCCGTGTTGCTCCGCAGCACCCTCCAGCCGGCTGCGCCCGAATGAAGGCTCGTCTCCAACCCCTTCAATCGCTAGGACAACGAAGACACTGAGTGACGTTTTGTCGGGAACCTTGCTGAATGTGGCTCTGACGTCCTTTGACTTTGTCATATCCCCAGGGTACGCAGCCAAGATGACGCCGGGTGCCACAAATTGACCCTGCGGGGACTGTAAGTCCCGCGTACCAGTACGTGTTTAGTACGCAGCCACCTCAATCGTGGGGTGTCGGTGGGGGTCGTCTTGCATTCAGAATGGATGCGGCCATCTCGCCGATACAGAACCCGGCTTACACTCCGCACCTCGACCCAGCTAGCTAGCTTTTGGATAGATGGAGCCCTGAATTCGAAGGCGGAGGGCTCGGAAAATTAGCTCCTTTTAGTGCGCAGCTCGCCTTGGCGCCGACTGCCTGGGTCGACTGACTCTGACGGGGACGAGTGATCGGCTTTCGGACTTGAGAGTTCGACGGGTATCGTTGCGCTTCAATGGGCATTCGTGCGACGGGATTCTGGGTAGTAGCAGGGGCTCTCTTGGTGGCAGGGGCTCTCGTCTACAGCGGAGCCTCTCTTTGGTTCGCGTTTCCAGAGGCACACGTGTTAGTCGTGATCGTCGCTGTTGCCCTAGTTGTCGCGCTTCTCGGCGCCGGGCTCTTTTGCGGCAGGTCGTGGCTTCGGTGGGCATTTCGCGAAGCTCGCGCACGCGGGGAATCGATACGCGAAGCAATTGTCAACGTTGGTCGGCTCGCTCTGGCGACACGCCGGGGTCGAGTCGCGCTGGGTGGGGTTGGTTTCGGGATTGCGATGGCCGCGTCGCCAGTGTTCTTTCGGGCAGTCCAATTAGGACGGGTCGGCGATGCGATCATTCCGGCGTTGCTGCTGGCAATCGCCATCGTTCTAAACGCACTCGCGATAGTCGCTGCGGGTTCGGCAGTGCTGTCAGACGCAACCACTAAGGGTTTGGCGAAATGGGAGCGGGCCTTCGCCGTCGAGGATGCCGTCGGACCGGAGATTGACTTCGATAAGCAGAGCGAGGTACGTCTGCGGGTAAAACCGCTGCGTGGCAACCAGTGGAGATTCGGACTCAAGTTTTCCAGAAGCGATGAGTTCTCCTCCGAACGCTACGCACCCGGATACCCGCTGTGGCACATACAGAAAGAGCAAGACTCCGACGACCTTGCCTTCACTTATTACGACGAGTTGGCTCGCGGCAAAGGCGCCCTCATCTGGCCTGGCTACCACGACGAAGAAATTGCAATCGTCATCCGAAGGATGGGGTCTCATCTGGTGATCAACATCGCCGGCGGTTTTGGCTGGACAGGAACATTTGACGCCCGGTCTCACCGCTATGCACAGCCGACGGCTTGGGCCGATGGACGTGAATTCCAGATCAAGGTGCAGCTCGAAGTGCTGTCGGCCGCGCCCGTCCGCGAAGCAGCCGAAGATCCTCCCATATTGCGAATGGACGATCACCTTGCCACGGACACGGCAACACGCCATCACTCGGCGTACTTCCGACTGCGCTTCTGGAACGACGGAGGTGGCGGGATCACCCCAGAGGTGCGCGTAACGAAGGTCTTGCTCGGCGACGATGCGCGGGAGGCTAAGTTTTCGCCGCAGCTACCGTTGCTGTTGCCGTGGTCTAGCCTTTCAGCTCCACCTTCGCTCACACGGCTTCATTCTGGGGGAGAAACGGTTGGAGTCTTGGGCGCCCTTAGTTGGGTGGACAGAGCTGACGGAAGTGGAACCGGAGCCCCGCTCTTTCCTCCGCTCCTCTACGTCGCAGGCGAAGAGCACAATCCGGAAATTGGGCAGACGGACGAAAGAGTATTTGTGCAGATCCAAGCCATAGTGCCCGGTCATCTGGACGTTCCGACAATCGAGCGATGGTTCTGGGTGCAGATCGCTAATGCCGATGACCGAGAGGGCCACTACGTGACGACCGGGCGTCTCGATGAAGCACCCGAGGACAAATCGTCAATCTGACGAAGTCATTACTCGTGGAGTTCCTCCCGGCCCGGAGCCCGGCTTACAGCGTTTCTTGAACGGCCTCGGCAACCGGTTGCTCTCGATAATTACCCCCTATCGATATCAATCTGAGTAGCAAAGGGGCTCGCAAGATATTTCATATATTGCACTTAGACCACTTAGCGGGGTAAAATGCTCCCCCAGCAAGGAGGCTATGCAAGATGGCAACAGCGATGGCTCCAGAGACGGTCGTAGCTCCCAAGGAAGGGGAGGAGGCAGGGCTGCGTACTCTCGACGAACGGCTCACGGAGATTCTGAACCGACGTCAGCCTGCGCGCCTTATTGGACCGAACGGGGAGGAGATCCTCCTCCCGGAATCAGCCTTTCACGCCTTGCGTTTTGTCGTGGAGGGGATGAGCCGAGGGTTGTCCGTACACCTGGTGCCCCAAGGGAAGGAGTTGACAACCAAACAGGCGGCGGACCTGCTGCATGTGTCGCGCCCCTTCTTAGTGCGCAACCTACTAGGGAAGGAGATCCCCTTTGAGAAGGTGGGGACCCATCGTCGGGTGAGGTTCACGGACGTCATGGCATACCGGGAACGGCGTGCCAAGGACCGCCGACAGCTCCTGGACGAGATGACGCAAGCGGCGCAGGCTCTTCCAGGCGGATATCGCTAACCGAGAACTACCACTAGGTCGTATATCCTCGGCCCCGTGGCCTTTGGGGTCGTGCTGGACACCTGCGTCTTGTACCCGCTGTCGATCGCTGACATCCTCATGCGGCTGGCGGAGCGGGAGCTGTACGACCTCTTCTGGAGCGAGCGAATCCTGAAGGACCTGGAGCGAGTGATGAAGGAGAACGGCGCCAGCGCCCAGCAAGCCGCCCATCGCGTGGACGCCATGCGGCGCACCTTCGAAGCCGGCATGGTGTCGGAGGGGGTCATTGCTCGGCTCGAGCCTGCGATGACAAACGACGAGGGCGATCGCCATGTCCTGGCCGCCGCAGTGGGGCGGGGAGCGGATGCGGTAGTGACCGCAAATCTCAAACACTTCCCGGCGGAGTCCTGCGAACCCCATGGCATCGACGTCATCCATCCCGACGACTTCCTGGTGTCCCTATATGACCTCGGTCCGGCCGCCGTGCAGCGGATAGTAGGCGAGCAGGCGGCAGCGTTGAAGCGACCTCCGGTTTCTCGGGAGGAACTGATTGCGATGCTGGAGAAGGCAGGAGCACCGGCGTTCGCCAAGCGACTCCGCGGAGAGTAAGCAAACTACGAGGCGTACGCGGGATCGGATTCGGCGGTTGCCGCGAGGTGTCGTTTCGCATTCAACTTGTGTGGGTGATCCAGCGATACAGAAACTCTCTGTCGAGCTGCGCAGGCTGGAATAGCTACTGATAATCGAACCCTATCGTTAGCGGCGTAACAGCATTACCCGCCAGTCGCTTGCAGGTAGCCCAACACGCGCAACCGCCGCTCTTCAAAAGCTCGTCGCCCCGAAGCACCATTTTGGTAGGCCAGCGGTGTGGCCTCCGATCGCAGACAATGAGCTGTTAGCTCATGCATCGGCTGCACCCACTTGTTGACCAATTCAACCGTCTTCGGAGGATTAGGGACCCGCAGGGGCGTGGCTACAAGTTGCAGGATTTCGTAGGCCAGCTCTTCAGGAAGAGGCACTTCGACGTACGGCTAAACTCCAAGGCCGCTTGGCCCAGACAGACCGACCTAGTAGCCCGAAAGGGTCAGGACGTCTACGTAGTCGAGACGAAATGGCAAGGATCGGCGACTAACGTCGATGATCTTGTTTCACTCCGCGACCGCCTCAAGCGCACCGCTGGAGTTGCGGTCGGAGTATTCATCAGCATGGCGCCATACTCCGACACCGTGATAAACGAGGTCGAACTCAAACGGAAGCAGCCGATCCTGCTAATCACGCGGGAAGAATTCATCGAGTGCCTTCATTACGATGAGGACATCGAGCGCTTGGTTCTCGCCAAGCGTGACCTACTTTTGCTCGAAGGTCGTGCGTTTGCTACTAGGGCAACCCCGAAGTCGAAGGCGAGTCGCGGAAGGTTGCCGGACAGCTCAATTAACTTCGTGCTCAAGGACGGCGTCACGGCCCCCTACTTGGCACTCAAAGGCCACTACGAACATGCCGTTTTCGCGCTAGAGACCTTTGATATCGACTGGGTCACGGCATCGGGCGCGGGAGTGACCTACGACGTATCGCTGCCGCTGCGGACAGAGGCGGAATTCATCGACTTACTTAGATACATGGCGCAGGTGGACTGGGTTACCACCAAAGGCCAATGGGCACTCGAACAGGCGGGGTTGACGTGGCACGGCTTTGGAGCACGAAGCCTGGTTCGCGCGCTAAAAGAGAGACGGGATAGGTACGCGTCGTTGGAACGCCCCCACCATACAGAGGTGCTTTGCTATCACGACTTCTGCGACCTAGGCTTCTACACGATCAAGGCCGATATTGAGGTCGGCAATCGACCAACCCGAATCTCATCCTGCGACGCATCCTTTCAGCTCTCCGGGGTACCTATGGACACCCGGCCCTTCCAGCAGATCAACTCAAGATTCGGGGTCACGCAAGAAACTTACTTTCGCCCCCGGTCTCGAGACTCGATCGAGGGTGGGTTTGTGCACGCGAGCGTGCCCCTTCGACCAGCCGCCAAGATTGTTCATCACGACCCTCGCGAGAAGGCCGGCGAGCGGGACTGGGTGGTTGGACTTGTCGTCAAGAACCCGCTTAAAGGTAAACACGGAATCAAAACCGACACCGAACCGCATCTCTTGCATGGGGCTGAGAACTGGATTTGCCGTCTGGGGTCCTGGCACTACCTGCACCATCGGCCCAGCTATCGACTGCGCCGCGTGCAGTGGGCGTGGACTTCCGATGTTTTGGTCGTCAGCCCAAGCGCAGATTGGGACAACAAACCGCCACATGAGAGAACATGACCCGCTAGCATTTGGCCAGGCGACCTCATCAATAGTCAGACTGAGCGCAGGCGTGCGCCACCGTAGAGGTGCATTACTGGCGCCGACCAAAATGCTTACGATAAGCGTCGGATCTGCCTATCCGGTTAGCTCCG